>NZ_BAAGYA010000001.1:0-1608437 GCF_054779555.1 Nocardioides dilutus | reverse complement strand
CCGTGAGTCCCGGGGTCACCTCGACCACCCTCACCGGCCTGACCAACGGCACCGCCTACACCTTCACCGTGGTCGCCACCAACGCCATCGGCGACTCTCCGGCCAGCGACCCCTCCAACACGGTCACCCCGGTCGCTCCGGCCACCGTGCCAGGGGCCCCGACTGGGGTGACCGCGACCGCCGGGGACGCCCAGGCGATGGTGTCGTGGACCGCGCCAAGCAGCGATGGGGGCTCGGCCCTGACCGGGTACACCGTGACCAGCTCCCCCGGCGGCCTCACCAAGACCGTGAGTCCCGGGGTCACCTCGACCACCCTCACCGGCCTGACCAACGGCACCGCCTACACCTTCACCGTGGTCGCCACCAACGCCATCGGCGACTCTCCGGCCAGCGACCCCTCCAACACGGTCACACCAGCGGCGCCGGTTGTGACACCACCGCCTGGCCCCACGCCCGCGTGCATGGCCGCCGAAGCGGATCTATCGTCCGCGAAGGACGCTCTACAGCGAGCTCAGGGCAAGCTCGCGGTGGCGAAGAAGAAGCTCAAGGCTGCCAGGTCTGCACCGCTCAGCGTCCGGGCGGAGAAGGTCAAGAAGGCCAAGGCAAAGGTCGCGGCCGCCAAGAAGAAGGTCAGGACTGCCAAGAAGGCTGTCGAGACAGCACAAGCATGGGTCGCCTCGAGTTGCTGAGCGCACCTCGCAAACGTGCGCGTTCAGGTCAGGCGCAAGCAGCCACAGTGAGCTCGGAGCAATTCAGGTGGTGGATCACCGAGCTGTGACCTAGACAATGAGCGACGTCTCCTCGACGTTGATCATCCGTGCGTAGAGCACCTGCTCGTTGACCTCGAGGTTGTTGATCAGGGTCAGCGCGAGCACAATGCCTCGGCCGACCAGCTCGCCGCCGACCTCGCCGTACTGCACCTCGATCAGCACGTTGTCGGCGCGCTCGTCGTTGCTGACGCTGTCCGGGTCCTGCCAGGTGCCGGCGGCGGCGAGCTCGGTCGAGGCGCGCATGAAGTCGAGCGCGCCGGCCTTGAACCGCGGGACGGCGAGGGTCAGCAGTTCCTGTGATCCGCGGTCGAGGTCGCAGCCGAGCGACTCGTCGCCGAACAGCAGGACGAACAGGACGTCCTTGGCCTTGGTCAGCAGCGCGTCGCCGGACTCGGTGCGGTGCGCGCTGGTGATCAGGGCCGTGCCCTTGGCCGGAGCCTCGGGCCGCAGGTGGCCGGCGGCGACCAGCGACTCGCGGGTGGCGCCGGCGTGCTCGGCGAGAAAGGCCTCGAGCGCGCCCAGGCCGAAGCCCATCGCCGCCACCCGGTCGTGGCGCTCCTGCCGGGCCCGGGCCTTGGCCTCGGCGACCTGGCGGCGGTCGGCCTCCTCGAGCGCGTGGGCGTCGAGGGTCAGCCGCACCACCTGGTCGACCAGCCACTCGCGGCTCTGATCGGCGAGGGCTGCGCGCAGCTTCTCCTCGAACGCCGGCACCAGCTCGCGGTTGATGCCCCGGACGATGGTCTCGATGGTCGTCACGACCTCGGAGTCTGGCGCCTGAGCTCGGGTGATTGCCATAGCTGCGGTGGTCTCGACAGGCTCGACCAGCGGGGCTTCAGCGGGTGCCTTCCTTGCGGTGGTCTCGACGACGCTCGCTGGCGCTCGCTGCTCGACCACCTCGAATTGCGTGGCAATCCGTCGGTGCTCGCTGTCACCCTGGTCGCAGGATGAATGTTGAGCCCCGCACCGTCGGAGACACCAAGCAGACTCCGACGAGCGTGCCGGCACGCACCCTCGGGGTCTCCGAGTCGCGCCTGGCCGCGGTGTCCACGCGGCTCAACCGGCCGGCTGTTGCGGCGGTCGGTGCGGCGCTCGCGGCCGTGCTGGGCGAGGACGCCGAGCGCCTGCTGGCGAGCGGTACGGCAAAGGGCGCGCCGGTGTGGGGCATCGCCGAGACGACCGCGGGCGACCGCGCCGTACCCATCTCGGCCATCGTCCTGGTGCCGGCCGGGGTCATCTGCGACCACGAGGTCGTGGCCCGGATCCACCAGGCCGAGTGGGAGGCGGAGCTCGAGGTGTTCACCACCGTCGAGCGGCTGATCGCGCTGCGCTCGGCGTTCCGGGCGTGGGTGGTCGAGACGACCACGACGGCGTCGCCGTTCCGGTTCGGCCAGTTCACCGTCGAGGCGGACAACAAGGGGATCAACCTGACCCGCTGGGACGCGGGCGAGGTGACCCGTGACGACCTGCTGCTCCCGGGGCACGTGTGGGAGACCGTCGACAAGCACGTCCACGGCTCGCTCGCGATGAGCGAGACCCTGGCGGCGGCCGGGCTGGCGTCGTCGGCCGGCGTGCTGTGCGTCGGGCCGCCGGGCACCGGCAAGAGCCAGCTCGCGCGGATCGTGGCGACCGAGGTCAAAGGCCGGGCGACCGTGCTGATGGCGACCTCGTGGGCGGTCCAGCGGTTCCTGACGCCGCTGTTCCGGCTGGCCGGCCAGCTGGCGCCGTCCGTCGTCGTCATCGACGACCTCGACCTGGTGGTCGGGTCGCGTGGGGCGGGCGCCGAGCAGCTGCACGGCTTCCTCGGCTCGATGGACGAGGTGATGGCGTCCCGCGAGGGCGTCGTCGTGCTGGCGTCGACCAACGCGCCGGGCAGCATCGACCCCGCGGCGATCCGGGCGTCGCGGTTCGACGCCGTCATCGAGATGAAGGCGCCGGGCCCGCAGGGCCGCTACCGGATCCTCGAGCGCTACCTGGCGGCGTTCCCCGACCTCGACCTGGGCCGCGTGGTCCGGGCGACCGACGGGGCGACCGGCGCCGACCTGCGCGACCTGGCCCGGCGGGCCTACTTGGGCAGCGAGGGCCGGGTCACCACCGAGGCCGTGCTGCGGGCGGTCGCGGCGGGCCGGTTCTCCGAGGAGCTCACCACCGGCGCCTACCTCTGATGCCTCTGACCCCCCGGCTCGGGACACGGGGGGTCAGAGGGGTCTGGTGGGTGCCTACCTCACGGTGGCGAACAGGCCCGGGTTGGTGGCCACCGGCCGCTTCAGGTCGGGGCGTACGGCGCGGTAGGCCTCCACCATCGGCGCGATCTCGCTCGGCTCGGCGCCGTGCAGGATCACCGAGTGGCAGCCGAGCTCGAGCTCGCGCACGATCGTCCGAGCGGCCTCCTCGGGACGGCCGTGGGCCGAGGCGGCCAGCCACTCGTCGGGGACCATCTCGCCGAGGCGCTGCAGCGTCTCGGTCGAGGCGGTCGCGTCGATCGCACCGCCGGCGTTCGAGGCGTCGACGAAGAGGTCAGAGGTCTTGAGCTTCTCCCAGGCGCCGGGGTCCCAGCCGTTCACCGAGACCAGGGTGTCGCCGTAGGCCTGGAAGTAGGTCACCAGCCGGCCCACACCGCGGCGCACGCGGTCGTCCTCGGACAGGTCGTCGGGTACGGCGGCCAGGCACGACCAGATGCGCACGGCGTCCGGGTCGCGGCCGGCCCGCTCCGCGCCGCGGCGTACGGCCTCGATGGACGAGGTCGTGGCCTGCTCGGAGAAGAACGTGTGCATGACGACGAAGTCGCAGAGCTCGCCGGCGAGCTCCATGGTCCGCGGGCCGACGGCCACGAGGCCGAGCGGCGGGCCGCCGCCCTCGAGGCCGTGCAGGTTGTGCAGCACGGGGAACGTCCCGGCCGGGCCGTCGTGGTCGAGCACGAAGCCGTCGGTCCACAGCTGGCGCAGCATGGTCAGGAAGTCGCGGAGGACCGCCTCGGTGACGACCGGCAGTCCGAGAGTCCTCCAGTGCTGGGAGGAGCCGCGGCCGAAGGACATCGCATAGCGGCCCTCGGTGATCGCCTTGAGCGTCGACCCCATGGCGGCGGTGACGACCGGGTGCCGGGTGTGGTGGTTGATCGCGGCGCTGGCGATGCCCAGGGACGGCGCCCGTCCGGCCACCGCCCCGGCGAGCGCGCCCGCCTCCTTGACGGTGAACCGCTCGCTGATCATGCAGGAGCCGAGACCCAGCCCCTCCGCGTCCGTGGCCTCGGTGAAGACCTTCCGGGCGTCGGCGGGGTGGTGGGTGACGGCGTAGTAGGCGAGCTCGTTGAGCTGGTCGGTCACGTAGGTGCCTTCCCTGCGGAGGTTTCGAGACGGTCGCTGCGCGACCTCCTCAACCAGCGGGAGGCAGTTCGGTGTAGATCGACTTCAGCTCGGTGTACTGCGCCAGGCCCTCGGGCCCGAACTCCCGGCCGAGACCCGAGGCCTTGTAGCCGCCGAACGGCGCCGCGAAGTCCATCGTGTAGGTGTTGACGCCGTAGGTGCCGGTGCGCACCCGGCGGGCCACGTCGAGGCCGGCCTCCTTGTCGGCGGTCCACACCGTGCCGGCCAGGCCGTAGTCGGAGTCGTTGGCGATGGCCACCGCCTCGTCGACCCCGTCGTAGGGGATGACCGAGACGACCGGGCCGAAGATCTCCTCCTGGGCGATCCGCATCCGGTTGTCCACGTCGGCGAAGACGGTGGGGCGGACGTACCAGCCCCGGTCGAGGCCGTCGGGCATGCCGTTGCCGCCGACGACGACGCGGGCGCCCTCCTCCTGGCCGAGCGCGATGTACTTCTCGACGCGCTCCTGCTGCCGCTGGGCGACCATCGGGCCGATCTCGGTCTCGGGGTCCATCGGGTCGCCGACCTTCATCGACCCGATCGTCTCGCCGAACGCCTCGACGAACTCTTCGTACCTGCTGCGCGGGGCGAGGACCCGGGTCTGGGCGACACAGGCCTGGCCGGAGTTCATCACCGACGTGAACTTGAGCCCCTCCAGCGCCTGGGTGAGGTCGGCGTCCTCCAGCACGATCGCGGCCGACTTGCCGCCGAGCTCGAGCGAGACCCTCTTGAGCTGCTCGCCGCACACCGCGGCGATCTTGCGGCCGGCCGCGGTCGACCCAGTGAACGCGACCTTGTCGACGCCGGGGTGGGCGACGAGGTGGGCGCCGGTCTCGCGGCCGCCCTGCACGAAGTTGACCACGCCCTGGGGTACGCCGGCCTCCTGCAGCAGCTCGGCCATCAGGTAGGCGTCGAGCGGCGACTCGGGCGCCGGCTTCACCACGATCGTGCAGCCGGTCAGCAGCGCGGGGACGACCTTGGACATGATCGTGAACTGCGGGACGTTCCACGGCGGGATCGCCGCGACGACGCCGACCGGCTCGCGGCGTACGACGACGGGCGCGCCGAGCGCGCCCGGGCGCTCGGCCTCGAAGTCGAACTCGCGGGCAATCGCCAGGAACGCCTCGATCTGCATCCACGGCGCCGGCGACTGCGCCAGGTTGGAGAACGACGTCGGCGACCCCATCTCGAGGGTGATCAGGTCGGCCATCGCCGTGAGGCTGCCGGCGTAGAGGTTGGAGAACTCCTGGACGACGTCGATCCGCTCCTGCGGCGACATCTGCGGCCAGGGCCCGGAGTCGAACGCCGTACGCGCGGCGCTCACCGCGGCGTCGATGTCGGCCGGCGAGCCGTCGGGGACCCGGGCGGCCACCTCCTCGGTGGCCGGGTTGATCACCTCGATGACGTCGGAGGTGGCCGGGGCGGCCCAGCCGCCGTCGATGAAGAAGGCGTCGCGGTCGTGGGTCATGGGGTGCTCCTGGTCGTGGTGCGGGCGGGCGGGCGCTTGTAACTCAGTGTCCGGGTCACTGCCACGGTGTCCGGCCACCGTGCTAGTGACCCGGACACCGGGTTACAGCGACGGGCGGCCGGCAGGGCTGCGGTCATGGCGCGTGGATGAACCAGTCGGTGAAGCCGGAGGGCTCATGGAGGCCAAGGACGCCGTGCTCGTAGAGGCCCCAGCCCTCCTGCGGGTCCTTGCCCTCCTCGGTCCAGACGGCCCGGCCGACGCTGTCGGTGAGGCCGAACGGCACGCGGCCGACGACGCCCGGGTCGGTCATGTCGTAGGTCAGCCGCTCGGTGAAGCCGGCGCCCTTCCACTGACCGTGGCCCCAGTCCGAGTCGCCTCCATAGCCGCCGCCGACGTGGATCGGGACGGGCAGCAGCGACTCCAGCTCGATCGTGACCGGCGTGCCGTCGGGCAGCGTGCACTCGACGACGCCGCTCTTGGGCGTCCGGGTGCCCGAGACGTACGTCGTGCGGATCCGCGGCCAGCCGAGCTGCTCGATCCGGCCGTCCTTGAAGATCCGGGTGCAGTCGTTGAGGAGCCGGTAGCCGTCGGCCTCCTCCTGGATGATCAGGCAGACCCCGAAGTCGTCGAAGGCGACCGGGACGTAGAGCCACCACATGCCGTTCCACGCCGGCTCGGCAGGGCGGCCGGGCGGCTCGGCCTCGCCGGAGGGGCGGATCCCCCACGACCGGTCGCGGGAGCCGATCCAGCGGTCGGGCGTGACGGCGAGGTCGGCCCCGTCGATCGAGATGACCCCCTCCCACGAGCCGCACTGGGCGAACCGCTGGGCGTCCAGCACCTTCTTCAGGGTGCCGGTGCGCATCACGTGCGGCGCCTCCTGGATGGCGGGGAAGAGGCCGCGCCAGTGGAGGTCCATCGCGATGCCCTCGGTCTCCTCCAGGACGACCCTGACCTCCTCCAGCGGCTTGGGGACCTCGATCCGGAAGTTGCCGATGCGCGGGTTGAGCCGGTCGTGGTCCATCGCGTCGCCGAGGTGGACCGCGGTCTGCTCGTCGCCGCGGCGGATGAGGACGAACGCGTCCTTGGTGCCCAGGTTGGGGTAGTAGCCGGCGCCGAAGATGGCGAAGACGTCACCGGTGCGGTCGTGGGCGTTGAAGTACCAGCGGTCGTAGAAGTTGCGGTCGCTGCTGCCGACGTCGACGACCGGCTGGGGCAGCTGGTGGATCGGGTACTCGTCGAGCCCGGTGATCATCAGGCGCCTGCCTTCGCGAGGAGCCGCTCCATCAGCGGCTTGTGGTGGAAGAGGGACTCGATGTCCTCGGGCCGCTCGACCTCACCGAAGTGGATCGACCGGGCGCCGGTGCGCATGAAGACCACGCACCACTGGACGGCGTTGTAGAGGTGGTACCAGGTGAGGTCGCCCAGCTCCTTGCCGGTCGCGGCGGCGTACGTCGACCTGACGTCCTCCTCGCGCATGAAGTCCGGCATGCCCGGGAACCCGAACACCTCGGTGATCGACTCGAAGACCATGTGGGCGAAGACGATCCACGACAGGTCCATCTCGCGCGGGCCGATCGCGGCCATCTCCCAGTCGAGGACGCCGACCGGCGCGAAGTCCCGGAACATCACGTTGCCGATCCGGGAGTCGCCCCAGCAGAGCACCGTGTCGGTCTCGGACTCCGGCTCGTGGGCGTCGAGCCAGTCCAGCGCCCGCTCGGTGATCGGCGACGGGCCGAGGTCGGGGACCGCCCACTCGTACCAGGCGCGTACCCACGCGAGGTTGCGGCGCAGCGGGGTGTCGCCGGGGTAGGACGACCGGTCGAGGAACGCGAACGTCTCGGCCGCCTCCGGGATCGAGTGCAGCTCGGCGATCGCCTTGATGGTGTTGTCCTGGAGCCGGCGCTGGTCCTCGGGCGAGGCGTCGGAGAGCCAGTTGCCGTCGATGTCGGGCGCGGTGCCCCAGTTGTAGGGCGGTACGTCGGGCGGCACGACCCCGTCGATCCGCTTCATCAGGAAGAACGGCGTGCCGAGGACCTCGCCGGTCGGCTCGAACAGCCCGACCTCCGGCACCGGTACGCCGGTGCGCTCGCCGACGATCCGCATCGCGTCGTACTGGTCCTGGAGGGCGTAGTCCATGAAGACCGGGTATTCGTCAGGGCTCGGCGCGACCCGGGCGACGAACTCGCGCGTCGAGCGCTCGCCGTCCTCGGTCCAGGTGGCGTCGAAGACCAGCGTCTCCGAGCTCATCCCGTTGGCGTCGATGCCGCTGAGGATGGTGACCTCGGGCTCGGCGCCGGCCGGCAGCGCCCCCCTGAGCCAGTCCTCGAGCAGCGGCGGGACGGTCGCCGGATCGCGTGCGGTGCGCTGCAGCTTGAGGTCTGACGTGGGGCCGATGGTCACCGGCAACTCCTGTGACGTGGGTCTCTAGTTGACACGCGTCAGTTTTGTAGAACGTGTTCTAGTTGTCAACGGACCTGGTCTCAACGGACGCGAGGCAGCCGGTACCGCTGGAGGAACGACCACTGCACCGTCGCTGCGTCGACGGGCGCCCCCGCCTCGGTCGTCGGATACTCGTGCGGCCACCTGCTGATGCTGATGAGGCGCACCCTCGCGTGCCGGTCGCAGTGGCCCCACGTCTTGGTGACCACGGGGACCGTCCCGGCGCGACGCGGTCCCGGACGGCAGCCGTTGTGCGCGGCCCAGCGCCGGGCCATCTCGTGGGCCGACGGCAGCTCGACGTCGCCCGGGGGCTGCCCGGGCAGCTGTGGGTGGCCACCGTGGTAGGGGACGACGGTGTCCGCCTTGCCGTGCACCGAGACGACCGGGACCGGCCGGCTCGGCGGCTCGGCGCAGTCCGCGAGCGGAGCACCGGCCACGGGCCCGATCGCCGCCACCAGGTCGGCGCGGTCGCACGCGAAGCGGTAGCTCATGAACGCACCGCTGGAGTTGCCGACGACGTAGACGCGGCGGGGGTCGGTGCCCTGCCGACGGGTGACCCCCTTGATGAGCTTGGCCAGGAACATCACGTCCTGGGCCTCGGTCGGCCGACTGCGCCATCCGGCGGTGTAGGAGTCGGGATAGACCAGCACCGCGCCCTCCTCTACGGCGACGCGGTCCCAGCCGCTGGTCAGCTGGAACCGCTCACCCGAGCCGTACAACCCGTGCAGCGCCACCACCAGAGGCGCACCCCCCGCGCCCGTCGTCGGGACGACCAGCCGATAGGTGCGTCGCTCGCCGGGCATCCGGATCGTGTGTGTCGACGTCGTCGCGCCGGCCGCAACAGCACCACGACCTGCGAGGTTCGACGGCGAGTCTGAAGGTGACGCCACCTGCGCACCCGCGGAGCCGGCCACCATCAGCGTGAGGACACAGGTGGCGACCACGGTCACGGTCCTGGGTCGGCGCATGAGTCGGCGCATGGGGAGAACCTACGACGAGAGGAACCTGTCGACGTACGCCGCGAAGCGGGCCCGCAGCGCCTCGGCGTCCTGCCCGAACATCTCCGGGCTGGTCGCGATCGTGCCGAGCCGGCCCCGCTGGTGCCCGTCGAGGTAGTCCGCCATCGCCTGACGCGCCTCGTCGGTGAGCTCCTCCCCCGCCAGCTCGTAGACCTGGGAGGCGACCGCCAGGTCGTCGGCCATGAAGTCGTCGAACCGCACGTCCAGCGAGCGCTCGCCGGGCACCACGTGCCGGTCGCGCAGCAGCGACTGGAGCATCCGGTCGAGCCGGTCGACCCAGTAGTCACTGATCTCCGCGACGTCGACCGGCGATCGGTGCATGCGCGCGGAGTAGCAGAGCATCGCCAGCATCGAGAGCGTGACCGGGACGGGGTCGCGGTGAGTGATCACGACCGTCAGGCCGGGGAAGACCTTCTCCAGCACCGGCAGCTGCTCGAGGTGCTGCGGCGACTTCAGCAGCCAGCGGCGGCCGCCGCGCAGGAACTGCAGGGCCTGGAGCTGAAGGCGCAGGTGCTCGTAGTGCGGCGTCTGGTCGTGGGCGAGGTAGTGGTCGCGCCAGGACGGCACGTGGCCGAGCGTCTCCATCAGCATCGAGGAGACGTCGTTGAAGAGGAGCTGGATCTCCTCGTGCACGTGCTCGGTCGTCATCTCGTGCATGAGCGGGAACAGCGGCATCGCCTGGTTCATGAAGTCCACGGCCATGTCGGTGCGCGCGAGCCGCGGGTCCGGCTCGACGCCCGCCTCGGCCGGCAGCGGGAACGGCTCGACCGACTCCCAGTAGCGGAGCACCCGGAACGTCGGGCCGGCGGCCAGCAGGTTGTGCAGGTGGGTGGTGCCGGTCCTCGGCAGCCCGGCGATGACGACCGGCGGGACCAGTTCGAGGTCGCGGATCTCCGGGTGGCGCTTGACGAGGTCGGTGAGCAGCAGCCGGTTCTTGAGCACCTGGAGCAGCTGCATGTGGAAGTTGAGGACGCCCGGCCCGTGCAGCCCGTCGATCTCGCGGACGGCGCCGAGGAACACGTCCAGCCGCTCGCGGTAGTCGTCCGGCCCGAAGTCGTCGAGGCCGGTCTCGGCCCGGGCCTTGTCGTGCAGGACACCCGCGTCGAGCGGGCAGTCCGCCGCCATCACGGTCATGAAGTCGCGGATCTCCTCGACCTCCGGGGTGAAGCGCGGGACCTCGAAGTCGTCGATCCGAACGGGTTCAGCCATGACCCTGCCTTTGCGGTCCGTCTTTACGTTACGGTGGTCACGTAATGAAAGCGCAAAGCGGGCGTCCGCGGAACCCCCGGATCGACGAGGCGGTGCTGCGCGCCGCGGCCGAGCTGGTCGTGGAGGTGGGGTACGCCGACCTGACGATCGCCGCGATCGCGCAGCGGGCCGGCACCAGCAAGCCCGCCATCTATCGCCGCTGGCCGAGCAAGGCCCACCTGCTGCACGAGGCGGCGTTCCCCGAGGGCGAGCAGCTGTCGCTGCCCGACACCGGCGTGCTCCGTGACGACCTGGCCGAGATGCTGCGGCGTACGGCGGCGGCGTTCGCGCACCCGGTGGCCCGCGCGCTCACGCCCGGGCTGATGGCCGAGATCGCCGCCGACCCGGCGCTGCACCCGGCGCTGCTGGAGCGGTTCGGCGGCACCTGGAGGGCCTTCCACGACCGGATCGCGACCGCTGTCGATCGCGGCGAGGTGCGCGCCGGAGTCGACACCGACGTCCTCATCGAGACGCTCTCCGGCGCGGCACTGATGAGGCTGATGCTCGCGACCACCGAGGGGCTCGACGAGCACTGGGTCGGCCAGACCACCGACCTGCTGATGAGAGGGATCGCCGCATGACCGACTCCAGCCACGAGTCCACCGCCGCCTGGGGAGAGCTGCTCGACACGCTCCGCGACCTCGACAAGTCGTTCCTCGACGGCGAC
Source organism: Nocardioides dilutus (assembly GCF_054779555.1). NCBI lineage: Bacteria > Bacillati > Actinomycetota > Actinomycetes > Propionibacteriales > Nocardioidaceae > Nocardioides > Nocardioides dilutus. The sequence goes on along the minus strand of NZ_BAAGYA010000001.1, from coordinate 1,597,467 downwards.
CGCGCGGTGGCCGACGACCGGCACGTCGCCGACGGCTACCGGGCGCTGGCGACGACCTTGGGGGTCGCCTTCGACACCTACCTGTTCGCCGAGCCGAGCCGGCCGATCTTCATGGAGCTCAACACGCCGTTCCGCCGGGACCGGCGCTGGGGCGGTGACAACACCGACGCGTTCTACCGGTTCGCCATGGTCGACCCGGCTCGTCGCTACCGGATCTCGGGCAACAAGGGGGACGCGATCTACTTCGCGCTGACGGGCTACAACGAGCCGGCGCCCGGCACCTGGTCGGACAAGATCGTGCTGCACCTGAACGACACCGACATGGGGGTCGACGCCAACGGCGACTTCTCCTTCGAGATCGGCCCGGTCCCCGACATCGCGGCGCTCGTCACCCGCGACTACCAGGTCGATCCCCTGACCGGCCGCCCCGTGACCTGGCAGATCGAGGCGCTCGAGCCGCCGGATCCGATCCGGCACGGCGACGCGGAGACCGCGGCGGCGCTGCGCGCGTCGGCCGCGTGGTTGCGCACGATGTTCATGATCATCCCGCTCACGATCGGCGTGCGCAGCGAGGAGCAGTCGACACAGGGGCACGAGGTCGCCAACGCCGCCAACACCATGGGCCCGCCCTACCAGGTGCCGGACGCCAACTTCGGCTGGTCGGCCCGGGACGCGTGCTACTCCTTCGGCAGCTACGACCTGGCCGAGGACGAGGCGCTGGTGATCACCCACCGCCCGCCGGAGGTCCGCTTCTGGAGCTTCTGCGTCTGGAACCAGTTCATGGCCAACCACTCCGCCGGCGACGGCCGTACGTCGGTCAACATCGGCAGCGCGGTGCCCAACGCCGACGGCACCGTCACGATCGTCCTCGCGCACGGCCAGGCCACCCACCCCAACGCGGTCACCACCATGGACTACCCGCGCGGCAACCTCGCGTTCCGCTGGTTCCTGCCCGACGCCGTCCCGGCGCCTCCGGAGGTCAGCCTGGTCAAGCTGGCCGACGCGCCGATGAGCTGCACGACCTAGCCGGGTCAGACCCTCGACGACGCCAGCACCCAGCGAGCTAATGCGGTCGCGGAATGCACGGTCACCGACCGACAGTCGTCATAGCGAGACAGCCGTGAGGGAGGGATGCGATGACACTCGTGGACCCGGGGCGTGCCCCGGCGCCGGTCCGTCGAGCCCTGGTGAGGGCCGGGCCGGCGGTGCGGCGCGGCATCGCCGAGCTGGCGCTAATCGCCGGGTTGTACGGGCTCTACCGACTCGGCCGCGTCCTCGCCCGCGGTCAGGAGGCGGTGGCACACGGCAACGCCGTCGACGTGCACCACCTCGAGCGGGCGCTGCTCCTCCCGTCCGAGGCGTCGGTCCAGGGGCTGGTCCCGTCGGACACGCTGCTGCACCTCGCGAACCTCTACTACGTCTCGGCGCACTTCCCGTCGATCATCGCGTTCCTCGTCTGGGGCTATCTGGTCCGGCCGCGGGCGGAGTACCAGTGGGCCCGCAACCTGCTGATCGGCCTCACCGGCGCTGCGTTGGCGCTCCACGTCGTCTATCCGCTGGCTCCGCCGCGGATGTTTCCGCAGTGGGGCTTCACAGACACGATGGCCGTCCTCGGCCCCAACGCCTACGCCGGCGCGAGCGGCGACCTGGCCAACCAGTTCGCCGCGATGCCCAGCCTCCACGTGGGCTGGGCGGCCGTGATCGCCTACGTGGTGGCCCGCACCGGGCCGCGGTGGCTCGCCTCGCTGGCCGCCGCGCACGTCCTGGTCACGTTCCTCGTCGTGGTGGTCACCGCCAACCACTACTGGCTCGACGGGGCGGTCGCGCTGCTGCTCCTGGGGGTCGCCGCGCTCGTGCTGCCGCCGCCCGCTAAACGATCTCCGGCGCCTTGACCCGGGCCTCGTCGGCCTCCTGGTCGGTCAGCGCGAGCTGCGACTGACGCTCCGCCTCGACCCGGCGCAGGTAGTGGTCGACCTCCTCGGCGACCCGCGCCTGGTCCCAGGCCAGCTCGGCGCCCATCAGCCGGGCCACGGGGGTCGCGGCGGAGACGCCGCGGTCGAAGGTCTCGATCGAGATGCGGGTACGCCGGGTGAGGACGTCGTCGAGGTGACGCGCCCCCTCGTGGGTGACGGCGTAGACGATCTCGGCCGCGAGGTGGTCGTCGGCGCCCTCGAGCGGGGCGGCCAGGTCTTGACGGGCGTCGATGAGCGCGAGCAGGTCGTCGACGCGGGCGCCGTAGCGGCCGAGCAGGTGGTCCACCCGCGCGACGTCGAGTCCGGCCCGTCGGGCCAAGTGGACGCGCTGGTTGGACCTGGCCTCGTAGCCGTCGGCGCCGACGAGCGGGATGCGGTCGGTGATCGAGTCGCGGACCATCACCTCGGCGGTGCGGAGCCAGTCGCCGGCGGCGTCGACGGCGTCCTTGGCCATCACCCGGTAGGTCGTGAGCTTGCCGCCCGCGATCATCACCAGACCGGGCACCGGCGTCACGACGGTGTGCTCGCGGGAGATGCGCGAGGTCGGCTCGGACTCCCCCGACAGCAGCGGCCGCAGGCCGGCGTACACGCCCTCCACGTCCTCGTGGTCGAGCGGCTCGCGGAGGATCGCGTTGACGTGGGTGAGGATGTAGTCGATGTCGGTGCGGCTGGCCGCGGGGTGCGCCTTGTCGAGGTTCCAGGGTGTGTCGGTGGTGCCGATGATCCAGTGCCGCCCCCACGGGATGACGAACAGCACGGACGTCGCGGTGCGCACGATGAACCCAGCCTCCGAGCGGATCCGGTCGCGCGGGACCACGAGGTGGATGCCCTTGCTCGCCTGCACGTGGAGCGAGCCCTTGCCGCCGACCATCTCCTGGATCTCGTCGGTCCAGACGCCGGCGGCGTTGACCACCACCCGGGCGCGGATCTCCAGGTCGGTGCCGGTCTCGAGGTCGCGGGCGCGTACGCCGACGACGCGCTCGCCGTCGCGGAGGAACCCGGTGACCTTGACCCGGGTGGCCACGTGGGCGCCGTGCGCCGCGGCCGTGCGGGCGATGGTCACGACCAGGCGCGCGTCGTCGACCTGGCAGTCGTAGTAGCGGATCGCCCCGGCGATCGACTCCGGCGCGAAGTCCGGCGCGATCCGGGCGACCGTCTTGCGGGTCATGTGGCGGTGGCGCGGCACCCCCATGTCGTACTTCCCGAGCATCGCCATGCCGTCGTAGAGCGCCAGGCCGGCGCCGACGTAGGGCCGCTCCCAGCCGCGGTGGGTCAGCGGGTAGAGGAACGGGACCGGCCGGACCAGGTGGGGCGCCAGCCGGGTGAGCAGCAGCCCGCGCTCCTGCAGCGCCTCCTTGACCAGGGCGAAGTCGAGCATCTCGAGGTAGCGCAGGCCGCCGTGGATGAGCTTGCTGCTGCGGCTGCTGGTGCCGCTGGCCAGGTCGCGCTGCTCGACCAGCCCGGTGCTCAGGCCGCGGGTCACCGCGTCGAGCGCGACGCCGGTGCCGACCACGCCGCCGCCGACGACGAGCACGTCGAGCTCGTGGTCCCCAGGATCGCTCGGACCACTCGCCATGGCCTCGATCGCGCGGATGCGGGAGTCCGGGCTGAGCGCACTAGGGTCGGCCACCTCGCAAGTCTCTCAGCCAGCCCGTGTCACTCTCTCCACCAGTCCGTCAGGCAACCCAGGGATCTCCTCATGCGTCTTCCCAACGTGCGCGCACACGTGGGGATCGCCGCCTGCGCGGCGCTGGCCGCCGCGGTGCTGGGGACGCCGTTCCCGGACTCACCCGAGCCCGCTCAGTCTCGGCTCGGGATCGTGCTCAGCAGGGGCGGCGACCCCGCCCCGTCCACCCCACCGGCTCCCCCGCCGCCTGCTCCGGCGGCTCCGGCGGCTCCGGCGCCCGAGCCGCGCCGGTTCTCGCTCGTGATGGGCGGCGACCTGCTCTGGCACGACACGGTCTGGCAGAGCGCTGCGGCCGACGCCCGCCACGGCGAGCCGTATGACTTCGACCCGATGTTCGCCGACGTCCGGCCGCTGATCGCCGGTGCGGACCTCGCGCTGTGCCACAACGAGGTGCCGTTCGCGGCGCCGGGCGCTCCCCTGCAGAGCTATCCGGTCTTCGCCGCCCCGCCCGAGATCGCACCCTGGATCGCCTCGATGGGCTGGGACGCGTGCACGACCGCCTCCAACCACGCGCTCGACCAGGGCTTCGACGGCCTGGTCCGCACCGCGTCGCTGCTCGAGGCCGCCGGCGTGGCCCACGTGGGCACGTTCCGGACCGCGCGCGAACGCCGGCAGCCGGTCGTGCTGACCACGGCCGACGGCGTCCGGGTGGGGTTGGTCGCCGGCACCTACGGCCTCAACGGCTTCCCGCTGCCCGAGGGCCGCGAGTGGTCGGTGTCGATGCTCGACGTGCCCGACCTCCTCCGCCAGGCCCGCGCCGCGCGCCGATCGGGCGCTGACGTGGTCGTCGTGCATCTGCACGCCGGCTACGAGTACGACGAGCATCCCAGTCCCGAACAGGTCGCGGCCGTCGAGCGGCTGACCCGGTCACCCGACGTCGACCTCGTGCTCGGCGAGCACGCCCACACCGTCCAGCCGATCACCCGGGTCAACGGGAAATGGGTCGTCTACGGGATGGGCAACCTGGTGGCCCAGCAGGAGATCACCCGGCCGGAGACCTACCGCGGGATCCTGGTCCGCTTCGTCTTCGTCGAGCAGCCGGACGGATCGTTCGCCGTCCGCCGCGCGGCGTACGTCCCCGTCGGCTGGAACCACATCGGCTCCGGGCCCATCCGGGTCCGCGCGCTCGACGACCCCGGCGACGAGGCCGCCCGGGCCGCGGTCGTGGCCGCGGTCAACGGGCTGGGTCGGACGCCCGGGCTGAAGGCTGAATAGCCGCGCCCGCCCCGGATAGTCCCAGACGTTCGGCACCGCGAGACGCCGTAGGGCTGTGCCGAACGTCAGGGACTATCCAGAGCCGAGCCGGCCCTACCCCACGATGCAGGCCGTCCCGACCCGGCGGAAGCCGACACCTTCGTAGATCCGGGCGACGTCGTCGCTGCCGGCCGACATGAAGACGGTGCGGACGCCGGACGACGCCGCGTCCGACGCCAGCGCCCAGGTGAGGTGGCCGGCGATGCCGCGGCGACGGTGGGCAGGGAGCACACCGACGCCCACGATCTCGGTGACCTCGCCGCGCGGGTTGTGCGAACCCCCACCGACCGCGCCGGCCTCCGGGTCGAACGCGCCGTAGAGCACCGACCCACCCGACTCGAGCAGCTCGCGCAGAGTGTCGAGGTCACCACCTTCGGCAGCGACCACGGCGTCGCGCTCCGCGACCGACGCCGGGCCGGTGCGCGTGTCGTCCTGGTCGAAGCCGACGTGGACGGCGGCCCGCACGGCGGCGAGGTCCGGGTCGTCGGGTCCCAGGCGGCGTACGAAGGCCGGACTGACCCGCTCGACCGGGTCGCCGTCGAGGACGAGCAGCGGGTAGTCCTCGACCTCGATCCCCGCCGCGACCACGGCGGCCCGCAGCGACGGCGTCGTCTGGTCGACCCACTCGATCGACTGCGGGACGCCGAGCTCCTCGAGGCGGGCCAGCACCGCGGTCACGTCGGCGGCCGCCACCGGCGCGGTGAGACCGAGCCGCGGACGGGCGTAGTAGGGCCAGCCACCGCGGGACACGAAGATCGTGAACGGCCCGTGCTCCTCGGTGTCGGCGTTGGCGCGCGGCGCCTCGTCGTAGTAGCCCTCGAGCCGGGCCAGCAGGTCGCTCATCGGGCCATCGTGGCCCAGCGCGGCAGACTGGTCGCGTGATTTCCGTCGAGCTGGCCCAGGCGCTGCGCGAGGCCGGGGTGGCCTGGCAGCCCCGGCGGGGCGACGCGTTCGTGGTCCCGGACCATGACCTCGACGACCAGGTGTTCGTGCTCAGCGACATGGTGATCGAGCAGCAGGACGTGCCGGGCGGCCCGCCGATCCTCGCGTTCAACGGCACGACCGAGTGGGCCCTCGACAGCCTCGAGGCGCACGACGCCGTGTGGCTGCCCCGCGAGGACCAGCTCCGAGACCTGCTCGGCGACACGTTCGTCTCGCTCGCGCAGGCGGGCGGTCCGGTCGGCGGGTACGTCGTCACGCTGGCCGACGACAGCCGGCACGTCGACGTGGACGCGGCATGTGCCTACGGTCGGGCGTTGCTCGCGAACCTCGGCGGGTCGTAGGTCGCCGCCGTGCAGGTGCCGCGGAGCTCGGCCGGGTAGCGCGGCTGCACCGCGCAGACCCGGCGCATCATGTCCCTGGCGTCCGGCGGGAGCAGCCAGCCGCGGCGTACGGCCCGGTCGGTCGCCCGCCCCATCAGCAGCTGGTAGCGGTCGAAGGTCGGGTAGAGCTCCTGGAGCTGGGCGTCGCTGAACGGCACGGTGATGCCACCGAGGTTGCAGGTCGTGCTCTCGTAGCGCGCGACGGGCACCTCGACCGGTGGCAGCCGGATGCCGCCGAGGGTGTTGCCGTGCTCGTCCTTGGCCAGCTCGGTCCCGTCGAACTGGTAGCGCGGGGTGCGCGCGGGACGCTTGCCGGTGCGGACCCAGCGGTTGAGCTGGTGCAGCGCCGTGCTCGTGGCGTAGTGCATCGGCATGGTGGCGCCGGCCAGCGTGCAAGTGGCGTGCAGGGGGTCGGGCACCTGGCCGTAGTTGCCGGCGTGGTCCATGATCTCGGCGTAGCGCTCCCGGTCGGCCGCCGGCTGGTCGGCCACCCGCGGGCCGTTGCCGTCGACGGACTGGACCCCGATGAAGAAGTCCGAGTGCGCGGTCGCCGCCACCTCCCAGAGGCGGTAGTTGCGGTCCTTGGTGGGCTTCTCGGGCTCCGCCTCGCGGTCGGAGAGCAGGTTGAGCACGGGTACGTCGAGCGGCGCGGGGAACGTCTTCTTGACCGTGCCGTTGCCATGGATCAGGAAGCCGTCGATCACCTCGGCCTGCGCCTGCCACTGGGTGATGTAGTCGTAGAGCTTGTCCGCCGACTGCGACTGCCCGGCCGCGATCACCTGCTTCACGGCCAGGCCCTTCATCGGGTCCAGGCCCCGGTGCGCGCGCATCGCCCGCGCGACCTGGCTGAAGATGTCTGCGGAGTACTGGTCGCCGGGGTGGTTGAGCGAGGCATACCGCACCGGGTCGTAGGCCTGTGGGGTCAGCGGGGAGCAGCACAGCCCCGCCTTCTGGGCGCTGACGTGGACGAAGGTCCAGCCCTCGCGGAGCAGCATCTCCCGTGCCTCGAGGGTGTCCACGGCGTTCTCGAACTGGGCGGTGACGTTGACCCAGTCGAGCATCACCGTGCCGTTGGAGCGGCTCTCCTTGCGCGGCCGGAACACGATGATGCGCGTCGTGTAGGGCGCGGTGCTGCCGTCGAGGGCCCGGGCCGTGCCGGACACGAGGTATTCGCGCTGGCGGTAGCCGAAGCTCCTCAGCTCGTGCCAGGAGTCCCACAGCGGGTGGCCGTGCACGCCGTCCGGAGGCTTGCTCAGCGTCGGGAGCGGTACGCCGGAGGGCGCCGGCGCCGGCGCGACGGCAGGCGCCGGGAGCGAGGAGGCGTCGCCGGGCGGAGCCGTCAGCATGCCGACGGCCAGCGCCAGGCCGAGGCCGGCCCCGAGGAGCCCGAGAGCGCGTGGACTCGTCACGCCGGGAGTAACGGCGGTCACGTGGGCGCGGTTACGGCGCCGGTGGGTCAGCCGTGCGGGACGTCCCACTCCTTGTCGGTGACGAGGCCGTCGGTGAACACGACGAGGCTCCAGCGCCAGAACGCCATCCGGTCGTAGGTGCGTGCCCGGTGGTTGCCCCAGTGGCCGGCACCCTCGCCGCCGTAGCCGACGATCGCCTTGACCTCGCCACGGGTCAGCCCGTCCTCGATCGCCTTGAACTCCGCGCGGGAGATGGTGGTCTCCGGGGTCTTCTGGACGACCTCGAGCTTCTGACGCCGCGTCGCCGTGACGTCGCGGCAGTGGGCCACGGTGTAGGAGATGTAGCGACCGACCGGGACGCGCGGGAGCGCCACGCTGGGGAAGGAGCCGGTCCAGCGGAAGGTCCTCTTCTTCCCCGTCTCCTTGCTGGTCAGGACCCAGCGCACCCGCGGCTCGACCGGCCCCGCAGCAGCGCAGTAGACGAACGGGCTGATGACCCCGCCGCGCTCGTCGGTCGGCGCCCCGAGGGCCGTCGCCGGGCCGATCACCGGCGAGGGCGGCGCTGCCGGCGCCTTCGAGGTTCGGGCGACGCTCGTCGCGCCGGAGCCGGCGACGACGCACGCCGCGACCAGAAGTGCGACTGCTGATTTCCGGATCACGACTGACTCCAATCTGTCGGTCTAGGCCTGGAGCACGATCTCCACCCGCTGGAACTCCTTGAGCTCGGTGTAGCCGGTGGTCGCCATCGAGCGCTTGAGCGCGCCGACCAGGTTCATGGTCCCGTCGGCAACCCGGGAGGGGCCGAACAGGATCTCCTCGAAGGTGCCGACCGTCTCGAACTGGACCCGCTCGCCCCGCGGCAGGTTGGTGTGATGGGCCTCGGCACCCCAGTGGAAGCCGCGGCCGGGAGCATCGCTGGCGCGGGCGAACGGCGACCCGACCATCACCGCGTCGGCGCCGCAGGCGATCGCCTTGGAGATGTCGCCGGACTTGCCGATCGAGCCGTCGGCGATGACGTGGACATAGCGGCCGCCCGACTCGTCGAGGTAGTCGCGGCGGGCGGCGGCGACGTCGGCGACCGCGGAGGCCATCGGCACGGCGACGCCGAGGACGGTGCGGGTCGTGTGCGCCGCGCCCCCGCCGAAGCCGACGAGCACGCCCGCGGCGCCGGTGCGCATCAGGTGCAGCGCCGCCTGGTGGGTGGCGCAGCCGCCGACGATGACCGGGACGTCGAGCTCGTAGATGAACTCCTTGAGGTTGAGCGGCTCGGCCTGTGACGACACGTGCTCCGCCGACACGGTCGTGCCGCGGATGACGAACATGTCCACGCCGGCGTCGACCACGGTCTTGGCGAACTCCCGGGTCCGCTGCGGCGAGAGCGAGCCGGCGACGGTCACGCCGGCCTCGCGCACCTCGCGGAGCCGCTCGGTGATGAGCTCGACCTTGATCGGCTCACTGTAGATCTCCTGCATCCGGGCCGTGGCGTCGGTTCCCTGCAGCCCGCTGACCTCCTCGAGCAGCGGCTCCGGGTCGTCGTAGCGGGTCCAGAGCCCCTCGAGGTTGAGCACGCCCAGCCCGCCGTACCTGCCCAGCGCGATCGCGGTGGCCGGGGACATCACCGAGTCCATCGGCGCGGCGAGGATGGGCAGCTCGAAGCGGTAGGCGTCGATCTGCCAGTCGATGCTGACCTCTTCGGGGTCACGGGTACGCCGGGAGGGCACGATCGCCACGTCGTCAAAGGCGTAGGCGCGGCGTGCCCGCTTGGCCCGCCCGATCTCGATCTCGGTCACGGCCTGAGCCTATGCCGACCGCCTCCTGTGGATGAGCGACGCCATGCAGTGGCCTTCTCGGCGAGGCTCGATGCATGAGGGCGACAGCCAGGAGGAGGCACCATGGAAGCCATGACGGTCCTGCCGTACTCCCGCCCGCTCACCCGCGACGACCTCGACTCGATGCCCGATGACGGGCATCGCTACGAGCTGCTCGACGGGATGCTCATCGTGAGCCCGGCGCCTCGCCATCTGCATCAGCGAGCGGTGGGCCGGGTGTTCCGGCTGGTCGACGACGCCGCACCGGACGGACTCGAGGCGCTGATGGCGCCCTTCGAGGTCGTGCTGGCGATCGACACCGTGTTCCAACCCGACCTCCTCCTCGCCCGCCGGGAGGACTTCACCGACCGTGACCTCCCCGCCGTTCCCGTGCTCGCGGTGGAGGTCTTGTCGCCCAGCAGCCGCCTGTTCGACCTCAACACCAAGAAGGCGCGCTACGAGCAGGCGGTGTGGCGTCCTACTGGGTCGTCGACCCCGATCCGGACACGCCGAGGGTGACGGTCTGGGAGCTGCGTGACGGCGTGTACGTCGGGGCGGGCAGCGCCACGGCAGCCGAGACCCTGATCGTCGAGCAGCCCTTCCCGCTCGGGGTCGTCCCCGCCGACCTGGTGCGTTAGACCAGCCCAGCAGCTACGCGCGCGGTCGCTCCACGGCCTCGATCAGGGCCCGGAGCGCCGCCGTGTGGGCACGGAGCGCCCGGTCACCCGCCTTGGTCAGCGAGACCCAGGTCGTACGCCGGCCGTCGAGGACCCCCTTGCGACTGGCGACGTAGCCGCTGCCCGAGAGGGCCGAGACATGCTTGGACAGCACGGAGTCGCTCACGCCGAGCGCCTCCCTGAGCGTCACGAACTCGACCTCCGACACCGCGGTCAGCATCGTCATCAGCTGGAGCCGGGCGGGCGGGTGGATGAGCGGGTCGATCCCGGCCATCAGCGCGCGAGGACCAGGGCGGCCGCCCCTGCCAGGGCGGCGCACCCGACCAGGGCGAGGGTGGTCCACGACTCGCCCTGGGCCTGCGTCGCGGGGTCGCGGAGGTAGTCCCGCCACCAGAGCCGCGCGCTGACCGCGTACCCGAGGCCACCGGCGGCCGCGGCGACGCCGGCTAACCACCACTGCCCCTCGAAGGCTGCCCACAGCGCGCCGGCGAACCCGGCGCAGTAGGCCAGCGACGAACGCGCGGACGTGCCCATCAGTGCACGGCTGAACAGCCCGTCGACGCGGACTCGGTTGAGCCTGCGGAACCGCAACGCCAGGCACCCCGCGACGGCGAGGAAGAAGAGGACGCCCGCGGCGGCCACCCAGAGGCCCGGTCCTCCGCCCTGAGACAGCCCGACCCCCGCCGTTCCGATCTGGACCGCGACCGCGACCCCGAGGGAGATGTGGAACCAGGTCGGCAGCCGGAGCGACGAGGTCAGCCGACGGCGTGCGGCCTCGGCGGCAGCCAGGTCGCTGGCTGGGTCGGACGGTAGTGCAGACATACTTTCCATATCGGAAAGTATGTCCCGAACTTTCCAAATTGGCAAGTATGGGTCAGCCCGACAGGGAGCGGACCCGGAACGCGAGATCCGGCGGATCAGGTCATGAGTCGAGTCCCGCATGTGCTCCGGGCACGACGAGGTAGCGGAGCCACACCAGCCCGCTGCCGCGGGACTCGTGGTGGGTCAGCTCGAACCCGACCCCACCCACACCGTCGGTCCAGGGCGGCCCCGAACCGAGAGCGGGGTGCACCAGGAGGCTGACCTCGTCGACGAGCCCCTCACCAAGCAGCGCGCCGACCAGCCTGCCGCCACTGTCGACCCGCACCACCCCCGCGCCCTCCTCTGCCAGGGCCTCCAGGGCTGCACGCAGGTCGACGTGCCCGCCGTCGTGCCCGCGCAACGGTCGCACCTCGCGCCAGTAGCCGGCGTCACGGAGGGCTTCCCAGGCGGTCACGCGCTCCCGGGAGTCGACCACCGCGAGCAGTGCGCCGTCCGGGTTCGGCCCTGGGCCGGGCGGGCCGGAGGTCAGGGCGTCCTCCTGCGCGAGGATGGTGTCCGCGCCGGCCAGGGTGACGTCCTCGTGGAAGGTGCCGACGAGCCCGTAGTACTCGCCGATGTCGGCGTCGAACCCACGCACGGTGGCGTCCAGGCCGACGGCCAGGTGGACGACCACGTGGGGACGCCTGCGGGTCGTCACCTCGGTCACACCAGGAGCCTGGCACTGTCCGGGTTCGACGTCGACGGGGTCGACGGGTCAGCCCGACAAGGAGCGCACCCGGAACGCGACGATCCGATGGATGAGGTCCTCGGGCAGGGGCTCGGTCAACGGCAGCTGCACCGAGCCCTTGCCCTGCTTGTAGCGCGACAGCTCCTCGGCGAACTCCTCGTGCCCCTCGGGCGTGGCGTAGAGACCGACGTGCTTGGCGAACCCGCCGGTGTAGATCAACGGCTTCTTGTTCAGCTTCCAGCCGATCAGCCCGTAGGCCAGGCCTTCGACCGCATCCGGCGCCTCCTCGGCGACGATGGCGCGGACCTGCTCGAGGCGGGCGAGCACTTCTCCGTCGAAGCCGTCGAGGTAGGCCTGGACCGCCGGGTCGGTCTCGGTCATGGTCAGGAGCCTAGGCGCCGGGGCGGGCCGCGGCCGCCTCATAACGCGGGTTCGCCCGAATCGTTGGGGCGGCATGACGTCCCCGCCCTCGAGCCCGGTGGACCTGCCGCACCCGAGGTTCCCGTCGCGCCGTTCCGTGGTGGTGGGTGGCGTGGCCGGGGCAGCCGTCGCAGTGCTGGGCGCCCCCGGTGCCCCGGCGGTCGCGCTGCCGGTCGGACCCGACCGCGCCCGCTACCTCAGCCCCGCGCGGCTGGACACGCTGCGTGCGGTCGTCGACCGGATCGTGCCCGCAGACGACGGCACGCCCGGGGCCGTCGCAGCCCGCTGCCACGAGGCCGTCGACGCCCTGCTCGGCGCGTTCCGGACCAAGCCCCCGCGCATCTACGCCGGCGGGCCGTTCTCCGACCGCGGCGGCTCGCCGGTCAACCACTTCGCCGAGTTCCTGCCGCTCGACAAGTACGAACGACGCGCCTGGCGGCTGCGGATCCAGGGGTCCCGGGGCCGCGGCCGGCTCCAGCACCTCGGACCCGTCCTGGGCTATCAGCAGGTCTACGACCGCGGCCTCGACGCGCTGGCCGCCTCCACCCCGGGCTTCGCCTCCCTCCCGGCGCCGGCCCGCGACCTCGCCCTGCGCGCCGCGAGCGACCCGGCGGTCACGGCGATGCTCAGCCTGGCGACCGCCCACACCTTCGAGTCCTGCTTCGGCGCGCCGGAGTACGGCGGCAACCATCAGGGCGTCGGCTGGGAGGTCATCGGCTTCGACGGCGACCGCCAGCCGCGCGGCTACACGCCTGACGAGGTCCGGTCCCCGGAGACCGAACCGCTGCCACTCCTCGAGATCGAGCAGGTGGTGGCGCGGTTCGGGCCGGCGCTGGCGCTCGCCACCTCGGAGGCGATGCTCGGGCCGCTGACCGCGACCACGGCCGGCCACCAGGCCGTGGCCGAACACGTGCGCGGGCTGCTGGCGACCTACGACGACGCGGTGGCCGCGCTGCGCCGGGCGGGTGACGCTCGATGACCGCCGCGGGCAGGGGTGACCGGGAGGCCGTGGTCGTCGGCTCGGGGGCCGCCGGTGCGGCGGTCGCGTGGGAGCTGGCCCGCCAGGGCTGGGACGTCACGGTGCTGGAGCGGGGGCGCAACCTGCGGCCCGGCCTGGGCAAGCGACCCAGCGGCAGGCTGCGGACGACGTACGGCTCCGACGAGGTCAAGGGCCTGCGCAGCTTCGGCTTCCCCGACCCGCTGCTCGAGCCCTACACGACCCGCACCCAGGCCGAGGCCGGCCGCGGCGTCGCCCGCTCGGCCCAGGGCGCGCTGGGCCAGCTCGGTGCCGCGGTCGGCGGCACGACCCTGCACTACAACGCCAAGACTCCGCGGTTCTGGAAGCAGGACTTCCGCCAGCTCTCGGACCTCGGCCCGGTCGACGGGGCACAGGTCGCGGACTGGCCGATCTCGTATGCGGACCTCGAGCCGTTCTACGACCTCGTCGAGCGCCGCCTCGGGGTCCAGGGCGACCGGTCGAGGATGCCCGCCCGGACGCTGCAACAGTCGCCGCGGCGCCATGACTTCGTGATGCCGCCCAACCCGACGGGGTACGCCGCCGCCCGGCTGGCCGAGGGTGCCCGGGCCGTCGGCTGGGACCCCTACCCCTACCCGGCCGCCGTCAACTCCCGCCGCCGCGGCGGGCGGCCGGCGTGCAACTCGTGCGGCCTCTGCTCGGGGCACGGCTGCCCGATCAACGCGCGCGGCGACGCACTGGTCTCGTTCCTCAACCCGGCCATGCTGACCGGGCGGGTGCGGGTCGTCGACCGCGCCTGGGTGCACCGCATCGAGACCACCCGCGACGGCCGCCGGGCCAGGGCCGTGCACTGGCGCGACGTCGACGGGCGCCGGCACCGGCTGGCGGCCTCGACCGTGGTGCTGGCCGGCAGCCCGATCAACACCGCACGGCTGCTCCTGCTCTCGGCCAGCAGCGCCCACCCGCACGGGCTGGGCAACCGGTCCGACCAGGTCGGGCGCAACATGATGTTCCACAACTTCACCCTGGTAGGCGCGGCGTTCGCCGAGAACGTCCACCCCCTGCGCGCGCAGTCCACCACGCTGCAGATCGACGACCTGGTGGGGCCGTTCACCGGTCCGGAGGTCACCGCGCTCGGCGTGCCCTACATCGTCGGGGGGCTGATCCAGCTCGGCTCGGGCGCACCGCCCGTGCAAGGGGCCAGCACGCTGGCGGCGTACGCCGGCTACGGCAGCGGGCTGAAGCAGGCGATGAAGGTCGGGCTGCACGCGGGTATCGCCGGCTCCCAGCTCGTGCACCAGGACCTTCCGCAGGCCGCCAACCGGGTCGACCTCGACCCCGCGGTGCGCGACTTCCACGGCACCCCCGCGGCCCGGATCACCTACTCCCCACACCGGCACGAGCAGGCCGCCGCGACGCTGCTGGGCGCCAGGATGCAGGCCGCGCATCAGGCCGCCCCGGGAGTGGTCGCCACGGTGCCGATCCCGTATCCGCTGCTCAACGAGGGCATCACCTACACCGCACACCTGGCCGGCACCGCCCGGATGGGTCGTGACCCGCAGACGTCGGTGTGCGCACCCTCGGGGCGTCTGCACCAGCTCGACAACGTCTATGTCGCCGATGCCTCCACGTTCCCGACCTTCCCCGGCTTCAACCCGACCCTGACGATCATGGCCAACGCGCTGCGCATCGCGCGCGGGCTGGCCGATCGGACCGCAGACTGAGAACCGGAGACCTGATGACCGATACCTGCTGCGCCGACTCGACTGGTACGACGCTGAACCGGCGCGCCCTCCTCGGCGCGTCCCTGGCCGTGCCTGCCGCCGGACTGCTGGCGGACGGGCCGGCCCTGGCGGGTCCGGCCGCCGGCAAGCGGCGCGCGCACCGCATCCTCGTCTTCAGCCGCACCACCGGGTTCCGGCACGCCTCCATCGAGACCGCAGTCAGCGCGATCAAGGAGCTCGGCGCGACCCGGGAGATCGCGGTCGACGCGACCGAGGACCCAGCCGCGTTCACCCACGACTCGCTGCGCGCCTACACCGCCATCGCCTTCGTCAACACCACCGGCAACGTGCTCGACGAGACGCAACGCGAGGCGCTCCGCCGGTTCGTGAAGCGTGGCGGCGGCTGGGTCGGGGTGCACTCGGCCGCCGACACGGAATACACCTCGCGCTTCTACACCCGCCTGCTCGCAGGCGCGCGGTTCCTCTGCCACCCGCTGCAGCAGCCGGGGACGATCCTGCGCGAGTCCGCGAGACACCGCTCGACCCAGCACCTCCCCGAGCAGTGGCAGGTGCCGTTCGAGGAGTTCTACTCGTTCACCTCGAGCCCGCGCGGGCAGGCCAGCATCCTCCTGAGCATCGACGAGTCGTCGTACGCCCAGGACCCCAACACCAGCAACCTGCCCACCGGCCCCGAGAACCCGTTCCCGAGCCAGGGCGTGTCCGGTGTGATGGGCGACCACCCGATGAGCTGGCAGCACCGGGTCGGCCGCGGCCTGTCCTGGTACACGGCGCTCGGCCACGAGATCGCGATGTACTACGACCCCGCGTTCCGCAACCACCTGCTCGGTGGCCTGGTCACCGCGAGCCGGCACGGCCGGCGGCGCCTGGACCGCTGACGGCGGACCCTTCTGACGGCTAGGGCGGCGTCGTACCCAGGCCGTGCCAGCTGCTGCGGGCGAGCGCGTCGAGATCGGTCCGTCCCGGATCCTGCTCGACCATGCTGATCACGACCCTCGGATCGAGCCCCAGGAGGTACTCCAGGTGCGGGCTGTCGGCCGGGTCGAGCGGCAGCGCCGGATCACCGATGACGACGACCTCGGCGAGCGACTGAGACAGCACCGCGGCGACCTGCCCGCGCAAGCGCAGGGTCCAGGTGGCGCCGCCGACCACGCTCGCCCCGGCCCGCTCGCGCTCGAGCCACGCGACCAGGTCGCGCAGGGTCGCCGGGTCGGGCAGGTCGACGCGCCGCTCGTTGGGCGCCGTCGCGTCGTCGCCGGCCGCGACGCTGTCGCGGGTGAGCGTCAGCAGCATCAGGCCCCGGTGTAGTTGGGCGCCTCGACGGTCATCTGGACGTCGTGCGGGTGGCTCTCCTTGAGCGAGGCCGAGGTGATGCGGATGAACCGGCCCTTGTCCTGCAGCTCGGGGATGGTGCGCGCGCCGACGTAGAACATCGACTGGTTGAGGCCACCGATGAGCTGGTGGGCGACGGCGGCGAGCGGACCGCGGTAGGCGACCTGGCCCTCGATGCCCTCGGGCACGATCTTGTCGTCGCTGGAGACCTCGGCCTGGAAGTAGCGGTCCTTGGAGTAGGACTTCTTGCCGCGGCTCGACATCGCCCCCAGCGAGCCCATGCCGCGGTAGGACTTGAACTGCTTGCCGTTGACGAAGATGAGCTCGCCCGGCGACTCCTCGCAGCCGGCCAGCAGCGACCCGACCATCACGCTGTCGGCGCCGGCCACGATGGCCTTGGCGATGTCTCCGGACTGCTGGAGACCGCCGTCGGCGATGACGGGTACGCCGGCGGGCCGGCAGGCCAGGGCCGCCTCGTAGACCGCGGTGACCTGGGGTACGCCGCACCCGGTGACGACCCGGGTGGTGCAGATCGAGCCGGGCCCGAAGCCGACCTTGACCGCGTCGGCACCCGCGTCGACGAACGCCTGGGCACCCTCGCGGGTCGCGACATTGCCGCCGATGACCTGGACGTGCTGGGTGGCCGGGTCGCCCTTGAGGCGGCGCACCATGTCGAGCAGCAGGGTGACGTGGCCGTGTGCGGTGTCGGCGACGAGCACGTCGACGCCGGCGTCGATGAGGGTGGTGGCGCGCTGCCAGGCGTCGCCGAAGTAGCCGATCGCGGCCCCGACCATCAGCCGGCCGTCGGCGTCCTTGGAGGCGAGCGGGAACTGCTCGGACTTCACGAAGTCCTTGACGGTGATGAGCCCGCCGAGCCGACCCTGCTCGTCGATGAGGGGCAGCCGCTCACGCTTGTGCTTGCGCAGGAGCGCGGTGGCCTCCTCGCGGGAGATGCCGACCGCGCCGGTGACCAGCGGCATCGGCGTCATGACCTCGTCGACCTTGGTGGTCGCCCACTCCGCCACGGGGGTGAAGCGCAGGTCGCGGTTGGTGCAGATGCCGAGCAGTCTCAGGTCGGTGTCGACGACCGGCAGGCCCGACACCCGGTATTCACCGCAGATCCGGTCGAGGTCCTCGAGCGTCGCGTCGGGCCCGATGGTGACGGGGTTGGAGATGATGCCGGTCTGGGTGCGCTTGACCAGGTCGACCTGGTAGGCCTGGTCCTCGATCGAGAGGTTGCGGTGCAGCACGCCGAGGCCACCCTGGCGGGCCATCGCGATGGCCATCCGCGACTCGGTGACGGTGTCCATCGCGGCACTGATGAGCGGCACGCGCAGCGAGAGCCCCCGGGTCAGCCGCGTGGTCGTGTCTATGTCAGCCGGCGCCAGGTCGGAGTGACCCGGCAGCAGCAGCACGTCGTCGTAGGTGAGCCCGAGCGCGGCGAACTTGTCGGGAAGTTCCATTGCCCGATCCTATCGGCGCGGATGGCGTCTGTGGTTTCGAGGCTCGCTGCGCTCGCACCTCAACCACCGATTCGGCGTCAGGTGCGCAGCGCCTTGAGGTCCCGTACGGCGATCCGGACCGTCAGCCGGTCCCCGGCCATCCGGATCCGGCCGCGGAGCCCGGCGGCCAGCACCATCGGCAGCGCCGCCTGGTTGTCCGAGCGGGTGGTCAGCAGGATCTCGTCGGCGCCCTTGGCCAACGCCAGCCGGGCCACCTCCACCAGCAGCCGCGAGCCGATGCCTCGCCGCTGCCAGGCCGGGTCGACCCCGAGCCCGATCGCGAGCACACCGGGCTCGTCGGTCTTCTCCAGGGTGGCGCGGCCGACGACCACGTCGTCGATCCGCGCGGCCACCGAGTCACCCTCGACGGCGTACGCCGGGGGGGCGCCGCTGCCCACGCGCCGGCCGGAGTCGCCGGTGATCCCGGGCGCGGCCGACCGTGCCAGGACGTCGGTGACCAGCGCCGCCATCGCCGCCCCGCGGGCGTGCTCGGTGGCGGTGAAGGCCGTGGACCGGCGCACCTGGACCTCGACGTCGCCGACGGTCATCTCCATGACGTCGTCGTCGGCCGGACTGCCGTCCACCGCCTGCAGCCGGGCGTCGAAGAGCCGGCCCACCACCTCGGGGAACGTCATCGGCCGCTCCAGCACGGCGCGCGCCGCCTGGACGTAGAGCGTGGCCTGGTCGGCCAGGGCGTCCTCGGTGCACGGGATCGCGACGACCTCTCGGCCGCCGGCGGTCTCGACCAGCCGGCCGATCTGGGTGGGCCCCCAGTCGTCGGGCGTCCGGAGCACCAGCTCGTCGGTCACCGCCTCGACGCCCGGGAAGATCTGCAGCCCCAGGATGTTGACGTCCGCCAGCCCGCACTGCTCGGCGAGCAGCGCCAGTGCGCCGGGACGGTCGGGAAGCGTCGTACGGACCCTCCACAGCATGGTTGAAGAGTGAACCGGACAGGTTGCCGGTCGGGGTCCGTTGTGTTTCGGCAGTGCAACGTCGAGGAGGCGGCTCGGTATCCCTGACAGGGCTCTGGGAACCTGACGTGCGTGTGGACCCGCCTGGCGCAGCGCATCGACGGCTTGGTCGACTCGCGCTGGACCATCGCCGTAGCGGCCGCCGCGGCGTTCCTGCTCAGGCTGCCGGGGCTGACCAGGCCGATCCGCGCCGACGAGGCGGGCTACCTCCTCGTCGCCCGCGCCTGGGACCCGGGGCCGGCCAGTGTCTACGGGCCCTACTTCGCCGACCGCCCGCCGCTGATCATCGCGACCTACGGCTGGGCCGACGACGTGGGCGGCCCGCTGTTCATCCGGGTCGTGGGGGCGCTGGCCTGCGCCCTGCTGGTCGTCGCGGCGGCCAACGTGGCGAGGCTGGTCGCGACCGAGACCGCGGCCCGCTGGACGGCGGTCGCGGTCGCCGCGATCACCAGCAACATCGCCATCAACGCGGTCGCGGTGAAGGGCGAGCTGCTGGCGCTGCCGATCCTGATGGGCAGCCTGGGGCTCGCGCTGCTGGCGGTCCGGGACCGGTCGTGGGTGTTCGCCCTGGGCGGAGGTCTGCTCGCGGGCCTGGCGCTGGGCTTCAAGCAGAACCTGGTGGGTGGCCTGGTCTTCACCGCAGTCCTCTACGTCGCCAGCGCGCTCGCCGGCCGGCTGAGCCTCGCCGGGCTCGCCCGCCTCGCGTCGACGGCCGCCGCCGGAGCAGTGATCCCGCTGCTGGGCACCCTCCTCTGGGCCCGCGCGGCCGGGGTGGACCTGGACGCGCTCTGGTATGCCGTCTACGGCTTCCGTTTCGACGCCGCGGCGGTGCTCGCATCCGGGAGCGCCGAGACCGAGACAGTGCGGGCAGCACTGCTGGTGGTCAGCGCGCTCGGTGCCGGGATGCTGCTGGTCATCGGGGGCTTCGTCGTGCACATCCGTGGCGAGTGGGAGGACGACGCCCCGCTGACGGCCGCGGTCGCCGCGATGCTGGTCGTCGACGTCGCCGGGCTGGTGCTCGGCGGCAGCTTCTGGCGCGACTACCTGTTCCCGCTGCTCCCGGCCACGGCGCTGTGCGCCGCCCTCCTGGCCCGACGCCGGAGCAAGCGCGGCATGGCGATGAGGTCGGTCATCGCCGCGGCCGCCGCGTCGACCCTGGTACTGCTGCTGGGGTGGGCTGGCTACCAGGCCCTCGGCTTCCAGGAGTTCGACGAGGTCGACACGGGCGAGGCGCTGCACGACGTCGCCGAGCCGGGCGACACGCTCGTCGTGTTCGGCGGTCGCGCCGACCTCCAGCTCACCAGCGGGCTCTCGTCACCCTACGAGCACCTGTGGTCGCTGCCGATGCGCACCATCGACCCTGAGCTGTCCGACCTCAGGTCGCTGGTCGCCGGCCCGGACGCCCCGACCTGGCTGGTCGAGTGGGTGCCGTTCGACACCTGGGCCGAGGACCCTGGCCGGTCACTCCGGACGCTGGTGGACGAGCGGTACGTCGCCCACGGCACGGGCTGCAGGAACCCCGACAAGCCGCCCCGCATCGTGTGGCTGCTGCGTGGCGTCGACCGCCCCGTCCTCGAGCCCGACTGCCACGGGCGCTGAGGCCTGGGCTCAAGACAGGGACATCACCGGCTCGCCGTTGACCAGACCGTTGCCCGACCGGGTGCAGGTGCCGCCCCGGGGCGCGCCGCCGTTGTAGGCCTGGCGGACACAGCTGCGGAAGGCCAGCTGGGCCCAGTAGTTGGGGTGCAGCCCCTCCTGGATGTAGTAGGGGCTGCCCGAACAGCACGTCGACACCGTGCGGATCTGGTTGACCCACTCGGTCCGGTTGACGGCGGTCGGCTGCGTCCACGAGGTCAGGCCGACCTCCTCGTAGAGGCCCACGGTGTTCTCGCAGAGCCGGCGGCCGTTGAGGGCCGAGGACAGGTTGAGCACCTTGGCGTTGGTGATGCCGGCCTGGGTGATCGCGCCGGTCACGGTGTTGTTGATGGTCGGCAGGGCACTGGAGTTGGCCCAGTTGGCGTCGCTGTTCCAGAAGCCGCAGCCGCCGGTGCTCTGCCGGGTGTAGCCGCTCTCGGAGTAGCGGAAGCCGCTCCCGTTGGGGATGGGCGACGGGTAGGTCTGCACGAGCATGCTCCACGAGCTGTCGCCGTAGCCGGCGTTGCGCATCGCGGTGCGCACGTTCTGCAGTGCCGTGGCGATCCGCGACTTCACCGTCGCGATGTTGGCCGAGGTGAAGTTGGCCGTGACCGACGAGTCGTCCTTGCAGTAGTCCTTCCACCAGGTCGGTGAGGTGAGGAAGTCCTGCACGCACTGCTGGACGATGCTTGCGAAGTTGAAGTCGTTGCCGCCGATCGAGACCACGACCATCTTCACGTTGTGGGTGGCAGCGAAGGTCTGCAGCATCCGGGCCTGCCCCTGCTGGCTGCCGTTGCTGTAGAAGTCCAGGCCGGGCTTGAAGTAGCCGTTGCCGTCGGTGTAGGTCGCCGTCTTCGCGCCCGAGCAGGCCAGGTTGAGGCCGCTCACGCCGCCGCCGAGGTAGATCTCCGCCGACTTGCTGCGGTGACAGCGGTTGATGGTCTCGGCGGTGCCGCCGGCGTTGTCGTAGTAGGCCGTGGAGCCGAGCGCGTCGGCGTAGGACGACGAGCTGTTGGACGACCCGGCCCAACGGCCGGCCTCGCCGGAGATGTAGGAGTCACCGAGGCTGACCACCCACGGCGAGCCCACGCCGGGGCCGTCGGCGTGCGCGGCGGGCGCGGTCACCAGCCCGAGGGTCAGGAACGAGGCGACCAGGGCCAGCACGCCGAGGACGGCGGGGATCCGGGGCTGTGCCGAGCGGTGGGCAGGGCGAGGCGTGAAGGGGTGCACGGTGATGCCTTCCGAGAGTGCGATGTGACGTGGGTCTCCCTCCCCGCCGTGGGAGACCCTAGCCACGCGCGCTACCCGTGGGTAGGCCTAGCGCCGCGCGAGTCGCGCGAAGCGGGACTCGCGAGCGCGGCGCTGGTCGAGGAGGTCGCGCAGCGACCGTCACGAGACCACGCAAGAAGAGGCTGGGACGCAACCCTCGTGGGTTGCGTCCCAGCCTCACGTCACCTGGTCTCGAGACGGGCCTAGCGGCCCTCCTCGACCAGCGCCGGCCTCGCGCGTCTCGCTGCGCTCGCCGCGCGGGGCCTAGTGACCGTGCCCGTGGCCGTGACCGGCCGCAGCCTCGGGCTCGTCGTCCTCGGGCTTCTCCACGACCAGCGTCTCGGTCGTCAGCAGCATGCCGGCGATGGAGCTGGCGTTGATCAGCGCGGAGCGGGTGACCTTGACCGGGTCGAGGACGCCCTGGGCGACCAGGTCGCCGTACTCCTCGGTGGCCGCGTTGTAGCCGTTGCCGACGCCGAGCTCGCGGACCTTGGTGGTGACGACGTAGCCGTTGACGCCGCCGTTCTCGGCGATCCAGCGCAGCGGCTCGTCGAGCGACTTGCGGACCACGCGGACGCCGACCGCCTCGTCGCCGGTGAAGCCGAGGCTGTCCTCGAGCACCGCGGCGGCGTGGATGAGGGCGGAGCCGCCGCCGGCGACGATGCCCTCCTCGATCGCGGCACGGGTCGCCGATACGGCGTCCTCGATGCGGTGCTTCTTCTCCTTGAGCTCCACCTCGGTGACGGCGCCGACCTTGATCACGCAGACACCGCCCGCCAGCTTGGCGAGGCGCTCCTGGAGCTTCTCGCGGTCCCAGTCGGAGTCGGTGTTCTCGATCTCGGCCTTGATCTGGTTGACCCGCCCCTCGACCTCGGCGTGGTCGCCGCCGCCGTCGATGATGGTCGTGTCGTCCTTGGTGACCACGACGCGGCGGGCGGTGCCCAGCACGTCGAGCCCGACCTGGTCGAGCTTGAGGCCGACCTCGGGAGCCACGACCTGACCGCCGGTCAGGGTCGCGATGTCCTGCATCATCGCCTTGCGGCGGTCGCCGAACGCGGGCGACTTGACCGCCACGGCGTTGAACGTGCCGCGGATCTTGTTGACGACCAGGGTCGACAGCGCCTCACCCTCGACGTCCTCGGCCAGGATGAACAGCGGCTTGCCGGCGGCGATGACCTTCTCCAGCAGCGGCAGCAGGTCGGCCACCGCGGAGATCTTCCCCTGGTGGAGGAGGATGTAGGGGTCCTCGAGGACGGCCTCCATCCGCTCCGGGTCGCTGACGAAGTAGGCCGAGATGTAGCCCTTGTCGAACTGCATGCCCTCGGTGAAGTCGAGCTCGGTGCCCATGGTGTTGGACTCCTCGACGGTGATCACGCCGTCCTTGCCCACCTTGTCGAAGGCCTCGGCGAGCAGCTCGCCGATGTGGCTGTCGCGGCTCGAGATCGTGGCGACCGAGGCCATGTCCTCACGCGACTCGACCTCGCGGGCGATCTTGAGCAGCTCGTCGCTGACCGCGCTGGCTGCCGCGTCCATGCCGCGCTTCATCGCCATCGGGTTGGCACCCGCGGCCACCGCGCGCAGGCCCTCGTGGACCATCGCCTGGGCCAGGACCGTCGCGGTGGTGGTGCCGTCACCCGCGATGTCGTTGGTCTTGGTGGCGACCTCCTTGCACAGCTGGGCGCCGAGGTTCTCGAACGGGTCGTCCAGCTCGATCTCACGCGCGACGGTCACGCCGTCGTTGGTGATGGTCGGCGCGCCCCACTTCTTGTCCAGCACGACGTAGCGGCCCTTGGGGCCGAGCGTCACCTTCACGGCGTTCGCCAGGGCGTCGACGCCCCGCTCGAGCGCGCGACGGGCGTGCTCGTCGAACTCCAGGATCTTCGGCATTGCTCTCCTTCAGTGGTTCACGGATCTCGGTGCTGGGGACAGCTCCGGTAGTACGTCACGCGGGGCCGTACGCCGGTCGGCGCACGACCCCACGTGGTCGATCGGGTGGCGGTTATGCCGGCTGGTCCGGCAGGGTCAGCCGATCTTGGCGAGGACGTCGCGCGCGGAGAGGATGAGGTATTCCTCGCCGCCGTGCTTGACCTCGGTGCCGCCGTACTTGCTGTAGATGACCTTGTCGCCGACGCTCACGTCGAGCGGGACACGGTTGCCGTTGTCGTCAATGCGACCCGGGCCGATCGCCACGACCTCGCCCTCCTGGGGCTTCTCCTTGGCGGTGTCCGGGATGACCAGGCCGGAGGCCGTGGTCTGCTCGGCGTCGAGCGGCTTGACGACGATGCGGTCCTCGAGGGGCTGGATGCTGACCGACACGATGTCGACCTCCACTTTCGGGTTCTGGGTGCTTATCGGTGTTTCACGTCAGTTGGCACACCCACTCGGAGAGTGCCAACGTCGAAACTAGCACTCGACCTCACGGAGTGCCAACGGCCCCTCTGACTTGTCTCTGCGAGGATCGCCCGGTGGACCTCGACGCCTTCGCCTGGCTGCTGACCGACGAGGGCCAGCAGGTGCTGGCGTCGGCCGTCGCGCTGGGCCCCGCCGTCGACGACGACCCCCTCGCGGCCCACGAGTCGCTGCGGCGCACCGCGCCCGGGGTGCCGTCGGTGCGGCTCGCCGTCGCCCTCTCCCAGGCCACCTTGAGGCGGGCGGCGGTCGCGAAGTTCGGCGACCTGGCCCCTCGGATGTACTTCACCTCCGAGGGGCTCGAGCAGGCCACGCGGCTGTCGGTCGCGACCCACCGAGCAGCACGGGTCCGCGCCTTCGACGCCAGGTCCGTCATCGACCTCGGCTGCGGCATCGGCGGCGACCTGGTCGCCCTCGCGGCCGCCGGCCTGACCACCGCCGGCGTCGACCTCGACCCGGAGCGGGTCGCGGTCGCCTCGGCCAACCTCGACGCCCTGGGGCTCGGCGGCGCGGTCCAGGTGGCCGACGCGACCAGGCTCGACCTCGCGGGCTTCGACGTGGCGTTCGCCGACCCGGCGCGGCGTACGGCGCGGGGCCGGACCTTCTCGACCGACCACTGGTCGCCGCCCTGGTCCTTCATCGAGTCGCTGCTCACCCGGGACTCCTGCGTCAAGGCCGCGCCCGGCATCCCGCACGCACTGGTGCCCGACGACGTCGAGGCGGAGTGGGTCAGCGACCGTGGCGAGGTCAAGGAAGCCGCGCTGTGGTCCGGCCGGCTGGCGACCTGCGCCCGCCGGGCGACCGTCATCGGCGACGGCGGCCTGGCCACGCTGACCGACGAGGACGACCCGGGCGCCCCGGTCGTGGAGGTCGGCCGGTTCCTCTACGAGCCCGACGGCGCGGTGATCCGGGCCGGCCTGGTCACCGCGGTCGCCGCGGGGGTCGACGGTGGTCTCGTGGACGAGCACCTGGCCTACGTGACCTCGGACGCGTCGTTCCGCACGCCGTTCGCCCGCGGTTACGAGGTGCTCGAGGAGCTGCCCTACCGCGAGAAGGCCCTGCGCGCCGCCCTCCGCGAGCGCAACGTGGGGCGGCTGACCATCAAGAAGCGCGGGGTCTCCGTGGTCCCCGACGACCTGCGCAAGCGGCTGGCCCTCGCCGGTGACGAGGAGGCCACGATCGTGCTCACCCGGGTGGCCGGCGAGGGCACCTGCCTGCTGGTGCGGCCGTTCTGAGCCCGCAGGTGGTCGTCCAGAAAACCGCTTGAAGTCAACCGCACTTGAAGTCCTACGGTCGGTAGCGACATCACGGATCGACATCACGGACTGACGCGGAGGACCGTCTGCATGAGCATCGACAGCACCCAGAGCACCGAGACCGTTGAGAACTTCTCCATCCTCCCCGGCGACGAGGACTACGACGCGGCCAGGACCACGATCATGGGCACGGCCCGACCCTCCGTCGTCCTGCGCCCGAGCACGGCCGCGGACGTGGCCGCGTCGCTGCGCCACGCCCGCGATGAGGGGCTCCCGGTCGCCGTCCGCAGCGGGGGCCACAGCGCCTTGAGCTTCGGCAACATCGACGACGGCGCCGTGATCGACGTGTCCCGGCTCGACGGGGTCGAGGTGCTGGGTGACGGCCGCGTGCGCATCGGCGCCGGGGCGACCTGGGGCCGTGCCGCGCAGGCGCTGGCCGAGCACGGACTGGCGATCACTTCCGGCGACACGACCTCGGTCGGCGTGGGCGGGCTGACCCAGGCCGGCGGCATCGGCTGGATGGTCCGCAAGCACGGCCTGACCATCGACAGCCTGCTCGGCGCCGAGGTCGTCACCGCTTCTGGCGACCTCGTGACAGCCTCCGCCACGGAGAACGCCGACCTGTTCTGGGCCATTCGCGGAGGCGCCGGCAACTTCGGCGTGGTCACGGCGTTCGAGTTCCAGGCACAGCCGGTGTCGACGGTGCAGTTCGGCACGATCGCGTTCGCGCTGGACGACGTGGCCCAACTGGTGAAGGGCTGGGCGGCCGCCATGCGCGGTGCCCCGGACGAGCTGAGCACGACCCTCGTCCTGATGCCCGGGTTCGGCGACTTCCCCGCCGGCGCCATCGTCTACGTGTGCCTGGTCGGCGACGACACGGCGGCCCTCGAACCGCTGCGAACGATCGGCACCGTGGTCGCCGAGGACATCAGCGAGCGTCCGTACGCCGAGATCCTCGAGGAGGCGCACCCGCCGGAGGGGGTGCTACCGGTGATCGGCAACACGCTCGTGACGTCCGTCGAGGAACCGCTCATCGACTCGATCGCCGCGGCCTACGCCGCCGGCGGACGCGTGGTCTTCGTGCGCAGTCTCGGCGGCGCCTTCGGCCGGGTCGACCCGGGAGAGACCGCCTTCGCCCACCGCGACGCCGAGGCGCTGGTCGTGTCCGCGGCGTTCCTCCCGGTGGACGCGACGGAGCAGCAGATCGCCGAGGCCCGCGCGGTGTGGCGCACGATCGGTGAGCAGGGCATCGGGTCCTACGCCGGTTTCCTCGGCTCCGACACCGCCGACGACATCGCCGCGCTCTGGCCGGCCGACACCCTCGAGCGGCTGCGTCAGGTCAAGCGGACCTGGGACCCGGATAACGTGTTCCGCCGGAACTTCAACGTCGTGCCCTGAGCCCCGCTGGCGCCCTGTCGGCGTCGAGACACACATTTTGGCTCTCTCCGGAGCCTCCGGACAGCCATTCCGTGTGTCTCGACGGGCGCCGGCGGCCCAGCAGCCCTCAGAACACGACGACCGAGCGCAGCACGTTGCCTCCGTGCATCCGGTCGAAGGCCGCCTCGACGTCGTCCAGCGCGATCTCCTCGGTGACGAACGCGTCGAGGTCGAGGCGGCCCTGCAGGTAGAGGTCGACGAGCATCGGGAAGTCGCGCGAGGGCAGGCAGTCGCCGTACCAGCTGGACTTCAGGGAGCCACCGCGGCCGAACACGTCGATGAGCGGGATGTCCGGCAGCTTCATGTCGGGGGTCGGTACGCCGACCAGGACGACCGTGCCGGCCAGGTCGCGGGCGTAGAACGCCTGCTTCCACGTCTCGGGTCGGCCGACGGCCTCGATGACCAGGTCGGCACCGAACCCGCCGGTGAGCTCCTGGATGGCGGCTACCGGGTCGGTGGCCGAGGAGTCGACGGTGTGCGTCGCCCCCATCCTGGTGGCGGCCGCGAGCTTCTTGGCGTCGATGTCGACCGCGATGATCGGGCTCGCTCCCGCGAGCCTGGCGCCCGCGACCGCGGCCACGCCGACGCCGCCGCAGCCGATGACCGCGACGGACTTCCCGCGGGTCGCCTGGCCGGTGTTGATGGCGGCACCGAGACCGGCCATCACGCCACAGCCGAGCAGCCCGACCGCGGCGGGCCGGGCGGACGGGTCGACCTTGGTGCACTGGCCGGCGGCGACCAGGGTCTTCTCGGCGAACGCGCCGATGCCGAGCGCGGGCGACAGCTCGGTACCCGCGTGCTCGCCCTCGGCCAGCGTCATCCGCTGGGTGGCGTTGTGGGTGGCGAAGCAGTACCACGGCTCGCCGCGGTCACAGGCCCGGCAGCTGCCGCAGACCGCCCGCCAGTTCAGGACGACGAAGTCGCCCGGCGCGACCGTCGTGACGTCGGGCCCCACGGCCTCGACCACGCCCGCGGCCTCGTGGCCGAGCAGGAACGGGAAGTCGTCGTTGATGCCGCCCTCGCGGTAGTGCAGGTCGGTGTGGCAGACGCCGCAGGCCTGCACCTGCACCAGCGCCTCTCCTGGACCGGGGTCGGGCACGTTGATCGTGGTCACCTCGACCGGCTGGCCCTTGGCCAGCGCCACGACCGCCCTCACCTGCTGCATCTGGTCCTCCTGCTCGCCGTCCCGCTCGTGGCTCATCGAATCACGGGCCGGGCCGCCCGACGCGGCAGCGGTGGGTTGTGGCCCCTTCGTCTGCCACGGAACGGGCACTAACCCACCGCCGACGTGCGGCCGGGAAATGCAACCTTCGACCCCGGAGTCGCGTCAACCGCAGGTGCGGACCATCCACGAGACTGAAGCGGCCATGACGGACCGCGACGCCGACTTCACGGCGTACCTCGGGGCGCGACAACCGCGTCTGCTGGGCATCGCCTACCTGCTGACGGGCGACCGGCACCAGGCCGAGGACCTCCTGCAGACGTCGCTGGCCAAGCTCTACCTGTCCTGGGACAACATCCGCGACCGCGGCAACGTGGACGCGTACGTGCGGCGGATCATGGTCAACGAGCAAACCTCGCTCTGGCGGCGCTCTTGGCGCCGCCGCGAGGTGCCGACCGACGAGGTCCCCGATCTCACGCCCGTGCACGACCGACCCGATGAGGGTGTCGGCGCCAGGGTGTGGGAGGTCGTCCAGACCCTGCCGCGCAAGGCCAGGGCCGTGGTGGTCCTGCGCTACTACGAGCAGCTGTCCGAGGCCGAGACCGCCGAGATCCTCGGCATCTCCGTCGGCACCGTGAAGTCGCAGTGCCACCGGGCGCTCGCCACCTTGCGCGAGCGGACACCGGCCGACCTGAACCCCCGGGAGGAGGAGCGATGACCGAGGAGACCTTCACCCGCGAGCTGGAGCGCCGCGCCGAGCACGTCCACGGCGCCCCGCTGACCATCGACGACGTGCGCGGCAGAGCCCGCTCGATCCGACGTCGGCGCCAGGCGCTGCTGACCGGTGCCGCCGCTGCGGTGATCGCGGCGGTCATCGCCGTCCCGATGGCCCTCGGCGGCTCGGACTCGACCAGGCCGGACCCGGCGCCGTCCCCGACCCCGACCCCGAGCCCGGCCCCGACGCCGACCCCGGCACCGACCCCGGTCGGTCCGCGGACGCCCGGCAGCTCGGTGCTGCACGACGGCGTCCTCACCCACCCGGACGGCAGGACGACGCCGCTCGACGTGGACACCACCGACCTCCAGCAGTACGGCGTGCTCACCGACGGCCGCGTCGTCGTCCCCGTCCCGGGTATCCGGCTCGTCCGCGTCTACGGACCCGACGGCCAGCTGGACGCCGAGTACGACGTCGACCTCAACGTGATCACCATGAGTGCCGACGACACGTTGGTCGCGTGGATCGACCCTGACTTCCGGGTCGTCGTCCTCGAGAGCGGCAAGGCCGAGCCCACGACGTTCGAGTGGGGGATCCCGATGCCCGGCGAGTCCTACGGCAGCATCGACGCCGTCCACGGGTCCGACTGCACGAACGGCGGCTGCACGGTGCTGGTCGGCGACTTCGTGACCACGACCCACGTGCTCAGCCAGGTCTCCGAGCCGGCCGTGGAGCTCGAGACCGGCGAGCCGCTGCGGGTCGCCGCGGTCAGGGCGGACGGAAAGCAGTGGGCCGTCGCGTTCCCGCCCGGCGCCACCGAGCAGTTCGGCTGCTCGGGTGTCTACGACCCGGTCGCCGGGAACGTCGTCGCGCAGAACTGCGACACCACGCTGTGGTCCTACTCCCCCGACGGCGCGCACCTGACCGGCGCCCGCGGCGACAACGCGATGTGGGGATCGGTCGAGGTCCTCGACCAGGACCTCGACGTGGTCCTGTCCTACGAGCCCGAAGACGGCCAGGTGATCCGGAACTGGGGCTGGGCGGACGCCGAGCACCTGCTGGTCGTCGTCGTCGGACTGGACGGGGAGAGCCCGGACTGGTCCGTGCTCAGGGTGCCGATCGACGGCGGTGAGCCCGAGGTGGTGGAGGGACCGCTGCCGGGGCCGAACGCCGAGAGCGGCCCCCTGTTCCTCGTCTCGGACTGAAATCGCGCGACGCCGTCAACCGGACGCGGCCTCGGAACGTCTGACCTGCATGAGGACGCTCGCCGCGCTGCTGCTGCTCGCGTCGCTCGTCGGGTGCGCAAGGGACGTGCCGACAGAGACCCCCTCGCCGGCTCCTCGCCCGGCCACCCGAGCCACAACCTTCGACGATCTACCGACGGGTCCGCCGCCCCGGATCGGGTATGTCCTCGACCACCGTTTCGTCGCACCTGGCGGTCTCAGGCACCCGCTGCCTCGCGCGACCGGGGTGCTGAGCGTGACGCGGCTGGGCGACGGCTTCCTGGTGCAGGACGACCGCAACTTCGAGAGCTACACCGGCATCGCCGTCGTGCGGCACGGCAAGAAGCTCGAGGAGTGGAGCACGAGCGGCACTCCCGCCGTCGGGCTCGGCGGCGCCGTGGCCTGGGGCGAGTCGACCACGTCGGAGGCGTCCGTGCAGCCGCCCCCGAAGATCCGGCTCGAGGTCGACGGCGTCCGCCGGACCCAGGTGATCCGCCGGCACCCGTTGGTCGCCGGCATCGTCGACGGCCAGGTGATCTACACGGCCCGCTACCTGGAGCACCCCAACATGGCGGGACGGATCACGGACCTGGTGTCCGAGCCGCGCGTGCTGGCCGTCAGCCACGTGACCGACGTGGACGAGGTCAACGGCCGCCTGCTCGCCAGCATCGGTGGTGGCCGTCCGATGGTCATGACGCTCGACGGGCTGACACCGATGTGGGACGCGCGCGGACGAGGGTTCGAGCTGCAGCGGTTCAGTCCGTCGGGCGGGCTGGTCCTCGCCCGCGGCCGGCACGACCTGGTGGTGCTCGACAGCGACACCGGCGAGGAACGCGGCCGGATCACACTGCCAGAGGGCGTGTCCGTGGTGCAGACCATGTGGGAGTCGGAACGGACGGTCCTGATGGTCGTCGAGCGAGGCCGGGAGATGGCCGTGATCAGGGCGACGCACAGTGGTCACCTGCTCGAGTTCGCCGTGCCTCCGATGCGCCTGGTCCGTAGCTGGATCGGGCCCGGCATCGTGCTGGTCCAACGGCGGTGACTGATACCTCCTCAGACCAGGACGCTGGTCACCGGCTGGCTGGAGTCGGCGGGCAGGTCGAGCGCGGACGGCGTACGCCCGCGGGCGACCATCTCGGCCCCGAGCGCGGCGACCATGGCGCCGTTGTCGGTGCAGAGCCCGGGTCTGGGCACGCGCACCCGGATGCCGAGTGGCTCGGCCCGGGACTCGGCCATCGCCCGGAGCCGGGAGTTGGCCGCGACCCCGCCCCCGATGAGCAGGTCCTCGATGCCCTGGTCGACCGCGGCGTCGAGCGCCTTGCGCACCAGCACGTCGCAGACCGCCTCCTGGAACGACGCGGCGACGTCGGCCACGGGGACGGGCTCGCCGGAGCGCTCGCGGGCTTCGACCCACCGGGCGACCGCGGTCTTGAGGCCGGAGAACGAGAAGTCGAAGCGGTGCCGCTCCAGGTCGCGCCGCGAGGTGAGTCCGCGCGGGAAGTCGATGGCGACGCTGCTGCCCGAGCGGGCCTCCCGGTCGATGTGCGGGCCGCCTGGGAAGGGCAGCCCGAGCAGCCGGGCGACCTTGTCGAACGCCTCACCGGCGGCGTCGTCGATGGTCGCGCCGAGCGGCGTCACGCCGGTGGTGACGTCCTCGACCCGCAGCAGGCTCGAGTGGCCGCCGCTCACCAGCATCGCCAGCACCGGCTCCGGCAGCGCGCCGTGCTCGAGCTGGTCGACGGCGACGTGTGAGGCCAGGTGGTTGACGCCGTAGATCGGCTTGCCGAGCCCGATCGCCAGCGCCTTGGCCGCGGCGACTCCCACGAGCAGGGCACCCGCCAGGCCCGGTCCGCTGGTCACGGCGATGGCGTCGACGTCGTAGAGCTCGATGCCGGCGGTCTCGCAGGCCCGCTCGATGGTCGGGACCATCGCCTCGAGGTGCGCCCGGCTGGCGACCTCGGGCACCACGCCGCCGAAGCGGGCGTGCTCGTCGACGCTGCTGGCGACCGCGTCGGCCAGCAGCGTGTGACCGCGGACGATGCCGACGCCGGTCTCGTCGCAGGAGGTCTCGATGCCGAGCACCAGGGGCTCGTCGCGGGTCACGACGTCGATCCTCCCCCGCAGCCGCGGCCGAGCGAGCGGCGCATCACGACGGCGGTCGCGCCGTCACGGTAGTAGCGCGGCCGCCGGTCGACCTCCACGAACCCCCGGGCGGCGTAGAACGCCAGTGCGCCGGCGTTGTCGGCGCGCACCTCGAGCAGCATCCGGTCGGCTTCGCCACCCGACGCGGCGAGCGCGACGGCCGCCTCGAGGAGGTCGGAGCCGACGCCGGTGCGCCGCGCAGCGGGCGTCACCGCGATCCGCTGGAGCTCGGCGATGTCGCCGGCGAGGCTGGTGACCGCGTGGCCGACGACCGCACCGTCGGCCTCGGCCACCAGGTAGTGGACGGTCGGCAGGCTGCCGGCCAGCCCCTCGGAGAGCAGGCCCACCGACCAGGCATCGGCGCCGAGGTTCTCGTCCTCGAGGACCGCGACCGCCACCAGGTCGTCGGACGTCGCCGGGCGCACGGTGACGCTGGGCCGGGTCACGAGACCGGCTTCGGAGCGTGCGGGGCCGCGGCGTCGGGGCGGCGGAGGTAGAGCGGCTCCGGGTCGAGCAGCTCGGCGCGCTCCTCGGCGATCGTGTGGGCCAGCCAGCCGGCGCTGGGCCGGCTGGGCGCGAGGGCCTCGGGGAAGGCCTCGGGATAGAGGCGGGAGCCCTCCCCCACCACCGGCAGTCCCGCCGCCAGGCCCGCGGCCAGCACCGCCGGCTTGTCGACCACCGGGCCGTCGAGACGGGCGCCGCCGCCGTCGTACGTCGCCAGGTAGACCTCCTTGCGCCGGGCGTCCGTCGCGACCGCGAAGTCGCCGTCGACCGCGCCCGTCTCGACCGCCTCGACGGCGAGGACGTCGAGCGTGCAGACGCCGTAGACGGGGATCTCGAGCACGAAGCCGAGGGTCCGGGCAGTGACCAGCCCGACCCGCAGCCCGGTGAACGGCCCCGGGCCGACCCCTACGCCGATCGCGGTGAGGTCCTGGCGGACGATGCCGGCGCGCTCGAGCACGCCCGCGATGAGCGGGGCCAGCTGCTCGCCGTGCTTCATCGGGGCATCGGAGCTGAGCTCGGCGACCACGTCGGCGCCGTCGTGCAGCGCGACGGTGACCAGCGGCGTGGCGGTGTCGAAGGCGAGGAGCATCAGATCGCCCGCCAGTGGGTCATGAGCCGTCCGTCGTCGTGGATGAGGTGGAAGGCGATCGTGGGTGCCCCGGCCTCCCACACCGCTGGCATCGGCTCGGCGTCCAGCGTCACGGTGGAGGCGACGCCTCCGCCGATCAGCAGCGGCCGCCCCGCGAACGTGGTCGCGCCCTGGGTGTGCGCGTGGCCGACGAGCGTCGCCGCGTGGTGGGGGTGGCGCCCGAGCACCTCCGCGAGCCGGACCGGCTCGCGCAGCCGGATCGGGTCCATCAGGCTCACGCCGATGTCGACGGGCGGGTGGTGGAGGCACACGTACGCCGGCCGGTCGTCCTCGGCGAGGCGCTCGTCCAGCCAGTGGAGCGTGGCGTCGGTCAGCTCGCCGTGGTCGATCCGCTCCCCCGGAGGCGCGGTGACGAGCGAGTCGAGCATCAGAAATCGTGCCCCCGGCAGGTCGAGCACCTGGTCGAGCGGGCCGTCCGCCTCGCGGCCGAGCAGCCCGCGCGCGAACTCGTCGCGCACGTCGTGGTTGCCGGTGCCGACCAGCAGCAGGCCGGGCCACCGGGACAGGACGGCGCGTGCCTCGGCGTACTCCTCGGGCGTGCCGTGGTCGGCGACGTCCCCGGTCACCAGCAGCAGGTCGGGGGCGGGGTCGAGCGACAGCAGGTGGTCGAGCGCCCGGTCCGCGCGGGCCCGGGCAGCGACGGGTCCCCCGAAGTGCAGGTCGGTCAGGTGGGCTACGAGATGCATCACCGGACCGGTTCCCATCGCGGGCCGACACCGGTCACCGTGACCGTCCGGGACTCGTCGTCGCCAGCGTCGTCGACATCGTCGCCGCGCGAGATCCGGACCTCGAGCCGCGACTCGGCCAGGCCCTCGGCGATGCCCTCGCCCCACTCGACCACGGTGACTGCCTCGTCCAGCGACGCGTCGAGGTCGAGGTCGTCGAGCTCCTCGAGGCCGCCGAGCCGGTAGGCGTCGACGTGCACCAGCGCCGGCCCGCCGACCTCGGAGGGGTGCACCCGGGCGATGACGAAGGTCGGCGAGGTGACCGGCCCCCGGACGCCCAGGCCCTCGCCCAGGCCCTGGGTGAACGTCGTCTTGCCCGCCCCGAGCTCGCCGACGAGCAGCACCAGGTCGCCGGCACGCAGTCGGCCGGCCAGCTCGGCGCCGAGGGCCCGCATGGCCTCGGCGTCGGGCGCTACACCCGCCAGCGACCGCCGCAGCTCGACGTACGGCGAGTGCCGGACCACCGGCGCGAAGCCCTGCCGCTCCCAGAACCGGATCGTCTCGGGCAGCTCCTCGCGGGCGACGACCGCGGCGTCGGCGGCACCGCGCTCCCGCGCGACCTGCAGGGCGGTGTCGACCAGCACACGGGCGACGCCGCGGCCCTGGGCGGTGGGCACGACGCCGAACCGGCGCAGGAACATCGTGTCGCCGACCGGGTCGAAGACCAGCGCGCCGACCGGCCGCCCGTCGAGCGAGGCGAGCAGCCCGCCGTGGTGTGCCAGCCGCACCCGCACCGACTCGACGGTCTCGGCCGATGCGTCCGCCGGCGGGTCGAGGACGGGGCGGGCGCCGAACGCCTCCCGGACCACGGCGAGCACGTCCTCGGCGCCCTCGGCACCCACCGGGACGACCGTCGCGGCGAGCACCGTCACCGGGCGCCGACCCGCTCGGCGGCGGCCGAGATCAGCTGGTCGAGCGCGGCGTTGACCTGGTCGTGGCGCTCGAGGATCGCCATGTGCCCGGCGCCCTCGCACTCCAGGAGGATCGAGCCCGCGATCCGGTCGTGGAGCTTGCGGCTGTGGCCGATCGAGGTGACCCGGTCGGCGGTCCCGCAGATCACGGTCGTCGGCACCCGCGACAACACCTCGACGGCGTGGAACTTGTCGAGCGACCGGAAGTGCGGGAAGAAGTCGGCCACCACCTCGAACGGCGTGGCCGACAGCATCTCGTCCACGAAGTCGACGTACGCCGAGGGCACCTCGTCGCCGAAGGCGAACATGTCGGTCACGACCTGCGCCACGGCCCGGCCGGCGCGCCGGAGCCCGTCGACGGTGCGGTGCCGGCGGGCCAGGGTGCGGACCGCGCGGGTGGTCACCCCGCCGGTGAGCTTGGCGGGCACCATCGGCAGCAGGATCCGGCTGGGGTCCAGCCCGCCCGCGGTCGTCGAGATCAGGCCGACGCCGACCACGCGGTCGCCGAACAGCTCCGGGTGCTGCTCGGCGAGGGCGACGATCGTCATGCCGCCCATGGAGTGCCCGATGAGCACCATGGGCCCCTCGGGGACGACGGCGTCGAGGACCGCCTTGAGGTCCGTGCCGAGCTGGTCGATGGTCGAGTTGTGCCCACTGGAGCGTCCGGACCGGCCGTGCGAGCGCTGGTCGTAGAGCACGGTGCGCACCAGGCCGCGGTAGGCCGCGCGCTGGAAGTGCCAGCAGTCCAGGTTGAGGGCGAAGCCGTGCACGAACACCACGGTGAGCGGCGGCGTCTCCGGCGCCCGGCGCCGACCGCGCCGACCCGGGGTCGCCGACGGGTCCGGAGTGTCGAGCTCGTCGACCTCGACGT
Source organism: Nocardioides dilutus (assembly GCF_054779555.1). Lineage (NCBI taxonomy): Bacteria > Bacillati > Actinomycetota > Actinomycetes > Propionibacteriales > Nocardioidaceae > Nocardioides > Nocardioides dilutus. The sequence continues at coordinate 1,561,937 of NZ_BAAGYA010000001.1, read as the reverse complement.
GCAGCGGGACCCCGTCGGAGGCGATGACGTTGGTGGGGGTCGACCGCAGGCTCCCGAACGGGGTGTCGTCGACACCCCGCCGCCCGATCTCGCGGCGGCGGCGGACGATGTCGGCCGCGGCCCCCGCCGCGGCGACACCGGCGGCGCCCGCGGCGATCCCGGCGACGGTTCGTCCGGCCCGGCTCATCGGTCGTTCCCCTCTGCTGCTTGTGGTGTTGAGTCGACGTGGCGGCGGGTCATCCGGCCGCCGATCCTGGTGACGATCTCGTAGCTGATCGTGCCGCAGGCCTCCGCCCAGTCCTGCGCGGTGGGCTCGCCGTGGACGCCCGGCCCGAACAGCACTGCATCGTCCCCCGCCGCAGCCGCGGCGCCGTCCAGGTCGACGACCAGCTGGTCCATGCAGATCCGGCCCCGCACGGGGCGCCGCGCGCCCGCCACCCAGACCTCGGCCCGGTTGCCCGCGACGCGCGGGACGCCGTCGGCGTACCCCACGGGCACCAGGCCCAGCGTCGTCGCCTCCTCGGCGGTCCACGTCCGGCCGTAGGAGACCGCGGCCCCCGCCTCGACGTGCTTGACCATCGCCAGGGACGCACGGGCGGTCATCGCGGGCACCAGGCCCAGGTCGGGGGTGTGGCCGGGAGCGGGGTCGAGGCCGTAGGCCGCGATGCCGACCCGCACCAGGTCGAGCCGCGAGCTCGGCCGCAGGATCGCGGCCGCGGAGTTGGCGAGGTGGCGGACCTCGGGGCGCAGCCCGGCCCGCTCGGCCTCGCGGAGTGCGTCAGCGAAGGCGGCCTCCTGCGCGGCGTTCGCCGGGTCGTCGGGCTCGTCGGAGCTCGAGAAGTGCGACCAGACGCCGGTCACCCTGACCCGGCCGTCGCGCTCCAGTCCCCCGGCGGCGGCGAACAGCGCCGGCCACGCGCCGCCCGGCGCGCCGCCCCGGCTGAGGCCGGTGTCGACCTTGACCTGGACCCGCGCGGTGCGGCCGCCCGTGGCGGCGACCACCTCCGCGAGCTCGGCCTCGGAATAGACGGTGACGTCGATGTCCTGGGCGACCGCGGCGGCGTAGTCCTCGCCCGGCACGGTCAGCCAGCACAGGACCCGGCCGGTGTCGCCCGCGGCCCGCAGCGCCAGCGCCTCGTCGACCGTGGCGACGCCCAGCCACTCGGCGCCGGCATCGCGGGCCGCGCGCGCCGACTCGGCCATGCCGTGGCCGTAGCCGTCCGCCTTGACCACGACCATCATCGCGACGCCCGGCCCCACGAGCTCTCGGAGCGTGCGCACGTTGTGCCGGATCGCCGCCACGTCGACGACGAGCTCTGCGCGCGCGTGGGTGGTCATCGCGTCGCAGTCTTCCACTCAGCGCGCGGCGAGGGCGGCGCGGACCGCCACGGGAATGGCCTTCGCCACGTCGCCCGCGACCAGCGGGCCCTCGCTCGCCGCGATGCTCGCCGCGGCGCCGTGCAGCCACGCACCGACCGAGGCGGCGTCGTACGGCGCCAGGCCGGCCGCCAGCAGGGCGCCGACCAGTCCGCCCAGGACGTCGCCCGCCCCGGCCGTGGCCAGCCAGGGGGTGCCGGTGGGGTTGGCGCGGACCCGCCCGTCCGGCGCCGCCACCAGGGTCCGGCGGCCCTTGAGCAGCACCACCGCGGCGTACCGTTCCGCGGCCTGCCGCACGAACGCGAGCGGCTGCGCCTCGACCTGCTCGCGCTGGGTGCCGAGCATCGCGGCGAGCTCGCCCGCGTGCGGGGTGAGGACCGCGTGGATCCCGTGCAGCGAGGGCAGGTGGCCGAGGGCGTCCGCGTCGACGACGAGTGGAACCCGGTCGTCGAGCGCCTCGTCGAGGGTGGCCTTCGCGCCCTCACCGCTGCCCGACCCCACGACCCACGCCTGCACCCGGCCCGCGCCGACCACCTCTGGGTGCGCCTCCCGGACCATCGCGGCCACGGCGTCGTCGCCGACGTAGCGCACCATCCCGACGAGCCCGCTGGCCGCACCGGCGACGGAGAGCAGGCCGGCGCCGGGATACTGCTCCGAGCCGGCCCGGACACCGACGACGCCGCGGGTGTACTTGTGCGCGTCCCCAGCCGGCCTCGGCAGCAGGGCCGCGACGTCCTGCGCCTGGAGCGACTCCACAGCTGCGTCCGGCAGCTCGAGGCCGATGTCGACGAGGTGCACGGCACCACAGGCTGCGGCCGCCGGGTCTACGAGGTGGCAGACCTTGTGGGTCCCGAAGGTGACGGTCAGGTCCGCGACGACGTGGTCGCCGCCCCGCGACTGTGGAGTCCCTCCGGTGTCGACGTCCACGCCGCTCGGGGTGTCGACCGCGACGACCGGTACGCCGTGCAGCAGCCGCAGCATCCTGGTCGCCGCGGGCTGCAGACCTGGCCGGCCGCCGATGCCGACGATCCCGTCGACCACGACTTCGGGTCGCTTGGTCGGCAGGTCCACGACCCGCCCGCCGGCCGCCCGCAGCGCGAGCAGCCCTTGCTCGTGGGCTCGCTCGGACAGCAGGACGGCCTCGACCCCGCAGCCGCGCCGGGCCAGCAGCGCGCCGGCGTACAACGCGTCGCCGCCGTTGTCGCCGCCGCCGACGAGCAGCAGCACCCGCCGCCCGTACGCCGACCCGAGCAGGTCGATGACGGCGTAGGCGAGCCCCGCGGCTGCACGCTGCATCAGCGTGCCCTCAGGCAGGCGGCTCATCAGCTCGGCCTCCGCGGCCCGAACCTGCTCCACAGTGTGCGCGTGCCTCACGGTGGTCACGCTAGCCGTGCGGAACGCTGGGCCGACTAGAAAGGCACCTCGGTCGTCAACAGTCCCCTCCCAGCTCCGCGGCCGGACACGAGCCGGCAGAACTCGACCGCATCCAGCTCGAGGACCTCGGCTCCTGCCGCGGGGCCGTTCGCGAACGACCCTCCCGCCGGCCCGGTGAGCGAAAGTCGGAACGGCCGGCCGTGCCGCCGGGCCCACTCGGCCACGACATCCGCCACGATTCGCCCGTCGTGCGCAGCGGTGAGCGTCAGATCGCTCCCGACGGCGCGGCTCAGGTCGATCCGGTGCATCCACGCGTCGCGGGTCAGGATCACATCGACGAGGTAGCCGAGCCGCCAGGTTTCGGTGGCCGAACCGACTTCCACCGGGAAGGTCACGAACCGGCGCATCGGGGCCGGAATGCGGCGCCGTCCCGCGGCCGCCCGTGCTGCGATGTCCGTGCACTCGGCCACCAGTTCGGCGGTACTCGCCCCCGCGAGCATCTCTATCTGCAGGGCGGTCATCACGTCGGTCTCGTTGCCGCCGGTCGCCTTGACCCGCTTCTTGATCTCGGCCTGCTGGCGCAACAGCTCCCGCAGTGAGGCCGCAGCGCGCATCGCGCCGACCATGTGTCCGACCAGGTGGCGCACGGTCCAGCCCTCGCAGTCGGTGGGGCGCGCCCAGTCCCCGGGGCCGAGCCGAGCGACGTCGGCGGCGAACTGGCGATACGCGTCGAGCGCGAGGCCGTGGGCCTCGCGGTGGCTGATCGGTGGTACGGAGGCCGTCGAAGTAGCGGTCATGGTCATCGTTTCCTCCCGGGTGTGGCGGTGTCGGCAGGGATGCCGACGTGGTCGCAGAACAGGTCGACGGCTTCGTCCACGAGGCGAGCCCAACGGTCACCGCCGGGCTCGTTGGCCAGCTGCTGGGCGGTGAGGCCGGCGATGATGCCCGTCCACAGGTCCACGTGGCGCTGCTCGGTCACCCCGGCGGCTTCCAGTTGCTGGGTGACCTCGTCGATCCGTTGGACGGCGAGCGCGTAGGACTCTGGCGAGGGGACAAAACCCGGGATCGTGCGTTGGAACATCAGCTGGTAGCGGACCGGGTCCTCGACGCAGAAGTCGAAGAACGCCCGAACCCCCGTCCGGAAGTCGGCGCGGGTGATGTTCTCGGTGGGTAGGAACGCGAGCGCCTCTGCCATCTGCCGTTGGCCATCGGCGAACATCGCGTCGTAGATCGCGTCCTTGGCGGGGAAGTAGGAGTAGAGGCTGGGCGCCCGCATGCCGACCCGGCGGGCCAGCTCGCGCAGTGAAAGCTGGGTGAGGCCCTGCTCGCGGCAGAGCGTCCAGGCCGCGTCGAGGATCGCGCGTCGGGTGTCCGCCCGACGCTGCTCGTTCGGCCGACCCGCCACCGGCACCCCCTTCGGGCATTGCTCTAACAGTGTTCGAAGTTTCGAACACTGTTAGAGCAATGTCAAGAGCTCCGGCGCCTCACGCGAGACGCTGACCTGGCGGGGCCATTTGGGGCCGGGTCAGCGTCGAGGGTCAGCCCTCTAGGACCACCATGGCGGAGGCGATGCCGGCGTCGTGGGACAGCGAGAGGTGGCACGAGGTGACCCCGAGCTCCGAGGCCCGGGCCTGGACCGTGCCCCGGATGGTCATCAGTGGGCGGCCGGAGGCCTCGGACACGACCTCCGCGTCGTGCCAGTGCATGTCGCCAGGGGCGCCGAGCGCCTTGGCCATCGCCTCCTTGGCCGCGAACCGGGCCGCCAGCGAGGCCATGCCGAGGTCGATCTCGCCGGGGGTGAACAGCCGCTCGCGGAGCTCGGGCGTCCGCTCGAGCGCCTCGGCGAAGCGGGAGATGTCGACGACGTCGATCCCTACTCCGACGATCACTCGACGGTCACCGACTTGGCCAGGTTGCGCGGCTGGTCGACGTCGTGACCCATGAGCGTGGCCAGCTCGCAAGCGAAGAGCTGGAGCGGGACGACGGCCACCAGCGGCTGCAGCAGTACGGGCACGGCGGGCAGGCGGATGAGCACGTCGGCGTAGGGCGTGATCCGGTCGTCGCCCTCCTCGGCTAGGCAGATGGTGCGCGCCCCCCGGGCCCGGACCTCCTGGATGCCGCTGAGCATCTTGTCGTGGAGCTGGTCCCGGCCGCGGGGAGGTACGACGCACAGGACCGGCAGACCGTCCTCGACCAGCGCGATCGGACCGTGCTTGAGCTCGCCGGCCGCGAAGCCCTCGGCGTGCAGGTAGGCGAGCTCTTTGAGCTTGAGCGCGCCCTCGAGGGCGACCGGGTAGCCGGCGTGGCGCCCGAGGAACAGCACCGAGGTCGCCCCGACCAGCGACCGGGCGAGCGCGAGGATCCCCTCGTCCGCCTCGAGGACCTTCTCGATCTGCGCCGGGATCGCCTCCAGGTCGCGCAGCACGGAGGTGATCTCGTCGCCGTAGCGGGTGCCCTTGACCTGGGCGAGGTAGAGCGCGAGCAGGTAGCACGCGACCAGCTGGGTCAGGAAGCCCTTGGTGGACGCGACCCCGATCTCCGGCCCGGCGTGGGTGTAGATGACCGCGTCGGACTCCCGCGGGATCGTCGAGCCGTTGGTGTTGCAGATCGCGAGCACCTTCGACCGCTGGGTCCGGGCGTGCCGGATCGCCTGGAGGGTGTCGGCGGTCTCGCCGGACTGCGAGATCGCCACGACCAGCGTCGAGTAGTCGAGGATCGGGTCGCGGTAGCGGAACTCCGAGGCCAGCTCGACCTCGACCGGGATCCGGCACCAGTGCTCGATCGCGTACTTCGCCACCATCCCCGCGTAGAACGAGGTCCCGCAGGCGATGATGATGATCTTGTCGATGTCGCGGAGCTCCTGGTCCGAGAGGCGCATCTCGTCGAGGTGCAGCAGGCCCGCGGCGGTACGCCGTCCCAGCAGCGAGTCCGCCACGGCCCGCGGCTGCTCGTAGATCTCCTTGCGCATGAACCAGTCGTGGCCCTCCTTCTCGGCCGCCGACAGGTCCCAGTCGACGTGGTAGCGCCGGCCCTCCTGCGGGTTGCCGTGGAAGTCGGTGACCTCGACCGAGTCGGCGGTGATCGTGACCACCTGGTCCTGGCCGAGCTCGAGGGCCTCGCGGGTGTGCTCGATGAACGCCGCCACGTCGGAGCCGAGGAAGTTCTCGCCATCACCGATCCCGACGACCAGCGGCGAGTTGCGCCGGGCGGCCACGACCCGGGTCGGGTCGAGGGCGTCCACGGCGACCAGGGTGAACGCACCGTCGAGCTGGGTGCAGACCCGCTGCATCGCCTCGGTCAGGTCCACGTCCGAGGCGAGCTGCAGCTCCAGCAGCTGAGCGGCGACCTCGGTGTCGGTCTCCGAGATCAGCCCGAGCTCCTCGGAGTCGGCCTCGATCCGGGCGCGCAGCTCGGCGAAGTTCTCGATGATCCCGTTGTGCACCAGCGCCACCCGGCGCCCGAAGCCCAGGTGCGGGTGCGCGTTGACGTCGTTGGGCGCGCCGTGCGTGGCCCAGCGGGTGTGGCCGATGCCGGTCGTGGCGGCGGGCAGCGGGGCGTCGGCGATCGCCTTCTCGAGGTTGGCGAGCTTGCCCGCCTTCTTGGCCCACACGATCGCGTCGTCGACGACCAGGGCGATCCCGGCGGAGTCGTAACCGCGGTATTCCAGCCGCCTCAGACCGTCGATCACGACGTCCTGCGCCTGCCGCCCTCCGACGTACCCGACGATCCCGCACACGAGAGGCCACTCTACGACTGGTTGAATCACCGGCATGCCCAACGGCGAGGCACCCCTCGACGCACGCGAGTCCTCGCCCTACATCGAGCTCGACCGCGAGGCCTGGGCCCAGCTCGGGCAGCAGGCCTACAGCCCCCTCAGCGCCGACGAGATCGCCAACCTGCGGGGTCTCGGCGACGCCCTGGACCTGCGCGAGGTCGAGGAGGTCTACCTCCCGATCAGCCGGCTGCTGAGCCTCTACGTCGAGGCCGCGGGCCGGCTCCACCGCGAGCAGGAGGCGTTCCTGCACCAGCCCACACCGCCGCGCACGCCGTTCGTCATCGGCCTCGCGGGGTCGGTCGCGGTGGGCAAGTCGACCACCGCCCGCGTGCTGCAGCAGATGCTCGCGCACTGGCCCGAGCACCCCAACGTCGCGCTGGTGACGACCGACGGGTTCCTCTACCCCAACGCGGAGCTCGAGCGCCGCGGCCTGCTGCAGCGCAAGGGGTTCCCGGAGTCCTACGACCGCCGGGCGCTGCTGCGGTTCGTGGTGGACATCAAGTCCGGCAAGGACGAGGTCGAGGCGCCGACGTACTCCCACCTGGTCTATGACGTCGTCCCCGACGAGACCGTCGTCATCAAGCGGCCCGACATCGTGATCATCGAGGGCCTCAACGTGCTCCAGCCCGCCCGGGTGCGCGACGACGGCCGCGCGGGGCTGACGCTGAGCGACTTCTTCGACTTCTCCGTCTACGTCGACGCGGGGCGCGACAAGATCCGGGCGTGGTACGTCGAGCGCTTCCTGCGGCTGCGGGAGACGGCGTTCCGCGACCCGCACTCCTACTTCTCCCAGTACGCCGCACTGTCCCACGACGAGGCGGTCGCCGAGGCCGGCCGGATCTGGGACACGATCAACGGCCCCAACTTGGTCGAGAACATCCTGCCGACCCGCAGCCGCGCGACGCTGGTGCTGCGCAAGGACCGCGACCACTCGGTCCGCTACGTCCGGCTGCGCAAGATCTAGCCCCCGCGCGGCAAGCGGAGCGAGCGCAGCGAGCGAGCCGCGCGAGGGCGGCGGTGGTCGAGGAGGCGCGCCAGCGCCGTCCCGAGACCTGGTGAGCCGAGGCTGGAGCTGAACCCAGGCAGATCAGTCCCAGCCTCTTCTAGCGAGGACTACAGCGCCTTCTCCACCTCGAGGCACCGCTCCACGAACCGGAACCCGAGCCGGTCGTTGATCGCGTTCATGTGCGCGTTGACGTCCGCGTTGCCGGTGATGATCCACTGCAGCTCCGGGAAGCGCTCGGCCAGCGCCCGCTGGTTGGCGACCTTGACGGCCAGGCCGAGACGGTGGCCGCGGTGGGCCGGGACCACGAGCGTGCCGCCCTGGAAGCCGCGGTGCGGCACGGTCTCGTTGACGAACGCCTCGGTCATCGCGGCCACCGCGCCGTCACCGGTCAGCGCGAAGGTCGTGAAGTCGCGGCGGCCCGCCTTGGCCGCCCGCTGCTCCAGGGCGCGCAGCCGCTCGGGGGTCCAGTTCTCGTCCTCCATGTCCGAGTCCCCCGACGGCGCCTCGGAGATGAACATGTTGTTGATCATGTTGTGCCCGGCTACGAGCTCGTCGGGGATGGGCGCCGAGACCGTGCGGAGCTCGTAGTCCTGGTGGTGGGGCGCCGCCTCCGCGGCCAGGCCGTCCCAGCGGTCCCGGGTGGCGGGGATGTCGACGACCTTCATGCCGTTCTCGATGACCACCCCGAACCCGTGCCTGGTCGCGAACTCCAGGCCCGGGCTGGTGCCGTCGACGGGGGCAAACACCTCGGCGCCCAGGGTGCGCCGGCCGCGCTCGGCCGCCCACGCCTCGAAGGTCTCCAGGAGCCGGGTTCCGATGCCGCGACGCCGGTGTGCCGGGTGGACCGCGATCCCGACGTAGCCCCGATGGGTGTTGTCGTGGAGCGAGCCGCTGCCCCCGAGCGTCCCGACGAGGACGTCGCCGTGCCAGGCGGCGACGTAGAGGCGCTCCCAGTCGGGCATGTCCATCGGGATGTAGGTCCGGGCTGCCTGCCAGGCCAGGAACGTGTTGTAGGGGCGGTCCGCGATCGCGTCGCGTTCGAGCTCCCAGAACGTCCGAACCTGGGCCTCGTCGTGTCTGTCGAGCTCGCGGATCTCGATGCTCACGGCGGTGAACCTAACCCGAGCGACCCTCGATCCGCCCCCCCTATTGCAGGTCGGCCTGCTCAGCCGATGTCGCGGCGCAGTGTCGTGTAGCGCCCGACCAGGGCGAGTACGCCGGCGTAGGCCAACAGCACCAGCAGGGCGGCCCAGCGCGGCAGGAGCTCGGTGTCGCCGCCGCCGAACGCGGCGAAGAAGCTGGCCCCCATCAGGCCGTCGGCGGCGGCGCCGGGCAGGAACCGCGCGATGCCCTCGGTTGCGTCGAAGGCACCGAGGGCGAGCCGGGCGATCGGCTCCACGAACTGGGTGAAGGCCAGGATCACCACGATCGCTGCCACCTGGTTGGTGAGCACGCTGCCGAACGCCACGCCGATCACCGCCCACATCGCGCTCACCACGACGCCGAGCACGACCACCCGGACCACGTCGCCATCGGTGAGGAAGGCGCCGTCGCCGGCCACCGCCAGCAGCGGGGCGGCCACCCCGACGACGGCGACGGTGCCGACCAGCCCATAGAGGAGGCCGAGCGGGACCGTCGCGAGCAGCTTGGCGCCGAGGAAGACGCCACGCCGCGGCTCGACCAGCAACGACTGGGTGATGGTCTGGTGGCGGAACTCCGTGGTGATCGCGAGGCTGCCGATCACCAGGGGGAAGACGTAGCCGACCGCATTGACCAGGCTGTAGACCGCGGCCGCGAGCTCGGCGCCGGCGAGCAGCGGCGCGCCGCCCTCGGGCTGGGGAGCGACGGCGAGCGAGAAGCCCATGACACCGCCGATGAAGCCGAGGTAGGCCGCGAGCGCGAGCAAGAGCACCCACCACATCCGGGTGCTCATCAGCTTGCGGTACTCCGCGACCAGCGCCGCCTTCACGGTGCGTCTCCTGGTGCCCCGCCGGTGAGCCGCAGGAAGACGTCCTCGAGCCCCACGCCCCGGCTGGCGAGCTGGTGCAGCTCGAGGTCGCTTGCGTACGCCGCGGCCCCGACCTCCGCCGCCGCGACCGCGGTGACGACCAGGCCGTCGCCGTCGGGGCGCGTGGTCCAGCCCCGGTCGGCCGCGAGCCGGGTCAGCGCGCCGAGGTCGGGTGACTCCACGTAGGTCTCCGGTTCGGCGAGGTCGGCCAGCCCGGACAACGACGAGGCGTGCACGAGCCGGCCGCCGGCGATGATGACGACGTCGTCGACGGTGTGCTGCACCTCGGCGAGCACGTGGCTGGAGATGAGCACGGTGCGGCCCTCGCCGGCGAAGGCGCGCAGGAGGTGTCGCAGCCAGACGATGCCCTCGGGGTCGAGGCCGTTGGCGGGTTCGTCGAGCACGATCGCCGGCGGGTCGCCGAGCAGTGCGGTCGCGAGGGCGAGCCGCTGGCGCATGCCCATCGAGTAGCCGCCCACCCGCCGGTCCGCCGCCGCGGTGAGGCCGACGAGCTCGACGAGGTCGCGGCAACGTTGCCGGGAGACACCGATCTGGGCGGCGTAGGCCTCGAGGTGGCCGAGCCCGGACCTGCCCGGGTGGAAGGACGAGGCCTCCAGGGCCGCGCCGACGACGCGCGCGGGCGTGGGGTGCTCGGCGTACGCGCGGTCACCGACCAGGGCGCGCCCGGACGTCGGGCGGGTCAGGCCGAGCAGCATCCGCAGCGTGGTCGTCTTGCCGGCCCCGTTGGGGCCGAGGAAGCCGGTCACCGCGCCCGGGCGGACCGTGAACGTCAGCCCGTCCACGGCCCGCACCGCCCCGAAGGACTTGGCGATGCCTTCGAACGCGAGGGGCGGGCCGACCACCATCAGAGGCTAGAGGCTGAGCCGCTCCCGGACGACGCCCGCGAGGCGCTCGGCGACGTCGCCGGCCAGCTCGGGGGTCGACGCCTCGACCATCACGCGCACCAGGTCCTCGGTGCCGGAGGGACGCAGCAGCACCCGACCCGTGTCGCCGAGCGCGGCCTGCTCATGCGCCACTGCAGCGGTCAGCACCGGGTCGTCGCCGGCACGCGACTTGTCGACGTCGGCCACGTTGACCAGCACCTGCGGGAACCGGGTGACCACGGAGGCGAGCTCGGCCAGCGACCGACCGGAGACGGCCATCCGCTCCAGGACGTGCAGGGCGGTGAGGATGCCGTCACCGGTGGTGGCGTGCTCGCTCATGATCACGTGTCCGGACTGCTCGCCGCCCAGGGTGTAGCCGCCGGCCCGCATCTCCTCGAGGACGTAGCGGTCGCCGACCTTGGTCTGCTGGACCTCCAGTCCCGCCTCGCGCATCGCCCGCGCGAACCCGATGTTGCTCATCACGGTCGTCACGACCGTGTCCTCGGCGAGCCGGCCGGCCTCGGCCATCCCGATCGCCAGGATGGCGAGGATCTGGTCACCGTCGACGTCGTTGCCCTCGCGGTCCACGGCCAGGCAGCGGTCGGCGTCGCCGTCGAGCGCGAAGCCGACGTCGGCGCCGTAGGAGAGCACGGCAGCCTGGAGCGGGGCCAGGTGGGTCGAGCCGCAGCCCTCGTTGATGTTGAGTCCGTCGGGTTCGGCGCCGATGACGGCGACCTCCGCGCCGGCCTGCCTCAGGGCGAGAGGCCCGGCCTCGTAGGCCGCGCCGTTGGCGCAGTCGAGGACCACCTTGAGCCCGGTGAGCGGGCGCGCGATCGTGCCGACCAGGTGGTCGACGTACTCGTCGACCGGCGTGGCGTAGGGCGTGACCCGGCCGACGTCGCCCCCCGTCGGGCGGCCCCAGTCCTCGTGCAGGTGCTGCTCGATCTCCCTCTCGACGGCGTCGTCGAGCTTGAGGCCGCCGCGGGCGAGGAACTTGATCCCGTTGTCGGGCATCGGGTTGTGCGAGGCGCTGATGACGACACCCAGGTCAGCACCGAGCGACTGGGTCAGGTAGGCGACGCCGGGGGTCGGCAGGACTCGCAGGCGCAGCACGTCGACGCCCGCCGAGGCGAGGCCGGCCACCACGGCGTGCTCGAGGAACTGTCCGGAGATCCGGGTGTCCCTGCCCACGACGGCCAGCGGTCGGTGCCCCTCGAACTCGCCACGGTCGGCGAGCACCCGGGCCGCGGCGACCGACAGGTCGAGCGCGAGCTCCGCCGTGAGCCGGCCGTTGGCCAGCCCACGGACCCCGTCGGTGCCGAAGACCTTGGGCACGCCTAGGAGGCGATCAGCGCTTGCTGAACTGGGGCGCCTTGCGTGCCTTCTTGAGACCGGCCTTCTTGCGCTCGATGACGCGGGCGTCGCGGGTGAGCAGGCCCGCCTTCTTGAGCGCGGGGCGGTTGGCCTCGACGTCGATCTCGTTGAGGCACCGGGCCACACCGAGCCGCAGGGCGCCGGCCTGGCCGGTGATGCCGCCGCCGTGGATGCGGGCGATCACGTCGAAGCGGCCCTCGACCTGGCAGGCGGCGAAGGGCTCGTTGACGACCTGCTGGTGGAGCTTGTTGGGGAAGTAGGAGTCGAGGGCGCGGCCGTTGACGGTCCACACGCCGGTGCCGGGCACGATCCGCACTCGGGCGACGGCCTCCTTGCGGCGGCCGGTGGCCGCGGCGGGGGCGATGGTGGCCGGGCGGGCCGCGATGGCCTCGGCGCTCGGCTCGCTCTCGGAGCTGTAGGCGACGCCGCTCTCGTCGGCGGTGAAGGTCTCCTCGACCTCGGTGGCCTGGTCCTCAGAAGTCTGGGAAGTCACGTGATGGTCCTCTACTTGCTCTGGGTCGACGACGACTGGGAGATCTGGACGATCTCGAAGGGGACGGCCTTCTGGGCCTGGTGCGGGTGGTTAGGGCCCGAGTAGACCTTCAGCTTCTTGATGATCTGCCGACCCAGCTTGTTCTTGGGGAGCATGCCCCAGACCGCCTTCTCGACGACCTTGCGGGCGTCCTTCTCGAGCAGGTCGCCGATGGGGGTGGCGGTGAGGCCGCCCGGGTAGCCCGAGTGGCGGTAGGCCAGCTTCGAGGTCTTCTTGTCACCCGAGAGCGCGACCTTCTCGGCGTTGACGACGATCACGAAGTCGCCCATGTCCATGTGGGGGGCGAACGTCGGCTTGTGCTTGCCGCGCAGCAGGTTGGCGGCCTGGACCGCGAGACGACCCAGGACGATGTCCTCGGCGTCGATGACGTGCCACTCCCGGGTGATGTCACCGGGCTTGGGGCTGTAGGTGCGCACGAGTGTTCTCTCTCGTTCGTCGGGACCGTCCGGAGGTGTCCGGGCGGCTGGTGGTGCCACGCCTTCTGACGAACACGGCCCGGCTCGAGTTGGTGCTGCGAGTGTTGCTGTCCGGGACTGCGAACGGATGTCGTGCGGACCCCCGTTCGCGGCAGGAGGCGCGACCGACAAATCTACGGGGTCCAGGCGTGGGGGTCCAATCGGCAGGACACCGACTGCCCGCCGTCACGGTGCGCGGACTAGGTTGGCGGCGTGACTGACTCCCTCACCGTCCGGGACAACCGCACCGGCCAGGAGTACGACGTACCGATCACCGACGGCGCCATCAAGGCCGCGGACATCGGCGCGATCAAGGCCGCCGACGACCAGCCCGGCCTCTCCGTCTACGACCCCGGCTTCGTCAACACCGCGTCCTGTCGCAGCGCCGTCACGTTCATCGACGGCGAGCAGGGCATCCTCGAATACCGCGGCTATCCCATCGAGCAGCTCGCCGAGAAGTCGACGTTCCTCGAGGTGGCCTACCTGCTCGTGCACGGCACTCTGCCGAGCAAGGCGGAGTACGAGGCGTGGGTGCACGAGATCACCTACCACACCTTCGTGCACGAGAACGTCAAGGAGTTCATGCAGGGCTTCCGCTACGACGCCCACCCGATGGGGATGCTGATGGCCTCCGTCGGCGCTCTCTCGACGTTCTACCCAGACGCGCGCAACATCCACGACGGCGACAACCGGCACATGCAGATCGTCCGGATGATCGCGAAGATGCCGACGCTCGGCGCCTGGTCGTTCCGGCACGCGCAGGGCAAGCCGTTCATCTACCCCGACAACGACCTGAGCTACACCGCCAACTTCCTCTCGATGCTCTTCAAGATGAGCGAGGCGAGGTTCGAGGCCGACGAGCGGTTGGTCAAGGCGCTCGACGTGCTGTTCATCCTGCACGCCGACCACGAGCAGAACTGCTCGACCAACGCGGTCCGCTCGGTCGGCTCCTCGCAGGTCGACCCCTACTCGGCGGTCGCCGCCGGCGTGGCCGCGCTCTACGGCCCGCTGCACGGCGGCGCCAACGAGGCGGTGCTGCGGATGCTGCGCCGGATCGGCAGCAAGGACAACATCCCGTCGTTCATCGCCGGCGTGAAGGACGGCAACGAGAAGCTCATGGGCTTCGGCCACCGCGTCTACAAGAACTACGACCCGCGGGCCAAGATCATCAAGAAGGCCTGCGACGACGTCTTCGAGGTCACCGGCGTCAACCCGCTCCTCGAGATCGCCCAGGAGCTGGAGAAGATCGCGCTCGAGGACGAGTACTTCGTCAAGCGCAAGCTCTACCCCAACGTCGACTTCTACTCCGGCCTGATCTACGAGGCCTTCCAGTTCCCGCCGGAGATGTTCACGGTCCTGTTCGCGATCGGCCGGACGCCGGGCTGGCTGGCCCAGTGGCTCGAACTGGTGCAGGACAAGGAGCAGAAGATCGCCCGGCCCAAGCAGATCTACACCGGCGACCGGACGCTCGACTTCGTGCCGGCGTCCGAGCGCTGGGCCTGACCGCGGCGGCGTGAGTTTCATCGGCCGGCCGATGAAACTCACGCCGGGACGACGAAGCTTTGTCGTCCGGGCAGGAGTTCTGTCGGCCGGCCGATGAAACTCGCCGGCGTCGGACCGCGTCCCACCTGGGTGAACTCCCCACCCGTTCTCGCCCCACTCACACTGCTGGTCGCACTGCTGCTCGCGCTGGCCGGCTGCGGCGAGGGGCCCTCCGGGACCGAGGAGCCGCCGGCCGGCGTCACGGGCACCGTCACCCTGGGGCCCCAGTGCCCGGTCGAGCAGGCTGACCAGCCGTGTCCGGACGCCCCCGCGGCCGATGTGGTGGTCGTCGTCGCCAAGCGTCTGCCGGGCGAGGCGTACGCCGCCGGCGAGACGGTGGCGAGCGACACGACCGACGCGGACGGAGCCTTCCGGATCGCCGTACCGCCAGGCGAGTACGTCGTGACGGCGCAGGCGGGTATGAGCTGCGAGCTCATGGACGCCGTCGTCGTCGCGCACGAGTACGTCGAGGTCGATGTCCCGTGCGACACCGGTATCCGCGCCCCGGTCCTGACGACAGAATGAGCGGGTGACCGAGACCCGCCCCTCCGCACGTCCGCACGAGCGCCAAGATCTCGAGGAAGCCGAGGTCTCCCCGCTCGAGCTGTTCTTCGATCTGGTCTTCGTCTTCGCACTGACCCAGGTCACCGCCTACATGGCGCACGAGGTCAACAACGGCCACGGGCTCGAGGGGCTCCTGCGCGGCGTACTCGTGCTGATGCTGCTGTGGTGGGCCTGGGTCGGCTGGTCGTGGCTGGGCAACGTCACCGACGTCGAGGCGCCCGCGATGAAGATGACCCTGCTGGCCGGGATGTCGGCGCTGTTCGTGCTCGCTCTGTGCATTCCTGAGGCGTTCGAGGACGGCCCCGGCGGGTTGGACGGGCCGCTGGTGCTGGCCCTGGCCTACCTGACGGTGCGGGCGCTGCACTTCCTGCTGTTCTGGCTGGTCGCGCGGGAGGACCCGACGCTGCGCGGGCAGCTGACCCGGTTCGCGCCCTCCGTGGCCGGGAGCAGCGTGGTCCTGGTCGTCGCCTCGCAGACCGAGGGCCACACCCAGACCTCACTGTGGGCATTCGCCATCGTCGTGGACTACCTCGGCACCTGGCTCGGCGGCGCGTCCGGCTGGCGGCTGCCCGCCCCGGCCCACTTCTCCGAGCGGCACGGGCTGATCGTCATCATCGCGCTGGGCGAGTCGATCGTGGCGATCGGCGTCGGCGTCGCGCAGCTGCCGATCACCTGGCCGATCATCGTGGCCTCGGCCCTCGGTCTCGTCCTCGCCTCGGCGATGTGGTGGGCCTACTTCGACGTGAGCGCACTGGTGGGCGAACGTGCGCTGACCGACGAGCCGGCCGAGACCCGGGCGCGGCTGGCCCGCAACGCCTACTCGTTCGCCCACATGCCGATGATCGTGGCGATCGTGGTCGGTGCCCTCGGGCTCAAGAAGGTGCTCGAGTACGTCGCCGACACCGGGCACCACGACCTGGCCGACCCGCTCAAGGGAGTAGCGCTGGGCGCGCTCATCGGTGGCGTCGCCGTCTACCTGCTCGCTCACGTCGCCTTCAAGTGGGTGGTCGTCCGCGAGGTCAACCCACTGCGGCTCGGCGCGGCGGCCGTGCTGCTCGCCGCCTGGGCGCCGCTCACCCAGGTTCCCGCGCTCGGTCAGCTCGCAGTCCTCACCGGCGTCGTCGTCGCCGCCCTGGCGGTCGAGGCGATGGTGTACGCCGAGCGACGCCGGGAGATCCGCGACGCCCACCTGAACCGCCACTGAAGCGTGACCAGCCGCCGGCCACTCGCGCTCGCCGCGCTGACCGCTGCGCTGTCACTGTCGGCGCTGGTGCTCGCGGTCCGCTTCGGCTGGCTGGGGGCGGACGTCGACCGCGGGGCGGAGTTCTGCGAGGCCGCGG
This sequence comes from Nocardioides dilutus, assembly GCF_054779555.1. NCBI lineage: Bacteria > Bacillati > Actinomycetota > Actinomycetes > Propionibacteriales > Nocardioidaceae > Nocardioides > Nocardioides dilutus. Next base: position 1,545,685 of record NZ_BAAGYA010000001.1, on the reverse strand, counting down.
CCGGCCGGGTCCGGCAGCCGGTCAACACGCTGAGCAACCTCGGCTTCGTCGCCGCCGGTCTCGCGATCGCCCGCGAGGCCTGGCGGCTGCCGGCCGTCGGCACGGCGTACGCCTGCCTCGTCGTGCTGCTCGGCCCGGCCAGCATGGCGATGCACGCGACCGAGTCGTCGCTCGGCGGTCACCTCGACCTGCTGAGCATGTATCTCGTCGCGAGCTTCGCGGTGGCGTACGCCGCCATGCGGGTGTGGCGGCGCGGGCGCGGGTTCATGGCCGTCGTCTTCGCCGCGGCCCTGGTCGGCTGCGAGTTGGTGCAGGCGGCCGGTGGCGAGGTGCCGGTGGTCATGCACGCGGGCAACCTCGCCTTCGGTGCCCTGCTGGTGACCGCCCTCGTGCTCGAGCGGCAGATCATCCGGCGCGGCGAGACCACGCTGGACCGGCGCTGGATCCTCGCGGCCGCCGGCAGCCTGCTGGTGGCCTTCGCCGTCTGGAACACCGCCAAGGACGGGTCAGCGCTCTGCTGGCCGGGCTCGGTCTACCAGGGCCATGGCGTCTGGCACCTGCTCGGCGCCGTCTCGGCGTACTGCCTGTTCCGGTTCTACGCGAGCGAGCGCCCGGCGACCGGGGTCGGCGGTGAGCAGGACACGGTTCCGACCGCCGAGACCATGCCTGGCTCACCGCTGCCGCGACGGCACCCGGACCAGCGGTGAGCGGGACACGGTTCCGACGACCAGGACCGTGTCTGGCTCACCTCCGCACCGTCGCCCCGACTGGCCGGTGCCGGCGGTGGCGCCGACAGTCAGCGGGCTCGCCCGCTAGTTGACCGCCCGGTCGCGGCCCTCCCAGTAGGGCTTGCGCAGGTCCTTCTTGAGGATCTTGCCCGTCGGGTTGCGCGGCAGCGCATCGAGGATGTCGACGGACTTGGGGCACTTGAAGTGCGCGAGGTGCTCGCGGCAGTAGTCGATGATCTCGTCCTCGGTCGCCGAGGTGTCCGGCTTGAGGGCCACGACCGCCTTGACCGTCTCGCCCCAGGTGTCGTCGGGGACACCGATGATCGCGCACTCCATGACTGCCGGGTGCTCGGAGAGGACCCGCTCGACCTCGGGCGAGTAGATGTTCTCGCCGCCGCTGATGATCATGTCCTTCAGCCGGTCCTGGACGAACACGAAGCCCTCGCTGTCGACCTTGCCCATGTCGCCGGTGCGGAACCAGCCGTCCTCGGTGATCACGGCCGCCGTCTCCTCAGGCTTGCCGAGGAACCCCTTCATCAGTTGCTTGGTCTTGAGCCAGATCTCGCCGTGCTCGCCGACCGCGAGGTCCTGCAACGAGTCCGGGTCGACGATCCGCACCTCGACGCCGGGGATCGGGCGGCCGGCCGAGACGAGCCGCTCGGGGTGACCTTCGGCGACCGCGTTGCGGTGCTCCTCGGGCATCAGGTGCGTGGCGACGCCGGCCACCTCGGTCAGCCCGTAGACCTGGATGAAGTCGGTGTCCGGCCAGGCCTCCATCGCGGCCCGCAGCAGCGGCGGCGGCATCGGCGCGGCGCCGTAGGTGTAGGTCTTGAGCGCCGCGAACAGCTTGACCGCGTCCGGGCCCGCCTGGAGCACCTGGGCGAGGACCGCCGGCACCAGGAAGGTCCGGTTGGCGCCGGCCAGGATGGCGCCGGCCAACGAGGCGCCGTCGGGGTCCCGGGTCATGACCGAGGGGACACCGTCGTGGATCCCGAACAGGACGTACGACGATCCCCCGACGTGGAAGAGCGGCATCGCGACCATCGACTTGTCGCCGGGCTGGAACTCCCAGCCGTCGTGGGCGTTGATCGTGTGCGTGACCATGTTGGTGTGGGTGAGCATCACGCCCTTGGGGCGGCCGGTGGTGCCCGAGGAATACATGACGAGGCAGACGTCGTCGGGTGACACGTCGTCGGGCCGCTGGGTGGGCGTGGACGATGCCAGCCAGGCCTCGTAGGCGTCGCCCTCGCCGCCGTCGGGCGTGACCTCGATGACGGTCTCGACCTTGGTGAGCTGGTCGCGGATCTTGTCGACCGTCGACATCAGCTCGCTGCCGACGAACAGCACCTTGGCGCCGCAGTCGTTGACCGCGTAGTCGACCTCGTCGCCGGAGGACCGCCAGTTGACGATCGCGTTGGCGGCGCCGAGCGAGCCGGCCGCCATCGAGATCTCGACACACGCCGGGTGGTTCTTGTCGAGGAACGACACGATGTCGCCGCGGCCGATGCCGAGGGCCTGCAGCCCGCCGGCCGCGCGGCGTACCCGCTCGTCCCACTGCGCCCATGTGAACGTCCGTGGCCCGTAGGTGATCGCCTCGCCGTCCGGGTTGTCGGCGGCCCAGTGGGCCAGGCGGTCGTCCATGAACGTCGGAGTCGGCGCGGGTGCGGTCATGGCGGCCATCGTGACGGAGGCCACACCGCCGGACAAGGGCGGGTCAGCCCGCCGACTCGACCTCGACCTGCTCGCAGTCGTAGGTCGAGGCGCCGGTCTCCTGGTTGAACACGACCACGTCGTTGCCGGTGCCGCAGAAGATCTCGGTCGCGTCGGTCGGGGCTGGCGAGCATGGTGCCACGGGCATCGGCGAATCTTCGGGACCCCCCAGCCGGATCTCAGCAAGGTCACAGGCTGGCTCAGCAGCATCGGAGCCGTGACCGAGACGCAGACGATGCCGACGCCGCCTCCCCCGCCCAACCCCTACGGCCAGCCCTACGGCGCGCCGCTCGGCCCGCCGCCCGCGGCGCCGCCGCCGGCGCGACGACAGCCCGGTCGCGGTCGCTTCGTCGCCGGCGTCCTGGCCGCTGCCCTCGTGGTCGGTGGGGGTGCGGGGCTCGGCGGCGCCGCGGCGTACGACGCGCTCAACGACGGCGACCCGTCGCCCGCGACGGCGGACGCCGGCACCTCGCTCAAGACCGGGAGCACCGCCGACGCGCCCGCCGACCCCGCCCTCGACGGCAGCGTCGAGGCGGTCGCCGAGAAGGTGCTGCCGTCGGTCGTCCAGATCAACGTCACCGGGGCTCGGGGCACGGGTTCGGGGTCCGGCATCATCCTCAGCGAGGACGGACAGATCCTCACCAACAACCACGTGGTCGAGGTCGCCGCCGAGGGCGGCACTCTGACGGTGCTGTTCAACGACGGCACCACGGCTGAGGCCGAGGTGCTCGGCACGGACGCGCTCACCGACACCGCGGTCATCCAGGCCCGGGACGTCTCGGGGCTGACCCCGGCGACGATCGGCTCCTCCGACGAGCTCAAGGTCGGCCAGGGCGTCGTCGCGATCGGCTCGCCGTTCGGGCTCGAGTCGACGGTCACCAGCGGCATCGTCAGCGCCCTCAACCGGCCGGTCAACGTCGGTGACGACGGTCAGGGCAACTCGACGACCTACCCGGCAATCCAGACCGACGCGGCGATCAACCCCGGCAACAGCGGCGGCCCGCTCGTCGACCTGTCCGGCAACGTGGTGGGCATCAACTCCTCGATCCGCACCGCGTCGACGGGCAGCGACGGCTCGATCGGGCTCGGGTTCTCCATCCCGATCGACGAGGTGCTGCCGATCGTCGAGCAGATGGCGCGCGGCGAGGACCCCACCCACGCCAAGCTGGGGGTCAGCGTCAGCGACGTGCGGACCGCGTCGGGCGAGATCGCCCAGCAGGGTGCCCAGATCGGCGAGATCACGCCGGGCTCGACGGCCAACCAGGCCGGCCTGGAGGCCGGCGACATCGTGACCAAGGTCGACGACATCCGGATCACGGGCGCCGACTCGCTGGTCGCGACGATCCGCTCCTACCGACCGGGTGACACCGTGACCCTCACCTGGCTGCGGGACGGTGAGGAGCAGACAGCCGAGCTGGTGCTGGATTCGGACTGACGGCGGCCGGAGCTGGCGGCGGGCGCAGCTGTAACCCGGTGTCCGGGTCACTACCACGGCGCCCGGCCACCGTGGCAGTGGTGCGGACACCGGGTTACAAGCCTGCCGCCGCCGCTGAGGGGACCCGCACCTCAGCCAGCTTCTTCTGCACCTGGCCCGACCGCTCGACCGGGACGAACCCCATGGCCTCGTTGACGCCGACCATGTGGGTGTTGACCTCGGCGTTCCAGGTGACGACCTGGCCGAGGTCGGGTCGGGCCGCCTGGAGCTGACGCAGGTTGGCGACCTTGACCGCCATCCCCAGCCGGTGGCCGCGGTGCTCGGGTCGGACGAGGGTTCCCCACTGGTAGGCCCTCGGCGACCCCTCGGTGTTGACGCCGAAGTTGGTGTAGGCGACGACGGTCCCCTCGGCGTCGAGCGCGGCGGTGGCGTAGAGCTCGCGTCCCTGGCTGAACGCCAAGGCCTCCGCCTCGCGCACGACGGCGGGATCGGGGGTCCCGGGCTCACGGTCGATCTCACCCGTCGGCGCCTCCGATTCCAGCACGGAGGTCACCTCGGCCCAGCCCTGCAGCAGCTCTTCGGGCACCGGACCGGCCCACGACCGCAGCGTGTAGCCGACGTGGTGCTCGGCCGCGTCCGCCGCCAGGCGGTCGAGGGTCTCGTCGCTCACCGGGAGGTCCAGCCGACGCTGGATCTCGACCAGCGCCATCTCGTAGCCGTGCTTCTTGGCGAACTCGATGCTCGGTACGCCGTCCCCGCGCGGGTCCGCGTGGTAGGGCCAGTCGACCATGGCGAGCAGGGTGGAGCGGCCCCGCTCCCGGGCGACCGCCTCGCAGCGCTCGAGCATCGCAGACCCGTAGCCCTTGCCGCGCTCCTGCGGCAGCGTGTTGACCTGGAGCTCGGCGAGCTCGAGGTTGTCCAGCAGCGAGCCCTCGACGTAGCCGGTCACGACGATCCGCCCGTCGACCCGGCCGCAGATCCCGTGCCGGAACCGGCGCCGGGCTCGCTCCTGCAGGGCCGCGCGCAGCTCGTCGCGCTCCCAGTTGGTGGCGGTGGCCTCGCGCCCGAAGCTCTGCGCCGCGTCGTAGACCGCGTGGAACTCAGCGGTCGCCGCGTCGTCGAACGGGTCGAGGCCGCTGATCGTCAACGCCAGTGTCGTCGTCATCGCGTGCGTGCCACCCGCCCCTCGTCCCAGACCGGCCCGTCCGACTCGTAGACCTCGCCGTCGGCACCGTAGACGAGGAACCGGTCGAAGCCGCGGGCGAACCACCGGTCGTGGGTCACGGCGATCACCGTGCCCTCGAACGCCTCGAGCCCGTCCTCGAGCGCCTCGGCCGACTGCACGTCGAGGTTGTCGGTCGGCTCGTCGAGCAGCAGCAGGGTCGCGCCCGACAGCTCGAGCAGCAGGATCTGGAAACGGGCCTGCTGGCCACCGCTCAGCGACTCGAACTTCTGCTCCGAGGCGTGCGCGAGCTCGTAGCGGTCCAGCACCCGTGCGGCCTGCTCGCGGCCCATCCCGGCGCGCCCGTCCGGACGGCCGTCGCCGCGGTGCAGGATCTCCAGCAGCGTGCGCCCCATGAGCTCGGGGTGCTCGTGGGTCTGCACGAACCAGCCCGGCCGGACCCGGGCGCCGAGCTTGGCCTTGCCGGAGTGCCGGACCGGCTCGATGGGTACGTCGTCGACCGGGCGGTGCTCGACGTCGGGGTCGCTGCCGCCGGCGGCCAGCAGCCGCAGGAAGTGGCTCTTGCCGGATCCGTTGGACCCGAGCACCGCCACTCGCTCGCCGTACCAGACCTCGAGGTCGAACGGCTTCATCAGCCCGCTCAGCTCGAGGTGCTCGCAGACGACGGCGCGCTTGCCGGTGCGGCCGCCCTTGAGCCGCATCTTGACCTGCTGCTCGCGCGGCTGCTCGGTGGGCGGGCCCTTCTCCTCGAACATGCGGAGCCGGGTCTGTGCGGCCTTGTACTGGCTGGCCATGCCGTCGTTGTATTCCGCCTTGATCTTCATCCGGAGGACGAGCGCCTTGATCTTCGCGTGCTCCTCGTCCCAGCGGCGGCGCATCTCCTCGAAGCGGAGGAACCGGTCCTTGCGGGCCTCGTGGTACGACGCGAACCCGCCCGGGTGCGTCCACACCAGGTTGCCGGCGGCGCCGAGCTCCACGGTCACGACCCGGGTCGCGGTGTTGGCCAGCAGCTCGCGGTCGTGGCTGATGAACAGGATCGTCTTGTCCGACTCGCGGATCCGGCCCTCCAGCCAGACCTTGCCCGGGACGTCGAGGAAGTTGTCCGGCTCGTCGAGCAGCAGCACCTCGTCGGGTCCGCGCAGCAGGAACTCGAGCACCAGCCGCTTCTGCTCGCCGCCGCTGAGCGTGCGCAGCTCGCGGTACTTCGCGCGGTCGTAGGGGACGCCGAGCCCGGCGACGGTGCACACGTCCCAGGTCACCTCGACGTCGTAGCCGCCGGCGTCGGCATACTCCGCCAGCGCCTCGGCGTACTGCATCTGGGTCTTCTCGTCGTCGGTCTCCATCAGCGCGCGCTCGCAGCGGTCGACCTCGGCGGCGGCCGCTCGGATCCGCGGTGGCGAGACGCTGAGCAGCAGGTCGGCCACCGTGGGCGCCTCGCCGAGGCCGGCGTTGACCATCTGGCGCATCACGCCCAGCCCGCCGGAGCGGGTCACCACGCCTGCGTGCGGGACGAGGTCACCGGTGATGATCCGCAGCAGCGTGGTCTTGCCGGCGCCGTTGGCCCCGACCAGCGCGACCTTGGCGCCGTCGCCCACGCGGAACGAGACGTCGTCCAGCAGGACCCGCCCGTCCGGCAGCTCGTAGCGCACTCCTGCGACGTCGACGTGTCCCACGAGGAACGAGTGTGCGGGACGAGGCGCCCCGTGCGCACGTGACTATTGCCGCAGCGGGTCCGGGAGCGGCACGCCTGCGTCCACGGCACCGGTCCAGCCCGGCGACAGCGCCCAGTAGAGGACGTCCGCGGTCATCTCGTGCCGGATGCCCTCGACGAACACGCCCCGGTCGACGCAGACGCTGTTGCCGGCGTACTGCACCTCGACCCGATCGCCCTCGACACCCATGACGACGTATTCGGTCGGGCCGTTCTGGCAGGTGCGGCCATCGTCGTCCTGTGGCGATGCGCGTACCGCTGCCACTGCCGCCTCCGCGTCCCCACCGGTGAGCTTCTCGGTCTGGAGCAGGCGGCCCTGCTCGTCGTAGCGGCAGACCGGGACCTCACCCTTGCCGGCCGTGCCGGGGCCGCCGTCGTCGGTGACCGAGCAGCCGTTGGGATCGACGGGGTCGAAGTACCCCACCGTCGACAGCACCGCGACCACCTCGTCGCGGTCGGGGCCCGCGACGGTGACGAGCACGCCGTCCTCACCGTGGGCGCCGACGAAGGTGCCGGGCGGCCAGGCGTCGCCGGTCTGGGCGACGACGGGCCAGTCGAAGGGCTCGTCGGTGTCCGCCATGTCGATCTCCTGGAAGGTGAGGCCATAGCTCGAGCCGGGCGTGCACGCGATGGCCGGTACGACGCCACCCGGCCGGCTCACGCGGAACTCCGTCTCCGACCCGCCGTCCGCGCACCAGGTCGCGAGGTCGCCGTAGCCCCAGTCCCCGGGCACCCGGACGGTGATGCCGCGCCAGGTCTCCCACCGTCCGTCGGGGAACGGCTTCGGCGAGGTCGCCGTCGGGTCGTCCGTCACCGGGACCGGCGGCTCTGGGTCGTCGGAGAAGTCGACCGCATCGGCGCTGACGGCGGCGACGACCAGCACCGAGGCAAGGACGCCCACGGCGCCGAGTCGGGTGCGCCGCCGCGCCCGGGCCCGGCCGCGGGCGGCGTCGGCCAGGCCGATGGCGTCCGGCGCCGCGGCGGACTCGGAGCGCAGCACCTCGGCGACGCGGCTCTCGAAGTCACTCATCGCCCTCTCCCATCATCTCTCGCAGCGCGGCGATGCCGCGCGAGACCCGCGCCCGCACGGAGCCCTCGCGCACTCCGGTGAGGTCCGCGATCTCGGCGTACTCCAACTGCTCGTAGTAGCGCAGGACGACCGCCGTGCGCTGCACCTCCGGCAGGGCCTGGCAGGCCAGCCACAGCCGTTTGCGGTCGTCGAAGCCCTCCCCCGGCCCGTCGACCGTCGAGTCGTGCAGCTCCGCGACCGGCGACTCCCGTCGCTTCCACCGGCGCCACCACGACGTGTGGGCGTTGATGACCATCCGGCGCACGTAGGCGTCCACGTCGTCGGCTCGGGCGATCCGCTCCCATCGCGGCAGGGCCCGGGCCAGGGCGTCCTGCACCACGTCCTCGGCGTCGGCCCGGTTGCCGGTCAGCGTGTAGGCGAGGCGCAGCAGTCCCGGACCGCGCGCGGCGACCCAGGCGTCGAAGTCCGGCGTGCCCTGCGCCACCCGGGCTCCTTCCTGCGTGAGGACCTGCATGCCCTACAGACGCGGGCCGGCCCGATCCTGTTGCGAGTCCTGGTGCGAGGGCTCGGCCCTCACCCGTCCAGTAGTCGTCGGTAGACCGCCGCGGAGTCGTCCGGGATCTCGACGACCTTGGTCCGGCTGGTGTGGCCGGTCACGAGCTCCACCTCGGCCGCCCGGACGCCGAGGGCGTCGGCCACGGCCCGCAGCGCGGCGTCCGTCGCCCGGCCGTCCACGGCACGCTCCCGGACGCGGACCACGAGCGCGTCGGCGTAGCGGCCGCCGACCTGGGTCCGGCCTGCGCCGGGGCGCACCCGGATGCTCACCCGCACGAGTCGAGCATGGCACCAGCCTGGGGCGCGGTCATCTGGACACATCGGCCATGATGGTCCCAGTTACTACCGACCAGTAGATGCCAGGAGTAGGAGTGCCGGATGCAGCTCGCACTGTCCGACGAGGAGCGCGCCTTCCGCGACGAGATGCGCGAGTTCTTCACGACCAAGGTCGATGAGGGGATCCGGCAGACCGTCGCCGAGGGCCGGGAGCTCACCAAGGACCAGATGGTCGACAGCATGCGGACGCTCAACGCCGCCGGGCTCGCGGTCCCCCGCTGGCCCGTCGAGTGGGGCGGCCAGGACTGGACCGAGATCCAGTTCCACATCTGGCACGAGGAGATGGAGCGGGCCTTCGTGCCGACCCCCCTCGCCTTCAACGCCGGGATGATCGGGCCGGTCATCGCCCAGTTCGGCACCGAGGAGCAGAAGAAGGAGTTCCTCCCCAAGACCGCCAACATCGACATCTTCTGGAGCCAGGGCTTCTCCGAGCCGGACGCCGGATCCGACCTCGCCGGCCTGCGCACCACCGCGGTCAGGGACGGCGACGACTGGGTGGTCAACGGCCAGAAGACGTGGACCACGCTCGGCCAGTACGGCGACTGGATCTTCACCCTGGTCCGCACCGACCCGGAGGCCAAGAAGCAGGCCGGCATCTCGATGCTCCTGATCGACATGACCAGCCCCGGGCTGGAGGTCCGCCCCATCCAGCTGATCGACGGCGGCCACGAGGTCAACGAGGTCTGGTTCGACGACGTCCGGGTGCCGGGGGAGAATCTGGTCGGCGAGCTCAACGGCGGCTGGTCGATCGCGAAGTTCCTGCTCGGCAACGAGCGGGTCGGCGTGGCGCCGTCCGGCATCACCAAGCGCGTCATTGCGCGGATCAAGGGGCTGGCCGAGGACCGGTTCGCCGACGACCCCCTCCTCCGGGCCCGGATCGCTCAGCTGGAGAACGAGCTGCTCGCCCTCGAGCTCACCACGATGCGGGTCGCCGCCAACTCCACCGAGGGCAAGCCACACCCGGCCTCGTCGGTCCTCAAGCTCAAGGGCAGCGAGCTCCAGCAGGCCGTCAGCGAGCTGGTGCTCGACCTGGCCGGTCCGGCCGGCCTCGCCAGCGGCGCCAGCGACGACAGCGGGCTCACCGAGTGGGAACGGGTCGCCGGTCCCCTCTATCTCAACCTCCGCAAGGCCTCCATCTACGGCGGCTCCAACGAGGTACAGCGCCAGATCATCTCCCGCAACATCCTGGGTCTCTGACCCCGACAACGAGGACGAGGACGACGACATGGACTTCCTCTACGACGACGAGCAGGACGCCCTGCGCGAGGCCACCCGCGGGCTGGTCGGCAAGGCCTACGGCGACTACGAGAACCGCCGCCGGGCAACGAAGGAAGACCCGGGCTTCGACGAGAAGCTGTGGGCCGGCATGGCCGAGATGGGCCTGCTCGGCCTGCCGTTCTCCGAGGAGGACGGCGGGGTCGGGGCCGGGCCGGTCGAGATCGGGATCGTCTGCCAGGAGCTCGGCCGGGTGATCGCGCCCGAGCCCTACCTCACCTCCGTCGTGCTGGCCGGCGGCCTGGTGTCCGCCGTCGGCACCGCGGAGCAGCGCCAGGAGGTCCTCGGTGCGCTGTCGGCCGGCGAGACCGTGCTGGCGTTCGCCCACGACGAGCCCGGACGGGGCTGGACCCCCGATGCCGAGAAGGTCACCGCGGCGCAGGACGGCGACGCGTGGACGCTCACCGGCGTCAAGGAGCCGGTGCCGCACGGCGCCCGCGCCGACGTCCTGGTCGTGAGCGCGGCGCTTCCCGGCGGTGGCACCGGAGTGTTCCTGGTCGAGGGCGGCGACACAGACCGCAGTGGCTACTCGACGTACGACGGGACCCGAGCCGCGAAGGTGACCTTCGCCGGCACCGCGGCGACGCCGCTGGGCGAGCCCGGTCTCGACGTGACCGCGAGCATCTCGACGGTGCAGGACATCACCCGGGTGATGGCGGCCAACCAGGCGCTGGGCGCGATGCAGTTCCTGCTGCCCACCACGACCGAATACCTCCGCAGCCGCAAGCAGTTCGGCGTACCGCTGTCGACGTTCCAGGCGCTGACCTTCCGGGCGGCCGACATGTATGTCTCGCTCGAGCTGACCCACTCGATGGTCGACTGGGCCACGATGGTCGTCGCGCGGAGTCTGACTTCTGGGGCAGACCCGGCCGAGGTCGCCGACGCGGCCCGGCGTGTGTCGCTCCAGGTGAGCACGGCCGGCCGGCACGTCGGCCAGGAGGCGATCCAGCTCCACGGCGGCATCGCGATGACGATGGAGTACTCCGTCGGCATGTACACCGCGCACCTGACCGCGCTCGACCACCTGCTCGGCGACGGCGGCCACCACCTCCGCGAGCTGGCCGCCGCGGCCACGACGTACGCCGCGTTGGACCCGCTCGACTGACGGCCCCACATAGAGTTCGCGCATGGTCCAGGGGCTCGAGGCGGACGCGACGTCCGCTCCGGAGCGCACGACCGAGCCGAGCCAGATGACCCGGCCCTGGGTGCGGGTCGCCTCACTGTCGGTCTACGCCCTGCTGCTGGGGCTGTGGAGCACCTTCCTCGGCATCCCCAACGACACCGTCCAGGTGTTCCTGTGGCTGTGGTTCGGCACGATCATGTGGCACATCGAGGCGCCCAAGGGCTACCACCTGCGCTTCCTGCGGGACTGGTGGTTGCCGGTCGTCGGCCTCGTCGTCTACTTCTACAGCCGCGGGCTGACCGACGAGCTCGGCCTCCCGGTCCACTACACGATGCCGATCCGCTTCGACGAGTGGATGTTCGGTGGGGTGCTGCCGACCGAGTGGCTGCAGGAGCGGCTCTGCGGCGAACCGTGCGTGCGGTCCAGCCACCCGCGCTGGTACGACGTCCTGCTCACGACCGTCTACGCCTCGCACTTCTTGACCGGCCTGACCATCGCCGCGGTGCTGTGGGTCCGCGAGCGCCAGGCGTGGCTGCGCTGGATGCGCCGCTACGTGACCATCAACTTCGGTGCGCTCGTCGTCTACATCGCCTACCCGATGGCCCCGCCGTGGATGGCCTCCGAGCTCGGGCTCATCGACGCCGCACTGCCCCGCATCACCGGCCGCGGCTGGTCCGACCTGGGTCTGGGGCGCTTCGACCTGGTGCTCCAGGGCGTCGGCAACCCGGTCGCCGCGATGCCGTCCCTGCACGCGGGCATCGCGTTCCTCGTGGCGATGCACGGCATCTGGCGGCTGCGCTCGACGCTGCGGTTCCTGCTCGTGCTCTACCCGCTCGCGATGTCGTTCGCGCTCGTCTACTACGCCGAGCACTACGTCGTCGACATCCTGGCCGGCGCCGTCCTGGCCGCGCTGGTCATGGTCGGCTGCGGGGCGTGGGAGCGGCGCCGCGTCCCCTCGCTGAGCGGTGAGCAGGACACGGTTACGCCGCCCCAAACCCTGTCTGGCTCACCGCCGGCCTGAGTCGTCCCGGACGCGGCGGTGAGCAGGACACAGTTCCGCCGCACAGAAACCTGCCTGGCTCACCGCCCGGTGTGAGTCACCGGCGGCCGCGCCTCAGTGCGCCGAGCTCTTCGCCCAGATGTTGATGCCGGCGTCGACCGCGTCGGCGTCGATGGCCGCGAGCTCGTCGTCGGTGAGCGGCGGACCGGAGAGCGCGTCGAGGTTGGTGTCGAGCTGCTCGACAGAGGACGCACCGATGACCGCGGAGGTGACCCGGGGGTCGCGCACCGCCCACTGCAGCGCCAGCTGGGCGAGCTTCTGGCCGCGGCCCTGCGCGATCTCGTTGAGCCGGCGCACGTGGGCCAGGGTGGTCTCGTCGAACGACTCCCCCGGCACCGATGAGCCCTCGCGGGCGGCCCGGGAGTCCGGCGGGATGCCGTCGAGGTAGCGGTCGGTCAGCAGTCCCTGGGCCAGCGGGCCGAACACGATGCAGCCCATGCCCTGCGCGTCCAGCTCGTCGAGCAGCGACTCCTCGATCCAGCGGTTGAGCATCGAGTAGGACGGCTGGTGGATCAGCAGCGGCGTCCCGAGCTCCCGCGCGATGAGAGCCGCCTCGCGGGTCTTCTCCGCGGAGTACGACGAGATGCCGACGTACAGCGCCTTGCCGACCCGCACCGCGTGGTCGAGCGCGCCGATCGTCTCCTCCAGCGGGGTGTCGGGGTCGAACCGGTGGCTGTAGAAGATGTCGACGTAGTCCAGCCCCATCCGCGACAGCGACTGGTCGAGGGACGCCAGCACGTACTTCCGCGACCCGCCGCCCTGACCGTAGGGGCCCGGCCACATGTCGTAGCCCGCCTTGGTCGAGATCACCAGCTCGTCGCGCAGCCCGGCGAAGTCGTCGCGCAGGTAGACGCCCATGTTCTCCTCGGCGCGACCGTAGGGCGGCCCGTAGTTGTTGGCCAGGTCGAAGTGGGTCACGCCGCGGTCGAAAGCCCCCCGCAGGATCGCCCGCTGGGTCTCCTCGGGCCGGTCGGTGCCGAAGTTCTGCCACAGGCCGAGCGAGATGACAGGCAGCTGGAGCCCGCTCCGCCCGGTGTGCCGGTAGGTCATCGATTCGTAGCGGTCCGCAGCCGGGTCGTAGGTCACTCCCCCACCCTGCCATTCTTGGCCGGGTGAGCCATCTCCAGGGGAAGGGCGCCGTGGTGACCGGCGCCGGTCACGGGATCGGCCGGGCGCTCGCGTCCCGGCTGGCCGCCGAGGGTGCGCGGGTGGTGGTCAACGACCTCGATGCCGGGGCCTGCGCCGCGGTGGCCGACGAGATCGGCGCCACCGCGGCTCCGGGCGACTGCTCGTCGGCCGAGGGTGTGGCCGCGCTGATCGACGCGGCGACAGACACCCTCGGGCGGATCGACGTCTACCTCGCGAACGCCGGCATCGACCGCTCGGTGAGCCCGGACCAGCCCGACAGCCTGCAGGCTCCCGACGAGGTCTGGGCGGCGATGCTCGAGACCAACGTGATGGCCCACGTCCGGGCCGCCCGGCTGCTGGTCCCGCGCTGGCTGGCGGACGGCCAGGAAGGGGACGGCGAGCGCGGCCGGTTCGTGGTCACCGCGAGTGCCGCCGGCCTGCTCACGATGATCGGGGCGGCGCCGTACTCCGTGACCAAGCACGCCGCGGTCGGCTTCGCGGAGTGGCTGTCGGTGACCTACGGCGGCCGCGGGATCGCCGTCCAGGCGATCTGCCCGCAGGGCGTGCAGACCCGGATGCTCGAGCAGGCCGGTCCGCTCAAGGACCTGCTCTCGCACGACGAGGCGCTCACGCCGGAGCAGGTCGCCGACGCCTGGGTGCGGTCGCTCGAGGACGACCGGTTCCTGGTGCTGCCGCACCCCGAGGTCGGCGGCTACTACGCCGCCCGCGCCGCGGACACCGACCGCTGGCTCGCCGGGATGCGCAGGCTGCAGGGAAAGCTCGACGACTACACGGGGGCGCTGGGATGAGCGAGCTGAGCGCCACGGACATCCCCGGCCTCGACCTGGCGGCCTTCCGGCGCTGGTACGACGCACGGCGACCCGGCGAGATCGCCGGCGAGCTCTCGGGGCGGCTGATCGCCGGTGGCAAGTCCAACCTGACCTACGAGGTCACCGACGGCATGTCGTGGTGGATCGTCCGGCGACCCCCGCTCGGCCACGTCCAGGCCACCGCCCACGACATGGGCCGCGAGTTCACGGCGATGTCGGCCCTGGCCGACACCGACGTCCCGGTGCCGCGGACCTTCGCCCACTGCGCCGACCCCGACGTGCTGGGCGCTCCGTTCTACGTCATGTCGCGGGTCGACGGCGTGGCGCTGCGACGTGCGTCGGAGCTCGAGGCCCGCGGCCGCGAGCGCACCGTCGCCATCACCGGTGAGCTCGTGGACGTGCTGGCTCGGCTTCACGCGGTGGACCCGGAGGCGGTCGGGCTGGCCGACTTCGGCAGGCCGATCGGCTTCCTCGAGCGTCAGGTGCGCCGCTGGGGCCAGCAGCTGGAGGGCTCCAAGACCCAGGACCGCCCGGCGGCCGACGAGCTGCACCGTCGGCTGACGGAGCAGGCGCCCGCGGTGGCCGGAGAGTCGTCCGTGTTGGGCATCGTGCACGGCGACTACCGCCTCGACAACTGCCTGGTCGGCGACGACGACCGGATCCACGCCGTCGTCGACTGGGAGATGGCGACCCTGGGCGACACCCGCACCGACCTGGCCCTGATGCTCGTCTACGAGACGTTGGGGCGGTCCGACGCCGGCGAGCTGGTGTCCGACGTCGCCACGGCTGACGGCTACCCCGACAACGCCGGCCAGCTGGCGGCGTACACGGCGGCGAGCGGCCGGGAGCCCGGGGACATGGGGTTCCACATGGCGCTGGCCTACTTCAAGCTCGCCGTGATCCTCGAGGGCATCCACTACCGCTACCTCCAGGGCCAGACGGTCGGCGGCGGGTTCGACCGGATCGGCGAGGGCTTCGACCTGATCGTCGCGGCCGGCCTGGCCGAGCTGGAGTCCTGACATGGACCTGTCGCTGACCGACGAGCAGCTGGCCTTTCGGGCCCTGGCCCGCGAGTTCCTGGACCGCGAGGCCGTGCCGCACCGCGCCCAGTGGGACCGCGACGAGTCGGTCGACCTGGCGATCCTGCCCAAGATGGCCGAGCTAGGGTTCTTCGGCCTGACCATCCCGGAGGAGTACGGCGGCGTCGGCGGCGACTACGTGACCTACGCGCTGGCCATGGAGGAGCTCGGCCGCGCCGACTCCTCGCTCCGCGGCATCGTCTCGGTCTCCAACGGACTGGTCGGCAAGTCGATCCTCGGTTTCGGCACCGAGGAGCAGAAGCAGGAGTGGCTGCCGCGGATCGCGTCCGCCGAGGCGCTCGGCTGCTTCGGGCTCACCGAGCCGGACGTGGGGTCCGACGCGGGCAACCTGGCCGCTCGGGCCCAGCGGTCCGGCGACGACTG
Source organism: Nocardioides dilutus (assembly GCF_054779555.1). NCBI lineage: Bacteria > Bacillati > Actinomycetota > Actinomycetes > Propionibacteriales > Nocardioidaceae > Nocardioides > Nocardioides dilutus. The sequence continues at coordinate 1,530,118 of NZ_BAAGYA010000001.1, read as the reverse complement.
GGTGATCAACGGGCAGAAGCTGTTCATCACCAACGGCACCTGGGCCGAGCTCGCGCTCATCTTCGCGCGCACCGGTGGCCCCGGACCCAAGGGCATCTCGGCGTTCCTCGTGCCCACCGCAACCCCCGGGTTCGAGGCCCGCGAGATCAAGGGCAAGCTCGGCCTGCGCGGCCAGGCGACCGCGGAGCTCTTCCTCACCGACGTACGCGTGCCCGGCTCCGCTCTTCTCGGCGAGGAGGGCCAGGGCTTCACGATCGCGATGACCTCGCTCGACAAGGGCCGCCTCGGCATCGGCGCCAGCTGTGTCGGCATCGTGCAGGGCTGTCTGGAGACCTCGGTCGAGTATGCGTTGGCGCGCACCCAGTTCGGCCGGCCGATCGCCGGCTTCCAGCTCGTGCAGGACATGATCGCCGACATGTCCGTGGACGCCGACGCCGCGCGGCTGCTCGTCTGGCGCTGCGCCGACCTGGTCGACCGTGGGCTGCCGTTCCGCACCGAGGCGTCCAAGGCCAAGCTCTTCGCCTCCGAGGCCGCGGTCCGCGCCGCCAACCTGGCGATCCAGGTGCACGGCGGCGCCGGGTACGTCGACGAGTACCCCGCCCAGAAGTACCTTCGCGACGCCCGGGTGATGACCCTCTACGAGGGCACGTCGCAGATCCAGAAGCTGTTGATCGGCCGCGCCGAGACGGGGATATCCGCTTTCACCTGATCGCCCTCCTGGCCTAGGGTTTTCTTGATGTCGAGATACCTTCCGCAGCGGGTCGTCCGGCTGGCGGGGCCCACCCCCCTGGTCCGGCGCCTCTCCAGCCAGTCGGTGCTGTCGGCGTTCGGCGACGGCGTCTTCCTCACCGGCAGTGCGGTCTTCTTCACCCAGATCGTGGGCCTGTCGGCGGCGCAGGTGGGGCTCGGTCTGACGATCGCGGGGGTCGTCACGTTCGGACTCGCCGTCCCGCTCGGCAAGCTGAGCGACCGCTTCGGCGCCAAGCGGGTCTGGGCGGCCGCCTCCGCGCTCGAGGCCGCGCTCTACCTGGTCTGGCTGGCCGTCGGCGGGATGGCCACGTTCGTCGCGATGATGATCGCCCTCGAGCTGGTGAGCACGACCAGCCGGTCGGCGCGCAACGCCTACCGCTTCGACATCTTCCCGCGCGAGGAGCGGGTCTCGTCCAACGCCTACTTCCGGGCCGCCCGCAACGTCGGCTACACGCTTGGCGCGCTGCTCGCGGGCGTCGCCCTGGCGACGAACGACGACGGCGTGATCCGGCTGGTGCCGGTCATCACGGCCGGGCTCCTGCTGCTCAACGCCGTGCTGGTCTCGCGACTGCCGCGCACGACCGTGCACGCGGAGCACGAGACGGCCCTCGAGGCGCTCGTCGACCACGAGGGCCGCGAGAGCGCGCTCAAGAACCGCGGCTACCTGCTGATGTCCGTCTGCGGCGGCGTGCTCGCCACCCACCAGGTGCTGCTCAACGTCGTCATCCCGCTGTGGCTGGTCGAGGAGACCGACGCCCCGCGGGTGCTGCTGGCCTGGCTCTTCGGCACCAACACCGTGATGGCGGTCGCCCTCCAGGTCGCCGCGGCCCGCGGCGTGGTCAGCGTTGCCGACTCGCTGCGCGCCCAGCGCCGCGGCGCCTTCTTCTTCGTGCTCTCCTGCGGCATCGTGCTGGTCACCCACGACACCGTCGGCTGGGTCACCATCGCCCTGGTCTGGCTCGGTCACGTCACCGTGACCGGCGCCGAGCTGTTCTCCTCCGCCGGCGAGTGGGGTCTCCAGGCCGAGCTCTCCGACCCGGCGCGGCGCGGTGAGTACCAGGGCGTGTCCCAGCTCGGCTTCACCCTGGGCTCGGTGTGGGCGCCCGCGGCGTACACGTTCCTGGCGATGGAGTGGGGCGCCCAGGGCTGGCTGGTCATCGCGGCGATCGTGGTGCTCGCCGCGATCGGGATCCACCCGTCCTCCCGGGGGGCCGAGCGCTACCTCGCCCGGACCACGGTGCCGGCGGGGCAGCCGGTTTGATCTGTGGCCACCCGGCTACCGAACAGGCATGCCAGCCAAGAAGACACCCGGACCCAGCGTCAAGGACCCGGATCTCTACGAGGAGCTCCGCGACCAGGGCAACAGCAAGGAGAAGTCTGCGCGGATCGCCAACGCGGCCGCCAACACGTCCCGCTCCAAGGTCGGCAAGAAGGGCGGCGAGTCCGGCTCCTACGACGACTGGACGGTCGACGAGCTCCGCAAGCGCGCCGGCGAGCTCGACATCGAGGGCCGGTCGAGCATGAGCAAGAAGCAGCTGATCAGCGCGCTGCGCAACCACTGACGTCCCGCTGACGCCCATCTAGGGTCGAGTCATGACCCTCGACCCGTCCCGCCTGGGCGCCGACGACCCCGGGCCCTTCTTCCACGGCACCAAGGCCGACCTCTCGGTCGGCGACCTGATCGAGGCCGGCCGCGACTCCAACTTCGGCACGCAGCAGACGGCGAACTTCGTCTACCTCACCGGCACGCTGGACGCCGCCGTGTGGGGCGCCGAGCTGGCGCTGGGTGACGCGCCCGGACGGATCTTCCTGGTCCAGCCGACCGGCGCTTTCGAGGACGACCCCAACCTCACCGACCAGAAGTTCCCCGGCAACATCACCCGCTCCTACCGCACGCGTGACCCGCTGCGCGTCGTCGCCGAGGTCGTGCACTGGGAAGGGCACCCTCCGGAGGTCCTCCAGCACATGCGCGACCGTCTCGCCGAGCTCGACCGGCAGGGCGTCGAGGCGATCAACGACTGACCGGACCGGTCACCGGGCCCGCCGCGTCTCCAGCACCCGGAAGCCCTTCGCACTGGCCAGCCGCTCGGTAGGCCAGCCCTGATCCCCGAGCCAGCGCTGGAGCGAGTCCGCGCCGAGGTTCTTGCCGACGACCATGACCGCCCGGCCGCCCGGGGCCAGGCGCGGCAGCCAGGTGAGCAGCAGGTCGTGGAGGGCCGCCTTGCCGACCCGGATCGGCGGGTTCGACCAGATCTCGTCGTACGTCGCGGCGGGGTCGACCGCCTCGGGCGTGGAGGCCGTGAACCGGCCGGCCAGGCCCAGCGCCGCGGCGTTCTCGTTGGCGAGGAGCACCGCCCGCTCGTTGACGTCCACGGCAGTCACCACCGCGGAGGGGACGGCGGCCGCCATGGCGAGCCCGATCACCCCGTAGCCGCACCCGAGGTCCAGGATCCGCCCACCCGCAGGCGGTGAGGTCTCCCGGAACAGGACCGCCGTGCCGGGGTCGAGCCGCCCTCGCGAGAACACGCCCGACCCGCTGACGAGCGCGAGGTCGTGACCCCACACCGAGACCTCGAAAGGCTCACGCTCGAAGGGCACCGACGGATCCGCGGTGAAGTAGTGATCTGGCACTGGGTCAGTCACGACGGGCCCTCGTCACCTCGGCGCGCGCGGCGAGCTCGGCGTCCGGCGGATAGCCGACCTCCTCGAGGGTCAGCCCGTGCGGCGGCGCCACGGTCACCGCGGAGTCCCGCCGCCCCGCCGCCAGGACCTCGGCCGGCCAGCCGACGGGGCGTCGCCCCTCGCCGACGGCGAGCAGACAGCCCACCAGCGCGCGCACCATGCTGTGGCAGAACGCGTCGGCCCGCACCCCGGCCTCGACCACCCCGTCGGGGTCCCGGGTCCACGCCAGGTCCAGCAACGTCCGGGTCGTCGTGGCTCCCTCGCGCTGCTTGCAGAACGCCGCGAAGTCATGGAGACCGACGAGCGCGCTCGAGGCGGCCCCCATCGCGTCGACGTCCAGCGGTCGCGGCCAGGACAGCACGTGCCCACGCGTGAGCGGGTCGACCGCGGCCGCGTCGTCAGCCACCCGGTAGGCGTAGCGCCGCCAGACCGCGGAGAACCGGGCGTCGAACCCGGGTGGCGCCTCGGCCGCGCGGCGCACCCGCAGGTCCCCGGCCAGGACGCCGTTGAGCCGGCGTACGAGCGCGGCGGCGCCCTCGGGCAGCCCGTCGAGGTCGACGTGCACCACCTGACCGCGCGCATGGACGCCGGCATCGGTGCGGCCGGCGCAGACCAGCGCGACCGCTGGCACCCGCAGCACCGTCGTGAGCGCCACGGACAGCTCGCCCTCGACCGTTCGTAGCCCCGGCTGCGCCGCCCACCCGCGGAACTCCGCACCGTCGTAGGCGACATCCAGGCGTAACCGCACGGACGAAGGGTATTCGGGGTGTGTCGGTGCCCGACGGGTGCCGGTGTCAGGCGCCTTGGACCAGCTCGTGCTTCCAGGGCGGGTCGGCCCCCGGGCGCGAGACCGTGACCGCGGCGGCGCGGGCAGCGTGCTCGAGCACCTCGACGACCTCCGCACGGTCGAGGGACCGCAGCTCCTCGCGATGCTCCGCGCCGAGCCGGCCGCGCTCCCACAGGGCGTCGACCAGCCCCGCGCCGAAGGTGTCACCGGCCCCGATGGTGTCCGCCACCGTCACCCGGCGGGACGCGACCTCCACGGGGCCCTCGCGGTCGAGCCACAGGGCACCGTCGGCCCCGCGGGTCACGACGACCACCGCCGGTCCGCGCGCCAGCAGCGCGGCCGCGGCGTCGGTCGTGGAGAGCTCCGGATAGAGCGCCTCGAGGTCCTCGTCGCTGGCCTTGACCAGGTCGGCCACGTCGACCATCCGCTCGACGCGGGCCACGACGTCCGGGCCCGTGCCGGTCACCGCCGGACGGGCGTTGACGTCGTAGGTGACGGTGGCTCGGTCCCTGAGCCTGCCCAGCAGGGCGACGACGTCCTCCGCGCCGGGAGACAGCACGGCGCCGAGGGAGCAGGTGTGGGCGACGAGCGGCGCGGGGTCCTCGGGGACGGGGTTGATGCGCCAGTCGATGTCGAAGGTGTAGCGCGCGGCGCCCGCGGTGCCGATGGTCGCCATCGCGGTCGAGGTCCGCTCGACCGCGCCCGGGTCGCAGGCGAGCTCCACGCCCGCCGCCGCGAGGTGGTCGGCGACCATCCGGCCGTGCTCGTCGGCCGCGAAGCTGGTCGCCAGCCGCACCGGCCGTCCCAGGCGGGACAGGGCCACCGCCACGTTGGCGGCGCTGCCGCCGGCGTACTCGTGCGGGGCACCGCTCAACGTCGCCACGATGTCGACGAGGGACTCCCCCACCACCAGAACGTCGCGATCCATGACGGCAGTCTGGCAGGAGTCAGTGACATGATCGGAGCATGTCCGATCCGGCCATGCCGCCTCCCTCCCCCTCGAGCTCGATGAGCCCCCAGCAGCTCACCACGCTGTTCAAGTGGATGGCGGCCGGTGACTTCGTCGCCGGTGCCGCCCTCGTCGCCATCGGCCTCTACTTCGAGGAGACGGTGGTCAGCGCGATCGGTCTCGTGCTGCTGCTGTCGGGCACCGCCGTGATGGCCTGGATGATCGTCCGGGCTAACCGACCCACCCGGATGTAGCGACTGGTGCGCTACGTCGTCTATGGCGTCGGCGCGGTCGGCGGGGTCATCGCAGGTCATCTGCACCGCACCGGCCACGACGTCACCCTCCTGGCGCGCGGGGACCACCTCGCCGCGATCCAGGCGCGCGGCCTCACCCTCGACACCTATGCGGCGACGTACGTCGTGGACGCACCGGCCACGGACACTGCCGCCGACGTCGCATGGACCGATGACACCGTGGTCGTGGTGGCCGTGAAGTCGCAGCACACACCCGTCGTCCTCGCCGACCTGGTCCGCCACGCCCCGCCGGACACGCCCGTGCTCACCGCCCAGAACGGCGTGGCCAACGAGGCCGAGGCATTGCGGCGCTTCGCCAGGACCTACGGCGTGCTGGTGATGCTGCCGTCGACCCACCTCGAACCGGGGGTCGTCGTCCAGAAGTGCCACCCGGTGCCGGGGATGCTGGACCTCGGCCGGGTCCCGGGAGGCACGGACGACCTCTGTGCGGCGGTGGCCGCCGACCTGGGGACGGCGGGGTTCGGCTCCGAGGTGCGGCCCGACATCATGGCGTGGAAGCACCGCAAGCTGCTGATGAACCTGGGCAACGCGGTCGACGCGTCCTGTGCGCCCGGGACTGCCGCCGACGAGCTCGCGGAGCGGGCCCAGGCAGAGGGCGAGGAGACCCTGCGCACCGCCGGCATCCCGGTGGTCAGCGCCGAGGTCGACGAGCAACGCCGCGGTGACGCGCTCCAACCGCGGCCGAGCGGCCAGCCGCCCCGGGGCGGCTCGACCTGGCAGAGCCTGGCCCGCGGCGCCGACGGCTCCGAGGTCGACTACCTCACCGGCGAGATCGTCCTGCAGGGCCGGCTGCACGGGATCCCGACGCCGGTCAACGCGCTGCTGCTCGAGACGGTCCACGACCTGGCCCGACGCGGCGCCGAGCCGCGCAGCGTGGACGCCGCCGAGCTGCTCGCCCACCTCAAGTAGCCACCTCAAATAGCCACTGACCCGCCCGATGAGCTCGGGGCGGGTCCAGTGGGGTGCTGCTTGGTCAGGCCTTGTCGGCGTCCTCGTCGGACTCCTCGGCAGCGTCCTCAGCGGGCGCCTCGTCCTCGACCGGCTGCTCCTCGGCGACGACGCTCTCCTCGGGCGACGCCTCCTCGGTGAGCTCGGTCGGGCCGTCCACCTCAGCCTCGGCTCCCTCGTCGACGACCTCGGCCTCCTCGACCGGAGCAGCCTGCTTGGGCTCCTCGGTCTTCTTGGCCTTGGTGCGCGCGGGCTTGGGGTCGTACTTCTCGGTCACCAGCTCGATGACCGCCATCGGGGCGTTGTCGCCCTTGCGCGGACCGATCTTGGTGATCCGGGTGTAGCCACCCGGGCGGTCGGCGAAGCTCGGGCCGATCTCGGTGAAGAGGGTGTGCACGACCGACTTGTCGCGGATGGTCTTCAGGACCTCGCGCCGGTGGTGCAGGCTCTCGACAGTGCCGAGCTCGGCCTTCTTGGCCTTGGTGATCAGCTTCTCCGCCACCGGGCGCAGCGTGCGGGCCCGGGTCTCGGTGGTGGTGATCCGGCCGTGCTCGAACAGCGCCGTGGCGAGGTTGGACAGGATCAGCCGCTGGTGGGACGGGCTGCCGCCGAGGCGGGCACCCTTCTTGGGAGTGGGCATTGCTTCTCTCGTTTCTCCCCGGCCGTGTCAGGTACCGGGGTAGATGCTGCTGTTACGGGAAACCCGGATCAGTACTGCTCGTCCTCCACGAAGGCGTCGTCATCGTCATCGCCGTACGCCGCCAGGGCCGCGTGCGGGTCGAAGCCGGGCGCGCTGTCCTTGAGGGACAGGCCCATCTCGACCAGCTTGGCCTTGACCTCGTCGATCGACTTCGCACCGAAGTTGCGGATGTCGAGCAGGTCCTGCTCCGAGCGGCTGATGAGCTCACCCACAGTGTGGATGCCCTCGCGCTTGAGGCAGTTGTAGGAGCGGACGGTGAGCTGCAGGTCCTCGACCGGCAGCGCCAGGTCGGCGGCCAGCTGCTCGTCGACCGGCGACGGGCCGATGTCGATGCCCTCGGCCTCGACGTTGAGCTCACGCGCCAGGCCGAAGAGCTCGACGAGCGTCTTGCCGGCCGAGGCGATCGCGTCGCGGGGACGGATCGACGGCTTGGTCTCGACGTCGATGACGAGCTTGTCGAAGTCGGTCCGCTGCTCCACACGAGTGGCCTCGACCTTGTAGGTCACCTTGAGGACCGGGCTGTAGATCGAGTCGACCGGCATCCGGCCGATCTCGTTGTCCATGCCCTTGTTCTGCACCGCCGAGACGTAGCCGCGGCCACGCTCGACGACGAGCTCCATGTCGAGGGAGCCCTTGTCGGACAGGGTCGCGATCTTGAGGTCGGGGTTGTGCACCTCGACTCCGGCCGGCGGCTGGATGTCGCTGGCGGTGACCTCACCGGCGCCGGACTTGCGCAGGTACATGGTCACCGGCTCGTCGTGCTCGGAGGAGACGACGAGGCCCTTGAGGTTGAGGATCACCTCGGTGACGTCCTCCTTGACGCCCTCGATGGTCGAGAACTCGTGGAGGACGCTGTCGATCCGGATGCTCGTGACCGAGGCACCGGGGATCGACGAGAGGAGGGTACGGCGCAGCGAGTTGCCGAGCGTGTAGCCGAAGCCGGGCTCCAGCGGCTCGATGACGAACCGCGAACGGAACTCGTCGACGGACTCCTCCGACAGGGTGGGGCGCTGTGCGATGAGCACTGGTTTTCCTTCCCGGACCTACCCGATATATGACAGGCCCAGATGTTGCGGTGGCGGCGAACGGAAGACGTGCGGTGACTACTTCTTCGAGTAGAACTCGACGATGAGCTGCTCCTGGACCGGAAGGTCGATCTGCGCGCGCACCGGGAGCTGGTGGATGAGGATGCGCATCCGGTTGGGGAGCGCCTCCATCCACGCCGGCACGTGCCGCTCGCCGTGGGTCTCGCGCGCCACGATGAACGGGGTCATCTCCAGCGACTTCTCCCGAACGTCGATCACGTCGTGGGCGGTCACCTGGTAGGACGGGATGTTGACCTTCTTGCCGTTGACCAGGAAGTGACCGTGGGTCACCAGCTGGCGGGCATGGCGGCGGGTCCGGGCGAAGCCGGCGCGGTAGACCACGTTGTCGAGACGGCACTCCAGCAGCTGGAGCAGGTTGTCGCCGGTCTTGCCCTGGCGACGCGACGCCTCCACGTAGTAGTTGTGGAACTGGCGCTCGAGGATGCCGTAGGTGTAGCGGGCCTTCTGCTTCTCCTGGAGCTGCGAGCGGTACTCGCTCTCCTTGATCCGCGCGCGGCCGTGCTGGCCGGGCGGGTAGGGACGCTTCTCGTACGCAGCGTCGCCACCGACGAGGTCGACACCGAGACGGCGCGACTTCTTGGTCATGGGTCCGGTGTAACGGGCCATGTCAGTCTCTCCTTTGTCTCGAGGTCAGACGCGCCGGCGCTTGGGCGGGCGGCAGCCGTTGTGGGGGGTGGGGGTGACGTCCTGGATGGTGCCGACCTCGAGGCCGATCGCACCCAGGGACCGGATCGCGGTCTCGCGGCCCGAACCCGGGCCCTTGACGAAGACGTCGATCTTCTTCATGCCGTGGTCCATGGCCCGGCGACCGGCTGCCTCGGCGGCCATCTGCGCGGCGAACGGGGTGGACTTGCGGGAGCCCTTGAAGCCGACGGTGCCGGCCGACGCCCAGGCGATGACCGCACCCGTGGGGTCGGTGATCGTCACGATCGTGTTGTTGAACGTGCTCTTGATGTGGGCCTCGCCCTGAGCGATGTTCTTCTTCTCCTTGCGACGCACCTTCTTGGCGGTCGCGCGTGTCTTGGGAGGCATCTTCTAGATCACTTCGCCTTCTTCTTGCCGGCAACGGTGCGCTTCGGGCCCTTGCGGGTGCGAGCGTTGGTCTTGGTGCGCTGACCGCGGACCGGCAGGCCCTGGCGGTGACGGCGGCCCTGGTAGGAGCCGATCTCGATCTTGCGACGGATGTCGGCCTGGACCTCTCGACGGAGGTCACCCTCGATCTTGAAGTTGGACTCGATCTCGTCGCGGAGCTTGACCAGCTCGGCGTCGCCCAGCTCGTGGACGCGGGCGTTCGGGTCGACCCCGGTCGCGGCGAGCACTTGCTGGGCGCGGGTACGGCCGATGCCGTAGATGTAGGTGAGTGCGATCTCGATGCGCTTGTCGCGCGGGAGATCCACACCAACGAGGCGTGCCATGTGGCGGGTTTCCTTACGTGGTTCGCAGCGGTGTCGGTCGTGACGCGTCCCGTGCCTGCCTCGGTCGGGCTCCGGCCGTCTGCTCCGGAGGTGGCTTCACCAGGGACTCCCCTGGCTAGCGATCACGATGTGGGTTGTTCAGTTGTGGTGGTGCTGCAGCGCTGTGCTGTTCAGCCTTGGCGCTGCTTGTGACGCGGGTTCTCGCAGATCACCATGACGCGGCCGTGGCGACGGATCACCTTGCACTTGTCACAGATGGGCTTGACGCTCGGGTTGACCTTCATGTCGAAGGACTCGCTTTCGGCTGGCAGGTGCGCTTACTTGTACCGGTAGACGATGCGACCCCGGGTGAGGTCGTACGGCGAGAGCTCCACCACCACGCGGTCCTCGGGGAGGATCCGGATGTAGTGCTGGCGCATCTTGCCGCTGATGTGGGCGAGAACCTTGTGCCCGTTGCTCAGCTCCACGCGGAACATTGCGTTGGGGAGGGCCTCCACGACGGTGCCCTCGATCTCGATCACGCCTTCTTTCTTCGGCATGTCCTCCACAATCCGTTGCGTTGCCTGGTTGTCTACCGTTTGGCCCGGGAACCGCCGCCCTCTGCTCCGAGGAGCGCGGGGCGTGGACCTCACGGAGCCCGCTCGCGCACCTCGCCGGGCGCTCGCGTCAAGACCCTGGAGAAGTCGAGACGTCCGCGTCCGGGCAGCCGTGAGGCAGCGCTAGACAGACCCATGTTGGGCCGACGGACCAGTCTAGTCAGTCCCGGCCGGAATCCCCAATTCGACCGACGGTCACGACGCCAGGAGCGTCAGCGTCTCCTCGCGAGCCGGACCCCGGTCCGGTTCGGTGCCGACATGGGCCCCGGCGACCGGGTGCACCATCACCTCGTCGACGCCGTACGCCGCCGCCAGGTCGGCCACCTGGGCGCGCGCCACCTCCGGCGACCCGATGACCCAGCGCTCCCGCATCCGCGCGACCAGGGCGCGGTGCGGCTCGGGCAGGTCGACCTGCACCTCCTTCTGGGCCTCCTCGACCAGCAGCTGCGGTCCGAGCGGCTGGCCGGTCCGCAGGGCCACCATCATCAGCAGGTTGGGCAGCGCCCGGCGCTCCGCCTCCTCCGCGCTCTCGGCCACGACGGCGTTGACCGTCAGGAACGTGCGCGGCTCGGCCAGGACATCGGAGGGCCGGAAGGTCGAGCGATAGAGCTCCAGCGCCTCCGCGGTGCCGCTGCCGGAGAAGTGGTGGGCGAAGACGTAGGGCAGGCCCTTCTCCGCCGCCACCCGTGCCGAGTAGTCCGAGGAACCAAGGAGCCAGATGCTCGGCACCGACGTCGCGACCGGCGTGGCGCGGAGGGTGTGCCGGCGCCCGGCCACGCTGAGCACTGCACCGGCCGGCTCCATCATCGTCAGGATGTTGTCGACGTACTCCGGGAACCGACTGACCGCCTCGTCGGTGACCCCACCCGCGCCGTGCCTCAGTGCGTACGACGTGACCGGGTCCGTGCCTGGCGCCCGGCCGAGGCCGAGGTCGATCCGGCCCGGGTAGGCCGCCTCGAGCAGCGCGAACTGCTCCGCCACGACCAACGGTGCGTGGTTGGGCAGCATCACCCCGCCCGACCCGACCCGCATCCGCGAGGTCGCACCCGCGACCAGCCCGATGAGGACGGGCGGGTTGGTCGCCGCCACGGCCGGCATGTTGTGGTGCTCGGCCAGCCAGTAGCGCCGGTAGCCGAGCCCGTCGGCCACCCGGGCCAGCGACAGGGTCGCGGCCACGGCGTCCGCGCTCGTCTGGTCGGTGCGCACGGGCACCAGGTCGAGGACGGACAGCGCGGGCATCGAGGTCACCCGGTCACAACCACTCGCAACGGACAGGCATTCCTCGCGCCTGGACGTGAGAACGGCTCACCCAGCTCCCGACGGCCAGGCGTACGTCGTTTGCGACCACGACGGACCGGTGCGGAAGTACCACGTGCCGGTCGAGACCCGGCGCAATCCGATATCGGCCTTCCTGTCCCCATTCCAGTCACCGGTCACCGGCTGCAGCCCAGTCCCCTTTCCAGACCCCCAGGCGACGGTTGACTGCGACCACGTGGGGCCAGTCCTGAGATACCACATCCCCGACGACACCCGACGCAGACCGATGTCAGTCTTCCCGTCTCCGTCCCAGTCACCCGTCACCGGCTGAAGATCAGTCCCTCCGGCCCACGGATACGTCGACTGCGTCCACGACGAGCCCGTACGGAAGTACCAGGTGCCAGTCGACACCCGCCGCAATCCGATATCGGTCCTCCCGTCCCCGTCCCAGTCACCCGTCACCGGCTCCAGGCCCGAACCAGCGCCTGATGGCCACTCCACGACCGACTGCGACCACGTCGGCCCCGTTCTCAGATACCACATCCCGGTCGAGACGCGACGTAGCCCGATGTCGGTCTTCCCATCGCCGTTCCAGTCACCGGTCACCGGCTGTAGATCTGATCCCGCCCCTGACGACCACGGGTAGGTCGTCTGGGACCACGAGGGACCCGTCTTGAAGTACCACATCCCCGTCGACACCCGACGCAGACCGATATCCGATGTGAGGTGCTTGTCCCATGGCGTTGCCGTCTGAGACCACGACGGACCCGTCTTGAAGTACCACATCCCCGTCGACACCCGACGCAGACCGATATCAGTCTTTCCGTCACCATCCCAATCACCCGTCACCGGCTGCAGATCCGCCCCCGGACCTGAGTCCCAGGCATACACCGTCTGAGCCCACGACGGACCCGTCTTGAAGTACCACATCCCCGTCGACACCCGACGCAGACCGATATCAGTCTTTCCGTCACCATCCCAATCACCCGTCACCGGCTGCAGATCCGCCCCCGGACCTGAGTCCCAGGCATACACCGTCTGAGCCCACGACGGACCGGTCTTGAAGTACCACATCCCCGTCGACACCCGACGCAGACCGATATCGGTCTTTCCGTCACCATCCCAATCACCCGTCACCGGTTCCAGATCAGTGCCCGACCCCGATGGCCAGGCCACCGTTGACTGGCTCCAGTCAGGACCGGCCCTCAGGTACCACGTCCCGGTCGAGACCCGACGCAGCCCGATGTCCGTCTTTCCATCGCCATCCCAATCACCGGTCACCGGCTGCAGATCCGTCCCCGCACCCGACGACCAGGCCACCGTCGACTCCGACCACGACGGGCCGGTCTTCAGATACCACATTCCGGTTGAGACCCGGCGAAGACCGATATCGGACTTCCCATCCCCATCCCAGTCACCCGTCACTGGCTGCAGGTCCGACCCCTCACCGGAGGGTGCATACCCGTCCCAATTACCGGTGATCGGCGCAAGGACTGACGCCGTCGCCGCAGGCCCAACATCCTTGAAGTGGATGAAGTGGTTCGGCCAAGCAGTCGATCCCCTTGGGATGCGCCAACGACGGGTCCGCAGCCCGTACTGTTTTCCCCCAACGAACACGGAGCAGTTGTCTTCAGTCACTTCGATGTAGTCGGCGGTCACCACCTCCACGTAAGCAACGTGTTGGGAGTTCCACTGGGCCACCGAGCCCACAGCTGGCGTCTTGTCAACGGTGAAACCGTCGGCCTTGGCGTTAACTGCCCATTGGTTCGCGTTTCCCAAAGCACTCGAAGGTTTGCGCGACCCGTTCTTATGGACCTTGAAGTATGCGTAGGTTGTGCAGTTGTGGTTGCGACTCTTGGAGTCGTAGCAGGTGCCGGCATATCCCCACGGCTCGGATCCCGCGTATCCTCCGGTCGTACATGCGTAGCCCGTCGACTCGCAGAGGAGTACCTTTCCTGCCGCCCGCGCAGTTGCTTCTGTCGCCGGGTGAGTATCGGGCGGCCGATAGCCCTCGGAGGCATAGGCGACTTCCGCGCCCGGGAGCATGACCAGTCCGACAGCCAAGGCGAGAACTCCGGACATTACCCAGCGAAGACTGCACAAGCGCAACGGCACGCCACCCTCCCCGTCACAGCAAACGACTTGAACCATAGATGGGCGGCTCTGCGGTTCACCATGGCCTGTTCAGGCCAGTCGCGACTAGTACTTGTCGACCGTCGTCCCGTTGATGAAGGACGCCTTGGCGCCGAGGAAGAAGATCCCGGGGTAGGTCTCGAAGCCGAGGCTGGGGTTGTCCCTCAGCGTGGAGTCCGACAGCGTCATCGTGCCGGTGCGGTCGTTGGAGACGAAGAAGATGGCGCCGCCGCCCTCGCGGGCCTTGTTGCCCTCCATCAGCGCCCGGTCGAGCCGCAGCGTGAAGCTGTTGCCGTCGAGGTAGATGGCGCCGCCGCTGCCGCCGCCCGGGGTGCCGGGTTGCGCCGGGTTGGCTCCGTGGCCGATGGCCCGGTTGCCTCGGAAGACGCTGTCCCTGATCCGCCAGGACACCCCGATGCTGCTCAGCGCGGACCCGTTGGAGCAGCGGCCCCGGGTGAAGGTGCTGCGCACCACCCGCACCGGCTTGGCCGACCAGTGGCTGAGCACTCGCACCGCGGCACCACCGAGGTCGGGCCCGGTGCGGTCACAGCGGTTGCGGTCGAACTCGCTGTCCACGATCTTGAGCCGGCCGCCCCTCACGAACAGCGCACCGCCCCCACCGCCCTCGGCCGTCTCCCCGGTCGAGTCTCCACGGACGAGCCGGAGCCCGCGCAGCACCAGCAGCGGGTCCTTCTGGTCCTGGCAGTGGTCGGTGGTCCACACCTGCTTGGGATCGCAGGTGTTCTGGTAGAGGATCCGGCGCTCGCCGTCGCCGCTCAGGGTCACCAGCCCGCCGCCGTCGATGACCGTCACCGGGTTGGTGTTGACCACCTTGGCGGTCCGCCTCATCACGATCGTCACCGGGTCCGGGCCGCAGTCGAACGAGATCGAGCCGCCTGCCTTCACCGCGCGCACGACCGCCCGGGACGTGCAGGAGCCGGGGCTGCCGTCGCCGACCACCCGCTCGGCCACGGCCTTGGCGCCGGGCTCCGGGGCGGCGGCGCCGGGTGGTGCGGCCACGAGCGCGGTCAGGCCGAGCAGCAGCGCTCCGAGCCCGACCCTCACAGGTCCAGGCTAGGCCCTGTCCGCCGCGGTCCGGTCCCTGCGGTCCTTGGCGAGGCTGAGGACGGTGGTGACGCCCAGGATGCCGACGATCGCGATCAGCGAGAACCAGATCGGGATCTCCGGGGCCCACTCGATGTGGTGACCGCCGTTGATGAACCCCAGCTCGTTCTCGTGCATCGCGTGCAGGATCAGCTTGACGCCGATGAACGCCAGCAGCACGGCCAGCCCGTAGGAGAGGTAGACGAGCCGTTGCAGCAGGTCGCCGATGAGGAAGTAGAGCTGGCGCAGGCCCATCAGCGCGAAGATGTTGGCGGTGAAGACGAGGAACGGCTCGCGGGTGAGACCGAAGATCGCGGGGATCGAGTCGAGGGCGAACAGCAGGTCGGTCATGCCCAGCGACAGCACGACGATGAACATCGGGGTCCAGAGCCGCTTGCCGTTCTCCTTGACCGAGAGCTTGACGCCGTTCCACTTGTCGGTCACCGGCAGGTGGGTCTGGGCGTAGGTCACGATCCGCGGCTGGTCGTAGTGCTCGCCGTCCTGGTCGTCGTCCTTGGCCAGCTTGTAGGCGGTCCACACCAGGAACAGCCCGAACAGGTAGAACACCCAGCTGAACTGGTTGATCGCAGCCGCGCCGACGCCGATGAAGATGCCGCGCATGACCAGGGCGATGACGATGCCGATCAGCAGGGCGGTCTGCTGGTACTGCCGGGGCACCTTCAGCTTGGTCATGATGATGATGAAGACGAAGAGGTTGTCGATCGACAGCGAGTACTCGGTCAGCCAGCCGGCGAAGAACTCGCCGCCGTAGCGGCCGCCGTAGAACACCCAGATGCCGATGCCGAACGCGATGGCCAGACCGATGAAGAACGCCAGGTGCCGGGCGACCTCACGCGTGTTGGGCTCGTGCGGGCGGCGGCCGACGACGAACACGTCGATGAGCAGCAGGGCGGTCGTCACCGAGATGGTGACGGTCCAGACGAGGGGTGAGACATCCACGGGCGGGAACTCCTGGCGGGGTGAGGGGACGGGGGACCGTCAGAGGTCTCTTCCGCCATCGGTGCCCACTTCGGCGCCCATGACCCGCGGGCCCGGAGCTTGCGCTCGTGCTGACGATCCCGCGGCGGAGGAATACTCCCCTCTTCGGGAGCAGTCTGACACGGGCAGTGCGCTCAGCTCTCAACGATGTCGTCGAGGGCGGAGAAGATCCGCTCCGTCACCTGGTCGACCTCGCCCATGCCGTCGACCTCGATGAGGATGCCGCGGCCGCGGTAGACGGCGAGCAGCGGCTCGGTCTGCTCGGCGTAGACCTGCATCCGGCGGCGGATGACGTCCTCGGTGTCGTCGGCCCGGCCGTCGGTCTCCGCGCGGCGCAGTAGCCGCTCGACGACCGCGTCCTCGTCGACGGTCAGCGCGACGACGGCGTCCAGGCGGTGGCCGGTGAACTCGACCATCCGGTCGAGCTCCTCGACCTGCGCGACGGTGCGCGGGTAGCCGTCGAGCAGGAAGCCGGCGATGGCGTCGGGCTCGTCGATCCGGTTGCGCACCATCAGGTTGGTGAGCTCGTCAGGGACATACTCGCCCGCGTCCATGAAGCGCTTGGCCTCGACCCCCAAGGGCGTGCCCTGCGAGACGTTGGCGCGGAAGATGTCCCCGGTGGAGATCGCCGGGATCTTGAAGTGGTCGGCGACGTACTTCGCCTGGGTCCCCTTCCCGGCACCGGGCGGACCCATGATCAGAAGCCTCAACGAAGGAACCCTTCGTAGTTGCGCTGCTGGAGCTGGCTCTCGATCTGCTTCACGGTGTCGAGGGCAACGCCGACCATGATGAGGATGGAGGTGCCGCCGAAGGGGAAGTTCTGGTTCGCGTTGATCAGCACGAGCGCGATCAACGGGATCAGGGCAACGAGACCGAGGTAGACAGCTCCTGGCGCAGTGATGCGGGACAGGACGTAGGACAGGTAGTCCTCGGTCGGCTTGCCCGCCCGGATCCCGGGGATGAAGCCGCCGTACTTCTTCATGTTGTCGGCCACCTCTTGAGGGTTGAAGGTGATCGAGACGTAGAAGTAGGTGAAGAACACGATGAGCCCGAAGTAGAGGGCCATGTAGAACGGGTGGTCGCCGGTGACGAAGTACCTGCTGACCCACTCGATCCACTTCGAGTCGCTGTTCTGGTTGAACTGCACCGCCATCGCGGGCAGGTAGAGCAGCGAGGACGCGAAGATGACCGGGATGATGCCGGCCTGGTTGACCTTGAGCGGGATGTAGGTCGAGGAGCCCCCGAACATCTTGCGGCCGACCATCCGGCGGGCGTACTGGACGGGGATCCGGCGCTGGGCCTGCTCGATGAAGATGACCGCGGCGACGATGACGAGCCCGATGACGAGCACGACGCCGAAGGTCCACGGGCCCTGCTGCTGGGCGACCTGCCACATCGCGCTCGGGAAGGTGGCGATGACCTGGCAGAAGATGAGGATCGACATGCCGTTGCCGACGCCACGCTCGGTGATGAGCTCGCCGAGCCACATAATCACCGCGGTGCCGGCGGTCATGGTGACGACCATGACCAGGAAGGTCTGGGTGTCGTTGCTGTGCAGGAGATCCTTGGGGCAGTTCTGCAGGAGGTTGCCCGAGCGGGCCAGGGCCACGATGCCGGTGGCCTGGAGCAGCGCGAGGCCGAGCGTGAGGTAGCGCGTGTACTGCGTGATCTTGGTCTGGCCGGACTGGCCCTCCTTCTTGAGGGCCTCCAGCCGCGGGATCACCACCACCAGCAGCTGCAGGATGATGCTCGCGGTGATGTAGGGCATGATCCCCAGCGCGAAGATCGTCAGCTGGAGCAGCGCGCCGCCGCTGAACAGGTTGATCAGGTTGTAGATCCCGCTGTCCTGGTCGTTGAGGCAGGACTGCACGTTGGCGACGTTGACGCCCGGCGCGGGGATCTGAGAGCCGGCCCGGAAGACCACGACGATCAACAGGACGAACAGCAGCTTGCGCCGCAGGTCCGGGGTCCGGAACGCGTTCACGAACGCCTTCAGCACGAGATTCCTACCCCTTCAACCGTTTGATCCGCGGCGATTCGGCGCCGGCCGCCGGCCCCCGAGGACCGAGGGTCAGCCTAACAACGTCTCAGGAACGTCTCAGACGACGGTGGTGGTTCCCCCGGCGGCCGCGATCTTCTCCTGGGCCGAAGCCGAGAAGGCGTTGGCCGAGACGTTGACCTTCACCGAGACCTCGCCCTGGCCGAGCACCTTGACCGGCTCGTTCTTGCGGACGGCGCCCTTGGCGACCAGGTCGGCGACGGTCACGTCGCCACCCTCGGGGAACAGCTCGCTGATCCGGTCGAGGTTGACGACCTGGAACTCGACCTTGAACGGGTTCTTGAAGCCCTTGAGCTTCGGCAGCCGCATGTGGATGGGCATCTGTCCACCCTCGAACGACGCCGGGACCTGGTAGCGGGCCTTGGTGCCCTTGGTGCCACGGCCCGCGGTCTTGCCCTTGGAGGCCTCACCGCGACCCACGCGGGTCTTCGCGGTCTTGGCCCCCGGGGCGGGGCGCAGGTGGTGCAACTTGAGAGTCATGTGACTAGTTCACTTCCTCGACCGTCACGAGGTGACGGACGGTGTGGACCATGCCCCGGATCTCCGGGCGGTCCTCCTTGACGACCACGTCGCCGATCCGCTTGAGACCGAGCGTGCGCAGGGTCTCGCGCTGGTTGGCCTTGCAGCCGATGGTGGACTTCTTCTGCTGGACCTTGAGCTGCGCCATCAGACGGTCACCTCCGCGGGTGCGGCAGCGGCAGCCGCCTTGCCCTCGTCACGGGCCCGGAGCAGGGCCGCCGGGGCGACCTGCTCGATCGTGAGGCCGCGACGAGCGGCGACGTCCTCGGGCTGCTCCAGCATCCGCAGCGCCTCGACGGTGGCGTGCACGATGTTGATCTGGTTGGACGAGCCGAGCGACTTGCTCAGGATGTCGTGGATGCCGGCGCACTCCAGCACGGCGCGCACCGGACCACCGGCGATCACACCGGTACCGGGAGCGGCCGGGCGCAGCATGACGACGCCCGCGGCCTTCTCGCCCTGGACGGGGTGCGGGATGGTGCCCTGGATGCGAGGCACCCGGAAGAACGCCTTCTTGGCCTCCTCCACGCCCTTGGCGATGGCGGCCGGCACCTCCTTGGCCTTGCCGTAGCCGACACCGACCATGCCGTCGCCGTCGCCGACGACGACCAGGGCGGTGAAGCTGAAGCGCCGACCACCCTTGACGACCTTGGCGACGCGGTTGATCGCGACGACGCGCTCGAGGTACTGGCTCTTCTCCTGGCCACCGCGACGGTCGTCGCGACCGCCGCGGCGGTCACCACCGCCGGTACGGGCTCCGCGCTGCGGTCCGCTCATGCCTGGGTCTCCATCTCGTACGTCGTGGTGTTGCTGTCGAAGTGAGTCATCAGAACTTGAGCCCACCTTCGCGAGCGGCGTCCGCCAGTGCGGCGATCCGGCCGTGGTACTTGTGTCCGGCACGGTCGAAGACGACGCCCTCGATGCCGGCAGCCTTGGCCCGCTGGGCGACGAGCTCGCCGACGGCCTTCGCCTTGGCGGTCTTGTCGCCCGAGCCGGCGCGCAGGTCGGCCTCCATGGTGGAGGCGTAGGCCAGCGTGCGGCCCTGGAGGTCGTCGACCACCTGGACGGTGATGTGCTTGGACGACCGGGTGACGACCAGACGCGGCCGCTCCTCGGTGCCTGCGACCTTCTTGCGGCCTCGCACCTGTCGCCGCAGCCGGGACCTGGTCCGGGCGTGCGTGTGCTTGCGGTTCTTCAGCGAGATCGCCATGTCACTTGCCTGCCTTTCCGACCTTGCGTCGGACGTGTTCGCCGGCGTAGCGCACGCCCTTGCCCTTGTAGGGCTCGGGCTTGCGGAGCTTGCGGATGTTCGCGGCGACTTCGCCGACGAGCTGCTTGTCGATGCCCTGGACACCGAGCTTGGTCTGGCTCTCGACGGCGAACGTGATGCCGTCCGGGGCGTCGAAGATGATCGGGTGGCTGTAGCCGAGCTGGAACTCGAGCTGCGTCGGGCCCTTGGAGAGCACGCGGTAACCCACGCCGACGATCTCGAGCTTCTTCTCGTAGCCCTCGGTGACCCCGACGACCATGTTGTTGACCAGCGTCCGGGTCAGGCCGTGCAGCGACCTGCTGGTCCGCTCGTCGTCAGGGCGCTTGACGTCGAGGACGCCGCCGTCACCCTTCTCGACGACGATCGGAGCGGCCACGGTGTGACTCAGGGTGCCCTTGGGACCCTTCACCGTCACCAGCGGTCCGTCGATGGCCACGTCAACCCCCGAGGGGACCGGGACGGGGAGCTTGCCGATTCGCGACATTGCTGTTCTTCCTCCTGGTCTCTCTCGTCACCAGACGTAGGCGAGGACTTCCCCACCCACGCCCAACTTGTTGGCCTTGCGGTCGGTCAGCAGACCCTGGCTGGTCGAGATGATCGCGACACCGAGACCACCGAGGACCTTGGGCAGCCCGGTGTGCTTGGCGTAGACGCGCAGGCCGGGCTTGCTGACCCGGCGGACGCCGGCGATCGAGCGCTCGCGGTTGCGGCCGTACTTGAGGGTGATCGTCAGCGTCTTGCTGACCTCGCCCTCGCCGGGCTCGGCAACCTCGAAGGAGGTGATGTAACCCTCCTGCTGGAGGATCTCGGCCACGCCCTCCTTGATCTTGCTGTGCGGCATCGACACGGAGTCGTGGAAGGCCTGGTTGGCGTTGCGCAGACGGGTGAGCATGTCCGCGATCGGGTCGGTCATCGTCATGGTGTTGGTGTTCCTTCTCGCCTGGTTTCCGCGCGGGACCTGTGACGTGTGATGGCTGTGCCTTGGTGGTTTGGGGTGGTTACCAGCTCGACTTGGTGACGCCGGGGAGCTCGCCGCGGTGGGCCATCTCCCGCAGGCAGATCCGGCACAGGCCGAACTTGCGGTAGACGGCCTTGGGGCGACCGCAGCGCTGGCAGCGCGTGTAGCCACGCACCGCGAACTTGGGCTTGCGGGCCGCCTTGACCCTCAGTGCTGTCTTAGCCATTACTCGCTCCTACCTCAGCGCTCTGCGAAGGGGAAGCCGAGCTGCTTGAGCAGCGCCCGCCCCTGGTCGTCGTTCTTCG
This sequence comes from Nocardioides dilutus, assembly GCF_054779555.1. Lineage (NCBI taxonomy): Bacteria > Bacillati > Actinomycetota > Actinomycetes > Propionibacteriales > Nocardioidaceae > Nocardioides > Nocardioides dilutus. Next base: position 1,509,267 of record NZ_BAAGYA010000001.1, on the reverse strand, counting down.
CGGTGGTCACGATGGTGATGTCCATGCCCCGCGAGCGGTCGATCTTGTCCTGGTCGATCTCGTGGAACATGACCTGCTCGGTCAGACCGAAGGTGTAGTTGCCGTTGCCGTCGAACTGGCGCGGCGAGAGGCCACGGAAGTCTCGGATGCGCGGCAGTGCGAGCGAGAGCAGGCGGTCGAGGAACTCCCACATCCGGTCGCCGCGCAGCGTGGTGTGCGCGCCGATCGGCATGCCCTCGCGCAGCTTGAACTGGGCGATGGACTTGCGGGCCTTGGTCACCAGCGGCTTCTGGCCGGTGATCACAGTGAGGTCGCGGATGGCGCCCTCGATCAGCTTGGAGTCGCGGGCGGCCTCGCCCACGCCCATGTTGACCACGATCTTGACCAGGCCGGGGACGTCCATGACGTTGGCGATCTCGAACTCGCTGCGCAGCGCGGGGACGATCTCCTCGCGGTAGCGCGTCTTGAGCCGAGGGGTCACGGCCGCGGAGCGGCTGCGCGCCGACGGTGCGTCGGTGGTCTCGGTCGCCTCGGTGGCGGTGTCAGTCATGGGGTACCTCAGATGTCCTTGCCGGTCTTGCGGGAGATGCGCACGCTGCGCTCGGCGGCGTACGTCGAGCCGTCGGGACGGCGCTTGGTGACCACGTCGCGGCGGTAGCCCAGCCGGGTCACCCCGTCGCCCTCGACGAGGATGACGTTGGAGACGTGGATCGGCGCCTCGGCGGTGATGATGCCGCCGGTGTTGCCGGCCCGGCCGCCCTGGTTGACGACCTTGGTGTGCTTCTTGACGCGGTTGACGCCCTCGACGATCAGCCGCTGCTCCTCGCGGAGCACGCTGATGACCTTGCCCTCGGCGCCCTTGTCGCGGCCGGCGATCACCTTGACGGTGTCACCCTTCTTGATGCCAAGGGACTTGGGCCCACCGCTGGGGGTCTTGTCGGTCATCACAGCACCTCCGGCGCCAGCGAGATGATCTTCATGAAGCGCTTCTCGCGCAGCTCGCGACCCACCGGGCCGAAGATGCGCGTGCCGCGCGGCTCGCCGTCGGCCTTGAGGATCACCGCGGCGTTCTCGTCGAACTTGATGTAGGAACCGTCGGCACGGCGACGCTCCTTGACGGTGCGCACGATGACGGCCTTGACGACGTCGCCCTTCTTGACGTTGCCGCCGGGGATCGCGTCCTTGACCGTGGCCACGATGGTGTCACCGATGCCGGCGTAGCGACGACCGGAGCCACCCAGCACACGGATGCACAGGATCTCCTTGGCGCCGGTGTTGTCGGCGACCTTCATCCGGGACTCTTGCTGGATCACTTGGCCTTCTCCAGGATCTTGACCAGGCGCCAGCGCTTGGTCGCCGACAGGGGCCGGGTCTCCATGATCTGGACACGGTCGCCGATGCCGCACTCGTTGTTCTCGTCGTGCGCCTTGAGCCGCGCCGTCTGACGGAGGACCTTGCCGTAGAGCTTGTGCTTCACACGGTCCTCGACGGACACGACCACGGTCTTGTCCATCTTGTCGCTGACGACCAGGCCCTCACGGACCTTGCGGGCGTTGCGCTCGTCGGTCTGCTCGACCGTCTGCTCGCTCGACTGCTCACTCACTGAGCACCGTCCTCGTTGTCGTTGTTGTCACCCGGGGTGGCGCGGATGCCGAGCTCGCGCTCGCGCACCACGGTGTAGATCCGGGCGATGTCCTTCTTGACCGTGCGGAGCCGGCCGTGGCTCTCCAGCTGGCCGGTGGCCGCCTGGAAGCGGAGGTTGAAGAGCTCCTCCTTCGCCTCGCGCAGCTTGCTCTCGAGGTCGACGTCGGTCATCTCGTCGAGCTCGTGCGCCATCACCTTGTTGGCCATCAGAACTCACCAGCCTCACGGGAGATGAAGCGGCACTTCATCGGCAGCTTGTGCATCGCGCGACGCATCGCCTCGCGGGCAACGGTCTCGTCGACACCGGACAGCTCGAACATCACGCGTCCGGGCTTGACGTTGGCGATCCACCACTCGGGGGAGCCCTTGCCGGAACCCATCCGGGTCTCGGCGGGCTTCTTGGTCAGCGGGCGGTCGGGGTAGATGTTGATCCACACCTTGCCGCCACGCTTGATGTGGCGCGTCATGGCGATACGAGCGGACTCGATCTGACGGTTGGTCACGTAGTGACCCTCGACCGCCTGGATGCCGAAGTCACCGAAGGCGAGACGGGTCCCGCCCTTGGCGGCACCACGCCGGTTGGGGTGGTGCTGCTTGCGGTGCTTGACACGACGGGGCATCAGCATGGGTCACCCCTCCTGGGTCGTGGTGTCGGTGGTGGCCGCGGGGGCCTCCGCCGCGGTCTCGGTCGTGGTGGTGCCGGGCTGTCCGCTGTCCTGGGCGCCCTCACGGTCGCCGCGGGTCGGACGGGTGCCCCGGCTGGGACGCTCGCCGCCACGGGCGGGACGGGCGCCGCCACGGCCCGGGACTCCGGCGCGGGCGGCCGCCTGGGCCTGGCGCTCGGCACGGGTGCCGGCGACCTCGCCCTTGTAGATCCAGACCTTGACGCCGATGCGGCCGAAGGTGGTCTTGGCCTCGTAGAAGCCGTAGTCGATGTCGGCGCGGAGCGTGTGCAGAGGGACACGACCCTCGCGGTAGAACTCCGTGCGCGACATCTCGGCGCCGTTGAGCCGGCCCGAGCACTGGATCCGGATGCCCTTGGCACCCGACCGCATCGTCGTCTGCATCGCCTTGCGCATCGCCCGGCGGAACTGCACCCGGCCGGACAGCTGCTCGGCGACACCCTGGGCGACGAGCTGGGCGTCGACCTCGGGGTTCTTGACCTCGAGGATGTTGAGCTGGACCTGCTTGCCGGTGAGCTTCTCGAGCTCGCCGCGAATCCGGTCGGCCTCGGCGCCGCGGCGACCGATCACGATTCCGGGGCGCGCGGTGTGGATGTCGACGCGGACCCGGTCACGGGTGCGCTCGATCTCGACCTTGGAGATGCCGGCCCGCTCCATGCCCTTGGACAGGAGCCTGCGGATCGCGACGTCCTCGCCGACGTAGGCCTTGTAGAGCTTGTCGGCGTACCAGCGCGACTTGTGGTCGGTGGAGATGCCCAGGCGGAAGCCGTTGGGGTTGATCTTCTGGCCCATGACTCAGGCACCCTTCCCGTTCTTCTTGGCAACGCTCTGCTTGGTCGGCAGCGCGTCGGCCGGCTGGACCGCCAGCGTGATGTGGCTGGTGCGCTTGTTGATCCGGGTGGCCCGGCCCTGCGCACGCGGCCGCCAGCGCTTCATCGTCGGGCCCTCGTCGACCCGCGCGACCGAGACGACCAGGCCGCTGCGGTCGAGGCCCTCGGTGGTCTCGGCGTTGGCGATGGCGCTCTCGAGCACCTTGTAGATGGTCTCGGAGGCCGCCTGCGGCGCGAACTGGAGCAGCGAGAGTGCCTCGTCGACCGGCATCCCCCGGACCATGTCCACCACGCGGCGGGCCTTGAGCGGGGTGATCCGGACGAAGCGCGCGCTGGCGAACGCCCCCGGGGCGTCGCCGAGGATCGAGTCGCGGCGGGCGCTGATGCGCTGACGCTCAGTGGTGCTCATCGGCGACGGCCCTTCCTGTCATCCTTGACGTGCCCGCGGTAGGTGCGGGTCGGGGCGAACTCGCCCAGCTTGTGGCCGACCATCGCGTCGGACACGAAGACCGGGACGTGCTTGCGACCGTCGTGCACCGCGATGGTGTGGCCGATCATGGCGGGCACGATCATCGAGCGGCGCGACCAGGTCTTGATGACGTTGTGGCTGCCCTTCTCGTTCTCGGCGTCCACCTTCTTCATCAGGTGGCCGTCGACGAAGGGGCCCTTCTTGAGGCTGCGTGGCATGGCTCAATAACTCCTGCTACTTCCGACCCTTGCCGGACTTGCGACGACGGATGATCTGGGAGTCGCTGGCCTTGCGCTTGCGCGTGCGGCCCTCGGGCTTGCCCCACGGCGAGACCGGGTGGCGGCCACCGGAGGTCTTGCCCTCGCCACCACCGTGCGGGTGGTCGACGGGGTTCATGACGACACCGCGGACGGTCGGGCGCTTGCCCTTCCAGCGCATCCGGCCGGCCTTGCCCCAGTTGATGTTGGACTGCTCTGCGTTGCCGACCTCACCGACGGTGGCGCGGCAGCGGACGTCGACGAAGCGCATCTCACCCGAGGGCATGCGCAGCGTGGCGCGCGAACCCTCACGGGCCACGAGCTGGGCGCTCATGCCGGCCGAGCGGGCGATCTTGGCACCGCCACCGGGCCGGAGCTCGATGCAGTGGATCGTGGTGCCGACCGGGATGTGGCGCAGGGGCAGGTTGTTGCCGACCTTGATGTCGGCACCCGCGCCCGACTCGAGCGTGGCGAACTGCTTGAGGTCCTTCGGCGCGATGATGTAGCGCTTCTCGCCGTCGGCGTAGTGGAGCAGCGCGATGCGCGCGGTGCGGTTGGGGTCGTACTCGATGTGTGCGACCTTGGCCGGGACGCCGTCCTTGTCGTAGCGACGGAAGTCGATGATGCGGTAGGCGCGCTTGTGACCGCCGCCCTGGTGCCGGGTGGTGATCCGGCCCTGGTTGTTGCGGCCGCCCTTCTTGGGCAGCGGACGCGTCAGCGACTTCTCCGGAGTGGTCCGGGTGATCTCGACGAAGTCGGCCACCGAGGAGCCACGACGGCCCGGCGTGGTCGGCTTGTACTTGCGGATAGCCATCAGGAAACCGGTCCTCCGAAGATGTCGATGCGGTGACCCTCGGCGAGGCTCACGATCGCGCGCTTGGTGTCCTTGCGCTTGCCCAGCCCGTTGCGCGTGCGGCGCGTCTTGCCCGGCCGGTTGAGCGTGTTGACGCTGGTGACCTTGACGTTGAACACCTTCTCGACCGCGATCTTGATCTCGGTCTTGTTGGCATCCGGGCGCACCAGGAACGTGTACTTGTTGGCGTCGAGGAGCGTGTAGCTCTTCTCGGAGACGACCGGGGCGATCAGCACGTCGCGGTGGTCCTTGTGCAGGGTGCTCACTCGGACTCCTCCTCGGCAGCGGCCTTCTTGGTCGCGGTCTTCTTGGCAGCGGTCTTCTTGGCGGCCGCCTTCTTGGCCGGCTTGTCCTCGGCCTCGGCCCCGGCCTCGGCCTCGGCGTCGGCAGCCGGAGCCTCGACCACGGCCGCGGGCCGCTCGGTCGCCGAGACGGTGCCACCCACGAACGCGTCGTAGGCGCCGCGGGTGAAGATCACGTCGTCGCTGGCGAGCACGTCGTAGGTGTTGAGCTGGTCGACGGCGACGATGTGGACCTCGGGCGCGTTGCGCAGCGAGAGCCAGGTGGTCGCGTCGGTGCGCTCGAGCACCACGAGGAACCGGGTGCGGTCGGTGATCGACGCCAGCTGGGCCAGCGCGGTCCGGGTCGACGGGGTGTCGCCCAGGCCGAACGAGTCGACGACGTGGATGCGGTCGTTGCGGGCCCGGTCGGAGAGGGCACCGCGCAGCGCGGCGGCCTTCATCTTCTTGGGGGTGCGCTGGTCGTAGTCACGCGGCTTGGGGCCGTGGACGATGCCGCCGCCCGCGAACTGCGGGGCGCGGGTCGAGCCCTGACGGGCGCGGCCGGTGCCCTTCTGCTTGTAGGGCTTGCGACCGCCACCGCGGACCTCGCCGCGACGCTTGGTCGAGTGGGTGCCCTGGCGCGCGGCAGCCTGCTGGGCGACGACGACCTGGTGGATCAGCGGGATGTTGACCTGCACGTCGAAGATGTCGGCCGGCAGGTCGACCTTGGCGACGCCGCCGCCCTTGGGGGCAGCGGTCTTCGCGGTCGCCTTCTTGGCCGGCGCCTTCTTGGCGGTCGACTTCTTGGCGGTCGACTTCTTGGCGGTCTGCGTCTCAGCCATGGTCACGCCTCCGTCTTCTTGGCGGCCGTCCGCAGCACCACGAGGCCACCCTTGGGGCCGGGCACGGCGCCCTTGACCAGGATCAGGCCGCGGTCGGTGTCGACGGCGTGGACGGTGAGGTTCTGGGTGGTCACGGTGTCGCTGCCCATCCGGCCGGCCATCCGGACGCCCTTGAAGACGCGACCCGGGGTCGCGCAGGCGCCGATCGAGCCGGGCTTGCGGTGGTTCTTGTGGGCACCGTGCGAGGACGACACACCGGCGAAGCCGTGGCGCTTCATCACACCGGCGAAGCCCTTGCCCTTGCTGGTGCCGGTCACGTCGATCTCCTCGCCGGCGGCGAAGGTGTCGACGGCCAGCTCCTGGCCCACCGAGTAGTCGGCGGCCGTGGTGGTGCGGATCTCGACGAGGTGGCGGCGCGGGGTGGTGCCGGCCTGGCCGAAGTGGCCCGCCATCGGCTTGTTGACCTTGCGGCCGTCGATCTCGCCGAAGCCCACCTGGATCGCGTTGTAGCCGTCGCGCTCGGGCGTGCGCACCTGGGTGACGACGTTGGTGCCCGCGGCGATGACGGTGACGGGGACGACCCGGTTGTTCTCGTCCCACAGCTGGGTCATGCCGAGCTTGGTGCCCAGCAGGCCCTTCACGTTGCGTTCGAAAGTCATGTCTCTGTGTCCCCTCGAGTCCTCAGAGCTTGATCTCGATGTCGACACCCGCGGGCAGGTCGAGCCGCATGAGGGAGTCGACTGTCTTTGGGGTCGGGTCGATGATGTCGATGAGGCGCTTGTGGGTGCGCATCTCGAAGTGCTCGCGGGAGTCCTTGTACTTGTGCGGCGAGCGGATGACGCAGTACACGTTCTTCTCGGTCGGCAACGGCACCGGGCCGGCGACCTTGGCACCCGTGCGGGTGACCGTGTCCACGATCTTGCGCGCCGAAGTGTCGATCACCTCGTGGTCGTAGGCCTTGAGCCTGATGCGGATCTTCTGTCCCGCCATAGGTCTCTCTCGTCCTTCTCGCTCTTGTCCTGCACCTGTGGTCCTCAGCGCGCTCCTGTCCACGCCTCAGCGGCCGACCCCCGAGGTCGGGCGTGTCGCGCTGACTTGCGGACACAAGACCGGGGATCTTGCTGTGTTGTGGGGGCCGCCCGACGCCATTCCCCTGTGTCCATTTCTGGGAGGACTTCGTCGAGCTGATCGGGTCTCACGGTTCGGTGCGGACGCACGCCGACACCTCAAACACGCATGAGACGCGATTCAGGAGTCAAGATGTGCCGCACCCCGGCAACCCGCCGGAGCAACCGGAACATCTTGTCAGAGATCCGTAGGTGTGCAAAATCCGTTCGAGGTCTAGTCTCCTGACCGTGGCGAACGAGAACACGTTCTACTTCTCGGACGTCAGCGAACCGGTCCCGGTCGTCGTGTGGGGCACGGGCAACATGGGCCGGGCCGCGATCCGGGCCGTGGCCGCCAACCCGTCGCTGACCCTGGCCGCGGTGCTGGTCAACGACCCCCGGAAGGCCGGCCGGAACGCCGGCGACCTCGCCGACCTCGACCGTGACCTCGGGGTCACCGCCACCACGGACGTCGAGGCGGCGCTCGCCACGGTCGCGGCCTGTGGGGCGGTGGCCTACATGGCCTCGGGCGACCTCCGGCCGGACGACGCGGCGAACGACGTACGCCGGGCGCTCGCCAGGGGCGCGGTCGTCGTCACCCCGGCGCTCTACGCGCTCTACGACCAGCGCAACGCGCCCCCGGAGGTGCGCGAGCCGCTCCTCGCCGCCGCGAGGCAGGGTGGCGCGTCGCTGTTCGTGAGCGGGGTCGACCCGGGCTGGGGCAACGACGTGCTGCCCGTCCTGGTGAGCGCGATGGCCGGTGAGGTCGACCAGGTCCGCTGCCAGGAGATCTTCGACTACTCGACCTACGACGCCCCGGACGCGGTCCGCTACGCCGTGGGCATGGGCGAGCCGATGGACTACGAGCCACTCATGGTGGCGCCCGGCGTCCCGACCACGGTCTGGGGCGGGCAGGTGCGCCTGCTCGCCCGCGCCCTCGGCGTGGAGGTCGAGGAGATCCGCGAGACCCTCGAGCGCCGTGCGCTGGACGAGGACGTCACCAACTCGATGGGGCTGTTCGCCCGAGGCACCCAGGGGGCGCTGCGGTTCGAGGTCCAGGGCCTCGTCGGCGGCGAGCCGGTCATCGTCGTCGAGCACGTGACCCGGATCGCGCCGGGGGTGGCCCCCGACTGGCCGGTCCCGCCCGACGGAGGGGACGGCACCCACAAGGTGGTCATCGAGGGCCGTCCGCGCATCGAGGTCAGCCTCGAGGCCACCGCCGAGGGTGGCAACCGGGCGGCCGGCGGCAACGCCACCGCAGCCAACCGTCTCGTCAACGCGATCCCCTGGCTCCGCACCGCAGAGCCAGGGCTCTACGACGGGCTCGACGTTCCGCTCTCCCCCGCCACCGGCCGGCTCGGCCGACACAGGAAGGCAACCGCATGATCATCGAGGTTCCGCAGGGCCAGGACCCGCTCATCCACGTCTGGGGCGTCATGGTGCCCGGCATCGGACCGGCCGCGGCCGCGTTCGCGCAGGCGGTCTACGACCACAGCACCCTCGGGCTCCGCGAGTTCGAGGCGGCCCGGCTGCGGATCGCCCAGATCAACGGCTGCCTGTTCTGCCAGGACTGGCGCACCGAGCGCGACGGCGCCAAGGTCGAGGACGACTTCGCCGAGGCCGTGGACGCCTGGCGGACGACCGAGGCCTTCGACGACCGCACCCGCCTGGCGGCCGAGTACGCCGAGCGCTACGCCCTGGACCACCACGGGATCGACGACGACTTCTGGGGCCGGATGAAGGCGGCGTACTCCGACGCGGAGATCGTCGAGCTGTCCATGTGTCTGGGCTCGTGGCTCTCCTTCGGCCGGCTCAACCGGGTCCTCGGGCTCGACGAGGTCTGCGTGCTGCCGTCGCACTACCAGCAGCAGGGTGCGACCCGGGGATAAGCGCCGCCCCCCACTTCGCGGGTTCGCTCGCGCTCACTTCGCTCGCTTGACAGGATCACCGCATGACGGATCCGGGGTGGGGCGCTTCACCGCCGCCGCCCGGGTGGCAGCCACCCCCGCCTCCGCCTCCGTCCTACCTCCCCGGCCAGGTCGGGCCCGCGCCGTCCTACCCGGGCGGACCGGCTCCCCTGGCGCCGCCGTCGGCGGCGTGGGCACCGCAGCCGGGCATGCTCGGCGCGGCCCACAAGCCGGGCGCGATGCCCTTGCGCCCCCTCGGGCTGGGTGACATGTACGACGCGGCGTTCCGGGTGATCCGCTTCAACCCCAAGGCGACGGTCGGCTCGTCGGTGCTGGTCGCGGCGGTCACCATGACGATCCCGGTCGTGGTCACCGCCGTGCTGACCGCCACGGTCAACGTCACCCTCGACGAGACCGGGTCCCCCGACACGGCCTCGACGCTGGGCTTCGCCGGGTCGTTCGGGTCGCTGGCGGTCGGGCTGGTGCTCTTCGTCTTCGGCAGCCTGCTGGTGACGGGGATGGTCGCCCATGTGGTCGCCGCCGCGGCGGTCGGGCGCCGGCTCAGCCTGGGTGAGGCGTGGGCCGCCACCCGGGGCCGGCGCTGGCGGCTGGTCGGGCTCGCCGTCCTGCTGTGGCTGGGCTTCCTGCTGGCGCTCGCCCTCTACGTCGCGGCCTGGGTGGTGGTCGCGATGAACGCCCCGCCGGAACTCGTCGTGGCCTGGGGGCTGGTCACGGTGCCGGCGTACGTCGCCTTCATGGCGTTCTTCTGGATCCGCGTCTACTACCTGCCCGTCCCGGTGCTGATGCTCGAGGACGTCACCATCCTCGGCGCCATTGCCCGCGGCTTCGCGCTCACCCGTCGGCAGTTCTGGCGCACGCTGGGCATCGCGCTGCTCACCGGCATCGTGGTGGGGATCGCCAGCAACGTGCTGTCCTTCCCGATCTCCCTCGTCGGCCAGGTCGGGTCGATCGCGGTCGGCGGCCGCTACGCGCTGCTCATCCTGATCGTCAGCCAAGCACTCGCCCAGGTCGTCTCGGCGGCGTTCGCGACGCCGTTCACCTCGGCGGTGACGTCGCTGCAGTACCTCGACCAGCGGATGCGCAAGGAGGCTTACGACGTCGAGCTGATGCGCCAGGCAGGGCTGACCGCGTGAGCCTCGTGCCCGTGGCGCTGCCGGCGTTCCTGCCGCGCGACCCCCCGCTGACCCCGTCCCCTGACGAGGCGCGGTCCAAGCTGCGACGCGAGCTGCTGCGCCCGGAGTACAACGAGCAGAACCTCGTGCAGAGGTTCCTCAGCTGGGTCGAGCGCCAGCTGGGCAAGGGCCTGGACGCGGCCGCGGACGCGCCTCCGCTCTCGACGCTGGCCGCGATGGTGATCCTGGTCGGGCTGGTCGCCCTGCTGGGCTGGCTGCTCTCCCGGGCCCGGCGTACCGCCCGGACCCGCGAGGAGGACCGGGCCGTCCTCACCGACGAGATCATCAGTGCCGACGAGCTCCGCGCCCGCGCCGAGGCCGCGCTCGCCGCCGCCCGCCACGAGGACGCCCTCGTCGACGGGTTCCGCGCGGTGGCGACCCGGCAGGTCGAGCGCGGCCGGCTGGCCGACGCCCCCGGCGCCACGGCGCACGAGGTGGCGCTCGCGTTGGGGCGGGAGTTCCCGCACCTGCGCGGCCGGGTCGACGACGCCGGAGCCCTCTTCGACGCCGTCCTCTACGGCGATCGGGCGGCGACCGCGGCCCAGGCCGCGAGCGTGATCGCGCTCGACGACGAGCTCCTGGTGCGCCGATGACCGCCGCGACCGTCGAGCAGGCGGCCCCGACCGGCCCCACGGACCCGGCCGGCCGGCGGCCGGGCTTCCTCTCCCGCAACCGCGCCTCGCTGCTCATCGGGCTGGGCCTGGTCGCCGCCGTGGCGATCGCCGCGCTCACCAGCGGCGGCGACAACACCACCCCCATGGACCCTGACAACGCCGGACCCGAGGGCGCCCGAGCCGTGGCCAGAGTGCTGGACGCCGAAGGTGTCGACGTCGACGTGGCACGCGGCGCCGACGCGCTCGAGGACCTGGCGGTCGGGTCCGACACGAGCGTGGTCGTCGTCCTCCCCGGCAACCTCGGCGAGGCGACCATCGACCGTCTGCTGGCGCACACGGGCGGGGCCGCGCACGTCATCGTGCTGGGCGCGGACATCGGTGCCGCCGAGGCGCTCGGCGCCCCCGTGACGCCCAGCAACGTCGACCTGGGCGACGGGCGGGGGGCGGGCTGCGTCGACCCGTTGTTCGACGGCCTGACCGTGGAGGTCGACAGCGCGCCGGTTTACGAGGGCGGCGACTGCTTCCCGGGCGATCTCGGGGCCGTGGTGCTCCGGCCCCGAGACGGGCTCCTGTTGTTCGGCGCCGACCAGGCGTTCACCAACGACCAGGTGCTGCGCGCCGACAACGCCGCCATCGCGCTGCGGCTGCTCGGCCAGGACCGGCGGCTGGTCTGGTACGTGCCGTCGCCCGCGGACCTCTCGGCCGGTGAGGGCGTCTCCCTGGCCAGTCTCCTGCCCCGCTGGGTCTTCCCCGGCCTGTGGGTGGCCGCGCTGTCCGTCGTCGCCGTCATGGTCTGGCGGGGCCGACGCCTTGGACCGCTCGCCGCCGAACCGCTGCCCGTCGTCGTCCGCGCCGTCGAGACGACCCGCAGCCTCGGTCGGCTGTACCGTCGCGCGGGCGATCGTGCTCACGCGGCCGCGGCCCTGCGTCGGTCGGCTCGGTCGAGGTGTGCCGAGCGGCTGCGGCTCGGTTCCCGCTTCGACCCTGCCGGACTGGTGCGCGAGGTGGCGCGGCGCACCGGCCGGCCCGAGACCGAGGTCGCCCAACTGCTCGATCCGCCCCCCGGGGACCCAGGCCCCTCCACCGACCGAGACCTGATCAACCTGGCGCAGACGTTGGCCGAGCTCGACAGAGAGGTGCAAGGACCGTGACGCAGAGCGATGCTCCGATCAACGAGGGTGGGGTAGGCGCCTCACCCAACGCTGCGGCGCGCGAGCGGCTGGTCGCGGTGCGGGCCGAGGTCGGCAAGGCGGTCGTCGGGCAGGACGCCGCGGTCTCCGGCCTGCTCGTCGCCCTGCTCTGTGGCGGTCATGTGCTCATGGAGGGTGTGCCGGGCACGGCGAAGACCCTGCTGGTGCGGACCCTCGCCGGCGCGCTCGAGGTCGGCACCCGCCGGGTGCAGTTCACCCCGGACCTGATGCCCGGTGACATCACCGGCTCGATGGTGATCGACTCCAAGGCCGGGGAGCTGAGCTTCCGGGAGGGGCCGGTCTTCACCAACCTGCTGCTCGCCGACGAGATCAACCGGACCCCGCCCAAGACCCAGTCGGCGCTGCTCGAGGCGATGGAGGAGGGCCAGGTGTCCGTCGACGGCGTGACCAGGCCGCTCCCGGCGCCGTTCCTCGTGGCGGCCACCCAGAACCCGATCGAGTACGAGGGCACCTACCCCCTCCCGGAGGCGCAGCTCGACCGGTTCCTCCTCAAGGTGGTGCTGCCGATCCCGGACCGGACCCACGAGCTCGAGATCGTGCACCGGCACGCGGCCGGGTTCGACCCGCGCGACGTCCGTGCCGCCGGCGTGACGGCGGTCGCCGGCCCGGAGGACATCGCCGCCGGCCAGGCCGCGGTCAAGACGGTGCAGGTCTCGCCCGAGGTGATCGGCTACATCGTCGACATCGCGCGCGCCACCCGTGAGTCCCCGTCGCTGAGCCTGGGCGTGAGCCCCCGGGGGGCGACCGCCCTGATGCGTTCGGCCCGGGCCTGGGCCTGGCTGACCGGGCGCGACTTCGTGACCCCGGACGACGTCAAGGCGCTGGCCCACGCGACCCTGGTCCACCGCCTCGGCCTGCGCCCGGAGGCCGAGCTCGAGGGCGTCGACGTGGCCGAGGTGCTGGCCTCGGCCCTCAGCTCGGTCCCCGTCCCGCGCTGAGGCCCACCCACCCACCATGGTCATCACCGGTCGCGTCCCGCTGCTGCTCCTGCTGGGGCTGCTGCCGGTCCTCGCCCGGCCGAGTGGCGGGACCGTCTGGCTGTGGCTGCTCGTGGTGTCCGTCCTCGTCGCGGTCGACGTGCTCGCCGCACCGAGGCCGGCCTCCCTGACCTTCGCCCGTGACCCCATCAGCGCCGTCCGGCTCGGCCACCCGGCGGCCTCCGTGCTCCGGGTGGGCAACCCCGGCACCCGTCGGTTCCGGGCGCTGCTTCGCGACGCGTGGCAGCCGTCGGCCGGGGCGACCGACAACCGGCACCGCATCGACCTCGCCGGCGGCGAGCACACCGTCCTGACCACCCCGCTGCGACCGCGGCGCCGGGGCGACCTGCCCGCCCTGGGCGTGACGGTCCGGGCGCGCGGACCGCTGGGGCTCGCCGCCCGTCAGCGCACGATCGAGGTCCCCGGAGTGGTGCGCTCGCTGCCTCCCTTCGAGTCGCGCAAGCACCTGCCGAGCCGGTTGGCCAGGCTCCGCGAGCTCGACGGGCGCGCGGCGATCCGGGTGCGCGGCCAGGGCACCGAGTTCGACTCACTGCGTGAGTACGTCCGGGGCGACGACGTCCGCTCGATCGACTGGCGGGCCAGCGCCCGCACCAGCAAGGTGGTGGTCCGCACCTGGCAGCCCGAGCGCGACCGGCGCGTGGTGCTGGTGCTCGACACCTCCCGCACCTCGGCGGGCCGGGTCGAGGACGTCCCGCGCCTGGACTCGGCGATGGACGCCGCGCTGCTTCTCGCGGCGCTGGCTTCCCGGGCCGGCGACCGGATCGACTTCGTCGCCGGCGACCGGCGGATCCGGGCGCGGGTGCGGTCGGCACGCGCCCGCGACGTAGCCGCGCACCTGCAGGACACCATGGCCGACCTGGAGCCGGTCATCGCCGAGGCGGACTGGTCGTCCCTCGCCGGCGCGGTGACCGAGTTCGGCCGCCAGCGGGCCCTCGTCGTTCTCCTGACACCGCTCGAGCCGTCCGCCGTCGAGGAGGGGTTGCTGCCGGTGCTGCCGGCGCTGACCCGGCACCACCGGGTGGTGCTCGCCTCGGTCCGCGACCCCGAGCTGGAGGTGCTCGCCGGGACCCGCCGCACGATCGACGAGGTCTACGACGCCGCCGCCGCCGAGCAGGCGATGGTCCGCCGCCGCCAGACCGCCGACCTGCTCACCGCGGTCGGGGTCGACGTCGTGGACGCGGACGCCGAGCGGCTCCCCCCGGCCCTGGCCGATCACTACCTGTCGCTGAAGGCCAACGGGCTGCTCTGAGGCCGGACCGTCAGTCGAGCGTCCGCCCCCACTTCTCGAGGAGGCGGGCGAGGTCGGCCTGTTCGTCGGCGGACAGGCCGGCGAGCAGGCGGCGTTCGTTCTGGACATGGCGCGGGAACAGCTCGTCGATCAGCTCCCGGCCCTTGTCCGTGAGCGCGATGGTGCGGGAGCGGCCGTCCTCGGTGGAGACCGTCCGGGTCACGTAGCCCTGCGCCTCCAGCCGGTCGACCCGCTTGGTGACCGCTCCCGAGGTGACCATGGTGGTGGCGGCGAGCTCGCCGGGGGTCAGCGCGAACGGCTCCCCCGCGCGGCGCAGCGAGGCGATCACGTCGAAGTCGCCGTCGGAGAGGTCGGCCTCGGCGAACAGCGCCCGCAGCTCGACGTCGAGGGCGTGGGCGAGGCGGTGCAGCCGGCCGATGACCCCGAGCGGACTGACGTCGAGATCGGGACGCTCCCGGCGCCACTGCTGGAGGATCCGCCCGACATGGTCCGGTTCGGCTGTGCTCACGGGTTGACTATATCTTCCTCGGAAACTAAACTGTCTTCCATGGAAAGTATCCGGTTCAGGGTGGTGCTCCTCACCGCCGTCGCCCCCGCCGCCTGGGGCACGACGTACGTCGTCACCGAGCAGCTGCTGCCGCCGGACCGGCCGCTGTTCGCGGCTACCGTCCGCGCCCTGCCCGTCGGCCTGGTGCTGCTCGCCCTGCTCCGCCGTCGGCCGCACGGCGTGTGGTGGTGGCGCGCCCTGGTGCTCGGCGCCTGCAACATCGGGCTCTTCTTCCCCCTCATCTTCCTGGCCGCCTACCACCTGCCCGGTGGCCTGGCCGCGACCGTGCAGGCGGCCTCGCCGCTCGCCGTCATGGCGATGGCGCTGCCCGCACTCGGTGAGCGTCCCGGGGGGATCCGGATCTCAGCCGCCCTGGTCGGACTGGTGGGCGTGGCCCTGCTCGTGCTGCGGTCACCTGGTGAGGTGAGCGCGCTCGGCCTGGCCGCCGCCCTCGGCTCGGTGCTGGTCTCGGCCTTCGGCTTCGTCCTCGTCAAGCGCTGGCCGGCGCCGGTCGACATGCTGACGCTCGTCTCCTGGCAGCTCGTCGCGGGCGGCCTATTGCTGCTGCCGATCGGTCTGCTCGTCGAGGGCGCTCCCCCGACGGTCGACGGCTCGGCGCTGCTCGGTTTCGCCTGGCTCGCGGTCGTCGGGACGGGCGTGGCCTACTACTGCTGGTTCCGCGGGCTCGCCTCGATGCCCGCCGGTGCCGTCTCGCTCGTGGGCCTGCTCAACCCGGTCGTCGGCACGGCGCTGGGCGTCGTGGTGGCGGGCGAGCTGTTCGGGTGGGCGCAGGCGCTGGGGATGCTGCTCGTGCTGGGCGGGGTGGTCGCCGGCCAGCCCGCCGCGGCGGCCGTCATCCGGGCCCGGCTGGCCCGTCGTACGCCGGTCGCCCGCAGCACCAGGGACTGCGTCCCGGTGTCCATTTAGCTAGGGGCCGTCGCGTTGGGGCGTCATCTCCGGCGGCCAGTCCGGCAGGTCCCCGATGTCGTCGAGGTCGATGATCTCGTCGGGCCAGTCCGGGAAGTCGGGGAGGTCACCGAGGTCGAGGGTGATCGCCTCCATGGCCGACCCGTTGATCGCGGGCTGCTCCCAGAGGCCGGCCGGCTCCGGTGTCGACAAGGGCACAGACCGGGCGTAGCGCCTGGTCACCACCAGCGGCGCCGGACGCTCAGGATGACCGCGCAGCTTCCAGACGACCTCCATGACCGCGTCGGGGAGCACGGCGAGCACCAGCGCGAGCAACCCGCCCGCGGCGACGTAGGGCGCTGTGAGGTCGGGCCAGGACGAGGGCTTGACCAGCTGGAGGACGAGGGCGCCGACCAGGCCGATCCCGCCCAGGGCCATCCCGACCCGGCCGATGCCGTTGCGCACCGCGAGCAGCTCGCGCGGTGAGTGCAGCCAGCTGGTGGCCAACCGGTCGCCGAGCAGAGCGGCCACCTGCTCCTCCTGGGCACGGCCGTCACCGAACCCCCGGAGCGTCAGCTTCTCGTCCCGACCCTGGAGGACCAGGCGCCAGCGTCCCCCACCCGTGAGGACGCTGAACTTCGCTTTATGGATGTCCGCACCCAACAGGTAGGCCGTCTGGTCGGTCTCGTCACCCTGCCAGACCCGCAGCATCCGGGTGCGGAGCTCGTGGGCCCCCCGCATCCGCAAGGCGTAGTGGTTGCGCAAGCCGGCCGACCAGGGTCGGCCGAAGACGTGCACCGCCCGGTCGGTGACGATCACCTGCCGCGAGCTCACGCCCTGGAACGCGACGAACGAACCCGTCGGGCGCTCCACCGGTCGGGCGTCCCCCTGCTCACGGGTCAGCCAGAGCGGCCCGGTCACGTCGATGCCGAGCTCGGCGAGCGCCGTGCCCAGCTCGAGGATGGCCGGCGCAGCGCGCCGCTCGTGGGGACGGAGCACCTCGTTGGCGACGGCGTGCAGCGGCAGGACCCAGCCGTCGTCGTTGACCAGGGAGGTCCCGTCCGGCCAGCTCCAGCGGGGGCGGTACCAGCCGGAGTCGATGGCGGCCATGCCGACCACCGCGGTGAGGAGCAGCGCCGGGTAGCCGCCGACCCATCGGGACATGCTCACCCAGTCGGTCTTGTCCGGGTCGAGCCCATGGTGGGGCGCGACCTGCCGGGCCACCGCGATCAGGTCCCCGGACTCGATCAACCCGAGCACCCCTTCCACCGTGGCCGGCGTGGCCAGGCCGGTGAGCTGCCGGCTGACGTCGAGGGCCTCGCCCGCGAGCGCCCGCCACAGTGGCACCGTCACCATCGTGGGGTGCTCCGACCAGGTGATGGTCCGCAGCTCGTCCGCGCGCCGGTCGCCCAGGAGCACATCGGCGACCTCGGCCTCGTGCGTGGCGACGAGGTCGACCACCGGCCCACGGGCGGGCCTGGGAGGCAGGACCCCGTCCAGGGCACCGACGGCCTGGACCCCGGCAAGGAACTCGCGCAGGCTGGAGAACGGCTCGGGGTGCCAGCAGCCTCGCTCGAGCGAGGGGTCCAGCCACTCCTTGCGCATGAGCTGCCACCCCTCCACGACCAGGTCCTGGTGGTGCAGCGCGAGCGAGTCGCGCCTCGACGACGCCTCGGCGTTGTTGCGGAACGCCGCCAGCCACCGCTGGTGCTCCTCGACGAAGCCGGCTAGGGCCAGGTGGATCTGCCCGGTGAGCCCGCGGGGGGAACGGGAGCTGCGCCGCCACACGGGCACGCCGCGACCCAGGTCGCCGTCGACCAGGCTCAGCGCGCGGCGGACGACGTGGTCCTCCTCGGCGCTGGCCGACGAACGCACCGCGACCGCGACCAGGCGCTTCAGGTCGTCCGGGGCGAGGCAGGCGAGCAGGGGCATGCCCAGGGTCAGACGCTGTCCGGTCACGCTCACGACCGGGTCCGGCACCAGGGTGACGTACTGGGGCCAGTCGGGGGCGTGCGGGTCGAGACTGTGCCGGAGCCGGCGTACCTCCTCGCTGTTGAGGCTCACCCCCTGCCGCTCCGGTGGATGCGGCCAGAACCGGGCGATGTTGTAGATCGCGGCGGAGAGGAACACCGTCCACATCACCACGAATCCGGGGCTGACGAAGAGCGAGACCGCGAACAGCGTCGCGGCGGCCAGCGCCGTGACGACTGACAACCCGAACGCCGTCAGCCACGCCCGGTCGGCCGCCCGCGCGGCTCGGAGCAGGCGTGCGCGCGCCTCGTGCAGCACCGCTGCCGAGACGAGCGGATCCAGCGGGTCCTCCGCTGTCGGCGACGTCACGGCTCCATCGTCCGTCGGACCCGGAGCCCTCGGGGGCGTTTTGGCGGAACCGGTAGGGGTTCTACTCCTGGGTCGCCACCCGGTCCTCGAGGTAACGGCTGTCGACGTCGCCCGTGACTCCGCGCCCGGCCGCCTGGCGCCCGAGCACGAACACGTAGGCGAGGAAGGCCAGCTCGGCGACGATGCCGATGCCGACCCTGGCCTCGGTGGGAAGCCCGGACGGCGTCACGAAACCCTCGATGACGCCGCTGACGAACAGCACCACGACCAGGCCCAGCGCGACCGTCCCGGCGGTCCGGCCCTCGCGGGCGATGGACTGGGTCCGGGTCAGGGATCCGGGCTCGACCCAGGACCAGAACAGCTTCATCCCCACTCCCCCGGCCACGAACACCGCGGTCAGCTCGAGCAGGCCGTGCGGCAGGAGGAGGCCCCAGAAGTGCTGGCCATGGTCGGCCCGGTGCATGACGGAACCGATGATCGCCAGGTTGAGGATGTTCTGGAAGAGCAGGTAGACGACCGGCACACCCAGGATGCCCAGCGCCAGGCACAGTGCGGAGACCCAGGCGTTGTTGACCCACACCTGGAAGGCGAAGTGGCTGGCGGCGTACTCGCTGTAGTAGCCCTCGAAATCCTCGTTGACGAGCTGGTCGACCTCGGCCGGCGACAGCAGGCTCTGCTCCACGTTGGGGTTGTCGAGCAGCCAGATCATCATCACCGCGGTCACGACCACGTTGGCGGCCAGGCAGCCCAGCCACCACCAGCGCAGTCGGTAGAGCGCGGCCGGGAACCGCTCGGTGAAGAACGACAGGAAGCCACTCCAGCTGCTCACCCGGGTGCCCACCGCCCGGTTGCGGGCGCGTGCGAGCACCGAGGAGAGGTGGGCGACCAGCGTCGCGTCGGGGGCCGAGGTGCGCACGACGGAGAGGTGGGTGGCGACCTGCTGGTAGCGCTCGACCAGCTCGTCGCTCTCGGCGCCGGTGAGCCTGCGGCGGTGGGCGAGCTCCTCGAGGCGCTGCCACTCGTGCGCGTGCGCGAGCACGTACGCGTCGAGATCCACGCGTGAAGCCTAGGTTCCCAGGGCGAGCTCCGCGCCCAGAACCTCGGTCAGGTAGCGCGCGTAGGTGTCGCTGACGTGGTTCTGGTCCCGGTAGGACAGCAGCTCCCCGAGGACGGTCGGGCAGTAGTTGTCGAGGCAGAACCACTCGGCCGTGGAGACGTACTTCGCGGCCGCGTCCTGGGCGGCCCCTCGCACCGCGTCGTTGGCCTGCAGCGACAGGGCCGACCCGGGTGCGGCGCACCGGTCGAGGGTCTTGGCCCGGAGCAGGCACTTGACCGGGCTCAGCTGCACCGCGGGCGGGTCGCCGATGACCACGAAGCGGCCGACGTCGGGCTCGAGCATGGCGGCGAGCCGAGCCATGCCGTCGCGCAGCAGCAGCAGGCGCTCGGACTCGTCGAGCACCTGCGCGCCGTCCACGACATAGCCGTTGGGGTTGAAGGAGGTGGCCAGCACGACGACGTCCGGTTGCAGGGCACGCACCTGCTCGACGGTCCACGCGTGGAAGCGCTCGCACACCACGTTGGGCCCGTCGCGCTTGTTGAGCCACGGGGTGAGGTCAGCTGCGGGGCAGCCGAGACGCACCAAGTGATAGGCGGTGTATCCCTCCCGCTCGGCCAGGATGTCGAGCGGGCTCCCCCACTGGCGAGCGTGCGAGTCGCCGATCACGACCAGGGTGCGCTCGCCATCGGGGTCGCCCCGCGCACACAGCCGCCAGTCGCCGTCGCTCCGGTAGAACGCCGGGCAGGCCCCACCGCGCGCGTAGTCCTGCTTCAGCTCCTGCACGCTGGGTGCCGTGGCCTCCGGGATGGGATCGCCGGCCCGGGCCGCCTCGACCGCGCGGCGCACCCGCTCCAACACCTGGCTCTCGGAGGAGGCCGGCGGTGGGGGGTCGGCCGAAGCGGTGCCGCCGCCGTGGGTCTCCTCGGCGCGCGGTTGCTTCGGGCCCGGCGGCGGTCCCGGGTCGCCCGAGCAGCCCGACGCCAGCAGCGCCAGGAGCAGGAGGACCACGAGGCGCACCCCGAAAGCGTAGGTTGAGCAGGTGCCCGAGACCGTGCTGCCGGACGGGCGATCCGCCCAGTTCTGGCTCGGGGGCAGCAAGTCCGGCCCGGTCGTGCTGTTCTTCCACGGCTGCCCCGACACGCGTTGGGCAGCCCGCAGCGGTGACACCGCGGCGCGCGCGGCGGGCGCCCGGCTGCTCTGCGTCAACCGGCAGGGCTACGGCCGCTCGGCGGTCGCCGAGTCCACTCACCTCAGCGCCGCGGCCGACGCCATGTCCGTCGCCGACCTCCTCGGGATCGGCGAGGTCGCCGCGCTCGGGATGTCGGTGGGCGGCGGCTATGCCGCTGCGTGTGCGGCGGCGTACCCCGATCGGGTGAGCCGACTCGGGATCGTCGCGACGCTGCCGCCGCCGGACGAGGAGCCCAACGAGTCCGTCGCCGCGATGATGGCGCGGTTCGCCCCCGAGTTCGCGGCCTACGTCGCCGGGCTCGACCCCGACGACCCCGACGACGACGCCCTGGGCGAGCGCTTCACAGCGGGTCTGCCGAGCCAGGACGCCGAGCTCCTGCGGGCGGTGACGACCACCGCCGACCTCGCGAGTTCGGTCCGCGAGGCCCTGGCCCGCCACGAGGGCTACCTCCGCGACGCAGCGCTCACGTTCCGCCCCTGGGCCTTCGACGTGACCGCGGTCCGCTGTCCGACGTCGCTCTGGTACGGCGAGCAGGACCAGCGGGCCCGGCCCGGGGGCGAGTGGTTCGCGGCCCGGATCCCCGATGCCCGGCTGCACGTCGTACCGGGCGCCACCCACCTGGCCACGCTGCTCAGATCCTGGGAGGAGATCCTCGCGGCGCTCCTACACTGACCGCGATGACGGCCCCGGAGTTCGCGACCCTCACCACCGATGACCTCGTCACCGGCGAAGCCGTCGCGCTCGACCTGCCGCCGGCCGGACTCGGGATGCGGATCGCATCGGGGCTCATCGACGTCGTCGTCACGCTGATCACGTTCTTCCTGGCGTTCTTCGTGCTCCTGACCGCGGCGCTGCAGACCGACGGAGCGCTGATCTGGGCCTCGTTCATCGGCACCAACATCATCGTGTTCCTGGCCTTCCCGGCGACCCTCGAGACGCTCACCGGCGGCAAGTCGATCGGCAAGCTCGCGTGCGGGCTGCGCACGGTCCGTGACGATGCCGGGCCGATCACGTTCCAGCACGCCCTGGTGAGAGCCCTGGTCGGCATCGTCGAGATCTACGTGTTCACCGGGGTCCCGGCGTTCTTCTCGGCGCTGCTGAGCTCGCGCGGCAAGCGGCTCGGCGACTATGCAGCGGGGACCTACGTCGTGCGCGACCGGGTGCGGCTCCGCCTGCCCCCTCCCGCGCTGATGCCGCCACCACTGGAGGGATGGGCCCGCACCGCCGACATCGCCGCGCTGCCCACGGGTCTTGCGCTCGCCGTGCGGCAGTACCTCGCCCGGCTGCCCGCGATCGACGCGCAGGCCCGGGAGACCATCGGGCGGCAGCTGGCCGACCAGGTGTCGGCGTACGTCGCCCCGCCGCCGCCCGCCGGGACCCCGCCCGAGGCCTACCTGGCCGCCGTGATCGCCTCACGCCGCGAGCGCGACCAGGCGCGCCTGGCCCGCGAGGCGGAGCTGCGCCGGCGGCTGACGTCACGGCGCTGACCCGCCGGGCCGGCGGGACGGCAACGAGCCCCCCTCCGGGCGGGAGGGGGGCTCGTCGAGCGAGGCTCAGCCGATCGAGAACGACACGCCCTCGAAGGAGACGAACCGGTCGTCACCGCTGCCGTAGATCCTGACATCGCCGTCGGTCTGGATCTCGAGCGCGCCGAACTCCGACTCGCCACCAAGGCCGTTGAACGTCGCGACGTTCACGGTGATGGGCGTGGCAGGACGGTAGCCCGCCGGCAGGGAGAAGATGGTCTTGTCCGACCCGTTGTCCGAGCCGAAGCTCGCAGCACCGCGCAGGTGGACGACGCCATTGACCTCATCGGCCCGGAAGGCGGGGGCGTTGCGAGCCGGGAACGTGGCCCAGCTGCCCTGGAGGGACGCGACGTGCCAGGCCTCGAGCTGCTTGACCTTGGTGACGGTCTTGGGGTTGAGGTCCTTGAGCTTGACGGTGCCGTTCTTGATGTCGCCGCTGTTGACGACCTGCGACTTGATCTGCGCCGAGCTGGTGATCTGGGCGCCGGCGGCGTAGGCACCGCCGGTGCACGCGACACCAAGGGCGACGGCGCCCACGACGAGGCCGAGACGGGGACGGCGGGTGGTCTTGCTGTTCATGGTGATGCCTTTCTGGAAAGTGGTGTGGGTGACGGTGTTGTCGGAAGTAGGAGGGCCCGGGCCCCGGGACCTAACAACTTCTTCCGACGACCTCCGACCGGTCCAGACCACCTGCCCGCTCGCACTGCTCGACGGTGCCTGAGGCCCGACCTACCCTCGACTCATGGGGACGCCCGGAGTCGTCGCGACCGTGGTGATCGTTGCTGCGTTCGCCGGCTCCCCCTGGCTCATCTCGCTGGCCGTGGGGACACGCGGCCGGCGCTGGCGCGCCTGGGTGCGCGGGCGGCTGCGGCGCGGCGACGGGCTGGTGCAGCCGGTCAACCGGCCGATCGAGGCGATCGCCGTCGACGTACGCCGGCGCGGCGAGCGGTTCCACGCCCTGTCGCCGCACGCGTCCTACGTCAAGGTGTCGGCGCTCCGCTCGGCCTATGACCTGGTGCTCGGTGAGTGCTGCGAGTCCCTGGGCCAGGCCCACCTGCTGTTCGTGCTCCAGCCCGGCCCCGAGCTCGACCGCGAGCGCCGCCGGGTGGAGCTGCTGCTGCACTCCTTCGGCCTGCCGGTCGACCACGCGGCCTGAACTCGCGACGCCCTATCTGCGGACGTAGGCGAGGTCGGCGATGGGCCGACCGGCCTCGATCCCCTTGCGCTCGAACCGGGTGACCGGACGGTCCACCCAACGTGGCACCGGGCCACCGGCCAGGAGCGACTCCGCGTCGAGGACGTCGCGCATCTGTTCGGCGTAGTGCGACCAGTCGGTGGCCAGCCGCCAGGTGGCCCCCGGGGCCAGGCGACTCGCCGCCAGCGCCGCGAAGCGTGCGTCCACCAGCCGCCGCTTGTGGTGCCGGGTCTTGGGCCACGGGTCGGGGAAGAACGTCCACAGCTCGGCCAGCCCCCCGGGGGCGACGAGGTGCTCGAGGACCCAGACCGCGTCGACGCTGCACAGCCGCACGTTGTCCGCGCCGGCCTCCGCCAGCCGCCACAGGGTGTCCGCGACGCCGGGTCGCCAGACCTCCAGGGCCAGCACGTCGTGGTCGGGCCGGGCGGCGGCCAGCAGCGCGGTCGCCTCACCGATCCCCGAGCCGATCTCCACGACCAGCGGCGCCTCCCGGCCGAACCACTGCGTCAGCCGGAAGCCGGGGTCGTCCACGGCCTCGTCGGGGATGACCCAGCGGTTGCGGTGGGCCGCCCATGCCTGCGCCTGGGTGGGGGTGAAGCGGCTCCCGCGGCGCGAGTAGGACAGCACCTCGCGCATCCGGCGCCCGTCCTCGGTGAAGCGCTGGTGCGGACGAGCGGGGGGTGTGGCTCGCTCCACGGTCAGGCGGTCGCGGTGCCGATGATCGCGACGATGACCACGCCGACGGCGACCAGCAACCCGAGTCCGATCAATGCCGTGCCGACGATGCCGCAGATCCGGCCCGCGTTGGCGTTGCTGCGACCGCCGATCGTGCCGCCGCTGGCGTCGATCTCCCGGATCACCCGGTTGCCCATCACCCAGGCGAACGGCGAGATCACCTGGCAAAGGACCAGGCCCAGGATGCCCAGGATCAGCACGGTGGTCGCCTGTGGGTGGTCGGGGGCGATCGGCCCGTACCCCGGCATCGGCGCGCCGTAGGGCACCTGCGGGTTGGGCGGCTGACCATAGGGCGGCTGGCCGGCGGGCGGGCCACCCGTGGCCGGCTGCCAGCTCTCCTGCCACCCGGGCTGCCAGCCCTGCGGGGTGGGCTGCTGGGGGTATGGAGTGGTGGAGGGCGGCGTGGTCGGGGGCGGCGGCTGGTCGGGGTCACCGCCGGACGGCGGGGGCGGTGGGGTCTCGCTCATGTGGTCATCCTGCCAGCACCACTACCGTGGCCCGATGACCGACCGGAGCCGGCTGGAGCGACTGCGCAGGGACGAGGAGGAGCGGTTCGTCGCTCTGCACCCACGCTCGGCGGCGCTCGCCGAACAGGCGAGAGGCTCGCTGCTCGCCGGGGTGCCGATGCCGTGGATGACCCGGTGGCCCGGGGCCTTCCCGGTGTTCGTGGACCGGGCCGAGGGCGCGCGGCTCACCGACGTGGACGGGCTGGACTACGTCGACCTGTGCCTGGGCGACACGGGTGCCATGACCGGGCACGCGCTTCCCCAGGTGACCGAGGCTGTCGCGGCGCGGATGGCGCGGGGCGCGACCGTGATGCTGCCTTCGGACGACGCCGTCTGGGTGGGACAGGAGCTCACCCGCCGGTTCGGCCTGCCGTCCTGGCAGCTCGCGATGTCCGCGACCGACGCCAACCGGTTCGTGCTGCGCTTCGCCCGGCACCTCACCGGGCGGCCGCGGGTCGCGGTCATGGACTGGTGCTACCACGGGACCGTGGACGAGACCCTCGCCGTCCTCGACGCCTCGGGCTCGGTGGTGCGCCGCCCGGGCGCGCTCGGCCCGCAGGTCGACGTGGCGCTCACTACCGCCGTGGTGCCGTTCAACGACGTCGACGCCCTGGACCGCCGGCTCGCCGCGGGCGACGTCGCGTGCCTGCTCCTCGAACCGGCGCTCACCAACATCGGCATCGTGCTGCCCGACGACGGCTACCTCGCCGCGGTCCGCGAGGTGACCCGGCGGCACGGCGTGCTGCTCGTCGTCGACGAGACGCACACGATGTGCGCCGGGCCGGGCGGCTGCACGGCCGAGTGGGGCCTGGAGCCGGACCTGCTCGTGGTCGGCAAGGCGATCGGGGGCGGCATCCCGTGCGCGGCGTACGGCATGACCGCGGAGGTCGCGGCTCGGCTGAGCGGCCCGATGCTGGGCCACGAGATCGACGTGGCCGGGGTCGGTGGCACCCTCACCGGCAGCGCGCTCGCGACCGCCGCGATCCGGGCCACGCTGTCGACGTGCCTGCGCGCCGAGGACTTCGCGGTCGCCATCCCGCTGGCCGAGCGCTTCGCGGCCGGCGTCGCCGACGCGATCGCCGCGCACGGCCTGCCCTGGCACGTCCAGCGGCTGGGCTGCCGCGCGGAGTACTGGTTCTGCCCACCCCCGCGCGACGGCGCCTCCGCGGCGGCCGCGGTCGACGAGGACCTCGAGGGCTTCCTGCACCTGTGGTGCCTCAACCGCGGTGTGCTGCTGACGCCGTTCCACAACATGGCGCTGTTCAGCCCCGCGCACACCGAGGCTGACGTCGACCGGCACACGGTGGTGTTCCGTGAGGCGCTTGACGCCCTCCTCACCTGACTCCCTGACCCGCGAGTCGGCGCTACTGCACGTCAGTAACGACGACTCGACACCAACTCGACCCCCCGCTCCCCGCGAGTCGGCGCTACTGCAGGTCAGTAACGCCGACTCGACACCAACTCGACCCCCCGCTCCCCCGCGAGTCGGCGCTACTGCACGTCAGTAACGCCGACTCGCCGGGTTTGCGCTTCGGGATCGCCGACGCGGCGCTACCGCAGCAGGGGGCGCTTCGCGCCGGCGCTGCAGTACCGCCGACTCGGCTCAGTCCGGAACGAGTGCTCACGCACGAAGACCCCCTCGCCAGCCCTGACGGGCTGGCTCGGGGGTCTTCGTGTGTGAGCTACTTCGTGATCTTGGTGACCCGCCCGGCGCCGACGGTGCGGCCGCCCTCGCGGATCGCGAAACGCAGGCCCTCGTCCATCGCGATGGGCTGGATGAGCTCCACCGACATCTCGGTGTTGTCACCCGGCATGACCATCTCGGTGCCCTCGGGCAGCGTCACGACGCCCGTCACGTCCGTGGTGCGGAAGTAGAACTGCGGGCGGTAGTTGTTGAAGAACGGCGTGTGGCGGCCGCCCTCCTCCTTCGAGAGGATGTAGACCGAGGCCTCGAAGTTGGTGTGCGGGGTGGTCGTGCCCGGCTTGATCACGACCATGCCGCGCTCGACGTCCTCGCGCTTGGTGCCGCGCAGGAGCAGCCCGACGTTCTCGCCGGCCTGGCCCTCGTCGAGCAGCTTGCGGAACATCTCGACGCCGGTGACGACGGTCTTCTGCGAGGTCTCGCGAATGCCGACGATCTCGACCTCCTCGTTGACCTTCACGATGCCGCGCTCGATGCGGCCGGTGATGACCGTGCCGCGACCGGTGATGGTGAAGACGTCCTCGACGGGCATGAGGAACGGCTTGTCGGTCTCGCGCTCCGGGGTGGGGATCGCGGTGTCGACGGCGTTCATGAGCTCCATGATCGAGTCGCCCCACTTGGCGTCGCCCTGCAGGGCCGGGAACGCCGCGACGCGGACGACGGGGATCTCGTCACCGTCGAACTCGTACTCGGAGAGGAGCTCGCGCACCTCCATCTCGACGAGCTCGATGAGCTCCTCGTCGTCGACCATGTCGCACTTGTTGAGCGCCACGACCAGGGCGGGCACGCCGACCTGGCGGGCGAGCAGCACGTGCTCGCGCGTCTGCGGCATCGGGCCGTCGGTGGCGGCGACCACGAGGATCGCGCCGTCCATCTGGGCCGCGCCGGTGATCATGTTCTTGATGTAGTCGGCGTGCCCGGGGCAGTCGACGTGGGCGTAGTGACGCGCCTCGGTCTGGTACTCGACGTGCGCGATCGAGATCGTGATGCCGCGCTGACGCTCTTCGGGTGCCTTGTCGATCTCGTCGAACGCCGAGGCGTCGTTGAGGTCGGGGTACTTGTCGTGCAGGACCTTGGTGATCGCTGCGGTCAGCGTCGTCTTGCCATGGTCGATGTGACCGATGGTGCCGATGTTGACGTGCGGCTTGGTCCGCTCGAACTTCGCCTTAGCCACTGGGGCTCCTCCTGGTTGTTGTCTTGCTGACTCGTACTTACGTGGGGTGGTGCCGAGGGTCGTGCGCCGTTATTCGCCGCGGACCTTCTTGATGATCTCGTCGGCGATGCCCTGCGGGACCTCGGCGTACGAGTCGAACTCCATCGAGTACGAGGCCTGGCCGGAGGTCTTGGACCTCAGGTCGCCAACGTACCCGAACATCTCGGACAGCGGCACGAGGGCGTTGATGACCATGTCACCGTGACGCTCCTCCTGTGCCTGGATCTGGCCGCGCCGGCTGTTGATGTCGCCGATCACGGTGCCGAGGAACGACTCGGGGGTCGTGACCTCGACCGCGAACATCGGCTCCAGCAGGACCGGCTTGGCCATCCGGGCGGCCTCCTTGAAGGCCTGGTTGCCGGCGATCTTGAACGCGAGCTCGGACGAGTCGACGTCGTGGTAGGCGCCGTCCTCGAGGGTGAACTTCACGTCGACCATCGGGTAGCCGGCGAGGACGCCGAACTCCATGGCCTCCTGGCCGCCCTGGTCGACCGAAGGGATGTATTCCTTCGGGATTCGACCACCGGTGACGTTGTTGACGAACTCGTAACCCGCGCCCGCGCCGGTCTCCGGGTCGACGTTGGGGCCGAGGGAGATCAGCACCTTGGCGAACTGGCCGGACCCACCGGTCTGCTTCTTGTGGGTGTAGCCGTGCTTGAGGACCTCCTTGCGGACGGTCTCGCGGTAGGCCACCTGCGGCTTGCCGACGGTGGCCTCGACCCGGAACTCGCGCTTCATCCGGTCGACGAGGATCTCCAGATGGAGCTCGCCCATGCCGGCGATGATCGTCTGGCCAGTCTCCTCGTCGGCCTTGACCGTGAAGGTCGGGTCCTCGTCGGAGAGGCGCTGGATCGCGGTGCCGAGCTTCTCCTGGTCACCCTTGGTCTTGGGCTCGATCGCGACCTCGATCACCGGGGTCGGGAACGTCATCGACTCGAGGATGACCTGGTGCTGGGGGTCGCACAGCGTGTGACCGGTCTTGGTGTCCTTGAGGCCCATGACGGCGACGATCTGGCCGGCGCCGACCGACGCGATCTCCTCACGCTTGTTGGCGTGCATCTGGTAGACCTTGCCGATCCGCTCCTTGCGGCCGTTGACCGAGTTGACCACGGTCGCGCCCGCCTCGAGCTTGCCGGAGTAGACCCGGACGTAGATCAGCTTGCCGAGGTGGGGGTCGGTGGCGATCTTGTAGGCCAGGCCGGAGAACGGCTCGTCGTCGGACGGGCGGCGCTTGATCTCCTCCGCCTCGTCCTTCGGGGAGTGACCGATGATCGCGTCGATGTCGAGCGGCGAGGGGAGGTACTTGACGACCGCGTCGAGCAGGGGCTGCACGCCCTTGTTCTTGAACGCCGTGCCGCACAGCACCGGGTTGAGCTTGTCGGCGAGCGTGGCTCGACGGATCGCGGCCTCGAGCTCCTCGACGGTGAAGGTCTCGCCCTCGAGGTACTTCTCCATGATCGGGTCGTCGGCCTCGGCCAGCGTCTCGATCAGCAGCTCGCGGTATTCCGCGGCCTGCTCGGCCAGCTCGGCCGGGATCTCCTCGATGTCGTAGTCCTCGCCGATCTTGGTCTCGCCGCGCCAGGTCAGGGCACGCATGCCGACCAGGTCGACGACGCCCAGGAAGTCCGCCTCGGCGCCGATCGGCAGCTGGAGGACGAGCGGGGTCGAGTTGAGGCGGTCCCTCATCATCTGCACGCACATGAAGAAGTCGGCGCCGGTGCGGTCGAGCTTGTTGACGAAGCACATGCGGGGCACGGAGTACTTGTTGGCCTGGCGCCACACCGTCATCGTCTGCGGCTCGACGCCGGCGACACCGTCGAAGACCGCCACGGCACCGTCGAGGACGCGCAGCGAGCGCTCCACCTCGGCGGTGAAGTCCACGTGGCCGGGGGTGTCGATGATGTTGATCTGGTGGTTCTTCCACCAGCAGGTCGTCGCGGCGGAGGTGATGGTGATGCCGCGCTCCTGCTCCTGCTCCATCCAGTCCATCGTGGCCGCGCCCTCGTGGACCTCACCGATCTTGTAGTTGATACCGGTGTAGAAGAGGATGCGCTCGGTGGTGGTGGTCTTGCCGGCGTCGATGTGCGCCATGATGCCGATGTTGCGGACCTTGTTGAGGTCCGTGGTGATGTCGACTGCCACTTGAGTCAGCGTTCCTTAAGTCGTTTGTGTGCAGGTGGGCGCAGGCCGCCACCGATGGGTGGCGGCCGGCCGCCGTCACCAGCGGTAGTGGGCGAATGCCTTGTTGGACTCGGCCATCTTGTGGGTGTCCTCGCGCTTCTTCACCGCGGCACCGAGGCCGTTGGACGCGTCGAGGATCTCGTTCATCAGCCGCTCGGACATGGTCTTCTCACGGCGGTCCTGGGCGTAGCCCACGAGCCAGCGCAGCGCCAGGGTGGTGCCACGGGTGCCCTTGACCTCGATCGGGACCTGGTAGGTCGCGCCACCGACCCGGCGGGACTTGACCTCGATGGCCGGCTTGACGTTGTCCATCGCGCGCTTGAGCGTGACGACGGGGTCGGTGCCGGTCTTCTCGCGGCAGCCCTCGAGGGCGGTGTAGACGATGCGCTGGGCGACCTGCTTCTTGCCGTCCTGCAGCACCTTGGAGACGAGCTGGGTGACCAGCTGGGACCCGTAGACCGGGTCGACGTCGAGCGGCCGCTTCGGGGCGGGACCCTTGCGGGGCATTAGCTCTTCTCCTTCTTGGCGCCGTAGCGGCTGCGAGCCTGCTTGCGGTTCTTGACGCCCTGGGTGTCGAGCGTGCCGCGGATGATCTTGTAGCGGACACCGGGGAGGTCCTTCACCCGGCCACCGCGGACGAGCACGATCGAGTGCTCCTGGAGGTTGTGGCCGACGCCCGGGATGTAGGCCGTGACCTCGACGCCGCTGCTCAGGCGCACGCGGGCGACCTTGCGGAGGGCGGAGTTCGGCTTCTTCGGGGTGGTCGTGTAGACGCGCGTGCAGACGCCGCGTCGCTGGGGCGAACCCTTCAGGGCAGGCGTCTTGTTCTTGGACACCTTGTCCTGGCGGCCCTTGCGGACCAGCTGGTTGATGGTGGGCACCTTGGTTGGTTCCCTTTCGTGTTCTCTCGTCACGGCCCAGCGCCTTGCCGGGCACGGTGGTGTTGCGTCCGTGCTTGTGCCTCGATGTGGGCCCCCGGCTCCGCCGGCCGGTGAACTGCTCAGTGGGCCGGTGGTCGGCGGGCACGCCGAAGGGTCTGGTCGTCAGACCCGAGGATCGAGACTACTCGCGGCGGGCGGTGAAGACCAATCGGGATTCCCTGTCGACGTCCCCGATGCTAGGTCAGCCAGTCGGTGATCGGGCTGATCGCGAAGTAGACGAGGAACAGGCCCGCGACGACCCACATCAGCGGGTGGACCTGGCTCGTCTTGCCGCGCACCACCTTGATCAGCACGTAGGCCACGAAGCCGGCGCCGATACCCACCGTGATCGAGTAGGTGAACGGCATCAGAACGATGGTGAGGAACGCAGGGAGGGCGATCTCGACGTCGTTCCAGTCGATCTCGGTGACCTGCTGCATCATCAGGAAGCCCACGAGCACCAGCGCCGGGACCGCAGCCTCGGACGGGATCAGCGAGACCAGCGGGGCCAGCAGGATGGCCACTAGGAACATCAGGCCGGTGACGACCGAGGCGAGACCGGTCCGGGCGCCCTCGCCGACGCCCGAGGCCGACTCGATGTAGCTGGTGTTGGACGAGACTCCGGCCAGGCCACCGGCCGCGGCGGCGACCGAGTCGACGACCAGGATCCGCTGGGTGTTGGGCGGCGTACCGTCCTCGTCGAGGAGGCCGGCCTCGGCACCGATCGCCGTCATCGTGCCCATCGTGTCGAAGAAGTCGGCGAGCATCAGGGTGAACACGAGCAGCACCGCGGCGATGATGCCCACCCGGTCGAAGGAGCCGATCAGGCTGAACTCGCCCAGGGTGTCGAAGTCCGGCGTGCTGACGAGGTCGTCGGGCAGCTTGGGCACCGTGAGCGCCCAGCCCTTGAGGTTGTCGGCGCTGTATTGCCCGAGGTCCGCGATGGACTCGATGACGATCGCGACGACGCTCATGACGACGATGGAGATGAGGATCGCGCCCTTGACCTTGCGCACCCACAGCGCGACGAGCAGCGTCAGGCCGATCCCGAACACCAGCACCGGCCAGCCCTGGAGCTCGCCGACCCGTCCGAGCTGCAGCGGCACCGCGGTGGCGTTGCCCGCGAAGCCGGCGTCCACGAAGCCGATCAGGGCGATGAACAGGCCGATGCCCACCGAGATGGCGACCTTCAACTGGGCGGGGATGGCGTGGAACACCGCCACCCGGAAGCCGGTCAGGACCAGCACCAGGATGATCACGCCCTCGATGACCACCAGCCCCATCGCGTCCGCCCAGGTCATCTCGCTGGCGATCGCGAACGCGACGAACGCGTTGAGGCCGAGTCCGGTGGCCAGAGCCAGCGGGTAGTTGGCGACCACCCCCATCAGGATGGTGAGCACCCCGGCGACCAGCGCCGTGCCCGCCGCGATGGCGGCCAGGTTGCTGCCGTCACCGGTGCCTCCCCCGAGGAAGTTTCCCTCCACGTCTGGTGCGAACCCGAGGATGAGCGGGTTGAGCACGATGATGTAGCCCATCGTGAAGAACGTGACGATCCCGCCGCGGACCTCGCGTCCGACGCTGGAGCCGCGTTCGTGGATCTTGAAGAACCTGTCGAGGCCGGAGGGCGCGTCGCTGGTCTGAGTGGTGCTCCGAGTGCTCACGGGTGGTGATCCTGGCATCTCGACGGAGTCAGGGAAATGGCCGCGTGTAACGGTCGTGTGACCGGGCTACGCTGCGTCCGTGGAGCTCCGTGACAACCAGCCGACGAAGCACGAGATCGGCAACCGGACCTACATCGTCGCCGACGTCGAGCCGCTCGACCTCGACGGCGTGCGCACCGTGGAGGTCGGCACGATCGCCTTCCTGATCGGTTTCATCGCGCTGCTGCCGTTCTACGGCTCGCTCGCCGACGACGGCCGCACCTGGTGGCTGTGGACGTGCCTGGCCGGGTTCGGGCTGGGGTTGTTCGGCATCGAGTACTGCCGGCGTCGGCGGGTGGCGCGGCGGAAGCGCGACGATGAGGAGATCGGCACCGACCCGTTGGGTTGAGTTCCAGCCCCGGCTCACCTGGTTTCGAGACGCCGGTTGCGACCTCGTTCCTCGGTCGCACGGCTCCTCAACCTTGAATCGAGGGTGGAGCTGACCGGCGCTCGTTCCTCGCGCCGCTCAGCTCAGAACGATTCAACCTCATCCACCGTCAGCGTGTCGAAGACGTGGTCCGGGATCGGCACCGGCTCGTGCTTCTTGGCCAGCCGCACCTCGGAGTGGGCGCCGCAGCCGTGGTCGAAGGTGACCACCCGGCCGTCGTCGTTCGCGTCGCCGTTGGCACAGACGCCGAAGTACTCGGCGAGTGGGCCGGCGAGCCGCATCAGGAAGCCGCACGAGTAGCACCGGTCGGGCGCCGCCTGGGCGATCGGTGAGTCCGGCCCCCCGTCGCCCTCGGCCCAGCGTTCTGCGGCGAGGTCGCGGCCTTCGGGGGATAGCGTGCGCACCCGACCCAGTCCGAGGTCCTTGGCGACCTGCCGGATCTGGGCCTTGTCGTCGGTGTCGAGCGGGTCGTCGCCGAACGAGTAGGTCGGCACGAGCCTCGGGTCGTCGTCCTCGACAGGGAGCAGGTCACCGGGCGACATGTCGCCGGGCTGCAGCCGCTCGCGGTAGGGCACCCACTCGGGGGCCACGATCGCCGCGTCGCCGGGGACCAGCACGACCTCGTCGACGGTGACGTGGCGCTGCCTCGACGCACGGGCCACGGTCACCGACCAGTGCCAACCCACGTAGCCCTTGCGGGTGCAGGCGAACCGGTGGGTGACCACCCGCTCGCCCTCGGCCACCGCCCCGAGGTGCTCGCCCACGTCGGCCTGGCCGACGTCGTCCACGAGCGCGCTCCGGGCGGTCTCGACCGCCGCCGCGGCGACGCTGTCGACCTTGCCGCGCGTGGTCACAGCCGGGATCGCGTTCACGGACGAAGCATGACTGATGGACCATGGCGGTGTCAGGTCGGCCGGTCCTTCGGGGCGTCCGCGATGCAGGGCAGGATGAGCGCATGTCCGACGAGCAGCGCTGGCGGGACCCCCGTCCCGACGCCGGCCCCGCGGACGCCGGACCGCCGAAGTCGACGATGTCACTCGCCCGCCGGGTCGGGCGCGGTCTGGCCACGAGCACCCGGGCGACCGGCCGGGGACTGGCCGGTCTGGCCCGCGGGACCACCCGCGCGAGCCGCTACACCGTGGCCCAGGCGCGCCGCGCCTCGGAGGCGCACGGCGCTGCCGAGTCCGGGCTGTCGCGGCTGATCCAGCTGCACGTCTTCAACACCGCGGGCGACGCGGCCGTCGCGATCTCGCTGGCCGGCAGCCTCTTCTTCGCCGTGCCCTCGGGCGAGGCCCGCGGGCAGGTCGCGCTGTTCCTCGGCCTCACGATGCTGCCGTTCGCGATCGTCGCGCCGCTGATCGGGCCCTTCCTCGACCGGTTCGCCCACGGTCGTCGGTGGGCGATCGGCAGCACGATGGCGATCCGCGCGTTCCTGTGCTGGGTCCTGGCCTCCTCGGTCGACGACGGCTCGCCGCTGGTGTTCGCCGCGGCGCTCGGCGTACTCGTCTCGTCCAAGGCCTACGGCGTCACCCGCGCCGCCGCCGTCCCCCGGCTCCTCCCCCGCGCCTTCACCCTCGTCAGGGCCAACGGGCGGGTCTCGCTCTCGGGGATCATCGGGGCGTCGGTCTCGGCGCCCATCGCCGGACTGGCGTCGCTGGCCGGGTCGGAGTGGTCGCTGCGCTATGCCTTCGTGCTGTTTGTGGTCGCGACGATCTGCGCGATCCGGCTGCCGGCCGCCGTCGACTCCAGCGAGGGCGAGGGCGAGCTGGCCTGGCGCGGCAAGGAGGGCAGCAGGTCGCGGCGCGGGCGCCTGCGCACCCGGATCCCCGGACCGGTGGCGTTCGCGCTGCGGGCCAACCTCGGGCCCTGGTTCCTGAGCGGCTTCCTGCTGATGTTCGTCGCGTTCCTGCTCCGCGACCCCGACGTGCGGCCCGACAGCGGCTTCGGCGCGGGGGTGATGATCGGCATCGTCGTCGGCGCCGCCGGCCTCGGCCGGACCCTCGGGACGGTGACGGCCTCCTCGCTGAGCCGGATCACCCCAGCGGTCGCCGTGGTGGCCGCCCTGCTCGCCGGCGCTGCCGCTACGTTGGTCGCCGCCCTGTTCTACGGCGTGTGGTCGCTCGCCCTGCTCGGCCTGGTCGCGGGGCTGTCGCAGGCCATCGCGAAGTTCTCCCTCGACGCGACCATCCAGCGCCACGTCCCGACACTCGTGCAGGCCAGCGCCTTCGGGCGCAGTGACACGACCTGCCAGCTCGCGTGGGTCATCGGCGGCTTCGTCGGCATCGCCCTGCCCCTGGACCCACCACGGCTCGGGCTGCTGGTGGCGTTCGCCGTGCTGGTGGCCTGGTCGCTCTCCGTCATCGCCACCCGGCCGCGGCACCGGCCCGGGGGCGGCGTACACCCGGAACGAAACCGGGTACAGGGCGTCACGGAGGCCGGATAGGCTCGGCTGCTGTCGCCCGAGCGCCCGACGATCCCCCATGAACACGCGAAAGAGGTCTGAGCCGTGCCCACTGGCAAGGTGAAGTGGTACGACGCCGAGAAGGGCTTCGGCTTCCTGTCTCAGGAGGACGGGCCCGACGTCTACGTGCGGTCCGAGGCCCTTCCCGACGGCGTCACGACCCTGAAGTCCGGCACCCGCGTCGAGTTCGGGATCGCCCAAGGCCGTCGCGGCGAGCAGGCGCTGCAGGTGCGCGTCCTCGACGCGCCAGCGTCGGTCAGCCGCAACATCTCCGCTGGCAAGCGCAAGAAGCCCGACGAGATGGTCCCGATCGTCGAGGACCTCATCCGCCTGCTCGACGGCATCGGCGAGGCCTACCGGCACGGCCGCCACCCCGACCGTGCCCACGCGCGCCCGGTCGCCAAGGTGCTGCGGGAGATCGCGGACGAGCTGGAGCTGTAGCGCTGGCGGTTTCCCGCCCGTCAGCCCGGCTCACACCAGCTCCGGCGCCAGCATCCCGACCCCGAGCACGAGCCCGGCACAGTTGGCAGCCAGCAGGAGCACGGTCCACACCACCGCCGGGACGTGGGTGAGGGTGGCGAGCTGGTCGGGGTCGGACGTACGTCCACGGGTACGGCGCGAACCCAGCAGCTCGAGCAGCGGGCGGGGCGCGGCGAGCAGGAGCAGCCAGGCGACGAGGTACGACGCCACCGCCTGGACCTGTGCGGAGCCCCACCACGTCAGCGCGAAGAGGGCTGCGCCGCCGAGGAGCACGACGAGCAGGCCGTAGCCGTTGCGCACCCAGACCAGCAGCCCCGCGAGCAGCACGACCAGCAGCCAGAGCAGCGCGACGCCGCGGCCGTCGGCCAGGAGGAACGCCGCGAGGAGGCCCAGCAGCGCTGGGGCGAGGTAGCCGGCGGCGAGCATCGCCACCATGCCCGGGCCCCGCGGCTTCCCGCGCGACACCGTCAGCCCCGAGGTGTCCGAGTGCAACCGGATGCCGCTCAGCCGGCGGCCGGCAAGGACGGCGACCAGGGCGTGGCCGGCCTCGTGCACCACGGTGATGCCCAGGCGCACCTGCGGCCAGGCGACCAGCACGAGGAGGAGTGCGAGCACGCCGGTCGCGAGCACGAACGACGCGTCCGGCACCGGCTGGCGGGCCACGACTCGGTCCCAGATCTCCGCAAGATCCATCAGCCGATGGACAGGCGGTAGGCCCGCTCCTCGCCGTACGCCGCGAAGCCGGCCCGGCGCAACACCGGCGCGGAGGTCTCGACCCGGCCCTTGACCAGCGCCAGCCGGCAGCCGCGGTCCCGGCCGACGCGCAGTCGATGGTCGAGCACCGCGCGGTAGACACCCGTGCCCCTGGCCTCCGCGACGACCGCGCCTCCCCACAGCCGGAGCACGTCGCCGGCCACGCTGAAGCCTCCGGTCCCGAGTGCCGCGTCCCCGCGGTAGGCGACCAGCATCGGGTCACGGCCGCCGTCGGCGATGGAGGCGAGAGAGGACTGGAGCTCCTCCTCGGTGCGCAGCGTGCCGCCGAAGACGTCCACGCCGATCCGGTCGTAGTCGCCCAGCGTCTCGAGGTCGTCTACCTCACGGACCGCGACGTCGGCGGGGACGTCGAGGTCGACCGGCGCCGCGGTCAGGTCGAGGGCCAGGACCACGAGGGTCTCGCAGAGGGTCGCTCCCCGGTCGACCAGGTACGCCTCGAGCCCTACCGGACGGGTCAGGTCTCCCAGCCCCATGATCGCGACCTGCTCCCGGCCGAGCTCGGCCATAGCCCACAGGATGTCGTCGACGATCCCCTGCGGGTCGCGGATCGACTCGAAGGACGCCGGCATCGCCACGGTCGGCTCGGCGAAGTGGTCCGGGAACGCGACCACCCGGTATTCCGGCGTCCGCACCTCGCGGGCGAACGGCGGCACCCACACCCACTCGGCGGCCCGGGCGAGCACGTCGGCGGCGTCCAACGTCACTGCGCGAGAGCCTCGTTCATCGACCCCGACCGGAACCCGCGCGGGTCGACCTCGGCGAGCTCGAAGCCGGCCTCGCGCACGCCGTCCAGGACCCGCGTCGCGACAGTGGCGTCCAGCGGCAGGAGATCGGCGTCGATCTCCACGGACGCCCGGTCGCCGCCCAGGTCGCGCACCCGCAGGTTGCGGGCGGCGGGGAGGGCTCGGCGTACGACGGCCTCGGCCCGTTCCACCCGGGCCAGCGCGTGCGGCGTGACCTCGACGCCGTAGGCCACCCGCGACGACAGGCAGGCGGCGGCGGGCTTGTCCCAGGTGGGCAGGCCCCACCGGTGCGACGCCTCACGGACCTGTGCCTTGGTCAGGCCGGCATCTCGCAGCGGGGCCACGGCACCGCGCTCGTCAGCGGCGCGGATGCCGGGCCGGAAGCCGGCGACCGCGTCGTCGGCGTTGGTGCCGGTGGCGACTACGGCCAGCCCGCGCTCGGCAGCGATCGAGGAGAGCACCTCGACCAGCTCGGCCTTGCAGAAGAAGCAACGGTCCGAGCCGTTGGCTCGATAGCCCTCGCGGTCCATCTCGTGGGTCTCCGGTGTCAGCACCTCGACGCCGAGGGACTCGGCGAACGCCCGCGCCGGGTCGCGCTCGGCCTCGGGCAGAGAGTGGGAGTAGCCGGTCGCTGCGACGACCCGGTCGGCTCCGAGCGCCCCGACCGCGGCGGCGAGCAGGAAGGCGCTGTCGGCGCCGCCGCTGTAGGCCACCAGCACCGAGCCGCGGTCACGGAGGTCGGCCTCGAGCGCCGCCAGCCGGGTCGTCAGCAGGTGCTCGTCCAGCCAGGCCGGGAACTCCTCCAGCGACTCGAGCACCGCGTGGGTGCCCGCGTCGAGCAGCTCCTCGCGGGTGCAGCCGCCGGTCAGCACCGACACGCTCACCGCGTCCGCGGCCAGCGCCCCCTCGATGTCGTGCACGTGGTCGCCGACGTAGATGCTCGCGCCCTCGCGGCGCAGCACCTCCGCCTTGCCGACGCCCCACACCCAGCCCTCGAGCACATCGACGTCGAGCCCGAGATGGTCGCGGTGCAGCCGAGCGTTGGCAGGGTATTTGCCGGTGACCACGACGGTGCGGCCGCGATGACGGCGTACGGCGGCCAGTGCCTGGTGCGCGCCGGGCAGCACGGGCACCGACTCGATGGCGTACGACGGATAGAGCTCGCGGAACCGCTCGCCGGCCGGACCGATCGCCTCCGGGTCGAGGTAGGGCTCGAGCATCGTCTCCAGCGGAGGACCGAGCTTGGAGGTCAGCTGGGCAAGGGGGAACTCGACGCCGAGCTCGGCTCCCAGCGCCTCCAGGGTCCGCGCGAACCCGGGCACGGTGTCGATGAGCGTCATGTCCAGGTCGAAACCCACGGCAAGGGGTGGGTGCGACGTCGACATGGCGCCAGCGTAGGCAATGTGTGTTCGAGGGATCGGCCCCGACCGGTCGTGGCGCGGTGACCGCCGACCACGTGCACGTGGTCGGTAGGGTCACCGCGTGACCTCCCCGGACGCCGGCCCTGAGACCGGCCCGCCCTCTGACAAGGAGGACGCGAAGACGAAGAAGGACAGTCCGGGGCGCGCGCTCAGGGAGACGCTGCTGCTGCTGAGCTTCGCGATCCTGCTGGCGCTGGTCGTCAAGACCTTCTTCGTCCAGTCGTTCTACATCCCCTCGGAGTCGATGGAGCCGGGGCTGGTCGTCAACGACCGGATCCTGGTGCAGAAGCCGTCCTACTGGAACGGCGAGCCCCAGCGCGGCGACGTGATCGTCTTCGACGACCCGGGCGACTGGCTCTCCGGGCTGCAGAACCCGCAACCGCGGAACCTCCTCGCGCGGGCGCTGTCGAAGATCGGCCTCTACCCGACCGGCGGCCACCTGGTGAAGCGCGTGATCGGCGTCGAGGGTGACGTGATCGTCTGCTGCGACGAGGAGGGCCGGCTCAGCGTCAACGGCGAGCCCATCGACGAGGACGGATACCTCGCGGAGCTGCGCGGGAAGCGCGCCTGCGCGGGCCCGATGCCCGGCGGGCAGCGCAAGTGCGACTGGACCGCGGGACCGGTGCCCGAGGACAGCCTGTTCGTGATGGGCGACAACCGGGCCAACTCCGCGGATTCCTCGGTGCACGTGTGCTTCAAGGACGAGGGCTGCGACCCCCAGGAGGGCTACGTCTCGATCGACCTGGTGGTCGGCAAGGTCTTCGCCCTCGCCTGGCCGCCGGGCCGGGCCGAGTTCGTCGGCCGGGCCGACTCGTTCGAGGACGTCCCGGACCCCGAGACGGGCTAGTCGGTGGAGCCCTGGCCGACCAGCTGCCGGACCAGGGCCGCGGTCGCCGGCACCCGCTCGGCTCCGGGACGGTGGACGATCCCGTAGGTCCGGGTGCCGAACGACGCCTGCTCGCGCGTGACCACACCCGGGTGCCGGTAGGCGTCCAGCGCCGAGTGCGGCAGCAGCGTGACGCCGAGCCCGACTGCGACCAGGTTCTGCACCACGACGTAGTCGTCGCTGACGTGCCGGACCGCCGGGGCGAAGCCGGCCGCGGCGCAGAGCGCGACGGCGTGCGCCCGGCACCGTTCGCAACCCACGATCCACGGCTCGTCGACCAGCTGCGCCAGCGACAGCCGCCGGCGCCCGGCGAGCGGGTGGTCCGCGGCGAGGACCAGCGCGACCGCCTCCGCGGCGAGTGGCCGCCATACGAGCCCCCGGCCCGCCGCCGGGTCGCCGTCGTAGCCGAAGACCAGGGCGAGGTCGACGTCGCCGGACTCCAGCAGCGCGAGGGCCTCGGGCGGCTCGGCCTCGGTCAGCTCGACATCGATGTCCGGGTGCCGGGAGCGCAGACCGGCGACCGCGCGTGGCACGAGCGTGGCCGCCGCGCTGGGGTAGGCGGCCAGCCGGGCCCGGCCCCGTCGCAGCGCGGTGAGGTCGGCGAGCTCCTCCTCGGCCAGGTGCAGCTGGAGCGCCACCTGGTCGGCCCGGTCGAGGAGCCTGGTCCCGGGCTCCGTCAGCTGCACCCCGCTCGGGCCACGCAGCAGCAGCGGCACCCCGACCGCGCGCTCCAGCGCCGCGAGGTGCTGGCTCACGGCCGGCTGAGTCCAGCCCAGGGTTCGGGCGGCAGCGCTGATCGAGCCCGCCCGGGCGACCTCGCGGAAGATGAGCAGCCGTCGTGCATCCATAAGGACTGATTATGGCTCACTCTAGGAAGTCAGAGGTTCCTTTGATCACCGATCGGCCGCACGATGGGTCGCATGCGCAAGATCGGCCTTGTCGGCGGCATGAGCTGGCACTCGACCCTGGAGTACTACCGCGTCCTCAACGAACAGGTCGCCGCGACCCGCGGCGGGCACGCGTCGGCCCGAGTGGCTCTCGAGTCGCTCGACTTCGCCGAGATCCGCGACTGTCAGCAGACCGACGACTGGGCGCGTGCCGGCCGGCTGCTCACCGAGGCGGCAGTGCGCTGCCAGGGATCGGGTGCCGAGGCAGTGGCCATCTGCACCAACCTGATGCACCGCGTCGCCGACGAGGTCGAGGCGGCCCTCGACGTCCCGCTGCTGCACATCGCCGACGCGATCGCGGATGCCGCGCACGCCCGCGGCTGGTCCCAGGTCGGCGTGCTCGGCACCTCGTGGGTCGCGGCGGAGGACTTCTACGTCGGCCGGCTGGCCCGTAACGGCCTGAGGGTCCACGTCCCGCGCCCCGCCGAGCAGACCGAGATCGACCGGGTGATCTTCGAGGAGCTCACGCTGGGACGGATCGAGGCGACCTCCCGGGCGACGTACGCCGGGGTCGTCGCGCGACTGCGGGACGCCGGCGCCGAGGCGGTCGTGCTCGCCTGCACCGAGGTCGGCCTCCTGCTGCGGCCCGAGGACTGCGTACTGCCCTTGCTGGACTCGGTCGGTGTCCACGCCGAGGCGGCGGCCGACTGGGCCCTGGACGGCGGAGCGTGAGTTTCACCGGCTAGCCGGTGAATCTCACCCCGCGCGGCCCTCCGCCATCGCCGTCAGCGTCTCGAGCGCCTTGGGGGCGTCGGCCGTGACCATCGCCCCGAGGTCGTCAGCACCGGGGCCGGCGATGACCGTGCTGACGGTGATCTCGGCACCGTCCTCGTGCGTGCGGACGACGTGGTCGATCTCGATCACCAGGTCGCCCATGGTGAGCCGGTCGAGGTAGCGCGCGCCCGGCTCGACGATCTCGAGCGTCACCGGCACCTCGATGCCGCCGGTGAGCACCATCTTGCCGGCCGCACCCTCCGCGAAGTGGCCCTCGAAGGCGACTGACTCGACCGCCGGGTCCCAGGAGTGCCAGCTCGCGGGATGGCTCCACAGCGCCCAGACCGCGGCCGGGGAGGCGGACGTCGTCACCGTGTGGGAGTACTCGAACGTCATGGCGGCGACCTTACTGATGGTCGAGCCTCGCGACCGTCATCTCCCGGTC
Organism: Nocardioides dilutus; assembly: GCF_054779555.1. NCBI lineage: Bacteria > Bacillati > Actinomycetota > Actinomycetes > Propionibacteriales > Nocardioidaceae > Nocardioides > Nocardioides dilutus. The sequence goes on along the minus strand of NZ_BAAGYA010000001.1, from coordinate 1,468,154 downwards.
TCCGAACCGGACCCGGTCGCCGTGCTTGAGCGTCGCTGGCCGCCCGCCGTCGAGCCTCTTGTAGAGCCCGCCACGGACCAGGACCGAGCCGTTGGTGGATCCCCGGTCCATGACGACCAGGGCGCCGTCGGGCACGACCTGGAACTGCGCATGCGTCTTCGACAGCGACATGTCCGCCGACGCGAGCGCGAGCAGGGTGCCGACCGGCTCCCCGGGCCGTGGCTCCGGGCGGCGCCCGACGAGGACGAGCCCGCCGACGTCGAGCTCCTCGCCGGTGTCGAACCTGACCCGCCAGCGGGACACCTGACGGACCCGACGCCCAGGAGCCGACGGCACCGGCTCCGCGGCGGGCGGCGGGCCCGACCCGTCCGGCGTGCCGCCGACCAGCGGCCAGCCCAGGCCCTGCCGCGGCGAGACCGCGGCCGAAGCGTCCGGGTCGTGCGGCACCGGCAGCGACGGCGGGCGAGCGGGCGGCGTCGGAGACTGAGGCACCAGACGCATCGCGGTGAGGTTGACCACCGGACGTGGCTGCTCGACCTCGACGACCGTGGGCTCCTGCGGCGGCCGGACGTCCACCACCCAGCAGCGAGCGCGCAGGTCGTGCCAACCGCGGCGGCGGCCGGCGGGATCGGCGACGGCGGTCCAGGCCAGGGCGGCGGCCCCGAAGCCGAACGTCGGGAGCGTGGCCACCCCCAGCAACAGCGTGCGCAGCAGGGCGCGTGGGACGCCGATCGGCCGGCCATCCTCGACGTCGACGACCCGCAGGCCCAGCGTGGCCTTGCCGGCGGACACGCCCCACAGGCCCAGCCCGGCCGCGGAGGCCAGCACCAGGAGCAGGACCGCACCCGCGACGACGGCGAGGCCGGGCAGCCAGCGCTCGTCACGGAGGAACCACGCGTAGGCCCCCGCCGCGGCCGCGGCGTACAGGCTCCAGAGCAGCAGCCGGTCGAGCACGAAGGCGTAGAAGCGGCGGTCGAGCCCGGCCGGGACCAGGTCGAGCCCGGCGCCGGCGGCCGGCGGGGCGGTCGGGGCGGCGGTGGTCATCGCGTCACTGCTCGGGACGGGTGACCTGGATCGTGATGCCGTCGCCGATGTCGATCAACGCACCGGGCAGCAGCTGGACCGGCTCGCCCGGGGCTAGGTCCGTCGGGCCGAGCCCGGGCTGGACGACGACGGTCCCGTTGGTCGAGCCGAGGTCGGTGATCACCGCCGTGCCGTGGTCGGCACCGGTGCCGGGGCGCACCTCGATGTGCGTCGAGGAGATCTCGTAGTGCGCACTCGGCACCGTGACCAGCCGCGGCGCGTCGTCCCCGGCGTAGTGCTTCGACTCCGGCGCCCGGCCGATCACCGTGGCCCGGTCGATGTCGACGGTCTGGCCGCTGCTGATCACCAACCGGGCAACCACCTTGGTGACGTCGGGGGCCGGCTGCTGGCCGGAGATGCCCGGCGGGGGTGGCGGCGGGGGCAGCGGCGGGCCCGTGAGGGTGAGCCCGTCATGGTCGTCGGGTGGCGCCGGGGTCCAGGCCGGGGGCTCCGGAGACCGGACCGGCACCTCCGCGGACTCCTCGACGGGCGCCCAGATCGGCGACTCGTCCTCGGGCTCCTCGTCCCCGGCCTCCTCCTCGACAGAGGCCTCCTCGGAGTCAGCCTCTTCGAGGTCGGGTTCCTCGGGCGTCGGCACCTCGGGCACCGGGGCGAGCGCGAAGACGTCGCCCGACGCGGGCGGCGCTGGTGACTCGACGACGTGGAGCGCGCGCACCGGCCGACCTGACTCGAGGTCCTGCCGGGACTCCTCGAGGTGGGAGACCCGGAACAGCCCGGCGTCCACGAAGTAGGACGGGGCCGACTCGTCGTCGCCGGACTCGAGCTCGATGCGGATCCGCTCGACGTGCTGCAGCACCCGCTCCACCCACGTGGTGGCGCTCGACCCCTCGACCACCACCTCCTCGCCGCGCACGGTGAACGTCGCCACGGCCGGCCCGCGGATCACCACGTCGGTCTGGTCGTCCTCGGTGCTGACCAGGACGAAGCCCGGCAGGTCACGCAGGCCGGCGGAGATCAGTGCGTCGAGGGTGACGTCGAATCCGGCACCCTCGTCGACAAGCTCCCACAGCGCCGGCACCCGCGCCTTCTCGCTCGGCGGCAGGGCCACGAGAGCGCGCGGGCCGACCAGGCCGAACCAGGTGCCAGGCCGGTATGACCGGAGCGGGGTGCCAGACACGGAGTCATCCCACCACATCGACGACGATGGCGGTGGCGTTGTCCTCACCACCCGCCGCGGCGGCTGCGTCGACCAGTGCGGTGGCGGCCTCGCCGGGGTCGGGCTCAGTCGCCAGCACCTGGGCGATGTGGGCGTCGTCCACGAACCCGTTGACGCCGTCAGAACAAAGCAGCAGCCGGTCGGCATCGGCGACGTCGAGCCAGAAAAGATCTGGCTCGGCGGGACCGGGACCGCCGAGGGCGCGGGTGATGACATGCCGCTCCGGGTGGTCGGCGACCTGCTCCTCGGTGATGTCGCCCGCGTCGAGGAGCTCCTGCACCAGGCTGTGGTCGCGGGTCACCTGCTCCAGCCGACCCGACGCCATCCGATACGCGCGCGAGTCGCCGAGGTTGACAACCAACCAGGCCGGCCGGTCCGACTCGACGAGCACGGCCGCCACGACCGTGGTCCCGGGCGCGGCCCGGCCCACCTTCCCGGCGGCGTGCTCCTGGATCCGGCGCTGGCTCCGGTCCAGCGCGTCCAGGACGGCGTCCTCGGCGGCGGTCCGGTCGAAGGCCGACCCGGCCAGCCGGGCGAGCTCCTCGACCGCGATCGCGCTGGCCACGTCACCTCCGGCGTGCCCGCCCATCCCGTCGGCGACCACGAAGACCGGGGGCGCGGCGGCATACGCGTCCTCGTTGACCTCGCGCACGAGGCCGACGTCGGTCCGCCCGGCGTAGCGGAGCTCCGTGGCCATCAGTGGCCGACCAGTAGCGTTGGTCTGATGAGCACATCGGGATTTCGCTCGCTCGCCGGCCAGCTGCGCAGCTGGCCGGACGAGCGGCTCTCCCGCCTGCTCTCCGAACGTCCCGACCTGGCCACCCCGGCTCCTCACGACTCGGCCCAGCTGGCCTCGCGGGCGGCCACCAGGTCCTCGATCCTGCGCGCGCTCGACCAGCTCACCCGCGCCGAGCTCGCCGTGCTCGATGCCTTGGTGCTGACCGGGCGGTCAAGCGTGACCCGGTTGCAGGCGCTGGTCAACGCCGACGCCTCCGTCGTGGCGGCGGCGGTCGACCGGCTGCTCGAGCTGGCCCTCGCGTGGGAGTCCACCGGCGGGCTGCGTGCGCTGACCGGCGTGGCCGACGGCCTGGTCGGCGGCCCCGAGCAGGGCGTGAGCGGGCTGCGACCGTTCACGGACCCGCCCCCGCCCGCGACCGCCGTGGCGGAGTCGCTCGGCGCGCTGTCCGCACCGGCCCGCGCCCTGCTCGACCACGTCGTCGCCGCCGGCGGTGAGGCGACCACCGGCTCGGCCCGGGTCACCGTGCTTCCGGAGGATGCCGCCACCCCGGCGGAGGAGCTCTTGTCGCGGCGTCTGCTCGTCGCCCGCACCCCGGGCACGGCAGTGGTGCCGGGGGAGGTCGGAGTCGCCGTCCGCGGAGGCCGGACGACGGCCGAGCCGGTCGACGACACACCTCTGCTCGCGACCGGCACCCGGGACGCCGCGCAGGTCGACCGGGCCGCGGCGGGGGCCGCCTTCGAGGCTGTACGCCGCGTCGAGCTGCTCCTGGACAGGTGGGGCGCCTCCCCGCCGTCGGCGCTGCGCAGCGGTGGGCTCGGGGTGCGCGACCTCAAGGCCACCGCGACGGCACTGCACCTGGACGAGCCGACCGTCGCCCTGCTCGTCGAGACCGCCGCGGGCGCCGGCCTGGTGACGACGGTGGCGGACGGGTCCGGCAACCCGGTCTGGCTGCCGACCGACCTGTTCGACGCCTGGGTCCTGCGGCCGACCGCCGAGCGCTGGACGTCGCTGGCCCGGGTCTGGCTCGAGAGCCCGCGGATGCCCGGACTGGTGGGCTCGCGCGACCCGGCGGGCAAGGCGTGGAACGCGCTCGCCCCGGAGCTCGCGGCGGTGCACATGCCGGAGACGCGGCGGATGACCCTGGCCGCGCTGGAGGGGCTCCCGCCGGGTGAGGTCCTGGCTCCCGGCACCGGGATCCCGTCCGTGGTGGCGCTGCTGTCCTGGCAGCGGCCCCGGCGCCCGCGGCTGCGCGCCGACCAGGTGCTCTGGACGCTCACCGAGGCGGCGCTGCTGGGCGTCACCGGCCTCGACGGCCTGGCGTCCTACGCCCGGCTGCTGCTCACCGACGACGACGCGGCCGCGCGCAAGACGCTCTCCGCCCTCCTGCCGCAGCCGGTCGAGCACGTGCTCCTGCAGGCCGACCTCACCGCGGTGGCACCCGGACCACTGGAGTCCGCCCTCGCCCGCAAGCTCCAGCTCGTCGCCGAGGTGGAGTCGCGGGGCGGAGGCGCCGTCTACCGGTTCACCCCGTCCTCGGTCCGGCGAGCCCTCGACATCGGCTGGACGGCGACCGAGCTGCACGAGTTCCTGGCCTCCGTCTCGCGCACGCCGGTGCCGCAGCCCCTGGAATACCTCGTCGACGACACCGCCCGCACCTTCGGCACCATCCGGGTCGGGCACGCCGAGGCCTACCTGCGCGCCGACGACGAGACCGCGCTCACCGAGCTCCTGCACCACCCGCAGTCCGCCGGCCTGGGCCTGCGCCGCCTCGCGCCCACCGTGCTGACCAGCACGACCCCGATCGACGTTCTGCTCCCCCGGCTACGTGACCTCGGGGCAGCACCGGTGGTCGAGGCCGGCGACGGCACCGTCCACGTCGCCCGACCCGACCTGCGCCGGGCTCGGACGCCGCGTGAGCACCGCCAGGGCCAGGGGCCGCTGGGCGTCGACGCGGCCCGCGCGGCGCGGCGTACGGCCGCTGTCGCCTCGGTGGTGACCGCCATCCGGGCGGGCGACCGCGCCGCGGCCTCCCGGCCCACCGGGCGCGAGACCGCCTCGACGCCGTCTGGGTCCCTGGCCGCTCTCCGGGACGCGGCCGAGGTCGGGGCGGTCGTGGTGATCTCCTACGTCGACAACCAGGGCACCCGCACCGAGCGCGTGGTCGAACCGGTGTCGGTCGAGGGCGGCGTACTGACCGCCCACGACCACCGCACCGACGACACCCGCACCTTCGCGGTCCACCGGATCACCACGGTCCGTCCGGCCGAGCCCTTGTGAGCGTGGGACCCGGTCCCGGCCTCACCGGGGTTGGGTAAGTCCGGCGTGCCCGGACGTGCGACGACGAACGGGCGTTCAAGGATCGCCGGTATGCGGGGAATGCGCACGATCACTGCCCTGGCCGTCGCGCTCGGGCTGTCCGGCGTCTCCCTCGTGCCTGCGGACGGCGCGCCGGCGCCGGCTCCGCCGCAGGTCTCCGAGCGGGCCGGTGGGAAGTCAGCCCCCGACGTCGGCACGGAGGACGGCGCCCCGCGTGTCCTCCTCGACGACGTGATCCGCCCGGCTCGGTCCTCAGTCGCCGCCCGGGTTCGGAAGTGGCCCGGGCGGACCATCCCCTACTTCGAGAAGATCCCCGCGAAGTGGGACTGGAGCCTCGACCGGGCGATCGCGCACTGGAACGAGAGCGGCAGCAAGATCAAGTTCGTCGAGGTCCCGAGGCGCAAAGCCAAGCTCCTCATCAGCTACGGCGACACCGGTGGCGCAGACGGCGTCGGCACGCTCGGCTACCAGCACCGCAACTACGTCTACCTCTCGCCGGCCTACAAGAAGGCCGACCAGTTCAACCCCACGACCCGCGTGTGGGTGGGTCGGCTCTTCGCCCACGAGCTCGGCCACGTGCTGGGCTTCGACCACACGCCGGGGCAGTGCGCGCTGATGTACCCGGTCTACAACTTCGGCGTCTGCGACACCTTGGCACCCGGCAAGCCGGGCTACTACAACTGCCGGTGGATCGACAAGAAGCTGCTGCGCCGGTTCACGCAGATGTATGGCGGCAAGCCGAAGCGCCCGCCGAAGACATGCCTGATCGAGGAGCTGCCGGGCGAGCTCAAGAACGTGACGTTCTCCGGCGGCAACGCCGAGGCTAAGCCGGTGCGCATCACGTGGGCTTCACCCGCGACAGTCCGGGACGGCACGAAGGTCTACGTCACGGTCTGGAAGGGCACGTCCTGCTCCGCCGCCCCGGACAGCTGGGAGAGACGCGTCAGTGTGGACCCGAAGGCCGGGTCCTGGACGGATCCCGCCTATGGACTGGGCACCTGGTGCTACCTGGTCCACATCGAGAACCGGTACGGCGCCGCCAGGCCGGCGACGGGCCGCGCGATCTCGCGTTACGCGCCGGTGCCGGCCGCCCCCACCCTGGGCGCGCCGACCTGGGACCCGGCCTCCTTCGGCTTCCACCTGAGCTGGACCCCACCGGACGAACACACCTCGCTGAACGTGATGCGCGACGACGACCCGGCCACCTGCCCCACGGTGTACGACCCAAGCTCGGCCGACGGGCTCTACAGCGAGTCGCCAGGATCCTGGTTCCTCTCGACCTACCACGCGACCCAGTGCGTGAGCCTGTTCGCCGTCACCGACTGGGGCACGGTCAGCGCCGGCACCCAGGTCGTCCTGCAGGTCCCGCCGCCGCCGGTCACACCGACGGTGAGCGCCGTGGGCACCTACACGGAGGACCCCTCGGCCGCGAGCGCGACGGCGAGCCTCCCGCCCGGCGGCTCCTACAACCTCGGCATCGAGGTGCTCCCCGGAACGTGCCCGGCGGTGGTGCCGGGCGACCTCGAGTGGTGGGACGGCTATCAGGACTGGAACACCCCCGACCTCTGGTACTTCTACCCCGAGCCGTGGGGCAGCACGGAGCAGCATTGCGCGCTGTTCGCCGCCATCGACGACTTCGGGCAGCACGGACCAGTGGTGAAGCGGCAGTTCACACTGGCGGCACCCTGACCTTTGCTCGCTCCCTAGACTCGGTTGGTGGACTTCGTCAGGTACGCCGAGCGGTCGGCGGTGCTGCTCAACACCGACCTGCCGGACGTCGCCGCGCTCCAGGAGCACCTGGCCGGCCGGGACTGGCTCGTCGAGCAGAGCATCGACCGTGACTGCATGCTGCTACGCAAGTTCCAGCGCGAGCTGCGCCCGGTCTTCGAGGCCTCCGCCGAGAACGACGGTGAGACGGTCGTCGACCTGCTCAACGAGCTGATGGTCCGCTACCCCGTCACCCCCCGCATCTCCGACCACGCCGGCGACCTGCACATCCACGCGGCGTCCAAGTCCCAGTCGGTGGCCGAGCTCCTCGTCGGCGAGGCGCTGATCGGCCTCGCCTTCCTGGTCTGCGACCTCGGCCCGACCCGGCTCGGGATCTGCGACGCCTCGCCGTGCACCAACGTCTACGTCGACACCTCCCCCAACGCCTCGCGTCGCTACTGCTCGGACCGCTGCTCGTCGCGGGCCAACGTGGCGGCCTACCGAGCGCGGCAGAAGGCGGGCGTGGCGTGACGGCGGCGGCCGGCGCGGAGTTTCACCGGCTAGCCGGTGAAACTGGACCTTCGCTGCTGAAGTTTGAGCGGCTAAGCGTGAGTTTCACCGGCTACCCGGTGAAACTCACCGCCCCCCAGGCCCGCCGATGACGCACGACGGCCCGCTCATCGTCCAGTCGGACAAGACCCTGCTGCTCGAGGTCGACCACGAGCGCGCCGGGGAGTGCCGCCGCGCGATCGCGCCGTTCGCCGAGCTGGAGCGCTCACCCGAGCACATCCACACCTACCGGCTGACCCCGCTCGGGCTCTGGAACGCCCGCGCCGCCGGGCACGACGCCGAGCAGGTGGTCGACACCCTGCTGGAGTTCAGCCGGTACGCCGTGCCGCACGCGCTGCTCGTCGACGTCGCCGAGACGATGGCGCGCTACGGCCGGCTGCGGCTGGAGAAGCACCCGACGCATGGCCTGGTCCTCGTCAGCACCGACCGGCCCGTGCTGGAGGAGGTGCTCCGCGCCAAGAAGATCGCCGGGATGATCGGCGAGCGGATCGACGACGACACCGTCGTCGTGCACGGGTCCGAGCGCGGCAACCTCAAGCAGGCGCTGCTCAAGATCGGCTGGCCGGCCGAGGACTACGCCGGCTACGTCGACGGCGAGGCACATGCGATCGCGCTCGACGAGACCGAGTGGCACCTGCGGGACTACCAGCGCGACGCCGCCGAGTCGTTCTGGCACGGCGGCTCGGGCGTGGTCGTGCTCCCCTGCGGCGCCGGCAAGACGCTGGTGGGCGCGGCGGCGATGGCGCACGCCCAGGCGACCACGCTGATCCTGGTCACCAACACGGTGAGCGCCCGGCAGTGGAAGGACGAGCTGGTCCGGCGTACGTCGCTGACCGCCGACGAGATCGGCGAGTACTCCGGCTCGGTCAAGGAGGTCCGGCCAGTCACCATCGCGACCTACCAGGTGATGACCACCAAGCGCTCGGGCGTCTACCGGCATCTCGAGCTGCTCGACGCTCGCGACTGGGGCCTGATCATCTATGACGAGGTGCACCTGCTGCCCGCGCCGATCTTCCGGATGACCGCCGACCTCCAGGCCCGCCGCCGGATCGGGCTCACCGCGACGCTGGTGCGCGAGGACGGCCGCGAGGGCGACGTGTTCTCGCTGATCGGCCCGAAGCGCTACGACGCCCCGTGGAAGGACATCGAGTCGCAGGGCTGGATCGCGCCCGCCGACTGCGTCGAGGTGCGGGTGACGCTGCCGACCGACGAGCGCCTGGTCTATGCGACCGCGGAGCCCGAGGAGCGCTACCGCCTCGCCTCCTGCACGCACCAGAAGATCGACGTCGTCAAGGACCTGGTCGCCCGGCACGCGAGCCAGCCCACGCTGGTGATCGGCCAGTACCTCGACCAGCTCGACGAGCTCGCCCTCGCCCTGGACGCCCCGGTCATCAAGGGCGACACCCCGGTCAAGGAGCGGCAGCGGCTGTTCGAGGCCTTCCGGGCCGGCGAGGTCGGGCTGCTGGTGGTCTCCAAGGTCGCGAACTTCTCCATCGACCTGCCCTCGGCCGAGGTCGCGATCCAGGTCTCCGGGTCCTTCGGGTCACGCCAGGAGGAGGCCCAGCGCCTCGGCCGGATCCTGCGCCCGAAGTCCGAGGGCAAGACCGCGCACTTCTACACCATCGTCTCGCGCGACACCGTCGACGCCGAGTTCGCCCAGCACCGCCAGCGGTTCCTCGCCGAGCAGGGCTACGCCTACCGGATCGTCGACGCCGACGGGCTGGACGAGCTGCTGACGTGACCGACGAGCCTCCGGCCGGCACTGGTCATCTGCGGCTGACCGTCCAGCCCACGCTGCTCGGGAGGCCGGGGCTCGGGGTCACGGCCCGGGTGGACGGGGAGCCGGTGCGGGTGCAGCACGGGGAGAACGTCATCCCGCTGGCTGCCGGACGGCACCGGGTCGAGGCGTCCACGTTCCTCACCGGCGGATCGGGCGACGTGACCATCGAGGTCGACGTCCCGGCAGGCGGCCAGGTCGCGCTCTGGTACGCACCGTCCTTCGTCCGGGCAGTCTCGGGGCGGATCGGCGACCGGCCTCAGCGGCCGGCCGGCACGTGGTTCGTGGTGCTTGTCGCGCTGATCCTCGTGGTCGGGATGGCCTACACCTTTGCTCGCTGAGGTCAGTCCAGGACAGTGGCCACCAGGTAGAGCTGACAGAGCTTCTGCGTGGCCCGGCAGTGGAAGGACGAGCTGGTCCGGCGTACGTCGCTGACCGCCGACGAGATCCATCGAACTGCCCTCGGCCGAGGTGGCGATCCAGGTGTCCGGGTCCTTCGGGTCACGCCAGGAGGAGGCCCAGCGCCTCGGCCGGATCCTGCGCCCGAAGTCCGAGGGCAAGACCGCGCACTTCTACACGATCGTCTCCCGCGACACCGTCGACGCCGAGTTCGCCCAGCACCGCCAGCGGTTCCTGGCCGAACAGGGGTACGCGTACCGCATCGTCGATGCCGACGACCTGCCCGGCCTCGACCGGCTCGCATGAACCAGGCGCCGGTCGGCGCCACCGCTCACTGCGGCGTGATCAGCCCTCGGACGAGGCACTCCGTCGCGCCGTTGGTGAGGGCACCGACCAGAGAGATGCGCAGCACCGGCTGACCGTCCGCCTGCACGGTGCCCTCGAACGACCACCGCGCCATCGACCCCGCACTCCCCTCGCCGTTGAGGAACACCGTCGTCGATCCGGGTGGCAACGTCGTGTAGACGATGCTCTCGGTGACGCCGCCGACCCACTCGACCTGCGTGCCCGAGACCACGATCTTGGCGCCGGGAGCGACCGCCCCGAGGAAGGTCTGGATCCGCTGGTCCCCACCGCCGACGTCGCTGCAGCCGTGGTCGAACGAGACACCCCCGACGGCCAGCTGCGCCGGGTCGGGGCCGTCGAGGTCCACCAGGTGGTCGTACGAGACGCTCTTCGTGGGGAGCACCCCGGCAGCGAGGTCTGCGGCGCCCAGTGACCCGTCCATCACCTCGGCCGAGGTCACGCTGCCGTCGGCGATCTCCTGGCCCGTGACCGCTCCTGCCTTGATCTTGGCCGCGGTCACGGCGTTGTTCTTGATCTTCGCGGTCTTGACCGCGTTCTTCTTCAGCTGCTTGCTGCCGACGCTGTTGGCGGCCAGGCCGGCCGCGGCGGCCGTGCCCGTCAGGGCGACCACCAGAGCGAGCAGGGAGACGATGAGCGACAAGCGAGAGACAGCAGGCTGACGGCTTGGCATGGTCGGACCTCTCGGAGGGAGCGTGAGCCGCCAGTGTGGGGTCTGACCAGGCCCCCCGTGAAGAGCCCGGGCTTCGCCCTACCGACCCGCGTCCCGCAGCACCCGCTGGGCGGCGAGCCGGCCGGGTGAGCCGATAACGCAGCCGCCGGGGTGGGTGCCGGAGCCACACTGGTAGTAGCCGTCGATGGGGGTGGCGTACTGGCTCCAGCCCGGCGCCGGGCGGAAGAAGTACATCTGCGGCGCCAGGAACTCGCCGGCGAAGATGTTGCCCTCCGTGAGGCCGGTGCGGGTCTCGATGTCGAGGGGGGTGACGACCTCGCGACGCAGCACCAGGTCGCCGAAGCCCGGGAAGTGTGACTCGAGCACCGCCTGGGCCTTGTCTCCGAACCGGTCGCGCTCGGCGTCCCAGGTCGAGCCGCGCAGCTCGTAGGGCGCGTACTGCACGAAGCACGACATGACGTGCTTGCCGGGCGGCGCCATGGCGGGGTCGACGACCGACTGGATCGCGGCGTCGATGTAGGGCTCGTCGGAGTACCAGCCGTACTTCGAGGCGTCGAAGGCCCTCTCGACGTACTCCATCGTCGGACCGATGTTGAGGAAGCCGCCGAAGTGGTCGACGGAGTCCTTCAGGGCCGGGAACACCGGCAGCCCGTCGAGGGCGAAGTTGACCTTGGCGGAGACGCCGCGGAACTTCATCCGGCGCACGTTGTCGACCAGGTCGAGCGGGAGCTCGCGCGGCTCGACCAGCTCGAGGAAGGTACGCCGGGGGTCGAGCGCCGAGACGACGACGGGCGCCCGGAGCTCGGCGCCGTCCTCCAGCACCACCCCGACGGCGCGACCGTTGTCGGTCAGCACGGAGTCGACGGCGGCGCCGAGCCGGATCTCCGCGCCGAAGGCCTGGGCGGCCCGGGCGAGGACCTGCGTGAAGCCGCCGTTGCCGCCCTTGTGGAACGCCCACGAGCCGAGGTGCCCGTCGTGCTCACCGAGCTTGTGGAACAGCAGCACCAGACCCGAGCCGGGCGACATCGGCCCGACCTTGGAGCCGATGACCGAGGACGACGCGTGGTAGCCCTTGATGGCCTCGTGCTCGAAGTAGTCGTCGAGCCAGTCCGCGGCGCTGCCCGTGAGCAGGCGGACCACGTCGTGCATCGTCTTGCGGTCGACGCCGCCGAGGTGGTCGAGCAACCACTTCACGTCGACCGCGTCGTCAGGGTCACTGCCGAAGACGTCGGGCGGCGGGTTGTCGAACAGCGGCCGGACGACCTGGCAGACCCGGTCGAGGTCGCGGTGGTAGCGCTCGTAGGCGTCCGCGTCCCGCGGTGAGTGCCGCCGGATCTCCTGCAGGTTCTGCTGGTGGTCGTCGCCGAAGAGCAGGTAGTCGCCGTCGCCGGTCGGGTGGAACGACGACGGCATCATCAGCGGCAGGAACCCGTGCTCGACCAGGTCGAGCTCGTGGATGATCTCCGGCCGCAGCAGGCTCAGCGCGTAGGAGAACGTCGTGAACTGGAAGCCCGGCATCAGCTCCTCGGTGATGGCCGCGCCCCCGACCAGGTCGTTCTTCTCCAGCACCAGCGTGCGCAGGCCGGCCTTGCCGAGATACGCCGCGTGGGTGAGGCCGTTGTGGCCGCCGCCGATGACGATCGCGTCGAAATCGTTCATGCCTTCTTCACTAGTCCTTTTTCCGGGCAGGGTCGAAGAACGGCATCGCGGTCGTGGAGACCCGGACCGTCGTGTTGTGGTGGGCGATCGCGAGCTCGAGCCGAAGGTCAGTCCCGACCGCCGCGAGGTCCGGTCGGACCCGCGCGATGCCGATGTGCCGCTGGAGGACGGGCGAGTAGACGAACGACGTGCAGAACCCGACCTCGCTCCCCGCGTCGTCGAGCACCATCGACTCGTAGGGCAGCGGGTGCTCGGACTTGGGTGGCAGCAGGCCGGCGTCGCGGAACAGCCGGTCCCAGTCTGCGGGGTCGACGACGATCCCCGTCGTCGCCCAGCGCGAGCTGCCGTCCGCCAGCTCACGGCGGATGGCCTCGGAGCCGACGAAGCGGCGCGAGCCGTCGCGCACCCCGCGGAGCATCCAGCCCAGGCCGAGCTCCTTGGGTGTCACGCAGTCGGCGTCGCTCAGCGCCAGCCGGGCGTCCTTCCACTCGACGTCGATCAGGGGGAGACCGGCTTCGATCCGCAGCGTCATCAGCGCCTCCTCGCCGAACGGCCGGATGCCGTGGTCGCGCCCGGCCTCCAGCACCACGTCGAGGACGGCGACCGCGTCGTCGGCGGGAACCGTCAGCTCGAAGCCGAGGTCGCCGGTGTAGCCGGTCCGCGAGAGCGTGACCGCGGCACCGCCGATCTTGGCGGGGATGTGCGCGAAGTAGGCCAGCGACTCGGTCTCCGGGACCAGCGCCGTCAGTACGGTGCGCGAGCGCGGACCCTGCACCGCGAGTATCCCGTAGGCGTCGGTGACGTCCTCGAGCTCGACGCGCTGCCCCGACCCCAGCTCCTCGAACCACGACAGCGACGGACGGGCAGCGGTGAGCAGGAACTCGTCGGCGCCCAAGCCTTCCGGGGAGTGCCGGAACACCACGCCGTCGTGCATCACGAACCCACGGTCATCGCACCACGCGGTGTACTGCGCCTGACCGGGCCGGCAGGCCTTGACGTCGCGCACCAGCGCCCCGGACAGCAGGCGCTCAGCGTCGGGCCCGGTGACGGCGTACTTGTAGAGCGGCGAGGTGTCGAAGACGCCGACCGAGTTGCGCACCGCGAAGTACTCGTGCTTCGGCGCGTGGCTGTAGCGCAGCGGCGACAGGGTGCCCTGCCAGTGCGTGTAGAGCCCCTGGTCGTTGAGCTCGCTCAGCCGCGGATGGAACGGGGTGGTGCGCACGACGGAAACGCTACTCTTTACTGATCTGCGAGTCAGCAAGGAGAGACTGGGGTGCTTCTGGTCGGCACGGCGTCAGTCCAGGGTCCGCACATCGACGCCGAGCTCCACCTCGAGCTGGGCGGCCACCCACCTGCGCAGTTCCTCGCGGGTGATGCTCCGGTGCACGACCGCAGCCACCGACAGCCCGTCGACCAGGGCGGACACCCTCGCCACGGCGGCAGTGGGGTCCGCGCAGGTGAACTCCCCCGCCGCGACGCCGTCGTCGACCACGCCGCGCAGGATGTCCTGCCAGCGCCGGTCGAGCGCGCGCAGCGTCCGGCGGACGCGAGGGTCGCGCTGTGCGACCGCCCAGGCGTCGATCCAGATACGCCAGCCGGTGGCGCGGCCGGTCGGCCCGTACAGCCGCAGCACCCGGCGCAGGCGCTCGACCGGCTCGCCAGCGGCCGCTGCCTTCTCCAGCCGCCGCAGGTCGCGCTCGACGGCGTGGGCGAAGGCCTCGACGACCAGGTCGTCCTTGGTCCCGAAGTGGTAGAAGACGAGCGCCGGGCTCACGTCGAGCTCGCCCGCCACGTCGGCCACCCGGACCGCGGCAAGGCCGAGCCGGTCGATGAGCCGGACGGTGACGGTGAGGATCTCCTCCCGGCGCACCTCGGCCGCACGACGTGCCCTGCGGGTCAAGCCCGACCTCCCATGTCGTGGAGCCTAGTGCGGGAAGGCGGCTGGACCCGATGACGCCCACCCCGCTGCCGGCCCGCATGCTGCCCGCCGCGGCGTACACCTCGCCGGACGTGCTCACGTGGGAGCGCCGTCACCTGTTCGCTGGCAGCTGGACCTGCCTCGGGCGGACGCAGGACCTGTTCGCCGACGAGCGCGCCACCCAGCGAGCGGTGCGGGTCGGGGACGTCGGCTGCCTGCTGGTGCAGGGGAACGCCGGGCTCCGGATGTTCGCCAACACCTGCCGGCACCGCGGCCACGAGCTGCTTCCCGAGGGCGAGACCGCCAGCCGGCGGGCTATCTCCTGCCCTTACCACGCGTGGACCTACGACCTCGACGGAGAGCTCATGGGAGCTCCGGGCTTCCGCGACGACGCGGGCTTCGACTCCGCCGACCACGGGCTGGTCGAGCTGCCGGTCAAGGTCTGGCAGGGCTGGGTGTTCGGGCATGCGCTCCACCCCCTTGGCAGCGTCGAGGTCCCGGCGTTCGAGACGCACCTCGGCGCGATCGCGGAGCTGTTGGCGCCGTACGACGCAGGGTCGCTGGTCGTCGCGGACCGGCACACCTACGAGGTGGCGGCCAACTGGAAGGTGATCGCCGAGAACTACCACGAGTGCTACCACTGCCCGCTGATCCACCCGGAGCTGTGTCAGGTCACGCTGCCCGACTCCGGCGACAACTACGACCTGCCGGGCAGCTGGATCGGCGGGTCGATGGACCTGCGCGAGGGCATGGCGACGATGTCGATGACCGGCGAGCTCGCGGCGACGCCGCTGCCGGGCGTCGACCCGGCCAGGGTGGAGTATCTGCACCTGCTGCCCAACCTGCTGGTGTCGGCACACCCCGACTACGTGATGACCCACCGGGTCGTCCCGCTCGAGCCGGGCCGCACCTGGGTCGAGTGCACGTGGCTGACGCTGCCCGAGTCGGCCCCGGGTGGCGCCACTGTCGCGGTCGAGTTCTGGGACCGGACCAACCGCCAGGACTGGGCCGCGTGCGAGTCGGTGCAGCGCGGACTGCAGAGCCCGCACTTCCGCCCGGGGCCGTTCGCGCCCAACGAGGATGCCGTCGCCCAGCTGGTCGCGACGATCGGCACGGCCTACCGCGAGGGCGGGCTCGAGATCTAGGCCCCCGGCATGGGCAGCAGCTCGCAGACCTCGATGGAGCTGCCCCCCATCATCAGGTGCGGGTGCCCGTCCAACAGCGCGGTGAGCGCCTCGGTGGACTCGGCCTCCATGAGCGAGTAGCCACCGACGAAGCCGGCCGAAGCCGGGCCGTCGCCCACGGTCGCCACCGTCTGGGTGGGCGAGCCCATGTCGAGGATCGCCGGTCCGGCCTTGCCCGCCCAGGCCATCCAGGCGTCCATGCCGGCCTGCGCCTCCTCGGGCGTGGCCCCGCTCATCTGGTCCTGGGCGGAGACGGTGGAGCGGTAGAGCAGCAGGTACTTCGTCATCGAGCGAGCCTCCTGAGCGAGTGGAACCTATTTTGACTAGTATCAAAATACTCACGGATCGAGGAGCGCTGCAAGGATGAGCCGATGAGCAGCCGCCGAGCGGTCGACGGGGGCGGCCTCCAGGCCACGATCGACGCTCTGGCCTCTCCCGTCCGCCGCGAGATCCTGTGGATGCTCTGGGACGCCGAACTGCCCGCCGGCGAGATCGCGGCCGGGTGTCACGTCACCGCCGGCACCGTGTCCACGCACCTGGCGGCGCTGCGCAGGGCCGGGCTCGTCACGATGCGCGCCGAGGGCAACTTCCGCTACTACTCCCTGGACCGGTCGGCGATCGAGGCGGTGCTGCCGCTCCTCGCGAGCTCGGACAGCAAGTGGCTGCCCGCCGACGACGTCCCCGAGCGCGACCTGGCCTCCAGCTCGCTCGCGCAGTGGGTGACGGTGACCACCGACGTACGCCTGGACCCCGCCGATGCGTTCGAGTCGTTCGCCGACGGCGACCGCTACTCCGCCTGGCTCGGGGTGCCGGTGTCCATCGACCAGGGCCGCTTCCGCGCGGAGCTGGAGTGGGGTACCCGGGTCCGCGGCCGCTACGAGGTCCTCGCCCCACCGCACCTCATCGCGATGAGATGGGACTTCGACGACGACCAGACGCCGGTGCCGGGCCGGCAGCTCGTCGGCTACCTGCGCTTCCTCCAGGTGGACGAGGGCTGCCGCGTCGAGGTGCACCAAGAGGCGCCGGACGCCCAGCAGGCGGACTACCTCACCGCCGCCTGGTCCATGGTGCTCGGCCGACTGAAGGAGCACGCCGACCTCGATCGGAGGACCACGCGCCGCCGGCGTCCCAAGAAGCTCGGCTGACCGTCGGCGCGGCACGGCCACTCCGGGCGTCCCACGTCAGCACGCCGTTTTACGGGACACCCGCGACCGCTCCTACCCTGGCCGGGTGAAGGTCCTGCTGCTGGAGAACATCCACCCGGTCGCGGTCGAGACGCTCAAGCGCCACGGCTGGGACGTCGAGCTGCGCGCCGGCTCGCTGTCCGAGGACGAGCTGGTCGCGGCCCTCGACGGCGTGCACCTGCTCGGCATCCGCTCCAACACCACGATCACCTCCCGGGTGCTGGACGCCGCCCCCGACCTCATGGCGGTCGGCTGCTTCTGCATCGGCACCAACCAGGTCGACCTGAATGCGGCGGCCGAGCGTGGTGTGGCGGTGTTCAACGCGCCCTACTCCAACACCCGCAGCGTGGTGGAGCTGGTGATCGGCGAGATCATCGCGCTGGCCCGGCGGCTGCCCGAGAAGACCGCGATGATGCACGCCGGCATCTGGGACAAGTCGGCCGCCGGGAGCCACGAGATCCGCGGCCGCACGCTCGGCATCGTCGGCTACGGCAACATCGGCACCCAGCTGTCCAACCTCGCCGAGGCGCTCGGCCTGCGGGTGATCTTCTTTGACACCGCCGACCGGCTTGCGCACGGCAACGCGCGCCGGATGCCGTCGCTGGACGCGCTGCTCGCGGAGGCCGACGTGGTCTCGCTGCACGTCGACGGGCGGCCCGGCAACGCCGGGTTCTTCGGCGACGCGGAGTTCACCAAGATGAAGCCCCGCGCGCTGTTCATCAATGCCTCCCGCGGGATGGTGGTCGACGACCTCGCGCTGCGCCGCCACATCGAGTCCGGTCACATCGCCGGCGCCGCGCTCGACGTCTTCCCGGTCGAGCCCAAGAAGCAGGGCGACGAGTTCCAGTCGGTGCTCCGCGGCCTCGACAACGTGATCCTCACCCCCCACGTCGGCGGCTCGACGCAGGAGGCGCAGGCCGAGATCGGCTGGTTCGTGGCCGGCAAGCTGGCGGCGTTCGTCGAGCACGGCAGCACCGCGCTGTCGGTCAACCTGCCCGCGGTCCAGCCGCCGCTGCTCACCGAGGGAGTGCGGATCGGCTACCTGCACGTCAACGTCCCCGGCGTGCTCGCCGAGATCAACGCGCACCTCGCCGAGCAGGGCGCCAACGTGCTCGGGGAATACCTCGCCACCCGTGGCCACCAGGGCTACGTCGTCATCGACGCCACCGAGATGATCTCCGAGCCCGGTCTCGACAAGGTGCGTTCCTCGCCGCACACGATCTGGCTCCGCACCTACGCCTCGTAGTCTCGAGCGCGTGGTGGACCTGCGCGGGCGGCTCGGGCACGAGCTGTTCCTGCGCGTCGCCGGTCCGGACGGGCCGAGGCAGCGCGACCGCATCCACGGCCGACCCGGCCCGCGGTGGTTCGAGCCGGGCAGCCCGATCACCCGCGTCCACGGTGACGCGTCGATGTTCGTCGGCGGGATCCGGGCCCTGCTCCTGCAGTCGCTGCACCCCGCGGCCATGCGCGCGGTCTCGGAGCACTCCGGCTACCGCGGCGACATGTGGGGCCGGCTCCACCGCACCAGCACATTCCTGGCCGTCACCACGTTCGGCGCCACTGACGACGCGCAACGGGCGGTCGACGCTGTACGCCGGATCCACGAGCGGGTCACCGGCGAGCAGCCCGACGGGACGCCGTACGCCGCATCGGACCCGCACCTGCTGCGCTGGGTGCACGTGGCCGAGGTCGACAGCTTCCTGCGGACGCACACGGTCTACGGCAAGCGGCCGCTGGACCAGGCCGGTCGCGACGAGTACGTCGCGCAGGCCGCGACCATCGCCAGCCGGCTCGGCGCGACCGACCTGCCGACGACCGAGTCCGAGCTGGACGCCGCGCTCGCGGCATACCGACCGGAGCTCCGCGGCACCCCCGAGGCACGCGAGGCGGTGCGCTACGTGCTGCTCAAGCCGCCCCTGCCCTTGGCCGCCCGGCCGCCCTACGGCGTGCTGGCCGCGGCGGCGGTCGCCCTGATGCCTGCCTGGAGCCGGCTGCCGCTGCGGCTGCCCTACCTGCCGGTCTCGGAGCGCACTGCGGTCCGCGTCCTCGGCAGCGCGGCGACCGGGACGATCAGATGGGCGATGACCCCACCTCGGGAGTCCGTCAGTTGACAACCATGTCGTCGTTGCCCCAGAAGGCGCGCATCGAGGTGATCAGCCCGTCGTCGTCGAAGGTCATCACATCGATCGGCGACAGGGTGTAGGTCTGGTCGCCCGCCTTGGTCGCCAGCTCGAACTGGAACGCCGCCTGACCACCGGCGATGCGCGCGGTCAGCAGCCGCCCCTCCTGCTCGAGGCCCTCCAGGCCGGCGTAGAACTCCCGGATCGACTCGGGCGTGCTGCGCACGTCGGTGCCGACGGGGTCCTCGACCGTGGCGCCGTCGGCGTAGAGCGCCAGCACCTCCTCGGTGGTCCCGTTCGCCACCCGGTCGACGTAGGCCTCGATGACCTCGCGGATGCGCTCGTTGCTGGCGGCCATGGGTTCCTCCATAGAACACGTTCTCGTTCTTGTATCGCGCACACCGTAGCGGTTGGATGGGGCCCGATGGACCTCAGTGACAGATGGCCCCTGCCCGACAGTCCACAACTGCGCGCCGAGCTCGCGGCGAGCTACGCCGACCCGAGCCGCGGCTACCACGACACCCGGCACCTCACCGAGGTGCTCGACCGGCTCGACGAGCTGGCCCGCGCCGGCACCGACTACGAGCCGACGGCCGTGCTGCTGGCCGCCTGGTTCCACGACGCCGTCTACGACGGGGAACGCGACGCCGAGGAACGGTCGGCGGTCTGGGCGGAGGAGGCGCTCGCGCCGTTGGTGCCGGCGCCGGTCGTCGACGAGGTGGCCCGGCTGGTCCGCCTCACCGAGACCCACCGGCCCGACGACGACGACCTCAACGGCTGCGCGCTCTCCGACGCCGACCTGGCCATCCTGGCGGCTCCGGCCGGGCGCTACGACGACTACGTCGCCGCCGTACGCCGCGAGTACGCCCACCTACCCGACGACGTCTTCGCCGAGGGCCGGGCGGCCGTGCTGGCCGCGCTGGCCGACAAGCCGCACCTGTTCCACACCGCCTATGCGCGCGAGCACTGGGAGGCGCCGGCCCGGGCCAACCTGGAGCGTGAGGTGGCGGGGCTCGGCGGCTGAGTTGAGATTCACCGGCTAGCCGGTGAACTCCCGCCCGGCTTCCGCCGCCGCAACCCAGCCGCCACCAGACGGGCGACCAGCTCGCGGGAGCTGACCGGCTCGACCCCCAGACCCACGACCGTGTCGTAGTACTCCGACGGCACGTCGTAGTGGTCGCGGTCGAAACCTCGCTCGGGGATCCCCAGCTCCCGGGCGAACGCGTGCAGCTCGTCGTAGGACGTGTCACTGGCCAGGTGCGACCACAGGCGGCCGCGCGAGGGGACCGCCGGCGGGTCGATCATCAGCCCCATCGTCGGCCCATCAGAGCCGCGCCGCGGCATCGTCGACCAGCAGCCGCCAGGAGCGCACCAGGTCGGCGCCGACGTAGGCCTTCGGGCTGCCACCTGGCCGGACCTGGGGGCCGAGGTGGAAGGACCGCACCCCCGCGCGGACCAGCCACGGGACGTGCTCGGCCAACAGGCCACCACCGGGCATGACCAGCGCGGCAACCGCCGCGTCGGACTCCACGAGCGCCAACAGGTCGTCATAGCCCTCACCCATCCCCCGGGCGGACCCGGCGGAGCGGACGTTGACGAGGCCGGGCAGGCCGAGGACGCGCCGCCAGGCCCGCTGGGCGTCCAGGGCGTCGTCGATGGCGCGGTGGAAGGTCCATGGGACGTTGGGCAGCGACACGGCGAGATGGGTGCACGTCTCGACGTCCACCTCGAGGTCGGCGTCGAGGAACCCGAACGACACCCCGGCGGCGCCGCAGCCCAGGAAGTCCTCGGCGAGACCGACGAGCCGGGTCATCTCGCCGCCGGTCGTCGTCCAGCTCTCGTTGAGCCGCAGCAGCGCGAAGACGGGCAGGTCGCTCTCCCGGCAGAGCGCCGACACCGTCGCCGGCTCGGGTGAGAGCGCTCCTGCCGCGGAGCCGCGGCCGACCGCGTGCAGCCGCGAGGCGCCACCCTCGTGCGCCCCCGGGACGTCGCGCTCCGACGCCACGGTCACCTCGAGCAGGATCTGCGGGGCGCTCATGGGCGCCAGCCTAGGGTGGCAGTGTGGATCCCCAGGCGCTGTACGAGGCCAGGGCGCGCGTGCTTGCCGATCTCGAGGCCCGCCGCGCAGCCACCGCGGCCGCGGTCTCGTTTCTCGAGGATGCGATCTCCTCCCGCACGTGGTGGGCCGAGCAGTGGCCCGAGGGCGTGCACTACGTCGCCGGGCTGGTGGCCCAGGACGTGCAGGACGCCCTGTTCGAGGCCACCGAGCGCTGGCCGCTGTGCCTGACCTGCGGGGGGCCGGTGCACTCGCTCTACATCCAGCCGGACCTCGGCGGGCCGGACCCGGTGTGGGTGTGCGAGGAGTCGGGCGACGTCGTCGCACCGCTCGGGGGCCTGTAGGAGCTGGGGTCAGTCCTGGCGGAGCTGCACCCAGAGCGTGTAGCGGTCCGCGCGGTAGACGCTCCGCGACACCTCGACGGCCTTTTCCCCGACCAGTGCTCGGCGGGAGTGACGCAGCACGACCGAGTCGGGCTCGACCTCGAGGTACTCGGCCTCGTCGGCGTTCGCCGAGTCGGCGGTGATCGAGTCCTCGGCCCAGGTCGGCCGGAGGCCGCGCTGCTCGAGCGACTCGTAGAGGCTGGTGGGCATCCCGCTCTGCAGGAAGCCCGGGAGGAGCACCTCGTTGAGGTAGGCGTCCTCCAGGCACATGGGGACGCCGTCGGCGCGGCGCAGGCGCTTCCAGTGGATCACCGCGTCGCCCTCGGAGATGCCGAGCGCCCGCGCGACACCGGGGCCGGCCTGCTCGCGGCGGGCCAGGATGGTCTGTGACTCGGGGAGGAGACCGCGTCGGGTCATCTCCTCGGTGTAGGACGTGATGCCGCTCGAGGCACGCGGCGGGCGGGCGACGAAGGTGCCCTTGCCGGGGATACGGTCGAGAAGGCCCTCGGACACCAGCGCGTCCATGGCCTGGCGGACGGTCATCCTGGCAACCCCGAAACGATGGACGAGAACCCGCTCGGAGGGCGCCGGTGAGCCGGGCTCCATGCCGCTCACGAGGGTGCGGACATACTCACGCACGACCACGTGCTTGAGCGCCCTTCCCTCGTTCACGAGCACCTCACTCATGCAGCCAGACTAGACCGGGTGCGGGGAGTACGTCCCCGCTTTGCCTCCGCTCGACTGAGTGCGGCTCGAGGCGTGCCCGAAAAGACTAGTTCACCCCTTCGGGGGAACCCCAGGACGGCCATCACTCGGTCGCGATGGCCTTGAGTACGTCGAGGCGCGCGGCCCGACGCGCGGGCAGCACGGCGGCGAGCACCCCGATGACGAGCGCGAGCAGGAAGAACACCGCCAGCTGGACCGCGGGGACCCGGATCACCTCCAGACCCTCGTCACGGAGCGCGTAGGTGATCAGGACGCCGAACGCGACCCCCATGGCCACCCCGAGGACGGCGCCGAGCAGGGAGATGACGACCGACTCCAGCCGGATCATCCGGCGCAGCTGGGTGCGGCTCAGCCCGATCGCGCGGAGCAGGCCCACCTCGCGGGTGCGCTCGATGACCGACAGGGCGAGCGTGTTGACGATGCCGAGGACCGCGATGATCAGCGCCAGCCCGAGCAGCGCGAAGATGATGAGCAGGAACCGGTCGATCTCGGCACGCCGCTGATCGGCGAACTCCTGCTGGTCGAGCACGGTGACGACGGGCAGCGCCTCCACGACCTCGTCGAGACGCTCCTGCACCCCGGTGGCCCCTGGCTCCTCGAAGACGATCAGCGCGTTGTCGGCCGGCTCGTAGCCGGCAGCGTCGAAGGTGTCCACCGAGGTGACCAGGCCCGTGAGGAGCGCGGTGTCCTCGATGATGCCGGCGACCCGCCAGGTCTGCTTCCCGGCCGGCACCTGCGCCTCGACCGAGTCGCCGACGGCGAGCCCCTCGTCGTCGGCGTAGGACTCCTGGAGCAGCACGGTGCGCTCGCCCATCTCCAGCGACCCGCGCACCGCAGCCAGCTCCAACGGCTCGACCGCCGACTGGTCGATCGCCGCGACGAAGGTGTCGTCGCCGTCGGCGATCATGAATTGGAAGCGGAGCCGAACGACGTCGGCCACCCCGTCCACGCTCGCCATCTCGTCGCCGATGGCGTTGTTGAACTCCCCGTTGAAGACGTTGGAGACCACGTAGTCACCGACGAACGCGTCCTCGATGGCCGCGTCCGTCGACGCCTTGGCCGAGTCGGCCAGGACGACCATCGTCCCGGCCAGCGCCAGCCCGATCATCAGGGCCGAGGCCGTGGCCGCGGTCCGGCGCGGGTTGCGCAGCGAGTTCTCCCCGGCGAGCACCCCGACCGTCCCGAACACCCGCCGGTAGACCAGGGCGGCCAGCCGCAGCAGCGGCCGGCTGATGACCGGGCTGGCGGCGGCTACGCCCAGGAGCACCGCGAGCACGCCGGCGCCCACGAAGGCCAGCGGCTTGGGCACATCGAGGACCAGGCCGAACACCAGGGAGACGAGTCCGCCGGCGACCATCAGGACGCCGGCCAGCAGCCGGCGGCGGATGGAGGTCTCGGGCAGCGCGATGTCGTCGCTGAGGGCCTGGACGGGCGCGATCCTGCTGGTCCGCCGGGCCGGGAAGTAGGCCGCGGCCATCGTGACGAGCACGCCGACGGCGTACGACGCGACGACGGTGCGCGGACCGAAGACGAGCGGTTGACCCGACAGGTCGAGACCGAACTGCCCGAACAGCCCCCGCAGCGCCATCGCCAGCAGCACGCCCAGCCCGAGGCCGATGGTCGCGCCGAGGAGCCCGACCACGAAGGCCTCGAGCTGGACCGACCAGGTCACCTGGCGTCGGGAGGCGCCGAGGGCCCGCAGCAGGGCCAGCTCACGGCTGCGCTGGGCGACCAGGATCGAGAACGTGTTGACGATGATGAATGCCCCCACCACGACTGCGATCCCGGCGAACACCAGCAGGAACGTGGTGATGAACCCGATCGCCTCGAGGAGCTCGTCGGCCGCGTCGTCGGCGGCCTGGTCACCGGTGACGGCCTCGACATCGCTCGGCAGCACCGAGTCGACCGCGTCGCGTAGCTCCTCCTGCGAGACACCGTCCTCCGCTGTGACCCAGACGTCGTTGAAGACGTCCTCGCCCTCCTGGAAGAGCTCCTGGGCGCTGGCGGTGTCCCACAGCGTCAGCGTCGCGCCGTTGAGCGACCCGCCCTCGGGGAACCCGACCAGGCCGACGAGCTCAGCCTCGAACTCGGCGGTGCCGCGCGGGAGCAGCAGCTTGACGGTGTCGCCGACCTGGTAGGCCGCCCGCTCCGCGGTGCGCTCGTCGAGCAGCACCTCACCGACGCCCTGCGGCTCCTCGCCCTCGATGATCTCCAGGCCGGCCCCGCCCGGCGAGGGAGCGTCGGTCCAGTTGCTGCCGATGGACGGCGGCCCGAGCCCGCCGACGAGCTTGCCGTCGGCTCCGACGACATAGACGCCGACGGCGTTGACGTTGCCGTCCACGCGAGCCACGCCGTCCACCTGCTCGAGCTCCTCGAGCAGCGACCCCGGCAGCGTCCGGGAGGACGGCGCGCCCTGCTCGGTCTGGGCGCCGAGCGGCTGGACGACGACGTCGCCGACCGTGCTCGCGAAGAGCGCGGTGAAGCTCCGGTTGAGCGTGTCGGAGAAGACCAGCGTGCCGGCGACGAACGCGACGCCCAGGACGATCGCGAAGGTGCTGAGGAGCAGCCGAACCTTCCGACCGAGGAGGCTCTTGAGTGAGGCGCGGATCATCGGGGCGTGGGCGTCGCCGGGGTCTCGGCCAGGCGGGCCATGACCTCCAGGACGGCGTCCCTGGTCGGGTCCCTCAGCTCCTCGACGATGCGGCCGTCGGCCAGGAACAGCACCCGGTCGCAGTACGCCGCCGCGACCGGGTCGTGGGTGACGATGACGACGGTCTGGCCGTGGTCGTCGACGCTGCTGCGCAGGAGCTCGAGGATCTCGGCGCCGGACCGGGAGTCCAGGTTGCCGGTGGGCTCGTCGGCGAACACGATCCGCGGTCGGCTCACCAGCGCCCGGGCGATGGCGACCCGCTGCTGCTGGCCGCCGGAGAGCTCCTTGGGCTTGTGGTCGAGACGGTCCGCGAGGGCGACGGTCGCGATCACCGCGTCGTACCACTCCGGGTCCGGAGACCGGCCGGCGATCGCCAGCGGCAGGAGGATGTTCTCCTGCGCGGTGAGGGTCGGGAGCAGGTTGAACGACTGGAACACGAACCCGATCTGGTCGCGCCGCAGCTCGGTCAGCCGCTTGTCGCCCAGGCCGGTCAGGTTGACGTCGCCGATGAGGACGGTGCCCGTGTCGGCCTCGTCGAGACCGGCGCAACAGTGCATGAGCGTCGACTTGCCGGAGCCGCTCGGGCCCATGACCGCGGTGAACCGGCCCGCCTCCAGATCGACGCTCACGTCGTCGAGGGCGACCACCGAGGCCAGCCCGGAGCCGTAGGTCTTGGACAGGTGGCGCACCGAGGCGGCGACGGAGGCGCTCGGCGCGGTGGGGGCGGGGGCCTCGCTCATGAGCACCACTCTCCCGTCCCGGCCCGACCCGGCGCCATCAGGTATCACCCTGAGGCGCGGACCGTTTCGCCCAGACACCCTCTGGCTACCGTCTCCGGCATGCATGTCGAGCGCACGTTCACCGTGACCACGCCCATCGAGACGGTGTTCGACTACCTCGCGGACTTCACCCGCACCAACGAGTGGGACCCCGGGACGATCGAGACCCGACACGTCTCCGGAGACGGCGGGGTGGGCACGACGTACCACAACCGCTCGGAGTTCGCGGGGCGCAGGACCGAGCTGACCTACGAGTGCCTCGCGCACGAGCGGCCGACGCGGCTGCAGTTCCGCGGCACGAACAAGACCGCGACGGCCACGGACACCCTCACGTTCGCCCCTGTCGGTGACGGCGGCTCCACCCAGGTCCACTACCGCGCCGACTTCGAGTTCGCCTTCCCCGTCAGCCTGGTCGCACCGCTGGTCGTCAAGCCCAAGCTCGCCGGCCTCGCCGACGAGACCGTGGCGCAGCTGACCAGGACGCTGGAAGCCCTGCACTGAGCAAGGGCTCCGCCGCCCGCGCACCCGCGAGCGCGCGCCCGGCGCGTCGGCGCGCCGCGTTCGTTAGAGTTGGCGAAGGTCGACGCTAGGGGGCATAGCGATGCGGCTACGCGGACTGGTAGCGCTCATGGCCACCATGGCGGTGTTCACGGGGGCATGTGGGGGAAGCGGCGACGGGTCGAGCCAGACGAGCTCCGAGTCGGACGACGCGGGCGC
The DNA here is from genome assembly GCF_054779555.1 of Nocardioides dilutus. Taxonomy (NCBI): domain Bacteria; kingdom Bacillati; phylum Actinomycetota; class Actinomycetes; order Propionibacteriales; family Nocardioidaceae; genus Nocardioides; species Nocardioides dilutus. The sequence continues at coordinate 1,441,974 of NZ_BAAGYA010000001.1, read as the reverse complement.
GGTCAGTGCAGCCGACCGCACCCAGGCCGAGGGCCTGGTCGACGCCGAGTCGCAGATCACCGAGGAGTGGGGCGACGTCGACGGCTTCGCGGTCACCCTCCTGGCCATCGACCGGGGCTACCTCCTCGACCAGATCGTCGCCAACCCCACCATCGCTGCCGACGGCACCATCGAGGGCGTCGACCCGGCAGGAAGCGCCAGCGGCATGTTCGGGGAGCTGACGGCCGCCGCAGCCGAAGGGGCCTCGGCCCACACCGTTCCTGCCGTGCACCGGCTTGCCCCGCCCGGGCACAACGACGACGCTCGGCCCAGCGACGCTTTCCTCGCGTTCATCGACTCCTCAGCCGGCGCGATGTTCGACGCAGCCCAGCGTCACCTCGCCGAGTTGGCACGGCAGGAGAGACTGGCCGCTGAGTTCGAGCAGTCCCTCACGTTGACCACACTCGCCCTGCTCACGCGGGGCTACACCGCCGAGCAGCTCACCGAGGCGCTCTTCTTCGGCACGATCACGGGCCCGTTGTTCCCCTGCATCGGCATCGTCGACGATCCCCCGGTCGTCCCGCCGGGTGAGGACGGGTTCCCCTCCTGCCCCCCGCTCGGCGCGGACCCGTCGTCCACCTCCGACCCCGACTCAACGGGGTCCGCGCCATCCACCGGGGACGACTCTGACCCGGCAGGCGAGTCGTCCGAGGGCGTCCTCTTCGTCGGCACCTTCTCCGGACCCGGAGATGAGAGCGGCGACGAGGTTCTGATCGACCGCATCGAGATGGTCGCGGGCGACGATCTGACGGGCACGATCGAGGTGCTCGTGCAGGGTGGCCTCTTCGAGGACTCGACCCAGCTCGACTGCTTCTACCTCTTGATCGAGCTGGCGCCCGGCGATGTCCCCGCCACCGGCGAGGGCACGTACGCCGGGACCGCCACCGGTCGGAGCGCCTTCCCCGACGGTGCCTGCCCGGGAGGCGGCCCGCCGCCCCTCGATTCCCCCGCCGAGACCATCGAGGTCGTGGCCAGCATCGAGGGCGACACCCTGAGCGGGACGATCGGCGGTGACAGCGACGCTGCCAACTCCTTCACCGCCACCCGCGCCAGGTGAGCGGCGAACGAGTCCACGCCTCGGGGCAGCGCCGAGCACCTGATCGAACATCTGTTCGATCAGGTGCTATCGTGCGCGGGTGGACTTCCAGTCGACCCTCTTCGCCCCAGACCGACCCGGGCGGGCCGCCGCCGACGACTTCACCGGTCTCGAACGACGGCCGCTGACCCGCGGCGCCTGGGTCGACGTCTGCCGCGGCTGGCTGCCCCAGGCCGATGACGTCTTCGAGACGCTGGTGCGCGACGTGCCGTGGCGGGCCGAACGCCGGCAGATGTATGACCGGCTCGTCGACGTGCCCCGGTTGGTGCACACCTACATGATCGGCGAGGCTCTCCCCCACCCCGCGCTCGAGGAGGCCCGGGACGCCCTGAGCCGGCACTACGAGCCCGAGCTCGGCGAGCCCTTCCGCACCGCCGGCTGCTGCTACTACCGCGACGGCCGTGACAGCGTCGCCTGGCACGGCGACACGATCGGCCGGGGCAAGACCAGCGACACCATGGTCGCGATCGTGTCGGTCGGCGACCCCCGCAAGCTGCACCTGCGGCCCCGCGCCGGCGGCGCCGACAGCCTTCAGATCGAGATGGGCCACGGAGACCTGGTGGTCATGGGCGGCTCCTGCCAGCGCACCTGGGAGCACGCCGTGCCCAAGGTCGCCCACGCCGGCCCCCGCCTCTCCGTGCAGTTCCGGCCGCTGAATGTCTTCTGAGCCGTCCGGTGCGAGGAACGAGCACCGGGCGAGCTCAGAAGAGGTCGAGCAGCGCGCGCGGGTCACCTACGCTTCCACCGTGCAGCGGGACTGGTGGAAGTCGGCCGTCGTCTACCAGATCTACCCGCGGAGCTTCGCCGACTCCGACGGTGACGGCATCGGTGACCTCGGCGGGATCCTGCAGCGGTTCGACCACTTGGTCCGCCTCGGCGTCGACGTCCTGTGGCTCAGCCCGGTCTACCGCTCGCCCATGGACGACAACGGCTACGACATCAGCGACTACCAGGACGTCGACCCTCTCTTCGGGACCCTCGAGCAGCTCGACGAGCTGATCGCCACCGCGCACGACGCCGGCATCAAGGTGGTCATGGACCTCGTCGTCAACCACACCAGCGACGAGCACCCCTGGTTCGTCGAGTCCCGCTCCAGCACGGACAACCCGAAGCGGGACTGGTACTGGTGGAGACCTCCCCGCCCCGGTTTCGAGCCCGGCACGGCCGGCGCCGAGCCGACCAACTGGGGCTCCGCGTTCAGCGGTCCCGCGTGGACGTACGACGAGACGACGGGCGACTACTACCTGCACCTGTTCAGCCCCAAGCAGCCGGACCTCAACTGGGAGAACGCCGAGGTCCGGGCCGCGGTCCACCGGATGATGAGCTGGTGGCTCGACCGAGGTGTCGACGGCTTCCGGATGGACGTCATCAACCTCATCTCCAAGGTCACTGTCGACGGCGTACCCGGCCTCCCCGAGGGCAGCATCGGCGGACGCGACCCGCGCGGCGCCGGCGTGATCGACACCGGGGAGTGGGGTGACACCCACCCCCACGTGGTCAACGGGCCCCGGCTGCACGACTACCTGCAGGAGATGCACCGCGAGGTCTTCGCCCAGCGCCCGCCCGGCCTCCTCACCGTGGGTGAGACCCCGGGCGCCTCGGTCGAGGACGCCCGGCTGTTCACCGACGCCGCCAGGGGCGAGCTCGACATGGTCTTCACCTTCGAGCACGTCGACCTCGACTCCGGGCCCGGCGGCAAGTGGGACGTCGTCCCGCTGTCGCTCGTCGCCCTGAAGGACACGCTGGGTCGCTGGCAGACCGGGCTCGCCGACGTCGGCTGGAACAGCCTCTACTGGGGCAACCACGACCAGCCCCGAGCGGTCAGCCGCTTCGGCAGCGACGCGCCCGAGCATCGTGTGGCGTCGGCCAAGGCGCTGGCCACCGTCCTGCACCTGCACCGCGGGACGCCGTACGTCTACCAGGGCGACGAGCTCGGGATGACCAACGCGCCCTTCGAGACCATCGACGACTTCCGCGACCTCGAGTCCCTCAACCGGTTCGCCGCGGCGACCGCCCGCGGGGAGGACCCGGACTCGGTGCTGGCGGCGCTCCGCTACAAGAGCCGGGACAACGCGCGTACGCCGATGCAGTGGGACGGAGGCGAGCACGCCGGGTTCACGACCGGTGAGCCGTGGATCGCGGTCAATCCCAACCACACGGAGATCAACGCCACCGCCCAGGTCGACGACCCGGACTCGGTCTTCACCCACCATCGGAGGCTGATCGCCCTGCGGCACGAGGACCCGGTTGTCGCGCACGGCGCCTTCCGGATGCTGCTCCCGGAGGATGGCCGGCTCTACGCGTTCACCCGGACGCTGGACGACTCGAGCCTGCTGGTCGTCGCCAACCTGTCGAACGAACCCGCTGACGCCGGCGGGCTGCCCGAAGCCGCGGCCTGGCTGGCGGCCGAGCGGGTGCTGGACAGCGGTCCGGGCGACCCGGCGTCCTGGGTGCTGCCGCCGTGGGCGGCGCGGGTCCGCCGGCGGCCTGCCCCGTAGAAACTCACGCTCCGCCGCTCAGGTTTCAGCGGCGGAGCGTGAGTTTCACCGGCTAGCCGGTGAAACTCACCGGCCCGGCCTCGGCTATGGGGTGGGCGGGGTGCTGGTGTCCGCGGGCGGACTTGCCGGTGCGGCCGGGGGTGTGGCAGGAGCAGCGGGAGCAGCCGGCGGGGCGGCCGGGGGCGGCGTCGGAGCAGCGGGCGCAGCCGGGGCAGCCGGAGCCGCCGGGCCACCGGTGTCGAAGGACACCTGCGGGGCGGTCTGCTGGCCCTCGGGGGCGTCGTAGAACTCGCGCTTGTGCACGTTGGCGATGCCGGTGAAGAACATCCACGGGATGGTGAGGACCAGCTTGTTGAGGGTCGCGACGGCGTCGTTGTAGTACTGACGGGCGAAGGCGATCTGGTTCTCGGTCTCCGCGAGCTGGCTCTGCAGCTCGAGGAAGTTGACGTTGGCCTTGAGCTCCGGGTAGGCCTCGGCGACCGCGTTGAGGCGGATCAGTGCCTGCTGCATCGCCGCGTCCGCGGCGGCCTTCGCCTGCACGTCGTCACCCGCGGCGGCGGCGATGATGCCGGCCCGGGCCCGGGTGACCTCCTCGAAGACCCCCTTCTCGTGCGCGGCGTAGCCCTTGACCACCTCAACCAGGTTGGGGATCAGCTCGGCACGCCGGGTCAGCTGGACGTCGATGCCGCCCAGTGCCTCTTGGGCGCTCACGTCTGTGGTGCGCAGCTTGTTGAAGCCGACGATCACGAAGCCCACGAGGGCCACGAGCACGGCGATCACGATGATGGCGATGAGCATCGCGGAACTGCCCTTCTGTCAGGTGTGGGTGAAACCTACTGCGTCAGCGCCCCAAAGGTCACCAGGAACCGCCGCCACCGCCACCACCGCCGCCGCCGCCGGAGAAGCCGCCGCCGCCTCCACCCGAGGAGGACGACGACTGCGTGGCGTTGTAGGACGAGATCGCGGAGTCGACGGTTGCGCTGAAGTCGCTGGTCATCGAGTCGACGAACGCCGCCGGGCTCGACCCGGCGTAGGCGCCGGCGAAGTAGTGCGGGACCGGTGGCTCGGTGCCCATCTCGGTGCGATACTTCGCCGCCCACTCCTTGGCGCAGCCGAGGGCGACCGCCCACGGGATGTAGGCGGTGTAGAGCTCCTCGCGCCCGGAGAAGTCGAACCGCTCCTTGCTCGACGGGGTCGACAGCATCCGGCGGAACCCGCCGACCCTGGACCACAGGTCGCGGCCGCTGCGCGTGCGCTTGGTGCCCGAGCCGGTCGCCATCAGCGAGGTCCCGCACACCGCGAACGCGCCGGGGATGAGACCGACCATGGTCATGGAGAAGGGGTTCCAGATCGCGATCGCGATGACACCGGCGAAGCCCGCGAGGACCAGGAAGCCACCCATCCCGCCGAGGCCCGAGGTGACCAGGTTGCCCGAGCTCTTGGCCCAGCTCTCCACGCTGTTGTCGAACAGCGAGATCTCGTCGCGCAGCCGCTTGCCGGCCGTGACGTCCTTCTTGTTGGCGGTGAACGTAGACCCGGGCCCGCCCAGGATGTGGGCCGTGCCCAGTGTCACCGGGTCCAGGCCGGCCCAGCCCGCCGGGCCGTTGCGGTCCTTGATCGTCCACGTGTCGCCCTCGCGGTTGAGGTCGATGGCCTCCTTCTCAGCGGCGTACATCAGCGTGGCGACGTAGGTCTCGCGGTCGATGCTCTCGCTGTAGATGTACTTCGCCTGCGCCGGACCGATGCCGTCCGGCGGCGCGTAGAGCACCGGGAAGCCCGGCGGCTTCTCGCGCGAGCGGGCGCCGACGATGCCGCCGAGGATGCCGGCGCCGAGACCGAGCAGCAGCACGATCGCGAGCACCGGGACGCTGCGGCCCAGCACCCGGTCGAACCGGGGGGTCCAGGGCAGGGCGTTGCCCGCCTCGGGCGTCGCCATGTCGAGCCCGGTGGCGACTGACAGCGGGGTCCGGGGGCCGATCGGTCCGGTGGTGACCGTCAGGTCCTTGGTGCCCGCGCCCTGAGCCTCGCACCCCGTCGCCGACTCCCAACCGATCGCGCACTGGACCTCGGACTCGGACTCGACCGGGAGGTGGACGGTGAGCGTGGCGGAGTCGATGCTCTGCTGCCAGCCGCCAGGGATGAGCTGCCAGTAGAACTGGCTGCGCTCGGAGGTGATCTCGTCGGCGCCCTCGGTGATGACCCCGTCGATGTGGTACTTGATCACGTAGACGTGCTCGCCGGTCTCGAGCGTGACGTCGGCCGAACCGATCTTGGCCACCCGGAAGCGCCCGTGGTCCTCGTTGCTGAGCTCGAACGGCTCGTCTCTCCCGTCCCTGGTCACCGAGATGTCCTCGGGGTCACGCCGGGCGTTGTCGTCGTTGGGGTCGACGCGGTCCCAGAACCGGAAGATCCCGTGCTTTCCGTAGACCGGGAAGTCGACGGTGATCGTCTCGGTCACCTCGAGGTCGCCGTTGTCGCGCACCGTGAAGTCCGCGACGTAGGACGAGATCGACGTGTCCTCGTAGTTGGCGGTCGGCTCGCCGTCTCCGAAGAACAACGCGGGGATCGACAGCAGGGCGGCGATGACCGCTACACCGATGGTGTAGCCCACGAGCCGTATCACGATTGGAGACCCTAAGGGGTGCGCAGGCTGGACGTCTGTAGCCCGGCCGGGTCAGGGGTCGGCGGATGCGTCCGGTGACCGGCGCAGATCCATTGAACGAGGCCGCCGTGGTGTCCTCGACGAACCTGGTCAGCAGGCGGTCGCCGGACGTCTCGACCTGAGCCAGTACGTGCGGACAAAGTCGCGTGCCGGTGTCGGCGGTCGCTGGAAGACTCAGACGATGACCTCTGCGACCGGTGACCAGTCCGCGGCGGCGACCGGCCTGCGGGCCTTCTGGCGCGACCTGCCCCGCGAGGGGCGGATGCTGCTGTCGATCGTGGTCATCGAGTTCGTCGGCACCGGCCTCGTGCTGCCGTTCCAGGTCGTCTACCTCCACGAGGTCCGCGGCTTCGCCCTGAGCGACGTCGGGCTGCTCCTGGGGCTGTCGCCGCTCCTCGGGCTGCTGGTCGTGGGACCCGGCGGGCTGGCCATCGACCGGATCGGACCACGGCGGATCGTGCTGGGGATCCTGGTCCTGATGATCGGCGGCAACGTCGTGCTCGCCTACTCCGAGACCCGGTGGCAGGCCGCGATCGCGCTGGTCCTGCAGGGCATCGCCTTCGGTCTGTCCTGGCCGGCGTTCCAGAGCATGATCGCCTCCGTCGTCCCGAGCCGGCTCCGGCAGCGCTACTTCGGCGTCAACTTCACCCTGCTCAACCTCGGCATCGGCATCGGCGGGGTCGTCGGCGGCCTCTTCGTCGACGTCGAGCGGGTCGCCACCTTCCAGGCGATCTACCTCGCGGACGCCGCCAGCTACCTGCCCGCGCTGACGCTGCTGCTCGGGCCGCTGCGGCACGTAGGCGGCCACGTCGTCATCGAGGACCATGCCGACACCGGCGAGACGGTCTCCTACCTCGCCGTCCTGCGGCGACCGGCCATGGGTTCACTGACCCTGTTGGGGTTCGTGGCGTCGTTCGTCGGCTACTCCCAGCTCAACGCCGGGATGCCGGCGTTCTCCCGGGCTGTCAGCGAGGTGTCCACCCGCACGCTCGGGTTCGCGTTCGCGGCCAACACCCTGGTCATCGTCCTGCTCCAGCTGGTCGTGCTCGGCCGGATCGAGGGCCGCCGCCGCACCAGGGTGATCGCGGCGATGGGCGTGGTCTGGGCCCTCGCCTGGCTGTGCCTCGGGCTGTCCGGGCTCGTGCCCGGCACCCTCGGCGCCGCGGTCCTCGTCGCGGCGTGTGCGGGCGTCTTCGCGTTGGGCGAGACCCTGCTCCAGCCCACCATCCCGGCGCTGGTCAACGACCTGGCTCCCGACCATCTGCGCGGCCGCTACAACGCCCTGAGCTCGGGCGCCTTCCAGCTCGCCGCCGTCATCGCGCCCGCCATCTCCGGCGTGCTCATCGGACAGGCGCTGGGCGAGGTCTACATCGGCATGCTGATCGTGGGCTCGCTCCTGTGCGGGGCGCTGGCGATCCTCAAGGTGGAGGGCCAGCTCGACCCGAGCGTCAACGGAGTGGCGATGCCGCCCGACGCCCCTCCCCCGGCCACGCCCGAGCCGCAGGTGCACGAGGCGGCGGCCGTCGAGGGACGCGACGGCTGACGCTCACCACACCAGCAGCCAGACCACCACCGCGATGACGACCAGCACGATCAGCGCCTGCTTCCAGTAGGTCCGCGCCAGGACCGGCAGCACCGTCGCACCGAGGTCGATCGCGTCCTCCCGCGGCGGTGCCGGGGCCATCGGGGGCGGCGTCGCTGCCTGACGCCGGGACTCGGGATCGACCGGTTCAGGCGCGGCGGCGGCCGTTGGGGGGATGGAACCGGCCGCCGCCGCTGTCTGAGACCCCTCGTCGCCTTCGGACCCGACGTCCGCGCCGAGTCGGTGCTCGAGGCACCCGACGAACTGTCCGAGGAGCTTGTCCGAGACATCCTGCATCACGCCCCGGCCGAACTGCGCAGGCTTGCCCGTGATCGACAGATCCGTGTGCACGGACACGTCGGTCCCCCCGGCGGCTCCGGGCGCCATGCCGAGGGTGACGGTCGCTCCGGCCGTGCCGTTGCCCCGCTTGTCCTTGCCCTTGGCCTCCACGACGAAGCGGTGCGCGGCCTCGTCCTTCTCGGTGAAGGTCCCGGAGCCGTTGTAGACCAGGGCGATCGGCCCGAGCTTGACCTTCACCGTCCCGTGGAACGTCGAGCCCTCGACCGAGGTCACCGCCGCTCCCGGGAAGCAGGCCGCGACCTCGGCGATGTCCTCGAAGTGCGCCCACGTCTCCTCGACCCCCGCCGGGACCGAGAACTGGTGGTCGAGCTCCATCAGAGCGCAGTGGCCGCCGCGACGACCGCACGCCGGGTGAGGACCCGGGCGAGGTGGCGTCGGTAGTCGGCGTCCCCGTTGAGGTCCGAGGGTGGATGGGTGCCCTCGGCGGCCTGCTCCGCCGCCGCCCGTACGCCGTCGGCGGTGGGGGCCATGCCGACCAGTGCGGCCTCCACGGCACGGGCACGGACCGGCGTCGAGCCCATGTTGGTGAGCCCGACCCGCGCCTCGGCGATGGTGCCGCCCTCCATCCGGACCGCCGCGGCGACGGCCACGATCGGCCACTGGTGGACGACCCGCACGAACTTCTCGTAGTGGGCGCCCCAGGCCGTGTGCTTGGGGATCCGCACCTCGGTGAGGATCTCGTCGTCGCCGATGGCGGTCTCGAAGAGGTCCACGAAGAACTCGTCGGCGCCGACGGTCCGGGTGCCGCCGGACCCCGCGATGACGAACTGGGCATCGAGCGCCAACGCCGGCGCCCCGAGGTCACCCGCGGGGTCGGCGTGCGCGAGCGCCCCGCCGAAGGTGCCCCGGTGGCGCACCTGGGCGTCGGCGAGGTGCTCGATCGCCTTGGCGAGGAGCCCGGCGTGCTCGGCGACGAGCGGGTCCGCGGCGACCTCGAAGTGCGGGGTCATCGCGCCGATGACGATGGCGTCGCCGTCGTCGCGGACGCCGCGCAGCGCGTCGATCCGGCCGAGGTCGATCACCATCTCGGGTGCGTTGAGCCGCATCCGGAGCACCGGCAGCAGGCTCTGACCGCCGGCCAGGATCTTCGCGTCGTCGCCGTGCTGGGCGAGCGCGCTCAGCGCCTCCTCGACGGTGGCCGGGGCGACGTAGTCGAACGCGGTGGGGATCATGCGCCTGCTCCTTCCGTGGCCGCCGCGCCGTCGTTGGCATGGATCGCCTTCCACACCCGCTCGGGTGTGCACGGCATCCGCACGTCGTTGACCCCGAAGTGCCGGATGGCGTCGACGACCGCGTTGACCACCGCCGGGGTGGAGGCGATCGTGCCCGCCTCGCCGACGCCCTTGGTGCCGAGCGTGTTGGTCAGCGACGGCGACGTGGTGTGGTCGATGTCGAAGCTGATCGTGTCGGCCGCGGTGGGCAGCAGGTAGTCGACGAACGAGCCGGAGACCAACGTCCCGCTCTCGTCGAAGACCGCCTCCTCCCACAGCGCCTGCGCGATGCCCTGGACGAGCCCGCCGTGGACCTGCCCGGACACGATGAGCGGGTTGACGATGTTGCCGATGTCGTCGCAGCAGGCGTACTTGCGCATCTTCACGCCGCCCGTCTCCGTGTCGACCTCGACCGCGCACAGGTGGGTGCCGTGGGGGAAGTTGAAGTTGACCGGGTCGTAAGTCGCCTCGGAGTCGATGGACGCCTCCACGCCGTCCGGCAGGTCGTGCGCCGCGAACGCCGCCATCGCCACCTCGGCCATCGCGACGCCCTGGTCGGTGCCGCGGACCGAGAACCGGCCGGCGGAGAACTCGATGTCGTCGGCCGCCGCCTCCAGCATGTGCGCCGCGATCGGTTTCGCCTTCTCGATCACCTTGTCGGCGGCCCTGACCAGCGCCTCGCCGCCGACCACGAGCGACCGCGAGCCGTAGGTGTCGAGGCCCTTGTGGGCGACCTGGGTGTCGCCGTGCAGCACCTCGACGTCCTCGAAGGCCACCCCGAGGCGGTCGGCGACGATCTGGCTGAACGCCGTCTCGTGGCCCTGCCCGTGCGCCGAGGCGCCGGTGACGATCTCGACCTTGCCGGTGGCCAGCATCCGCACGCTTGCGTGCTCCCAGCCACCAGCCCCGTAGTCGAGCGACCCGAGGACCCGGGACGGTGCGAGGCCGCACATCTCGGTGAACGTCGAGACGCCGATGCCGAGCTGGACCGGGTCGTTCGACTCCCGGCGTCGCTGCTGCTCGGCGCGCAGCTCGTCGTAGCCGAACATCTCCTTGGCCCGCGCCGTGGCGGCCGCGTAGTTGCCGGAGTCGTACTCCATGCCGGACACGGTGGTGAACGGGAACTCGTCGGCGTTGATCCAGTTCTTCTCCCGGATCGCGATCGGGTCGACGCCGACCTCCACGGCCAGCTCGTCCATCAGCCGCTCGATGGCGTAGGTCGCCTCGGGCCGGCCGGCGCCTCGGTAGGCGTCGGTCCAGGTCGAGTTGGTGAGCACCGTCTGCACGCCGAACTGGTAGGCCGGGAACTTGTAGATCGAGTTGAACATGAATGCGCCGAGCACCGGCACGCCACCGCCGACGATCGCCACGTAGGCGCCGAGGTCGGCCAACAGCTCGACCTTGAGGCCGGTGACGGTGCCGTCCTTCTCCGCCGACAGCGTGAGCTTCTGCCACTGGTCCCGGCCGTGGTGGCCGCTGACCAGGCTCTCGCTGCGGGTCTCGGTGTACTTCACGGGCTTGCCCAACCGCCGGGCGACCGCCCAGGCGATCCACTCCTCCGGCGTGGTCTGGAGCTTGCCACCGAAGCCGCCGCCGACGTCGGGCGCGACCACTCGGATCTTCGACTCGGGCACGCCGGTGGTGGCGGCCAGTGCGAACCGGAGGATGTGCGGGATCTGGGTCGCCGACCACATGGTGATCTGCTCGCCGGTCGGGTCGACGACGACCGAACGCGGCTCCATGAAGGCCGGGATGAGCCGCTGCTGGCGATACTCCCGCTCGATCACGATGCCGTCGCCGCGGGCTTTGGCGATCGCCTCGTCGACGTTGCCGCCGGTGCCCGCGTCGGCGCTGTCGAACTTCCAGTACGCCGACTTGTTGGTGCCGAGGTCGGGGTGGGCCAAGACCTCGTCGGCCGCGGCCCGCTTGAGGTCGAGGATCGCCGGCAGCTCGTCGTACTCCACGTCGACGAGCTCGGCGGCGTCGCGCGCCTCGGCGGCCGACCGGGCCACCACGCACGCGACGATCTCGCCGGCACAGGCGACCCGCTCGCTCGGCATCGGCAGGTGGGCCGGCGTGACCTGGTCAGGCGTGATCGGCCAGGCGTTGATGCAGACACCCTGGCCCTCGCCGAGGTCGGCGCCGGTGATCACGTCGACGACGTTGGTCGCGGTCTTGGCCGCCGCCGTGTCGATCGAGACGATCTTCGCGTGCGCGTAGGGGCTGCGCACCATGGCGAGGTGCAGCATCCCGGGCAGCGTGATGTTGTCGGTCCACCGAGTGCGCCCGGTGATCAGCCGCTGGTCCTCCTTGCGGCGGCGGTCGCGGCCGATCTCCTTGGCGGCGGGTGCGTCCTGGACGGCGGTCATGCGCCTGCCCCCTGACCAGCGGTGCTCGAGCCTTGGGCAGCGGCGTGCTGCACGGCCCGGACGATGTTGTGGTAGCCGGTGCAGCGGCACAGGTTGCCCTCGAGCCCGAGCCGGATCTCCTCCTCGGAGGGGTTCGGGTTGTCGTTGAGCAGGTCGATGCTCTGCATGATCATCCCCGGCGTGCAGAAGCCGCACTGGAGGCCGTGGCACTCGCGGAACGACTCCTGCACCTGGTGCAGCGTGCCGTTCTGGGCGAGGCCCTCGATGGTGGTCACCTCGGCCCCGTCGGCCTGGACGGCCAGCACGTTGCAGGACTTCACGCTGCGACCGTTCAGATGCACGGTGCAGGCACCGCAGTTGCTGGTGTCGCAGCCGATGACGGTGCCGGTCTTGCCGAGCTTCTCGCGGAGGTACTGCACCAGCAGCATCCGCGGTTCGACGTCGTCGGCGACCGAGGCGCCGTCGACGGTCAGGTGGATCCGGGTCATGAGCTCTCCCTTGGGCGCACGGCTGTGATGCCGGTCACGTTAGGGACCAACAGGTTGGGGTCAGGTTGGTCGCCCGCCCGCGGTCAGCGCAGGGCGACGGCGAGCCGGCCCTTGAGCAGCGGCACCGCCGGGTGCCGCGGGTCGGTCGCGGCGAGGCAGACCTCGAGGACCTCCGCGTCGTAGGGCGCCAGCTCGCTGTAGCGGACGACGGCGTCCGGCTCGGGGTCGACGAGCAGGGCCTCGCGCACCGCGACCGCGACGTACTCGGCCATCTCGGTCAGGGCCGGGGAGTTGGTGCCGGGCAGCAGGTCGCCGCCGTAGGCCTCGACCGCGGCGCCGACCTCGCCGCGGCGCAGCAGCGCGAGCACGTGGTCGACGTCGGTGGCCACCGGCATCAGCAGTCGGTAGGGACGGGACCCCAGCTGACCGCCGACCGCGTGCCGCAGGTGCGACACCTCGGCCTTGAGCGTGGAGAAGGTGACCGCCTGGTCGCCGTAGACCGCCGCGTGGAGCTGGTCCAGCGAGAGGCCTTCGGGGTGCAGGGCGAGCAGGGCGAGCACCTCGGTCTGGCGCCGGTTGAGCAGCAGCCGCTGCCCGTCCAGCCAGGTCTCGGCGGTGCCGAGCAGGGTCATGACCAGGCCCGGCTGCCTGGTCTCCTCGAGCGCGCTGGGGTGGTGGTGGGAGCTGGGCATCGCCGACTCGATCAGCCGGGCCATGACCCGGGCAGTCGCGAGCCCGATGGGGTGGGTGCGGTCCCAGGTGGTGGAGAGGTCGATGACGCCGAGCTTGGCGCCGGTCGTCGGGTCGAAGACCGGGGCCGCCCAGCACACCCAGTTGTGCACGATCGAGGCGTAGTGCTCGGCGCTGAAGACCATGGCCGGCTGCTGGAGCCGGTTGGCGAGGTCGAGGGCGTTGGTGCCGACGGAGCGGTCGTCCCAGCGGCCGCCGGCCACGAAGTTGACCGTCTCGGCCTTGCGGCGCATCACCCGGCCGCCGTAGGTCCAGAGGATCCGGGTGTCGGCGTCGGTGACCGCGACGACCAGGTCGCCGTCCTCGGCGGTGCGGCGCAGGTCCTCCTCGACCCGCTCGACGGCCGCCTGCAGCGGGGAGCCCCGCCAGATCGAGGCCGTCTCCGACTCGTCGGCCAGCGGAGCCTCGGGGACGTCAGGGGACACCGCGGACTCCGAGCGGGTCCAGCTGCTCAGGATCTCGGGCCGCACCAGGTCGGCCGCCTCGTCGGCGTGCTCGACGAACGAGGTCCACGCGCGCACCGCGGCGTAGCGCCGTTCCTCGAGTGCTCTCTCGACCGCCATGTCCACCATCCGGGTCGCACTTGCCGTCAGCGTGTGACCCGGGTCACGGTAGCCGAGTGACCAAGAAGCCCACCACCCTTCCCGAAGGAGCCGATGACGTCGGTCTGACCGCCGAGCGCCGGGGTGACCGCTACACCAAGAAGGGACTCCTCAAGTCGTCGGTCTACGACGAGGAGATGGAGCGTCTGCAGGAGCAGCTCGTGCTCCTCCAGTACTGGATCCAGTCCCAGGGCCTCAAGGTCCTGGTGATCTTCGAGGGCCGCGGGTCCGCCGGCAAGGGCGGGGTGATCCAGCGGATCACCGAGCGCACGTCACCGCGCACGGTCCGGGTGGTCGCCCTGCCCAAGCCCACCGAGCGGCAGCGGACGCAGTGGTACTTCCAGCGCTACGTGCAGCACCTGCCGGCCGCCGGTGAGATGGTGCTGTTCGACCGCTCCTGGTACAACCGCTCGAACGTCGAGTGGGTCATGGGCTTCTGCACGGAGGACGAGCACCAGGAGTTCCTGCGCAGCTGCCCGGAGTTCGAGCGCAACCTGGTCCGCTCCGGGATCAAGGTCATCAAGTACTGGTTCTCGGTCTCCTTCGAGGAGCAGCGCCGGCGCTTCGAGGCCCGCAACGCCGAGCCGGTCAAACGCTGGAAGCTCTCCGAGATGGACCTCGCCGAGCACGAGCTCTACGTCCGCTACTCGATGGCCAAGGACACGACCTTCCAGTACACCGACATCAAGCAGGCGCCCTGGTACGTCGTACCCAGCGATGACAAGAAGGCGGCCCGGCTCAACTGCATCAGCCACCTGCTATCGCAGTTCGACTACGAGAACGTCGCCCCGGACGTCGTCACGCTGCCGGAGATGCGACCCGAGCACTACGTGCGTCCCCCGATGCACGAGCAGACGTTCGTGCCTCAGCTGTGGTGAGGCACGATCACTCGTAGGTCACCTTCGCGCCGAGGATCGCGTAGCTCCCGCCGGCCGGCAGGTGCACCTGCAGCTCCAGCATCGAGCCGGCCAGGACCGCGGGCGTGACGGTGAGCGCCTGCGCCGCCATCGCCTGGCCGGTGCTGGTGGCCTCGGTGCTCGGCAGGAAGCCCAGACCGGCGACATCGACGGAGTTCGAGCGGACGGCCACCGACCCCGGTCCGTTGTCGAGCACGTAGAAGGTGACCGACGTCGCCAACACATCGGCCGCGATCGGGACGCTGGCGACCAGGTAGCCGTCCGTGACCCGGGACCGGCTGGCGAGACCCGCCTGGCTGTAGCCCTCCGAGCTCTGCAGCGGCGTGAACGCCGTGCCCACCAGCGTGATGGTGCCCGGCTTGCTCGGCATCGTCAGCGAGCTCTCGTCGATCTGGGCGCCGGTCACGGAGTTGGCACTCAGGTCGGCACCGACCAGGCTGCCGTCCTTGACCTTGGCGCCGGTGACAGCGTCGTTCTTGAGGTCGACGCCCTTGATGGCGCCGTTCTTGACCTGGGCGCTGCCGACGCTGTTCTTGGGTAGTGAGCCGGCCGCGTAGCCGACCCCACCTCCGACGGCGAGCGCGAGCAGCGACGCCGCCGTGACGGCGACGGCGAGGGTCCGGCTGGTCGGGCGCATGGAACCTCCGGTGGACGACGGGAAGGGCAGAGTGCCATACGCCTGCCCTGGTCCGCGCGTTGGCCCGCCGGGGGCCGTCGAGGCACACGGATTGGTCGTGATCGGTGGCTCCCGGCAGCCATTTGGTGAGTCTCGACGCCGGGCGGGCGCCCGAGGCCGGTCACCCCAGCGGCGTGGTCTCCCCGTGGATCCGGCCCTCGGTGTGCACGAGCCGCTCGCCGCTGCCGCCCCAGCGGCCGGCGATGATCTCGGCGGCGATGCTGATCGCGGTCTCCTCGGGCGTCCGCGCGCCGAGGTCGAGACCGATGGGGCTGGAGAGCCGGGCGAGCTCGTCCTCGGTCAGGCCGGCCTCGCGCAGCCGCGCCAGCCGGTCCTCGTGGGTGCGCCGGGAGCCCATCGCGCCGACGTAGGCGAGCTCGGGCAGCCGCAGCGCCACCTCGAGCAGGGGTACGTCGAACTTGGGGTCGTGGGTCAGCACGGTGAGCACGGTCCGCGGGTCGAGCCGGCCGGCCTCGTGCTCGGCGGTCAGGTAGCGGTGCGGCCAGTCGACGACCACCTCGTCGGCGTCGGGGAACCGGCTGGTGGTCGCGAAGACGGGCCGGGCGTCGCAGACCGTGACGTGGTAGCCCAGGAACGCCCCCACCCGCGCGACCGCCGCGGCGAAGTCGATGGCCCCGAACACCAGGAGCCGCGGCTTGGGCGCGAACGCCCATACGAAGACCCGCATCCCCTCGCCCCGGCGTTCGCCGTCGGGCCCGTAGGTCAGCGTCGCGTTGTGGCCGGCCGCGAGCAGCCCGATGGCGTCGTCGCGGACGGCGTCGTCGGCGCGAGGTGACCCGAGCGAGCCGGTAGTCCGTGACGTTTCGGCCCCTGCCGACCCCGGTTGAGGGTCAGTTCGGTCACGGACTATCCCGCCGGGCCGGACCACCAGCCGCCGGCCCAGCCAGGCGGGGTCGGGGTGCTCGATGACGGTGGCCAGCGCGACCGGGCGGCCGGCCTCGATGTCGGCGGCGATGTCGCCGAGCTCGGGGAAGGTCTCGCGGCTGACCTTCTCGACCCAGACGTCGAGGATGCCGCCGCAGGTCAGGCCGACCGCGAACGCGTCGTCGTCGGAGACGCCGTAGCGCTGGAGCACCGGCTCGCCCGAGGCGACCACGGTCTCGGCGAGGTCATAGACGGCGCCCTCGACGCAGCCGCCAGACACCGACCCGACCGCCGTGCCCTCCGGGCCGACCAGCATCGACGCGCCCGGGGGCCTTGGCGCGGACTGGAACGTCGCGACGACGGTGCCGACCCCGACGGTCTCGCCGGCGTCCCACCAGGCCATCAGCTCGCTGAGCACGTCACGCACGGCCGACCACCTCCAGCAGCTCGGCGTAGGTCGCCAGCGAGTGGCCGGCCAGGAAGTCGTGGCAGTAGGGCAGCGCGGCGACCACGCCCTGCTGGACCGGTTCGTATCCGGACTTGCCGCGGTGCGGGTTGACCCACACGACCCGGTGCGCCACCCGGCGCAGCGCCGCCATCTGCTGGGCGAGCAGGGCGGTGTCCCCGCGCTCCCAGCCGTCGCTGAACACCACGACGACGGCGCCGCGGGCCATGCCCCGCCGGCCCCACCGCTCCAGGAAGATCCGCAGGGTCTCCCCCAGCCGGGTGCCGCCCGACCAGTCCGGCACGGTCTCGCCCGCGGCCACCAGGGCGCGTTCGGGGTCGCGGCCGCGCAGCGCCCGGGTCACGTGGGTCAGCCGGGTGCCGATGGTGAACGTCTCGACCGGACCGGCCTGGGTCATCCGGTGCGCGAGCCGCAGCAGCGCGTCGGCGTAGGAGCTCATCGAGCCCGAGACGTCGATCAGCAGCACCACCCGGCGCGGCTTGCGGCCCCGGCGCCGCCACTGGATCTCGGCGGGCTCGCCCATCCGGCGCAGGCTGGCCCGCAGCGTCCGTGAGGCGTCGACCGACCCGCGGTGCCACGACTCGTGGCGCGGCGTACGCCGGACCGGGTGCCGCGGCCGCAGCGACGCGAACATCGCGTTGAGCCGGTGCTTCTCCGCGGCGGTCAGCTCGCCGATGTCGCGGTGCCGCAGCACCTCGATGTCGCTGGCCATCGCCCGGGCGACCTCGGTATCGGCGTCGTCCGCGCCGACCTCGAGGCCGTCCTCGCTCAGCGGCAGTCCGGAGTACGACGGCACGCCGGCCTGCGCCTGCCGGGCCCGCGGCAGCCCGTCGCGGCCGTTGAAGTAGGCCTGGTGCACCTGCCCGTAGCGGACGAGGTCGTCAGGCGAGGCGCACAGGGTCGCGCGACCGGCGTCGTAGGTCGCCCGGGCGTCGCCGAGGCCGACCAGCGCGACCGCCGCGAGGTAGCCGTGCGTACGGTCCTGGGTGACCGGCACCCCGGCCGCCCGCAGCGCACGGGTGAAGCCGATCAGGATCTCGTCGGCGTCGCGCACGGGCAGGGCGGTCATGCCCGCAGCATCTGGTCGAGGGCGTGCTGGACCTTGGTGGCGTCGTCGCGGTACTTCACCAGCGCCCCGAGCGTGCGGGCCGAGGACTCGAGGTCGAGCTCGACCGTGCCGAGGTGATGGAGGGCGCGCGCCCAGTCGAGCGTCTCGGCGACGCCGGGCGGCTTGAGCAGGTCGGCTCCCCGCAGCTGCTGGACGACGCCGACGACCTGGCGGGCCAGGTCCTCGGAGACCTCGGGCGCCCGGGACCTGACGATGGCGACCTCGCGCTCGAGTCCCGGATGGTCGATCCAGTGGTAGAGACAGCGCCGCTTGAGCGCGTCGTGCAGCTCGCGGGTGCGGTTGGAGGTCAGCACCACCACGGGCGGCGTCGCGGCCGCGACCGTGCCGAGCTCGGGGATCGTGACCTGGTAGGTCGAGAGCACCTCGAGCAGGAACGCCTCGAACTCGTCGTCGGCTCGGTCGACCTCGTCGACGAGCAGGACCGCCGGGCTCTGCTGGAGCGCGGCCAGCACCGGCCGGGCGAGCAGGAACCGCTCGTCATAGAGCGATTTCTCGGCCTCCTCGACGTCGGTCGCCCCGGCGCCGGCGGCCTCGAGCGCGCGCAGATGGAGGATCTGGCGCGGGAAGTCCCAGTCGTAGAGCGCCTGGGTCGCGTCGATGCCCTCGTAGCACTGCAGCCGCACCAGCGGCAGGTCGAGCGCCTCGGCGATGGCCTCGGCGAGCGCGGTCTTGCCGGTGCCGGGCTCACCCTCGAGGAGCAGGGGGCGCTCCATCCGCAGCGCGAGGAACGTGACGGTCGCCAGCGCGTCGTCGGTCAGGTAGCCCGTGCCGCGCAGCGCCGCGGCGATCTCCGCGGCGGACCCGGTCTGCATCTGTCCAGGCTACGTGCGCGATGTTGGGTTCGGGTTGGCCGACAGCCACTCGGCCATCAGGGCGACCGCCTCGCGCAGCCGCCGGAAGTAGGTCGTCCGGCTGAGGTGGAGCTCGCGCATGGCGAGCGCGTGCCCGGCCTCCGGGTCGAGGTAGCCCAGCTCCACCACCGAGCGCAGCAGCCGCGCGTCGGGCCCCTGGCCGAACGCGTGCTCGACGATCTCCGGGAGCCGGCCGACATGCGGCGAACGCCGCGTCCCTGCCGGCTCGGCCGCCTCACGCAGCGCCTCGCGCACGTCGTCCGGGGTGACCACCGGGCCGACGGACCAGGCGGCCCGGGCCTCGTCCCGCATGGCGGCCACCAAACCGTCGGGGCCGTAGTCGATGGCGAAGCCCTCGAGGCGAAGCGACCCGAGCACGACGTCCAGGTCGGTGTCCGCGACGCCGCCGCAGTGAGCGGGGTCCGGGACCGGGGGCCGGCGCGGGACCAGCCAGAACCGGACGTTGGCGACCGGGCAGCGCTGCACGAGCGTCGCGAGGAGCAGCGCGGCCACCTCCGACTCCTCCGCAGGGTCGGCCCAGACCTCGGTGACCGGGGTCAGCAGGGCGGGCGCCCGGGAGTCTCGCGCGGCCACCCAGCCTGTCCACCGGCGCATCACCGGGTCGCCCCGTAACGCCCACGGCAGCGTCTCGGGCGTGGTGCCCACGGCGAGGGCCACCGGCGGGCCGCCCGGGTCGCTGCCCCGGCGTACGAGGACCACCGCGGCCGGCGCCTCGACCATCCAGCGGGCCACCCAGGCCGAGTACGCCGGGTCGTACGGCGCCAGGAGCCGCTCGACCGCGTCGAGGTCACGCGGGTGGACGTCGTCGACGAGCCACGGGCCAGCCAGGGCCCGGGACGGGGCGATCCCCTGGTCCTGTGGCGGGTCCAGCACCTCGCGGATGTCGAGGACGGCGCGGGCCCGCCCTGACATGGTGGCCTCGCTGAGGTGGTCGATGATCCGAAGGCGCAGCGAGCGCTCGAGGTCGGGCTCGGACCGGCGCAGCTCCCACGCGAGGAGCCGGCGGACCCGCGGGGCCAGGGTCACCCTGGCGCCGAGCCGGACCGCGAAGGGCAGGCCACGGAGCCAGCGTTCGGCTGCCGACGCGTCGGTGTCGGGAAGGACGGCGGCCAGCAGCGCCGCGTCGACGGCCGGCGCCAGCGCCGCCACGGCGAGGCGCAGCCGGTCGTCGGCGAGCAGGTCGGGCTCCGCCAGCAGCCCGTCGGTGAGGTGGTCGAGGAGCTCCTGCTCGAGGGCCGCGAGGTCGGGCGGCCCGAGGGGCCGCTGGCGCGCGTGCCGAGCGGACGCCGCCAGAGCCAGGGAGAGCGGGTGCCCGTCGGCCCAGGCGACCAGTGCGGCGACCTCGCCCGGGTCCTCGACACCGCGCGCCGCGAGGAGCTCCATCTGGGTGGCGATCGGCAGCGGGTCGAGCCTGAGGGTCAGCAGCACGGCCGACCACGCGGAGGACCACCACGCGCGCGACGGCGGCCGGCGCGAGGCCACGACGGCGCGGGCAGACGCGGGCAGCGACGCGAGGCGGTCGAGCACGTCGTCGGGGTCACCTGGCCCCAGGTCCACCAGGACCAGGTCGGCGTCGTCGGACGACCTCGCGAGAGCCCGGAGCAGAGCGCTCTTGCCGCTCCCAGCTGGTCCGGTCACGAAGGCCACCCGGTGCGGACCGTCCTCGTCGTGGAGCAGCCGCAGGGCGCGCAGCTCGCGCTCGCGGCCCACGAAGACGGCCGCCTCGCGAGCAGCGACCTGCTCCTCGAGCCTCATGGCACGAGACTAGGGCGTCGAGCGCGCGTGCGGCGTGGCACCAGAACGGGACCAGTGCGGCACCGCGACGGGGTAGTGGCCCACCAGATCCGCCCTGACCATTGAGCGTCCGATGCTGCCCCTCGGGAGGTACTCCCTTGCGCCGTCACCCGCTCGTTCTGCTTGCCGCCCTGGCCGTCCTGTTCGCGAGCCTCGCGGTCGGGCCCGGCTCCGAGGCCGCCCCCACACCGAGGAAGAAGCCCACCCTCACCGTGTCACCGGCGGCTCCCCTCCAGGGCACCGCAGCGACGTTCCGCACCCGGCTACCGACCAAGGTCAAGCGGCCCGCGCTGCTCCAGCGCAAGGACGGCCAGGGCTGGGTCAAGGTCGCCAAGGGCTCCTCGAAGCCCAACGGCAAGGTGGTGTTCAAGAACGTCGTCGTGCCCGGTGACGCGCAGTGGCGGGTCAGGGCCAAGGCGGTGTGGAGGGGCGGCGACAAGCTGCGCGCGGTCACGACCAAGGTCAGGCAGGTCGGGGTCACCCTGCGGGCGGAGCTCGTGAGCGCCACCCCGTCGGGGGGCTCGACCGGCACGGCGAGCAGCGGGGCGAGCATCTCCGACGACGGCCGCTACGTCGCCTTCGCCTCGTCGTCTTCGTTACTCGTCCCGGGGACGACGGGGTACGTCGCCGGCCAGACCCAGATCTTCCTGCGTGACCGGACGACCGGGACCACCCGGCTCGTCAGCCACCAGCCCGGGGCGCCGACGCTGGCCGGCGGGGGCCCGAGCTGGTGGCCCCGGCTCTCGGCGGACGGCCGCTTCGTCGTCTTCGTCTCCTCGGCCGAGGATCTCGTGGCCGGTGACACCGGCGGGCACCAGGACATCTTCAGATGGGACCAGGTGACCGGGACGACCATCCGCGTGTCCGAGGACGTGGTCGGCAGCAACCCCGACGGGGACAGCTACGACCCGTCGGTCTCCGCGGACGGCGGCGTCGTGGCCTACACCGCCTCGGCCACCGACATCGACCTCGACGACGACAACGGCGTCAACGACGTCTATGTGTGGCGCGCCTCCAGCGGCGAGTCGGAGTGGGTCAGCACGGATGTCCTCGGAGGCGAGTCGAACGAGGCGAGCGGCTCCGCCATCGTCTCGGCGCCCGGCACGTTCGTCAGCTTCTCCTCCGCGGCCAGCGACCTGGTCTTCAACGACGACAACGGCAAACGCGACGTGTTCCGCCGCAACCTCGCGGCGGGCACGACCGCGCTCGTCTCACGCGGCGTCTCCGCCGGCGGTGACGACAACGCGTCCAGCGGACGCAGCGCGATCTCGCCCGACGGGCGGTACGTCGCCTTCGCCTCGCTGGCGGACAACCTGGTGACCGATGGCCCGGCCGACAACGGCAAGCTCAACGTCTTCGTTCGCGACATGACCGCCGGCGCCACCGTGCTGGTGAGCCGAGGCCCCGGCGGTGCCCCCACCAGCGGCCACTCATTGCCACCGGAATGGGTGAGCAGCGACGGGAGCCGGGTGCTCTACACGAGCATCGCCCCCGACCTCGTCCTCGGCGACACCAACGGGGTCCTGGCCGACGCCCTGATCTGGGAGCGCTCGAGCGGCACCTCGGCCCTGGTCGTCCGCAACAGGTTCGGGGGACAACCGAACGGGTCGGTCTTCGAGCCCTCGATCACCCCCGACGGGCGCTGGCTCGCTTTCCACTCGACGGCGACCGACCTGGTGCCGCAGGACCTCGGCCCCGACAGCGACTCCTACGTCTGGCGGATGCCGTGACGCCGCGGCGCTGGCGCGCCCTCACGGCGGGCACGGTCGCGGTCGTCGCGGCCTTTGCCCCGGTGCGGAGCACCACCAGCAACGCCGGGCCCTCGGCCACGAAGGTCACCCTGAAGGCCCAGCCCACCACCGTGACCACAGGGTCGGACGTCACCTTCAGGGTGCGCACGAAGAACGCCGTGAAGGGGCAGAAGGCGACGCTGCAGCGGAGGTCCGGCGGCACCTGGGTCAAGGTCACTGCCAAGAAGCTGCCGGCCACCACCAAGCTGAACCTGAAGGTCGCGCCACCGCCCGGCACGACGACGTACCGGGTCAAGCTCGCCAGGAAGGGCGACACCGCGGGGGCGACCTCCAAGGCGGTCGCGGTCACCGCCGTGGAGCCGGCACAGACCGGCACGTTCCAGTTGCCGTCCAGCGCCGTGGCGGGGACGACGGTCACCGCGACTGCGGGGTTCTCGCCACCGCGTCCGGGTCGAGGCGTCCACCTCCAACGCCTCGACTCCGGGACCTGGACCACGATCGACACCGACACGCAAGACGCTGGAGGTGGGGCGTCGTTCGCGATCACGGCCGACGTCGCCGGGTCCTTCCAGTACCGCGCGGTCGCCCTCGCCCACGGCGGTATCACCGAGCACGCCACGGACGTGCGCACCCTGGTGGTCACCGAGCCCGAGCCCTGGACGGACGAGACGACGCTCGTCAGCCACGACGTCAACGGCGGACCCGGCAACGGCTACACCGGCAACCCCAGCATCTCCGACGACGGCCGGTTCGTCGCCTACGACTCCACCTCCAGCGACCTGGTTGCCGACGACCCCGACAATGACCAGAAGGACGTGTTCCTCTGGGACCGCAGCACCGACACGACCGTCTGGGTCAGCCGCAGCAGCACCGGCGGCAGCCTCGACCGGCCCGCGGAGTCGCCGGTGATCTCCGGCAACGGCCGCTACGTCTTCTTCAACTCCCCGGCGACCAACATCAACGGGAACGTCAACCCCTTCAACGTCAACGGCGTCTTCCGCTGGGACCGGCTCACCGGGGAGACCGTGCAGCTCAAAGGCGACTTCGGCTCCGGCGCCGCCGACGGCATGGTGATCGAGGACGCCGGCTCGTCGGGCGAGTCCGCGATCGTCAGATCGTCTCGGCAGGACCTCACCGATGACGACTACTCCGGCGTCCCCGTCAACAACCACCTGTTCAAGTGGACGGCGCCCGTCGGCAACACCACGGGCTCGTTCCTGCTGGTCGACAAGACGCCTGAGGGGAAGCCCGGCAACCACCTGGTGTTCGACGGCGTCATGTCCGACGACGGCATGTCGATCGCGTTCACGTCGTGGGCCAGCGACCTCGACAGCGACGTGCCGGTCTCGGCCGACGACCGGCACGCATACCTGTGGCGCGCCAGTGCCACACCGCGGATCACCGCCGTCTCCGTCGACGACGACACCGCGGCCGGCGGGAATGCCTACGTGACGGGCATCTCCGGAGACGGCGCTGTGGTGGGGTTCCTCTACGGCAATGACGACGTGGGCATCTCGACCGGCGGCGTCCAGCAGGCGATCGCCTGGAGGCGGAGCGACGTGAACACGCCCTACCGGCTCGCGTCGCACAACGTCGGGCTGACCACCCCTGGATCCGCGATCAGCGTCGACTTCGTCCTCGCCGCAGCGGGCCTGACCGGGACCTTCCGGTCCTTCGCGCCCCTGGACAGCGCGGACACCAACGGCTTCTACGACATCTACGCCTGGAACGACGGAGTGGTGAGCCGGATCGCCCAGGCGCACGACGGGACGCAGCCCAACCAGAACCACGGGCGCAGCGACCTGGCGGCCGACGGCGGAACCGTGGTGTTCGAGTCCTACGCGACCAACCTCACCCCGGTCACGACGGCCGGCCTGCAGATCTTCGTGGCGGGCGTGCCCTAACCGGCGTCGAACCGGTCCACGTCCTCGCCGGTCGCCAGGTCGCCGCACTCGACCGTCTGGTGCTCGTGAGCCTCGAGGTAGTCACGCGCCCCGCGGTCACCGGTGGCGGTGTCCAGGACGCCGGCCCAGTGGTCGCGGCCGAGCAGCACCGGGTGGCCCGGCCGACCGCCGTACGTCGCCCGCGCGAGCGATGCGCTGCCCTCGCCGGACTCGAGCACCCGCCGGACCACGTCGGCCGTGACGTCGGGCAGGTCGACCAGGAGCACGAGCGCCGAGTCCGCGTCGGGCGGCAGGCCCCGAAGCCCGGCACACAGCGAGGCCGACATCCCGGTCTCCCAGTCGTGGGCGATCACGAGGTCGACGCCGAGCCCGTCGAGGAAGGCCACCGCCTCGGCCGACCTGGCCCCCAGGACGACCGTGACGCCGTCACAGCCACCGTCGTCGAGCACGCGCACCCCGCGCTCGAGCCACGGCCCGTCCGGGTCGGACACCAGGGCCTTGGGCATGCCCATCCGGGTGCCGGCCCCGGCCGCGAGCAGCAGGCCCTGGGTGGTCACCCGACTACCGGAAAGCGAGGTCGTAGAGGTTTTGGAGCTCGGGGGTCGCCTCACCGCTGAACCCGCACGCCGACACCTGGCCGTCGGTCGCTGACACCAGGTAGGTGCCACCGACCACGAAGTTCGGCTGGCCGCCGAGCGCGCGGATGTCGGGGTGCATGCCGACGACCTCGATCTCGTCGGCGGTCTGGCCGGCGTACGTCTCGGTCGGCTCGAGCGTCACGACGTCGCCGTCGATGGCCGTGACCGTGCCGGCGAACGCGGTCTCGGCGCCGGCCAGGAGCTCGGGTGTCGGGACGAGGCACTTGGCCTGGGGGGCGGTCGGCGCCTGCAGGGTGATGACGACGGGGTCGTCGACCGGCGCCGAGCTCGGGCCGGCCTGCTGGACGGTCGCGCCGTTGTCCTGCATGGACGAGACGGCGGCGTAGCCGCCACCGGCGATCGTGGCGACCGCCGCGGCGGCGACGAGCCAGGCGAGGGGACCTCGGCGGCGCAGCTCGGTCGTCTGCTCGGGGAGGTCGGTGCGGGTGTCGAGGTCGTTGCTCACGGTGTCCTCCTGGATGTCGAGCAGCAGCCGGGCCAACCCGTGCGGGTCGGCCGCGGTGAGGGAGCGCGCGGGATCGGACTGCGCCAGGAGGGCCCGCAGCTGCGGGTCCTCGTCGAAACGCTGCTCGTCCGTCATCACGCCACTCCTCTCGTCTGCCTGTTCATGTCCAGCACCGGGCCGCGTCTTTCAGTCTGCCCACTCACCTTGCTCGAAGACCTCCTTGAACTTCCCCCGCGCCCGGTGCAGCCGGATGCTCACCGCAGTCGGCGAGAGCCCCAGGACGGTGGCGATCTCGGCCGGGCCCAGCTGCTCCCAGGCCCACAGCCGGAGCAGCTCCGCCTCGTCGGGGCGCATCCGCGCGAGTGCCGCGGCCACCCGGTCGTCGGGCTCCGGGGCCTCCGGGGCGGCCTCTCCCGGCGGGTCGGTGACCGTGATCCGGTGCGCGAGCCGGCGTTGCCGGCGAGCGCCCCGCTCGGCGTTGGCCAGGGCGTTGCGGGCGACGGCGTAGGTCCAGGGCAGTGCCTCGCCGCCGGCCGGTACGTCGTCGAGCCGTCGCCACAGGACGAGCAGGGTGTCGGCGAGCACATCGTCGGCGGTGTCCGGGTCGGTCCGGCGGGCGAGGAACCGCCGCACCGGCTCGGTCACCAGCGCCGCGAGCTCCTCGAACCGCCGACGCCGGTCCGGCTCCCCAACGAGGCCCACCCGTCCAGCCTCACACAGCTGCTCGACGGTCACGGCACGGGCGCGCTGAACCCCTCGATCCTCGCGACGAAGAAGTCCTGCGCGGACGTCATCTGGGACGCCTTGAGGTTCAGGTGCGTGGCCCGGACCATGCCGTCGGGCGCGAACTCCAACATCTTCTCGCCCCCGACCTCTGACGTGCGCCGTGCCCATCCCGAGGGCGTCCGGCGAACGTCCGAGCGACCACAGGGAGGGCGGTGTCAGACGGGTCAGCGCGGAGCCAGCCGGCCGAGCTCGGGCGACGGCGGTACGCCGAGCTCCCGGCAGGCCAGCAGCGCGTCCCGCAGCACGTCGCCCGCCTCGGTGTCGCGACCCAGGGCGCGCAGCACCTGGACGAGCCGGACGGCTCTCGGCTCGTCGTACCGGTCGAGGCGGCGCGCGGTCGACAGCCAGCGGGCGGCCTCGCCGAGCTCGCCGGTCGTCGTGGCGGCGTCCGAGACCCGATCCGCGAGCACCCCCACGGCGAGCGACAGCTCGGCGCGCAGGTCGTCGAGGACCGGGTCGTCGCCCGGGTTGTTGAGCTCGCCCGCGACGAGGGAGAGCGCGCGCCGGGCCGCTTCGACACCGAGCTCGGGGATCGTGTGGCCGACCCGGGCCGCCTGCACGACCAGCTGCACGTCCACAGTGACGTCGGGACGGAGGGCGAGGCGATCGCCACGCCGGATCACCACCTCGCCGACCGAGCCGCGCAGCCGGTTGAGGGTGTTGCGGAGCCGGCGCCGGGTGACCGTGTCGTCCTCAGCCGGCCAGAGCAGCTCGAGCACGTCATCGACGCGGGCGTCGCGGCGCGCCGCCACGGCCGCGAGCAGCGTGGTCTCGTCCCCACGCCGCGGCTCGAGGACTCCATGCGGGGTCTCCACCGCGGGGCCGCCGAGCAGTCGGAGCCGGGTGGTGCCGATGCGGCGCGTCGCAGCGCTGCGCCCGCTCGTCGCGGCGCGGGCCCACAGCCCCAGCTCCGGCTCGACGGCCTCGACGATCTCGGGGTGCCCGATCGCGTCGGCCTCGGCCAGCGCCTCTGCGACCTTGCGGCGCGAGAGGTCGGGGTCTCCCGCGCGTTCGGCCGCCCACGCCTCGAGCAGCAGCACCCGCCAGCCGGTGAGCGGCGTCGGGGCGCAGCGGGCCGCCAGGGCCGGGACCTCCGCGGGGTCGCCGGCCCTGGCCGCGAGCACCAGCTCGGCCATGTCGAAGGCGTTGGCGAAGTCCGCGGCGGCGGGCAGGCGCCGTCCGACTTCCAACTGGGCCCGGGCGTCGTCGTACTGCCCCAGCGTCGCCAGCATCTCGGCCGCCTCGGCGTGGAACGCCACACCGGCCGGCAGCGCATGCCACTCCCCCCGGTGCGACTCGACGACCGCGAGCTGCTCACGCGTCGCGGCGAGGTCGCCACGACGGCACGCGACCAGGGCGGCAGACCAGGCGACGTAGGCCGTCAGGGCGACGTCCTCGCGGGCCGCGGCCAGCTCGGCGGCCTCCCGGAGGGCGGCCTCCGCGTCGTCGGGACGGCCCGCGTGGCTGAGCACCTCGGCGAGGAAGGTGAGCACCCGGCCCCGCATCTGGGTGCCCGGTGAGCAGAGCGCGATGGCGCGCTCGATGTGCTCGACCGCCAGACCGATCCGGCCCGCCCGGAGCTCGGCGCCGAAGCCGAGGCTCAGCCACGCGTCGGCCTCCCAGTCGCGCTCCCCGTTGACCCGCAGCAGTGCGGTCGCTTCCTGCAGCATCTCCCGCGCCGGCTGCTCGGCCTCCGGCTGCTGGTGCAGCAGGTCGACGATCGACTCCGCCATCAGCAGTCGCGCCCGGGATATCTCGTCCGCGCGCGGGAGTGCGGCCGCGGCGCGCGCGTGCACCTGGTCGGCCTTGCCCTGTCGGGAGAGCTCACGGACCTGCTCGGCCTCGACTGCGATCCACGCTGGGGATCCCTCGTCGACCAGCCGTTCCAGCCGCGTCAACCAGTCCGCGCGGAGCTGGGAGTGCATGCCGAACTCCACGGCGCGCACCAGCGCCAGCAACGCCTCCGGTCGCCGCGCGACCAGGGCGTCCGGCCACCGTCGGACGACAGCGTCCAGCTCACCCGGCTCGAGCTCGGCGACCTCGGCCCAGCGCCGAGCCCGGTCGGGCGCGCGGAGCGTGGCCGCGAGCACGTCTGCCAGGGCCTCGTCGTCGCCGGAGGCGTGCAGCCAGCGAACCGCCACCGCGACCTGCCCGTGGTCGGCATACCAGTGCGCCGCGATCGCGCGCTGCTCCGGCGAGGCCCGACCCGGGCCCGACCCGGCCGGGACGGACCAGCCGTCGCTCCGCGCGTGGAGGGTCGCCCCGGACGCGGTCAAGCCGCGCCACGCGCCCGGGCCGAGGACGGCGTCGACCAGGCCGGGCGAGAGCAACGGCAACCCCGCCAGCGCGCCTGCCTCGATCGGGACGGGAGTGTCACCGGCGCCGGCCAGCCGACGTACCTCGAGGACGACCGCCTCGGCACGACCGTCCGTGCGGTCGAGCACGCCGTCGACCGCTGCCTCGTCGCAAGCCAGCCCGCGCGCGCTCAGCAGCGCCTGCACCTCCAGGCGCTCCAGCAGCGGCTCGCCGGGCACCGCACCAGACTCACACGCACCGCTCGGAGATGCGACAGGGCCCCGCCGGAGCGGGGCCCTGTCGTCGTTCGGGAGTGGCTGGACTCAGAAGTCCATGCCGCCCATGCCGCCGTCGCCACCGGGCATCGCGGGAGCCTTCTCGGGCTTGTCCGCGACAACGGCCTCGGTGGTGAGGAACAGCGCCGCGATCGAGGCGGCGTTCTGCAGCGCACTGCGGGTCACCTTGGCGGGGTCGATGATGCCCTCGGCGATCATGTCGACGTATTCGCCGGTCGCCGCGTTGAGACCGTGACCGGCGGGCAGGTTGCGCACCTTCTCCGCCACGACGCCGCCCTCGAGGCCGGCGTTGATCGCGATCTGCTTGAGCGGCGCCTCGGTCGCGAAGCGCACGATCTGCGCACCCGTGGCCTCGTCGCCGGTCAGGTCGAGCTTCTCGAAGGCCACGTCTGCGGCCTGGACGAGCGCCACGCCGCCACCGGCGACGATGCCCTCCTCGACGGCCGCCTTCGCGTTGCGGACGGCGTCCTCGATGCGGTGCTTGCGCTCCTTGAGCTCGACCTCGGTGGCCGCGCCGACCTTGATCACCGCGACACCACCGGCCAGCTTGGCCAGGCGCTCCTGCAGCTTCTCGCGGTCGTAGTCGGAGTCCGACTTCTCGATCTCGGCGCGGATCTGGTTGACCCGGCCGGCGATCTGGTCGGTGTCGCCGGCACCCTCGACGATGGTGGTCTCGTCCTTGGTGATGACGACCTTGCGGGCCTGGCCGAGCAGCTCGATCCCGGTGTTCTCCAGCTTGAGGCCGACCTCCTCGGAGATGACCTGGCCGCCGGTCAGGATCGCGATGTCCTGGAGCATGGCCTTGCGGCGGTCGCCGAAGCCCGGGGCCTTGACGGCGACGGACTTGAAGGTTCCGCGGATCTTGTTGACGACCAGGGTCGACAGCGCCTCGCCGTCGGTGTCCTCGGCCAGGATCAGCAGCGGCTTGCCGGACTGCATGACCTTCTCGAGCAGCGGCAGCAGGTCCTTGACGCTGGAGATCTTCTGGTTGGCGATGAGGATGTAGGGGTCCTCCAGCACCGTCTCCATGCGCTCGGGGTCGGTCACGAAGTAGGCCGAGATGTAGCCCTTGTCGAACCGCATGCCCTCGGTCAGCTCGAGGTCCAGCCCGAAGGTGTTGGACTCCTCGACGGTGATGACGCCTTCCTTGCCGACCTTGTCCATCGCCTCGGCGATGATCTCGCCGACGGTCGGGTCCGCGGCCGAGATCGACGCGGTCGAGGCGATCTGCTCCTTGGTCTCGACGTCCTTGGCCATGCCGAGCAGCTGCTCTGACACGGCCTCGACGGCGGCCTCGATGCCGCGCTTGAGACCCATGGGGTTGGCGCCGGCGGCCACGTTGCGCAGGCCCTCGCGGACCATCGCCTGGGCCAGGACGGTCGCGGTCGTCGTGCCGTCACCGGCGACGTCGTCGGTCTTCTTCGCGACCTCCTTGACCAGCTCGGCGCCGATCTTCTCGTAGGGGTCCTCGAGCTCGATCTCCTTGGCGATGCTGACACCGTCGTTGGTGATCGTGGGCGCGCCCCACTTCTTCTCGAGGACGACATTGCGGCCCTTGGGACCGAGCGTGACCTTGACGGCGTCGGCGAGGGTGTTCATCCCTCGCTCGAGACCGCGTCGGGCCTCCTCGTTGAAAGCAATCAGCTTCGGCATAGCTCCTGGGGTTCCTCACAGTGAGTGGTGGCTAAGAGATGACTGTGTTGTCACTCTCCTGTCGAGAGTGCCAGCATCAAGTATTAGCACTCGCCCTAGGCGAGTGCAAGGCGGGTCCCAGTCTCACCAAGCTCAGTCGAAGTCCCAGCCGAAGGCCCACGCGCCCGCCAGCAGGGGCACCGCCGCGAGTCCGACGGCCAGCCACAGCGCCCCGAGAGCGCGCCGCTGCCGCCACCCCCAGCCCAGGCCGGCGAGGGAGGCGACCAGCCCGGCCACGGTGAAGTGGCCGCCGACCGCGTTGGTGGCCCAGGTCGCGCCGGTCGCCAGGGCGAGAGCCCAGGCCAGCGGGTGGGTCGTCTGCGGCCGGCCCGCCATGGTCCGAGCGAGCGCGACCGCGACGAGGACGACGCCGGCGTACCAGAGCCAGTGGCCGACGTACTCGTCCCAGAGCTCGGCGGCGGGTGACGGATCGGCGTTCCAGATCGAGTTGGCAGCCAGGTGGATGCCGTGCCCCGAGACGTACAGCCACGACCCGATCCCGAGCAGGACGTACGTCGCCCGGTCGGCCTGCGCCGCGAGTGCCACCAGCAGCGCAGGGGTGAGGACCAGGAGCGGGACGAGGAGGTCGACCCAGTCGGTGACCCGGGTCCCGCGACCGGCCTCGCCCAGACCGCCGGGGAGCGACCCGAGGTGGTGGCACAGGTTGTAGGCGACCGCCGTCAGCGCGAGTGCGACACCGTGGCGGGCACTCGGCACGGGGTCAGGCACGGGGTCATGATGCCCCGCCGCCCGCGCCGAGCCTGGCAAAGCTCGCCAGGAGGTACTGCCCCTCGATCCTCGACACCAGGCCGAAGTCGTCGGTGCCCACCGTCCACGCGACCAGCGCGGGGGCGGTCTGCCTCGACTCGTAGACCAGGGTCCGGTCGTCCAGCCAGCCAGCGACCGGGCAGCACTGGAGGAACCGGCCCTCGTGCCCGCCGTCGCGGATGTCCCACATCATCGCCAGGACGGACGTCGTACCGCCGGCCGAGGCGACGATGAACTCCGGCTCCGACAGATAGCTCCCCGCGTCCGCGACCGGGATCGGCACCCCCATCCCGTAGGCCTGCGCCTGGGACCCGTCGTGACGGCGGGTCGGCCCGAAGGCCTGTGCCGACCCGACGTCGAACGGCGGTTCGAACGACTGCGAGCGCTGGTCGCTGAGCTGAGCTCCCGTGACGTCGTAGACCGGCCCGGCGCCACCGGCCTGCCTGGGAGGCAGGACGAAGGCGTCGTCGGCGACCCAGGTGACGAAGCGGGTGACCCGGTCGCCGGTGGCGATCGAGCGCCACTCCCGGGTGGCGACGGTATAGACGGCCACCCCGTCGTTCTGCGGGAAGACGAGGTAGTCGCCCCTGGGCGACAGCATCGACTGGTGGACCGGCCGGTAGCCGTAGCCGTTGGGCTTGACCAGGTCGTCGAGCCCCTCGAGTGAGACGTCGAGCCGGCCCCCGTCGGCGTCGACGAGCCGGACCCGGTCTCCCACAGAGAACGCGGCCACCGCGTGGTCCATCCCGTCGACGTTGGGCTCCGACTCGAGGTCGATCACGGCGGGGAGGGGTGCGTCCTCGACGGGCGGGAGGTTGACCTCCTGCTCCTGGCCGAGGCTCCACCAGACCGGCACGCCCTCGTACGCCGCGTCTGGCTCCGCCGACGGTGTGGGGATCTGCGTCGGCACACCGGGGGCCGGCGTGGGTTGCGTCGTCCGGCCGTCGTCGACGAGGACGGCGACGCCGACGGTGACCGCCGCCATGGCGACGGCCGCGGCACCCACCGTCGCGAGCCGGCCCCGGCGTCGGGCCCGCCGCCCCGCGCGCCAGGCGGTCCCCGACAGGTCCGGCATGGTCACCTCGGCCACCCGCTCCTCGAGCAGGTCGCGCAGCTGTTGGTCGGTCATCTGAGCTCCTCCACGGGGCCGAGCAGCTCGGCCAGCTCGGGCGACGACTCGCGCATCCGGCGTAGTGCGTCGTGGGTCGTGCTCTTCACGGTCCCGACGCTGACCCCGAGCACGTCGGCCGTCTGTCGCTCGGAGAGGTCGTCGTAGTAGCGCAGCACCACGGTCGAGCGCTGCCTGGGGGTCAGCCGGGCCAGGGCGTGGTCGAGCAGGAGACGGCGGTCCACGGACGGCTCGCCGCCGGCGGCCGGCCGGTCACCGGGATCCGCCACCACCTCGTGCCGCTGCTTGCGCCACCACGAGATGTTGGTGCGCACGATGACCTGACGGGCGTAGGCCTCGGGTGCCTGGTCACGGAGCCTCCCCCACCGCGCGGCCACCTTGGCCAGCGCGTCCTGGACCAGGTCCTCCGCGCGGTGGTGGTCGCCGGTGAGCAGGACGGCGGTGCGCAGCAACGCGAGCTGGCGGTCGCCGGCCCAGCGCGTGAACGACGCCTCCGCTTCCGACTCCACGACCTGGGAACGCCTCTCCCGGCCCAAAGGTTGGGTCTTAGAGCAAGGATCGCACCAGGTCGGCGAACCTGCCCGCGTTCGCCGGGTCGACGTCGAGGTAGAGGCCGGGCTCGATCAGCTCGAGCTCGCTCACCGCCCAGGCGCCGTCCCAGACCATCATGTCCACCCGCGCGTACGACAGGTCGGCGGCCCAGCGCTGCGAGGCGGCGTGCACGGCCGCCTCGGCCAGGGCGGACTGCTCGTCTCCCAGCTCGACCGGCGTGCTCCGCCCGCCGTAGAGCTCGTGCACCCGGATCTCGCCCGGCCCGGCTCCCGCCACCGCCTTGTCCACCTGCGACACCGCGCGGCCGCGCAGCACGTGGACCGAGGTCTCGCCGGTCGTCCGCACCGACGCGACCACGGGCTGGACCACCCAGGGAGCGGCGGTCAGGCCCTCGAGCCGCTCGTCGCCGACGCTCGAGGCGACGACGACGCCCACCCCACCGGCACCGGTCCGCGGTTTGACCACCACCTCGCCCCACCTCTCCAGCGCCTCCCGGAGACCCCGCACCAGGGTGGCGTCGTCCAGCAACGTGGTCGGCACGCACGGCACGTCCTGGGCGAGGTCGACCAGGTAGGCCTTGTCGGCGTTCCACGCGAACACGTCAGCACCGTTGAGCAGCCTCGTCTCGGACTCCACCTTGCGGGCCCAGGCGAGGAACTCCGCCGTCCGGCGGTGGTAGTCCCAGGTGGATCGCACGGCCACCAGCTCCGCCGCGGCCCAGTCGACGGACCCGTCGTCCCACCCCACCCATCGGCTCTCGATCCCGCGCTCGGCCAGGGCGGAGACGAGCAGCTCGCCCCCGGGCTCGCCGTTCGGCAGCAAGGAGAAGGTCACCAGCAGCACGGTCACCGCCGCACGATATGCGGCGCGGTGTGCGGCTAGGGCCGTGCGATGCGTGAGAATGCACGCGTGTACTTGTTCGCCGCACTCGTACCACCACGGGAGATCCTCGACGACCTCTGGGCGGTCGCGGGTTTCACGCCCGACCCGCCCCCGAGAGAGCCGCACCCGCCGGGCTGGCACCGGGCCCGGCGTCGGCGTCGCCGGGAGGAGGCCACGGTGGAGGTGGCCGCGCCTTCTCCGGTGCTGGAGCTGTCACCCGTCGCCCACGTCCACCTGCCCTTCGCGAAGTTCGGCAACCTCGCGCTCCACGACGCCAACCGGCTCGTGGATGCCCTGACCCGGGCAGCCGCCGACTGGCCCTCGCCTCGGCTGCGGTTCGCCGGCTACAGCCCGGTCGAGTCCGAGCAGGACCCATCGGTCTGGGTCGACCTCGAGGGCGACCTGGACGCTGTCGGCACCGTCGTCCGCGGCGTCCACGAGGTGGCAAAGCTGACGAGGCTGTTCGTGGACCGGCGGGTCTTCCAGCCACGGGTGCGACTCGGCGGTGTCCGCGCCAGCGCGACGGAGTCCGAGCTCGAGCAGCTGCTGGCCACGCTGGCCGCCTTCGAGACCAACGCCTGGTGGCAGACGACCTTCGGGTTGTTCACCCCGGCCGAACAGGGACGGGACCGGCCGTCCTACCGGATCTACGAGGAGATCGCCCTGGGTCCGCACGTCGTGCACTGACCCTTTCTTGGCACGAACCGCTCACGCGATGGGGGCGAGCACCTCTCCCGGGTCGGTCGTGGACGAGGGCGGAGACGGTGGTGTCGAGTCCTCGGCCGGAGTCGGCGTCGATTCCTCAGCCGGCGTCGATTCCTCGGCCGGCGTCGATTCCTCGGCCGGCGTCGATTCC
Source organism: Nocardioides dilutus (assembly GCF_054779555.1). Classification (NCBI taxonomy): domain Bacteria; kingdom Bacillati; phylum Actinomycetota; class Actinomycetes; order Propionibacteriales; family Nocardioidaceae; genus Nocardioides; species Nocardioides dilutus. The sequence continues at coordinate 1,407,563 of NZ_BAAGYA010000001.1, read as the reverse complement.
TCGGCCGGCGTCGGTGTCGCGTCCTCGGCCGGCCTCGGCGTCGCGTCCTCGGCCGGCGTCGGCGTCTGACCCTGCCGGTTGGCACCGACGACGTTCAGCAGCGCGTCGACCGGCATCGGTCGGTGCAGCAGGTAGCCCTGGACCAACGGGGCGCCCACCTCGTCGCGGACCTTGTCGAGCTGGCTCTGTCGCTCGATCCCCTCGATCACCACGTCGAGGGACAGCGCCTCCGCCATGCTGACGATGCCGGCCAGGACCGAGCACGCGCGCTGGTCGGTGTCGATGTCGCTCGACAGGGACGCGTCGATCTTCACGACGTGTGCGGGGACGCGGTGCAGGTAGCCGATCGACGAGAAGCCGACTCCGAAGTCGTCGACGGCGAACTGGACGCCGAGAGCGGAGATCTTGCGCATCGCCTCCAGCACGGTCGCGTCGTCCGCGACGCCCTCCCGCTCGGTGATCTCCAGCACGAGGCTCGTGCCTCCCATCAGCCGCACGGTGCCGGCGACGAGGCTGAGGAACTCGGGGTCGCGCAGCTGCCGCGGAGACACGTTGACGCTGATGGAGATCCGGCCGGCGGCGGCCGCCCGCAGCGCGGGGGCGTCGCGCGCCACCGTCTCCAGCACCCGTTCACCAAGGCCGACGATCAGTCCGGTGGACTCGGCGATCCGGATGAAGTCCTCGGTGGGCATCTCGACCCCGTCCTGGCGCCACCGGACCAGGGCCTCGACGCCGACGATCCGGCCGGTCCGGGACGCGACGACCGGCTGGTAGACGACGTCGAGGCCGTCGGTCTCGATCGCCCTGCGCAGGCCCTCGACCAGCTGCAGGCCCTCCATCCGCTCCTGACCCATCGCCGGCTCGTAGGCCACCGCCTGGGCCTTGCCGCGACCCTTGGCCTCGTACATCGCCAGGTCCGCGTTGCGCAGCAGGGTCTCTCCGGAGTCGATGCCGTCACCGAACGCGATGCCGATCGAGCCGCCGAGCGCGACCTTGTCGGCGCCCGCCTGGATGTCCTGCCCGAGGCTCGCGAGGATCCGGTCGGCGATCTCGAACGCCTCCTCGCGGGTGGTGATGCCCTCGAGGAGGACCGCGAACTCGTCACCGCCCAGCCGGGCCACCGTGTCGCTGGCCCGGGTGCACTCCAGCAGCCGGCGTGCGACCTCGACCAGGACCGCGTCCCCGGCGGCGTGACCGTACTGGTCGTTGACGGGCTTGAACGCGTCGAGGTCGAGGAAGAGCAACGCGATGCGGACCTGGCTGCGCCGAGCCCGGAGCAGGGCGTGAGCCACGCGGTCGAGGAGGATCCCGCGGTTGGGCAGGTCGGTGAGCGGGTCGTGGCGGGCGTAGTGGACCATGTCGGCGGTCAGCTGGATCCGGGCGAAGGCGTCCGAGCCGAGCACCGCCAGTGCGCCGAGCGCCTGCTCGTCGGCGGCGATCGTCGACCGGGCCCGGTCTCGGGCCGGCGCCACCACCCACAGCGGGTCCTTGCCGCGCTTCACCTGGGCGCCGACCTCGTCGTGGCCCGGCGCCGAGTCCCTCAGCTCGACGTCCGAGAGCCTGATCAGCCGGCGGGCGTCGTAGAGCAGCGCGTCCCCGATCTGGTCGGGCACGTGGACCGACTGGACCCGCACCGCTGCCTCGAGCAGAACAGTCAGCCGGCGCTGGTCCTCGCGACCGCGGGTCACGGCGCGCGTGGACAGCAACAGGGTCAGTAGCGGGACGACGAGGAGGACGAGCGTCCACCAGGGGTTGTTGCGCAGCATCACGGCGGCGAGGTAGCCCAGCAGGTCGAAGGGGACGAAGGCCGCCACGGCGAGGAGGGTGCCGCGTTGGATCAGCTGCTTGCGCAGCTGGGCCTCGGTGTCGATGGCAACCGAGACCGCGGAGAGCACGTAGTCGACGAGGAAGTAGGCGCAGGCCGCAGCCACCATGGCCACCAGCTCACGCGCCGTTCCGATCCCGTCCGCGCGGATCAGGTGGAACAGCGCCGCCGCGGTGCTGGCGGCCAGGATCCCGACACCGACGTTGAAGATCTTGGCGATCATCCGCTTGTCCGCCAGGACCTGGGTCAGGATCACCGCGGCCCCCCAGATCGCGATCGCGGACGGGGCGTCGAAGGTGCACAGCAGGAACATCAGGATGCTGGAGTCGAAGCCGATCTCGATTCCGCCGTCCTCGCCGTCGAGGACCATGGGGTACCTGGCCACCACCCCCACGAGCGGGATCGCCACCGCGGCCGCGACGCCGAGCTCCCAGTCGGCACGCATCCCGCTGACGAGGCCCCAGCCCCACAGACCCATGCCCAGGACGAACAGGCTGAGGTCGAACGGGAAGCTGCGCGAGTCGCGCAGCCTCGTTCGATGGCTCGACATGGGGTCTCCTCCGCCTCCGCTCCTGCCCTCCAAGTATCGAGTGGAGAACGTCCCGCCCGCGGCGGAATGCGGAGATCCGACCCAGAGAGCCGACCCGGCCGTTATCCGCCGGCCACCGCCGGGATCACCGAGATCTGGGTGCCGTCCGGCGTCGGCGTGGCGAGATTGTCGAGGAACCGGACGTCGTCGTTGCCGACGTAGACGTTGACGAAGCGGCGCAGCTCGCCGTTGTCGTCGAGGATCCGCGCCTTGATCCCTGAGTAGCTGCCGTCGAGGTCCTCGAGGACCTCCTGCAGGTTGGCCCCGCTCGCGGTCACCTCCGACTCACCGCCGGTGTAGGTGCGCAGGATGGTGGGGATCCGGACGGACACGCTCATGTGCGGGCTCTCTGCTCTCTCAGGGGTGGTCAGGCGATTCCGGTGGCGGCGAACGCGGCGTACGTCGGCTCGATGGTGACCGCGGCACCGACCCGGTCGGAGACGGCGTCGAGGGTCTTGAGGCCGTGGCCGGTGTTGATGACGACGGTGTCGAGGTCAGGGTCGAGCTGGCCGGTCTCCACGAGCTTCTTGAGCACGCCGACGGTCGTCCCCCCGGCGGTCTCGGTGAAGATGCCCTCGGTGCGGGCCAGCAGCACGATGGCGTCGCGGACCTCGTCGTCGGTGATGTCCTCGACCGCGCCGCCGGTCTCGCGGCAGATGTCGAGGACGTAGATGCCGTCGGCCGGGTTGCCGATGGCCAGGCTCTTGGCGATGGTGTCCGGCTTGACCGGGCGGATCGCGTCGACGCCCGCCTTGTAGGCGACCGACACCGGCGAGCAGCCGGTGGCCTGGGCGCCGAAGACGCGGTAGGGCTTGTCGGCGACGAGTCCGAGCTTGATGAGCTCCTGGAAGGCCTTGTGCACCTTGGTCAGCTGGGACCCGGACGCGACGGGGATGACGATCTGGTCCGGGAGCCGCCAGCCGAGCTGCTCGGCGATCTCGTAGCCGAGCGTCTTGGAGCCCTCCGCGTAGTAAGGCCGGACGTTGACGTTGACGAACGCCCAGCCGTCCTCCTCGCCGGCGATCTCGGAGGCGAGCTTGTTGACGTCGTCGTAGTTGCCGTTCACCGCGACCAGCTGCTCGGTGTAGACCGCCGAGTTGACCTGTTTGGGCTGCTCGAGGTCGCTCGGGATGAAGACCACGGTCTTGATGCCGGCGCGGGCGCCGGCGGCCGCGACCGCGTTGGCGAGGTTGCCGGTGCTCGGACAGGCGAACACCTTGGCGTCCAGCTCGCGAGCCGCGCTCAGGGCGCAGGCCACGACCCGGTCCTTGAAGGAGTTGGTGGGGTTGGTCGAGTCGTCCTTGACCCACAGGTTGGCGATGCCCAGCTCACGGCCGAGGTTGTGTGCCTTGAGCAGCCGGGTGAACCCGGGCTCGGTGTTGGGGCTCTGCTCGATGTCGGACGGCACGGGGAGCAGCGCCTTGTAGCGCCAGATGTTGGGCGGTCCCGCCTCGATCTCCTCGCGGGTCACCAGGGGGAAGTCGTAGGCGATCTCGAGCGGGCCGAAGCATTCCGGACACGCGTAGAAGGGGCCGAGGTCGACCTGGTGGCCGCACTCGCGGCACGAGAGTGCGGTGGCGTGCCCGAAGGCCCCGGCTCGGAGCTTGGACTTCTCTGCGACTGCGGCGCTCACGAGACCTCCTCATCTTTCCGGGGCGACCATCGCACCCGGACGGATTTGGCACCTTTCCGCGCCGATCGAGCAGCGCGGCGGTTGCCGGGACTTCGTTGGGCCGTTCCCTCAGTCCCTCTGGATGAGCAGTGCCCACAGTAGGGATCGCCGACAGACGGGCGCGAACCGGAATCCCATCATGCGGACAGCAGTCTCAACGACCGGACACTTCTCAGGCGGCGGCGGTCGCCTCGGACGCGCCGGTGTGAGTGAGAGCACCCCGCACCACGTCGAGGACGTCACCCACCACGTTGACCGTCAGGGCGTCGCGGACCTCGGCCGGTACGTCGTCCAGGTCGGGCTCGTTGCGCAGCGGCACGAAGACCTCGGTGAGCCCGGCCCGCTGGGCCGCGAGGAGCTTCTGCTTGAGACCACCGATCGGAAGCACCCGGCCGCCCAGGGTCACCTCGCCGGTCATCCCGACCTCAGAGCGCACCGGGCGACCGGTCGCCAGCGAGGTGAGCGCGGTGACCATGGTGATGCCGGCCGATGGGCCGTCCTTCGGTGTCGCCCCCGCGGGGACGTGGACGTGGATCGCCTTGTCCTCGAAGTACCCCGGGTCGACCCCGAGCTCGGCCGCATGGGACTGCACGAAGGTCAGGGCGATCTGCGCCGACTCCTTCATCACGTCACCGAGCTGGCCGGTCAGCGTCAGCCCGGACTTCCCCTCGTGCGCGGAGGCCTCGATGAAGAGGACGTCGCCGCCCATGCCCGTGACGGCCAGGCCGGTGGCGACGCCGGGCACCGCCGTCCGCTCCGCCGACTCCGGCGTGAACCGGGGCCGCCCGAGCAGGTCCTTGAGGTCCGGCTCGTCGATGTCGACCCGACCCTCGACGAGCCCGGCGCCCGTCGCGAGCCGGGTCGCAGCCTTGCGCAGCGCCTTGGCGAGCAGCCGCTCCATCTGCCGGACACCGGCCTCGCGGGTGTAGCTGGCCGCGAGCTCACGCAGCGCCGCGTCGCTGACCGTGACCTCCTCGTCCGTGAGCGCCGCCCGCTCGAGCTGGCGCGGCAGCAGGAAGTCGCGGGCGATGGCGACCTTGTCGTCCTCGGTGTAGCCGTCGAGCGTGACCAGCTCCATCCGGTCCAGCAGCGCCGACGGGATCTGCTCCACGACGTTGGCGGTGGCGATGAAGAGGACGTCGGACAGGTCGAGGTCGAGCTCGAGGTAGTGGTCGCGGAACGTGTGGTTCTGCGCGGGGTCGAGGACCTCGAGCAGCGCCGCGGCCGGGTCGCCTCGATAGTCGGAGCCGATCTTGTCGACCTCGTCGAGCAGGACGACAGGGTTCATCGAGCCGGCTTCCTTGACAGCCCGCACGATTCGGCCCGGCAGGGCACCGACGTACGTCCGGCGGTGGCCACGGATCTCGGCCTCGTCCCGGACGCCGCCGAGGGCGACGCGGACGAACCTGCGCCCCATGGCCCGGGCCACGGACTCCCCGAGCGAGGTCTTGCCGACCCCGGGAGGACCGGCCAGCAGGACCACCGCGCCGGAACCGCGGCCGCCGATGACCTGGAGCCCGCGCTCGGCCCGGCGAGCCCGGACGGCCAGGTATTCGACGATCCGCTCCTTCACCTCGTCGAGGCCGTGGTGGTCGGCGTCGAGCACCTCCCTGGCCTGGGAAACGTCGTTGTTGTCGTCGGTCCGGGTGCTCCACGGCAGCTCGAGCACTGTGTCGAGCCAGGTGCGGATCCACGCCGCCTCGGGGTTCTGCTCGCTGGAGCGCTCCAGCTTGTCGACCTCCTTGAGCGCAGCCTCCCGGACCGCCTCGGGCAGCTCGGCCGCCTCCACCCGGGTGCGGTAGTCGTCGGCGCCCTCGGGCTCGCCCTCGCCCAGCTCTTTGCGGATGGCGGCGAGCTGTTGGCGCAGCAGGAACTCGCGTTGGCTCTTCTCCATCCCCTCGCGGACGTCCTCGCCGATCTTGTCGGCGATCTCGGCCTCCGCCAGGTGGTCGCGGGTCCAGGCGATGAGGGTGGTCAGGCGCGCCTCGACGTCCGGCGTCTCGAGCAGCTCGCGCTTCTGCTCGTCGGAGAGGTACGGCGCGTAGCCGGCCGCGTCCGCGATCCCACTCGGGTCGGTCATCCGGTTGACGGTGTCGATGATCTGCCAGGCCTCACGGCGCTGGAGCACGGCCACGACGAGCCGCTTGTAGTCCTCGGCCAGCTCGCGGGCGCGGTCGGTGACTGCTTCCTCGGGCTCCTCGACCGGCTCGACCTCGACCCACAGCGCCGCACCCGGCCCGGTGACGCCGCTGCCGATCCGGGCCCGGCGTCCCGCGCGCAGGACCGCACCCGGGCCACCGCCCATCAACCGGCCGACCCGCTCGACGGTCGCCACCACGCCGTACGAGGCGTAGCGGTCCTCGAGCCGCGGCGCGATGAGCAGCTCGTTCTCCCCGGTCGCCTGGGCCGCGTCGACCGCGGCCTGCGCGGCCTCGTCCAGCGAGATCGGCACCACCATCCCCGGCAGGACGACGACGTCGGACACGAACAGCACCGGGAGTGAGGGTTGAGTCATGTCGGCTCAACTCCTCGCGGGCTTTCCCCTGTTCCGGCGTTCGCTGTGAGCGGACGCGCGGTGCGGGGAGGTTTCCCCGCCCCGCCCTAGGCTCGCAATGCCGCCGCGTCGGAGGTCAGCTGGCGCAGGAAGGCCATCACCCCGTCAGGGCCGTGCACGACGACGTCCGACAACGGGACCAAGGCGCTCTGCTCGCTCGAGGCGGAGCACACCAGCAGGGTCGGCAGGCCGTCCTTGGCGAGCGCGGTCACGGCCTCGAACGCCTCCAGGTCGCCCAGGTCGTCGCCGGCGAAGCAGAACGCACCCGCGTCGACCTCGTCGACGATCCGCTCGACGACCAGCCCCTTGTGCATGCCGGCCGAGCGCACTTCGACCACGTTGCGGCCCGGCTCGACGACCAGGTCGTGGCTGCCCGCCAAGTCTCGGAGCAGCGGGAGGAGCACCTCGGTGGCGCGCTCCGGTTCACGCATCCGGCGCGTGTGGATGGCGACGGCCAACCCCTTCTCCTCGACGTAGGCGTCCTCGGCTCCGGCCCGGCGCAGGAACCGCGGCAGCTCGCGCAGGAACGTCGCCAGACCGTGCGGAGGCCGCGGTCCGATGACCCGGCGGTTGGTGGAGCTCCACCGCTCGTTGCCGTACTGCCCGAAGACGAACAGCTCCTTGCCGGCATCGCCGATCGCGTTGCCGACCACCTCGAGCCCGCCGAGGTCCAGCGCCTGGCGCGCGGGCCGACCGGTGATCACCGCGACGGCGCGGACCTGCTCGGCCAGCTCGACCAGCACCTGGGCCGCGTCGTCGTGGATGTGCGCGAGGGCCGGGTCGTCGACGATCGGCGCCAACGTGCCGTCGAAGTCCAGCCCGACGACGGCGTCCGCGGCGGCGCGCACCAGTGCGGCGTACCGCTGCTCGCCCTCCGTCGAGGTGAACTCCACCCCCGAAGCCCACCACACACCCGTCGGTTGCCCCAAAGCACCCTCGGGGCGTACGCCGCCGCGAGTACCGTCAGGCCGTGCCCGGACACCGGATCCCTCTCGTCGTCGCCTCGACCCTGCTGTCCATTGCACTGGGGATGAGCGTGCCGACCGGGAGCGCCGCCGCCGTGGCCGACGAGGCGCCCACCGTGGGGACGCCGTCGATCGCCACGAGCTCCGCCGCGACCGTGCAGGTGTCGGTGCCGGTCGACAGCCACGGCAACGAGACCACGGTCATGGTGGAGTACGTGACGGCCGGGGCCTACCGGGGCGCCGGACGGCGCCCGCGGGTCCCGTCGGCGGCGACCACGGTGACCATCGGCACCATCCCGGCCTCGGACGCCGGCCCCGTCGTGGTGGCCGGACAGGTCAGCGGTCTCGACCCGGGCTCGACCTACCGGATGCGGGTGAAGGCGCTGAACGTTCGAGGTGAGGCGGCCTCGGCCGACATGACCGTGGCGATGCCGGCCGCGCCCAAGGTCACCTTCAAGGCGAGCGTCGGGGCGGACACGACCAAGCTCACCAAGCTCCTGCTCACCCGTCTGACCGGCGGGGAGTCCGCGACGGTGCGGTGCAAGAGCGCCGCCAAGGGCTGCCCCTTCACCAGCAGGACGGTCGACGGGCTGGCCGCACGCAAGCACTCCCTGACCTCGCTGCTGAAGGGCGTGCCCCTCGACCCCGGCGCCAAGGTGGTCATCCGGGTGAGCGAGTACGACGTCCGGCTGGCGACCCTGACGTTGACGATGCGCGACGGTCAACAGCCCAAGGTGAAGCGGAGCTAGGTCAGCGGTCCGGTGAGGATCAGGGTCAGGCGGTCGAGTCGCATCGGTTCCACGGCGGGCGCGGTGCGCCGGATGCCGAGGTCGAGGGCGAGCTGCTTGGCCGCCGCCTTGAGCCGCTTGGGGTAGTAGACCGTGGTCGCGTCGACCGTGCCGTACCAGTTGTCCGATCCGACGACCTGCCACCCGATCCTGCCGGCCCGGGTCGCGACCCGGCCGGCCAGTCCGGTGATCCCGGAGTTGTTGTAGACCTCGACCGGCACCTTGCCCCGCTGCACCGGGGGCTTCTTGGCCGGCTTCTTCGTCGGCTTCACCGACGGGGTCGGGGTGGCGGTCGGCTGCTTGGCGATCGTGGTGATCTCGCGTTCCGCGGGCGGGGTGTCGCGAGTGGCCACGAAGGCCACTGCGGCCATGACGACCGCGACGATGCTGAGCATCACCACGGGCGACGGCAGCACGAGCCCGCGCTCGTCCCGGGCCCTGGTGACGGCCCTGGAGCTGGGCACGGTCAGAGCTCGAAGCCGAGCCGGCGAGCCGATCGCTGGCGCTGTCGGGCAGCGCGCAGCCGGCGGAGCCGACGCACCAGGAGCGGGTCGGCCTCGAGCGCCTCCGGGCGGTCGATGAGGGCGTTGAGCACCTGGTAGTAGCGCGTCGACGACATGTCGAACTTGTCGCGGACCGCGGTCTCCTTGGCACCGGCGTACTTCCACCAGTGCCGCTCGAACTCGAGGATCTCGCGGTCACGGTCGCTGAGGGCCGCCTGGAGCTGCGGCTCCGAGGCGACAGCGCTCCCCACGTTCGCGGCGTCCATGGCTGCCACTGTAGGCGAGTAATCACACCGATGTCATTCACACGCCCGGCGTGTACGCGCCGAGCTGCACACGACAGGGTGGACCCATGACCCCGACCCGATGGGCCATCCTCGGCCCCGGCCGCATCGCCCGCACCTTCGCCTCCGACCTCGCCCTGGTTGCGGGGGCCGAGCTGGTAGCGGTCGGCTCCCGCTCGGCCGAGCGGGCCCGCGCCTTCGCCCAGGAGTTCGACGTCGAGTCGTCCTACGGCTCCTACGAGGAGCTCGTGAGCGACCCGCGGGTCGATGTCGTCTACATCGCCTCGCCGCACGCCCTGCACCTCGAGCACGCGCGGCTGGCCTTCGAGGCCGGCAAGCACGTCCTCTGCGAGAAGCCGCTGACCCTCTCGGTCCCCGAGGCAGAGGAGATGGTCGCACTGGCCGCCCGGCACGACCGCTTCCTCATGGAGGCCATGTGGACCGCCTGCCACCCGGTGATCCTCGAGGTCCGAAGGCGCATCCAGGCCGGCGACCTCGGCTCGCCGCGGCACCTGCATGCCGAGCTGGGCTTCGTCGTGCCTCCAGACGCCTCGACCCGGATGCACGACCCGGCGCTCGGCGCGAGCGCACTCCTCGACATGGGCGTCTATCCGCTGACCCTGGCCCACCTGATGCTGGGCGAGGCCGAGGAGCTGGTCGCGACCGCGCAGCTGTCGACGGACGGCATCGACCTGGACGTCGCCATCAGCGGTCGCTACCCGGGCGGAGCGCTGGCGACGATGACCGCGTCGATGACCTCGTGGTCCTCAGACCGCGCGGAGATCGCCACCGATGCCGGACGCCTGTCCCTGGAGCCCTTCCACCACCCCGACTTCGCGACCTGGGTGCCCTACGCCGCCGGCGCCAGCCACGGCGACGCTGGTGGGGACCCACAGAGGATCTCCGGTGCCGTGCCGGTCATCGGTCACGGCTTCGGCCACGAGATCGCCGAAGTCGGCCGCTGCCTGGAGGCCGGGCTGCGGGAGAGCCCGTTGGTCCCGCATGCCCAGACCCTGACGATCCTGCGCCAGATGGACGACGTACGCCGGCAGGTCGGCGTGGCGTTCCCGACCGCTGGAGGCTGAGGACGGCCTGGGCTGCGCGCTTACCCGACCGACGCTCGCCGTTCCGGACCCGGCGGTGAGTCAGGTCCACTTTGGCTCAGCGAAATGGTGCCTGGCTCACCGCTGCGAGCGTCCTTGACGCGGAGACCCGGCCTGCTACGCGCGCGGGCACCACCCCAGCCCCAGGACCGAGCGCCACATGGGCATGCCCGGACGGTCACCACGGGTGCTGCACCTACACCCGCAGGTACCTGATCACCGCCCGCACCCGACGGTGCTGGGCGTCGTCGGGCAGCAGGTCGAGCTTGGCGAAGATGCGCTGCGTGTGCTTCTCGACGGCACCCAGGGTGACCACCAAGGCTTCGGCGATCGAGGCGTTGGAGCGGCCCTCGGCCATCAGCGCCAGCACCTCGAGCTCACGCGGGGTGAGACCACCGAGCGGGTCGCGGCGGCGTCCCATCAGCTGCTGGACGACCAGCGGATCGAGCACGGTGCCACCGTCGGCCACGCTGTCGAGCGAGCGCAGGAAGTCGTCGACGTCGCCGACCCGGTCCTTGAGGAGATAGCCGGTGCCGCCCTCACCGGCGGCGAGCAGGTCGTCGGCGTAGGACACCTCGACGTACTGCGACAGCACCATGATCCGGGCCTCCGGCCACGTCCGCCGCACCTCGACGGCGGCGCGCAGGCCCTCGTCGGTGTGGCTGGGCGGCATCCGGACGTCGACCACGCTGGCGTCCGGTCGCAGGTCGAGCACCGCGGCGACGTAGGCCGGACCGTCGCCGACCGCAGCGACGACCTCGTGCCCTGCCTCGACGAGGAGCAGCTGCAGGCCCTCGCGGAGCAGGACCGAGTCGTCCGCGACCACCAGTCTCATCGCACCGTCACAAAGGGGATCCTCGCCTCCAGCACGGTCGGCCCGCCGTCAGGGGAGCTCAGCGCGAGCGTCCCGTCGACGCCGGCGAGCCGCTGGGCCAGCCCGGCGAGGCCTTGACCCTTGCCTAGGTGGGCCCCGCCGCGACCGTCGTCCTCGACCCGCACCGAGACCGCGCCGTCGGCCGCCACGACCTGCACGGACACCCGGGTCGCCCCGCTGTGCTTGGCGATGTTGGTCATCGCCTCCGCGACCACGAAGTAGACAGCGGTCTCCACGTGCGGCGGCAGGCTGTCGGGCACCCGCACCACGGACTCGACGGGTACGTCGCTGCGCACCATCAGCTCTCCCAGCGCCGCCCGGAGGCCACGATCGACGAGCAGGGGCGGGGCGATGCCGCGGGACAGGGAGCGGAGCTCGTCGACGGTCTCGCGGGCCTGGCGCAGGGCGGCGTCCAGGGTCTCCGCCACCTTGGCCGGGTCCTGGTCGAGCTGCTTGCGCGCCCGGCCCAGGTCCATCGAGAGCCGGACCAGGCGCTGCTGCGGGCCGTCGTGGATGTCACGCTCGAGGCGGCGCAACGAGGCGGCCTCGGCCACCCTGGCCGCGTCGCGCCCTCCCTCGACCCGGGCGACCTCCTGCTGGAGCTCGGCACGGCCGCAGAGCACCGCCTCGGCGAAGCCACCGTGGAACGATGCGAGGGCCCGGACCACGAACGGCAGGGTGAGCAGGGCGACGAGCCCGATCATCGTCTGGAGCGCGACATCGGCGAACCGGGTGTCGCCGAAGCCGATGAGCTCGGCGAGCGACTCGTCCCGCCCGTCCTCCGGCAGATAACGCTCCCAGAACCAGTAGGTCAGGCCGTTGAGGGTCGCCGCCCACCACACGAGCGTGACCACGAACACGAACGTGCCGGTGACGAACGACACCAGGCTCCAGACCACGTCGAGCCATGACTGCGGGTCGCGCAGCGGCGTGAAGACCCGGCGGAAGAAGCCGGCGTCCGGAGCCGCCCGGAGGTACGCGGGGACCGGAGCATGCCGCCCCAGCCACGACCGGAGCCGCAGTCGCTCCAGCTGGGCGACCGCCCGGGCCGCCAGGGTGCCGGCGACCAGCAGCAGGACGCCGCCGACGATGACGGCCGTCCCGATGCCCACGGTGACGAGGACGAGCACGGTGACGAACGAGACGAGGCCGAGCGGGAAGGCGGTCAGCGTGTATGCCGACTCGCGCAGCGTCCGGCGCAGGTCGGTGAAGTCGAAGCTCACGGAGGTCGTCTCCGGACTGTCGGTGTGGAGGGTATCGGTCATGCCCGCCAGCCTCGTCCGGCGCGGACTCGGCCACGATCCTGCCAGCCCGACACGTGTTGTCGGGCTGGCCCGACACCCCGGGGTTCCTTGACACCCATCGCGGTGGGCACGACGTTTGTGCACCCAACGCTCCCTACCGAAAGAGACGCTCGTGACCTCGTCCTCCCGCTCATCCCGCTCACGCCGCTCGTCGGTCCTCGTCCTGCTGCTGGTTCTCGTGCTGGGCTCGGTCGGCTTCGCCGGCACGGCCTACGGCGCGAGCCTCACCGCCAAGCAGGTCAAGAAGATCGCCGCCAAGGTGGTCAAGAACAAGGCCCCCAAGCTCAGCGTGAAGCACGCCGGGACGGCGGACAGCGCCACCACCGCCGGCACAGCGGGCAACGCCGCCAATCTGGGCGGGCAGCCCGCAACGACGTACCTCGACCGCGTGGCCTTCGAAGCGCTCAACAACAGCGTGCAAACGGATGGCGGCGTGACCCAGCAGGTCCTCAACCCCACCGTCATCGAGGTGCCCAGCGGGGTCGGCTTCGTGCGGGTCGACACGGTCGTGAGCTTCTCCAGTCCCGCCGTGCTTCTGTTCATGTGGATCTCCAAGGGCACGTGTCAAAACTCTGGCGACGACTTCAACCACCGGCAGATGGGAAGCACTGAGGGGACCCAGACCTCGGTCAGCGCGACCCGGGTCTACGCCGTACCTGCAGGCCCGTCGTCGTTCCGAGTGTGCGTATGGACGACCGGCGACTCGGCCGTCACCAACAGGTCGATCACCATCCAGACGGTGGCCGGGGACTTCAACGGCTGAGCCCGTAGGTGGCGATCCCGCTGCGACCGCGCAGCTCAGCTGCGAGGGCTGCGGCAACTGGGGGATCGTCCAGGGGGACCCGGGGTCGTGTCCCGGGTCACCCTGGTGCGCGTCGACTCGGGGACCAGCCTGACGACCACCGTGACGAGGCCGACGGCCAAGCCCGGTGAGGGGTCGGCTTCGGTCCGCTGACGTCGGTTCGACCGCCCCACTCGCTGCGGTCGGCGGGTGGGGCGGTCGGCCACTCGGCCTGGCGTGTCCTGCGGCCCGGGCTGTGCCTAGGCTGGAGCCCGTGCCCCACGACCTGGTGATCGTCGCCAACCGGCTGCCGGTCGACCGGGTGACCAACGCCGACGGGTCCACCGGGTGGACGAGGTCGCCGGGCGGTCTGGTCAGTGCCATCGAGCCGGTCCTGCGCGGCTACGACGGCGTCTGGATGGGCTGGCCCGGCGGGACCGAGCAGCACCTCGAGCCGTTCGAGGACGACGGGCTCGCCCTCGTCCCGATGTCGATGACCGCCGAGGACGTCGAGGGGCACTACGAGGGCTTCTCCAACGGCACGCTCTGGCCGCTCTACCACGACCTCGTGGCCAAGCCGGCGTTCCACCGGGAGTGGTGGGAGAGCTACGTCAAGGTCAACGAGCGCTTCGCCGCCGCGGCCGCGGAGGAGGCGGCGGAGAACGCCACCGTGTGGGTCCACGACTACCAGCTCCAGCTGGTCCCACGGATGCTGCGCGAGCTGCGGCCCGACCTGCGGATCGGCTTCTACCTGCACATCCCCTTTCCGCCCGCCGAGCTGTTCCAGCAGCTCCCGTGGCGGCGGCAGATCCTGGAGGGCCTCCTCGGCGCCGACCTGGTCGGGTTCCAGATGCCCGGCGGCGCCCAGAACTTCGTGCGCCTGGTGCGGCAGCGCGTCGGCCACAAGACGCACCGCGACCTGGTCTACCTCCCGGACGGGCGCACCGTCCGCGCGGCGGCGTTCCCGATCTCCATCGACGCGGCGGGCTTCGAGGCACTGGCCACGAGCCCGGAGGTGGTCGCCCGGGCCGAGGAGATCCGCACCGCGCTCGGCAACCCGCGCCGGGTGTTCCTCGGCTGCGACCGGCTCGACTACACCAAGGGGATCTACGCGCGGCTGCGGGCGTTCAGCGAGCTCATCGAGGACGGCCACTTCGACGTCGAGGACGCGGTCTTCGTGCAGGTCGCCGTGCCGTCGCGCGAGCAGGTCGAGCAGTACCAGCGTCTCCGCGACGAGACCGAGCGGCTGGTCGGCCGGATCAACGGCGAGCACGGCCGCATCGGCCGGCCTGCCGTGCACTACCTGCACACCTCTTTGTCCCGCGAGGAGATGGCCGCGTTCTACCGCGTCGCCGACGTGATGGTGGTGACGCCCTACCGCGACGGCATGAACCTGGTCGCCAAGGAGTACGTCGCCTGCCGGGTCGACGACGACGGCGCGCTGGTGCTCTCGGAGTTCGCCGGCGCCGCCGACGAGCTGCGGCAGGCATGGCTGGTCAACCCCTACGACATCAACGGCATGAAAGCGGCGCTGGTCGCGGCCTACGAGGCCGACGAGCACGAGATCACCCGCCGGATGAAGGCGATGCGCAAGCAGGTCACCCAGCACGACGTGACCGCCTGGGCCGAGAGCTTCATGAGCGCGCTCGCCGACCAGCGCGACAGCCACCACGACAAGACCGTCCGGCCGGCCCGGCGCTCGTAGCGCGGACCGGCCTACGCCGTCGGCGGCCGTTCGGGCTCGCGGACCCGCTCGCCCATCAGGTCGACGAGCGCCTTCTGGTGTCGCTCGCCGAGCTGGCCCCAGCCGGGCTCGTAGCCGTAGACCTCGCGCAGCCCGCGGGAGGTCTCGATGCCGTGCGCGATGTCGATGTCGTCGGGCGTGACGAGGCCCGGGTGGACGACCCCGATCGCCTCGGAGACCTTGAGCAGGTCGCGGCGCAGGGACGCGACGTAGTTGTGGACCCGCACCGACTTCAGCTCCGGGGCGAGGCCGCGCTGGAGCCAGGGGTTCTGGGTGGCGACCCCGGTCGGGCAGTGGTCGTTGTGGCAACGCTGGGCCTGGATGCACCCCAGCGCGAACATCGCCTCGCGGCCGACGTTGACCGAGTCGACGCCCATCGCGAACGCGACCATCGCGGTCTCGGGCAGGCCCAGCTTGCCGGCGCCGATGAAGAAGACGTCGTCGACGAGGCCCGCCTGGGCGAAGCGGCGGTAGACCTCGGCGAAGCCGAGCCGGAACGGGTAGGCGACGGAGTCCGCGAACACCAGGGGCGCGGCGCCGGTCCCACCCTCGCCGCCGTCGACGTTGACGAAGTCGAGGCCCCGCCCGCCCTTGCTCATCTCGGCGACCAGGTGGTCCCAGAAGTCCAGGTTGCCGACCGCCGACTTGATGCCCACCGGCAGCCCCGTCGCGTCGGCGACGGTCTCGACGAAGTCGAGCATCGAGTCGACGTCGTCGAAGACCTGGTGCCGGCTCGGCGAGGCGCAGTCCTTGCCCGCCGGGATGCCCCGGATCTCGGCGATCTCCGCGGTGACCTTGGCGCCGGGCAGCATCCCTCCCAGGCCCGGCTTGGCACCCTGCGACAGCTTGATCTCGATCGCCCTCACGGGAGCGGAGGCGACCAGGTCCGTCAGGCGCGCCAGGTCGAACCTCCCGTGCTCGTCGCGACAGCCGAAGTAGGACGTCCCGATCTGGAACACGAGGTCGCCGCCGTTGCGGTGGTAGGGCGAGAGGCCACCCTCGCCGGTGTTGTGCCAGCACCCTGCCAGGGCCGCACCCTTGTTGAGGGCCTCGATCGCGACGGCCGACAGCGAGCCGAAGCTCATCCCCGAGATGTTGACCACCGAGGCAGGTCGGAACGCCAGGCGCCGGCCGCGGGCCTCCCCCATCACCTTGGCTGCCGGGAGCGGCACCCCCTCGTCGCCGTGCCTGGCCGTCGCGGCACCGGGCCCGGCGAAGGTGCGGTGCTTGATGACCGGCCACGCCTCGGCGTTCTCCAGGTTGTTGTCGGTGCCGAAACCGAAGTAGGAGTTCTCCAGCTTGGACGAGGCGTAGACCCAGCGTCGCTGGTCGCGGCTGAACGGGCGTTCCTCGTCGTTGGACGTCACGATGTACTGCCGCAGCTCGGGGCCGAACCGCTCGAGCTGGAACCGCAGGTGCCCGATGATCGGGAAGTTGCGCAGGATCGCGTGCTTGCGCTGGACGAGGTCGTGGGTGGCCACAGCGCCGAGCGCCACCGCCCCCATTGCGGCGAGCCGGGGCATCCTCATGCCTGGTAGGAAACCCGAGACGGGTGCCGGTGTCGAGGCGGACCTCGACGTGTCCGCATAGGCTCCGCCCATGGACCTGATCCCCAAGCCCGACCAGGTCGTCGCCGCCGCCGGCAACGTGGCACACAAGGTGCTCTACGGCGGGCTCGCCGACCTGCGTCCGATGCCACGCACCCTGATCGACGAGGGCGAGCTGCGCGAGGTCTACCACTACCGTCCTCTGGCCGGGGTCCGCGACCACGGTGACCCGGTGCTGATGGTGACGCCGCTGGCCGCCCCGGCGATCTGCTACGACCTGCGGCGCGGCTGCTCGCTCGTCGAGCACTTCGTGGCGGCCGGCCGCCCGACCTACCTCGTGGAGTACGGCGAGGTGTCGTTCCGCAACCGCGGACTGGGGATGGAGCACTGGGTCGACGAGGTCCTCCCCGAGGCCATCGCCGCGGCGTCGGCGCACGCCGGCGGGCGGCCGGTCCACGTCATCGGCTGGAGCCTCGGCGGGATCTTCAGCATGCTCACCGCGGCCGACCGCCCGGACCTCCCGGTCGCGTCCCTGACGGTTGTCGGCTCGCCGCTCGACGTCAGCCTGGTGCCACTGGTGGCGCCGCTGCGCCCGCTGCTCAACCTCACCGAGGGGCGCGGGGCGATCACCCGTGCCTACCGGGTGATGGGTGGTGCGCCCAAGCCGCTGGTGAGATGGGCGTTCCAGCTGTCGTCGTTCCAAAAGCTCGTCACCAAGCCGATCGCGCTGGCCACCCACCTCGACGACGCCGACTTCCTGGCCCAGGTCGAGGCCGTCGACCGGTTCACCGACAACATGATCGCCTACCCGGGCCGGACCTTCGGCCAGCTCTACCACCGGTTCGTGAAGGGCAACGCGCTGCGGACGGGCGAGATCGAGCTGGGTGCCCGGTCGATCCGGATCGCCGACATCAAGGTGCCGGTCCTGGTGTTCGCGGGCGCGACCGACGGCATCGCCCCCGTCGCCGCGGTCAAGGCGGTCGTGCCGCTGCTGACCGGATCGCCCGAGGTCCGCTTCGAGATCGTCCCGGGTGGACACCTCGGAATGCTCACCGGCCGGGCCGCGCGTGGCACGACCTGGAAGGCGATGGACGAATGGATCTCCCGGTGGTCGACGCCTGACGCGAAGCCCGCCGCGGAGCCCGGCGCGAAGCCGCGGAAGTCCGCCGCCAAGAAGGCTCCGGCGAAGAGGACGACCACCAAGAAGACCGCAGCCAAGAAGGCGCCCACCAAGGGGACCCCGGCGAAGCCGGCCGCCGAGCCCACCACGAGCATCGGCCTCAACCCCACCCGCCGCTACGGCTCCGCCGGATCGAGGAGCCTGGCCCGCTAGCCTGCGGCAGTGAGTGCGCTGCCGCGGTCGGTCCGGTTCGGCTACGGGTCGGGCTCGGTCGCGACCGGCGCGTTCGGCACGGTGCCGGGGCTCATGCTGCTGCCCTACCTGACCGACAGCCTCGGCATCGCGGCGCTGGCGGCAGGGTTCATCGTCTTCCTGCCCAAGGCCTGGGACGTGATCCTCAACCCGATCGCGGGCCGGATCAGCGACCGCACCCACGACCCGCGCGGGCCGCGGCGCCCGTGGCTGCTGCGCGCCGGGCTCGGTCTCGCGGCGGCGTTCGCACTGCTCTTCGCGGCCCCGGAGATGGGGTCGAAGGCGGTCGAGGCGACCTGGGTCCTGGTGTGCTTCCTGGCCTGCGCGACGGCGTACGCGTTCTTCCAGGTGCCCTACGTCTCGATGCCGGCGGAGATGACGACGTCGTACGACGAGCGCACCAGGCTGATGACCTGGCGGGTGGCGATCCTCGCGTTCACGATCATGCTCGCAGGAGCGACCGCACCCCTGATCCGTGACGCCGTCGGGGGCCGGGCCGGCTACCGGGTGATGGGCGTGGCGATGGCCGCGCTCATCGCGGTCGGCGTCGTGAGCGCCTACCGCGGCACCCGGGCCGCGCCCGTCGGCTCGGTGCAGCCGGGAGCGGGCTCGCTGCGCGACCAGCTGCGGATCGTCGCCGCCGCCCGGGACTTCCGGCTGCTGCTGACCACGTTCGTCGTGCAGGCGCTCGCCACCGGCTGCATGCTCGCCGGCGTCGACTACCTGGCCAGCGACGTCCTCGGCCAGAAGGGGGCGACGACCATCCTGTTCGTCTGCTTCGTCGCTCCTGCGCTCGTGCTCACGCCGGCGTGGTCGGCCTACGGTGCCCGCTTCGGGAAGAAGAACGGCTATCTGGTGTCCTCGGGGATCCTCGCGACCGGAGCGCTGCTCGTCGTGTCGGCGCGGACCGCGCCGAGCGTCGTGGTCTTCCTGGCGACGGCGCTGGTGGGCGTCGGCTACGCCGGCGCGCAGGTGTTCCCGATGGCGATGCTCCCCGACGCGGCCGCGGTCGACGCGAGGCGCACCGGCACCGGACGGGTAGGCGTCTACACCGGCGTGTGGACCGCGGGCGAGACCCTCGGGCTGGCGCTGGGGCCCGGGCTGTTCGCGGTGGTGCTCGCGATCGGCGGCTACCGCTCCAGCACGGACGGTGAGGTCGCCCAGCCCGACAGCGCACTCACCGCGATCACCCTCGGCTTCTCGGTGCTCCCGGCGGCCCTGATCCTGCTGAGCCTGGTCTGGCTCGTCCGCTACTCGCTGACGGCGGTCGACGTCGACGAACCGGAGGTGGCCATCCCGTGAGCGATGCCCTCGAGCGGCTGCACACGCTGCAGGCCGGCGACCTGCCGGTGCACGGCGGCCGGACCCTCGCCTACGTCTACGACTCCGGGCTGCCCGACATCGACCGGATCGGCCGCGAGGCGGTGGCCGCCGCGGCCGCCACCAACGGGCTGGACCCCACCGCGTTCCCCAGCCTGCTGCGGATGGAGAACGACCTGGTCGGCTTCGGGCTGCGGCTGCTCGACGCCCCCGACACCGGCGTCGGGACTGTCACCTCGGGCGGCACCGAGTCGGTCCTCCTCGCCGTCCAGACCGCACGAGACGGCCGGCCGGAGGTCGAGCGGCCGGCGATGGTGGTCCCGTCTACCCGGCACGCCGCCTTCGACAAGGCGGCTCACTACTTCGGCGTGGAGAAGCGGGTCGTCCCGGTCGGCGCCGACTTCCGCGCCGATGTCGCGGCGACGGCGGCCGCGGTGGACGAGCTCGGTGACCGGGTGGTCCTGCTGGTCGCCAGCGCGCCGTCGTACGCACACGGCGTGATCGACCCGGTGCCGGAGATCGCAGCGCTGGCCGCGCGTCGCGGGATCCGCTGCCACGTCGACGCCTGCATCGGCGGCTGGGTCCTGCCCTACGCCGCCAGGCTGGGCCGGCCCGTGGCGCCCTGGACGTTCGCGGTAGACGGCGTCACCTCGATCTCGGTCGACCTGCACAAGTACGGTTACGCACCCAAGGGCACCTCGCTCCTGCTGCACCGCACGCCCGAGCTCCGCCGTCCGCAGTTCTTCGCCTCCGCGGAGTGGCCGGGCTACACGATGCTCAACTCGACGATGCAGTCCACGAAGTCCGGTGGCCCGCTGGCCGGCGCCTGGGCGGTGGTCGAGTCGCTGGGCGACGACGGCTACCTGACGCTGGCCCGGCAGCTGTTCGACGCGGTCGACGCGATCGTGGCCGGGATCGAGGCCGCGCCCGCGCTGTCCTTGGTCGCCCGGCCCGACTCGTCGCTGGTCACCTTCGAGACCGACGGCACCTGCGACGCCTTCACCGTCAGCGACGAGATGCGCGAGCGCGGGTGGTACGTCCAGCCGCAGATGTCCTACGCCGGGCGGGGACCCAACATCCACCTGTCGGTCAGCGCCGGCACCCTCGCCCATGTCGACGACTTCCTCTCCGCGCTCGGCGAGGCGGTGGCCGCCGCACAGCAGACCGGCCCGGTCACCGTCGACCCCGGCATCGCCGCCTACATCGAGTCCTTGGACCCGGCCGCCCTCACCGACGCCGACTTCGACGGTCTGCTCGCCGCGTCCGGCCTGGTCGGCGAGAACTCCGGAGGCGGTCTCGAGCTGCCCAGCCGGATGGCCGAGATCAACGCGATGCTCGACCTGGCCGCCCCCGCCATGCGCGAGGCGCTGTTGGTGGCCTTCCTCGACCGGCTCGCCCGGCCGACGGACTGATGCGCGAGGCAGCCGTCCGCCGGCTCGAGATGCTCGAGCTGCTGCACCGCCGCGGCCTCCAGCTCCTGCGAGGGACGCCGTCGATCGCCCCGAGCGGGCTCTTCTGGCGGCTCACGGTGGGCGCGCCCGGGTGCGAGGACTCGGATCGGTGGACCACCGGCAACGCCGACGACGGGCTGGACGCGGAAGCGCTGGCGGACCGGTTCGTCGCCGAGCACCCCCAGCTCGCCGAGGCCGGACGCGGCGCCGACCCGGCGTACGCCGCCTGGTGGTCCGGCGCGGTCGAACTGGCCAGGAGGGGCTGGCTGCCCTACTTCCACGCCGACTGGCCGACCGACGACTTCGAGGGGGTGCCGTTGTCCGGCCCCGAGGAGGGCCGGCCGGTCCTGCCCTGGCCGCCGGCGGGATAGTCCGTGACGTCTTGGCCCCGGATCCACTGATCTGTGGACCGGAAGGTCACGGACTATCCCCGCGTCGGCGTCGAGGCCATGAACTGCTGGACCGACGCCAGGTCATAGCTGCCGGCGTCGGTGCCGAGGCCCTGGGCGACCTGGGCCGCCGTGGCGCAGCCCAGCTCGGCGGCCGAGCGGAGGTCGCCGCCGAGGGACAAGCCGCGCAGGAAGCCGGCCGAGAACGCGTCGCCGCAGCCGGTCGTGTCCACGACGTCGATCTCGTACGCCGGCACCTCGACGGTCTCGTCGGCGGTGACCACCACGGCGCCGCGCGAGCCGGCCGTGGCCGCGACGCAGCCGGCGCCCGCGTCGACCAGCGCCCGGCAGCCGTCGACGAGCGACGAGGCGCCGGTGAAGCCGAGCACCTGCTCGTCGTTGGGCAGCAGGTAGTCGGCGTGCGGCAGCGCCGCCGCGATCCACGCCAGCATGTCCGGGTCGCCCGGCGCCAGGATGTCGAGCGACGTGGTCGCGCCGATCGAGCGGGCGCGCGCGAGCAGCTCGCCGGCCGCCTCGCCGCCCAGGAACTCCGGACCACCGAGGTGGACGTGCGTGCACCCCGCCAGCCAGGACGGGTCGAGGTCGTCGAGGGTGAAGGCGCCGTTGGCCCCGATGCAGTGCCAGGCCGGCCGGTCGCCGCCCGGGCGCACCGGGAGCACCGACGCCGACGTCTGGTGGTCAGCCTTGGGCACTAGGCCCGAGACATCGACGCCCTCGGCCTCGAGCATCGAGAGCAGCGAGGTGGCGATCGGGTCGGTGCCGACGGCGCCGAAGGACCGCACCTCCGCGCCGAGCCGGGACAGCACCACCGCCGTGCCGCCTGCCGTGCCCGCGGGTGACATCCGGATGGTCTCGACGAGCTGACCGTCGGACCCGTCCGGGATGGACTCGATGCCGATGACATGGGTGTCGAGGACGTGCACCCCGACGGTGGCGATCTTCACTGTGTCTCCTGCGTTGTTTGCCGGGCGGATCTCGGTGGGGCGGGCGAGGCGTAGCGCTCCAGATAGCCCGTCACCAGGGCCATGCCCTCCTCGACGAGCTCGCGGTCACCGTCGTCGTTGTGCTCGAAGGCCAGCTGGAAGATCCGGTCGCCGACCTCGACGGCGAGCAGGGCGCGTGCGGGGGTGAGCGCGGGTCCGGCGAGACCGGCGCCGACGGCGTAGTCCCGCAGGGTGGCCGACACGCGCTGGTTGTGCTCACGCCCGAAGCGGTTGACGGCGAGGTTGGTGCGGCCGCGCAGATAGATCTCCACGAACGACCGGCGGCGGTGGTAGACGCGGACGAACGCCTCCATCGTTGCCCGGACCAGGGTCTCCACCGTCAGCTCGTCCGGACTTAGCTCGCCGAGCGCGGTCAGCACCTCGGCGTCCATCTCGTCCATGTCGCGACCGGCCAGGGCGAGCAGGACGTCGTCCTTGTCCGCGAAATACTGGTAGAGGGAGGCCACGGGCACCCCGGCCCGGCGGGCGATCTCCTGGGTGGACAACGCGGCGACGCCGTCGCGGACGACCACCTCGGCGGCCGCGTCCAAGATCTGCTCGACCCGTCGGCGGCTGCGCTCCTGGCTGGGCACTCGCCGGGTCGCCGTGACCGGACCGGCCGTAACCGATGGAGCCGGCAACGGTTGCGACGTCATACGAGGCAGGCTACCATCAAAACCCGAATGTGAAACAGTTTCAGATATGTTACTGGCAGGAGCGCCGAAATGCACCTTCCCGGACCACTGACCCGCCGGTCGTTGCTGGGCGGCGTCGCCGGCACCAGCCTCGCCGTCGGCACCGGAGCGCTCACCTCCGACGCCGAGGCCTCGGTGCTCGCGGGCACTCGGCAGGGCCCCCTTCCGGCCAAGGTCGACGTCGTCGTGGTGGGCGCCGGCATCTCCGGGCTGGTCGCGGCCCGCAGGATCGCCCGCCGGGGCCACGACGTCCTGGTCGTCGAGGCCCGCAAGCGGGTCGGCGGCCGGGTGCTCAACCACACGCTCAACAAGCAGGGTGACGTCATCGAGTCGGGCGGCGCCTTCATCGGTCCGACCCAGGGCCACATCACCAGGCTCGCCGAGCGGCTGAAGGTGCCGACCTTCCTGGAATACAACACCGGCAACAGCGTCTACATCTCCTCGACGACCGGCCGGATGGAATACAGCGGGACGGTGCCGCCGGACCCGACGATCCTCCCGGACGCCGGGGTCCTGCTCGCCCTCATCGACCAGTACGCCGCCGAGATCGCGGTCGACGCGCCCTGGTCCCACCCCCGCGCCGTCGAGTGGGACTCGATCACCCTCGGCGAGTGGATCCGCTCGACGGCGGTCAACTCCGCCGGGGTGGAGAACCTGATCCGCTGCTGGACCCAGCCCGGCTTCGGTGCCGACCCCAACGAGCTCTCGTTCCTCTTCGTGCTCTGGTATGTCGCCTGCTCGGGCGACGAGCAGAACGTCGGCACCTTCTCGCGCAACTCCGACACCGCGGGCGGGGCCCAGGAGCGCAGGTTTGTCGGCGGGTCCCAGCTGATCCCGCTGCGGCTGGCCAAGAAGCTGGGCGACATCGTCGCCCTCAAGGCGCCGGTCGAGCGGATCGTCCAGCGCGACGGCCACGTCCGCGTGCACACCGGGCGCGGCATGGTGAAGGCCAAGCGGGTCATCGTCGCCGCGCCGCCGCCGATGGTGCTCGACATCGACTGGTTCCCCAGGCTGCCGGTCCGCCGCAAGCAGCTGCTGCGCAGGCTCGACATGGGCCAGCTGATGAAGTGCGACGCCGTCTACGCCACGCCGTTCTGGCGCGACGCCGGTCTCAATGGGTTCGGCATCAACGACGCCGGGGCGGCCCGCGCGGTCTTCGACAACACCCCACCCGACGGCGGCCCGGGCGTCCTGCTGGCCTTCGTGGGCGGGTCGACCTGGCGCACGTACGGCGTCCTGTCGAAGTCCCGGCGGCGCGCCGCCGTGCTGCAGGGCTTCGCCGCCATGTTCGGCGAGCAGGCACTGCACCCGGTCGACTACGTCGAGCACGACTGGACCAAGGAACGCTGGACGGGTGGCGGCCCCACGGCCATCCACGCCCCCGGGTCACTGGTGGAGTTCGGCCCCGCCATCCGCACCCCGCACGGTCGGGTCCACTGGGCCGGCACGGAGACCTCGACCTACTGGTCGGGCTACATGGACGGCGCGGTCCGCGCGGGCGAGCGCGCCGCCGTCGAGGTCCTGGACCGCCTGTGAAGCGCTCACCCCGCCTCCTGCTGACCCTGCTGCTGGCCCTACTGCTGGCCCTGGTGCTGGTCTCGCCGGTCGCCCCGGCGCAGGCCGCCGAGCGGTGGGAGACGACCGTCCTCGCCAAGGTGCCGGCGCCCGGCTTCCCGGCGTACGTCTTCGTCCACCGCAACAAGCGCGTCTACGCCGGCACGTACGTCGACCCCGAGGACCCCGGCACGCCGTCACGGGTCTTCGAGTGGAGCCGCAAGGGCACCCTGCTCCGCTCCTGGGAGGTGCCCGGGCAGCGGCTGGACGAGAGCCACGGCGTCCAGGTCGCCAACCAGACCAGGTCCGGCCGTCTGGTGGTGCTCGAGACCTCGACCTCGACGGTGCGCACGCTCGACACCCGCACCGGGCGGTGGCGCACGGTCGCCCACCTGCCCGGCGCCGTCCCCAACTACGCCACCTGGGGGCCGGGCGGGGTGCTCTTCGTCACCGACTACGGCGCCGGACGGATCTGGAAGGTCGGCCGCCAGGGCCGGGCCAAGGTCTGGTTCACCTCCCCGGCACTGCAGGGAGCCCAGACCTTCGGCACGACGGGCATCGTCTTCCGCAAGCGCGAGCGCGACCTGCTGATCACCCAGCAGACCACCGCCGACGGCGGCGGAGTCACGCCGACCCAGGGCTTCCTCTACCGGCTTCCGATCAAGCGAGGCGGCCGGCCCGGTGAGATCGAGACCCTGTGGACCTCGCAGCCGGGCGACCTGCCCGACGGCTTCGGGATCGGCCGGCGGACCGGACACATCTACGTCGCGATGGCGGGCCTGACCAACCAGATCGTCGAGATCGACGCGAACGGCGCCGAGGTCGACCGGTTCCCCGACCAGCCTCTCACCGGGGACAACGGGTCCCCCATCCCCTTCGACACCCCGTGCAGCGCGACGTTCCTCGGCACCCGCGTGCTGGTCGCCAACCAGTCCGCGGTCCAGGGCGACGCGAGCCACCAGGCGATCCTGGCCGTGGAGGTCGGCGAGCGGGGTCGCCGACCGTTCCTTCCTAGGAGAGCATTCCTGGGTGGCTAGCGCGCTGGCAGGACTCGTCGGCAAGGGCCTGGTCGCCCCCGACTGGGCCGCGGCCCTCGCCCCGGTCGACGACCGGATCGCCCAGATGGGGCAGTTCCTGCGAGCCGAGCTCGCCGCCGGACGCGGCTACCAGCCCGCCGGCGAGCACGTGCTGCGCGCGTTCCAGCGACCGCTGGCCGAGGTGCGGGTCCTGATCGTGGGCCAGGATCCTTATCCGAACCCGCGCCATCCGATCGGTCTCTGCTTCGCGGTGAACCCCGACGTCCGACCGCTCCCGCCGAGCCTCGCCAACATCTATCGCGAGCTCCAGGACGACGTCGGCGTCACCCCGCCGGCGCACGGCGACCTGTCCGCCTGGAGCGAGCGCGGGGTGATGCTGCTCAACAGGGTGCTCACCGTGCGGCCGGGTGCCTCGAACTCGCACAAGGGCAAGGGCTGGGAGGACGTCACCGCGTGCGCGATCGACGCCCTGGCGGCGCGCGGCGGCCCCCTCGTCGCCGTCCTGTGGGGCGCTGACGCCCAGAAGCTGGAGCCCCGGCTCGGCGGCGTACCGGCCGTCACCTCCCCGCACCCGTCGCCGCTGTCCGCCCATCGGGGGTTCTTCGGCAGCAGGCCGTTCAGCAAGGTCAACGCGCTGCTGGCCGAGCAGGGCGCCGACGCGCTCGACTGGTCGCTGCCCACGTGACCCCCAAGCCCTAGCCTCACTACGTGGGCGGACTGCGGCGGGCCAGGCTGGCGCTGGTGGCGCTGACCGGTGTCACCGTGTTCGGCGTCGTCGGCTACGTGCTCCTCGGCTTCACCCTGCTGGAAGCGGTCTACCAGACGATCACGACCGTGGCGACCGTCGGCTTCCGCGAGGTCAGGCCGCTGGACGCATCCGGCCAGGTCTTCACCATCGCCCTGATCCTGCTCGGCGTCGGCACGGCGCTCTACACCTTCTCGGTGCTCATGGAAGCAGTCATCGAGGGCCACCTGACCCATCACCTGGAGAGACGTCGCATGGATGCCCGGATAGCCGCTCTGCACCACCACGTCGTCATCTGCGGCTACGGGCGCGTGGGCGCGGCCGCCGCGGAGTTCCTCCACGCCGGCGGCCAGCCGATCGTCGTGGTCGACGCCGACGCCGACCGCCTGGCGGGTCTCGACCCGGACGTGCCGTTCCTTGTCGGCGACGTCAACGACGACGAGATCCTCCGAAGGGCCGGCATCGAGCGCGCCCGCGCCGTGATCATCGCCCTCGACACCGATGCGGACACTGTCTACGCGACGCTCTCGGCGCGGGCCATGTGCCCGGACACGGTGATCGTCTCCCGGGCCCGCACCACCGGGTCCAAGCAGAAGCTCGAGCTGGCCGGCGCAAGCCGGGCGGTGAACCCGCAGCGGATCGGCGGCCGACGGCTCGCGGCGTTCGCCCTCCAGCCCGACGTCGCGGAGTTCCTCGATGTCGTCATGCACGACGACAACCTGGACTGGCGGGTGCAGCAGCTCCCCATCGCCGACGGCTCCGCCCTCGCCGGCTGCTCCGTCGCCGAGATGCGGATCGCCGAGCGGACCGGCGCCCTGCTGCTCGCCGTACGCCGGTCGCCCGGCGCGCCGCTCGAGCCCAACCCGACGGGGGACCTCACGGTGCCGGCGGGCGCGCTCCTGATCGCCCTGGGGAGCCAGGAGCAGCTCGCGGAGCTGGCCCGGCTCGCCTCGTGATCCGACGAGCCGGTGGGAATAAAGTTGAATCTGCAATCATTGAGGTGACATGACCACCAGCGCCCGGATGCCCGCCCTCTACATCGGCCACGGCGCTCCCCCGCTGCTCGACGACCCGATCTGGTCGGGCGAGCTCGCGGCGTGGGCGCGGGGCCTCCCGCGACCGACCGCGATCCTCATCGTGAGCGCGCACTGGGAGTCGGCGCCGGTCAGCCTCTCGGCCGACGGCGTGGAGCTGGTCTACGACTTCGGCGGCTTCGACCCGAAGTACTACAACATGACCTACCGCACCCCGGCCGCCACCGAGCTGGCGCAGCGCATCATCGCGATGATGCCGGCCAGCGAGCCGGTCCACCAGCACGCCAGCCGCGGTCTCGACCACGGGGCCTGGGTGCCGCTGAAGATCATGTATCCGGACGGCGACGTCCCCGTGCTGCAGATGTCCCTGCCGACCCACGACCCGCAGCGCCTCCTGGCCCTCGGTGAGCGCCTGCGGCCGCTGCGCGACGAGGGCGTGCTGATCATCGGCTCGGGCTTCCTGACCCACGGTCTGCCGTTCCTCACGGAGTTCCGGATCGAGGCCGAGGCCCCCGGCTGGTCACGCGACTTCGACGCCTGGGCCGGCGAGGCACTGGCCCGCGGGGACGTCGACGCCCTGGCCGACTACCGCTCCCAGGCGCCCGGCATGCCCTACGCGCACCCGACGGTCGAGCACTACACCCCTCTGTTCGTGACCCTCGGCGCCGCCACCGACCCCGCCGAGCCCGGTCTCCAGGTCATCGACGGGTTCTGGATGGGCCTGTCGAAGCGGAGCCTGCAGGTCGCCTAGCGAGCGCAGCGAGCGTCGGTGGTCGAGGGCTACCGGATCCGGGTCTTCCGCATCATCTTGAGGCCGGACAGCATGCCTTTGACGTACTTGTCGTAGTCCTGGCCCGGCCGGGCGCCCATGACCTGCTTCTTGAGCACGGCGAGGTTCTGCACGTCGGTGTACTTCAGCAGGCCCTGGTCGCCGTGGCGGGCGCCGACGCCGGACTGCTTGACGCCACCGGACGGCGTGCCCTTGGACGCGAACGCCGTGGCCAGGATGTCGTTGACGTTGACGTTGCCCGACTCGATCCGACGGCCCACGGCACACGCGTTGTCGACGTCGCCGCCCCAGACCGAGGCGTTGAGCCCGTAGTCGGTGTCGTTGGCCAGCGCGACGGCTTCGTCGACGGTGGAGTACTTGTGCAGCGCGACGACCGGGCCGAAGGTCTCGGTCACTCCCGCGATCATGTCCTTGGTGACGCCCTCGAGGATCGTCGGCTCGAAGAACGCCGGGCCGAGGTCAGGCCGCGCTCTCCCGCCGGTCAGCACGGTGGCGCCCTTGGCGACCGCGTCCTCGACGTGGGACTGCACTCGTTCCTTGTGGTCCGGCGAGACCAGCGAACCGACGTCGGGCCCGAAGTCGTACGACGCCCCGAGGGTCAGCGCCTCGGTGGCGGCGACGAACCGGCGCTTGTAGTCGTCGTACTGCGACTCCGGCAGGTAGACGCGCTCGATGTGCATGCAGATCTGCCCGGTGTTGCCGAAGGCCCCGAACATCAGGCCCTGGACGACCTCGTCACGGTTGGCGTCCTCGAGCACGATCATCGGGTTCTTGCCGCCCAGCTCGAGGCACGCACCGATCAGGTTGCGGCCGGCGCGCTCACCGATCACCCGTCCGGTGGCGGTCGAGCCGGTGAACATGACGTAGTTGGCGTTGTCGATCAGCGTCGGACCGACGTCCGGTCCCTCGCCGCACACCACTTGGAACAGGCCGCGCGGCAGCCCGGCCTCCTCCAGCATCTGTACGCCGTAGAGCGGCGACAGCGCGGTCTTGTTGTCCGGCTTGAGCACGATGGCGTTGCCGGCCATCAGCGCCGAGATGGAGTCGGAGATGCCGGTCGCGAACGGGAAGTTCCAGGGCGCGATGATGCCGATGACGCCCTTGGGCTGGCGGATCTCGGTCGAGGTCGAGAGCATCGGCACCGGGCCACCGCGCTTGACCGGCTTGAGCAGCTTGGGCGCCCGCTTGAGGTAGTGGCTCATCACCATCACCGGGTCGCAGGTCTCCTCGATGGCCATCCGCCGGTTCTTGCCGGACTCGACCTGGATGAGGTCGGTCGTGGTCTCGGCGTTGTCGATGAACAGCGCGTGCGCCCGCTTGAAGACCTCGAGCCTCTCCTTGAGCGGCCGGGCGGCCCACTCCACCTGGGCCGCGCGCGCCGCGGCGTACGCCCGCTCGACGTCCTCGGGGGTCGACTGCGGCAGCTCGACGAGGACCTCGCCGGTGTAGACCTCGGTGAGCTTCCAGGTGCCGCCACTGGTCGAGGGGACCCGGGCGACGAGCTGGTCGAGGAAGGCGTCGGTGATCGATGCGGGACGCTTCAGGGTCATGCGGGGCTCCCGTTGAGGACGAGGTCGGCGCCGCGCTCGCCGATCATGATCGCGGGCGCGTTGGTGTTGCCGCCGGTGATGGACGGCATGATCGATGCGTCGCAGACCCGCAGGCCCTCGACGCCGCGGACCTTGAGGTCCGGGCCCACGACCGCGAGCTCGTCGATGCCCATCCGGCAGGTGCCGACCCCGTGGTAGACCGAGGTCGCCCGGTTGAGGATCGCGTCGCGCAGCGCCTGGCCCTGGAGCTCCTTGCCCGGGTGGGTCTCCCCCTTGACCGAGCCTCCGAACGCCGCGCCGGCCATGATCTCGCGGACCATCTCCGAGCCCTCCGCGAGCAGCTCGAGGTCGGCGGGGTCGGAGAGGTAGCCGAAGTCGATGAGCGGGCTGGCGGTCGGGTCGGCCGACGCCAGCCGCAGGGTGCCGCGGCTCCTGGGGTAGATCAGCGTCGTCAGCACGGTCAGGGAGGTGCGCTTGTCGACGTCGTGGCGGATCGGCTCGTCCTGGTTGGGCGAGACGTAGGCCCACGGCAGCAGGTGCAGCTGCAGGTCGGGGATGTCTCCGGCCTGCGAGGTCTTGAGGAACGCGAGCACCTCGAAGACCGAGTTGGCCATGAACGTCGTCCCCGGACGCAGCACCTCCCGCATCACGCCCTTCGCGAAGTAGGGCGCCGTGCCCTTGTTGCGGCTCGCGCTGCTCTGGAAGGTCAGCGCGTGGAACATGTGGTCGTGCAGGTTGTCGCCCACCGGCAGGTCGGCGACGACGTCGATGCCGAGGTCGCGCAGGTGCTGGGCGTGCCCGACGCCGGAGAGCATCAGGATCTGCGCGGAGCCGACGAACCCAGCGGAGAGGATGACCTCCTTGCTGGCCCGGATCGTGCGGACCCGGCCATTACCGCGCTTGCTGACGTCCTGGACCTCGATGCCCACCGCCCGGCCGTTCTCGATGATCACCTTGCGGGTCAGCGTCTCGGTCTGGAGCTCGAGGGTCTTGGGCGCGAGGTTGTGGATGTAGCCGCGCGACGCGCTGTAGCGCAGCCCGTCGGCGGCGTTCTGCTGCATCCGGGCCACGCCCTCCTGCGACGCGCCGTTGTAGTCGTCGAGGATCTTGCAGCCGATGACGTCCGCGGTGGCCTGCAGGAACTGGAGCGACCCCTCCTGCGGCTTCTTGTTGATGGTGACCCGGATCGGTCCGCCGGAGCCCCGGAAGGCGTCCTCGCCGCCCTCGTAGTCCTCCATCCGCTTGTAGGCCGCGTTGACGCTGTCGGCGTCCCAGCCGGTGTTGCCCTCGGCGGCCCAGTCGTCGAAGTTGGCGCGGTTGCCGCGCACGTAGACCATGCCGTTGATCGAGCTCGACCCGCCGACGACCTTGCCGCGGGGGACGGGCATCTTGCGGTCGAGGATGTGCTTCTGCGGCACCGAGTAGTAGCCCCAGTCGACGGTCCGCTTGATCTCGGGCACCGAGTGCATCGGGCCGATCATCCCCGGCTTCCTGACCAGGAACTTCTCGTCGGTCTTGCCCGCCTCGACGACGATCACGCTGGCGCCCGACTCGGCGAGGCGGCCGGCGATCGCCGCACCGGAGCTGCCGGACCCGACGACCACGTAGTCGGCTTCGTTGGCGTAGGGAGCACCGGCGCCATTTCTGCGTGACATGGGCAGAACTGTAACGCGTTCTAGTTTCTGCTGGTAGATGGTCCGGCGAGCGGGCCGCGCGGGCGTCGAGACACACCAAATGGCTCTGGTGCGCGCGGCTGGACGACCATTCCGTGCGTCTCGACGCCGCCAGTCCGGCCGCCGCTGACACCATGAGGCCGTGCAGGTGCTCTCGATCCAGTCGTCGGTGGCCTACGGCTACGTCGGCAACTCCGCCGCGGTCTTCCCGCTGCAGCGGCTGGGGCACGAGGTCTGGCCGGTGTCCACCGTGCAGTTCTCCAACCACACCGGCTACGGCGCCTGGCGCGGCCCACTGCTCGACCCGGCCGACGTCCGCGAGGTGATCGCCGGCATCGACGACCGCGGCGCGCTCGCCGGTGTGGACGCGGTGCTGTCCGGCTACCAAGGCGACCCGGCGGTCGGCGCGGTGATCCTCGACGCCGTCGTGCGGGTCAAGGAGCTCAACCCGGACGCGGTCTACTGCTGCGACCCGGTGATGGGCGACGTCGGCCGGGGCATGTTCGTCCGGCCCGGCATCCCGGAGTTCTTCCGCGACACCGTCGTGCCGGCCGCCGACATCCTCACGCCCAACCACTTCGAGCTGGACTTCCTGGCGGGGGTCGACACCACCTCCCTGGCCGAGGTGCTCTCCGCCGCGGACACGGTGCGCGAGCGTGGGCCTCGGGACCTGCTCGTCACCAGCCTGCAGGTCGCGGACACACCGCCCGACTCCCTCGACCTCGTCGCGGTCTCGGACGTGGGGGCCTGGGCGGTCACCACGCCACTCCTGCCGATCGCGCCCAGCGGCTGCGGCGACGTGACCGCCGCGCTCTACCTCGCCCACCTCGCCACGACCGGCTCGCCCGCCCGGGCCCTGGCGCTGACCACCTCGAGCGTGTTCGCGATCCTCGAGCGGACCCTGGCCGCGGGCACCCGGGAGATCCAGCTCGTCGCCGCCCAGGACGCGATCGCCGACCCGCCGGAGCGGTTCCCGGTCAGGCGGCTGCGGTGAGCGGGCTGCCATGAACGAGTACGTCGCGCTCACCCTCGACCTGGTCGGCACCTTTGTATTCGCGCTGACCGGCGCGCTGGTCGCGGTGCGCAAGCGGCTGGACTTCTTCGGCACGCTGGTGCTGGCCGTCGCGACCGGGCTGGGCGGCGGGCTGCTGCGCGACGTGCTCATCGCCGACGTGCCGCCGCCCGGGCTGACCGACTGGCGCTACCTGTTGGCCGCGGCGGTCGCCGGCCTGGCGACGTTCCTCTGGCACCCCGTCGTGGCGCGCTGGGAGAACATCATCCTGACCCTCGATGCCGCTGGGCTGGCGCTGTTCTGCGTCAACGGCGCGGTCAAGGCCTCCGAGGCCGGACTGTCCGTGGTCCCGGCCGCACTTCTCGGCATGATCACCGCGGTCGGCGGCGGCATGGTCCGCGACGTCCTGGCCAACCGGGTGCCGGTGGTCCTGGAGGCCGGCACCGGCTGGTACGCCGTGCCGGCCCTCGCGGGCGCCACCCTCGCGGCGATCGGCCACCACTACGGCTGGCCGACACCGCTGGTGCTGGCCCCGGGGATGGTCGTCTGCTTCGGCTGGCGGGCGCTGTCGATGCGCTACGGCTGGGCGCCGATGCCAGCCCGCGGGGTCGACCCAGCCTCCTGACTCCCGCGAGTCGGCGCTACTGCCTATCAGTAACGACGACTCGACCCCAGCCCCGCCTCCTGTCCGCCGGCGAGTCGGCGCTACTGCCTATCAGTAACGACGACTCGACCCCAGCCCCGCCTCCTGACCGCCGGCGAGTCGGCGCTACTGCCCGTCAGTAACGCCGACTCGGCGTCAGCAGGCGGTGCCGCGGTCGACCGACAGCACCGCACCGGTGACCGAGGCGGCGGCGTCGGAGGCCAGGTAGGCCACCGCGTCGGCGATGTCGCGCGGCGGCATGAAGCCGTAGCGCCCGCCCGCGGTCTCGGTGAGGAGGCCCCAGTCGAGCGTGGAGTCGGCGTGCTCGGCGGCCGCGGCCATCGGCAGGTCGGTCTCGACGCCGCCCGGGCAGACGGTGTTGACCCGGATCCCGTCGGCCCAGAGCTCGAGGGCCAAGGACTTCATCAGCATGACCACGCCGCCCTTGGAGGCGCAGTAGGCCGCCTGGTAGGGCTGGGCGCGCAGGCCGGCGATCGAGGCGATCGTGACGATGTTGCCGCGACTGGCCCTCAGGTGCGGCAGCGCCGCGTGGCTCATCAGCATCGGACCAGTCAGGTTGACGCCGAGGTGGCGCTCCCAGGTCTCGACGTCGAGGTCCTCGAACCGGCGGAACTGGTCGATGCCGGCCACGTTGACGAGTACGTCGAGCCCACCGAGCTCCTCGACCGCGGCCGCGACCGCCGCCGTCACGGAGCCCGGGTCGCTGACGTCGCAGCCGCGCACCCCGTCGGCCTCGCGCAGGTCGACGCCGACGACCGCGGCGCCCTCTCCCGCAAGGCGCTCGACGGTGGCGCGGCCGATGCCGCCCGCCGCGCCGCTGACCAGTGCCCGTTTGCCCTGGAACCGCCGCCCTGCCTGGGGCACTAGATGACGTCCTTGATGGTGACCTCGTCGTACTCGGCAGGCATCGTGTCGCTGCTGACGCAGGTGAGCGTCACGGTCCGTCCCTCGGGGATCCGGCCGTCGCTGGTGCAGGTCGCCTCGGCCAGCGCCTCGTCGTCCGACAGCAGGCTGATCGTCACGAAGGCCTGGTCGGTCTTGCCTCGGTCGTTGGTGACCTTCAGCCCCTGGACCGCGAGCAGGCCGGCGGCGTCGGGCCCGACCGTCCAGCCGTCGGCGTACTCGAAGCCGGCGACCTCGAAGCCCTCCCCCGGCTCGATCGTGAGCGGGTTGTTGGGTCCGCCCTCGGTGTCGTCGTTGAGCACGTTCTCCGCCTCGTTGCCGACGAACGCGACGACCGCGACGCAGCCGCCGCCGCAGAGCAGGAACAGCGCCGCGAACGCGATCAGGAGGTTGCGCGCCAGGTTGCTCTTGGCCGGCGCCGCCGGCTGGACGACCCCGTAGGGCTGAGCCGTGCCGTACGGCGGTGGCGGCGTCGCCGGCGCGGCTCCCGGGAGCGGCCGGGTGTGGCTGGTCCACGCGTTGCCGTCCCACCAGCGCTCGACGCCACCCTCCGGGTACCACCCGGCCGGCGTCTGCGGGGTCTGTGTCATGGCGGCACCCTCCCGCGTCGGGGCCCTACTGGTCCAGTACCGCCCTAGCCGTCGCCGCGGCGCGTCCCGACGCCACGACGTCCTCGAGCAGCAGTGGCACGCCGTCCGGGCCCGCCAGCGGCACCCGCCAGTTGGGGTATTCGTCGACGGTGCCCGGCTGGTTCTGCGTACGCCGGTCGCCGACCGCGTCGGTGAGCGCGACGCACAGCAGCCGCGCCGGGGTGAGCGCCAGGTAGCGGTGCAGCGCCAGGACCGTCTCGTCCACGTCGGCGTCCGGTGCCAGGCCGGTGCGCCGGCGTACCTCGGCGAGCCAGGTCTCCCGGTAGGCGGCGGCCGCAGCGAGCTCGTCCTCCAGCGTGCCCTCGAGCAGCCCGAGGGAGTGCTGGAGCCGGACGCCGTCGCCGGCGAGGTAGCCGGCCGACGGTGGCAGGTCGTGCGTGGTGACCGAGGCCAGGCACCACTCGCGCCACCGCTCGGCCGGCAGCACCGCGTCGCCCTCGCGCTCGAACCACAGGATCGAGGTGCCGAGGATGCCCCGCTCGCGCAGGTAGCCACGCGCCTCCGGGGCGACCACGCCCAGGTCCTCGCCGACGACGACGGCTCCGGCCCGGTGCGCCTCGAGCGCGAGCACCCCGACCAGGGCCCGGTGGTCGTAGTGCACATAGGTGCCCTGGTCGGCCGGCATGCCCTCGGGGATCCACCAGAGCCGGAACAGGCCGATGACGTGGTCGACGCGCACGCCGCCCGCGTGCCGCAGGACGGCGCCGATCAGGTCGCGGAACGGCTCGTAGGCCAGCTCAACCAGCCGCTCGGGACGCCAGGGCGGCTGGCTCCAGTTCTGCCCGAGCTGGTTGTAGGGGTCGGGCGGCGCGCCGACCCGGACACCCTCGGCGTAGACGTCGCGGAGGCGCCAGGCGTCCGCGCCGCCGGGGTGCACGCCGACGGCGAGGTCGTGCATGGTGCCGAGCCGCATGCCCGCGGACAGGGCCCCGGCCTGCACCGCCTCGAGCTGTTCGTCCAGCACCCACTGCAGCCACATCGCGAAGTCGACACGGTCGGCGTGGGTCGCCGCGAACGCCGCCACCGCTTCACCGTGGGCGTCCTGGAGCTCGGCCGGCCACGTGCGCGCGTCGTTGCCGTGGTCCTCGGCCAGCACGCTCCAGGTCGCGTACTGGACGAGCGCCTCGCCCTCCCGCTCACGGAACGCGGCGTACGCCGCCTCGCGCTCGGGCCGGCGCGGCACGCCGTGCGCGAGCAGCAGCGCGGCCCGCTTCGCCGACCACGCCGGGTCCCGCTCGATCGCCGAGTCGGCGTCCTGCCCCGCAGGCACCTGGGACCTGAGCTGCTCGACCGTCGCCCGGTCGGCCGGCGGCAGGTCGGCGTACTCGTGGATCTCCTCGACCCGGAGGTAGAGCGGGTTGAAGAAGCGCCGGGTCGAGGGGAGGTAGGGCGACGGCTCGAGCGGAGGCAGCGGCTCGGCGGCGTGCAGCGGGTTGACCAGCACGTAGTCCGCGCCGAGACCGGCCGACCAGGAGGCGAGGATGCCGAGGTCGGCCAGGTCGCCCACTCCCCAGGAGCCGCGGGACCGCACGCTGTAGAGCTGCGCCGCGAACCCCCACTCCCGGTCGTCACCGGCGCCGTCGGGCAGCCCGAGCCAGGCGGGCGTCACGATCAGCGTGCCGGTCACCCGGGCGTCGTCGGAGCTGGCGTACAGGGTGTGGTAGCCGAGCGGCAGGTCGGCCGGCACCGCGAACGTGGCTTCACCGACCCGGGTCCCGTCCACGTCACGGGGCTCGACCCAGCGGTCGGTCTGGTCGAGGCGCCGCCAGGTGCCGTCCTCGAGCTCGACCTCCAGGTGGGCCGGGTCGCCGTCGACCACGTGCACCCAGCAGGTGCTCGCCTCGCCTTGGACCACGACCAGGCACGGCGGCACCATCCGCCGCCAGTCCTCGAGGTCCTTCTCGGCCAGCGCGCGCGCCGGGTCGGAGACGTCGACGTCCATGACGGCCAGCACCGCCTCGATGGTCTCCGCGGAGACCCGGACCGGCGTACCGCGGAAGTCAACGTACTCCGTCATGACGCCGTAGGCGTGGGCGAGCTCGACCAGCGAGCCCGTGGGAGACGTCACCCACCCGATCTTGTCAGGGCCGGGTGGTCGGCTTGTAACCCGGTGTCCGGACCTCCACCACGGTGTCAGGACGCCGTGGCAGAGGTCCGGACACCGAGTTACAGCTCTACGCCGGAGCCGGTGACAGGAGTCGAACCCGCGACATTTCGCTTACAAGGCGAACGCTCTACCAACTGAGCTACACCGGCATGTGCGCCGGCAATCGTAGTTGCCCGTTCAGCTCATCCCGCCATCGAAGGCCAGGATCGAACCGGTGATCATCCGGGCCGCGGGCGAGGCGAGGTAGACGATCGCCTGGCCGATCTCGTCGGGGGTGATGGCAGGCCCGGGCAGCATCATCATCAGCCGGTCCATCACTCGTGGGTCGAGGTCGGACGGGAAGTTGGCCGCGACGTGGTCGACCAGCGGGGTGGCGACGGTGCCCGGGCAGATCGCGTTGACCCGGATGCCCTCGGGGGACAGCTCGAGGGCCATCGCCTTGGTGAGCTGGGTGAGACCGCCCTTGGCCGCCGAGTACGCCGCGGAGTAGCCCTGCGGCTTGTTGCCGGCCACCGACGAGACGTTGACGATGTTGCCGCCGCAGGCCCGCAGGTGCGGCAGCGCCGCCTGCATGAGGAAGAACGGGCCCTTGAGGTCGACCGCCAGGACCCGGTCGTACTCCGCCTCGGTGATCCCGTCGACCCGGCCGAACTGGACGACGCCGGCCACGTTGGCCAGGACGTCGATGCGGCCGTGCTGCGCGCAGTGGGCGATCGCCGCGTCGACGGCGGCCTTGTCGGCGACGTTGCACTCGACGTACTCGACGCCGTCCGGCACCACCGGCGAGATGTCGAGGCCGAAGACCAGGTCGCCCTGGTCACGGAACAGCTCGGCGGTCGCGTAGCCGATCCCGGACGCGGCGCCGGTGAGGACGACGACGCGCTGGCCGTCGGCGGGAGCAGTGGGCATGGACGGACGCTACCAGTCGAACTAGAACACGTTCTACCTTCGAGACGGTCGCTGCGCGACCTCCTCAGGTACCGAAGGCGTCTGTCTACCTCAAGTAACGTTGAGGTATGACGTCAACGCTGACGATCGGCGAGCTCGCCGAACGGTCCGGGGTCGCCACCTCGGCGATCCGCTTCTACGAGTCGCGGGGACTGGTCGGCTCGGAGCGCACGACAGGCAACCAGCGCCGCTACGAGCGATCGACCCTGCGCCGGGTCGCGTTCATCCGCACCGCCCAGCGGGTCGGGCTGACGCTGGAGGAGATCGGCGACGCGCTCGCCACGCTCCCCGACGGGCGGACGCCGACCAAGGCCGACTGGCACCGGCTGAGCCAGTCCTGGCGGCCGCGGCTGGACGCCCAGATCCGCCGCCTCGAGCTGTTGCGCGACCGCTTGGAGGGCTGCATCGGCTGCGGCTGCCTCAGCCTGCGGTCGTGCGCGCTGACCAACCCCGGCGACGAGCTGGCCGGCCTCGGCCCCGGCGCGGTGCTCCTGGACCCCGAGAAGCGTCGCTGGTGACGGCGCGGCCGCCCACGCCTGACCACTAGCCTCGTCTCCATGGCACTCCGGATCGTGGCGAGCCGTCCGGATCCGGCGATAGTGACGCTGCCCTGGGCACTGCCGCTCGAGGAGTGGGGCGAGCCGCACGTCGTCCCCCTCCCCCGCGGGCTCTCGCGGCACGTCGTGCGGATCGTGCGGCTCGGTGAGCGGACGTACGCCGTCAAGGAGACCGTCGAGGACATCGCGTTCCGCGAGTACCGGCTGCTGCGCGACCTGCAGCGCCTCGGTCTCCCGGCGGTGGTCGCCCAGGGCGTCGTGACCGGGCGGGTCGGGAAGGACGGCGAGCCGCTGCCGAGCGCGCTGCTGACCGAGCACCTGCGCTTCTCGCTCCCCTACCGCAGCCTGTTCTCCCACGGCCTGTCAGCCGACAACCTGCCCTCGCTCGTCGACGCGCTCGTGGTGCTGCTCGTCCGGCTGCACCTGACCGGCTTCTTCTGGGGCGACGTCTCCCTGTCCAACGTCCTGTTCCGCCGCAGTGCTGGCGGCTTCGCGGCCTATCTCGTGGACGCGGAGACCGGCGAGTTCAAGCCCGAGCTGTCTCCCCAGCTGCGGCAGTACGACGTGACCCTGGCGACCGAGAACGTCTTCGGCGAGCTGCTCGACCTGCAGGCCAGCGAGGCGGTCGGCTACGAGGTCGAGGCGCACGACATCGTGGAGCTGCTCGAGGAGCGCTACCACGCGCTGTGGGGCGAGCTCACCGCCGAGGAGGAGTTCGGCGCCGACGAGCTGTGGCGCATCGAGCAGCGGATCGAGCGGCTCAACGACCTGGGCTTCGACGTCGACGAGCTCGACATCGTCACCGACTTCGACGGAGACCGGATCCGGATCCAGCCCAAGGTCGTCGAGCTCGGCCATCACCAGCGCGAGCTCCAGGCACTGACCGGCCTCCACGTCGAGGACCTCCAGGCGCGGCGCCTGCTCAACGACATCGCCTCGTTCACCGCGCACTTCGACCTGGGCCGGGAGGACCGCACGCTGGTCGCCAACCGCTGGCTCACCCAGATCTACGAGCCGGTCCAGGCGATGGTGCCGGGCGAGGCGCGCGGCAAGCTCGAGCCCGCGGAGGTCTTCCACGAGATCCTCCAGCACCGCTGGTTCCTCTCCGAGCAGCGCGGTGCCGAGGTCGACACCTTCGAGGCCGCCGCCGACTACATCTCCAACGTGCTCAGCACCAAGCCGGACGAGGCGTTGGCCGCCCCCGGCGGAGACGCAGACGACAGCCCGTAACCTCCGTGCCCACGAGCATTCAGAGGCGCTCGAGCCGGAAGCAGTGGTTGCCACCGGTAGTTCGTCGAAGGCGCCGGAGCGCAGCCGTACTTGCTCGTCCAGCGAGCGACGGCAACGCGGCGACGTGCGTGCCCGGGGTGCGGGACACCCGACGAGCTACCGGTGGTGGCCACTAGTAGCAGGAGTTGCCGTAGGTCCCGGCCGGGAAGTACCTGTGGTACGCCGCCCCGTTGGCTACCACGCGACTACTGGCGTGGAAGCACACAGGTGCGACCTTGAACAGGTAGTCAGGGTGACCCCAACCGGTGTGAACCGTGCACGACGTCGCGGTGACGCAGTAGTTGGTGCCACTGACGGTGCTCTCCGGAGTCGTCGACGCCGCCGGACGATTCTGCACGTCCACGGCCATCGACTGCGCGGTGGAGCACCCCGTGACGTTGGCGTCCAGAAAGAAGTACGTGTAGTAGACGGGTCCAACCGTTGTGTAGTTCACATGAACGCCCGGACCGTACGTGTACCACGTGACGCTACAAAGCCCGGCTCGGGACGACGTCACCTGGGTCGGCGCCAGTGACGATGCACCTTCATCGCAGTCAGAGATGCCCAGACGATCGCAGACATCGATCATCGGGCCCGCTGACGAAGCAGCAGCTGCTGACAGGGGAGCTGCGGCGGCGGGTAGCCCGGCGGGAGCCATCGCGAGCACAACGGTCAGAGCGGCAAGGGCAAGCGTCTGAATCACTCGCGCCGAACGAATCATGGACAAGGTCACACCTCGGGAACGCAACTGACGGACGGTGGTCAAACGCGGCACCAGGGAATTCGTTACGCACGGAACGATTTGCTACTCAATGCCGCAGGCTCGAGGCGTGGCCCGCCGTCAGGGACGGCAAACGCGGCAGGCGGTCAGGTGGGCGTTGTCCTCGCCGACCGGACGCAGGTCGTCGCGGTGGGCGATGAGCGAGCAGTCGCGACGGTGCATCGTCGTGCCGTCACCGGCGGTGACCGGCAGCGCGTCGACGTCGATGCCCTGGTCGTTGACCGCTGCGGCGCGCGAGGTGACGTCCGCGAGCACCAGCAGCGTGTCGGCCAGGCGCTTGTTGGACTCACGGCCGTCGTTGGCGATCCGGGCGAGCCAGGCGCCGAAGTAGAGGAACCCACCCACGAAGGTCAGGCCGAGACCCAGCAGGCCACCGGACACGAGGTAGGACAGCTGGTCGTACTGGTAGGGCGTGTTCGCGGCGCCGTACCAGCCCAGGACGATGACCACGAGGCCCGTCGGCAGGAGCACGGCACCCGCCCAGAACAGCACCACCTGGAGGAGCTGGAAGTTGTTGTTCTTCAGCGGCGCCGCGCCGGTCGAGCCGGCGCGGGGCAGGCTGGTCGACCCGGCGCCCATCCGGGCGCCGCTTGCTCGCTGGGGAGTCGTTGGCACGGTAGTCATGAGTTCACCTTTCGCAGGTCGGGCAGACCCGAGTCGAGGCCGTGGGAGCAGGCGCCGCCGCCGCCGAGCGCCATCGCGCCCATCCGGCGGATATAGCTGCCGGCGACGCACGCACCGGCGATCGCGCCCACCATGAGCAGGCCGGGGATCGAGAACAACGCCGGCAGACCGGAGGCGAGCTCCGCCGGTGGCAGCGCCGTGTCCGTCGTCGTCGGCGACGAGGCGGTCGGCGTGGTGGTCGGTGAGGTGACGCCGCCGGCGGCGCCACCGGTCGCTCCGCCGCCCGAGGAGCCGCCGGTGTCCTCGGTGGTCTCCTCAGCGCCAGGGTCGTTGTCCGGGACGAAGTCCGGGATCTCGATCGGGTCGGCGGTCTCCACCTTGGCGGTCGCCCGACCCAGGTGGATGACGATCCGCGGCGAGAGGTTGATAGCGGCCTGCAGCGCCTTCTTGAGCTCCTTCATGTCCTCGGGGAGCTGGTCGAGGATGTCCTGCAGCGGAAGCGTGCGGAGCCCGTCGCTGAGCGTCTTGGTGTCGATCTCGATGATGAGACCCTCCACGACGCTCTTGATCTCCTTCTCGTCAACGTCGAAGACCGGCTCGGGGACCGTGACGGTGACGCCGAGCTCGGCCAACGCTGCCTTGGGCTCGTCCGGCAGGCCCGGGATGGGACTTGCTTGACCGCCGCCCTCGATGCCGTCGGGGCCGATGGAGAACTCCTCACCGGCGATGGTGATCGTGCCGTAGTTGGCCTTGCCCTTGCCCTTGGGCGCGGTGCCGTCGCTGGACGAGGTGACCTTGGCCTTGACCCCGGACATCGTGATGACCCCGCCGAACAGGCTGACGTCGCCGACCGCCGAGCGCGAGACGCCCCTGATCTCTCCGGGGGTGCGCTCGGCGTAGGTGGATGCCTGGAACCCACCGAAGGTGGCCAGGGCCGCCATCTGAGCGGGGATCTGGCACTCGGTCGCCGGCTCCTCGGCCGCGGCCGACCGCGCCGAGCTCCTGGTCGTCGTGGCCGAACGGTCCGACAACGCATCGAACAGGTTCTCGAGACCGGGGATCGGGATCGGGATCTCCGGCAGGCCCGGGACCGGCGGTTCCTCGCCGCCCTCGCCGCCGCCCTCCTCGCCCCCGGAGGTGTCGCAGGTAGACGAGTAGCCGCTCTGTGCGTACGTCGCCTTCTCGGTCGCGCCGGTCCGCATCACCGTGCCGGGAGCGGGCTCGTTGGCCTCGCCTGCGGCACCGGACGGGTAGCCCGAGTTGACCTGGAGGGGGTAGCCGGCCTCATAGATCGAGTCCTTGACCTCATCGGGAATCGGGAAGAACTGCAGGCGCGGATCCTCGATGAGAGCCTGCTCGATCGTCTTGGCGCCCTCGCCGACGGCGTCACCGGGCCAGACGTACGACGCCCGGCCGCGGCTGCTGCTGCTGTCGGCGACAACCCTGGTGTAGCCGAACATGACCTCAGCCTGCGGGTAGGCGGGGATCGGGATGGTGGGCTCGTAGACCTCGATGTAGACCGGCGTCGCCGTGGTCAAGGCGCTGTAGCCGAACTTCTTCTCACCCTCCTCGGCCGCCGCGAAAGCCCCGGCAGGAGCACCACCGGCGAGCGGCAGCGCCAGCGCCACCAGCCCGGCGGCGACCACAGGGAGCGCAAGGCGGCGGCGGTTCATGCCGCACCGCCCAGGATGACGTCGGACATGGTGGCCATGATTTCCTCCGGTTCGCCGGTGGCGACGATGCGCCCTCCGGTCATGACGGCCGCGTAGTCGGAGACCCGCAGGGCGGTGCGCGCGAACTGCTCGATGCACAGGATCGAGACGCCGCTCTGGGCGATCTGGGCGACGGTCTCGTAGAGCTCGTCGACGATCAGGGGCGCCAGGCCCATGGAGAGCTCGTCGAGCAGCAGCAGGGCCGGGTCGGAGGCGAGCGCCCGCGACATCGCCAGCATCTGCTGCTCGCCGCCCGACATGGTGCCGGCCAGCTGCTTGCGCCGCTCGAGCAGGCGCGGGAAGTAGGCGAACGCGGTCTCCAGCACCGCCTCGGCGGGCACCCCGGCGTAGGACATCAGGGTGAGGTTCTCCTCCACCGTGAGGTTGGGGAAGACCGACCGACCCTCCGGGACCGTGCACAGGCCGACCCGGGCCAGCTCCTCCGGCGGGGCGTCGCGGAGGTTGACCCCGGCCAGGTGGATGTGGCCGCTGGTCGGTGCCTTCTGACCGCTGATGATCTTGGTCAGCGTCGACTTGCCACCACCGTTGGGGCCGAGCAGCGCCATCACCGCAC
The DNA here is from genome assembly GCF_054779555.1 of Nocardioides dilutus. NCBI lineage: Bacteria > Bacillati > Actinomycetota > Actinomycetes > Propionibacteriales > Nocardioidaceae > Nocardioides > Nocardioides dilutus. The sequence goes on along the minus strand of NZ_BAAGYA010000001.1, from coordinate 1,364,615 downwards.
CCTTGGGGATGGTGAGGTCGACCCCGCGAAGCACCTCGATCCGGCCGTAGGCCGCGTGCAGGTCGACGACCTCCAGGATCGGGACGCTCATCTGCTCACCGCCGGGATCTGCTGGGTCTGCTCGACCGCAGGGATGTCGGTGAGCGTGACGTCGTCGGCAGCGTCGGCTTCGTCGGAGTAGCCGAGGTAGGCCTTCTGGACCGCCGGGTCGCTGCGGATCATCGACGGTGGACCGGAGGCGATGATGCGACCGAAGTCGAGGACGTGGATCTCGTCGCAGACCGCCATCACCAGGTCCATGTCGTGCTCGACCATGACGATGCCGCGGCCCTCGGCCGCCAGCTCCTTGAGCAGCTCTCCGAACGCGTCGGTCTCGCTCTCGTCCTGCCCGGAGGACGGCTCGTCGAGCAGCAGCAGCTTGGGGTCCCCGGCCAGGCAGCGCGCGAGCTCCAGCAGTCGGGCGGTGCCGGTCGGGATCGAGTCGGCCCGCTCGTCGGCGTACGCCGCGATGCCGACCCGCTCGAGCAGGCCCTCGACGTCGGCCTTGGCGGGCCGGACCAGGCCGAGCAGGCCGGCGTGGATGTCGTGGGCGACGCGGACGTTCTCCCGGACGCTCAGCGAGCCGAACGCCTCGAGCCGCTGGAAGGTGCGACCCATGCCGCGCTTGGCGCGGCGGTTGACCGGCAACCGGGTCACGTTGCGGCCCTGGAACCTGACGGTGCCCCTGGTCGGGCGCTGCAGCCCGCTGATGACGTTGAAGCACGTGGTCTTGCCGGCGCCGTTGGGGCCGATCAGGCCGGTGATCCGCCCGGCGGCGGCGACGAACGAGGCGTGGTCGACAGCGGTGACGCCACCGAACTGCACCACGACGTCCTCGACGCGCAGGAGCGCGTCGCCGAGCTCGTGGCCGGGGGCGACGCTGGTGTCAACGTGCGCCATGAGCGGCCACCTCCCTCGCGTCCCCTGTGTCTCTCCCGGGGTCCACCGCCGGCGTGACGGTGGTCTCATCGATGTCAACGAGGTCATCGTCATTTCGTGACGCGGGATCCGCGTCGTCGTTCTCCCCGGTCATCGGCAGGGCCGGCAGCCTGGACAGCAGCCGTGGCCCGATCTGGCCCTGGAGCCAGCGCCCCAGCCGGAAGACGTAGATCGCGAGCCCGTTGGGGTTGCGGCCGAGCAGGACGGCACCGACGGCGAGGATGATGAAGAGGATCGCCTGGGCCTCCGGGAAGTTGTAGAGCAGCATCAGCCCGGTCCCGCCCAGGGCCGCCCCGGTGACCGAGGTGACCCCCAGCACCACCGCGAGCAGCAGCAGCGGCAGGCTGTTGAAGAACTGGAACTCGGCGGCTCCTACGCTCTGCCGCAGACCGGCGTAGAGGCCGCCGGCGAGTCCGGCCATGCCCGCCGAAGCCGCGAACAGGCCGACCCGGAACCACCGCATGTCCAGCCCGAGGGTGCCGCAGGCCGCGGGACTGTCGCGCATCGCGAGGAGCATCCGGCCGATCACGCCGCGCCGCACCAGGAGGAGCAGGAAGGCCATCAGGACGAAGAACACCGACATCACGAAGACGTAGCCGCCGGTCGAGGTGACCGACCGGCCGAGGATCGAGAGGCGCTCGGCCCCGAGCGTGCCGTTGAAGCCGAACGCGAAGTCCGCCTGGAACAGCATCTTGTCCATGATCGAGGCGAACGCGAGCGTCGACAGCGCAAGGTAGAGCCCGGTCAGCCGGAGCACCGGCAGGGCCACCACGGCACCCACGCCGGCCGCGACGAGCGCCGAGACCAGCAGGCCGTAGAGGTTGGGCTCGTCGAGCTTGGCGTAGGTCAGCGCCCCGACCCCGGCGAAGGTGAACTGCGCCAGCGACACGTGCCCGCCGTAGCCGGTGAGCAGCACCAGCGACAGCATCACGATGGCGTACGTCGCGGCGGTGCCGACCAGCAGCAGGTTGGCCTCCGAGGTCGAGCCGGTCAGCAGCGCCACGAAGATGAGGAGGGCCGCACCCCAGCCGAGCGCCTTGGGCAGCGACGGGAGTGGCGCCGAGACGATGCCCTTGACCTGGCCGATGCGCAGCTGGGCCTGCGGCATCGCGACGATGACGATGAAGAGGAAGAGCGCCGGCACGACGTTGTCGACCGTGCCGATCAGGCCCTCCTGCGGGAGGTAGACCGGGGCGTAGGCGCTCAGCAGGCCGAGACCCATCGCGCCGAGGAAGGTCAGCGGCAGGCTCTTGAGACGGCCCAGCATCGCGGCGGCGTAGGCGTTGATCACCAGCAGCGTCAGCGAGTAGGTGTCCAGACCGACGGTCGAGACCAGCAGGATGCCGCCGAGGCCGGCGAGCGAGATGCCGATCATCCACGACAGCGTGGCGACCTGGTCGGGCTTGCCACCGAACAGCTTGAGCAGCTCGGGGTTGTCGACCGAGGCCCTCATGGCGGTGCCGATCCGGGTCCGGTTGAGGAGCGCGTAGAGGCCGCCGGCCACCGCCACCGAGGCCAGGATCGTGATGAGCTGGTGGGCGGTGATGTTGGTGTCGCCGAGCGAGAAGCTGGTCTCGGGGAAGAACGGCAGGACGGTGCGCGCCTCGGGCTTGTAGACCTGGGTGGCGAAGCCGATGCAGCCCACGAGGAGACCCACCGTGACCACCAGCCCGACACTGACCGGCGCCTCGCCGAGGCCCCTGGCGACGAACCGGGCGATGAACCAGCCGATCGCCGGCGCCACCACGAAGAGCGTGAGGATCAGGGAGAGCCAGATCGGCAGGCCCTGGCGGACGCTGAAGTCCCAGAACAGGAACGACAGGACCATGCCGAAGGCGCCGTGGGCGATGTTGAACACCCGGGTGGTCGTGTAGGTCAGCACCAGGCCGCTGGCGGCGATCGCGTAGGCCGCCCCGGAGAACAGCCCGAAGATCGTGTAGGCGAGGAACGAACTCATGGGTCAGCCTCCGACGTCGATGAGAGGGCCGCACTGGAAGCCGTTGCCCGAGACCGGGGTCCACTTGCCGCCGTTGAGCTGGATGATCTGCGCGCAGTTGTAGGTCGTCCGCGCGCCGACCTGCTGGGGGACGTGGACGCCGTTGCCGGTCCAGTCCTTGACCTTGGCGAACGCGGCGACCAGGGACGCCCGCTCGAGCTTGCCGCCGAGCTTGACCGCCTCCTGCACGAACAGCCGGGCGGCCGACCAGGCGTAGAGGCCGTAGTAGTTGGGGACGGCGCCGGGGCTCACCTGGGAGAGCCAGGAGCGGTAGAGCGCCATCTCCTTGTTCTTCAGGTCGTCGAACATCGCGGTCGAGGAGTAGACGAACGTCCCGTCACCCAGCGAGCCGGCCTGCTCGACGTAGCGCTCGTCGTAGATCGTGGCGTCCTGGAGGAACACCGTGGGGTCGAAGTCCTGCTGGTCCATCGCCTGCTGGAGCTTGACGGTGTTCTGGTAGGGACCGACGTAGACCACCAGGTCGACGTTCTTGTCCTTCATCTGCTGGACGTAGGGCGCGAAGTTGAACTCCGAGACGTCGATGCCGGCGAACACGTCGATGTTCCAGCCCGCCTTGGTCCATGCGTCACGGAACTTGATCGCGTTGGGCGGCGCGGCGCCGGCGTTGATGTAGAGCAGGCCGACGTGCTCGGTCGAGCTCTTGTACTTCGACAGGAAGAAGTTGGGTACGACGCTCGGCACCAGCCCGACGTTGACCGACTGCGCGCTGAAGCAGGTCGAGCACTTGGTCCGCTCGGGGTTGACCGAGGTGGACCGGATGTCCGGGAGCCCGCAGCCCTCGGCCGCCCCCGCACCGCCGGAGTCGAAGGCTGACATCGAGCCGACCGCGGCGAACGCCTCCGCGCACGCCCGCGTGTAGGCCTGCTGGTCGGCGCCGGCGTCGGCCCGGCTGTCGAGCAGGGTGACCTCGAGCTTGCGACCGCAGATGTCGCCGGTGGAGTTGAAGTAGGCCGCGTAGGCGCGGGTCGCCTGCTGGGCGGACTCGAAGATCCCCGGCACCGGGCCGGAGATGTCCGAGGCGTTGGCGATCACGATCTTGTCGTCGGTGATGCCGGTCTGGTTCTTGAACCCGTCGCAGCTGGCCGCCTCGGCCCCGCCGTCCGCGGCGTTGTCACCCTGACCCTGGCCGCCCCCGCCGGAGCCGTCGCCGGAGCCGCCCCCGGTGCCGCTGGTGCCGGTCGTGCCGGTGGACCCGGTGGTGCCGGTCGAGCCGGTGGTCCCGGGCGTGGTGCCCGCCACCGCGTCACCTGTGCCCGTCTTGCCCGCGGAGCCAGCGTCGGTGCCCAGGACGCCGCCCGACCCCGACCCCTCTTGGGTCCCGCCCGTGCCTCCGCCGGCCTGCGCGACGTCCTCGGGGTCGAGCTGCGACCCGCACGCGGTCAGCGTGAGCACGCCGACCACCACGGCGGCGACCACGGCCTTGCGGCGTACGGACGACATGACAGGCCCCTCAGCCCGCCGTCACGCCGGCGCACTGGTACTTCGTGCCACCCACGGGGACCCACTTGCCGCCGGTGAGCTGGATGAACCGCCAGCAGTCGCCGGTCTGCTTCGTGCCCACGTTCTGCGGCGAGTGCAGGTCGTTGGCGGTCCACTTGCCGGTCGCCTTGACCGCGTTGATCAGCGCCGCGCGGTTGAGGCCGCCGCCCAGGGCGATGGCCTTCTCGACGAAGAGCCTGGCCGCGGACCAGGAGAAGACGCCGAAGAACGTGGGGTCGGCACCGGGCCGGACCTGCTGGAGCCAGCTCATGTAGAGCGCGGTCTCCTTGTTCTTGCTCGCCTCCTCGAACGGGGTGAAGTTGGTGAACACGACCGTCCCGTCGACCGCGGAGCCGCCGGACTCGACGAAGTCGGGGTGGTAGTCCGTGGGGTCGCGCATGTAGAGCTTGGGGGTGTAGCCCTGCTGCTGCATCGCCTGCCGCAGCCGCACCGACTGCTGGTAGGCGCCGGTCCAGAAGACGACCTCGACGTTCTTGTCCTTCAGCTGCTGCACGTAGGGGGCGTAGTTGAACTCCGCGATGTCGATGCCCTGGACGATGTCGAAGTGCATGCCGCGCTTGGTCATCGCGCTGGCCTGGAGCGGCGCGTTCTGGGCCGCGGCGCCGGCGTTGATGTAGAAGAACGCCGAGTGCTGCCCGGCGCTGCCGTAGTTCTTGAGGATGTAGTCCGCCACGATGTTCTGGTGCTGCCCGGTGTTGGTCGACTGGGCGCCGAAGCAGGTCGCGCAGGCGTTGCGCTCGTTGGTCACCGCGGCCGAGCGGATGTCGGGGAGGCCGCAGCTCTCGGCCGTCCCGGACCCGCCGCTGTCGAAGGCCGACATCGACCCGACCATCGCGAAGACCTCGGTGCACGCCTTGGTGTAGGCCTGCTGGTCCGCGGCGGCATCGGTGCGGCTGTCGTAGGTGACCAGCTTGAGCTTGCGGCCGCAGATGTCGCTGGTGGAGTTGAAGTAGGCGACGTAGGCCTTGGTCGCGTCCTGCGACGCCTCGAACAGGCCGGGCACCGGGCCGGAGATGTCGGAGGCGTTGCCGATAACGATCTCGGTGTCGGTGATCCCGGGACCGTTCTTGAAGCCGTCGCAGCTCGCAGCACCACCACCCCCGGTGGCGGAGTTGTCACCGCCGCCCGAGCCGCCGCCCGACCCGCCGCCCGACCCGCCGCCCGAGCCGCCGCCCGACCCGCCGCCCGAGCCGCCCGTGGTCGTGCCGCCCGTCGTCGTCCCACCGGTCGTGTCACCCCCGCCGGTGGTGTCGCCGGTCGTCGTGGTGCCGGTCGTGTCGCCGCCCGCGACCGTGCCGTCGGGATTGACGATCCCTCCCTGGACGGTGCCTCCACCGCCGCCGAGACCCTGGACGTCCTCCGGATCGATGTTCGACCCGCAGGCCGCCAGCGTCAGGGCGAGCGTCACCGCGGTGACTGCCGCGGCGAGCTTGCCGACCCTCTTGTCGATCTGGTTTCCGGCACGAAGCACGGGACCCTCCACTGGTGAACCGTCTGGTGCGTGACGAGCGGAACTAGAACGCGTACCAGTTCCGCCCCGTCCAACGACGGCCCGCAGCAAAGGTGACGGGGGTTACAGCATGGTGAGAGCTACTCCTGGGTAGGTCCGGACAGCGCTTTACGGCGTCCTGGCGCGGGCGACCGCGTAGAGGGCCACGCCCGCGGCCACCCCGGCGTTGAGGGACTCGACCTGGTTGGCCATCGGGATCGAGAGCAACTGGTCGCAGGTCTCGGCCACCAGGCGGGAGAGCCCGGCTCCTTCGGAGCCGACCACCAGCACGAGAGGGCCGTCGGCGAGCTCGAACGCGGTGAGGTCGACGTCGCCGTCGGCCGCCAGACCGACGACCATGCAGCCGGCCTCCTGGTAGTCCTTGAGCGCGCGAACCAGGTTGCCGGCCTGGGCGACCGGAATCCGGGCCGCGGCCCCGGCGCTGGTCTTCCAGGCGGCCGCTGTCATCCCGGCCGCACGGCGCTCGGCCACCACGACGCCGTGGGCACCGAAGGCGGCCGCGCTGCGCACCGTCGCCCCGAGGTTGCGCGGGTCGGTCACCTGGTCGAGGGCCACGATGAGCGGGGCCTCGCCCATCTCCTGGGCCCGGTCGAGCAGGTCGTCGGGGTGGGCGTACTCGTACGCCGGGATGCGCGCGGCCAGCCCCTGGTGGACCGCGCCGCCCGTCATCCGGTCGAGCTCGCCGCGGCCGACCTCGAGCAGGCTGATGCCGCCCTCGGCGGCGAGCCTGAACGCCTCGCGGAGCCGGCCGTCCCGCTCGGCCCCTTCCGCGACGTAGAGACCCGTGACGGGCACCCCCTCGCGGAGCGCCTCGACGACGGCGTTGCGGCCGGCCACCCACTCCGCGTCACCGCCGGTGCGGCGGCGCGGCTTGGTGGTCGAGGACTGTGCCGACTTCTTGGACTTCTGCTGGGCCTTCTTGTGCGCCTGGTGGTAGGGCCGGTCCTTGGCCTTCGGCGTCGGACCCCTGCCCTCGAGTCCACGGCGCACCCGGCCGCCGGACCCGGCGGTGGGGTTGCCCTTGCTCGACTTGCGGACCGAGCCCTTGCGCTGGCTGTTGCCCGGCATCAGCCGATGCTCCACTTCGGGCCGTCGGGCGTGTCCTCGACCTCGATGCCGGCGGCCTTGATCCGGTCGCGGATCGCGTCGGCAGCCGCGAAGTCCTTGGCGGCGCGGGCCTCGGCGCGCTGCTCCAGCAGTCCCGCGACCAACGCGTCGACGGCGGCCGTCAGCTTCGCGTCCCCACCGCCCGAGCTCGGCCAGGCGGGGTCGTCCGGGTCGAGTCCGAGCACGTCGAGCATCGCGCGGACCTGCCCAGCTGCCGCGGACGCGCCCTCGCCGGCCGCCAGCAGCCGGTTGCCCTCGCGCACGGTGTCGTAGAGGACCGCGACCGCCGCCGGCGTACCGAGGTCGTCGTCCATCGCCGCCGTGAAGGCCTCGGGGAGGTCACCGGCCTGCGCGGCGCCCGCCCGGTCGAGGAAGTTCTCGATGCGCCGAAACCCCTGGGCCGCCTCGTCGAGCGCCTCGAAGCTGAACTCGACGTGACTGCGGTAGTGGGCGGCGACGATGTAGTAGCGCAGCTCGATGCCGCGGACCCGCTTCAGCACCTCGGGCACCAGCAGGCTGTTGCCCAGCGACTTGCTCATCTTCTCGCCGGAGGTGGTGATCCAGGCGTTGTGCATCCAGTAGGACGCGAACGGGTGGCCGGCCGCGCGGGACTGGGCCTGCTCGTTCTCGTGGTGCGGGAAGCGCAGGTCGACGCCACCGCCGTGGATGTCGAAGGCCTTGCCGAGGTACTTCCCGGCCATCGCGGAGCACTCGATGTGCCAGCCCGGGCGCCCCGGCCCCCACGGGCTCGGCCAGGCGGCCGTCTCCGGCTCGGTCTCCTTCTTCCAGCCCTTCCACAGCGCGAAGTCGCGCGGGTCGCGCTTCCCGCGCGGGTCGGCGTCCTCCGCGGCCTCCATGTCGTCGATGGCCTGGTGGGTGAGCTCGCCGTAGGCCGGCCACGACCGCACGTCGAAGTAGACGTCTCCGGACCCGTCGGCGGCGGGGTAGGCGTGACCCTTCTCGATCAGCTGTCCGATCAGCTCGAGCATCTCCGGCACGTGGCCGGTCGCAGCCGGCTCGTACGTCGGGGGCGCGACGTTGAGCGCGTCGTAGGCGTGGTCGAGCTCGCGCTTCATCGCATAGGCGAGGTTGTACCAAGCGCGGCCCTGCTCAGCGGCCTTGACGAGGATCTTGTCGTCGATGTCGGTGACGTTGCGGATGAACGTCACCTCGAAGCCGCGATGCCGCAGCCAGCGCTGCAGGACGTCGAAGTTGACGGCCGAGCGGACGTGGCCGACGTGCGGCTCGGACTGGACCGTGAGACCGCAGACGTAGAGCCCGGCCTTGCCCGCTTGGAGCGGCACGAAGTCACGGACTTCGCGGGTCTGGGTGTCGTAGAGCCTCACCGGCCTCAGTCTAGGGAGAGGTGGCCCACCTACCGACTCGCCGCCGATTCGCGATACAGGTGGGACCTGTGTGACTTAGCGTGGCGTGGTGTCCCGGCTCCTGCCCGCCCTCGTCCTTGCGCTGACGCTGGCCGTCGCGCCGGTAACGTCCTCCGCGCACGCCCCGGCGGCGGCGAAGGGCCCGGTCCGGCTGATCTTCGACTCGTCGTGGGACCTCGGCCAGGACTGGCGCACGGGCAACAAGCAGGGCGTCCGGGTGCGCAAGGGCTCGCTGGTGCTCACCAAGACCGCGCTGTCCCGCCGCTACCGCGGCACGACCTACGACGTGGGCCAGTGGACCTCGGCCTGGACCTCGCCCGGGTTCGGCGTCACCGAGCTGATCGGGTCGTGGCAGGCCGTCACGCCACGCAACAGCTGGGTCGAGGTGCGGGTCCGCGGCCGGGTCGGCGAGCAGACCTCGAGCTGGGACATCCTCGGGCGCTGGGCCGCGAGTGACCGCCGGGTGCGCCGGACGTCGGTGGCCGGCCAGGGCGATGACCTGGCCGACGTCGCCGTGGACACCTGGAAGGTCAAGGACCCCGGTGGGGCGGCGTCCTACCAGGTGCAGGTCCGGCTGATGCGCCGCAGCGGGGCGAGCTCGCGGTCACCGGCCGTGGACGCCCTGCACGCCGTCGCGACCCGGCTGCCTGCCGGCCTGCCGTCGGTGTCCGCCCCGGGCCCGGCCGCGGGCATCACGCTCGAGGTGCCGCGCTACTCGCAGATGGCCCACGTCGGTCACTCGCCGAAGTACGGCGGCGGCGGCGAGGCCTGGTGCTCCCCCACCTCCACGTCCATGGTGCTCGGCTACTACGACCGGCTGCCCGACGCTTCGGCGTACGCCTGGGTCGGCGCGGACCACACCGACCCGTGGGTCGACCAGGCGGCTCGGGCGACCTACGACGCGGCGTACGAGGGAACCGGCAACTGGGTGTTCAACACCGCCTTCGCGGCCTCGCTGGCCGGCGACGCGTTCGTCACCCGGCTGCCGGACCTGCGCGCCGCCGAGAAGTACATCGCGGCTGGGATCCCGCTGGTGGCGTCCTTGTCGTTCGGGAGCGGAGAGCTGACCGGTGCCCCGATCTCGTCGAGCGCGGGGCACCTGCTCGTCATCGTCGGCTTCACCGCCACTGGCGACGTCGTCGTCAACGACCCCGCCTCGCGCAGCCGCAGCGGCGTCCGCCGCACCTATGACCGCGCCGAGCTCGAGGCTGCGTGGCTCGGCGGCTCCGGCGGCGTCGTCTACGTCATCCGCGACGAGGCCCACGCCCTTCCATAACCCCCGTGAGCTTCGGCCCGGCACCCACGGGGCGCGCTCGCTCCGCTCGCAACGCTCGCTTCGCTCGCACGCGTGGGTTCAGACGGAGTAGCCACCATCGACGTCGAGCTTCTGTCCGGAGATGAAACCCGCCCGGTCGGAGGCGAGGAAGCAGACCGCCTCGGCGACGTCGGTGGCGGTGCCGAACCGGCGCAGCGGGATGTTGCCCCGGGTGATGGCCAGGGCGTCGTCGCTCAGCTCGCCGGAGGAGATGAGCCGGGCCGCCATGCCGTCGGTGAGCATGCCGGGGCCGACACAGTTGACACGCACCCCGAAGCGGCCCTCCTCGGCGGCCAGCGCCCGGACCATCGCCTCGACCGCGGCCTTGGGGGCCGAGGAGAGTCCGTCGCGCACGGGGTAGCGCGCGGTCGCGGCTGTGGTCACGGCGACGATCGAGCCCTCGGCCTCACGCAGGTAGGGCAGCGCCGGGCGGGCGAGGTTGAAGAACCCGCTCGCGTCCGAGGCCATCTGCTCGGCCATCTGCTCGGCCGGCACGGCCGATAGGTGGACCATCGGGACGTGCGGGCCGGCGGCGTGCACCAGCGTGTGCAGACCGTCGTACGCCGTCGCGACCTCGGCGACCACCTCGGACGCCCGGGCCGGGTCGGTGACGTCGAGCTGGTACGCCGCTCCCCGCACGCCCCACCCGCGGACCGAGTCGACGACCGCTTCGGCGGCTTCCGGGCGGGAGCGGTAGGTCAGGGCGACGTCGCAGCCCCTGCTCGCGAGCATCCGGGCGATCGCCAGGCCGATGCCGCCGCTGCCGCCGACGACCAATGCCCCGCCGACCCGGCCTGCGAAGTCCTTGCCGTGCTGCGCCATGCGCCCACTATGTCCGACTACGCGGCGGAGAAGTCACGCACGTGCAGGCCAGTGGCGCCGTCCGGCAGCACGCCCTGCTCGACGCTGGTCTGGACCTTGCCGTCGCGGTCCACCGCCCGGACCCGGACCAAGTGGTCCCCCGGCTCGACGTCCACGACCCCCCACCACTGCACCCAGGTGTCGTCGTTGGGGACCGTGGCGAGATCCGCGGCCCGCCAGGCGCCGCCGTCCAGTGAGAACTCGACCTCCGCGATGCCGGTGTGCTGCGACCAGGCGACGCCGCCGAAGACGACCTCGCCCGCCGGCACCTCCTCGCCCGAGCGCGGCACGTCGACGCGGGACGACATCTTCACCGGTCCGCGCTCGGCCCAGCCGCGCTCGGTCCAGTAGGCCGTGATCTCGGCGAACGTGGAGACCTCCATCTCCCGGAGCCACTTCGTCGCCGACACGTAGCCGAAGAGACCGGGCACCAGGGTGCGCACCGGGAACCCGTGGTCGATCGGCAGCGGCCGGCCGTTCATCGCCAGGGCCAGCATCGCGTCGCGATCGTCGGTGAGCGCGGCCAGCGGCGTGCCGCAGGTCCATCCGTCGTCCGAGGTCTGCAGCACCGCATCGGCACCGGGCAGGATCCCGGCCTCCTCGAGGATCGGTGCCAGCCGGACCCCGCTCCACCACGCGTTGCCGATCAGGTCGCCGCCGACCTCGTTGCTGACGCAGCTCAGCGTCACCCACGCCTCGGTGAACTGCCGTTGGAGGAGGTCGCTGTAGGTCAGCGTGATCTCCCGCTCGACCATCCCGTGGATCCGGAGCGACCAGTCGGTCGGCTCGATGGCGGGTACGACGATCGCGGTGTGGATCCGGTAGAAGCTGTCGCTCGGGGTCATCCACTCGGTGATGCCATCCACCCCCAGGCTGGCGCCGTCCGGGACCTCGGGGCGGGTGACCTGAGGGAGGCGGAGCAGCCCGCGGACCTCCTCGACGTGACGGCGCCCGCGACCGACGACCCGGCCCGCGACGCCCAGCACGCCAGCGGCGGCGACCAGCACCCCGACCCGGACCCCGAAGGCCCGCCGGGTGTGGGCGGTCTCGCCAACCGGGCCCGCTTCCACTCCCTGGCCCGCCGCCTCTTCGGCGGCCCGCAGCGGGTCCGTCAGCAGCGACAGGGTCACCAGCCAGGTCACGAAGCCGATGGCGACCGGCAGGACGTCGATGACCGCCGCGCCGCGCTGGGTCGAGACCGCGACCGCGCCCACCGCGGCCAGCGCGGCGTAGACGGCAGCGGGCGCCCACCAGCTGCGCCGGGCGAGGCGGCCGGCCCAGGCGAACACCGCCGCCAGGAAGGCGAAGATGCCGAGGAGCAGCAGCGGCTTGTCGAGCTTGCCGACCAGCGAGATGAGGTATTCGGCGACCGGTCCGGGGGTGAGCTTGATGACGAGCTCGGCCACGGCCACCACCGGCGACTCGCGGATGGTCAGCGCCATGGCCGCGAAGTAGCTGGTGGCCAGTCCGGCCGCGCCCGCGGTCAGGCCGGCGACCGACCAGGCACCGCGGAACGTCGTCACAGCACGATTGTCGCGCAGAGTTGCCGCCGTTCCCCGTGTCGAGGAGGCATGATGCGTCGGTGGACATCAGGGTGGGGGTGGGTTCTGACGTCCACCGGCTGACCGAGGGCGTGCCCATGCGTCTCGCCGGCCTGTCGTGGCCCGACGAGACGCACGGCCTGGAGGGACACTCCGACGGCGACGTCGCAGCGCACGCGATCTGCGACGCGCTGCTGTCCGCGGCCGGGCTGGGCGACCTCGGCGAGCAGTTCGGCACCGCGGACCCCGCCTGGGCCGGAGCGTCCGGCGTGGCGCTGCTCGGGGAGACCGCCCGCCTGGTGAGGGCCGCGGGCTTCGAGATCGGCAACGCCGCCGTCCAGGTCATCGGCAACCGGCCCCGGCTCGGGCCCCGGCGCGCCGAGGCGCAGGCGGCGTTGACCGCCGCAGCAGACGCACCGGTCACGGTGTCCGCCACGACCACCGACGGACTCGGCCTGACCGGCAGGGGCGAGGGCGTGGCCGCACTGGCAACCGCCCTGCTCCTGGGCCGGGCCGGATGAGCCGCCTGCGCAGCGTCGCCGCCTGGGTGCCCGCTGTCGTGCTGGTCCCGGTCACCCTGGCCGCCTCGATCAGCGTGACCCGGACCGACGACCCCGACGCGGCGATGGACCAGGTGTCGCCGCTCGACCCCGGCACCACCTGGGTCTACCGCGTCCTCGACCACGGCGAGCCGTCCGGACGCCATGTACGCCAGGTGCTGGGGCCGGCCCAGCTGATCACCGACCGCGGCCTGACCGAGATGACCCGGGTGTCGAGCGTGCACGACGCCTATCCCGGTCGCGGGCGGCAGGCGGTCGAGATCTACCTCTCCGTCGACGGCGACGAGCTGCTCCAGCACGGCCTGATCCTGGGCGGCGAGAAGATCGACGTCACCCCGGCGGCCACCGCGGCCAAGACCCCACCCACCCTGGGCACGACGTGGTCCTACGACGGCATGGTGGGCACGGTGCCCTACGCCTACGAGGCCGAGGTGACCGACGTCGGAGACGTCGAGGTGGGCGGCCGCACCTTCTCCGGGTGTGCCGAGACCACGAGCACCATCGACCTCACGGACAGCGACAAGGGTGAGACAGAGGTCCTCGTCGAGTGGACCTGCCCCGACATCGGCATCGTGAAGAGCCGGGACGTCGTCGAGCGGGACGGCGTCGACATCACCGAGGAGCTGGTCAGCTTCCAGGGGCCGGAGCAGAAGATCGTGCTGGGCCCGGTGCCCGACGAGATCGACCCCGCCACCCCGGCCGCTCCGGCCGCGGACGCCGAGGACGCCCCCTCCACGGCGGGCTTCGACCTGCGTCGCAGCCACGCCGTCCCCGACGGAGAGCTCGGGCGCGAGCTGGCCTGGACCGAGTCCCGCGACGAGTTCTCGGGGATGTCGCCGGTCTCCGACGGCCGGACCGTCGTGCTGGGCGAGCAGGACGGCCTGGTGTCCGCCCGCGACGCGGCCAACGGCGAGCTCCGGTGGCAGGTGTCGCTGACCCCGCCGATCGTGGCCACCCCGACCATCAACGACGACCAGGTCCTGGTCGCGGACGCGTCCAAGAACCTCTGGGCGCTGTCGCTGGCCGATGGCTCGGCACAGTGGGTGCACCGCTTCGACGACGTCGTCAGCGCCACGCCGGTGGCCACCGGGAACCTGGTCGTGGTGGCGGTAGAGGACGGGTCGGTCATCGCCCTGTCGCCGGACGACGGCGAGGAGCAGTGGAGCGCCGAGGTCGGGGGCCTGATCCGCAGTGCACCCGCCGTCGAGGACGACGTGCTGGTGGTCGGCGACCGGTCGGGCACGCTGACCGCCCTGGACCTCGACGACGGCGAGCAGCTCTGGACCGCCGGGCTGTCCAACGGGTTGGACTTCGGTCCCGCTCTCGGCGACGACGAGGTCCTCGCGGTCGACGGCGACGGCGTACTGGTCGCCTACGACCTGGACGATGGCGACCTGACATGGCAGGCCCGCGGTCGCTCGTTCCCCTCCGAGCCGGTCGCCGTCGCAGAGGACCTGGTCGTCACGGTCACCGTCGCTGCCAGGGTCGAGGCGTTCGACATGGACGACGGCGAGCTGGTGTGGTCCCGGCGGCTCTCCGACATGGAGGTCGCTCCGGCCGTCGTCGGCGACGAGGTGATGGTCGTCGGCAAGAGAGGTCGCGTCACCGTGCTCGGCCTCGACGACGGGACGGTGCGGGAGACCTGGGATCTCCCCGCGCCGACCCCCGACGCGCGCCTGACCGTCGACACCCCGATCGGCCTGGTGGGCGGCGACGTCGTCGTCACCGCCTTGGCCGAGGCACCCGACTTCGCCTACACCAGCTATGCCTACCCGATCCGCCGTGAAGACGATCGGCCCCGTGGGGTGGCCTACACCGTCGAGCCCTACGTCTTCCCGCAGGGGCTCACCGCCGCCCCGGTCCTGGACGGGGAGGCGGTCTACGGGCTCGACTACGACAGCACCCTCCACCGCAGCACCGGTCTCGGTGCGGCCACGCTGCTGCAGGAAGGGCTCGGCACCACGGTGGGCCTGGCGGCAGGGGACGGCGTCGTCGTGGTGCCGAAGGGTGACGAGGTCTGGGGGGTCCGCGGCGCAACCGGAGAGCGACTGTGGAAGGTCGCGGCCACCGAGGCGTTCTTCGGCACCTTCCCCGCGGTCGCCGACGGCGTCGCGTTCGTCCCGATCCGCGAGGTCGGCCTGGTCGCGGTCGACCTCGAGACCGGCAAGAGGCGCTGGGCCGCGCCGGTCGTGGGCACCGCGGGCACCTCGGTGCCCCTGCCCCTCGCCGGCGGCGACGTGGCGTACGCCGGCAGCACCCTGACCCGCTACGACGGCCGCACCGGCGACGTGGTCTGGCAGCTCGGCGGCGACCTGGCCGACTCGGTCGGCTACGTGCCGATCGCCGCCGACCAGGACGCTGTCTACGCGCAGCTGACCGGATTCGACGCCACGTCACCGAACCTCGAGCGCACCGACGTCGTCGCGGCCGACCTGAGGACCGGCGAGGTCCTGTGGCGACACCAGCTGGCGTCCGGGGCGTTCGCGATCGGCACCGCGGTGGACTCGCGTGTCGTGGTCGCGGTGGACGGCCAGTCACTCGTGACAGCGCTGGACGCCGAGACCGGCGAGGTCCTGTGGACCTACCGGATGGCGTCGGCGGCGGCCGGGACACCAGTCGCGTCCGACAACGTCGTACATCTTGCCGAGCGGGGGCGCGGCGAGGATCTGCTCCAGCGCGACGTCCGGGTCGTCACTCTCGACCTTGCGACCGGCCGGTTCCTCGGCTCCTACGAGCCGCCGTCCGCGAACGACACCGTGCTGCCGATCGTGGGCGCGGGACCTGACGGTGAGCTGCTGGTGCCCACCACGGCGGAGTTCGGCATCAACGTGGCCGTGCTCGAGGTGTCCCGTGACTGAGGTCGAGACGGCGACTCACGACCCCTCCATCCGCCGCCGGCGGATGGCCCGTGGGCTTGCGCGCGGGGCGCGCACCACGCTCGGCCCGCTCTGGGTGACCACGTTCAGGGACCCGGTGCGCACCGGCCGGCTGCGCCTCGACGGCCTCTCCGGTCCCGAGCGGCTGCTCGCCCGCTCCGGGTTGGTGGCCATGGTGCTGCTGCTGGGGTCCTTGCTCTTCGGCGACCTGTGGCGGCGCGGGGACCTGCTGCCCCTGACCATCCTCGCGGACCCGCTCTTCGTCCCAGACGGCCTTGTCCCGGTCACCTTGGTCGCGCTCTTCCTGGCGCTGGCGCTGATCGTCTGGGGCGCCCTCGACGCGTCGCCAGGGGTGCGGGTGACGGTGGCCGGGCTCTACCTCGGCACGGTGTCGATCCTCGGAGTCCCCGCGGTGGTCGAGGTCTCCGACAGCTGGTGGCTCACCCAGGGCGACCTGATGCTCCGGATCGGCTTCTGGACGCCGTGCGGCGCGCTGGTCCTGTCTGCGGCGCTGTCGCTGCTCCCGGCCAGGATCAGGGCCCGGCTGGGCTGGACGACGGCGGTGCTGCGCGCCCTCAGCCTGCTGGGGTTCGCGGCGATGGCCGTCGCACACCTCGGCATGGAGACCGCGTTCAGCGACGCGGGTTTCCGCGGCAACGTGCAGTCCCTGATCCACAGCGCCTTCACCGGCATCGACGGCCTGCTCATCCCGCTGGTCTTCATCACCGCGGTGGCGATCGTGGACTTCGCGACCGATGTCTCCACCAGCCTGGCCGAACCGGTGCGGTCCGCCCAGGCCCGGCTGCTGAGGTGGCTCAAGGCGGCCCTGCTCGCGGTGATCCTGGTCAAGCTCTGGTTCGCGGTCGTCCGGCACTTCGACTACTGGTCGACGGTGCTGGCCCACCAGCCGGTCGCCGTGGTGAGGACGCTCCTGGTGTTGGGCCTGATGGCCGGCGTCTCGGCGTACGTCCTGCGGTCCA
Organism: Nocardioides dilutus; assembly: GCF_054779555.1. Classification (NCBI taxonomy): domain Bacteria; kingdom Bacillati; phylum Actinomycetota; class Actinomycetes; order Propionibacteriales; family Nocardioidaceae; genus Nocardioides; species Nocardioides dilutus. The sequence goes on along the minus strand of NZ_BAAGYA010000001.1, from coordinate 1,347,985 downwards.
CCCCCGCCGGCACGGACACCCACGTCGACGAGGTCAAGGAGCGGCTCACGATGACCGGTTCCTTCGTGCTTTCCGCGGCCGTCCTCGGCGCCCTGGTGGTGGTGGGCCTGGGGCAGCTGATCTTCACGGTCACCGAGGACGCCTGGGCGGTCGAGTACTCCGACGACTACCCGGTCGACACCCTCTCCGACGCCATCCCGATCGTCGCGTCGGTCCTGTGCCTGGGTTTCGGGATCTGGCTGCTCCGCACCGGGTCGGCGCGGCTGGGTCCGCAGCGTTCGCGCGAGCTGGGCTCGGGGCTGCTGATCCTCGGCGCCTGGAACCTCCCCGCCTGGATCGATGCCGCGACCGAGCTGAGCTGGGGCTTCTCCTACCCGACCATCGACGTCGGCGTCACCCTCGTGGCGCTGGGCTGGCTGCTGGTCCGCTGGCGCCGGGTCGACACCGGCGAGGTCTCGCTGCTCCTGGCGGTGGTGGTCTTCTCCTGGCTGGTGATCAGCCGTGGCGACTACCTGTCGTTCCTCGGCGGGCTGCTCGGCCTGCCCGGTGTCGTCGTGGTCGTCTTCGGCGTCCTCTACACACTGCTCAGCGGGTCCGGCTTCACGACCGAGTCGAGCAAGCGGCTGCCTCGCGAGTCGCGCACCCTCATGTTCGTGGGCTACCTGCTCCTGTCCGTGACGATCCTCAACTGGCACGAGGTCATCCACGACCCGCAGTCGCCGCTGTTCGCGACCTCGGCGTTCTACTTCCTCGGCCTCCCGCTGGCGATCTGGCTGCTGATCCGCCGCGTGGTGCCGCGGCAGCTGGCCCCGGCGGGTGCCCGGGACGTCTGACCGCTCAGGCCGCGGTCTTGCGGTGTCCGACCATCACCACGCCGTCGACCACCTTGACGTCGTAGGCCGCCACGGACACGTGCGGGTCCTCCAGGCACTGGCCGGTCCGCAGGTCGAACGCGTGCTTGTGCAGCGGCGAGGCCACGAACGGCACACCCTCCCGGGAGCCGACGATGCCCCGGGCCAGCAGGGACTGACGGGAGAACGGGTCGTGGTTGGCCAGCGCGTAGACGGTGTCCTCGTCGTACCGGAAGATCGCCACGGCCTGACCGTGGACCAGCGCCGCGACCCCCCGCGCCACCTCGAGCTCGGCCACCTGACACACCGGCTGCCACTCCTCGAGAGCGTCGGTCCGAGACGGTGTCACGGAGCCGACCGTAGGCAAGGCAGGTTTCGGCTCGGCGCTGCTGTGTAACGAGCATGTGAACCCGCACGCCCCGGCCTCGGGCTACCGTCGGGCCGTGCCCGCCGCCGTCGTGATCCTCGCCGCCGGTTCCGGGAGCCGGGTGGGTGCGCACACCAACAAGGTGCTCCTCCCGCTTGGGGATGTTCCGGTCTTGGCCTGGTCGGTGCGCACGGCACTGGCGCTCGACGACGTACGCCGGATCGTGCTGGTCGTGCGCGCCGGCGACGAGTCAGCCGTCCGGGACGCCGTCGCTCCCCTGCTCGGTGCGCGGGAGGCGCTGCTCGTGACCGGCGGTGCGAGCCGGCACGGCTCGGAGTGGCAGGCGCTGCAGGTCCTGGCGGCCGAGATCGACAACGGCGACCTGGACGCCGTCGTGATCCACGACGGCGCCCGGCCCCTGGCCTCGGCTGCACTGTTCCGGGCCGTCCTCGAGTCGGCCCGCCAGCACGGCGGCGCGCTCCCCGTGGCGCCACTCCACGGACTGGTCCGGTCGGACCTCACCGCCGTCGGGGGCGACCTGGTCGGCGTCCAGACCCCCCAGGCGTTCCGGGCCGGGCCACTGCTCGCGGCCTACCGGGCGGCGCAGGCCGACGGCTTCGAGGGCACCGACACGGCGGCGACGTTCGAGCGATACGCGTCGGGCCGCGTCGCGGCGGTGTCCAGCGGTGCCACGAACCTCAAGATCACGTTCCCCGACGATGTCGGGGTCGCGGCACGGCTCAGTGAGCGGTGAGCGCCTCCAGCAGCGGGAGGTCGTCCGGACCGGTCACCCGGCGGGCGGCGGGCGGGGCCTCGATCGTCACCACCGGGTGAAGTTCGGCGAGCCGGGCCACGAGCTCGGGGAGGTGGGTGCTGGGCAGGCCAGGCAGCGCCGCCACGAGGTCGGGCGGGAGGACCACCGGTGACACCACCTGGACCAGCCCGTCGCGATCGATCGTGCTGCCGGCGTAGCCGTCGGCGACCACCTTCACCGTGTCGGTGACCGGGCGGACGGCGACCACGACGGCGTCCGAGCAGGCCGCGACGCAGGTTGCGATGAACTCGGGCGGGGTGAGGGGGCACAGCGGGTCGTGGAGGACGACCGGCTCTCCCGAGGCGACCAGGGACGACCAGGGTGTGCCGGCGTCGACGAGCGTCACGCCGGCTTCGCCGAGTGCCCAGGCGGCGCACGCCACCAGCGGCTCCCCGTGCACCAGAGCGAAGGGCAGCGAGCCGCGGTCCTGGTCGAGGACCAGGCCGAACGCGGAAATGTCGAGACCCCCGGGATCGTGGTCCCGGGGGTCTCGGTCGTCGTGGGTGCGTCCGGTCAGGAGGCGAGCACCTCGTCGAGGATGGCCTCCGCCTTGTCCTCGTTGGTGTGCTCGGCCAGGGCCAGCTCGGAGACCAGGATCTGGCGCGCCTTGGCCAGCATCCGCTTCTCGCCCGCCGACAGGCCACGGTCACGCTCGCGGCGCCACAGGTCGCGGACGACCTCGGCGACCTTCATGACGTCTCCGCTGTGGAGCTTCTCGAGGTTGGCCTTGTAGCGGCGCGACCAGTTGGTGGGCTCCTCGACGTGCGCGGCACGCAGGACGTCGAAGACCCGGTCGAGGCCCTCCTTGTCCACCACGTCGCGGACGCCGACGAGGTCCAGGTTGCACGCGGGGACGCGCACGACCAGGTCCTGCTGAGCGACGATCCGGAGAACGAGGTATTCCCGGTCCTCCCCCTTGATGGTCCGCGTCTCGATGTCCTCGATGATCGCGGCGCCGTGGTTCGGGTAGACGACGGTCTCGCCGACGGTGAAAGTCATATGCTGCGTTCCCCTTTGTTCGGTACTCAATGTTACCACGCAGATCCCTCGACAGATTCGGTGTTTCCGCAGGTCAGAGCCACAATCCGCACTTGACAGATCTCGGCTCGGTGTGGTGCAGCCCACGTCGCACCACCCTTCGCGGGGGCGTCGAGAACCACGAAGTCGCAGGTGAAAGGGCCCGTCGGGCCTCGCGGGCCGGACGCGTGGTCGATACTGCCGGACATGGTCGGGATCGGCCGGCGGCGCCGGCGGGAGGACGTGGCAGACCCCGGGGACGCCGTCGCGGAGCCTGTGGAGGAGCCGGAGCCGGTGGAGGAGCCGGAGCCCGTGGAGGAGCCTCGGCCCTTCTCGCTGCGCAACCTCACTCCTCTGCTGCTCGTCCAGGCCGCCCACCCACGACAGGCGATCGTCACCGCGCTGGCGATGGGTGTCGCGGCCGCCCTGGCGGGCCGTCCCACCCGGGAGTTCCTGCTGGTCATGGGCACCGTGCTCGTCGGCCAGGCCTGCCTGGGGTGGTTCAACGACCTGGTCGACCGGCACCGCGACGCCCGGCACCAGGCCACCGGCAAGCCGGTCGCCGACGGGCGGCTCGACCCGGGCACGGTCTGGTTCGTGCTGGCGGTCGGGGTGTTCGTCGTCGTACCCCTGTCGGTCGCCAACGGCGTCTACGCCGGTGGGGCCTACCTGATCTCGCTCGGCGTCGCCGTGCTGGGCACCTGGATCTGGATCCGCAAGGGCTTCTTCTCGTGGGTGCCGTGGGCGGCGTCGTTCGGCTTGATGCCGGCGTTCCTCTCCTACGGCGGCTGGGGCGGGCAGGACAACGGTGCGCCGCCGGAGATCCTGGTCACCGTCCTGGCTGCGGCGCTCGGGATCGGCGTCCACTTCCTCCGCGCCCTGTGGGGTCTCGTGCCGGACAACGCCGACGGCTGGACCTACCTCCCCCTCAAGCTGGGGCTGCGGCTCGGGGCCTCGCGGCTCCTCTGGGTCTCCTCGGTCTACACCGTCGGCGTCGCGGTGGGGCTCGCGTTCGCGGCTACCTCGGTCGGCCTCGCGCAGTAGCCCCATTAGGGTGTGCGCATGCAGCTGCGACGCCCCTTGGCGCTCATGACCGGGGCCCTTGTCTTGTCCCTCGGTGGTCTCACCTCCTGCGGCTTCGACCTGGCGACCGACCAGCCCTACACCCCGGGCGACGGGACCAACGCCTCCGACGGCGGTGTGGACGTGCTGGCCGCCGTCGTCGTCGCGGCGCAGCCCAACGAGGGCACTCTCGTCCTCACCCTGGTCAACAACTCAGAGACCGACATCTCGCTCAACGGCGTGGCCGGGGCCGAGCTCGAGGTGGACGACTTCGAGCCCGTGGAGGTGGCCCCGGGCGACGCGGTCAACCTCGCGGAGGAGGGCGGGATCCTGGTGGCCGGCGACTTCGACGCCGGCCAGATGCTTCCGCTGACGCTGACCTACGCCGACGGCAACACGATCGGGCTCAACGTCCCCGTCGTGACCGCCTGCGACCACTACGAGGGCCTGGACCTGACCGAGGACTCGGAGTTCATCCCCTACGACTGCGAGTTCGAGGCGCCTCCGGCCGGTGGCGAGGGGCACTAGATGACACTCACCCTGGTCCTGCTCCGCCACGGCGAGAGCGACTGGAACGCCAAGAACCTGTTCACCGGCTGGGTCGACGTCCCGCTCAGCGAGAAGGGCGAGGCCGAGGCCGAGCACGGCGGCCGCCTGCTCGCCGAGGCCGGGCTGCTGCCAGACCTCGTGCACACCTCGCTGCTGCGCCGCGCGATCACCACGGCGCACATCGCGCTGGACGTCGCCGACCGCCACTGGATCCCGGTCCGCCGCGACTGGCGGCTCAACGAGCGCCACTACGGCGCACTCCAGGGCAAGAACAAGAAGCAGACCCTCGAGCAGTACGGCGAGGAGCAGTTCATGCTCTGGCGCCGCTCGTTCGACACACCGCCCCCGCCGATCGACGACGACTCCGAGTTCTCCCAGGCGGGACTACCGCAGTACGCCTCGCTGGGCGCCGAGATGCCCCGGACCGAGTGCCTCAAGGACGTCATCGAGCGGTTCCTTCCCTACTGGGAGTCCGGCATCGTCCCCGACCTGCGCAGCGGTGCCACCGTGCTCGTGGCTGCGCACGGCAACTCGCTGCGCGCCCTCGTCAAGCACCTCGACGGCATCAGCGACGACGACATCGCCGGCCTCAACATCCCGACCGGCATGCCGCTGCTCTACGAGCTCGACGACGACCTCCAGCCGACCGTCCCCGGCGGCCGTTACCTCGACCCCGAGGCCGCGGCTGCCGCAGCCGCGCAGGTGGCTGCCCAAGGCAGGTAATCGTCAGCCCACGTGCGAGCGAAGCGAGCGTTGCGACCGGAGGGAGCGCGCCTCGTGATCGGCTCCGGCGGCCACGACGACGGCGAAGCCCGCGAGCGGAGCGAGCGTCGTCGTGGGCCCGGGGCCGAAGCTCACGAGGGTAGAGAACCAGCGAGCGTCGTCGTGGCCCCGGGGCCGAAGCTCACGAGGGTAGAGAAACAGCTCCCGGGTTCTCGCCCGTCACGACGAACACCACCCGGTTGGCCACCGAGACCGCGTGGTCGGCGATCCGCTCGTAGTAGCGGCCGAGCAGGGCCACGTCGACGGCCGCCTCGACCCCATAGCTCCAGTCGTCGGACAGCAGCTCGGTGAACGACGTACGCCGCAGGCCGTCCATGACCTCGTCGTCGCGGCCGAGCTCGATGGCGGCGGCCACGTCGCGGTCGGTGATGATCGCGCTGAGCTGCTGGACCATGTGCTCGGCCACCTGGGCCATCTTCGCCACGGTCGGCTGCACCTCCACGGGCACGGCGACGTTGGGCACGCGCAGGCGGGCGATCTTGGCGACGTGGACGGAGAGGTCGCCCATGCGCTCCAGCTCGGTGACCATCCGCAAGGCGGCCACGACGGTGCGCAGGTCACCGGCGACCGGCTGCTGCAGGGAGAGCAGGGTGAACGCCTGGTCCTCGATCCGCTCCCGGGCCAGGTCGATCTCGACGTCGGCGCTGATCACCCGTTCGGCGGTCTCGCTGTCACCGGTCAACAGCGCCTCGGTCGCCAGGTGTACGGCGTCCTGGACCCTGGCGCAGATCGCGGCCAGGTCGACGAAGATCGAGTCGAGCTGCTCATGGAAGGCCTCACGCATACCCGTGAGCCTAGGCGCACGACATGACCAGTCGGGGTGACGACGTGAACGGGCGGTGAACGTTTCGAAGCCGCGTCGCCGTCGGTCAAGACCCGTCTCACCAGGCAATACCCTGAAGACGTGGATCCGACGTTCCAGGCGTTCCTCGCCGCGGTCATCGGCGCCGTCGTCGCCGGTGGCGCGGTGCTCGCCTGGCACATCAGCGACCGGCAGCAGTCTGCCGCGCTGGTCGTCCCGCCACCCGTGGTCCCCCCGGAGGTCGCTGCGGTCCTCTCGGTCCTGCGCAGCAGCTCGGTCGTCGTCGACGACGCCGACCTGGTCGTGAAGGCGTCCGCACCGGCCTACGCCTTCGGCCTGGTCCGCGGGTCGCAGGTGGTCAACCCGGAGCTGAGCGAGGTGGTCGCGCAGGTGCGCCGGGACGGCCAGATCCGTGAGGTCGAGCTCGTGATCGGCCGCGCGGGCGAGCCGGCGCGCCACGTCACCGCCCGGGTCGCGCCGCTGGGCAGCCGGCTGGTGCTGGCGCTGGTCGAGGACCGTACGCGGGAGCGACGCATCGAGGAGGTACGCCGCGACTTCGTCGCCAACGTGAGCCATGAGCTCAAGACCCCCGTCGGCGCCATCCGGCTGCTGTCCGAGGCGGTGGCCGAGGCCTCCGAGGACCCCGAGGCGGTCAAGCGGTTCGCGGAGCGGATGCTCACCGAGACCGACCGGCTCGGCCGGCTGGTCCAGCAGATCATCGAGCTGTCCCGGCTCCAGGCCGCCGACCCGCTCGAGACCCCCACCCGGGTGTTCCTCGACGACGTGCTCGGGTTCGCGGTCGACTCCAGCGCCATCGACGCCAGCTCGAAGCGCATCGAGGTCGTCACGTCCGGGACTCCGGGGCTGGAGGTGCTCGGCAACGAGAAGCAGGTCACCGCCGCGGTGGCCAACCTGGTCTCCAACGCGGTGTCCTACTCGCCGGAGGACTCGACGGTGCTGGTCTCCACCAAGGCCGTCGACGGCAACGTCGAGGTCTCGGTGGTCGACCAGGGCATCGGCATCCCGCACGGTGAGATCGACCGGATCTTCGAGCGCTTCTACCGGATCGACCCGGCGCGGCACCGCTCCACCGGCGGCACGGGCCTGGGACTCTCGATCGTCAAGCACGTCGCCGCGACCCACGGCGGCGAGGTGCGGGTCTGGTCAGTGGAGGGGCAGGGGTCGACGTTCACGCTCACGCTGCCCCAGCACGTGCCCGACGAGGACACCGCCCTGCACGACGCCGACGAGACCACCGAGCAGGGACCAGTGAAACCCGTGCAAGCCGAACAAGAAGGAGTGCGCTCGTGACCCGAGTGCTCGTCGTCGAGGACGAGGTCAGCTACAGCGAGGCCCTCGCCTACATGCTCCGCAAGGAAGGGTTCGAGGTCGCGGTCGCCGCCGACGGCAACGCGGCGCTGGCCGAGTTCGACCGCAACGGGGCCGACATCGTGCTCCTCGACCTGATGCTCCCCGGCATCCCCGGCACCGAGGTGTGCCGCACCATCCGGCAGACCTCCAGCGTCCCGGTGATCATGGTCAGCGCCAAGGACGACGAGGTCGACAAGGTCGTCGGGCTCGAGCTCGGTGCCGACGACTACGTCACCAAGCCCTACTCCCCGCGCGAGCTGGTCGCTCGCATCCGGGCGGTGCTGCGCCGCGGCATCGAACCGGACCTGGCGCCGACGACCCTCGAGGCCGGCCCGGTCCGGATGGACGTCGAGCGGCACGTCGTCACCGTCGACGGCCAGGAGCAGCGGTTGCCGCTCAAGGAGTTCGAGCTGCTCGAGATGTTCCTGCGCAACCCGGGCCGGGTCCTGACCCGCGGCCAGCTGATCGACCGGGTGTGGGGTTCCGACTACGTCGGCGACACCAAGACCCTGGACGTCCACGTCAAGCGGCTGCGCTCCAAGCTCGAGCCCGACCCGGCCGACCCGAAGTACCTCGTCACCGTGCGCGGCCTGGGCTACAAGCTCGACCTGTGACGGCATCTCCGAGCGCGGCGTCCGAGCTTGCGAGGACGCCGATCAGCGAGGATGTCTCGAAACCGTCGTACGACGACCGATAACCGCTCGTGGATGTCGGCGGTCGTTCCTAGGCTGGGTCCGTGACCGCCGCCCCCGAGATCCGTCCTTCCGAGGCGGCCCGGCCCGCCCCGCCGGTGTGGCTGCCGCCCGCCGCCGTGGGTGTGACGCTGGTGCTGTGGGCGTCGGCGTTCGTGGCGATCCGCCACCTCGCCGACGCGTTCTCCGCCGGCTCGCTGTCCCTCGGCCGGCTGCTGGTCGGCTCGCTCTGCCTCGGTGTGGTCGCGCTCAGCCGCGGCGTGCCCCGGCCCACCGGCCGCCAGTGGGTCGCGCTCGTCACGATCGGGGTGCTGTGGTTCGGCATCTACAACGTCGCGCTCAACGCCGGCGAGCAGCACGTCGATGCCGGCACGGCGGTGATGCTCATCCAGGTCTCGCCGGTGCTGGTCGCCCTGCTCGCGGCGACGTTCCTCCACGAGCGGTTCACCACCTACCTCGCGCTCGGTCTCGCCCTGGCGTTCGGTGGCGTCGCGCTGATCGCCACCGCGTCGGACTCCAGCGGCGACCGCAGCGTGCTGGGCGTGGTGCTGTGCCTGGTCGCTGCGGTGGTCTACTCGGTCAGCCTGGTGCTCCAGAAGCCCCTGGTCGCCACCATCCCGGCGATCCACGTCACCTGGATCGCCTGCACCATCGGCGCCGTGGTCTGCCTCCCGTTCGCGGGCCAGCTCGTCGGCGACGCCCGCGACGCGTCGGCCGCCGACCTGTGGTGGGTCGTCTACCTCGGCGTCTTCCCGACCGCCATCGCCTTCACCACGTTCGCCTACGCGCTGCGCACCATGACCGCGAGCAGTCTCGGCGTGACGACCTACCTCGTGCCGCCGATCACGATCGTCATGGGCTGGCTGTTCCTCGACGAGGTCCCGCCGACGATGGCTTATGTCGGCGGTGCGCTGGCACTCGTCGGCGTGGCCGTGGCTCGCCGCAAGCCCCGAACGCTGGCGGAGGAGACCGTCACTCCAGCATGATCGCGGCGTGAGTGCTGTCGCGGACGTTCTGGTCGGCCTGGTCGCCGCCCTCCATCTGGGCTTCCTGGTCCTCGAGATGTTCCTGTGGACCACGCCGACGGGGCGCCAGGTGTTCGGGCTGGACCCGGCGTTCGCCGAGCAGAGCAAGGCGCTGGCCGCCAACCAGGGGCTCTACAACGGCTTCCTGGTCGCGGGACTCGTGTGGGGGCTGGTCGCCGACGCGACCGACGTCAAGCTGTTCTTCCTCGCCTGCGTGGTCGTGGCCGGGATCTACGGGGCTGCGACGGTCAGCCGCCGGATCCTGGTGGTGCAGGCGCTACCGGCCGTCGTCGCGTTCGTCCTGGTCCTCGCCGGCAGCTGACTCGGACTCCTCCTCGGCTTCGAGCCAGCCGCGGAACGCCTCGAGGTTGTGGGTCGGCTCGCCGCGGTCACGGCGCCACTGCCACTCCTTGCGGATCGACGAGGCGAAGCCGAGCTCGAGGATCGTGTTGAAGGACTCGTCGGCGGCCGACAGGACGGCGCCGAGCAGGCGGTCGAGCTCGGCCGGGTCGTCCGGGTCGAGGACCGAGAGGGGCAGTCGCGCGTCGAGGTAGATGTCGCCGACGGCGTCGATGGCGAAGGAGACGGCGTAGAGGCGCAGGTTGCGCTGCAGCAGCCACTCGTAGACGCGCTCGTGGTTCTCGTCCGGCTTGCGGCACACGAATGCATGCACACCCAACGCGTGCCCGCCGACGTCGAGACGCACCGCCGTCTGCAGCTTCTTCTCGCCGGGCAGCGAGAAGCTGAACAACCCCTCGCCGGTCTCGTCGAAGTCGATCTCGTGCTCGGTGAGGTAGTCGCGGACCACCTGGCGGGCGTCCGTCGTCCGGTTGTGGGTCATGCCGGCTCGCGGAGCGCGGCCGCCGCCCGCTCGTAGACCTCGTAGGTGCGGTCCGCCGTCGCGTCCCAGGAGAACAGCCGCGCCTGCGCGAGTGCGCCGGCCTCCAGGCGTAGCCGCAGGTCGTGGTCGTCGAGGATGCGGGTGAGTGCCTCCGCCCAGTCGTGCGAGTCGTGGCCCTCGACCAGGAGACCGCTGTGTCCGTCGCGGACCACCGTGGTCAGACCGCCCACGGCGGCCGCCACGACCGGGGTGCCGGTCGCCTGCGCCTCGGCGGCGACCAGGCCGAAGGACTCGTTGTAGGAGGGGACGGCCACGGCCGTCGCCGCGGCGAACCACCGCGCGAGCTCGTCCTGCGAGACCGGCGGAACGAAGCGGACCACGTCGGCGATGCCGAGGTCGGCGGCGAGGTCGGCCAGCGCCTGCGGCTTCTCCAGCCCCGAACCCGAGGGCCCGCCGACGACCGGGACGATCAGCGAGCCGCGCCGCCCCGGCTCCCGCTGCAGCATCTCGGCCACCGCGTGCAGCAGCACGTCCGGGGCCTTGAGCGGCTGGATCCGGCCCGCGAAGAGGAGTACGTCGGCCTCGGCGGGGATGCCCAGGCCGGCCCGCGCCTCGGCGGCCGCAACCGGGCGGAACACCTCGAGGTCGACCCCCGGATGGACCACCTCGACCCGGCCGGGGTCGGCGTCGTAGAGCTCGATGAGCTGCTTGGCCTCGATGTCGGTGTTGGCGATGAGCATGTCGGCGGCCTCGACGACCTGCTCCTCACCGATCAGGCGAGCGAGCGGCTCGGGGATGTCACCGTCGGCGAGCGCGTCGTTCTTGACCTTGGCCATCGTGTGCATGCTGTGGACCAGCGGCACGCCCCACCGGTCCCTGGCCAGCGCGCCGACCTGGCCGGACAGCCAGTAGTGCGAGTGGACCGCGTCGTAGTGACCGAGGGGCTGGGCGGCCTCGGCGCGCAGCACCTCGCGCGCGAACACGCACAGCTGGGCCGGCAGTTCCTCCTTGGTCAGTCCTTCGAAGGGTCCGGCGTGGATGTGCCGGACGGTGACCCCGTCCATCGGTCGGACCGCAGGCTCCAGCGCCGAGCTCGTGGCGCGGGTGAACACGTCGACCTCGAGGCCACGCTGCACCAGACGCTTGGCCAGCTCGATGACGTAGACGTTCATGCCGCCCGCGTCGCCCGTGCCCGGCTGGTCCAGCGGGGAGGTGTGCAGGCTGATCATGGCCAGCCGCCGCAAGGGCTCGCCCATGTATGCCTCCGTCCGGGGTAGTCCGAGACACACAACACTGCAGTCCGTCCCCCGATTCCCGAGTGAGGAGGGGTGTTCTACTTCGAGGTTCTACTTCGAGTGGGTGCCACCCCTGGGAGCCGCCTCGTCGGCCGAGCTGCCGTCGCCGCCGAGCAGGGCCGCCGCGCAGATCAGTGCGAGCGCGAGCCCGAGCCCACCGTCGACGATGTCGTCGGAAGCCTCGGCGCGGAGGACCTCGATGATCGACCAGACCAGGAGCGGGACGCACAGCCCGACGATCAGGCGCAGCCAGGTCGCCCCTGACACGAGGGACGCACCCAGGCCCACGAGAGCCACCAGGATGAGTGCCGCGCCACCCCAGTAGAGCGCGTTGGCCGCGGCCGAGGCGGCCTCGTAGTCGTTGACGGCGGCCTGGCCGAGCCAGCAGAGGCCGCCGAGCACACCCGCGATGCGGACGAGTGTCCGGTGGGACATGTGGGCACCTCCCCCCGAAGGTCATGTGCAGTCCGGCGGACAGTGTGGCAGGCCCGGCCTCCGATGTCCCGGGTGCCTCACCAGAATGGTCTGCGTGACCACCCCACCCCAGCAGGCCGAGCACTCCCGTTCCGCGGTCGTCACCGGCGCGAGCAGCGGCATCGGCGCCGCCACCGCCCGGCGGCTGGCCGCGGAGGGCTTCCACGTCTTCTGCGCGGCCAGGCGCGCCGACCGCATCGAGGCACTGGCGGCCGAGATCAGCGGCACGGCCGTGGTCTGTGACGTGACCTCGGCCGACTCCGTGGCCGGGCTCGCCGCCGCGGTCGGCGAGCACCTCGGCGTACTGGTCAACAACGCCGGTGGCGCGTTCGGTGCCGCGCCGGTGGCCGAGGCCGACACCGAGGACTGGCGGGCGATGTACGACGTCAACGTGATCGGCCTGATGCAGGTGACCCGGGCGCTGCTGCCGGCCCTGATCGCCTCGGGCCGGGCGTCGGGCGCGGGCACGATCGTCAACGTCGGCTCGACCGCCGGCCGGGTCGCCTACGAGGGCGGTGGGGGCTATACCGCCGCCAAGCACGGCACCAAGGTCGTCACCGAGACGCTCCGCCTCGAGCTGTGGGACCAGCCGGTCCGGGTCTGCGAGGTCGCCCCCGGCATGGTGCGGACCGAGGAGTTCGCGCTGGTCCGGCTGAAGGGCGATGCGGAGAAGGCGGCCGCGGTCTACGCGGGGGTCGCCGAGCCGCTGGTCGCCGACGACGTCGCCGATGCCATCGCCTGGATGGTGACCCGGCCACCGCACGTCAACGTCGACGAGGTGGTGATCCGGCCGCGGGCGCAGGCCGCACAGCACTTGGTGCACCGGGTGTTCGACGAGTGACGACGAACGATCTCGTGGAAGAGTGAGCCTCATGGGTGAGATGCAGACCATCGGCCTCGTCGGCGGGATGAGCTGGGAGAGCAGCGCGGCCTACTACCGCGACCTCAACCTCGGCGTCCAGCGCCGGCTGGGCGGTCTCTCGTCCCCCAAGCTGGTGCTCAGCACCGTCGACTTCGCTCGGCTGACCGAGCTCGAGGACGCCGAGAAGTGGGACCAGATCGGGGCGCTGCTCGCCGAGGCCGGACGCGGCGTCGAGCGCGCGGGCGCGGACTTCCTGCTGCTGTGCACGACGACGTTCCACAAGGTCGCCGACCAGGTGCAGGCCGCCGTCGGCATTCCGCTGCTGCACCTCGCCGACGTCGTCGCCGACGCGTGCCGGGCGGCGGGGGTCACGAAGGTCGGGTTCATCGGCACCTCCGTGGCCATGTCCGACGGCTTTTTCACCGACCGCATGGAGACCCACGACCTGGAGGTGCTGGTCCCCGACCCGGCCCACCATGACTACCTCAACTCCGCGATCTACGACGAGCTCGTGCACGGCCATGTCCTCGACCGCACCCGGCACCGCGTCGTCGAGATCATCGACGAGCTCTGGGACGCCGGCGCCGAGGGCGTCCTCCTGGGCTGCACCGAGCTCGAGCTGCTCATCCACCAGGCCGACTGCGACATCCCCGTCTTCCCCTGCACGACGCTGCACGTGGAGGCGGCGCTGGACCGGGCTCTGGGCGGGCAGGCTGCGGGATAGTCCCAGACGTTCGGCACGGCGACACGCCGCGCCGGCGTCCCGAAGGTCGGGGACTATCGCGACGGGTCGGCCGCCGGGTCACCGTCCAGGACCAGATCGGCGATCCGGCGCAGGTCAGCGGTGAGGTGCTGCTCGGGGACGGTGGCCCGGTCGCCGCAGAGGTCGAAGTCGTAGACATACGTGTCCGGCTTGGGCAGTCCGCCGGCCACCTCGGACAGGTCGACGCGCTCGACCAGGGACGCGACCTCGACCTCGCGAACGCCGTCCCGGTCGAGGTCGAGCTCGCCGGCCACGGTCCGGCCCAGGAACCCGCCGGACCGGCTGACCACGACCCGGCGGCCGGCCGTCGGGGAGGATGGCGGAGGCCCGGGCGGCGTGGACGAGGTCGCGGCGGGAGTGACCCCGACCGTCTCCCATGCCTCGCGTACGACGTCGGCGTGCTCCCCCGCGGCGGCGACGGTCGCCGCGGCGAAGCCGGCGAAGTCGGTGCGGGCACCGACCTGACCGCCGGTGAGGGCGGCGTACCAGATCAGGCCGGCGCCCTCGGCCGACGAGCCGCCGATCCCGGTCGCGGCGAGGTGGAAGGCGCGGTTGGGGATGCCGGAGTTGAGGTGGACGCCGCCGTTGTCCTCGCGGGTCTCGACGTAGTCGTCGAGGTGGGCCGGCTGCGGGTCGCGGCCGAGCACCGGATCGTCGTAGGCCGTCCCCGGGGCGGCCATGTCCCGCAGCCCCCGCGCCTGCACGCCGGGCAGGAACAGGTCCGACCCGATCAGCCAGTCGGCCTCGGCGGCCGACTGCCCGCGCAGCCGTTGTTCGAGACAGGCCGCGAAGACGTCTGACACGGACTCGTTGAGCGCGCCGGGCTGGCCCTGGTAGGCGAGGCCGGCAGTGTGCTCGGTCAAGGCGTGCGCGAGCTCGTGCCCGACCACGTCGACCGGCTTGGTGAACCTGTCGAACACCTCGCCGTCGCCGTCGCCGAAGACCAGCTGGGTGCCGTCCCAGAACGCGTTGACGTAGTCGCGGCGGTAGTGGACGGTCGCCACCACGGTCGCGCCGGCGCCGTCGTAGGAGGCGCGCCCGTAGACCTCGTCCAGCATCGCCAGTGCGCCGGTCAGGCCGTAGGCCGCCTCGTCGACCGCGATGTCGCCGGTCTCCGGATCGCCGGCCGACCGCACCAACCGGCCCGGCAGCGAGGAGCCGGACGCCGCGTCGTGGACTGCCCACGCCGGGCCCCTCACCAGGGCAACGGTGTGTCCGGGCGCCTGTCGCCGGAGCCTGACCTCCTCGTCGAGCGCGATCATCCGCTCGAGCTCCGCGGCCCGCTGGGGCAGCCGAAGAGCCAGCTCGCGCAGGAGGTAGGGCGGCAGGAAGCAGGTAGACCCCGAGATCATGGCCCCGAGACTAGGGACCGGCCCGGACAACCGACTAGGTCGCCAGCCGGACCCGGCCGTAGCGGAATCCCACCATCCGCTGGAAGTGCCGCAGGCCGTTCTTCTGCGCGCCGGGCGGCTCCGTGTCGATCAGCCAGCGCACTCCGCGGCGCGACAGCTCCGCCACGAGTGCGTGCGTCATCAGGTAGCGGCTGTCGCTGTGGACCGTGCTGCGGCCCAGCGTGCGGAAGTAGCGCAGCGTGGCCAGCTCCCCGTCGACGGGGGTGACCGAGAGCAGGAGCGGCTCCCCGTCACCATCCACGGCCACCAGCCACAGGTCGTGATCGAGCAGGTCGTCGTTGTCCGGCGTCGCGACCCGGTGGGTGTCATCGGGGTGGTTCTGCTCAGCCCGGTTGGCGAGCGCGAGCAGCCGCAGCCGCTCGTCTGCGTCGGTCACGGAGCGGCAGGTCACCCCGGCCCGCTCGGCGGCCCGGATCTTGCGGCGCAGGGTCTGGGCACGGCGGCCGGTGACGTGGTCCCGCGGGTCGTCGGGGACCGCGAGCATCGCCGAACCCAGCAGCCGCGCCGGCACCCGCAACGGTCCGCGGGCGTCGAGCGTCGCACGGATCGCCCGGCCCCCCGGGATGTCGGAGGGCCGCGCCTCGACGACCGGGAGACGCAGGGTCGCCCGAACGGCTCCCCAGAGGCGCAGGGGGTGGCGCAGCAGGTAGCGCGGCCCGCGCCACGGCGACTCGACATAGGACGTCCAGAAGTCGGCCAGCTCGCGGTCCGCGGGGTCGGTGGACACCCTTCTCACGGTATCGGCGATGCGGGTGCGAAGCGCCCAGAACCGTAGAGTCGACCCTTGTGCCTGAGCTCCTCCACGCCCCGCTGCGCAACGTCGCGATCGTCGCCCACGTCGACCACGGCAAGACCACTCTGGTCGACGCCATGCTGCGCCAGGCCGGTGCCTTCACCGTCCACCAGGCCGAGACCGTCGTCGACCGGGTCATGGACTCCGGCGACCTCGAGCGCGAGAAGGGCATCACCATCCTCGCCAAGAACACGGCGGTGAAGTACGGCGACCTGACGATCAACATCATCGACACCCCCGGGCACGCCGACTTCGGCGGCGAGGTCGAGCGCGGCCTGTCGATGGTCGACGGCATCGTGCTGCTCGTCGACGCCAGCGAGGGCCCGCTCCCCCAGACCCGGTTCGTGCTGCGCAAGGCCCTCAACGCCGACATGCCGGTCGTGCTCGTGGTCAACAAGGTCGACCGTCACGACGCCCGGATCAGCGAGGTGGTCGACGAGACCTACGAGCTGTTCCTTGACCTACTGGACGAGAGCCACGGCCAGGACGCCCTGGACTTCCCGGTCGTCTATGCCAGCGCCAAGGCCGGCATCGCCTCGCTGACCCAGCCCGCCGACGGCGGCCTGCCCGACGGCTCGGACCTCACCCCGCTGTTCAAGACGATCCTGGACACGATCCCGGCGCCGACCTACGTGCAGGGCGCCCCCCTCCAGGCCCACGTCACCAACCTGGACGCCTCGCCGTTCCTGGGCCGGCTGGCCCTGCTGCGCATCCACGCCGGTGAGCTGCGCAAGGGCCAGAACGTCGCGTGGATCCGCCGCGACGGCGACGTCAAGACCGTCAAGATCACCGAGCTGCTGGTCACCGAGGGCCTGGAGCGCAAGCCGGGTGACGTGGCCCGCGCGGGCGACATCTGCGCGGTCGCGGGCATCCCCGACATCACCATCGGCGAGACGCTCGCCGACCCGGAGAACCCGGTCGCGCTGCCCCTCATCCACGTGGACGAGCCGGCCATCTCGATGACCATCGGCACCAACACCTCGCCGCTGGTCGGCCAGGTCAAGGGCCACAAGGTCACCGCCCGGCTCGTCAAGGACCGGCTCGACGCCGAGCTGGTCGGCAACGTGTCGCTGAAGATCCTGCCGACCGACCGCCCCGACGCCTGGGAGGTGCAGGGCCGCGGCGAGCTGGCGCTGGCGATCCTGGTCGAGCAGATGCGGCGCGAGGGCTACGAGCTGACCGTCGGCAAGCCGCAGGTCGTCACCCGCGAGATCGACGGAAAGGTGCACGAGCCGATGGAGCGGCTGACCATCGACGCCCCGGAGGAATACCTCGGCACCATCACCGAGCTGCTCGCGTCCCGCAAGGGCCGGATGGAGTCGATGACCAACCACGGCACCGGCTGGGTGCGGATGGAGTTCAAGGTGCCGGCGCGCGGCCTGATCGGCTTCCGGACCGAGTTCCTGACCGACACCCGCGGCACCGGCATCGCCCACCACATCTCCGACGGCTACGAGCCGTGGGCCGGGGAGATCCGCTCGCGCAACTCCGGGTCGCTGGTCGCCGACCGCAAGGGGGCCGCGACGGCGTACGCCATGACCTCGCTGCAGGAGCGCGGCGTGATGTTCGTGGAGCCGACGACCGAGGTCTACGAGGGGATGATCGTCGGCGAGAACTCCCGCGCCGACGACATGGACGTCAACATCACCAAGGAGAAGCAGCAGACCAACATCCGCTCCTCCACGGCCGACAACTTCGAGAAGCTCATCCCGCCGCGCAAGCTCTCGCTCGAACAGTGCCTGGAGTTCTGCCGCGAGGACGAGTGCGTCGAGGTGACGCCCGAGTCGGTGCGGATCCGCAAGGTCGTGCTCGACGCCAACGCGCGCGCGAAGACCGCGAGCCGAGCGCGTAAAGCCGACAAGTGACCCCCTGAGGCACGCCGGCGTGCATGGCGACGGTCCGGGGTCACTTGTCGGCTTTCTGCGAGGCGAGCGGTCGCGCGACGAAGGAGCGCCGACGGCCAGCCAGGCGCGCAAGGCCAACAAGTAGCCCCATCGGCCGACGGCATCTTGGTAACGATTTCATCTCATCCATGGAAGCGCTCCCACGTATGGCGTACGTCGGCCCAGGCCTTTCCACGCGTGACTCTTGACGAGGTCTGTGACGCGTGCCATGGTGACGCCCGTCACTGAGTGAGAGCGCTCTCACGGCTCTCACCGCCCAACCGGCAGGAGTTCACCGTGTCGCACCCAACCTTCAGGCCGGTCGCCCGGCCCCGTCCCCGGTCCCGCATCCGGACCGGCCTGACCCTCGGCGCGCTGGCCGCGCTGGTCCTCGGAGTCACCACCGCGTGCGGCAGTGACGACGAGGGCGGCGAGGGTGGCAAGACCACGATCACCGTGGCCACGTTCAACGAGTTCGGCTACGAGGACATCATCGAGGAGTGGAACTCCACCCACGACGACATCCAGATCAAGCAGGTCAAGGTCGGCACCTGGGACGACGCGAAGGCCAACCTCTACACCAAGCTCGCCGCGGGCTCCGGCCTCTCCGACATCGAGGCGATCGAGGGTGACGCCATCGCGGCCGTCCTTGCCGAGAGCGACGCGTTCGAGGACCTGACCGACCCCGCCCTCGACGGGCGTTGGCTCGACTTCGTGGTCGAGCGTGGCACCAACTCCGAGGGCCAGCTGATCGGCTACGCCACCGACATCGGCCCCGAGGGCATCTGCTACCGCGCCGACCTGTTCGAGCAGGCCGGTCTGCCGACCGACCGCGAAGAGGTCGCCGCGCTGATGGGCACCTGGGACGACTACTTCGCCACCGGTGAGAAGTTCGTGGCCGCCGTGCCCGACACGGCGTGGTACGACTCGTCCGGTGGCCTCGCTCAGGCGATGCTCAACCAGGTCGAGAACCCCTTCGAGACCGACGACGACGCGATCGAGGTCGACAACCCCGAGCTGAAGGCGGTGTGGGACGCGGTGACGAGCAACGTGGAGACGCTGTCGTCGCGCAACTCGCAGTGGGGTGACGACTGGACCGCCTCGTTCCAGAACAACGGCTTCGCGACCATGGCCTGCCCCGGATGGATGCTCGGCGTCATCGAGGGCAACGCCGAGGGCGTCGAGGGCTGGGACATCGCCGACGTGTTCCCCGGCGGTGGCGGCAACTGGGGTGGCTCCTACCTGACCGTCCCCGCGCAGGGTGACCACATCGAGGAGGCCAAGGAGGTGGCCGCCTGGCTGACCGCTCCGGAGCAGCAGATCAAGGCGTTCAAGGCCAAGGGCACCTTCCCGAGCCAGGTCGAGGCGCTCTCCAGCCCGGAGATCACCGACGCCGTGGAGCCGTTCTTCAACGACGCCCCGGTCGGCGAGATCCTGGCCAACCGCGCCGAGGCGGTCACGGTGCAGCCCCACAAGGGTCCGAAGTACTCCGACATCCTCCAGGCGTTCCAGGCCGCGATCCTCCGGATCGACGACGGCTCTCAGGACGCTGACGAGTCGTGGGAGCAGTTCCTCGTCGACGTCGAGGCCCTGGGCTGAGACTTGTCCCAGCCCAAGCCCGACGATGCAGACACCCGGAGCGGGAGGGACGCCTCCTCCCTCCCGCTCCGGGCGCCGGACTCCCCCGGGAGCGGCGCAACCCGGCTGACCTGGCGGCAGCGTCTCTCACACTGGGACGCCAGGTGGTCGCCGTACCTCTACGTCTCGCCGTTCTTCCTCGTGTTCGCGGTCGTGGGCCTCTTCCCACTCGTCTACACGGCCTACGTCTCCCTGCACGACTGGAGCCTGCTGGGCGGGAAGGGCGAGTTCGTCGGCCTGCAGAACTACCGCGAGGTCTGGGACAACCCCTACTTCCTCAAGCAGACCGTCAACACCCTCAGCATCTTCGTGCTGTCCTCGGGTCCCCAGATCGTCATTGCCGTGGTCCTGGCCGCGCTGCTCGACACCCAGCTGCGCGGCCGGACCTGGTGGCGGATGGGCATCCTGCTGCCGTTCGTCGTCTCGCCGGTCGCGGTCGCGATCATCTTCGGCAGCCTGTTCGGCGACAAGTACGGCGTCATCAACGAGGGCCTCAACGCCCTCGGCATCGATGGGATCGCCTGGCACACCGACCGGCTCGCCAGCCACGTCGCCATCGCCACGATGGTCAACTGGCGCTGGACCGGCTTCAACGCCCTGATCTTCCTGGCGGCCATGCAGGCCGTCCCCCGCGACCTGTATGAGTCGGCGGCGCTCGACGGCGCCGGCAAGGTCCGTCAGTTCCTGTCCGTCACGCTGCCGATGATCCGGCCCACGATGATCTTCGTGGTCATCACCTCGACCATCGGCGGGCTGCAGATCTTCGCCGAGCCGCGGCTCTTCGACGAGACCAACGCCCGCAACGGCGGGGCGGACCGGCAGTTCGGCACCATCACCATGCTGATCTACGACTTCGGCTGGCAGCTGCGCGACCTGGGCCGCGCCTCGGCGACCGCCTGGATGCTGTTCGGCCTCATCCTGGTGCTGGCGCTGGTCAACCTCATGCTCAGCCGCCGCATCGGCAGCCTCGGAGGCCATCGATGACCCGCCGTCCCGGTTTCGTCGTCTACGGCCTGCTCGCCGCCTTCCTCCTGGGCTCGGCGGCCCCGTTCTACTGGTCGTTCCTGCTCGGCTCGCACACCGCCGAGATCGCCGCTCAAGGTGTCCCACCGCTGCTGCCCGGCGGCCACTTCCTCGACAACGCCAAGCGCGCCGTCGACACCATCCCGTTCTGGAAGGCGGTCGGCAACAGCATCTTCGTCTCGTCGGTCGCCGCCACCTCGACCGTGGTGTTCGGGACGCTGGCCGGCTACGCGTTCGCCAAGCTGCGCTTCCGCGGCAGCAACGGCCTGTTGGCCTTCGTCGTGGCCACGATGGCGGTGCCGACGCAGCTCGGGGTCGTCCCGCTGTTCATCCTGATGTCCAAGCTCGGCTGGACCGGGACGACCTGGTCGGTGATCGTCCCGTCGCTGGTGACGGCGTTCGGCGTGTTCTTCATGCGCCAGTACCTCGTCGACGCCGTGCCCGACGAGCTCATCGAGGCCGCCCGGATCGACGGCTGCTCGCAGATCAGGATCGTCTGGCACGTCGTCGCGCCCGCGGCCCGCCCGGCCGCTGCGATCCTGTGGCTCTTCACGTTCATGGCGACCTGGACCGACTTCTTCTGGCCGCTCATCGCCCTGCCCCCCGACAACCCCACCATCCAGGTGGCGCTCAACCAGCTCCAGAGCGGGTTCTTCAAGGACTACAGCCTGGTGCTGGCCGGCACCACCCTGGCCACCATCCCGCTGCTGGTGCTCTTCATCCTCACCGGCCGCCAGCTGGTCGCCGGCATCATGCAAGGAGCCATCAAGGGATGACCGACCTCAACACCCGGCCGCAGGCCACAGCCGAGCTCGCCTTCCCGACGGGGTTCCTGTGGGGAGCGGCCACCGCGGCCTACCAGATCGAGGGCGCCGTGGCCGAGGACGGCCGCACCCCGTCAATCTGGGACACGTTCTCCCGGATCCCCGGCGCGGTGGTCGACGGCGACACGGGCGACGTCGCCTGCGACCACTACCACCGGATGCCCGAGGACGTCGCGCTGATGCGCGAGCTCGGGCTGGCGTCCTATCGCTTCTCGGTGGCCTGGCCCCGGGTGCGGCCCGACGGCGGCGCCGTCGACCAGCGCGGGCTCGACTTCTACCGCCGCCTGGTCGACGAGCTCAACGACGCCGGCATCCGCCCCTGGCTCACGCTCTACCACTGGGACCTGCCGCAGGCACTCGAGGACGCCGGCGGCTGGACCAACCGGGACACCGCCTACCGGTTCGCTGAATACGCCGCGACGGTGCACGACGCGATCGGCGACCGCGTGCCGGTGTGGACGACGCTCAACGAGCCGTGGTGCTCGGCGTTCCTCGGCTACACCGGCGGCGAGCACGCGCCGGGGCGGCAGGAGGGCGTCGCCGGTCTTGTCGCCGCCCACCACCTGATGCTCGGGCACGGCCTGGTCGTGGACGAGCTGCGCCGCCGCGGCGCCGACAACGACCTGGGCATCACCCTCAACTTCACGGTGGCCGACCCGCACGACCCCGACGACCCGGCCGACCGGGATGCCGCCCGGCGGATCGACGGCCTGCACAACCGGTTCTTCCTGGACCCGGTGTTCCGCGGTGCCTACCCGGCCGACGTGCTCGCCGACACCGGCGACCTGCTGTGGCAGGGCGAGCCGTGGCCCACGGTGGTTCGCGACGGCGACCTCGAGCTGATCAGCACCCCGCTGGACGCCCTGGGCGTCAACTACTACAACGGCGAGTCCGTCTCCGGCAGGCCGCACGCCGCGGTCACCGGGGTCGACGGGGCGCACCCGGCCCGGCCGACCCGGATGCCGT
Source organism: Nocardioides dilutus (assembly GCF_054779555.1). Classification (NCBI taxonomy): domain Bacteria; kingdom Bacillati; phylum Actinomycetota; class Actinomycetes; order Propionibacteriales; family Nocardioidaceae; genus Nocardioides; species Nocardioides dilutus. The sequence goes on along the minus strand of NZ_BAAGYA010000001.1, from coordinate 1,325,878 downwards.
TCGTGGGCTGTGACGACGTCACGTTCCCCAGCCGCGGGCTGCCGGTCACCGACATGGGCTGGGAGGTCCAGCCGGAGGGCCTCACCCGGCTGCTCGCCCGGCTCGCGGAGGACTACGACGTCCCGCCGATGTACCTCACCGAGAACGGCGCGGCCTACGTCGACGTGCCCGACGCGGACGGGCGGGTCCACGACTCGGAGCGGATCGCCTTCGTCGCCGACCACCTGCGCGCCGTACACGCCGCGATCGAACGGGGCGTCGACGTGCGGGGCTACTTCTACTGGTCGCTGCTGGACAACTTCGAGTGGGCCTACGGCTACGCGAAGCGTTTCGGCATCGTCTACGTCGACTACGAGTCGCTCCAGCGGACGCCGAAGGAGAGCGCCCGGTGGTACGCCGGCGTCATCGGCCGCAACGCGCTGGGAGCAGTACCGTGACGCGCGTGCCGGACCCGCGCGACAGTCCGAGCCCCGGCGGGTCGCCGACACTCGAGGAGGTCGCCCGGCTGGCCGGCGTCTCGCGAGCCACCGCGTCCCGCGCGATCAACGGCGGCAACCGGGTCAGCGCGCAGGCGCAGAACGCGGTCGACGAGGCGGTGCGGGCCCTCGGCTACACCCCCAACCCAGCGGCCCGCAGCCTGGTCACCCGGCGTACCGACTCCGTGGCGCTGGTGGTGCCCGAGCCCGACGAGCGGGTGTTCTCGGACCCCTTCTTCGCCCGGACCCTGCGCGGGGTGTCCCGGGTCCTCACCGAGCGCGACCTGCAGCTGGTGCTGCTCATGGCCCGGCCCGGGCCCGAGGAGCAGCGGATGCTGCGCTACCTGCGCAACCGCCACGTCGACGGCGCCGTGGTCGTCTCCCACCACGAGGCCGACAGCCTCGCCGACCACCTCGCGGCGCTCGACCTGCCCTGCGCGTTCGTGGGGCGCCCCTGGACCAGCGCCGACCGGGTCTCCTACGTCGACACGGACAACGAGGCGGGGTCCAGGCTGGCCACGCAGGTGCTGCTCGACCGCGGGTGCCGGCGGATCGGCGCGATCGCCGGCCCGGCGGACATGACCGCCGCCCAGGACCGGCTGACCGGGTTCCGGGCCGCGATGGCCGACGCCGGCTTCTCGGCCGACGCGGTCGTGCACGGCGACTTCACCGAGCGCGGCGGCGAGGCCGCGGCCGTCGCGCTGCTGGAGCAGGCGCCCGACCTCGACGGCATCGCGGTCGCCTCCGACCTGATGGCGGTGGGCGCCCTGCGGGTCCTCGCCGCCCAGGGACGCCGGGTGCCCGACGACGTCGCGGTCGTCGGTTACGACGACCTGGGGCTCGCCGAGATGACCGACCCGCCGCTCACCACGGTCCGCCAGCCGACCGTCGACATGGCCGAGCAGGCCACCCGGCTCCTGCTCGAGCAGATCGACGGCGGGCGGGGCGGCCACCCGATGCGGGTGATCTTCCCGCCGTCGCTGGCGCGGCGTGCCAGCGCCTGAGTTTCATCGGCCGGCCGATGAAACTGGCGCCTGGACGACGAAGGTTCATCGTCCGGGCGTGAGTTTCATCGGCCGGCCGATGAAACTCGCGCCTTGCCGGTCCGCCACAATGCGCGCGTGCTCCTCGACGTCCAGCTCGACGGCCGGCCCGACCAGGCCGCGACACGCGCGCGGGAGCTCGTGGACGCCGGGGCGGCCGGGCTGTTCACCTTCGAGGGGCCGCACGACGTGTTCCTGCCGCTCGCGGCGGCCGCCGGTGTCGTCGAGGCCGACCTGATGACCAACGTCGCGATCGCGATGCCGCGCTCGCCGATGCACCTCGCGCACGCGGCCTGGGACCTGCAGCTGATGTCCGGCGGCCGGTTCCGGCTCGGGCTGGGCTCCCAGGTCCGGCCGCACATCGAGAACCGCTACGGCGCCACGTGGTCGCCGCCCGCCGCCCGGATGCGGGAGATCGTGCTGGCGGTCAAGGCGATCCTGGGCTCCTGGCAGGACGGCACCCGGCTCGACTTCCGCGGCGAGTTCACCAAGCACACGCTGATGCCGCCGACGTTCGTGCCCGGCCCCAACCCGTTCGGCGCGCCACCCGTGCTGCTGGGCGCGCTCGGCCCGGTGATGACCCGGACCGCGGCCGAGGTCGCCGACGGCCTGCTCGTCATGCCCTTCCACAGCCACCGGCACGTCAGGTCGCGGACCCTGCCGGCCGTCGCCGAGGGGCTCGCCCGGGCCGGCCGCTCGTCCTCGGACTTCTCGATCTATCCCCAGGCGATCCTGGCCATGGGGCGCAGTGCGGCCGAGCTGGACGCGGCGACCCTCGGAGTGCGCGGGCTGCTGGCGTTCTACGGCTCCACCCCGGCGTACCGCCCGGTGCTCGACATCGAGGGCTGGGGCGACCTGCAGCCGCAGCTCAACGCCCTGTCGAAGACCGGCGATGTGGCGGCGATGATCGACCTGGTCACGCCCGAGATGGTCGAGACGCTCGCGGTCCGCGGCACGCCCGAGGAGTGCGCCGCCGAGCTCTTGCGGCGGTTCGGTGACTTGACCGACCGGGTCTGCTGCTACTTCCCGGGCTACGACGTCCCGCTGGACCAGGTGTCGGCGTTGGGGGCCGGGCTGGCGGGCCGCCGCTTGTAACCCGGTGTCCGGACCACTCCCACGGTGGCCGGACACCGTGGTAGAGGTCTGGACACCGGGTTACAGCTCCGCGGCCAGGCCGGCCACCCGCTCCACCTGGCCGACGTCCGACGACGTGGGGATCAGGTGCACCTCGTCGCACCCGATGTCCTCGAGACGGCGGAGTACGTCGCGGAGCTCGGCCTCGGTGCCGGCGAAACCGGTCGTGGGAGCCATCGCGTCGACGAACTCGGCCGGGATCCAGTTCATGTAGTGCCGCAGGTGCCGGTGCACCTGGTCGCGGGCGGCGCCGGAGCCGTCGTCGAGGGCGAACCAGAACGACGTGGTCAGCCGCGGGGCCGCCCGGCCGGCCTCCGACCAGGCGGCCCGGGCCAGGTCGAACAGCGCGGCGACCGCGGCCACGTCGAGGTCGAGGGTCACACCGGCCAGGCCGTCGGCCCAGTGGGCGGCCGAGCGGATCGTCTTCGGCCCCATGGTCCCGACCAGCAGCGGGGGTCCGCCCGGCTGCAGTGGCGCCGGGCCGACCGGGCGCATGGCCTCGGTGACCTTCTGGCCCGCCCAGACCCGCTTCATCACGGCCACCCGCGAGGCCATCTCCGCCATGGTCTGGGAGACCGGGTCGGCCGAGACGGCGCGGTAGTCCTCCTCCCGGCCGCCGACGCCGAGGCCGACGGTGAGGCGGCCTCCCGACAGGCGGTCCGCGGTCGCCAGCGACTTCGCCAGCAGGACGGGGTCGTGCAGCTGCGGGACGATCACGGTGGTCACCAGCCGCACCCGGGAGGTCCACGCGGCGCAGGCGCCGAGCAGCACCAGCGTCTCCGGGTTGTCGAAGGCCATCCGCTCGCCGAAGCACAGCGAGGCGAACGGCCCGTCGTCCACGGCCCTGGCCCAGCGCTCCAGCGTCGAGTCCGCCTGCCACAGGTCCGGCTCCATCACCGGCAGCGTCATGCCCAGGTCCACGGGCGAAGACTAGGAGGTGCGCACGCCCAGCCCGTCGATCCGGACCGGCTTGCCGCTGCGGGTCACGATCCGCACCACGCCGCTGCGGGGCGAGGCGAACGCCGCCAGCGGGACCACCTTCGCAAAGCGATGTGGACCCGAGAGCCGCACCCGCCCGACCAGTACGCCGCCGAGATAGACGCGCACCCGGCCGTGACCCGTCCCGGTGCCGACGACCAGCGCCAGCGCCTCCACACCGGACACCCGGTAGGTGAGCGCCGCCTTCTTGGTGGCGGCGGCGGTGTAGGTGCCCCGGTAGGCCGCGGCCGAGGTCCGGCGCTTCCACCGCTTGCCCGCGGACAGCCGCCGGTCGTCGACGGGCACGGTGAACACCGTGGCGGCCGGCGTCGGGTCGAGGCTTCCCTCGGCGTCCCGGGCGGCGACGGTGAGCCGGTGCGTCCCCGCGGACAGGCCGGACAGGGTGAGCGGCGACGAGGTGCACGCGACGACGACCCCGTCGAGACGGCAGACGAACGTCGACCCGGCCTCCGACGAGGCGTAGGCCACCGAGGTCGACGACGACAGCAGCCAGGTCGGTGGCCCGGAGGTCAGCCAGGTCTCCGGCGGGGTCGGCGGGGTCGGCGGGGCCGGCGGTGGCGGCCCTGGGGCGGTCACGACCACGGCCGTCGGTGCCGAGGAGCCGCCCACCCAGGACCCACCGAGGGACAGGACGACCTGGTAGGTCCGGCCGCCGGTCGCCGGCAGGTCGGCGGAGTGGGTGCAGGACGCGGTCCCGGCATCCGACACGGGCACCGCGCCGCACAGCACCTCGCCGGTGGTCGCGTCGGTGAACGTCAGCGTCGCGGTGCTCAGCGGAGCCGGGGTGCCGTCCGGCACCTCGACGACGGTCGCGGACAGCGCGAGGTCGACCGCGTCGGGGCCGCCGGTGGGCGCCGCGACCTCGGTGGGCCCGTCGTACGTCGCCGTCGCCGACTCCCCCGTCACGACGACGTTGCGGTCGAAGGTCTTGGTGTCGACGCCGTCGGTGACCTCGAGGTGGACGGGGTAGGTACCCGGCGGCGCGAGCGCCGTGCCGGTGACCGCCCATGACCCAGGCCCGTCCTCGGCGAGGGACAGCCCCGACGGCAGTCCCGTGAGGTCGGCGGTCAGCGCGTCCGGCGGCGCGTTGCTGGACTCGGCGGCGAAGGCGAAGACGAGAGGGTCGGAGTGCTGGGTCGCCGGCGCGGCGGGCACGCCGGTCACCGTGAGGCCCGCGGGAGGCGGCGTGACCGAGACGTCGGCGTCGCTGACGTCGAAGAAGTAGCCGTCCACCGCCTCGACCATGAACCGCACCGCCGCGGCGTCGACGTCCGGGAGCGTCACGGTGTGCGAGCCGTCGTTGGGGGTGGTCGCCGCCAGCACGGTGCCGAAGGTCTCGCCGCCGTCGGTCGACATCCGGATCCGGACGTCGGCGGCGAGCGCGGCGGTGTTGGCGGTCCAGGTGACCGTCTGGGAGGTCCCGCCGGTCAGGATCGCCGGCTCCGCGTGGCTGGTGACCCGGAACGGCCCGGTCGTCTTGTCGACGGTGAGCGTCACCTCGTCGTTGGCCACCCCGCCGGCGGCGTCGCGGTCGCGGGCGACCAGCCGGAAGTGCAGCTGGGTTGGGGTGTACGCCGCCGTGGGCAGCCACTCCGCGTAGCACTCGGCGGCGCCCGGCCCGGCCGCGCAGGTGCCGGTCTCGGCGTTGGTGTGGCCGGCGACCACCTGGGCGAGGTCGGGGAAGGTCCGGGTGGCCGAGGCCGCGGGCACCGGCGTACGGAACAGCGGTCCGTCGGTCTTGGCCGGGTCGGTCAGCGCGAGACCATCGAGACCACCGAGGTCGGCCTGCTCCCACTGGTAGACGAGCGGGTCGCCGTCGGCGTCGGTGGCGGTGCCGGTCAGCGCGAACGGCGTGCGCAGCGGGATCGTCCGGTCCGCGGGTGCGGTGACGACGGGGTGGTGGTTGGCGGAGGTGGCGGCGGTCCCTCCCGGGGCCTGCAGGCCGCCCTGGTCGATGTCGTTGACCGCGGCGGTGAACGTCCCGGCGAGCGGCACGACCGTGGGCTCGACGACGTCGGTGAAGCTGGCGAAGGTGAGCTCGAAGCCACGGTCGTCGAAGACGCCGGTCTGCCAGAACGGCCGGACCTTGGAGATGATCGCCTCCGGCACGGCGGCCAGCACCGCGGCCTTGATCGCCGTCTCGTTGTAGTTGACGCCGCGGGTGATCGGCGCGGTCTCCACGCCGGCGAACGACAGCTTGAACGAGTCGGAGCCGTCGAAGTCCTTGAACGCGACCGACTGCACCTCCATGGCGAGGGCGTCCTCGGGCACCGCGCCGTCGCCGACGACGTAGGTGCCGACCTCGGCCCGGCTCACCGTCGAGAACCACGGGTCGGCGTCCGCCTGGACGTCGTCGACGCCGCAGGTGCCCGCGCCGCCCATGATGCTGGTGCCCGAGCCCGGCTCGACCGCGGTGTCCTGGTTGCGGTCCTCCTCGCACCAGACCCCGTCGAAGGTCGGGCTCGCACCCAGCTGGTGCCCGAGCTCGTGCGCCACTCTGTCGACGACGAACCCGTCCCCGGACGGCGTCGGGCTGCCGGAGCAGCCGAACGCGCGGTACTCCGTCCCGGCCGTGGCGGGGTACGCCGCGCCCCCGGCCGCGGAGCCCAGCAGCAGGTGCCCGATCTCGTAGCTGCGCGCCCCGAGGAGCTGCCCGATGACCAGGCGCGTGCGCCGCAGCGTGTCGTCGGTGCAGGACGCGAGGTGGTCCGGCGTGAAGCACGGCTGCGCACCGCACGGGCCGTTGGCGGCGGTGGCCTCGGCGGTGGTGCGCAGGTTGAGGTCGATGGAGCCCGGCGCCAGCACGAACCGGATCGCCAGCTCCTCGCCGAAGAGCTGGTTGAGCCGGTCGACCACGAGGCCCTTCGCGGCCAGCACCTGGGCGTCCGACTCCGCGTCGGTCGTCGCCGTGGGCGCCACCGCGGCGGCGTACGCCGGGTCGCTGAGCAGCGCCAGCCGGTAGGTCCGGAGCACCACGGACGCGCCGGGTGCCTCGCCGACCGACGCGGCAGGAGCCGCCGGCAGGAGGGCAAGCGCCGACGCGCAGAGCACGAGAGCGAGAGCGCGGCGCACGGCGGTTCCTACGGGGTCCGGCCCGAGTGGCGGGGGAGGTCGTTTTCGACGGTACGACGCGGGCGCGGGCGGCGAGGGCCGAACGGGAGAAGTCGAGTCCCTACGATGCTCGGGTGACTGCCGAGCGTGATCCCATCCGTGAGGCACACCGCCAGTGGGTCGCCCACGGCTGGGAGGCCGCAGCCGACGGCATGGCGATGGTCACCTCCGTCGTCCGCGTCCAGCAGCTCCTGCTCGAGCGGATCGACGCCGTGCTCCGCCCGCTCGGCCTGACCTTCGCCCGCTACGAGGTGCTCCGGCTGCTGTCGTTCTCCTCGGCCGGCGCGATGCCGATGACCCGGATGGGGTCCCTGCTGCAGGTGCACCCGACCTCGGTGACGTCAGCGGTGGACCGCTTGGAGAAGCAGGGCTACGTCGCCCGGTCCCGCCGCGACTCCGACCGCCGCGTGGTGCTGGCCTCGATCACCGACTCCGGCCGGGCCGTCGTGGACCAGGCGACCGCCGGCCTCAACTCCTCGGTCTTCGAGAACCCCGGCCTGTCCTCCCCCGAGCTCGCCGACCTCACCCGTCTGCTCGGCCTGCTGCGCGCCGGTGCCGGCGACCACGTGGGCTGAGGATCCGGCGGTCGGGGGCCGCGCGATAGTCCCAGACGTTCGGGACAGTCGTACGGCGTGTCGGCGTCCCGAACGTCGGGGACTATCGCGTCGCGCGCGCGGGAAGGTACGATTACTAGGACGTCCAACTAATTCCGCGAGGTGTCGATGTCCGACCTCCATGTCCCGACCAACCCGGTGCGGGTGGTGACTGCGTCCAGCCTGTTCGACGGGCACGACGCGGCGATCAACATCATGCGCCGGATCTTCATGAGCCAGGGCTGCGAGGTGATCCACCTCGGGCACAACCGCTCGGTCGCCGAGGTGGTCGACGCGGCGGTCGAGGAGGACGCGCAGGGAGTGGCCGTCAGCTCCTACCAGGGCGGCCACGTCGAATACTTCGAGTACCTCGTCGAGTCGCTGCGCGACCGCGGCGCCGGGCACGTCAAGGTCGTCGGCGGCGGTGGCGGGGTCATCGTCCACGACGAGATCGAGCGACTGCGCGCCAGCGGCGTCACGATCTTCTCCCCCGAGGACGGCCAGCGGATGGGCCTCCCCGGGATGATCAACTCGGTCGTCCGCGACCTCGACGTCGACCTCTGGGAGCAGCGACCGGTCAGCGTCGACGCCGTGCTCGGCGGCGACAAGGCGGCCGTGGCCCGGGCGATCACGGGCGTCGAGCTCGGCCGGGTCCCCGACGCCGACCTGACGGCGCTGCGCGACGCGGCCAACCGGCGGCACGTCCCGGTGCTCGGCATCACCGGCACCGGCGGGTCCGGCAAGTCCAGCCTCACCGACGAGCTGGTACGCCGCTTCCGGGTCGACCAGCAGGACAAGCTGCGGATCGCGGTGGTGGCCGTCGACCCGACCCGGCGCAAGGGCGGCGGCGCGCTGCTCGGTGACCGGATCCGGATGAACAGCCTGTCGCTGGGCCGGACGTCGGACGACGACCGCGCCTACTTCCGCTCGCTCGCCACCCGCGGCGCGCACGAGCTGCCCGACCACCTCGGCGACGTCCTCACGGTGCTCAAGGCCGGCGGCTTCGACCTGGTGGTCGTGGAGACGCCGGGCATCGGCCAGGGAGACGCGGCGATCATCCCGTTCGCGGACACCAGCCTCTACGTGATGACGCCGGAGTACGGCGCCGCGTCCCAGCTGGAGAAGATCGACATGCTCGACTTCGCCGACGTCGTGGCGATCAACAAGTTCGAGCGCCGCGGCGCGGAGGACGCGCTGCGCGACGTCGGCCGCCAGCTGGTCCGCAACCGCGAGGCGTTCGGCAAGCAGCCGGAGGACATGCCGGTCTTCGGCACCAGCGCGGCGACGTTCAACGACGACGGGGTCACCGCGCTCTACCAGCACCTGCGGGCGCGGCTCGCCGACGACGGCCTCACCCTCGACGAGGGCGTCCTCGAGCGGGTCGACGTCCGGCACTCCTCACGGATCCGCCAGGTCGTTCCCGGCGACCGGGTGCGCTACCTCGCCGAGATCGCTCAGACCGTGCGCAGCTATCACGCGCGGACCGACGAGCTGGTCGAGCAGGCCCGGCGGCTGCAGCGGCTCGACGCGGTCGCCGCCGAGCTGGCCGAGGGCGAGCGCGGCGGCGTACCCGCTCTCCTGGAGCAGGCGCGGTCCGACCTCGACAAGGACGTCGCGAGCCAGCTCGAGCACTGGCCCTCGGTCGTGCAGGAGTACGACGGACACCCCGGCCGCGAGTCGCTCTCGGGCAACCGCGTGCCCCGCGTCGCCGTACCCCGCTACGCCGACCACGGCGAGCTGGTGCGCTTCTGGCGACGCGAGAACCTGCCCGGCCGGTTCCCGTTCACCGCGGGTGTCTTCCCGTTCAAGCGGGAGAACGAGGACCCGGCCCGGATGTTCGCGGGTGAGGGCGACCCGGCGCGCACGAACCGCCGCTTCAAGCGGCTCTCCGAGGGGCAGCCGGCCACGCGCCTCAGCACGGCGTTCGACTCGGTCACCCTCTACGGCCGCGACCCCGACGAGCGGCCCGACATCTACGGCAAGGTCGGCACGTCCGGGGTGAGCGTCGCGACGCTGGACGACATGAAGGAGCTCTACGACGGCTTCGACCTGCTGTCGCCGACGACGTCGGTGTCGATGACGATCAACGGCCCGGCGCCGACGGTGCTCGCGTTCTTCCTCAACACCGTGCTCGACCAGGCGAAGGAGAATGGCGTCGACCCGGCGTACGCCCTCCAGACCGTGCGCGGCACCGTGCAGGCCGACATCCTCAAGGAGGACCAGGGCCAGAACACCTGCCTGTTCTCCACCGAGTTCAGCCTGCGGTGCATGGCCGACATCCAGGAGTGGTTCATCGAGCAGGGAGTGCGCAACTTCTACTCGGTCTCGATCTCCGGCTACCACATCGCCGAGGCCGGGGCGAACCCCATCAGCCAGCTGGCGTTCACGCTCGCCAACGGGTTCACCTACGTCGAGTCCTACCTGGCGCGCGGCATGGACATCGACGACTTCGCGCCCAACCTGTCGTTCTTCTTCAGCAACGGCATGGACCCCGAATACTCCGTCATCGGCCGGGTCGCGCGCCGGATCTGGGCGGTCACGATGCGCGACAAGTACGGCGCCAACGAGCGCTCCCAGAAGCTGAAGTACCACGTCCAGACGTCGGGGCGGTCGCTGCACGCGCAGGAGATGGACTTCAACGACATCCGCACCACGCTGCAGGCGCTGATCGCGATCTACGACAACGCCAACTCGCTGCACACCAACGCCTATGACGAGGCCGTGACGACGCCGTCGGACAAGTCCGTACGCCGCGCGCTCGCCATCCAGATGATCATCAACCGCGAGTGGGGCCTGGCGATGAACGAGAACCCGCTCCAGGGTTCCTACGTCATCGACGAGCTCACCGACCTGGTGGAGGCGGCGGTGCTGGCCGAGTTCGACCGGATCTCCGAGCGCGGCGGCGTACTCGGGGCGATGGAGACCGGCTACCAGCGTGGCCGGATCCAGGACGAGTCGATGCTCTACGAGCACCGCAAGCACGACGGCTCGCTGCCGATCATCGGCGTCAACACCTTCCGCAACCCCGACGCCTCCGACGGGACCCCGGACCACGTCGAGCTCGCCCGGGCGACCGAGGAGGAGAAGGCCTCGCAGCTGCGGCGGGTCCAGGACTTCCAGGCCGCCCACGCCTCCGAGGCCGAGGCCGCCCTGGCCCGGCTCAAGGCGGCCGCGGTCGCCGGCGACAACGTCTTCGCGGTGCTCATGGACGCCGCCCGGGTCTGCACGCTCGGCCAGGTCACCGAGGCGTTCTTCGAGGTGGGCGGGCAGTACCGGCGGAACGTGTGAGGGTCGGGTGATGCCGCCCGCCCGCCCAGCCACCCGCGTCGTCAGCCTGGTCCCCTCGATCACCGAGGCCCTGGCCTCGGTGCGCCGCGAGGCGGTGGTCGGCGCGACCGACTGGTGCACGCATCCGGCCGACCTGGACGAGACGCTCGAGAGAAGGGTCCGGGGCACCAAGAACCCCGACCTCGACGCCATCCGCAGCCTGCGCCCCGACGTGGTAATCGCCAACCGCGAGGAGAACCGCGAGCTCGACGTACGCCGTCTCGAGGAGTCCGGCGTCCGGGTCGAGGTGACCGACATCGAGACCGTGCCGCAGGCCGTCGACGCGTTCGAGCACCTCTTCGACGACGTGCTGGGCTGGGACCGACCCGCGTGGTTGGCCGAGGTGCGCGACCGATGGTGCGGCGACCTGCCGCCGGTCACCCGCCGGGTGGCGATCCCGATCTGGCGGGACCCCTGGATGGTCGTCGGCCGCGACACCTTCACCGGCGACCTCGTCCGCCGCCTCGGGTGGCACAACGTCTACGCCGGCGCGGCCGACCGCTACCCCAAGGTCGGCGCGGCCGAGATCGACAGCAAGGGCGCCGACGTCGTACTGCTCCCCGACGAGCCCTACGTCTTCACCGCCGACGACGGCCCCGAGGCCTTCACCCGCACCCCGACCGAGCTCATCTCCGGCCGGCTCATCACCTGGTACGGCCCCTCGCTGCTGGAGGCGAGCCGGCTGGGCGGATAGTCCGTGACGAAACGGCCCCCAGGCGGAGGCACCGAGGGCAGAAACGTCACGGACTACCCCCCGCTAGATTCGCTTGGTGCAGATGATCCTGGGCCCGACACCCGGCCGACTCGAGGCCGACGAGGTCGTGGCCGCCTATCCGTGGCCGGAGGGCCGCCGGTGGGTGCGGGCGATGATGGTGACCACGCTGGACGGCGCGGCGGCCGGGCCGGACGGGCTGAGCGGGTCGATCTCGGGCGAGGCGGACAAGCTCGTCTTCGACGCCGTACGCCGCCACGCCGACGCGGTGCTGATCGGCGCCCAGACCCTGCGTGCCGAGCGCTACGGCCCGATGCGCGCCAAGGGGGAGGACGCCGAGGCACGCCGCGCCCAGGGGCTGGCGCCGGCGCCGCGGCTGGCGGTCGTCAGCCGGTCGCTCGACCTGCCGTGGGACGAGCCGGTGTTCACCGAGTCGGCGCTGCCGGTGCTGGTGCTGACGGGTCCCTCCGCCGACCCCGAGCTGGTCGCGCGGGCCTCCGAGCGGAGCGAGGTCGTCAACGTCGCCGCCGACGGGGACCCCCGGGCGTTCGTCGACGCCCTCGAGCAGCGCGGCTTGCGGCGGATCGTCTGCGAGGGCGGGCCGACCCTCCTGCGCCACCTGGTGGCGGCCGGGATGGTCGACGAGGCCGACATCACCGTCTCGCCCGTGATGACGGGCACCGGCACCAGCCCGGACACCCCACGGCTGCCCTCGGTGGTCGGCTTCGACCTGGTGCAGGTGCTGACCGAGGACGGCTTCCTGATGGGCCGCTACGTGCGGCCGGAGGCCTCGTGATCTCCCTCGAGACGCTGGCCGGCCTGGCCGCCGCGCACCTGCAGGACCTCGGCGTGGCGGTCCCGCCGCTCGAGGTCAAGGGCCGGGTCCTCGACACCGACCAGCGGGCCGCGGTCATGGGCGTGGTCAACCTGTCGCGCGACTCGACCTACCGGCCCAGCATCGCCCCCTCGACGGTCGACGCCGTACGCCGGGGGAAGGTCCTGGCCGCCCAAGGTGCCGACCTCGTCGACGTCGGCGCCGAGTCGACCAACGGCCCGGCCGCCCGGGTGGGGAGCGAGGAGCAGGTCCGCCGGCTCGTCCCCGTGGTCGAGGCGCTCGCCGCCGACGGGATCCTGGTCTCGAGCGAGAGCTATGACCTCGAGGTCGTCCGGGCGACCCTGGCCGCCGGTGCCGCGGTCGTCAACCTCACCGGCTCGACCGACGACGACCCGGTGTTCGCGCTGGCCGCCGAGCACGGCGCCGCCGTCGTGCTCTGCCACGTCGAGGGCGCGCATGCCCGCGACCTGGACGGAGCGGACCTCGCGGCCGACCCGCTCCCCCGGATGCTGGAGGGCTTCGCGGCGCGGATCGACCGCGCCCGGGAGCTCGGGGTGGCGGGCCTGGTCGTCGACCCCGGTGTCGGCTTCCACTTCGGGGTGGCGCAGACACCGGCCGAGCGCCTCGACCACCAGACCAGGATCCTGCTCAACGCCTTCCGGCTCCGGAGCCTGGGCGTGCCGGTCTGCCAGTCCGTCCCGCACGGGTTCGACCTGTTCCAGGACGAGTTCCGCACCGGCGAGGCGTTCTTCACCGTGCTGGCCCGGCTCGGCGGCGCGGGCCTGATCCGCACCCACGAGGTGCCCCGGGTCGTGCCGGTCCTGCGCGCCCTGAGCGAGCTCACTGTCGCCTGACCCCTACTCTCCTCTCCATGCCCGGAGCCGCGGTGAAGAGGTTGGCCGTCGCCGGCCTGCGCCGGACCCCGTTGGCGCTGTCGACGCCGGTCGTCCGCCGGCGGGTACGCCGGGCCCAGGCCGACCCGGTCGCGCGAGATGTCGCCCGGCGGCAGATGGAGTTCCTACTCGGCGCCAGCCGACCCGAAGCCGACCTCGACGCAGCGGCACTGCGACACCTCGAGTACGCCGTCTGGCGCCGCGAGCTGCGCTGGCACCCGAAGGTGATCACACGTCAGCCCGTCACCGGGATCGAGCACCTCACACGAGTGCGGGGCGCTGACGGAGGCCTCATCCTCTGCTTCCTGCATCACGGTCGCTTCGACGGGGCGTTCGGAGCGCTCAAACGGGCCGGGGCCCCGCCGATCACCACGGTCGGGCACCAGATGCTTTTCGACTCCGACAAGCCCGCCTACCTCGCCGCACACCTGCGCGTCGTCGAGAAGGGGTCGACCATGGTGCCCGCGACGCTCGGCTACGACGGACTGCGCGACCTCGTCTTGGAGGGGCACACGCTGGCCATCGCCGTGGACCTCCCGGGAAGCACCCGGGTTCGTTTCCTTGGTCGGGACCTCCGGTGCGCGTCGGGCGCCGCCCGGATCGCGTTCGAGACCGACACGCCAGTCGTTCTCGTGCTGGCCCGCCAGACCGACGGCGTGAACCAGCGCCTGCAGCTGACCGAACCCCTCATCCCCGGTGAGCATGGGAACGCCGTGGCTCTGCTGCAGAGCATGCTCGACCGCTTCGAACCCGCGGTCCTCGACTGGCCCGAGGCCTACGACTGGCCCCGGCCGAAGTTCGTCCAGCTCGACGCGGACGGTCAGCCGGTGTCGTACGAGCGCGACCCCGGAGAACCGGACCACGTCAACCCATGAGTCGCCACGGAGCGGTGAGCAGGTTCCTGCGCCAGCTGGGCTGGTCGTTCACCAGCAAGATCGTCTCCGCGGCGCTCCAGCTCGTGGTGATCGTGCTCCTGGCGCGCGGGCTGGAGCCGTCGCAGTTCGCCGCCGTCGCCTCGGCCAACGCCGTCATGCTCGGCGTCGTCGCTCTCAACGGGTTCGGCCTCATCAGGCAGATCCAGTACCGGCGCTCCGTCCACCGCGACGACCCGAACCTGCCAGCGATCTTCGCGGTGTGGCAGCGGTTCACCAACGCGAGTGCCGTCCTGTGGCTGGTCGGCTGCCTGGTCCTGTGGACAGCAACCGGCCACGAGCTCTTCGCCCAGTTGGCGCCGATCGCGGTCTGGCTCCTCTTCGAACAGCTCACGACGCTGTGGAACGGGGTCTCACTCGTCGACGACCGGGCCCAGGACCTGATGCCGTCGTACCTCTGGCGGCGCGGCCCCGTGGTTGTCGCACTCGCCGTTGCACTGGCGCTCGACCTCGACGTTGTGTGGACCTGGTCCCTCTCGCTGACCGCTGGCTCGGCGCTCGCCTACCTGACCGGCCTGCGGCGAGCGGAGCCGTGGGCGCGCAGGCTCGTCGTCGCCCGTCGCCCGGCGGGTGAGGTCACCTTCGACTTCGGCTACTGGTGGACCGAGGTCGGTGCCACCCTGCGCGACTTGGACGTCGCTGCGGTCACGCTGGTGAGCGCCACCCTCGGTGGTGCGTACGCCCTCCCGGCGCGCCTCGTGCGACCCATGAACCTGGTGACCGTGGCCGTGACCTCGGTCGCCTTCCCCAGGATCGCGCGGCTCCGCCAGGTGACCCAGCGCCAACTCGTAGTGGGCTCGTTGCTGGGGACCGCACCGGTCGCGGGCGTCGCCGGCGTCACCGCCATCGCAGCCGGACTGCTACCGCGGGTGGTCGGGGACGAGTACGCCGGCGCCGTGCCCGTTCTTCGCGTGCTGTGTCTCAACGCGGTTGTCGTCGGCTTCGGTGCGCTGCTGGTGGCCTTTATGCAGGCGCGATCAACCGCGGCGAACCGGTTCACCGGGCGGCTCACACTCGCGATCGCCGTCGGACAGGTGTCCTCGGCCACGATCGCCGCCGGGCTGGGGAATGCTGTGGATGTTGCCTGGGCGGTCACGGCCGTGCTCGCCGTCGGGGTCGCGGTGCTCTACGCCCGCGCGGCCCACGAGTGCCGGCTGGAGGCGGTCAGCGGAGGAAGAGCCGAACCGCCCGGGCCAGCGCAGCGGCGTACGCCGCCCGCCCCTTCGGCGTCGTCATGAGCCGGGCGTCGGCGGCGTTCTTCATGTTGCCGAGCTCGACCATGACCGTCGGCACGTCGGAGAGGTTGAGGGTGCCGAGATCGCTGCGGAAGTCGAGGCCGTCGCCGCCGGCGATGTAGTTGGCCCGCGGCACGTGCTTCTTGACCAGCGAGGCGCGGGCCAGCAGCGCGAGCCGCTTCGACGGCTTGTAGATGTCGTGGGTCCACGGCTTGCGGTCGGTGGGGGCGATCACGTGGAAGCCGCGGGCGCCGGCCGCATAGGAGCCGTCCGCGTGGATGCTGATCTTGAGGTCGGCGGGGATCCGGTTGCCGGCCCGGCCGCGGCGGTCGACGCACGGGCCCCAGCGCCTCTGGCTGTTGACCTTGCGGGTCAGCACCACGCGGGCGCCGAGCCGCTCGAGCTGGGCCTTGAGCCGCAGCGACACCCGCCAGGCGAACGTCGCCTCCGGCCAGCCGCCCCGAGTCGCGGTGCCGGTCGTGTTGCAGGCCTTCTTGAACCCACCGGCCGGCACCAGCTTGTTGATCTGGGCCGGGAAGTTGTGGTTGCCCAGCTGGTGACCGGGGTCGATCACGACGACCCGACCCTGCAGCGGCTCGGCCTCGCGGACCAGCAGCGTGCGGTCCTCGGCGTGCGCCGGCGCGGCCACGACCAGCGAGGCGGCAAGAGAGGCGGCAAGAGAGGCCAGGAGCACCCGCGCGGCGTACGTCACTACTCGTAGCCCAGGATCTCCTGGCGCTTCTCGCCCCAGGCCAGCGCGGAGGCGATCGCGTCCTCGATCGAGAGCGCCGACCGCCAGCCGAGCAGCTCGGCGGCCCGGTCGACGTTGGCGTAGGCGCCGACGGCATCGCCGGGACGAGGCGGCGCCTCCTTGATCGGCACCTCGTGGCCGAAGACCTTCTCGAACGCCGCCACGAGCTCGCGCACGGTGGTGCCGTCGCCGGTGCCGAGGTTGATGATGACGCTGGGCTCGCCGACCGCGGCCAGCACCTCGTCGAACTGCTCGACCGCGCGGACGTGGGCCTGCGCGACGTCCCACACGTGGATGTAGTCGCGGATGCCGGTGCCGTCACGGGTGGGGTGGTCGGTGCCGGTGATCGTGAAGGCGTCCTTCTGGCCACGGGCCGCCATCACCAGCTGGCCGAGGACGTGGGAAGGCTCCTTGGCATAGATGCCCGACTCGAGGTCGGGGTCGGAGCCGATCGGGTTGAAGTAGCGCAGGATGATCGCGCGCAGGTCGGTGGCGACCGCCATGTCCTGGAGGACCTGCTCCATCATCCGTTTGGTGCGGGCGTACGGCGACGGCGGGTCGAGCGGGTCGGTCTCGACGACCTCGAAGCCCTCCTTGGCGGCGTAGAGGCTGGCCGAGCTGGAGAACAGCACCCGCGGCTTGCCGAGCCGCTCGAGCTGGTCGAAGAGCTCCAACGACTTGGCGACGTTGTCGCGGTAGTACTCATACGGCTGCTCGACCGACTCGGGGACGACGATCCGGGCCGCCATGTGGATGGTGGCGTCGAGGTCGGGATGCTCCTCGACGACCCGGGCGAGCAGGGCCCGGTCGGCGATGTCGCCCTCGTAGAAGATCCGGTCGCGGACGAAGACCTGCGGTCCGGTGAGCAGCGAGTCGAGGATCACGGGCGTGTGCCCGGCCTCCTCGAGCGCCTTGGCGGTGATCGAGCCGATATAGCCGGCGCCGCCGGTGACCAGTACCTTCACCGGCCCCACTCTAGTGACGGGCGAAGCAGCCCTCGGCCCGGCTCTGGTCGAGGATCGCCTGGGTGAGCGCCTTGTTGCCCTTGCGGGTCGGGTGGACGCCGTCCTCGAGGGTGGTGGTCTCGGTCAGCAGGCCGAGCGTGTCGATGAAGGTGAACCCGTGGCGGGTCGCGGCATCCCGGACCACGCGGGTGATCCGGTCGCGGTTGTCCATGCGCCCGGCGGGCCCCCAGGGCACGACGACGATCGTGCAGGTCCGGTCGGGGCCGCGCAGCCGCTGGATCTCGGCCATGAACGACTCGGCCGCGCGGCGTACCTGCTGGTTGGGCACGAGGTCGTAGCCACCGCCGGGACGGCAGGTCTGGGTGTCGGTGCGCCCACCCTCGATGATGACCGCGCCGGCTCCGGCCACGACCTCGGCGACGCCCGGGCGGGCCAGCTGCTGGGCGAAGGTGCTGCCGGTGCAGCCGACGAGCCCCGGGTTGACGAAGCCGGCGCCGCCCTCGGCCCGGACCTCGGGCCGAGCGCCGAGCTCGTGGGCCACCATGCTCCAGAAGCCCTGCGCGGCGTCACCGCCGCGGTTGTTGAACCGGGCCGAGATGGAGTCGCCGAAGACCATCAGCGTGCGCGCGAGCCGGGTCTTCGCGTGCACCGTCTCGGCGGTGTCGGCCATAACCCGGGTCACTGCCTGGGTCACTGCCTGGGCCACCACCTGCGGCGCCGCCGGGGCCGGGCTGGCGAACCTGGTGGACGACGAGGCGGCGGGCCCGGTGGCCACCAGTCCGGCGGTCACGGCGAAGCCCAGCACCACGGTCGTGGCCACCACGAGCGCGACGACGCGCTGCTTGCGGACCGCCAGGCGGGACACGGGCACGGGCTCGACCAGTTCGACGGGGTGGACAACGGGGGACAGCGACAGCCGAAGGTACGGCGCAACGGCCCCCTGGCGTGCCCGAATCCGCCAAGTCGAACCGAACGGTTGAGCTCGGTCCGGGCCGGGAGCGACCTCCGCGGACGCTCGCACCGGCCCGGACCGTTGGGAACCAGCTTCCGCTGATCCCAGTGTGACTCCCCCCAGAGCCACAAAGCAAAAACGCTTGCGCACACCCTGGGGTTACGCCGGAAGACTTCCGGCGTCCTGCGGTCTAGGCCAGATGGGGCCCGTGTGACACGTGGGGCGTCTGGCCGCGCTCACGCCACCCCGATGGGTGGGTCGGCCCCACTTTCGGACCCGGGGCCGTAGCGCGAGGGGAGGGTGGCCGTTGGACGGACGCGACGCCAGCACAGGCGTCGCGCTTCGCTCGTTCGGCAGGGGGTTGCCGGACGAACGCCACCCAGGGGGAACCACCGCATGTCCGCCTTCGCTACAACGCGCCGCCGCCACACCAGGCGACCGCGCGTCAGCATCGTCATCCCAGCGCTCAACGACGCCGCCAACCTGGCGATGCTCCTTCCTCGGCTACCGAAGGTCCACGAGGTGATCCTCGTCGACGGCGGGTCCGTCGACGGCACCATCGCCACCGCGCGCCGGTTGGTGCCCGATGTGGTCGCGGTGCTGCAGGCCCGGACCGGCAAGGGCAACGCGCTGGCGTCGGGCCTGGCCCGGGTCTCCGGCGACGTCGTGGTGGTGCTGGACGCCGACCACTCCGGCCACCCGGCCGAGATCGCTCTGCTCGTCAGCGCGCTGGTCGACGGCGCGGACGTCGCCAAGGGCTCGCGCTTCATCCCCGGCGGCGCACCCGCCGACCTCCTTGCCGGCCGGACGTTCGGCGACCGTGCCATCAACGCGGGCGCCAACCTGGCGTTCCACGCCCGTTTCACCGACCTGCGCTACGGCTTCACGGCGTTCTGGTCCGACCTGATCCCCGTCCTCGCGCTGCCCGACCACACGGCACCGCCGACAAGCAACCGTCGGATCCCGTGGGGTGACGGGGCCGAGGTCGAGACCCTCATCAGCTGCCGCCTCGCCGCCGCTGGGCTCGACATCGTCGAGGTCCCGTCCGTCGACCTGCCGGGCCGCTACGTCGAGTCCGGCCCGGCCGCCCTGCGCGACGGGCTCCGGCTGTTCCGCACCCTGCTCGTCGAGGCGTGGCGCGCCCGCAGCGCTCGCCGCCACTCGGGTCGGGGACACCACGGACTGGGTGACCTGCCGGCGGCGCTGGAGCACGTGCGTGAGACAGCGGCCGCCGAACAAGTCACCAGGGAGCGCGGCGCGGCCTGAATCGACCGCCACATTTCGGCGCGGTCGTCACCCGTTAACGGGCCGTGAACAATTCGACTTCTCCGGCCCCTTTCCCCTCGTCGGGGTCGCGAAATCCCAGGTCAGCACGTAACGTCTGGACCTGTCGTCTCTCGACGTCGGACCCACCGACCGACGTCAACCGGGGGAGAGTCGATGCGATGGCTGGGCAGATTGGCTCAGGTGCGCACACCCCGGTGGTGCACGGAGCGGGGCCCACCATGACGACGACGACGACCGAGATGCGACAGCGCATCGACACCGGGGCGTCGAGCCGAGCGCTGCGGCTGCTACCCGGCACCGCGCTCCTGACCGACCTGGGTCTGGTCGCCGCATCGGTGCTGCTGGCGGCACTGGGCCGCAAGCACCTGGCGCTCTTCTCCAGCAGCGCGGACGTCTCCTCCTCCCTCGTGGTCGTCGGCCCGCTCCTGGGCCTCGGCTGGCTCGCATTGATCTACTTCTGCGGGGGCTACCGGGCGGAGGTCTTCGGTGCCGGCACCGACGAATACAAGCGGGTCGCCAACGCCTCCGTCATCACCGCGGGACTGCTGGGTGTCGGCTGCTACCTGGCGAAATACCCGATGTCCCGCGGCTTCTACTTCCTCGCCTTCGCCATCGGCATCCCTCTCCTGCTCGTCGGCCGCTGGGTGGGCCGTCGAGCCGTCCACCGGGCCCGGATCGCCGGTCGGCTCCAGCAGGGCGTGCTCATCGCCGGCACGGCCTCCCACATCGACGAGATCGCCGGCGTCCTGCGCCGGGAGAGCTGGCTCGGCTACCGGATCATCGGCGCGGCCACGCCCCCGAGCGACACCCGCGAGGAGACGCCCGCGGGCATCCCAGTGCTCGGTGACACCGACGACGTCACCGCCCTGGTGATGAAGACCGAGGCCGACGTCATCTTCTTCGCCGGCGGCTCCATCGGCACCGGCGCCAAGATGCGCCAGGTGGTGTGGGACCTCGAGCCCCACAACGTGCAGGTCGTGGTCGCCCCCAGCGTCACCGACATCTCCCGCGAGCGGGTCAAGGTCCGCCCGGTGGGCGGCCTGCCGCTCATGCACATCGACCCACCGACCTGGTCGAGCGCCACCCGGCTGGGCAAGCGGCTCTTCGACCTCGTCGTGGCCGCGCTGCTGGTCGTGGTGTTCGCGCCGCTGCTGCTCGCGAGCGCGGTGGCCGTCAAGGCCGCGGACCGTGGCCCCGTCCTCTTCCGGCAGCCCCGGATCGGCCGCAACGGACACGAGTTCTCCTGCCTGAAGTTCCGCAGCATGGTCGTCGACGCCGAGGAGCGGCTCGCCGACCTCCACGCGGAGCACGGCTATGAGAGCGGCCTCTTCAAGATCCAGGACGACCCCCGGGTGACCCGCCCCGGACGCTGGCTGCGCCGCTACTCCCTCGACGAGCTCCCTCAGCTGTTCAACGTCCTCCACGGCGACATGAGCCTGGTCGGACCGCGGCCGCCGCTGCCGCTCGAGGTCGAGCAGTATGGCGAGGACGCCTCCCGCCGGCTGCACGTGCGGCCCGGGATGACCGGCCTGTGGCAGGTCTCGGGACGCTCGGACCTGACCTGGGAGGAGGCCCTGCGGCTCGACCTCTACTACGTCGACAACTGGTCGATGCTCCAGGACCTCAGCATCCTGGCCAAGACGTGGCGGGCCGTGGTCTCGCGCCGCGGGGCCTACTGACGCCGTCTCGCAGGGTCGGGCAGACTGCGCTACATGCGCACCGCCCTGATCACCGGCATCACCGGCCAAGACGGCCTCTACCTCGCCGAGCTGCTGCTCGCCAAGGGCTACGACGTGCACGGGGTGATCCGCGGGCAGAACAACCCGAAGCGCGACCTCGTCGAGGACCTGCTGCCCGAGGTCACGCTGCACAACGGGGATCTCACCGACATGTCGAGCCTGATCCGGGCGCTACGCGACTCCGAACCCGGCGAGGTCTACAACCTCGGCGCGGTCTCCTTCGTCGCCTACTCCTGGGAGAATGCACATCTCACCACCGACGTGACCGCCAAGGGCGTGCTCAACATGCTCGAGGCGATCCGGCTGCACACCGGCGACAACCCGG
The DNA here is from genome assembly GCF_054779555.1 of Nocardioides dilutus. Taxonomy (NCBI): domain Bacteria; kingdom Bacillati; phylum Actinomycetota; class Actinomycetes; order Propionibacteriales; family Nocardioidaceae; genus Nocardioides; species Nocardioides dilutus. The sequence goes on along the minus strand of NZ_BAAGYA010000001.1, from coordinate 1,304,569 downwards.
CGGGGGTGCGCTTCTACCAGGCGTCGAGCTCGGAGATGTTCGGCAAGGTGCACGAGTCGCCACAGACCGAACGGACGCTGCTCTGGCCGCGGTCGCCCTACGGGGTGAGCAAGGTCTTTGGCCACCACATGACGATCAACTACCGCGAGTCCTACGGGATGCACGCCTCGTCGGGGATCCTCTTCAACCATGAGTCCCCGCGGCGAGGTCAGGAGTTCGTCACCCGCAAGGTCAGCCAGGCGGTCGCCCGGATCTCCCTGGGACTCCAGGACGAGCTGGTGCTGGGCAACTTGGACGCCGAGCGCGACTGGGGATTCGCGGGCGACTACGTCGAGGCGATGTGGCTCATGCTCCAGCAGCCGGTGGCCGACGACTACGTGGTGGCGACCGGGGAGACGCACTCGATCCGCGAACTCGTCGACGTCGCGTTCCGCCACATCGGCATCACCGACTGGACCCCCTACGTCAGGCAGGACAAGCGATACATGCGCCCCGCCGAGGTCGACCACCTCATCGGCGACGCGACCAAGGCGCGCGAGGTATTGGGCTGGAAGCCGAAAGTCGGGTTCGAGGAGCTGGTGCGGATGATGGTCGAGGCAGACATCGCCGCTCAGAGGGCTGGCTGGTGACACGCGCCTTCGTCACGGGTGTCGGCGGTCAGGACGGGAGTTACCTGACGGAGAGGCTGCTCGGCGAGGGTATTGAGGTCCACGGGCTCATGCACGCGGACGACCCGGTGCCGGACTGTCCAGGAGTGGAGCTGCACACTGGGGACATCGCCCTGGTGGGCGAAGTCCGCTCGCTGCTCCTCGACCTCGCCCCCGACGAGGTCTACAACCTGGCCGCAGTCAGCTCTGTGGCCCGTTCCTGGGCCGAACCCGACCGCACCGCGGCGGTCAACGGCACTGGGGCGGTCGGCCTGATGGAGTCGGCGCTGCAGGTCCAGCAACGAACCGGCCGCCGGGTGCGCTTCGTGCAGGCGTCGAGCGCGGAGATCTTCGGCATGCCGGAGTCGTCACCTCAGAACGAGGGGACACCGGTGAGGCCGGTCAACCCTTACGGCGCGGCCAAGGCGTATGCCCACCTCGCCGTCGGTGTCTACCGCGCCCGCGACCTGCATGCGGTCAGCGCGGTCCTCTACAACCACGAGTCCCCGCGGCGACCAGAGCAGTTCGTGACCCGCAAGATCACCACCGGTGTCGCCGCCATCGCCCGCGATCAGAAGCAGCGACTGGTGCTCGGCAACCTGGAAGCGCGACGTGACTGGGGGTGGGCTCCCGACTACGTCGACGCGATGGTCCGCGCCGCCAGAGCCGACTGCGCTCAGGACTATGTGGTGGCCACGGGCGAGAGCCACTCGGTCGCGGAGTTCGTCGCGGCCGCGTTCACGCACGTCGGGATCGACGACTGGGAGGCGTACGTGGAGGTCGACCCGCACCTGCTCCGGCCCGTCGACGCGGTTGAGCTCAGGGGCAACCCCTCGCGGGCCCGGTACGCGCTCGGCTGGACACCGAGCGTCACGTTTGCCGAGTTGGTCGGGCGGATGGTCGCCGCCGACCTGGAGCCGGCCACTCGACAGTGACGGACCTGAGGTTTGCCGGGCTGGTCGACGTCATGCCCCAGCTTGGTTGCCAGCTCACACGCGAAGAGCTGAAGCGGGACCGCCGCCAGCAGGTGTGCAGCAGACCGGCACGCCAGAGCCGGGCAGGGTGAGCGGTCCCAGGAGGTCGCCCGCCATGCACTAGGTCAGGAAGGCCTTGGTCCAGTGCTCGACGGCGTGCTTCGCCACCATGGCGGCGTAGTGCGAGGTGACGCAGGCGACGACCACGATCTTGTCGTCGGAGTGACTCGTCGGCCGCAGCGGCACCCGCAGAGTGATGCCCCTCCGCGAACCCCAGGGGTGGTGACGCGAGGCGGGCCCCGTTAGCGCGGGTCGTCGAGCAGGCTGAGCAGATAGGTGCCGTAGCCGCTCTTCATCAGCGGCTGGGCGGCCTCGGTCAGCTCCTCGTCGGACAGGAATCCCATCCGCCAGGCGACCTCCTCCGGGCAGCCGATCTTGAGGCCCTGCCGGTGCTCGATGGCGCGGACGAAGTTGCCGGCCTCGTCGAGGTCCTCGAAGGTCCCGGTGTCGAGCCAGGCCGAGCCGCGCGGCAGCACCTCGACCTGGAGACGGCCCTGCTCGAGATAGACCCGGTTGAGGTCGGTGATCTCGAGCTCGCCGCGCGCCGACGGCTTCAGCTCAGCGGCATGGTCCACCACGTCGGAGGAGTAGAAGTAGAGACCGGGCACCGCGTAGTGGCTCTTGGGGTGGGCCGGCTTCTCCTCCAGCGACAGCGCGCGGCCGGACTCGTCGAACTCCACGACGCCGTACGCCGTCGGGTCGGCCACCCGGTAGCCGAAGACCGCCGCCCCGTCGATGTCGCTGAAGCGCACCAGCCGCTCGCCGAGGCCGCCGCCGTAGAAGATGTTGTCGCCGAGCACCAGCCCGACCGGCTGGTCGCCGACGTGGTCGGCGCCGATGATGAACGCCTGCGCGAGACCGTCGGGGCTCGGCTGCACGGCGTAGGTGATCGAGACACCGAACTGTGACCCGTCGCCCAGCAGCCGGCGGAACTGGTCGGACTCGTGCGGCGTGGTGATGACCAGGACGTCCCGGATGCCCGCCAGCATCAGCGTGGTGAGCGGGTAGTAGATCATCGGCTTGTCGTAGACAGGCATGAGCTGCTTGCTCACCGCGAGGGTGATCGGGTGCAGTCGTGAACCGGTGCCACCGGCCAGGATGATTCCGCGCACCTGCAAGACCCTAGACTGGTGCCCCGTGACTCGCTTACTCGTGACCGGCGGCGCCGGGTTCATCGGCTCCAACTTCGTGCACCACGTGATGCAACACACGGATGCGACGGTGACGGTCCTCGACAAGATGACCTACGCCGCCAGCCGGGAGTCCCTCGACGGGCTGCCCGAGGGCCGAGTGAGCCTGGTCGTGGGCGACGTCGCGGACGCCGAGACCGTCGACCCGCTGGTGGCCGAGCACGACGCGGTGGTCCACTTCGCCGCCGAGTCCCACAACGACAACAGCCTCGACGACCCGAGCCCCTTCATCCGCACCAACATCCTCGGCACGTTCACGCTGCTCGAGGCGGTCCGCAAGACCGGCACCCGGCTCCACCACGTCAGCACCGACGAGGTCTACGGCGACCTCGACCTCGACGACCCCAAGCGCTTCACCGAAGACACGCCCTACAACCCGAGCAGCCCCTACTCGGCCTCCAAGGCCGGCTCGGACCACCTGGTCCGCGCCTGGGTGCGCAGCTTCGGGGTCCAGGCCACGCTGTCCAACTGCTCCAACAACTACGGCCCCTGGCAGCACATCGAGAAGTTCATCCCCCGCCAGATCACCAACATGATCGACGGGGTGCTGCCCAAGGTCTACGGCGACGGCCTCAACGTGCGCGACTGGATCCACGCCGACGACCACTCCTCGGCCGTGCTCCGGATCCTCGAGCAGGGCCGGATCGGCGAGACCTACCTGATCGGCGCCGACGGCGAGAAGAGCAACCTCGAGGTCGTCACCGCGATTCTGAAGTACTTCGGCCGCGGCCCCGACGACATCGAGTTCGTCACCGACCGTGCTGGCCACGACCGCCGCTATGCCATCGAGTCCGGCAAGCTGCGCGCCGAGCTCGGCTGGGCGCCGCGCTTCCAGGACTTCGAGGCCGGGCTCGCCGACACCATCGAGTGGTACGTCGCCCACGAGGACTGGTGGCGGCCGGCCAAGCAGGCCACCGAGGCGGCGTACGCCGCCAAGGGTCAATGACCTCCCCACGTGCTGGTCGAGCAGCGAGCTCTGGCGAGCGTCGTCGAGACCTCGCAAGCCGAGGCTGGAACTGATGGCTGAGCTGTCCATCGAGACGACCGACATCCCCGGCCTGCTCGTCGTCCGGCTGCCGCTGCACGAGGACAGCCGCGGCTGGTTCAAGGAGAACTGGCAGCGCGCGAAGATGACCGCGCTCGGCCTGCCCGACTTCGGGCCCGTCCAGCACAGCGTGGCCTACAACGCGCGCCGTGGCGTGACCCGTGGCGTGCACACCGAACCCTGGGACAAGTTCATCTCCGTGGCCCAGGGCCGGATCTTCGGCGCCTGGGTCGACATGCGCGAGGGCGACTCGTTCGGCAAGGTCTTCACGATCGAGGCCGACCCGACGGTCGCCGTCTTCGTGCCGCGTGGCGTCGGCAACTCCTACCAGGTGCTCGAGGACGGCACGACCTACTCCTACCTGGTCAACGACCACTGGCGGGCCGGCCTGGCCTACCCCGCGCTCAACCTGGCCGACCCGACCGTCGCCATCCCCTGGCCGATCCCGCTGGCCGAGGCGGAGATCTCCGACAAGGACCGGACCACGCCGATGCTGGCCGACGTGGAGCCGATGAAGCCGAGGAAGACGCTGATCATCGGCTCCCTCGGCCAGCTGGGCCGCGCCCTGACCGCCGCGTTCCCCGGCGCCGACCTCGTCGACCTGGACGAGCTGGACGTCACGGACTCCGCCCAGGTGGCGGCGTTCCCCTGGCGCGACTACGGCCTGGTGCTCAACGCCGCCGCCTACACGGCGGTGGACGCCGCCGAGACGCCGGACGGGCGCCGCACCGCGTGGGCCGCCAACGCCGGCGCACCGGCGACCCTGGCCCGGCTGGCCGCGGAACACCGGTTCACGCTGGTGCACTACTCGACGGAATACGTCTTCGACGGCACGGCCGACCCCCACACCGAGGGCGAGCCGCTCTCCCCGCTCGGGGTCTACGCCCAGAGCAAGGCCGCCGGTGACATCGCGGTGGCCGCGGCGCCGCGCCACTACGTGCTCCGCACCTCATGGGTGATCGGCGAAGGCAACAACTTCGTCCGCACGATGCAGACCCTCGCCGCCAAGGGCGTCAGCCCGTCGGTGGTCGACGACCAGGTGGGGCGGCTGACGTTCACCGACGAGCTGGCCCGGGCCACCGTCCACCTCCTCGACACCGGGGCGGCCTACGGCACCTACAACCTCAGCAACGGCGGCGAGCCGATGTCGTGGTGCGAGATCGCCCGCGAGGTGTTCGCCCTGAGCGGCCGGGACCGTGAGGACGTCACCCCAGTGACGACCGAGGCCTACTACGCCGGCCAGCAGGGCCTGTCCCCGCGCCCGCTGCGCAGCGTGCTGGACCTGTCCAAGATCAAGGCCACCGGCTTCGAGCCCGAGGATGCGATGGTGGCCCTGAGGCGCTACCTCAGCGCGTAGGTGGTCGAGCAGCGACCCGGTAGGTGGTCGAGCAGCGACCCCCAGTAGGTGGTCGAGCAGCGACCCCCAGTAGGTGGTCGAGCAGCGATGCGAGCGCAGCGAGCGAGCGTCGTCGAGACCACCCTCACGAAGGCACCCGCTCATCCACAGCCGCTTACCCACCAGGTGCGACCCGCAGCAAAGAGGGCATGCACCAGACATGCCCTACACCTACATCCTCGAGTGCGCAGACGGGTCGTTCTACGTCGGCAGCACGATCGACCTCGGTCTACGCCTCTTCCTCCACAACGAGGGCGTCGGCTCGGCGTACACCCGGCCGGCTCGGCGCCGCCCCGTGACGCTTGTGTGGTCAGTCGAGTTCGAGACGATCGGTGCCGCGTTCGCCTTCGAGAAGCAGGTGCAGAACTGGGGTCGGGCCAAGCGAATAGCCCTGATCGAAGGCCGCCTCGACGACCTGCCCGCCTTGGCTCGCGGCCGCAACCGGCCACCCAAGCCGGACTAGGCCCACTCAGGCGCGACCAGATGGTCGCGCAGCGACACCACCAGGTGGTCGAGCAGCGATGCGAGCGCAGCGAGCGAGCGTCGTCGAGACCACCCTCACCCAGGCACCCGCTCCACCACAGCCCCAGCACCAACTCACCAGGTCTCGACGACGCTCGCTAGCGCTCGCTGCTCGACCAACGAGGGGCGCCAGCGCAGCGAGCCAGCGTCGTCGAGACCACCCTCACCCAGGCACCCGCTCCACCACAGCCCCAGCACCAACACACCAGGTCTCGACGACGCTCGCTCGCGCTCGCTGCTCGACCAACGAGGGGCGCCAGCGCAGCGAGCCACCGTCGTCGAGCCCACCCTCACCCAGGCACCCGCTCCACCACCAACACACCAGGTCTCGACGACGCTCGCTAGCGCTCGCTGCTCGACCAACGAGGGGCGCCAGCGCAGCGAGCCACCGTCGTCGAGCCCACCCTCACCCAGGCACCCGCTCCACCACAGCCCCAGCACCAACTCACCAGGTCTCGACGACGCTCGCTAGCGCTCGCTGCTCGACCAACGAGGGGCGCCAGCGCAGCGAGCCAGCGTCGTCGAGACCACCCTCACCCAGGCACCCGCTCCACCACAGCCCCAGCACCAACTCACCAGGTCTCGACGACGCTCGCTAGCGCTCGCTGCTCGACCAACGAGAAGGGCTAGCTCGCCGCTCGACCAACGAGGGGCGCTAGCGCTCGCTGCTCGACCAACGAGAAGGGCTAGCTCGCTGCTCGACCAACGAGGGGCTAGCCGCTGCGGCCGTAGTCGTCCTCGAGCCGGACGATGTCGTCCTCGCCGGTGTAGTCGCCGCGCTGGACCTCGATGATGACCAGCGTCTGGTCCTGCTCGTTGCTGATGCGGTGGGGCTGGCCGAGCTCGACGTCGACACACTCCCCCGGGCCGGCGATCCGGGTCTCGCCGTCGACCACGCAGGTCGCCTTGCCGGTCACCACGACCCAGTGCTCGGCGCGGTGGTGGTGGTACTGGTAGGACAACCGGCTGTGCGGGTCGACGACGATCCGCTTGACCTTCCATCCGTCGCCCTCGTCGAGCACGTGCCACGACCCCCACGGTCGGGTCTCAGACTCCACTCCGCTGCCCCTTGCTCCCTCACGACTACGTCAGGCGCCACCCTACGTTCCGCGACCGCATGATCGACGAAGGCCTCGGTTACAGTTGACTGGACATTTCCGGGCACTGTCCCGCGAGACACCCATGGTGAGCGGGGACCAGACGTTGGAGCTCAAGGACTACTGGCGGACCATCAAGCGCCGCTGGGTGTCTGTCGTCGTCATGCTGCTGCTGTGCGTGAGCGCGGCGGCGTTCGTCACCTGGCAGACCACGCCGCAATACTCCTCCACCGCCCGCCTCTTCGTGGCCACCAACCAGGGCGGCGGAGACTCCGTCTACCAGGGCAACCTCTTCGCCTCCGAGCGGGTCACGTCCTACGCCGACCTCGTGCCGAAGTCGCCGAGCATCGCCACCGAGGTGGCGAGGCTGTTAGACGACGGCAGCGAGCCCGACGAGCTGCGCGAGCAGATCACGGCGACCGTGGTGCCCGAGACCGTCAACCTCGAGCTGACCGCCACGGATCCCGACCCGTCCCGCGCCCGTGACATCGCGCAGGCCTACGCCCAGGCGCTGAGCGACCTCGTGCCGACCCTGGAGCCGGCCTCGGCAACGGGCGAGCAGATCATCGTGGCCCGGGTGGTCGACAACGCCCAGGTCTCCACCACGCCGGTCGCCCCGCAGCCCACCCGCAACCTAGGCCTCGGCATCGTGCTCGGGCTGCTGCTCGGGGTCGCCCTCGCGGTCGTGCGGGAGCTGATGGACACCACGGTGAGCTCCGCCGAGGACGTCGCCGAGGCCACCCCGGCGCCGATCCTCGGGCGGATCAACGCCGACCCGGCAGCGGCGAAGCTCTCCCCGGTCGCCGCGCTGTCCGGCCCCACACGCTGGGCCGAGGCCTTCCGGGTGCTCCGCACCAACATGCAGTATGTCGAGGTCGACCACGACAAGAAGGTCTTCGTGGTCACCAGCTCGCTCCCCGGCGAGGGCAAGACCACGACCTCGGTCAACCTTGCCGTCACCATGGCGATGGGCGCCCACAGTGTGGTGCTCGTCGAGTGTGACCTGCGCCGCCCGATGGTGGCCAAGCGGCTGGAGATCGACGGCGCGATCGGCACGACCAGCGTGCTGGTCGGCCGGGTCAAGCTCGAGGACGCCCTCCAGACCTACGGCGACACCGGACTGCACGTGCTGGCCTGCGGCCCGATCCCGCCTAACCCCTCCGAGCTCCTCCAGTCACGTGCGATGGCCGAGCTGCTGGCCGACCTCCGCGAGCAGTTCGACATCGTCGTCATCGACGCCCCGCCGCTGCTCCCGGTCACGGACGCGGCGCTGCTGGCGGCGATGTCCGACGGCGCGATCGTGGTGACCCGTCACGGGCGCACCACCCGCGACCAGCTCGCGCACGCCATCGAGCGCCTCGACGCGGTCGACGCCAAGACGCTGGGCGTCGTCCTCAACCTGACCCGCGGCAAGGACGGCGGGGACGCCTACGCCTACAGCTACAGCTACAGCTATGCCCCGCAGCGCACGGCTAGCGACGAGTCAGGCCGGCGAGGGCGGGACGGACGTCGGCGAGGTAGACGAAAGCCGCGATAGTGAACGCCAGGCTGAGGATCAGCAGTCCCCCGCCGAAGAGCAGCTGTAGCACCACCCCGAGGCCCAGGATGATCGTCCACGCGGGCTTGGTGAGCTTGCCGGCGGCCTCGTAGCTCTCGGCCGAGAACGTCAGCGAGCTGACGAAGGCATAGATCTTGACGGCGAGCACGACGAAGTAGACAAGGAGCATGATGCCGCTCTGGATGCCGAACACGTCCACCACGACAGGGTAGTTGGTCGGCGCGAGCCCTAGCCCGCCCACACCGCCTCGATGACCGCCGGCGCCTGCGTCGGTCCGCTTTCGATCAGTCCCCACGAGGCGAATGGGCCCAACAACTCGTCCGCCCGGGACTTCGTCGCAGTCGTGACCAGCCCGGTCGGGTCGACGACGAAAAGCTCGTCGCCGTCACGCACCACCCGGAACTCGAGTGGTCCAGCGGCGGGGTCGAACGTCCCCTCGGCCAGCACCTGCCTTCCCCCGGCGCTCATGAACGCCAGGCTCCACGTGCCGGGGGTGGCGACGAACCGCATGCCGCTCGGCAGGTCCCCGGCGTCTTCCTCGAGCGCGACGACGGCCGAGGACTCCCAGGCCGCCAGGACGGCCGAGCCCGGCTCGTCCTTCGCGAAGCGCACCCGGAAACCCAGGGAGCGAACCGCCGACTTCAGCTCGGTCTCGACGAGACCGAGCCCGCCGGCCCCTGCGATGTCGACGGATCCGTGGGTCAGACCCTTGGCCGTCGCCTTCATGCCGGTGGCGTTGCCGGGCGAGTCGTAGACGACCGACCCGTCGGGCAGGTCGTCACCCTTGGTGAAGTCGGCGAGCCGCTGGTCGGGGACCTTGGGGACCTTGACGTCCCCGGCGGCGGTCGGCTCGCCGGTGGGGGTCGGCTGGTCAGTCGACGTGGGGGTGTCCGACGCACTCGGCGAGGTGTCCTGGGCGAGCTCCGAGTCGGCAGCGGTCTCCCGGGTCAGCGCCAGGTAACAGAGGGCGACGGTGACCGCGGCCAACAGCAGCAGCCCGAGCCACTGCAGGGCTCGGGCACCCGATCCCCGTACGGCCGCCATTCATTCACCGTAGCGAACAGACACGAGGCCCCCCGCAGCACATACCTGCGGGGGGCCTCGTCGCTGACTGGGTCAGCTGAGGGTCAGCTGACGGTCTTGGCCGCCGACTTCACCGTCTTCTTCGCCGCCGTGCCGGTCGCCTTGGCCGACTTCTTGGCCGGGGACTTCTTGGCCTGGGTCACGGTGGTCTTCGCCTTGGCCTGGGTGGTCTTGGCGTTGGCCACGGTCGCCTTGGTGGCGGGCTTGTTGCGGAACTGCTTGACGACGGTCTCGCCGCGCTTGGCGAGCTCCTCGTAGGTGTCGGTCGCGGTCTCGACGTTGGCCGTCACGAACTTCTCGGCCTCGGCCCGCAGGGCCGCGACGCGCTTCTCGATCAGCTCACGGCGAGCCGCGGCCTCCTTGGTGGCCTCCTGGCGCAGGGCCTGGGGCTGGAAGTCGAGCTCGGTGAGGGTCTTCTGGACCTCGGCGAAGCGCTTCTGGGCGTCCTTCTGGACGTCCTCGAACCGCTTCTGCGCGTCCTTCTGGATCTCCTCGAAGCGCTTCTGCGCGTCGGTGGCGAGCTCCTTGACGGTCTCGACCGCGAGGTCGACGACGCCGACGCCGGCGTGCAGCGTGCGGGTCGCTTCAGTCTTGATGTCGAACTTGGCCTTGGCCATGTCCATCTCCTTCTCGTTGGGGCCGGCGTCTGCCGGCGATGTCTGGTTGCGGTGAGGGTCGGTCGGGCCTACTCGGCGGAGTGATCCGCGCCCGTGTTGAGGGCGAGGAACGACGAGTAGACGTCGAGCAGCGACTGCTTCTGGCGCTCGGTCAGCCCGGTGTCACCGAGGATGGCGAGCTCGACCGAGCCCCCCACTCCGTCCTCCGGGCTGAGGATCCCGGCCCGGACATAGAGCGACTCCGCGGAGATCCGCAGCGCCTTGGCGATCTGGGCCAGCACCTCGGCCGAGGGCTTGCGCAGGCCGCGCTCGATCTGGCTCAGGTAGGGGTTGGAGACCCCTGCCTGGTCAGCCAGCTGACGCAAGGAAAGCCGCGCGTTGATGCGCTGCTCCTTGAGGTAGTCACCGAGCGACTCGACAGCGCTGTTGACGCGCTCCCCGACCCGCTCGCCGACACTCGCCTTGGCCATACCTCCATTGTGCTTGCTGGAGTTAGCAGATGCAAACTGAGCGACTGTCTGGAGTGTCACATTTCCGCTAGGAATAAGGCCTTCCCGAGTCATCCAGCGCTTGCAGAATTCTAGAGTACGGCGCGGACCTCGCCCACCGGCTCGCCACCCCCCAGCAGGTGGTGGACGCCGGTCGCGCGCACCGCCTCGGTGTCCACGCCCGGCTCGGAGTCGACGCCCGACCGCCGGAGGGCTGCGGCCATCACGACCGGACGCGCCCGCTGGCCGCCGTCGTCGGTCTTGAGCGCGAAGGCCCGGCCGTCCGGCAGCGCCACGGCATAGCAGGACTCCGCGCCCGCCTTGCCGATGGCTCCAGGGATGGCGGTCAGCAGGGTGAGCTCGTCGCGCCGCGAGCCGGACACCATGGCTGGGTGGGCCCGGATCGCCTCGGCGACCCGGTGTCGGCTGCCCTCGGTGGCGGTCGCCAGCGCCGCGAAGCCGCGGGCCAGCCCCACCAGCGAGGCCGAGAAGAGCGGCGCGCCACACCCGTCGACCGCCGTCGCGACAATCGGCTCTCCGGTGAGGCCGGCGAAGGTCCCGGCGAGCGCGCGCTGCAGCGGGTGTGCGGGGTCGCGGTAGGTCGACACGTCCCAGCCGTTGGCGACGCAGGTGGCGAGCATCGCCGCGTGCTTGCCCGAGCAGTTCATGGCGATGGGCTCGCGGCCCCGGCCGTCGCGGAGCCAGGCGTCGCGGTCGACGTCGTCCAGCGGCACGTCGGGCGGCGTCTGCAGCGCCGACTCGTCGAGCCCGGCGCCCGCCAGGATCCGCCTGGCGCCGTCGAGGTGCATCGGCTCGCCGGAGTGGGAGGCGCAGGCCAGCGCCAGCAGGTCCGGAGGCAGGTCGAGCCCCAGCTCGACCATGCCGACGGCCTGCAGCGGCTTGTTGCTCGACCGCGGCAGCACCGGTGAGGTGACGTCGCCGACCGCCCAGTCGACCGACCCGTCCGCGGCCAGCGCCACGACCGACCCGTAGTGGTGGCCCTCGACAAAGCCGGAGCGGACGACCTCGGCGATGACGACCGGGTGTGACACGGATTCCCCTCGGTGGTTGAGGAGGGCGCGCAGCGCCCGTCTCGAAACCTCGCAAGCCGAGGCTGGAACCCCACCGTATCGACCGCCCCTGGCAGGATGGCCGCCGTGTCCGCGCCCGTCCCCCAGCACTGCCCCACCCCGGTCGAGCTGGACGACCTCGAGCTCCTGCTGAGCGGCGCGGTGCCCGGCGTCGACGGCTTCAACCAGCCCGACAGCCCGCTGACCCTGCGGCTTCCCGACACCGTCGGCGAGCAGGCTGCCGCCGCCGGCGCCGTCGAGCTCGTCGACCCCGAGGGCCTGCCGCTGGCCCGGGTGGCGTGGCCCGACGGCACGGTCGAGCCGCTCGCGCACCCGACGTTCGGCGCCTTCCGGCACCTGCGGCTCACGCCCGCGCAGTATCGGGCGGCCCATGTCGGACGCACGGTGGTGCCCGTGACCGACGCCCTCACCGAGAGCCAGCTGCACGAGGTGGCCGTCCTCGGGCCGGTCGCGCTGCTCGCCCTGGTCGGCCACGGCACCTCCGCGCTGTCGCCGGTGGCCCTGGTCCGCGCGACGCTCGCCGCCGCCGCCCAGTTCGACGACGCGGTGGTGGTGACCGTCCCGCTCGCCTCGCACGGCGACCCCGACACCGACCGGATGCTGCACTGGGCCGTTCTCTCGACCTACGTCGACCATGACGCACAACCCCCGCTGGTCGAGCTCGCCGCGCCCGACCCAGGCGGCGCGCGCTACCCGGCCGAGATCGCCGACATCGTCCACACCGACAAGCCCCCGCCGGACGAGCGAGGGCTCGTGCTGTTCTTCACCGGCCTCTCCGGGAGCGGCAAGTCCACCCTCGCCCGGGCCCTGGTCGACCGGCTGCACGAGCAGGGCCGTCGGACGGTGACGAGCCTCGACGGCGACGTCGTACGCCGCCACCTGTCCGCGGGCCTGACCTTCTCCAAGGAGGACCGGGAGACCAACATCCGCCGGATCGGCTGGGTAGCCGCCGAGATCGCCCGGCACGGCGGGGTGGCGGTCGTCAGCCCGATCGCGCCGTTCGACGAGACCCGCCAGCAGGTGCGAGCGATGGTCGACGACGCGGGCGGCGCGTTCTTCCTGGTCCACGTCGCCACGCCGCTGGAGGAGTGCGAGCGCCGCGACCGCAAGGGCCTCTACGCCAAGGCTCGGGCCGGCGAGATCCCGGAGTTCACCGGCATCTCCTCCCCATACGAGGAGCCCCAGGACGCCGACGTCCGCGTCGACACCACCGGCCGCACCATCGAGGACGCCCTCGACGACGTGCTCCTCGCCCTGCGCGACGCCGGCCTTCTCGATCTGACGTCTTCGGTGGTCGAGCAGCGAGCGCCAGCGAGCGTCGTCGAGACCCCGACCGAGCTGGTCGAGCAGCGAGCGCCAGCGAGCGTCGTCGAGACCCCGACCGAGCTGGTCGAGCAGCGAGCGCCAGCGAGCGTCGTCGAGACCCCGACCGAGCTGGTCGAGCAGCGAGCGTCAGCGAGCGTCAGCGAGACCCCGACCGAGCTGGTCGAGCAGCGAGCGCCAGCGAGCGTCGTCGAGACCCCGACCGAGCTGGTCGAGCAGCGAGCGTCAGCGAGCGTCGTCGAGACCCCGACCGAGCTGGTCGAGCAGCGAGCGCCAGCGAGCGTCGTCGAGACCCCGACCGAGCTGGTCGAGCAGCGAGCGTCAGCGAGCGTCGTCGAGACCCCGCAAGCCAACGCTGGAACTGGATCCAAGCCCTTCCACGTCCTCTTCGTCTGCACCGCCAACATCTGCCGCTCGGCCTCGCTGGAGGCGATGGCCCGGCACGCCGCGGGCGACGACACCGACCTGGTCTTCAGCAGCGCCGGCACCCACGGCTGGACCGACCACGGGGTCGAGGACGCGATGCGCGCCGCGCTGCCGGCCGACCTCGACACCGCCGAGTTCCGGAGCCGGCCCTTGACCAGGCAGATCGTGGAGGAGGCCGACCTGGTGCTCACCGCCGAGACCGCGCACCGCTCGTTCATCCTCGACGACCAGCCGCAGCTCTTCCGCAAGGTCTTCACGCTCGGCCAGTTCGCCGAAGCCGTGGCGAAGGCGCCGGCCGGCCTGACCCGCTACCAGCTCCTCGAGCACGTCGCCACCACCCGCGGTCACGCCGACCCCGGTCTCGACGTGCCGGACCCCTACCGCCGCGGCCCCGCGGCGGCCGCCGCCTGCGTGACCCGGCTCGACGAGCTGCTGCGCGCCGTCCTCCCCGCCCTGTCCCGCTGACGCAGCGCCCATTCGACCACTCGGCGCGGTGAGTTGGCTTTCTTTACCGACTTGATAGACAATCTCGCCCATGGACCTCGGCACCGCCTTCCTCTCCATTCTCGCCGCGGGGTTCTTCGTCGGCATCGTGGTGGGGCTGACCGGCATGGGTGGCGGGGCGCTGATGACGCCGGCACTGATCTTCCTGGGCGTGGGTGAGGCCGCCACGGTCGTCACAGCGGACCTGACGGCGGCCGCGGTCTACAAGACCGGCGGCGCTCTCGTGCACGCGCGCGAAGGCTCGCCCCACCTCGACCTCGCCAAGTGGCTGATCCTCGGCTCGGTGCCGATGGCCCTGCTCGGCCCCTACCTCGTGGCCGGGCTCACCAGTGACGAGGACCAGCTCAACTACGTGCTGAAGATGTCGATCGGCTTCGCGCTGCTGCTGGCCGCGTCGACCTACGCGCTGCGCCTCTACATCAACCTGCGCCGGGTGCGCGGCGGCGTGCCCAACGCCGACCCCAACCCGGCCGTGCGGCCGGTCCCCACCCTGTTGGTGGGCGCCCTCGGCGGCCTGCTCGTCGGCATCACCAGCGTCGGCTCCGGCTCGGTGATCATGGTGGCGCTGCTGATGCTCTACCCCGGTCTGGCGGCGGTGCGGCTGGTCGGCACCGACCTCGTGCAGGCCGTCCCGCTCGTGCTGGCAGCGGCCATCTCCAACATCGTCCTCAACGGCATCGACTGGGACATCCTCATCCCGCTCGTCATCGGCTCCGTGCCCGGCACCCTCATCGGCGCCCGGATCGCCCCCAAGGTGCCGCAGTCGTTCATCCGGCGCGGCATCGTCGTGGTGCTCACCATGAGCGGCGTGGCCCTGCTCGACAAGGCCGGCTGGGCCCCTCTGGGCAAGGAGGAGACCCACCCGGTGCTCATCGGCGTGATCGGCCTGGTGATGGTCGTGCTGGTGCCGGTCGTCTGGGGTTTCCTGCGGCGCAGCCAGGGCCTGCCGATGTTCGGCGCACCGACGGTCGCCCAGCTCGAGGACCCGGACTTCGTCGCGGGACGACGGCGGACCTAAGCCGCCTCACCGTCAGGCCGAACGTCCCTGGCCCTGCGGGTCCGTGCCCGAGTAGGCAGGACCATGGCCACCCCGCAGACCAGCCTCGAGATCGCCACCGCCGCCACGTTGCGCCCCATCTCCGAGGTCGCCTCCGACCTCGGCCTCGACGAGGAGCAGCTGGAGCACTACGGCCGGGGGGTGGCGAAGGTCGACCTCTCGGCGCTGGACGGCTCGGCCGCCGCGGCCCGCAGGAAGGCCAGGTATGTCGTGGTCACCGCGGTGACCCCCACGCCCCTGGGCGAGGGCAAGACCACCACCTGCGTCGGCCTGGCCCAGGGGCTGGTGGCTCGTGGCTCCAAGGCGGTCGTGACGCTGCGGCAGCCGTCGATGGGCCCGACGTTCGGGATCAAGGGCGGGGCAGCCGGCGGCGGCTACAGCCAGGTGGTGCCGATGGAGCGGCTCAACCTGCACCTGACCGGCGACTTCCACGCCATCACCGCCGCGCACAACCTGCTGGCCGCCGTCGTTGACAACGACCTCCACCAGGGCAGCGCCGTGGGGCTCGACCCGCGCAGCGTGACCTGGCGCCGTGTCATGGACGTCAACGACCGGTCGCTGCGCAACGTGGTGATCGGGCTGGGCGCCCGGATGGACGGGGTGCCCAGGGAGAGTGGCTTTGACATCACCGCGGCCAGCGAGGTGATGGTGATCCTGACCCTCAGCACGTCACTGCAGGACCTGCGTGAGCGGCTCGGCCGGATCGTCGTGGGCACCACCTGGACCGGCGAAGCGGTCACTGCCGAGGACCTCAAGGTCGCCGGCGCGATGGCGGTGATCCTCAAGGACGCCCTCAAGCCCAACCTGATGCAGACACTCGAGGGTGGCCCCGCCCTGGTGCACTGCGGCCCCTTCGGCAACATCGCCACCGGCACCTCCTCGGTGATCGCCGACCGGATCGCGCTGTCGCGGGCAGACATCGTGATCACCGAGGCCGGGTTCGGCGCGGACATGGGGGCCGAGCGGTTCTTCGACGTGAAGTGCCGAGCCGACGGGTTGACGCCCGACGCGGCCGTCGTGGTGACCACGGTGCGGGCGATGAAGGCCCACTCCGGGCGCTACGACATCCGCCCCGGCAAGGGGCTCCCGGCGGCCATGCAGGCCGAGAACCCCGGCGACGTCACCGCGGGGCTGCCCAACCTGCAGGCGCACATCGAGATCGTCCGGCGCTTCGGGGTCACCCCCGTGGTTGCCATCAACGCCTTCCCCGAGGACCACGACTCCGAGCACGAGGTGATCCACCGGCTCTGCGAGCGCCTCGGCGTCCGGTGTGCGGTCACCCGCCACGTCGCCCAGGGCGGGGCCGGCGCGGACGCCCTCGCTGAGGAAGTGCTCGAGGCGCTCAAGGAGGGCTCGTCGTTCCGCTATCTCTACGACCTGTCGGCGCCCCTGGTGGAAAAGATAGAGACCATCGCGACCCAGATCTATGGCGCGGACGGGATCGACATCTCGCCGGCGGCGGCCAAGGCGCTCGCGGAGTTCGAGCGGCTCGGCTTCGGCAGGCTGCCGGTCGTCATCGCCAAGACCCACCTGTCGATCAGCTCGGACCCGACCCTCCGTGGGGCACCGACCGGGTGGCGGATGCCGGTGCGCGAGGTGCGGGCCGCGGCCGGAGCCGGCTATGTCTACGCGATCTGCGGGGACATGCGCACCATGCCCGGCCTGCCGAAGCACCCCAATGCCACCCGGATCGACCTCGACGCCGATGGCAAGGTGACCGGCCTGTTCTGAACGGGCTGTCCTCGCCAGTCCGCGGGAGCGGGCCGAGTAACGTCAGGCGCGTGCGACGAGGGTCGGTGCTGCTCGTGTTCGTCGCGGTGACGGTGTTGACCCTGATGCTGCTGGCAGGCCACGGTCCTTGGGCAGGACAGGTGATCTTGGAGTTCGACAGCGGCCACGGACTCAACAGTGGCGACCTGCTCCCGTTGGTGCTGTGGGCGGGGTCGGCACTGGCGTGCCTGGTCCTTTGGCGGACCCGCGACTGACTCAGGTCCCTTGGACACGCGTGCGTCAGCCCGCCCGGACCGCCTCAACCGACGCCGGGCCCTGTTCGGGACCGGTGTCGGAGACCCCCAGGAGGCCGGTCAGCGCGGGCATGTCCAGCCCGATCACCTGCACGTCGCCGTAGAGAGGCCCGGCGGAGGACACATCGCCGCAGCCGCTCCGCCGAACCGATGGCGGCAGACCGTACAACTCAATCTGCGAGTTCTACGAGAGTCCGTGAGAGTGACCACCATCGCGCCCGGGGCCGATCGCACCCACCCATCCAGCATGACAAGGCCCTTACTGCGACGGCGTCCCCTTCCAGGGGGCTAGGTCATCGGCGTAAGACCTGCCACTCCTCCGTGCGATAGGCCTACTTCAGTCGCAGAGCGACCCGCCAGCCTCCTGTGGTCTGCCCGACCACCTCGAAGTCCCTGAGGAACGACCGCGAGTAATCATCGAAAGCCTTGGCCTCGCCGTCAGCGCCGCCGAACTCATCGAAGATCAGGATGGTGCCGGGTTTCGAGATGACGTCCAGCTTGCACAGCCCGTAGAGCGTCGAGGTGTAGAGGTCGGCGTCGTAATGGACGACTAGTTGGTTTCGTTGCTCGAACCCGTCAAGGAACGGCGGGATGGTCTCTTGGAACCACCCTTTGACGAAGTGGACCCTTTCGTCGTCGACTACCGGCACGTTGCCGCCGGTGTCGAAAGTTCCTTCCGCCATGGAGTTGAAGGCGCCGCTCCACGCTTCGGGCAGGCCCTCGAATGAGTCGAACCCCCAGAACCGGGAGCCGGGGTTTGTGTTCGCCTGGGCCCAGTACTTGATCGACTCGCCTTCGTAGACGCCGAGCTCGAGGTAGTCAATGGGGCCATCGATCCCCTCGAGCAAGAAGTCGTATAGGCGGCGGCGATCGCTGAACTCGTTATCCGTTGGATGGGCCTTTAGCCACTGACCAAACCAGGCGTGCGCGTTGAGCGCCTGAAAGTACGGCCGGAAGGGACCTAACCCATGGCGGACCACCTGTTGCTTGACTGATTGACGAAGCACTTGTCGCAACCCTTCGATGCCGGCGTTTCGTGAGAGACGACCAGATCACGTCAGGGTCGACCGCGTCCAGAGAGGCTTCCAAATGGCGCTGGGGGTTGGGAGCGGTCAGGCCATCCAAGTATTGCGGGCAGACGTGTTGACATGGGTCACCCGGGCCAGTGTCGGACTCGAGAGGTGCCGTAGCCGCTACGCACGCTGGTGTCGGTGGGCTGCAGGCGCGGTAGCCAGGCCGCCCGGATGCGCAGGGTCGCCTCATACTGGAAGTCCAAGGAGACCGACCCAGCGCCGTGGAGCGGATCCAATCGCTCACGGTGACGATGGTGGGACCGCGCTGTCGGTCTTATCGACCGCGAGGTCCGCCGGAGGCGTCGACCTTGGTCAGCCTGCCGTTGCTCACAGCACCGCACCCTTGGCGCGGGTCAAGATGTTGTCCACCGTGGACACGAGCGTGTGTATGACGCATCCGGTCTCTCTTTACGCAATATGGGTGGCTGCCTCGCTGCCCCGCGAAGGGACACCTTGCGGTCCTGATGCCCGCGCCTACCCCGCCCAGACCGCCTCGATCGAGGCGGGGACCTGCTCGGGACCGGTCTCGGAGAGCCCCCACGAGGCCCAGGGCCCGGCCAGCCGGGCTGCTCGCTTGTCCTCGACCACGGTGACCGCCCCGGTCGGGTCGACGACGTAGAGCCGGCTCCCGCTGCGGCGCACCTCGAAGGTGGCCGGGCCGTCGGTGGCCGCATAGGTGCCGGATCCGATCACGATCACCTCGCCGTCGACGACGGTGAGCTCCCACCGCCCGGGCGAGGCGACCAGGCGCATGCCGGTGGCGGGGGTGCCGGCTCCCTTGCGGTCGGCGTCCACCAGCGAGGTCTGCCAGCCGACGAGCGCCACGGACCCCGAGCTGGCGTCCGGGAAGCGCACCCGGAGGCCCAGGAGCCGCACCTCACCCTTGAGCTTGGTCTCGACGAACCCCACCGCACCGGACGACTCGGGCTCGCCGTGCACCAGCAGCCCGCCGGTCAACGCCATCCCGCTGCGGTTGGCCCCGGTGTTGAAGACTCGGCCACCGTCGGGCAGCCCGTCGCCGATCGTGAAGTCGGTCTGCCGCTGCAGCTTCACCTCGGGAAGCGGGACGGAGGGCGCCCGGACAGTCACGTCCACGGGCACCTCCGCGGGCGAATCCACCTCAGCTGGCTGTTCCCGCTGCTCGGCCGACGACAGCGCCGGGCCCGGAGCCGCGGGCGCGATGAGCACGCCCATGCCGGTCACCGTCAGCGTGGTGAACGCGGCAACGCCCAGCAGGCGCTCAGCGAGACGTCGGACGGACACACTCGACGGTAACGAGAAAGACGCGCACCTCTCAGGGGAATGGGAAAGGTCAGTCCCGGCCGTAGATGTCGCGGGTGTAGACCTTCTCCGCCACGTCCTCCAGCGACTCCGACCGACGGTTGGCGACGATCACGTCGGCGCGGCGCTTGAACTCCTCGAGATCGGCGACGACGTCGGAGTTGAAGTAGGACTTCTCCTCGAACGAGGGCTCGTAGACGATGACCTCGACGCCTTTCGCCTTCAGCCGCTTCATGACGCCCTGCACGGACGACTCCCGGAAGTTGTCGGAGCCGGCCTTCATGATCAGCCGGTAGATCCCCACCGTCGCGGGCTCGCGGCGCAGGATGTCGGCGGCGATGAAGTCCTTGCGCGTCGTGTTGGCCTCGACGATGGCACTGATCAGGTTCTGCGGGACGTCGCGGTAGTTGGCCTGCAGCTGCTTGGTGTCCTTGGGCAGGCAGTAGCCGCCGTAGCCGAAGCTCGGGTTGTTGTAGTGGGTCCCGATCCGCGGGTCGAGACCCACGCCCTCGATGACCTGCGCGGAGTCGAGGCCGCGCACGGCGGCGTAGGTGTCGAGCTCGTTGAAGTAGGCGACGCGCAGCGCCAGGTAGGTGTTGGCGAACAGCTTGATCGCCTCGGCCTCGGCCGCGTCGGTGAGCAGCACCGGCACGTCGGGCTCCAGCGACCCTTCCCGCAGCAGGTCGGCGACCAGCCGGCCCCGCTCGCCTCGGTCGCCGACGACGATCCGCGACGGGCGCAGGTTGTCGTGCAGCGCCCGGCCCTCGCGGAGGAACTCCGGGCTGAACACGACGGCAGCGCCCGGATGTGCGGCCCGCATTCGCAGGGTGAACCCCACCGGCACCGTCGACTTCACGACCAGCGTCGCCTCGGGCGCGGCGGCGTGCGCCTGCCCCAGCACCTGCTCGACCGAGCTGGTGTCGAAGAAGTTGGTCTCCGAGTCGTAGTCGGTGGGTGTCGCGACGAAGACCACCTCGGCACCGGCATAGGCGACAGCAGGGTCCATGGTCGCGACCAGGTCCAGCTCGCGGTGCGCGAGGTAGTCCTCGAGCTCGGCATCCTCGATCGGCGACACGCGCCGGCTGAGCTGGTCGACCCGCTCGCCGTCGATGTCGAGCACCCGCACCTCGTGCCGCTGGGCGAGCAGGACGGCGTTGGACAGCCCCACATACCCCGCCCCCACGACCGCGATCTTCACCCGCGAAGTCTGTCACTGCCGGTGGTTGAGGTGTGAGGAACGCTAGCGACAAGCCTCGAAACCATCCAGGCCTGGGCACCCGCGCAACCAACCAGCGTCGGCGATTAACCACCGTGACTTACCCGACATTCGACACGCTTTCGTGACCTACGGCGGTCGCGGCTAGTGTGGGGCGTCGCAGTTCCCGACCCGAAGGCCTCAACTTCCCTATGACAGCCACGCACGTCGACTACCGGCTGAGCCAGCTCGACCAGCTCGAAGCGGAGTCGATCCACATCTTCCGCGAGGTCGCCGCCGAGTTCGAGAAGCCGGTCCTCATGTTCTCCGGCGGCAAGGACTCCATCGTCATGATGCGTCTCGCCGAGAAGGCCTTCTACCCGGCGAAGATCCCGTTCCCGGTGCTCCAGGTCGACACCGGCTACGACTTCCCCGAGGTCCTCGCGACTCGCGACAACTGGGTGAGCCGGCTCGGCGTCCGCCTGATCGTGGCCAGCGTCGAGGAGGCCATCAAGGATGGCATCGTCGTCGACGACGGCAAGACCTCGCGCAACCGCCTCCAGATCGGCACCCTGCTCAACGCGCTCGAGGAGGGCGGCTTCACCGCCGCGTTCGGCGGTGGCCGACGCGACGAGGAGAAGGCCCGGGCCAAGGAGCGCGTCTACTCCCACCGCGACGAGTTCGGCCAATGGGACCCCAAGAACCAGCGTCCCGAGCTGTGGAGCCTCTACAACGGCCGCCTGCACGAGGGCGAGCACATGCGGATCTTCCCGATCAGCAACTGGACCGAGCTCGACATCTGGGACTACATCGGCCGCGAGGGCATCGAGATCCCGTCGATCTACTTCTCCCACCTGCGCCGGGTCTTCGAGCGCGACGGGATGCTGCTCACGGAGTCGGAGTTCAACCCGTGCCGCGAGGGTGAGACCGTCGAGGAGCGCACCGTCCGGTTCCGCACCGTCGGCGACCTGACGCTCACCGGCTGCGTCGAGTCCGGCGCCGCCACCATCCCCGAGATCATCGAGGAGATCGCGGTCGCCCGGCTGACCGAGCGCGGCGCCACCCGTGGCGACGACCGGTTCTCCGAGGCCGCCATGGAAGACCGGAAGAAGGAGGGCTACTTCTGATGGCCGACCTCAACCCTGGAGAGATCCACGGACTCGCCGGCCGCAACGCCGACCTGCTCCGCTTCGCCACCGCCGGCAGCGTCGACGACGGCAAGTCGACGCTCATCGGGCGGCTGCTGCTCGACTCCAAGTCGATCTTCGAGGACCAGCTCGAGGCCGTCGAGGCCACGTCGGCGTCCAAGGGCTACGACTACACCGACCTCGCGCTGCTGACCGACGGCCTGCGGTCGGAGCGCGAGCAGGGCATCACCATCGACGTGGCCTACCGCTACTTCGCGACCCCCAGCCGCAAGTTCATCATCGCCGACACCCCCGGCCACGTGCAGTACACGCGCAACATGGTCACCGGCGCCTCGACCGCCGACCTCGGACTGGTGCTAGTCGACGCCCGCCAGGGCCTCACCGAGCAGTCCCGCCGCCACGCGGTGATCCTGTCGCTCCTCCGGGTGCCCCACCTCGTGCTCGCGATCAACAAGATGGACCTCGTCGAGTTCTCCGAAGACATCTACGAGAAGATCCACGCCGAGTTCACTCAGTTCGCCACCAAGCTCAACATCCCCGACCTCGAGGTCATCCCGATCTCGGCGCTCAACGGCGACAACGTCGTCAACCGCTCCGAGAAGATGCCCTGGTACTCCGGGCCGACGCTCATGCACCACCTCGAGCACGTGCACGTCGCCTCCGACCGCGACCTGGTCGACGTCCGCTTCCCGGTGCAGTACGTCGTGCGCCCGAAGTCGGACGAGCACCACGACTACCGCGGCTACGGCGGCATGGTCGCCGGCGGCGTCCTCAAGCCTGGTGACGAGATCGTGGTCCTGCCGAGTGGCATGACGTCCAAGATCGCCGCCATCGACATGTTCGACCGGGAGATCACCGAGGCGTTCCCGCCGATGTCGGTCACGGTGCGCCTCGAGGACGACGTCGACGTGTCCCGCGGCGACATGATCGCCCGCGTCCACAACGCCCCGAAGCCCAGCCAGGACATCGACGCGATGGTCTGCTGGATGACCCCGACACCGCTGCGGCCGCGGCAGAAGCTCGCCATCAAGCACACGACGCGCACCGCGCGGGCCCTGGTCAAGGACATCCAATACCGCCTGGATGTCAACTCGCTGCACCGCGACCAGGAGACCAAGGAGCTCGGACTCAACGAGATCGGCCGCATCCAGCTGCGCACCACTCAGCCGCTGCTCTGCGACCCCTACTCGAAGAACCGGACCACCGGCTCCTTCATCCTGATCGACGAGGCGACCGGGGTCACCGTCGGCGCGGGGATGATCAACTCAGGTAGCTAGACGACGCGAGGGCCGCGTCAATCGTGTGCCCCGCAGATCCGCACCAAAGGCCAGACTCAGTTGGCTAGTTGTTCAACATCGACACCTACCTTCCAACACATGAGGACTGAGTTGGGGTGCTGGTCGTTCTGCAACTCACCGCATGTCGCAACCCCGTTCGAACTCTGGTGTGAGCGAAATGGGGTGAGCCCTGAGCACCCTGATGCGTGGCCGACGTTCGCTACTGAGCAAGAGCTTGACACCCTACGCGGCGATGCCTCCCCACCCGGGGTTTCGCCACTCGAATCATCGCTGCCGATGGTCGGCGAGGAACGACCTCGGATCTGACTCAACGCCTCGCGTCGAGTGCGGTGAATCGCCTTGCATCGTCCTGACGTCCGCCGGGCCGAGATCGATCGACCCGGCGCACGTCCGGGCACGAACACCGCCGAAGCACAGCCGATCGCCCAGTCCGAACAGCTGGTCCGCGAGCGGGTCCCAGGGGGCGGCGCAGCGTCCCGGGAGATGACCGGCGACGGCTCGGAGACTGAACAGCCGGACGAACTGCTGAGGTGCAAGTTCGTCGCGACCGCACAGATCCACACAGAACCCGGCGATTCGAGCTGATCTGACCATTCGCGCGCGCCCCTCCATGGACGCGGAAAGGAGGACTGCCCGCCGAATCGGGTTCTGCCAGGTGCTGTGATTGGATTAGATCTCCAGACCATTAGGCAAGAACACTCTTGAGCACCACCATTCATGGGGAGTCCCGATGGCGCAGTCTCGTCCCAGCCCAGAGGATGGTGGCCTCCCATCTGCCCCTTGGCGTCGTTGCAGTCGCTGGTGAGTTCGCAGAATGCGCTGCTGCGCGGTTCTCCCCTGGACGTCCAGGCCCGGGCGAAGCCCGGGGGGCCTGACGTCTTCACGCGGTGCGTGACACCGCGGGGCAGGTTGAAGCGAGTCCCAGTCAAGAAGGGCAGATCAACGAAACCCAAGACGGCCCTCCGCTGCTCGGCCAAGATCTCAACCTCCACAGTCGACCCCACGCATCCAGGTTGCTTCAGGTGGAGGAGTGGTTGGTGTGACAACGGTGCTGAATGGCCATGCCGAACCCGACGATCCGTGCTTTGGAACGGCGGGATTGAGCGGGATCAGGTCCAGCACGTTCTCGAAAGTCTCGCCCAGGTCAGCTCTCAAATCAGAAGCAACAACTCCGGGCGCGATTGGCGTGACCCGGGGTGCGACGCAGGTGCTGGGCCGGCGAGCGAGCCTGGAATGACCCAAGTGCGTCTGAGGTCGCGATGAACATCAATCAGCGGACTCCCAGCGCGACGCTCGTTACGGTGACGTACAACAGTCGCGCGGATCTCGAGGCGCTCCGCAACCAGACCCCCCGTGGAGCAGAGTGGGTTGTCGTCGACAACGCTTCAACGGACGGCTCGGCTGATCTGGCGGTCGATCTGGGGGCAACCGTTCTGCGGCTGCTAAGGAACGTGGGCTTCTCGGCAGCGAACAACGTTGGCGCCCGGACAGCGACCGGCGACGTGCTGATCTTCTGCAATCCTGATGTTAAGACCACCGCAGACGGCATCCGGCAACTGGCCGCGACCGCCTGGGCGACAGGTGCGGTGGTCGCTCCCCAACTGGTCAATGGGGACGGCTCGTTACAAGAGAACGGCCGGGGCATGCCGTTCCCGCATCGAAAGGTGCGTCACTTCTTTCAGCGCGCTGTTGATCCGACGACGGACCGCTACGTGCGGCATGCGGCACCTGGTCAAGTTGTGCAGACTGTATGGGTAACGGGAGCAGTCGTCGCTATCCGCGCTGACCAGTTCTCGGCCCTCGGCGGCTGGAACGAGAAGTTCTTCCTCTATTGCGAGGATATCGATCTTTGCCTCCGGGCCTGGGAGGCCGGGATGCGGGTCTACATCGACGGATCTGTTCGCTGGGAGCATCGATGGGATCGCGCGGGCCATAAGTCGTTCCGTTGGCAGGTCTGGCGACACGAGGTCCGCTCGAATGCACTCCTGTACCGCCTACATGCCTATTGCCTGGCGCCTCTGGGTTGGAGGGGAAGACACCTTCGCCGGATTGAACGGGATCGCGTGGTGATCG
The DNA here is from genome assembly GCF_054779555.1 of Nocardioides dilutus. Lineage (NCBI taxonomy): Bacteria > Bacillati > Actinomycetota > Actinomycetes > Propionibacteriales > Nocardioidaceae > Nocardioides > Nocardioides dilutus. The sequence goes on along the minus strand of NZ_BAAGYA010000001.1, from coordinate 1,279,399 downwards.
AGGCGTGAAGTCACTTCTGAGGTACCTGGCCGTCGCGGTCGTGTTCGCTCTGAACACCCCCCTGTATCTGATCTCCAGAGTCACCCCCCGTGATCGCGCACTGTGGGTGTTCGGTGCCTGGTTCGGCAAAGAATATGCCGATAATCCGAGATATCTGGCGGAGTTTATCCGAACAGCGTACCCAACCGTACGATGCGTGTGGTTGTGCAAGAGCGAGGAGGCGGCCCGACTGGCTCGAGAGCATGGCCTCGTTGCGTGCAAGCTGTTCAGTATTCGCGGCTATTGGTATACCATGCGTGCCGCAATCGCCTTCACATGCACGGGGCGATTTGACATCAACTACTTCGTTCGTCCTCCGGTCGTGATCAACCTTTGGCACGGCATCCCGTTGAAGAAGATCGTTGCGGACGACGATATCACCGCCATCCCATGGGGCAAGCGCGCGGTATTCAGGGCATTCCCGCACTTCTCGACGCTCGACCAGCCGGTGACGGTTTCGTCGGATGCGGAGGCGGCAATTATGGCCTCCGCGTTCCGAATCCCCCGGTCGAAGGTCTTCATCACCGGGTCACCTCGCAACGACGTCCTATCGACCCGACCGATGCGTCGTTCGGGCATCAAGATCGCTTATCTCCCTACCCACCGCGGGGAAGGGGCGGTGGCGATCCACCCTCTAACCCAATTGGATCTGGACGCCGCTGAGACGATCCTGGCGAGACTTGATGCCGAACTCCTGATAAAAGTCCACCACTATCACGCCAGACACTTCTCGATGATCCAGAGCGACCACGTGCGCCTCATCGGTGGTCACGACATCGGCCATGACACGTACGGCTTCTTGGACGACGCCGACATCCTGCTCACCGACTATTCCAGCGTCTACCTTGACTATCTGCTGACCGATCGGCCAGTGATCTTCGCCCCGTTCGACCTCAACTCCTACGTGGTCCAAGATCGAGAGCTCAACTGGGACTACGCGGACGTCACCCCGGGGCCGAAGTGCACGAATTGGCCAGAGGTCTTCGACGCAGTGACCCAAGCCATTCTCGACCCACACCAATGGTCCGCAGAGCGTGCTCGGGTGCGGGACTTGTTCCACGCCCACCGTGATCGGCGAAACGCTGAGCGCGTCTTCCACCTAGGGCTCCGCCTGATCGACGAGACGGCGACCCCGAAACGGGGCTCGTAGCGGTGGAGAGTCCCAAGCGCCACTCGGTGCTGCTTAATGTCGTCTTCGCAGTCTCGCTCGCCGCGTCAGTCTCGCGCGGGGTGTTCGAACTCCACACCTCGAAGCAGACAGGCTACGTCATACAAACCACGTGCTGGTTGCTCCTATTGACCATTCTAGCCCTCGGCGGAGCCAGCCGGCGACCTCAATTCGGACGCCTTATAGTCGTCGCGTATTCCTTCTGCGTCGTCGCGTTCGTGTCGACCGCGCTCACAGACGTGCTCAACCGTTTCCCGAGCGCCTGGTTGTATTCGGCAGTGATGGGCGTTTTCGCATTATCCCTATTCGTAGTCGCATCCGTCACCCTTGATAGGGCGAGGGACATCTGGATCGAGTTCTGGCTATCGCTGACGGCGATCGCGCTGCTGGCGGTCGCCGCACTCCAGCAGTTCGCCTCCGACCCATTTGCCCTTCCAGGCAACGACACGTCGAGCCTTTCCGGTGCAGTTCGCCCCTCGTCACTCACTGGGAGCTACCTCCACTACCCGCTGGTTATGGCGCTTCTGGCAGTGGTCTTCGCGCAGTTCTACATCACTACCCGACGGATACGATCCGTCCTGATGGCGGCGGTCTGCGCCTTGGGCGTCGTCGTCTCCTACTCGCGCTCGGGCGCGATGATCTTGGCGCTTGCCGTCATTATCTTCTTCTTCATCGTCGGGGGCTCGCGGGCGCGGGCTCGCTACGTCATCGTCACAGCGTACGTGGCTATACCAGCCCTGCCATTCGTCTGGGACAGCAGTTACGCAGCGCGGATTCTCAGTGCGCTGAGTAAGGGCGGTGCTGGCAACACGACCCGCATCAACCGATGGAGCGAGGGAGTCGGAGTGTGGCTGGACGGTCCGCTAATTGTCGGACGGGAGGCCGGCGTCTACACCAACGTAACTCGCAACCTGACGTCGGTGCAAACCGGAGTCGTGGAGTCCGGATTGATTCAGCAGTTGTTGAGTTACGGGCTTCTCGGCGCCGTACTGTTCTACGTGCTGCTCCTCGCCCCGTATGCCGCCCTCGACAGGCGGCTGTCAGCGCTCCGCGCCGGCTACCTCGCCGCAGTCTTGGAATCCTTTGTTTACCAATCCATCGAGGTGTTCCCCTTCATGATCATGCTATGCCTGTTCCCGCTGGTTGCCGGGGCGATCATGCGGTCCCCCGAGGTGGCAGCAGCGTCGCTCGAACGTGCCAAAACGACCAGGCTCGGTGAGCGGTCGCCCGCAGCAGGCCTGAACGCGTCCCCCTAGTTCAGACCAGTGTCCTTTGCTTCGGATCGACACTGCCGGTCAGCGCGCCAGAGCAACAACAGCGCCAGGACCGTCTGAGCGGTTACGGCTCCTATCGTTGCGCCCACCGCCCCGTCGACCAGCGCTCCTGCAGCCGCCAGGCAGATCTGCGCGGCACCCAAGAGGAGCGTGGCTCCGCCAGCGAAATGAATCGCTTGGCTCGACCGGGCCTGCAGGTAGACGGTGAGCAGAGTAGTCGTGCCGCTCACGGCTGCCGCCAGGCACAAGATTTGCATCGGGTGGACGGAATCGGCATAGGCAGCTCCTACGATGGTCGGGATCAAGGGCGCCGCGGTAGCCACCAGCCCACTTATGGCGACTACCGGTAGGTTGCCGACAAGCAGACCGATTCCGAGTTCCCTTCGGGTGATGCTTTGCCGCCGGACCAACCTCGGAAAGGCGACCAACCCCGCCGCTTGGGTGACAATGTTCATTGGGCGCACCAGGCGTGTCGGGAGGGCATATATACCAGCGGTATAGGGGCTGACCAATGCAATGGCCACCACGTCCAAGTCACGGAGTTGACTGCCCAGCTCCTGGAACCAGAAGCCGAAGTCGAGCGACACCTTGGAGGTGACCAGCCTTTTTGCCGGCCAGAGCGTTTGCGCCCAACGATCCTGGCTTCCGTATCCCCGCCAGAAGGCAAGGACCGATCCGAACGCGAGACCGAGAGACCAGGCCCAGACAGCGTGCGCATCGATGAGTGACGCGGCCACCAAGGAGAGCACCACCGGAAGGCGCCGGTAAAGATACGAGGGCAACAGCCGCTGGATCTGGCCGTCGACAATGGATATTCCGTTCCAGACGATCGTTGTCTGCTCGACCGCCAACCAGACGGCTGTCGGTGCGATCGCAATGAGGAGCACGTTCTGCATCACAACGGCGGTCACGAGACAGCACCCCAGCCAGAGGATCGCGCTGGCGTAGGTGTAGCGGAGGCGTACAACGAACAGGGATTGGAGCGTCGGATCCGCGGGATCGCGAGCCCGGCGGAGATCGATCTGTTTCTGGAGGCCAAAGCCGTTGACGGCAACCACTATTTGAAGGGCTACGTTCACCGAGGACACAAAGGCGAAGAGACCCGGTGAAAGTGCGCGCGCCAGCAACACCAGTGTCACTACCTGGAGCAGAGCGGCGATCGCTCTGGATCCGAAGGACCATCCCACCTGACGTCCGAGCTTCCGTGCACCAGGTGATGTGCGCGTGGTCGCAGATGGCCTTCTGCTGAGGGGTCCGCCCGACCCTTCGTTGCCTGTCAAGTGCCTAGCCGAGCTCGATACCCAGCTCGTGGAGACTGAGCACGGGCTGCATCGAAACACCAGGTGCCTCTATCGACGCTGACAGTGAGGCCTGCCAGAAGGCGCGGCAACCGGTCGTTCTCAGGTTGCACGTCGAGAAGCCGGGGGCGTGCGGCTGCCAGAGGGCGCGAACCACCTTGACGGCTTGACGCTGCGCGACATCGGTGGCCCGACCTCGGGTCTCCGCGAGAGACCCTGATGGGTGTGAGTTCAACGGTCCCCGGCTCCCAGGTGATTGGCTAGCGCAAACGTATCGTGACGCATTGCCCGACCCGGCATCCGAGCAAGGACGTCTGATCTGCTTTTTCCGATACCCGTCTGGAGGGACCTGCACCTTACGCCAAAGGCGTCATCTTGAAGCGCCGCTCGATGACAAGGCGAACAGACGACGCACGCTGCTCGAGCAGGAGAACGAGTTCTCGTCGAGGGCTGACCCTGAGCAGGTAGCCGGTGGCGACTACCGAGCTGAGCGAAGTGCTCCGGCTCGTCGCCTGGACTTAGAGGAAGTATTAGGGGGCCGTCGCTGAGATTGCCCTCGACTGATTGACCCCGTTCGAATCCGAATTGTCGACGAGCACGACCGTCGCACAGGTGGCCATGCCACTCGTGCGTGCAGCAAGCCGAGCCGTCGCACAAGCACTAGTGTCCTCTCTCCTTGCCGCGCGCGTTCATCACCGGCATCACTGGGCAGGACGGTTCGTACCTGGCCGAGCTGGTGTTGGCGAAGGGCTTCGAGGTTCACGGCCTGGTGCGCCGTTCATCGACGATCAACCACGGCCGGATCGATCACGTCACGAGCCTCAACCTCCACCTCCGCTAGGGGGACCTCAACGACGGTGTCAGCTTGGTGCGCGACATCTCCCCTCACGAGGTCTACAACCTCGGGGCGCAGAGCAATGTCCGGGTCTCTTTCGAGATGCCCGAGTACACCGCGTGGACCGACGGTGTCGGCGTTGCGACTGCTCGAGGCGATCCGTTCGGCGGGGCGCGATGCGCGCTACTACCGGGCCTCGACCTCGGAGACGTTCGGCGCGACTCCCCGACCCAGCACGAGCAGTCGCCATTCTCGCCTCGCTCGCCGTAGGGGGCGGCGAAGCTGTACTCGCATTGTGTGACTGTCAACTACGGGGAGGCCGACGACGTCTTCGCGGTCTCCGGGATCCTCTCGAACCACGAGTCGTCGCGACGTGGCGAGAGTTTTCGTGTTCCGCAAGGTCACCCTGGGCGTGGCCGCGACCAAACTCGGAGTCCGCGACGACCTCCATCTCGGCAATCTCGACGCCGTCCGCGAGTGAGGATTTGCCCCCGAGTATGTCGAGGGTGTGGCCTCTGCTCCAGCGCGACGAGCCCGAGGACGTCGTGCTGGCTACCGGCAGGGGCGTACCGTCCGCGACGTTGGCGCTGCCGCCTTCAGCCACGCAGGTCTGGTTAGGCGCGACCACGTCACTATGACGAGCAGTACGACGTCCGCTCGAGGTCCACGCACTGATCTGGGATCCCTCGAGGGCACGCGAGGTGCTCTGCTGGAAGGCCGAGACTCACGCCGACGGCCTGGCCCAGATCATGGTCGATGCCGACCTCGAGCACATGCGGCATCTCGTGCGCGACTGATCCGCAGCAGCCATGTCTAGACCGAGCCGCAGACGGAGTTAACCGACCAGTAACCCCAAGTTCGGACGACCGTTGCTACTCCATGGCGGTCATCAGCGCGGGGGCGGGGACGCAGTCCTCGGCGCTGATCAGTCTGTCCCCGAGTCGGGCTCTGCGCCTGCTCCCTTGGGTGGCCTTCGCGCTCGACGCGGCGCTGATCGGGACCGTCTCGCTGGTGGCGGTGGTGCTGCGCGGCCGGCTCGGGCTGTTCGATGCGGCGACGGACCTCAGCGCCTCGCTGCAGTTCGCCGGGCCGCTGATGGTGGTCGGCTGGCTGGTCGCCCTCGCGTTGTTCGGCGCCTACGACCACACCGTCTTCGGTGCGGGGCCCGAGGAATACAAGCGGCTGCTCAACGGCACCCTGCTGGCCCTGGCGGGCGTGGCGATGGTCAGCTACTTCGCCAAGTTCGACCTCAGCCGCGGCTTCGTCGCCTACGCCTTCGTGCTCGGCATCCCCACACTGCTCGGTGGCCGCTACGCTCTCCGCTCCTCGCTCAAGAACGCGCGCCGGCGCGGCGCGCTGCGCCACCGGGTGCTGATCGCCGGAGACGTCGGCCACGTCGACGACGTGGCCCGGGTCCTCCAGCGCGAGACCTGGATCGGCTACGAGGTCGTGGGCGCGCTGACGCCCGCGCCCGAGCAGGACGAGGAGACGCCGTACGGCGTGCCCGTGCTCGGACGCTCGGCCGAGGCCGCCTCGATCTTCGTCGACTCCGGCGCCGACCTGATCGTCATCGCCGGTGGTGCGATCGACTCGGCGGAGGCCATGCGCGAGCTCGTCTACGAGCTCGAGCAGCACGACGGCGAGGTCGTGCTCGCCCCCCACGTCAACGACATCGCCCAGGAGCGGATCCGGATGCGCCCGGTCGGGGGCCTGCCGCTGCTCCACATCGACCCCCCGCGCACCGTGCACGCCGCCCGGCGTGCCAAGCGCCTCTTCGACGTCCTCGGCGCGGCGGCGATTCTGCTCGCAGCCAGCCCGCTGCTGGTCTTCGCCGCGCTGAGGATCAAGCTGCACGACGGCGGCCCGGTGCTCTTCCGCCAGACCCGGATCGGCCGCGAGGGCGTGGAGTTCGGCTGCTTCAAGTTCCGCACCATGTGTGTCGACGCCGAGGCCAGAGCCGCCGAGCTCCAGGCCCAGCTGGGCGCCAGCGCGTTGCTCTTCAAGATGAAGGACGACCCGCGGATCACCAAGCCCGGGCGATGGCTGCGCCGCTTCTCCGTCGACGAGCTGCCCCAGCTCTTCAACGTCGTCCGCGGCGACATGAGCCTGGTCGGCCCGCGGCCGCAGGTCGCGGCCGAGGTCGCGCTCTACACCGGCCGGATGGACCGCCGGCTCCGGGTCAGGCCCGGGATGACCGGTCTCTGGCAGGTCTCCGGGCGCAGCAGCCTGACCCTCGAGGAGGCCGTCCGCCTCGACCTCTACTACGTCGACAACTGGTCGATGCTCCAGGACCTCGCGATCCTGGGGCGGACCCTTGGGGCTGTGCTGAGTTCGCGCGGGGCCTTTTGACTCGTCCAGCGTTTACGTCCCCCGCCCCTGCTGAGGGACTCGACGGAACTCACCCGAACTGAGTTCGCTGGAGATTGAGTAGGGCACGCGATCTCCCCGAGAGAATGGACGCCAGAAGCAAAGTTGCGTGCGGTCGTCCAAGAGGCTCGGCCGAGCAGATCCCGGCGGTTAGCATGTCCCCCCACATCCGACACAAGGGGACAGGTCGTTAGCGATGGCGCAGCTCACGAGTGAGCCAGATGCGTCTCGGACAGTTCGAGGGCCTTCGATGCGACTCGACATCCAGGGTGTACGCGGCGTGGCCATCCTCATGGTGGTTCTCGGGCACCTGTTCCAGCGGCCGGAGGGCATGTTCACCGCCCTCGACATGTTCTTCGTTCTTTCCGGGTTCCTCATCACCGGATTGCTGTTGGACGCCCACGCCCGAGAGGGTCGGATCCATCTAGCTCCGTTCTACCTCAGCCGGATGCGAAGGCTGCTTCCAACAGCCGTGCTGGGCATCACCGTCACAGTCCTGATCCACTACCTGCTGTTCTCCGACGCGCGTGGCGACCAAGTGCGCGAGGACGGGCAATGGGCTCTTCTTTTCGCGTCGAACTGGCATTTCGCCCAGCAAGAGGGGGACTACTTCGCAGCCCAGGCCGCATCGCCCCTTGTCCACTTCTGGTCCTTGTCCGTGGAGGAGCAGTTCTACGCGGTCTGGCCCTTTATTTTGATTGTTCTTCTAGCAGTCGGTCGACGGCTGGCGACGGACAGGATTGTGCTGACCGTCGGCCTGGTCGTCTTCACGCTCAGCATGTTCGGCTACTCCATGTGGCATTCGACTGCAGACCCGGCAGTCGCCTACTACTCTACACTCGATCGCTCCTGGGAGTTCGGAGTCGGCGGGTTGCTCGCGGTCATAAGACCACTCCTCGCGCGGATTCCGCCCCGCGTGGGAATGACGATGACCACGATGGGATTCGTCGGCATCTTCGTGCCGATCTTCGTCCTGAAGCAGGGCATCGCGTTCCCCGCGCCCTGGGGATTGCCGGTCGTCGTCGTGGTCTGCTTCCTCCTCGCCGGAGGCGTGAATCCCGAAACCCGCGATCTCCCCGTGATCACTAATCCGGCCCTGGTGTACGCGGGCAACATCTCGTACTCGCTCTACATCTGCCATCTGCCAGTCAACATGATCTCGGAGGAGTTCATCTCCCGCGGAGCCACCTACTACGCCGTCACCCTTTTCATAACCGCCACCCTCTCCGCCCTTTGCTACCACTTTGTCGAAAGACCGATGCGCTACGCGCCCTGGTTGATGATCGAGTCGGAGCGAGAGCGCTTCGGAGACGCCTCGTGGAACTCACGCGGTCGTCGAGGTGCTGGCCTCCTGGTCAGCTCCACCGCGACCGTGAGCCTTCTGTGCGGAATCGCTGTCATGACCACCCCGGCAACAGCGGGAGAGAGGGCCTTCCCAGTTGCGGCGGACTTGGACGCCGATAGTCCCGCGTCCCTCCTGGATCAGCAGAAACAGCGTCTCAGCCAAGCCCTCGGCCAGGACCCGTTCCCCGCCTTCGATCCTCCTTTGGAACGGCTGGGGTGGGAAAGACTGGTGGAGAACCTTGACCGAACCTACTGCACCAACGTGAACTCGGAACTCGTCGCCGAATGCCACTTCGGGTCAGAACGGGCTGAACGGCAAGTCGTTGTGGTCGGCGACTCGTACGCCATGGCGTGGATGCCAGCGATCGTGTCCGCCCTTGACACCCAACATTGGTCAGTTCAGCAACTGACGTTAAGAGCATGTCCGACATGGACGCTGCCTAGCTACATCAGCTCGGATGGCAAGCCATACCCCGACTGCGCCAAGCATCACCAGCTCGTGCGCGACTACATCTCTTCGCAACGCCCCGATCTAGTGATTCTGATGAGCGGTCAGGGTCACGTCAGGAACGGGCAGCGCTCTGATATCGACGAGGCGCCGATCATTCTCGCCGAGCAAGCCCTCGGAGAGACACTGGATCTGCTGCAACCGCTGACCGAACGCCTCGTGGTCATAAGTCCGAATCCGCGTTCCGGGAACCTAGTCGACTGCGTAACCAGGTTGAATGAACCACACGACTGCACCATCTCGACGGATCCGGAGTGGGTCGACATGACCTCGGGCGAAGCGGCTGCCGCTGCGACTCGAGGAGTCACCTACATCAATACGGGGCAGTGGTTCTGTCTGGGCGGGCGATGCCCTGCCTTCGTAGGACGGACGCCGGTCACCGTGGACGGAAGTCACCTCACGATGCAGTTCGCCGCAACCCTGGCACCTCTACTCCGCGAGGCGCTCGGGATCGATTCACTGATGGGTTGAGCTTCCAGTGCCACGATCACGTCAGGCGCGGCTGGCTCGACACACCCCCGGGCCGCGCCGGTGGGTGCCCTGCTTGCTGGTCGACCAGTGGGCGTAGAAGTTCCAGCAGCGGCTCACCTAGTCTCACGACAGGCGTTGCGTCGCGTGCCTTCTGCGGGGGTCTCGACGGGCTCGACCAGCGGGAGTTGAGTCCCAGCACGCGCCCACCTGGTCGGGGGCGGGTCAGGTGGGTTGGCCCCAGCGGCTGAGGGGGCTGTCGTAGGCCTCCGGCCAGGCGCGGACGGCTTCTTCGTGCTGCGCCAGCATCGCTGCCAGCAGGTCCTCGACGGTCGCGAAGTCCGCGGGCAGCAGGGGCTCGCCCAGGTGGACGTAGCGCTGGCCGCGGTCGTCGCGGCGGGTGGTCATCACGACCACCGGGGCGTCGGCTGTCGTGGCGATGCGGGCGGCGCCGGAGGACCCCAGCAGGTCGCGGCCGAGGAACCGGACCGGCGTCGTGCCGGCCACGTCGCTGGCCAGGGTGACGACCTCGCCGGCCTGCACGAGGCCGAGGATCCCGGCGTAGCCGATGTCGGTGAACTCCAGCCGGTTGCCGCCGAGCTCCGACAGCACGAGGTTCTGCCGGCGGGAGTCGGGGCAGTCGTCTCGGAGGTATTTGGTGTCGTTGATCGTCACCTGCCGAACCCCGGCCAGGCCCACGGAGCCGATCGCGGCCTCGTAGTGGCCGTGGTGGGAGAAGTTGAGCACCACCCCCCGGCCGATTGCGCGGGCGCCCTCGAGCCGCTCGATCCCCCGCACCGGCATCAGCATCATCCGCGGCCGCCAGCGGAGCTCGGCCCGGGTGAACCACTGCTCCACGTAGCGGCGCGCCGCGGCCTCGACCTCGGCGTCCGGGGCGTCGTCGCCGAGCACGAAGCGCATCTCCCGGCGGCCGCGGTCCAGCATCGCCGGGTCGGCCAGACCTCGCCTCGTCCGCACCGCGATCAGCCCCCGGACCAGCGGGTCGGGGGTGTAGCGGCGGGCCCTGGCGAGCAGCGGCCGCTGCATCCGGGTGTGGTAGCGCGGGGCCTCGATCATGCCCTGCCCTTCACCGGCTCCTGCGCGAGCGCGTCGGGCGGGTCGGCGTCGCTCGGCCCAGTCACGACGGACATGGCGAGCACCAGCCCGAAGTAGATCCACACGTAGCGCAGGTTCTGCAGGTTCAGGGTCATGAACTGGCTGCACAGGACCAGGACACCCGAGAGCAGGGCGTGCTTCGCCTGGCGCGGCAGTCGGCTCGAGTAGAGCCGAGCGACCAGCCAGCCGAGGAGTGCCAGGAACAACCCGAGCCCGAGGACGCCTAGAGCGACCAGGAAGAAGAGGAACGTGTTGTGCGTGACGTAGCCGAGGCCGGTGGTCTTGAGGGCGCCACCCGCGGCGATGGAGAAACGCTCGAACTGGCCGAGCCCGATGCCTGTCAACGGGTTGTCGAGCCACTTGTCGACCGCGACCCCCCACAGTCGCAGGCGCGGGTCGTCGCCCACGTCGTCCGAGGCGCCGACGAGGCGGTTGATCCCGAGGATCGAAGGTCCCTGGGCGCCCATGGTGACGAGCCACATGATGAACCCCGTCGCCACAGCCACCAGCCCGAGGATCATGCCTCTGATCCGCGCCGAGTTGATGATCAGCAGCGCCAGGACGAGCAACAGGACGAGGGAGGCCAGGCCGCCGCGCGAACCCGTCATCAGCACGCCGCCGACGATGGCGAGCCCCTGGAACGGCAGCCAGGCGAGGTCACCCATCGTCCCCAGGAAGAGCACGATTGACAGCGACACCAGCAGATAGCCGGCGTACAGGTTCGGATCTTCGAAGTAGCCGTTGGAGCGATAGCCGTCCGACGGGATGATCTGGACCGCGCCGGTCACGCCCGCCAGCGAGCCGACCGACAGGGCGGTGGCCGTCCAGGACCAAAGGCGGAACGCGCGCATCGCCGTGGCCTGGCCGCCCTGCCGCGCCAGCACGTAGACGACGATGAAGTACGCGACGCCGATGCCGAGCTTGACCGCGTCCGCGATCGAGCGCTTGGCCAGGAAGTCGGGGTCGACGATCGTCCAGATGCAGGTGGACGCGGTCACCAGCACCGCGGACACGACCAGCATCGGCGCCGCGAACGACAGCCGCGGGAGGCGGTCGGGGACCCGGCTCCCGACCACGGCTGCGACGACGATCACGCCGACCACGACCGGCAGCAGGAGGTCCGAGGACCCCACGGTCAGGATCCCCCCGACCGGCGAGAGCGTGTAGAACATGAACGGGCTCAGCGTCACGATCACGTCGAGCGCACCGCGCGCGAACGGCGCCACGAGGATCAGCGCCACCCCGCCCCCGAGCAGCCCGTCGGGCAGGATCCATGACGACCCACGCAGGCCGAGCCCGGCGACAGTCATCAGGGCGCCCATGCCGACCAGCGACAGCGTGAGCAGCGGCGCCTGCGGGCGCCACGCCGGCCCGGCCGCGCTGGTCGACGCGGCTGGGGCCTGACGCGGGCGCTGGCGCATCGTCGCCGTGGTCACGCGAGCACCCCCTGCTCCTGCAGCGGGCGTACGAACGAGGCGGTGGCGTGCACGAGCTCGTCGTGCTGCCGCCCGGGGTCGACGGGGGTGCGGTAGTCGCCGTAGACCTGGGTGAGCACGGCGTCGGCGTCGCCGGGCAGCGGCAGGGCGCGGCCGAAGACGTCGTACGCCGTGGCGCCGGCGAACCACTCGCGCGCGAAGACCTCGCGGGCGCCATAGGAGCCGCACGAGTTGGCGACGAGGGGCGAGTCCGGGCGGCCGGACGCCTGGAGCCTCCGGAAGACCCTGATCAGGACGCGGTCCGGGACCGGCCTGGCGACCGCCCGCAACAGCCGGGTCAGCAGCCGCTTGCCGGCCGAGTAGTGCTTGCGCACGTCGGTGCGGGCCCGCTTGACGAAGAGGACCTGGGCGAGCAGGTGCATCCCGGCGACGTAGGCCGCCGCCAGCCGCCGGCTGGTCGGCGCCGGGTCGAGGGGGAAGACGTCGACCCGCACGAACACGTGGTGCACCGAGCGCAGCACCAGCCGCGGGAAGAGGTATTCGTAGTCGTCGTGGGTCTCGGGGGTGAGCAGCTCGTAGTCCGGCCCGAGCAGGGCCGCGACCTCCCCCACGAACCGCGCGTAGTGCTCGTGGGCCAGCCACACGTCGGCGTCGACGTCCCACGGGATGAGGTCGCCGTCGCGGACCGCGCCGAGCGCGGTGCCGTAGGCCAGGAAGTAGGGCACGCCCGCCAGCGACGCGACCCGGTCGAGCTCGACGAGCAGGCCGCGCACCAGGCCCTGGATCGCGGCGACCCCGGCCCGGTCCACGGTGCCGGCCGCGGGCCCCAGCTCCTGGCCGGTCACGAGACCGCCACCCTTCGGGCCTGGAGATAGAGCGCCGCGGCGAGCCCGGCGTTGACCACCGCCACCAGCGCGGCGGCCAGCACCGCCCCGTCCAGCGCCGCGCCGACGGCCGCGGCCGCGATCTGCAGGACGGCGAACGCCAGCGCAAGGTAGCCGGCGGTGCGCGCCGCCTCAGTGGAGTGGCCCTGCACCATGAAGGCCAGCATCGTGCCGGCCCCGGACACCACCGCGGTCACGCAGGTGACCCGCAGGACGTCGACCGAGCCGGCGTAGGCCTCGCCGAGGACGACCGGCAGCAGCGGCGCCGCCAGGGCGAGGGTGGCCGCGACCAGGGTCACCGGGAGCAGCCCGACGCTGAGGCCCAGCCGCAGGTGGCGGCGGGTGAGCCCACCGCGGGCGACCCGCGGGAAGACCGAGGTCGCCGCGGCGACCGTGACCAGGTTCATCGGCGCGACCAGCCGGGCCGGGAAGGCGTAGAAGCCGGACACCGCGTCGCTGACGGAGTGCACCGCGGCCACGTCGAAGTCGCGCAGCTGCTGGCCGACCAGGCCCCACCAGTAGCCCAGGTCGAAGGGGACCTTGGTGGTGATGCTGCCCCGGCGCGGCCACATCATCCGGGCCCACTGCTCCTGGCCGAAGTATCCCCACGCGTAGGAGAGGACCGAGCCGGCCGCCAGGCCGATCGACCACGCCCACACCATCCAGAGGTCGAAGACCAGTGCGACGATCAGGAAGGCCGCGACCGGCAGCCGGCGGGACATGTAGGAGCCGACCAGGTTGCGGGTGTTGCCGTCCACGACGGACACGCCGTTCCAGACCTGCGTCGTCTGCTCGACGAGCAGCCAGAACGCCGCCGGCAGCAGGGCGATGGCGAAGACCTGGCCGGTGGCGGCGTAGAGGATCAGGCAGAACACGACCCAGGCGGCCGCGCTGGCCCAGCTGAACGCCAGCCGCAGCGCGAACAGCGACGCCAGGGTCGGATCGCTGCGGTCGCGGCTGCGGCGATACTCGATCTGGCGGAGCAGGCCGAACCCGTTGACCGCCACCGTCACCTGGAGCATGACGTTGATGCTGATCAGCAGCGCGAACCAGCCGGGGTCGAGTCCGCGGGCGAGCAGCACGAGCACCAGCACCTGCAGCACCGCCGAGGTGACCCGGGCGACCATCGACCAGGCGACCTGGTGGCCGAACGACCCCTCGCCGTCGGGGCCGGCGTCTCCGGTCGGCTCCTTCGGCTCTTTGGCCTGGGGGGCGACCTCCCAGGTGCGCGTCCCCAGGCTGACGTCCAGGCCGCCGCGGATGTGGACCGGCTGGCGGTCGACGACGTCGGGCGGGGTGAGGAACGTCGGCCCGTAGAGCTCGGTGAGCACGGCGGTCGGGTCGCCGGGCGCGGGGTAGGTGCCGCCGGAGAACTCGACCTGTCCGGCCGGGAGATACCAGTCGCGCTCGAACGACATCCGGCGGCCGCCGGGGGTGGAGTAGTTGACCGCGACGAAGCGGCCGCCACGCCCCAACCGGGCCGGCAGCCGCACCAGCCAGGTGCGCAGCGCGTGCCAGCGCCGCCGCGGCATCACCCTGGACAGGAGGACGCCCACCGTCTCCATGGCCTTGCGCGCGGGGCCGATCGCCGACTCCTGGACCACGTCGCGCAGCGAGGTGTAGCGGGCCACCGCGACCTTGTCGAGCGCGTGCGCGGTCAGCGACCAGGCCTTGCGCAGCCGGGCGTTCCGCGGGCCCTCGTCGAGGATGAAGATGTCGAGCGGGATGTGCTTGGTCTCGATCGGCACCAGCGAGCGGTGTCGTCCGACGTGCACGCGCCGGCTGTCGAGATAGAGCAGCCGCGGGATGACGGTGATGTGGTCCGCCCGCGTCTCGGGCGAGCTGAACACCACGTTGGCGGGCAGGAGGCCGCCGATGCGCGGGACCAGCCGCTCGTAGTCCTCGCGGAACATGATGACGTCGACGTCGTCGTCCCAGGGGATCCAGCCCCCGCTGCGCACCGCGCCGAGCAACGTGCCGGAGGTCAGGAAGTAGGGCACGCCGGCCGCCCGGCACGCCTGGTCGAACGTCTCGAGCAGGTGGTCGCCCACCGCATGCGCCGCCTCGAGGTAGTCGTCGACGACGGCCTGGTCGAACCTCACCGGGTGACCCCGTAGGCCTCGAGCAGCGCCTCGCGCTGGCGTTCGTCGGTGCAGTCCTTGAAGTAGCCGTCCCAGGCGGTCACGTTGCCCCGCCGCTCCTCCGGGTCGGCCAGCAGTCCGCCCACCATCGCCGCGAGCTCGACGGGGTGCCTGGCCACCGCGCCCGCGGGCCCGTCGGCGACCGCGGGCGACCGCAGCGCGACCTGCGGCAGCCGCAGCGCGTGGGCCTCGATCATCGTCATCGGCGCGCCGTCCCAGCGGGCCGTGTGGACATAGACAGTGGTCTCCCCCAGCAGCCCCAGCGCCGTGCTGCGCGGCAGCCAGCCGGTCACCTCGACCCCGCCGGCCCTGAGCCGCGCGGCCAGGTCGGGGCTGCCGTCGCCGATCCACCGCGCCGTCACCGGGTGGTGCCCGGCCTGCTGCAGCGCACGGACGACCTGCAGGAACGCCACTGGGTCGCGCTGCGCGGTCAGCCGGCCCATCCCCGTCATGACCGGCCGCTCGGTGGCGGTCGGCACCTGCGGCCGAACGTCGGTCACGGTGCTCGAGACATTGGGGACGAAGACGTGCCTGGCCCGCGGGGCGACGCGGCGGGCCAGGTCGACCTCGCGCGGCGAGCAGCCGGCGACCACGTCGGTGTTGAGGGCGAGCAGCCGCTCCGCCACGGCGTACGCCGCCCTGGCCGGCCGGCCGAGGTCCCGCCGCTCGGTGGCGTAGCAGTGGGGCGTGTGCACGACCAGCGGGCCGCTTCCCCGGCCGCCGCGGCGGACGGCCAGCCGGGCGAACGCGCCGCCGAAGCTGGAGTGGCCGTGCACGACGCCGGGACGCACCGCGGCGACCGCCGCCCGCACGGACCTGATGGCCGGCACAGTCCCCGCCGCCATCTCGGTCACCGACGCGAAGTGGGCGAGCTCGCCGTCGTCGGCGTGGTCGGCGTCGTTCCTCAGCCGCCGGACGAGGTGGTGCTCGAGCTCGGGCGTCGCGCGCACGTAGTCGAGCACGGCGCTGGCCGTCCCGGCGCCGTAGGACTCCACCACATGCAGGACCCGCACGTCACTTGCTCCGACGCTGTCCTCGAGGGGTCGGCTGCGGCTTGTAGGACCCGTAGGCGTAGCCGGAGGTGGCGTCCGAGGACGGCACCATGTTCATGACCACGCCCAGGGTGGTGGCGTCGACCTGCTCGAGGCGCGACTGCGTCTCGCGCCACTGCTCCTTGGTGGTGCGGCCGTGCCGGAGCACCACTACCGCGCCGTCCGCGCGGGCCGCGAGCAGCGCCGCGTCGGTGACCGGCAGCAGCGGCGGGGAGTCGATGATGACGACCTCGTAGCTGGTGCGCACGTGGTCGAGCAGCTTTTCCATCGCGTCGCTCTGGAGCAGCTCGGCGGCGTTGGGCGGCGGGGTGCCGGCGGTCAGCACCTCGAGCCCGCCGGAGCGGTAGCGCTGGATCGCGTCCTCCAGCGAGACCCGGCCGCGCAGCACCGTGGTCACGCCCACGTCGTCGACCAGGTTGAGCGACGCGGCCACCTTGGGGCGCCGCAGGTCACCGTCGATGAGCAGCGTGCGCACCTGCGCGGTCGCCAGCGAGACGGCGAGGTTGACCGCCACCGAGGTCTTGCCGTCGCCCTGCATCGGCGACGTGACGACCAGGACCTTGTTGGGCTGGTCGATGTCGACGAAGGAGATGTTGGTGCGCAGCATCCGGAACGCCTCGACGCGCGGAGCGCTCTGGGGGAGCTGGCTGACGATCGTGGCGTGGTCCTTGGCGGACTCGGCGACCAGCGCACCCAGCAGCGGTGGCCCCTCGGGACCCAGGTCCTCGACCTGCTTGATCGTGTTGTCGAGCACCTCGCGCAGCAGTGCCACGGCCACCGCCAGGACCAGCCCGAGGATCAGCGCCAGGGTCAGGTTGAGCACCGGCTTGGGGAACACCGGGCTCGCTGGCGAGGTGGCCGGGTCGATGATCGTGACCGTGACCGGTGTGCCCTTGTCACCGCGCGGGCTCTCGATCTCGGCCGCGGCGCTGACCAGCTGTTCGGCGTAGGTCTGGCTGAGCAGCTGGGCCAGGTCGGCGTTCGCGTCCTTGACGTGGATCTCGAGGACGGGCGTCTCGCCGACGGTGTTGGCGCTGACCTTGCGGTCGATCTCCTCGGCGCTGTCCGCGAGGTCGAGCTGGTCGTGCACCCGGGTGGCCAGCAGGGAGCTCTCGACGATCTCGACGTACGCCGCGACTCGCTGCTCCGACAGCAGGCCGCCGGCGTAGGCCTCGCCCGTGTCGGCCTGGGCGGCCGAGACGTAGAGCCGCGAGGTCGACTGATAGACCGGCGTCATCAGGAACGTCGCCAGGGCGGCCAGCGACGTGACGACGAGCACGCACACGACCATCAATGCGAGCCGCCGGCGCAGCACGTCGAGGAATGCACGGATCTGCACGGGGGCTCCCTCCCTGGGCCGGTCACGATCCGGAGCGGATCGGTCGATCGATGAACTGGCCGGAGGGGCTCCCCGTGTGCGGGATCGATACCCGCTCCCCTATCGGCTAGCAGATCAACGCTCAGGTGCCGTTGAGGTCACGCCTCACGTCGACCACGTGCCCGGTGAAGTCGGAGGCGAGCACGTCGAGCGACTGACGGGCGACGGCGCGCGAGGTGAGCAGCGTGCCCGGCGCCTCCTCGCCGAAGGCCTGCAACCGCATCGGCGTGGCGGTCCGCTCGGGGTTGACGCAGTTGACCCGCACCCCGTCGGCGGCCCACTCGTCGGCGAGCGCCTGCGTGAGGTTGACCAGGGCCGCCTTGCTCGAGGAGTAGAGCGCGTAGCCGGCCCGGCCGCGCGTGTAGGACGACGAGGTGAACAGGAGCAGCGAGCCCCTGGTCTGGACCAGGTGCGGGTGGAACTCCTGGGCGATGAACACCGGCGCCAGGTAGTTGACCTCGGTGGCGCTGACCACCGTCTCCTCCGTGGCGTCGGTCAGCAGGCCCTGCGGCAGCACGCCGGCGGTGACCACCACGAAGTCGACCCGGCCGGTCTTGGCCAGCGCCTCGGCGGCGGCCGCGGCGACGTCCTCGCGGCGCTCGACGTGGGTGCCGGTGCTGGTGCGGCTGAACGTCACCACCGTGGCGCCGTACTCCTCGGCGAGCAGCGCGACGTCCCGGCCGATGCCGTAGGAGCCGCCGAACACCACCAGGGTGCGGCCCTCGAACGCGCGCCGGTAGTCCTCCGGGCTCATCGCCCTCGGGGCCTCCATCGACCTGAGCTGGAACAGCTTGTCGGCCAGGTAGACGTCGATCGGCTCGGTGACCTTCATGTTGCGCTCGTGGCCGGCCACCACCGCGATCGGCACGTCCGGCAGGTAGCGCAGCACGACCGTGCAGTCGTCGGTGGCCACGAAGTCGGGGTCGCCGGCCGCGAGCCGGTAGGCGTCCCGCAGCGTCGACAGCCGGAACGACTGCGGGGTCTGGCCGCGACGCAGGACGTCACGGCGCAGCACGTCGTCGATCAGCAGGTGGTCGTCGTCGACCTGGATGATCGTGTCAGCCGACGGGATCACGGTGTCGACGGCGTCGTAGTGCTGCAGCGCCTCGACGTTGGCCTCGATGATGTCCTGGGAGAGCAGCGGCCGGACGGCGTCGTGCAGCAGCACGAAGCAGTCCTCCTCGCCCAGCCGGTCGCTCAGCGCGTCGAGCGCCGCCCGGGTCGTGTCGTTGCGGGTGCCCGACCCCTCGAGGATCCCGCTCACCTTGGGGTAGCGGCCGCCGCGGACGATCGCGTGCACCGGGTCGAGGTAGCCCGGCGCCATCATCACCAGCACCTCGTCGACCAGCGGCGAGGCACACAGCGCCGCGATCGTGTGCTCGATGATCGGCTTGCCGGCGATCTTGATGAGCTGTTTGGGCACGTCGAGGCCGACGCGCGTGCCTGTGCCACCTGCGAGCACGACCGCTATGCAGCGCATCCGACCCCCATGTTCCTGCCCGGGTGAGACTAGCGGCCCGGCTGGGGCGCCGGCTGCGCGTCCCCGATCGGCAGGCGGACGGTGAACCGGCTGCCACGGCCGGGCTCGCTCTCGAGCTCGATCTTGCCGGCGTGGGCGTCCACGATGGACGAGGCGATATTGAGCCCCAAGCCGGTGCCCGGGATCTCCCGGCGCCGCGCTGCCTCGCCTCGGAAGAAGCGGGTGAAGGCCCTCTCCGCCTCCTGCTCGGTCATGCCGATCCCGTCGTCGCGGACCGTCAGGACCGCGTCGTCGCCGTCTCGGGACAGCGCCACCGTCACCGAGCCGCCGGGCGGTGTGTACTTCACGGCGTTGGAGACGAGGTTGTCGACGACCTGCCGCATGCGCGGGCCGTCGACGTGGGCGACGAGGGTGTCGGGAACGTCGACAGCGAGGTCGAGTTCGGCGGCGCCGGCCAGGGGGCGGGCGGCGTCCAGGGCCTCGAGGACGAGGGCGGTGAGGTCGGTGTCCTTCCGGTGCAGCTCGAGGCCACCCTCCCGGGCCTGGGCGACGTCGAGGAGGTCGGAGACCAGGAGCTTGAGGCTTCCCGCGTTGCGGTGGATGACGTCGAGGTGGGTGCGCACCCCGTCGGGGAGGTCGTGCCGGGCGCGCAGGAGTTCCAGGTAGCCGAGCACCGAGGTGAGTGGGGTGCGGAGCTCGTGAGACACCGAGGCCACGAACTCGTCCATCACGTGGAGCGCACGCGTCAGCTCGGTGATGTCGAGGATCTGGGAGATGAAGTGGAGCGGCGAGCCGTCCGGCTGCTTCACCAGGGCGACCGAGAGGTCGCCCCAGACAATGCGCCCTTCGGCGTGGAGGTAGCGCTTCCTCAGCCGGTAGGAGTCGATCTCCCCGGCGAGGGTCTGGTGGAAGAGCTCGAGGTCGCTGTCGAGGTCGTCGGGATGGGTGAGCTCCTGGAACCCCTTCGTGGTCAGGGTGTCGGCGTCGTAGCCGAGCATGTCGCAGAGCGCACGGTTGACCACCAGCAGCTGGCCCTCGAGCCCGACCAGGGTCATGCCGACCGGCGAGTGCTCCAGCGCAAGCCGCCAGAGCTCGCCTCCGTCCGGTGCGTTCACCCCGCGCCTCCCTCCCCGCAGTTCAACCGTAGGTCGCAAGGAAGGCGCTGGGGCGCGTATGGGCAGAAACCCGGGGGTTCCTGCCCATACGCCGCGCTCAGAGCGTGACAGTCACCTCGGCGACGGAGCCGACCGCGGCGTGCACCGGGGAGTCGACCGGGTCCGACTTGGGCGCCAGCGTCCGCAGCGTCCAGTCGCCGTCACCGGCGAAGAACCGGAAGTGCCCGGTCGCCGAGGTCGGGACCTCGGCGGTGAACTCACCGGTCCGGTCGAGCAGCCGGACGTAGGCGTTGGACACCGGCTCGCCGTCGCGGACGACCTGGCCCTGGATCACGGCCTCCTTGTTGACGTCGATGCCGTCGAGGGACAGACCACCCTCGGTCGCGCCGCACATCAGGCGTCACCTGGCTCGTCGCCCAGGGCGACGGGAACGCCGACCAGCGAGCCGTACTCGGTCCAGGAGCCGTCGTAGTTCTTGACGTTGTCCTGGCCCAGCAGCTCCTTGAGCACGAACCACGTGTGCGAGGAGCGCTCGCCGATGCGGCAGTAGGCGATGGTGTCCTTGCTCCAGTCGACGCCGGCCTCGGTGTAGAGCTCCTTGAGGTCCTCGTCGCTCTTGAACGTGCCGTCGTCGTTGGCCGCCTTGCTCCACGGCACGTTGGCCGCGGTCGGGATGTGGCCCGCGCGCTGCGCCTGCTCCTGCGGCAGGTGGGCCGGGGCGAGCAGCCGGCCGGCGAACTCGTCGGGGCTGCGCACGTCGACGAGGTTCTGGGTGCCGATCGCGGCCACGACCTCGTCACGGAACGCCCGGATGCTGGAGTCCTGCTCCTGCGCGACGTACGTCGTCGGCGCCCGGTCGGGCAGCTCGTCGGTCAGCTCGCGGGAGTCGAGCTCCCACTTCTTGCGGCCGCCGTCGAGCAGCTTGACGTCCTGGTGGCCGTAGAGCTTGAAGTACCAGTAGGCGTAGGCGGCGAACCAGTTGTTGTTGCCGCCGTAGAGCACCACGGTGTGGTCGTTGCCCACGCCGCGCGAGGACAGCAGCGCCTCGAACTGGCCCTTGTTGACGAAGTCGCGACGGACCTGGTCCTGCAGGTCGGTCGTCCAGTCGAGCTTGATGGCGCCCTTGATGTGGCCCTTGTCGTAGGCCGTGGTGTCCTCGTCGACCTCGATGAGGACGATGTCGGGGTTGTCCAGGTTGTCCTCCACCCACTGGGCGGAGACGAGCGAGCTCTCGCGAGTCATGACGGTGTTCCTTCTCTGTTGTTGAGTCTGGTTCGAAGCTTGCGTGGTTTCGAGACGGTCGCTGCGCGACCTCCTCAACCAGCGATGGAGGTGAGGCGCTTCAGCAGGAGATACATCTCGCAGCCCAGGCAGAACCTGAAGACCGCGTTGAGCACGGCCGCCACGAGGGCCAGGCCGAGCGCGACCTGCGCGACGAGCGTGGCGCCGGCGGCGAACCCGAGGACGGCGACGGTGGCAAAGGCCAGGCCGACCGCCTGGGCGAACCGCGGCGGCGCCGGATCCTCCAGCTCGGCCGGTGGGGCCAGCCGCGGGCGCACCAGGGTGCGGAACAGCCACGACTGCGGGGTGCGCTGGACGCCGCGGGTCGCGCCGACCGCGAACAGCGCGGCCTGCACCGTGGCGATCACCAGCCCTGCTGCCGGCGGCAGCAGGAGGGCGGCCGCCAGGGTGACGGCGGTCAGCGCGGCGACGAACTGCGGTCCGCGCGGGTCGATGCCGGCGCGGACGCCGGCTGTGGAGATCGCGCCGGTGGACGGCGTACTGAGAACAGACATGGGTACTCCTGCGAGGTGCGTGTGAGAGGGGATGCCGCGGACGCGGCCGGTCTTCTCAGCAGGAGCGACAGAGGCTGGAGCGCACGCGGCAGTGGTCCACCGCGCGCCTCTTCGTCAGCCAAGTCGTAGTCATCGCCACCAACGGTGACAGGTGTGTGACCGGATTCCGACCGGTCGCCCACATTGTGGACATGCGTCTCGAATTTCGAGACACGGGAACTGGTACGGCAGGCGCTACTGTCCTCTCGTGCGTCGCGCCCTCATCACCGGTATCGGCGGCCAGGACGGTTTCCTGATCGCCCGCGACCTGCTCGCCGAGGGCCGCCGGGTCGTGGGGACAGTGCGCCCCAGCAGCTCGTGGCGGCCCGACGTCCTCACCTATCTCGGCGGCCTCGACGGGCTCGAGGTCGTCGAGCACGACGTCCGCGACGGGGTCGGCTTCGCACACCTCATCGAGAAGCACCGGTTCGACGAGATCTACAACCTGGCGTCGTTCAGCTCCGTCGGCCTCAGCTGGGACAACGCCGAGCTGGTCTCGGAGATCAACGGGATGGCCGTGCTCCGGATGCTCGAGGCGCTGCGTCTCTACCAGGACCGGCACGGCGCCGCGCCCCGCCTCTACCAGGCCTCCACGTCGGAGATCTTCGGTCTGGCCGACGAGCAGCCGCAGACGGAGACCACCCCACATCACCCGCGAAGCCCGTACGCGGCGGCGAAGAGCTTCGCGCACCACCTGACCGTCAACTACCGCGAGAGCTATGGTCTGTTCGCGAGCAGCGGCATCCTCTACAACCACGAGAGCCCACTGCGCGGCGCCGGCTTCGTGACCCGCAAGATCACCCGAGCCGCCGCTGAGATCGCCCTGGGCCGCCGCGAGAGCCTCAGCCTCGGCAACCTCGACATCCGCCGGGACTGGGGCCATGCGCTCGATCACGTGCGCTGCATGCGGCTGATGCTCGAGGCGACCGAGCCGATGGACTACGTCGTGGCCACCGGCGTCTCCCACCGGCTCGAGGACTTCCTGGTCGCGGCGTTTGCCGCGGCGGGCCTGGGTGAGCCGTGGCCCTACGTGCACCAGGACCCCGACCTGCTGCGACCCGCCGAGGTGATGGAGACCCTGGGCGACGCGACGAAGGCCCGCCAGCAGCTGGGCTGGGTGCCGGAGATCGGCTTCGAGGCGATGGTCCGCAACATGGTGGAGGTCGAGCTGCGCCGCGTGGAGTCAGGCGTCGAGCACTCGCTCGACTACGTGCCGCAGCGCTAGCCGGTCATAGGGCGGCGAGCGCTGCCTCCACCTGTTCGCGGCGAGGGGCACCGCTCGCGCGCGTGCGCTCGCGTCCGAGGTTGTCGAGAACGAGTGTGGTCGGGGTGCGCATGATCCCGAGCCGGCGCACCAGGTCGAGGTGGTGCTCGGCGTCCACCTCGATGTGGGTGACCCCCTCGTGACGTTCGGCCACATCGGCGAGCACGTGCCGGGTGGTGCGGCACGGCGCGCAGAACGCCGAGGAGAACTGCAGCAGGGTGGCGTGCTCCCCCAGTTCCGGAGCCCAGTCGGTGCCGGCCAGCACCGAGTCCTCTCCCGGGGCGGTCACCGGGTCCGGCTCTACGTGGCGGATCCGGTGGGTGCCCCGGAACCGGCCGTCGGTCAAGGCGCGCACCAGTCCCACACCCAGCGCCAGCAGGAGCGCGACGACCAGGACCCACGCACCAGTGCTCACGCGGCCACAACCTACGACGTGACCGACACATTCCGCCTCCGCCCCTCGCGGGACGTTCCGGGACGTCGTCGCTGTGACCTTCCGGCCGAGCAGCGACGACGCCCTGGGACGGGCCGTCTGAGCGGTTAGGCCGGGGTCACCACAGGCGGCCGACCTGCCTCGAGATGACCGCGGCCCGGGGCGCCGGCATGGTGAACTTCTTGCCCTTCTTGCTCCACGGCCCGGTCCCGACCGCGTTGGTGGCGCGGACCTTGCACTTGTAGGTCTTGCCCGGGGTCAGCTTCTTCACCTTGATCGGGCTGGCCGGGCCGGTGGCCGACCGCGTCTTGCCGCCGTTCTTGCTGACGCACCGCACCTTGTAGGAGGTCACCGGGCTGCCGCCGTCGGAGGCCAGGGTGAAGCTGATCTTGGCCTTCTTCTTCGACACCGGCACCGACGAGGTGATCACCGGCTTGCCCGGCACTGTGGCGGCGGGCGGCGGTGCGGGCAGCGTGACGGTGGCACCGAACCCGCTGTAGGGACCGTCCCCGACCGCGTTGGTCGCCCGCACCCGGCAGTGATAGCTCTTGCCGGCCGACAGACCAGTCACGCTGATCGGGCTCGACGCGCCCGTCGCGCTGTTGGTGACCCCACCATCGGTGGACACGCACTCCGCGGTGTAGCCCGTGATCGCGCTGCCACCGTCCGAACCCGGCGTGAACGCCACCGACACCGCACCCGCCGACGGGGTCGAACCCGTCACCGTCGGAGCACCCGGCACCGTCGCAGGCACGACCACCGTGTCGCCGAACCCGCTGTAGGGACCGTCCCCGGCCGCGTTGGTGGCCAGCACCCGGCAGTGATAGCTCTTGCCGGCGCTCAACCCAGACACCGAGATGGGACTCGCCGCCCCGGACCCAGTGTTGGTGACCCCACCGTCGGTGGACACGCACTCCGCGGTGTAGCCCGTGATCGCGCTGCCACCGTCCGAGGCCGGCGGCGTGAACGCCACCGACACCGCACCCGCCGACGGAGTCGAACCCGTCACCGTCGGTGCACCCGGGACATTCGCCGGCACGACCACGGTGTCGCCGAACCCGCTGTAGGGACCGTCCCCGACCGTATTGGTGGCCAACACCCGGCAGTGATAGCTCTTGCCGGCCGACAGACCAGTCACGCTGATCGGGCTCGACGCGCCCGTCCCGGTGTCGGTGACCCCACCATCGGTGGACACACACTCCGCGGTGTAGCCCGTGATCGCGCTGCCACCGTCCGAGGCCGGCGGCGTGAACGCCACCGACACCGCACCCGCCGACGGGGTCGAACCCGTCACCGTCGGAGCACCCGGCACCGTCGCCGGCACGACCACCGTGTCACCGAACCCGCTGTAGGGACCGTCCCCGACCGCATTGGTCGCCCGCACCCGGCAGTGATAGCTCTTGCCGGCCGACAGACCAGTCACGCTGATCGGGCTCGACGCGCCCGTCCCGGTGTCGGTGACCCCACCATCAGTGGACACACACTCCGCGGTGTAGCCCGTGATCGCGCTGCCACCGTCCGAACCCGGCGTGAACGCCACCGACACCGCACCCGCCGACGGAGTCGAACCCGTCACCGTCGGAGCAGCCGGGACCGTGGTGGTCGGCTCCACGATCTCCGTGGTCACCGAGTTGTTCTGGAGCGGAGCACCGGTGGCCGCCGCTGTGCCGGTGCTCGTCGTGAACACGTTGGTGCCGATCCGCACGTCGTCGACCGTCCAGCCGACATCCCCGACCGAGGTGTCGGAGGCCATCCGGAACCGGACCCGGATCGACTGGCCGACGTACGCCGCCAGGTTGGCCACCGACTCCACGTAGGGCGAGACTCCCGAGAAGGCCGGTCGGCCGGCGATGGGGCTGCTGTAGGACGAGCTGATCGTGTGGCTGTAGCCGTTCTGCACGAAGTTCGCGGCCCCGATGTCTGTCCACGTCGTGCCATCCGTCGAGACCTCGACGACTCCGCCGTCGAAGCCGGTGGCCGCTCCCTCCAGGTCACGGGAGTGCCAGAAGGAGAGCTGGTCCCCGGCCGCGACCGTGACAGGTGTCGCCAGCGTGAGGTACTGGTCGGAGATCACGGTCGGGTCGGCCGCGAACGCCGCGTTGGTGGGGCTGTGCGGGCCCACGACGGTCAGCGCCCAGTCGAGGGTGCCGGCGCCATGAGTGGTCGTCCAGGCTGACAGGTCGGGCTCGAAGTCGTCCTCGAAGTTCGTCGTGGACCACGGCGAGGCATCGATCGTCACCTTGAACTCACAGTCGGTGCTGGCGCCGAGGGCCATCGCACCGATCGGGAACGTGACGACCTCGGTCCCCGAGTCATAGGTGCCGCTGCAGGTGGCCGAGCCGGGCAGGTAGGTCGCGTGGTCGCCCACGGCTCCGGTCGCCGAGACCCCGGTGATCCCTCCGGGGGCGTCCGAGGTGTTCTCGATGTGGAACCCGTAGGTGAGCTGGTGTCCGGCCTGGACGGGGTCTGGTGCCGCGGTACGGGTCACCGTGACCCCCAGGCACGACGGCGCGATGTCGAAGGCCTCGACGTTGTCACCATTGGTTGCCGACGAGCCTTGGGAGGCGCTGAAGCCCAGCCCCCGCTTGGCGAACGCCGTCCAGATCAGGCAGGTGTTCGCCCCGCCGTTGTTGGCCTGGTCGGCCGCCAGGATGGCGTTGCGCGCATCGACGAAGCCGGGGCTGCAGGGCTGCAGCTTCATCCCGTCCATGACCAGCTGCAGGGAGATCTTGTTGCCACCCACGCTGCCGTCGTCGAGGTTGGCGCTGAAGCCGTGCTCGCCGATCAGGGCGTAGGTCATCTCCCAGAGCATCTCGGCCCACACCGAGCCCACGCCGTGCGGGACGGCGACGGTCTTGGTGTCGTCGTAGGTGTGCGGGTTGGTCACCATGTTGGTGCTGTAGGGGTACTGCCGGATGCCGGGCCCGGTCGTGGGTTCGTTGAGCGCGTAGGTGCCGATCCCGCGGCCCCCCACCGGCTCGGTCCCGTTGGGCATGGTCAGCATGTAGGCGAGGTAGTCGCTCCACCCCTCGCCGCCCTGCTCGGAGTTGCCCAGGCAGGCCACGTTGGCCGGGCCGCCGGTGAGCCGGTTGGAGACGCCGTGGCCGTACTCGTGGACGATGATGCCGTTGTCGAGGTCACCGTCCCGGTCGGGTGTGGGTGCCGTCCACACATACATTTGCATCCGGGGGTTCAGACCGTCCGCGGGCGTCGCGAAGTTGGCGTTGTTGGTGCCGCCACCGTCCTGGGCCTCGGCGTTCACGTAGTCGCTGCCCAGGCCGCCCTCGCCGTAGTTGCTCTCCTGGAAGTTGCCGGCGGCCGCGTCGAACCCGTAGTGGTCCAGGATGTCGTGCATCCGGTTGCTGGTGACGAACAGGTTGGTGACCGCGGCGGGGCGGTAGGTCGACGGCGCCTGGGTGAGGTCGAGCGGGAAGTTGAAGTCGAGGAGCGCACCACCGTCGGGCGAGCTGCCCGCGTCGGGCAGGTCGTTGTCGTCGAGGTCGGTGTAGGCGTGGACGTTGTTGCCCTGCGTGGTGGTGAACTCGGCGCCGGCCACGCCGTTGGTGTCGTGCCAGCCGAACGGTGAGGCCGCGGCGATCGCCGGGTTGGTCACGTTGGTGCGGCCGTCCGCCGGAGGCGCCGGGGACGCGAAGGTGGGCGCCTCGACGGGCAGCGGGTAGACGTTGTAGCTGTCGGCGGCCACCAGGTCGTCCTTGCCGAGCTCAGCGCCGGTCTCGGCGTCGATCCGGCTCTGCCACCAGTGCTCGCCGTCGAGCTGGTAGATGCCCAGCTGCCAGGCCAGGCGCAGCGCCCCGCCCTTGGTCAGCTGGTAGACCAGCCGGACCGGGATTGCGTCCTGAGAGATCCCGCCGTCGCCGAGCTCGCGGGCCTGCTCGGCTCCGGCGGCGACATCGTCGCTCGCGAACGGCTCGGTCGGCTTCAGCCCCAGCGCCGCGGCGGCCCGCTTCGCCGCCTGCACGTCGCTGATCCCGGGCTTGGCGTCGTTGGCGAGCTTGGCGGCGCTGCCGACCGCGTTCTCCGCGACCTGGAAGACCGTCCCGTCGGCCCGGACCGCCACGTTGACCATGGCGTTGGCGATGTCGAGGGAGTTGACCCGCTGCTGGAAGTAGACGTGGGTCAGCCCGTTGTGGTCACTCGGCACCACCGAGGAAACCTCGAGCTGCTTGACGTCGGCGGCACTCAGCTCGAGTTCGGCCGCGTTGGCACGCAGGTGCTCGCGGGCGACGGCGACGGCGTCGTCCCCGAGCGGCTCACCGGCCGACGGGGCCGACGCGGCCTGGGCGGCGGGGCCTGACTGTGGCGACGACGAAGCCTGGGTGGCCCCACCGAGGACGAGCAACGAGCTCGACACCAGGGCCAGGACCGAGATCAGTGAGCGTTTGCCAGGACGGTGCATGGGTTCCTCCTGCAGCCGGAGACCAGGCGCGGGACAGCACCTCTGGGCACCCTTCCCCGCGGAGTGGTGGAGCACAATGGCCCGAAGTGACCGCCCCGCTCATGACCCGCCTGTGCTATGCGGCACCCGGCCCTCAGTCATCGAGCTGTCGAGGTGTCCCTCGTTCACACCGCTCCCACCGCCGGGCCGCGGCTCTGACGCGCCCCAACGTCGTGAAGCGGGTCGGTGCATTGGCAGAGCTCAGCGCGAAGCGGGCTGATGTCGTCCCCGACTGCATAGCAGCACGTTCGGGCCAGCCTCCAGTTGTGGAGCGGCGCAGGGAAGGATGCTCGGCGCACGAGATCCTCGTGTCCACAGGTTGGGCAGGTCGCCAGCGCCCGTCGATGACGCGGCGTGCGACGGCCGACCAGGAACATGTCACCGACGCTAGGAGTGCACCCTGCGGACGCGGCGCCATGGGCGACGATTTCCCCAATCTCGTGTAGGGCGAAGCTGCGCGACGGCGCGCCTTCTGAGACGGTGACGGGTCGTCGCGCCTTCCTCAGCCGCCGGCGAACGGGGGCAGGAACTCGACCGAGGCCCCGGGCTCGACGCGGACGTCGACGTCGGCGCGCGAGCCCGCGGGCTCGTCGCCGACCAGCACCGAGCAGGCCTCGAGGACCGCCTCGAGCCGGGTGCCGGGGTGGAGCGCGATGGCCTGGCGGCGTACGTCGGCGAGAGTGAGCGGGCCGGTCACCGGCAGCAGGTCCTCGGCGGTCCCGGCCGCCGCTTTTGCTGCGGCCCAGTAACGCACGCGAATCACAGCAGCCGTGATTGCCGTCTCACCCACCGTTTGGATCCTTCCAATCGAACGGCCGCGTTTCGTAGACTGTGCCCATTGATCGCTCGTTGACCGAGTGTCGCACCGAGACCCAGCGCTGTGTTTCGGTCCCACCTCCATGACGGGGAGGACCACCCGTGAGCACCCTGCTCCTTCTCACCAGCGCCCTGCAGCCCTCTGCCGAGGTCATCCCCGGGCTCGCCCTGCTCGGCCACCAGGTGCGGATCCTCCCCGCCGAGGGCAGCGCCCTGCTCGAGGCCCCCGACTCCGACCTGCTGCTCGTCGACGGCCGCCAGGACCTCGCCCACGCGCGCGACCTCTGCCGGCTCATCCGGACGACCGGCACCGACGTCCCGGTCCTGCTCATCGTCACCGAGGGTGGCCTAGCCGTCGTCAACCACGACTGGGGCATGGACGACGTCGTGCTCCACACGTGTGGGCCCGCCGAGCTCGAGGCCCGGATCAAGCTCTCCATCGGCCGGCTCGTCGCCCAGCGCGAGGCCGCCGACCCCGAGGCCCACGTCATCCGCTCCGGTGAGGTGGTCGTCGACGACGCGACCTACACCGCCAAGATCGGCGGGCGCCACCTTGACCTGACGTTCAAGGAGTTCGAGCTGCTCAAGTTCCTGGCCCAGCACCCGGGCCGGGTCTTCAGCCGTCAGCAGCTGCTCCAGGAGGTGTGGGGCTACGACTACTTCGGCGGCACCCGCACCGTCGACGTCCACGTCCGGCGGCTGCGCGCCAAGCTCGGCCCCGAGAACGAGACGCTGATCGGCACGGTCCGCAACGTCGGCTACCGGTTCGTCGTGCCCGCCAAGGAGCAGTCAGCGGCCGCCGACGCCCGCCAGACCGACGCCCACGCCGAGCCCCGAGCCTGAGCCCCGCCCTGCTCAGCACGCCGTCGCTCAGCAGGCCGTCGCTGCCGTCGACGACTCGTTGGTGGGCTCCACGCCTGGCGTGACGCTGACCACGACGTCGCCCCCCTGGCCCGGGCCGGAGGTCATCGTCCACCCGACCTCCTCGGCCTGCTGCGGCCCGAGGAACGGGTAGACGGTCGCGACCGGGCGCCCGTCGTGGTCGACGGTCCGGACCTTGCCGAGATCCTCGCCGTCCAAGCTCAACGAGTCGATCGTGCCGCCGACCGGACCATAGATCCGCATGGCGACGAGCTGGAAGCCCGGGTCGATGCCGAACTGACCACCGCCGGTGACGTAGGCCGGAAGCGACGTGGCCGCGTCCTCAGGCGCCTCGGACCGGAAGTCCGCCGTGCCGGTGAGCGACTGGAGACCGTCGCGGCACGACGTCGCGTCGACCCTGACGTCAGTGCGCAGGAAGTAGGACATCTTGGCCCCGGTGTTGTCGTTGAGATAGACACCGACCTGCGGACCGTCGGCGGCCGCGGAGGTGTGCTCCCCCGCCACCAGGGAGCCGGCCAACAGGTCTTCCTCGGCGTGGTCGAAGCTGTGCACTAGGAGGCGGTGCTCGGCGGCGCCGCGGCCGAGCGCGTCCAGTAGGACCTGCGGGTCGGCGGCGCCCTCGATCATCCGGTCGAACACGGTGCGGGCCGTGAGCTTGAAGAACTCGTCCTGGTCCGCGGTGTCGGTCAGGACGACGTAGACCAGGTGGAGCAGCGCCTCGACGGCGTTCTGGGAGGTGAGCTCGTAGTCGCCGACCTCGACCGGGCCGGTGGCGGCCAACACGTAGGACATGGCGACCGGGTCGACCATCACCACACCGTCGACGGGGGTGAACGACTGCTCCCACCGCGCCTTCATCAGCGCCGCGGCGCGGGGGACGTCGGGTGTGAAGCCCGCGTCGAGCATGAACGTGCCCAGCTGGGTGCCGTAGAGCTCGGTCTCGGCCGCGGTGAGCGGCAGCACCGGCTGGCCGGTCTGGCCCAGGGACGCCGCGGTCACCTGCTCGGTGATCTCCAGCCGGCCGTCGTCGGCGGTCACCAGGCTGATGGCGCCCGGCACGCCGCCGGTGGCCCGGACCTCGGCGTTGTTCTGGAAGACCAGCAGGTAGGAGCGCGGCTCGTCGCGGCCCAGCATGGTGGGCAGGACCTGCAGGGCGGTGTCCGCCGCGGACAGCATCCGCGCGGCCTTCGCGACCCGCTCGGCGAGCTCGACGTAGCTGTCCTCGAGGAGCCAGACGTAGCCGCTGGGGTCCTCGGCGGCGAGTCGACGGTCGGCGTCGGCGAAGCTCGCGCGCGCCTCGCCCACCGGCTGCCGCAGTGACGCGAGCTTCTCGATCTGCACCCGCCCGTCGACCGGGACCAGGGCGTCGAGACGCGCCGCGTCGTCGACCAGCGGGGGCATCCCCTCGGCGGCCAGGTCGGCGAGCACCTGGGAGACCACCCGCAGGCCGCGGGCGTCGTCGCCGAACGAGGGGAGTCTCGACACGGCCGACCAGGTGACACCCTCGGCGCGGCCGGCGGCGGACTCGGTGTGCCCGGCGAGCGAACTCAGCGCCGACTCCGCGGCGGGCTGGTCGCCGGAGCGCAGCGCGTGCTCGAGCAGGGTCGCGTCGTCGACCGCCGCACGCAGGTCCTGGTTGAGCTGGTAGGCCTGCCAGCAGGTCCACGCGCCGACGACCAGCAGCAGCGCCGGCACCCCCAGTAGCAGGGCGCGACGCAGGAGCCTAGGAGCCCGGGCGGAAGGTGCCGGCACGCTCGCAACCCAGGAAGACCGAGCCGGACTGCGGGGTGAAGGTCACCCGGGCCTTGTACTTCTTCGACCGGGCAGACCGGGGCGCGAAGAACTTCATGGTCCGGCCGGTGGTGGAGGCGTAGGTGCGCGCGAAGACCACACCGCCGCCCTTCTTGCGCACCACGACCTTCACCGTGCCCTTGGGGTGCGCCCGGCTGTTGGGCACCTCGACGAGGACCAGGACTCGGGGCTTCTTGCGCTTGCCGCCGTTGTGGTCGACCTTGACCCGGCAGTTGGTGGGGACGTTGCCGACGTAGGGGTCGGCGGCCCCGGCGCCCTGTGCCGCGGCGACCAGGCACGTCGAGGCGAGGAACGAGACGACCAGTGCAAGCAACGGCTGCTTCATCCGGAGTGACCCCCATGGCTAGGTGTCCGGCGGGTGATCGGCGGACGTACGTCCGAACGACGACCGGACGCCCGGGGTTACATCGGCATTGCTCCCCGGGCTGCGCCGGTATAGACCTTTGAGGCACCCTTGACTCCTGGGCTCGTTGACCATGGGCCGGGAGTCACTACGGGGAAAGGCTCGACGATGGAGCAGCGCGGACTCGGCCGCCGCCGGCTCGTGACCGGCATCCTGGCCGGTGGCGTCGCAGGCGCCAGCAGCACCGGCACGGCACAGGCGAAGGCCGGCAGGTCTCCTGACCTGGTGCCCGCCAAGAAGCTGCGGCCCGGCTACGTGATCGTCGGGCCGGGTGCGACCGTGGTCCGCGTCGCCAGCGTCGACAAGCTGCCGTCGGGTCGGCGCCGGGTCCGCGGCACCGACCCCCACACGGGTGCGGCGGTGCCCCTGGCGGGCGACGTCGACAGGACCGGGTTTCCCTCGCGCTACCGGTTCGTCGTGCTGGCCCGGGGCGCCACGGTGGCCAGCGTCCGGCTCACCGGTCCGACGCCTGTCACCCCCACTGTGATCGACGGCGGAGCCCCCTGATGGCCGACGTCATCAAACTGCGCCGCGGCACCGCGGCACAGTGGGCCGCCGCCGACCCGGTGCTCGCGGCCGGCGAGCCCGGATTCGAGACCGACACGGGACTGCACAAGATCGGCAACGGCGGCAGCCCCTGGTCGACGCTGCCCTACTTCCTGCACGAGCCGGCCCTCGAGACCTGGTATGGCGAGCACCCGCCGAGCATCACCCCGGGCGGGCTGGTCATCAACGTCAAGGACTCCCGCTTCGGCGCAACCGGGGACGGCTCGACCGACGACACGGCCGCGATCCGCCAGGCTCTCGACGAGGCCGATGACGGCGGGGTCGTGTTCTTCCCGCCCGGGACCTACCTCGTCGCGTCAGCGACGTCGAGCATCCTCACCGGTCGCGCCGGCGTGACCCTGGCGGGTGCCGGGCCGACCGCGTCGGTGATCACGGTCGCCCCGACCTCGGCGGCGACCCGGGTGCTCGACCTCTCCCGGGCCTCGGACTCGGGCGTGCGCGATCTCGGCTTCGAGGCGTCCGGCAACACCGCCGTCCTGAGCGCGGTCTATGCCTCTGCCCTGCGCGGCCAGCAGAACATCTGGGTCCGGGGCTGCCGGTTCGCCGACTTCATGCCCGGCAACACGATCACGACCTTCGCCGCCGTCTACACGTGGACCAGCGACGGGGTCCACGTGCTCGACAGCGAGTTCACCGGCTGTGGCCGGGCAGTCACGGTCGACCAGCCGGAGGGGCCCTGCGAGGTCAGCGGCAACCGGGTCACCGCCGACGGCGCCACGACCATGGCCACGGGCATCTACGTGCGCAGGTCGTCCGGGGTGTCCACCGGCCACGTCGTCGTCTCGGGCAACACGGTGAGCGGGGCGTTGCACGACCCGGGTGGCGTCGGGGCCGAGGGACACGGCATCGCGGTCTTCCGCTGCCAGGACGTGCGGGTGATCGACAACCACTCCCAGGGCAACGGCCGTGGGGTCCTGGTCTCCAACCAGGCGTTCGGAGCGCTTGTGCAGGGCAACACCTGCGTCGACAACCACGACGCCGGCATCCGGTGCGAGCCCGAGATCACGGCCACGGACACCTCCGTGGGAGCCAACGGCGCCAACCGCGGCGTCACCGTGATCGGCAACGTCTGCCGGGCGAACCACGCCATCGGCACACCGAGCGGAGCCAACTCCGGCAAGGGCATCACTCTGTCTTACGCCGCCGGCTCGACGGTGGCCGGCAACGTCGTTCGCGACAACAGCGGCGACGGCATCCACTGCGACTCCGACCGCGTGAGCATCGTCGGCAACGTCGTCTCCAACAACTGGACCGGCTACACCATCGACCCGAACCACGGCCGGCGCGGGGGGATCCGGATCTACGCCGGCAGCGGCTGCAACGTGGTCGCCAACCAGTGCTTCGACAACCAGTCGACGAAGACCCAGCAGTACGGCCTGTCGCTGTCCGGCCCGGGCGGCGGCCACCGGGTGCACGGCAACACCTTCGCCGGCAACGCGGCCGGTGAGGTGTTCGGCGCCGAGCGGATCGTCGACGGCTTCTTCGGCGCGACCCCCGTCACCCGGCGCCCCGACCCGGGCACGGCCAACGCACTCAACACCCCGACCGTGCTCAACAACCTGGTGCAGTCGCTGCGCGAGCTCGGCCTGATCACCTAGCCGCGATCAGCGGCCCTGGTCACCTGAGTGGTCTGGGTCAGCAGGACGAGCTCGCCGAGCTCGACGAGCTGCCGGGCTCGATGGTCGGCGTGACTGTGACCACGGCGTTGCCGGTCTGACCCGGCCCGCCGCGCATCCGCCAGGCAAGGTCCACCGTCTGCTGGGGCTCCAGGAAGACGAACGTGGTGACGACCGGCCGGCCGTCGTGCACCACGGGCTCCAGGTCCTCGAGCACCTCGCCGTTGAGCGTGACCCGCTCGATCTCGCCGTCCACCGGGGCATAAAGGCGCACGGCGACCAGCTGGGACCCGGGCTCGAGGCCCGTGGCACCGCCGCCGGTCACGGAGTCGGGGAGTGTCTCGCCGGCGTCGGCGGGTGCCACCGACGTCAGGCGGGCCAGGCCGTCCAGCACCTGCACGTCGCCGCTGCACGAGGTGGCGTCGACGCGGACCTTGGTGCGCAGGAAGTAGGACATCTTCGACGCGGTGGTGTCGTTGAGGTAGACCCCGACGTGTGGTCGCTCGGTCGGCTCCTTGACCAGCTCGCCGGCCACATCCGTGCCGGCCAGCACGCCCTGCTCGTCGGTGTCGAAGCTGTGGACGTAGAGCCGGTTCTCCGAGCCCGCCCGGGCCAGCGCCCGCAGGATCTCCTGCGGGTCACCCTCGCCCGCGGTGACCTTGTCGAAGACGGCCCGGGCCACCCGCTTGAAGTAGCGGTCCTGGGCGTCGGGGTCCTCGTAGCGCAGGTAGGGCGCGTGCAGGAGCTCGGCGACGGCGTTATCGCTGGTGATCTCGACGTCGCCCACGTTGACCGGCCCGGTGGCGGACAGCAGGTAGGACAGGGCGACCGGGTCGATCGCGAGCACCCCGTCGACCTGGTCGTCGTAGGCCTGCTCCCACCGCGCCTTCATCAGGTCTGCAGTGCGCGGGAAGTCGGGGGTGAAGTTGGCGTCGAGGAAGAAGATCCCGAGCTGGGGGCCGTAGATCTGCTCCTCCGCCTCGGTCAGGGGGAGCACGGGCACCTCGGTGTGGCCGAGGGACGAGGCCGCCACCTGCCGGGTGAGCGAGAGGCGTCCGTCGGTCGCGTTGAGCACGCTCACGGCGCCCGGGAGACCGCCGGTCGAGCGCACCTCGGCGTTGTTCTGGAAGACGAGGAGGTAGTTGCGCTCCCCGGCCCGGCCGAGCATGTCGGGCATCACCTGCAGGGCGGTGTCGGCGGTCTCGAGCACGCCGGCGGCGTCGCGGACCCGCCGGGCGAGCTCGCGATACTTCGACTTGAGGGGGGCGACGTACGACGAGGAGTCCTCGTCGTCCAACCGGGACGAGGCGTCGGCGAACGCGTCGTGCGCGGCGGCCACAGGGGCCTGCAGGTCACCGAGGCGGTCCACCGGGACCCGGCCCTCCTGCGGGAGGAACGACTCGAGGTCGGTGGCCTCGTCAACGAGAGGGGTGAGGGCGTCCTGCGTCAGGTCGCTCACCACGTCCGCGGCCAGCCGGACCCCGTCCACGTCGTCACCGACCACCGGCAGGCGGGCCAGGACGCCGAACGTGACTCCACCGGTGCGGCCCGCGGCGGAGTCGGTGTGGCGCTCGAGACCGGCGAGTGCCGCCTCGGCGGCCGGCTGGTCACCGGTCTCGACGGCGTCCTCGAGCGCGGAGGCATCACTGATGGCGGCCCGGAGATCCTGGTTGACCCGCCAGGACTGGTAGCCAGTCCAGGCGACGGCGACCAGGACGAGGGCCAGAAGAACGAGGAGGCCGACGCGGACTGCGCGCGAGCTCACGATGGCAAACCTCTCGGGGTCAGGTCTCTGCGTTCGACGACGTCCGGCTCACACTCTCAGACGACGTCCGGCAACAGCGAAGGGGCCCTCTCGACGAGAGGGCCCCTTCGGCTGTGGAGCGTGTGGCTGGGTCAGCCGACGACGTCGAAGCCGCCGCCGTTCCTCGAGTTGATGAAGATCGAGCCCTTGGGCGACTTGTACTTCGCGACGACGCTGTAACCGCCGGTCTTGCCCAGGCTGCCGGTCTTGATGCAGGCCTTGCCGTTGGCGTTGAGGTCCTTGGACGACTTGAAGAAGTAGCCGCCCAGGTTGCGCTTGACCTTGAACACCACCCGGCCGACGGGCGTGGCGTTGGTGCCTCGGGCGTTAACCGTCGCGCAGACCTTGGCCTTCTTGCCCTGGGGCACGACGCCAGGCGTCGTCACCTTGGTGACGGTGGAGACGCACCCGCTGTATTGGGTGGGCGTGCAGTTGGCGGACGCAGTGCTGCCGGTGGCGACCACCAGTCCGGCCGCCATGAGAACGGCGGCGAACAGGGCCGCGATCAGCTTCTTCATGTATTTACTCCCCGCTGTCGACGTGGTGGCGTCGACGCTCGGCTGGTGGATGACTTGACTAGACAATCACACCGTTTGCGAATCCGCACCCCTAGGGCCCGAGACTCGGCAGAATCTCACCCCTCGGAGGGAGATTTAACCTCCGGGTAACCCGGGCCGGACCGCGGCCACGGCCCCGCGTCAGCGCAGGGGCCGCACGTGCAGGCCGACCTCGGGGTCGACCACGACCTCCTGGGCCGCCGGCATCCCGTCGACCGTGAGCTCGGCGGCGAGGTCGACGTTGCGCTTCACCAGGGCCAGGGCGATCGGGCCCAGCTCGTGGTGACGGGCACTCGAGCCCACGAACCCGATGGCCTTCTCTCCGAGGAGGACGTCCGCCCCGGCGGCCGGCAGCCGGTTCTCGGTGCCGTCGAGGTGCAGCAAGGTGAGCCGGCGCGGGGGTCTTCCGAGCGTGTGGACGCGGGCCACCGTCTCCTGCCCGCGGTAGCAGCCCTTGTCGAGGTGGACGGCGCTGCCGATCCAGCCGACCTCGTTGGGGATCGTGCGGTGGTCGGTGTCGATGCCGAAGCGGGGCTCGCCGCGAGCGATCCGCAGCGCCTCGAAGGCCCACGTCCCGGCGGCCGGGCCGGCCGCCTCGGCGTACGCCGGGAGCCGGTCGCGCGGGACCAGCTCGTAGGGGTCCTCGACCCGGCTCGGTCGCCACGCCACGGCGAGCTCGGCGGTCACGTCGGTGATCTCGACGCGGGTCATGAACTTCATCCGCTCGAGGAACTCGATGAGCGCGGCCGCGGCGCCGGGCTCGGTGTGCAGCGTGAACGCGGTGCCGTCGTCGGTGCCGCGGAAGGCGTGCTCGACGTGGCCCTGCGGGCTGAGGATCAGCGCCTGGGTGCCGGTGCCGGGCCGCAGGTCGGTGAGGTGCTGGGTGGTGAGCGAGTGCAGCCAGGTGAGCCGGTCGGGTCCCTCGAGGCGGACGACGTCGCGGTGGGACAGGTCGACGAACCCCTCGAGCTGCTCGAGGGCGCGCTGCTCCTTGTTGAACGAGCCGTAGTGGGCGGCCACCGGGGCGTCGGCGCCGTCACCGGCGACCGCGCCGGGCAGCCGGAGCAGCGGGCTGCTCGGCCGGCTGCCGGACGTAGCGCTCATGAGCAGTCCTCGCAGGTGCCGAACACGGTGAGGTGCCCGACGTCGGCCGTGAACGAGAACTCGGCGTCCAGGCGGGCGAGCAGCGGCTTGATCACATCAGGGTCAACCGAGATGACCTTGTGGCAATTCCGGCAGACCAGGTGGAAGTGCTCGTGGTCCCGCACGGAGTGGTAGGTCGGCGCCCGGTCGGACAGGTGTGCATGGCGCACCAGGCCGAGCTCCTCCAGCACCTCGAGCGTGCGGTAGACGGTGGAGACGTTGACCGCGTCGCTGTGCTTGCGCACCTCGACGAGCACCTCGTCGGGGGTGGCGTGACCGAGCGTGTCGACGGCGTTGAGGATCAGCTCACGCTGCGGGGTGAGCCGGTAGCCCCGCTCGCGGAGCGTCTCGCGCCAGTCCTGGTGGGACACGCCACCAGACTCCCACGACCGGTGTCGGTCCGGCTGTGGGTCGTCGGTCGCGGCCCGGCTCGTCAGCGACCGACGTCGAACCCGGTCGACCCGCTGGACGGGTTGAAGATCGAGCCCTTGAGCGGCACGAAGGCGACGTTGACGGTGTAGCCGCCCTTGCGCTTGACCTTCTTGGTGACCACGCACATCTTGCCGCCCTCGTAGGGGACCGTCTTGCGGAAGTTGTACTTGCCCCGGTTGCGCTTGACCACGAAGCGGAGCTCACCGCGGGGAGTGGCGTTGCTGCCCACGGCCGCGACCGTGCCGCACACCGTGGCCTTGCGGCGCTTGGGGACCACCTTGGGTGCCGAGGCCGTGGTCGTCGTGTCGACGCAGCCCGAGTAGGAGTTGCAGGCGGCAGCGCTGGCGGACGGCGTGGCGACGGCCATCAGGCCGGCAGCCATGAGCATGGCCGTGAACAGGCCGGTGAGGGTCTTCATGAAGGTGCGGTGCTCCCCGTGTCAGTCGGGTCGGAAGGATTGGCGGAGGATCAGGCGGCCCGGAACCGGGGGTAGCCAATCACGACTTCGTGTCGCGCGGAGGAACAATCCGTCAACAGGACGTGTCGCGGCCCCGGCTCAGGCGCGCTGCAGCCTGGCCCAGGTGTGCGGCTGGAGCTCCTGGCCCATCGCCGCCATGTCGTAGGCATAGAGCAGATCGCCCTCGACCAGACCGTAGAGCCGCTTGCCGGCGACGTACTCCTTGGCCGACTCGGTGCGCACCACGGCGTCGGTGGCGAGCTCGAACTTGGCGGTCTCGGCCTCGCCGTGCCAGACCTCGACGAACCCGGTGTTGTGGGCGAGCAGCAGCTCGAGCCGGCCCTCGGGGCGGCAGCGCAGGAACCCGGTCTCCAGGGCCGCGTCGCGCACCTTGTCGCCGTTGTCGTCGACGATCCAGGCGCGCGAGAAGTAGTGGAAGAACGGCCGGCCGTCGTGGGTGAAGATCAGCTCCTGGCCGAACTGGTAGGGCTCGATCGTCGGGTAGTCGCCGTGCCCGTTGCCCTGCCAGGTGCCGAGCAGCCAGGCGACCGGCGCGCAGTCGGGGTGGAGGTTGTCGGGGAGCTCGAACGCCACCCCTGCACCTTAGGGCGTGTCGAGCAGCACCGTGATCGGGCCGTCGTTGACCGAGGCGACCCGCATGTCGCCGCCGAAGACGCCGCGTTCCACGGTGGCGCCGAGCCGCTCGAGCTCGTCG
This sequence comes from Nocardioides dilutus, assembly GCF_054779555.1. NCBI lineage: Bacteria > Bacillati > Actinomycetota > Actinomycetes > Propionibacteriales > Nocardioidaceae > Nocardioides > Nocardioides dilutus. Next base: position 1,240,304 of record NZ_BAAGYA010000001.1, on the reverse strand, counting down.
CAGAACGCGTCGTACGCCGGCTCGCTGGTCTCCCGCGGCGCGGCGGCCTGCCAGGTCGGGCGCCGACCCTTGCGGGCATCGCCGTAGAGGGTGAACTGGCTGACCACCAGGACCGGCGCGTCGATGTCGGAGGCCGACTGCTCGTCGCGGAGGATGCGCAGCTCCCACACCTTGCGCGCCAGCCAGGCGATCTCGGCCAGGCCGTCGTCGTGGGTGACGCCGAGGTAGACCAGCAGCCCGGGCCTCGTGATCTCCCCGACCACCTCGCCGCCCACGGTCACCGACGCGCTCAGGACCCGCTGCACCACCGACCGCACCCGGGCAGCCTCGCACGCCGAGAACAGGCGGCGAAGGGTGAGGCCAGGCGCCGGTGGCGCCGCCGCTGCCGCCTGTTTGCGCGCGGTCGGCAGCCAGGGCGGGTCCACAAGTGCAGAGACGGGTGGTCTTCCACAGGTGCCGTCCCGTCGGCCCACGGGCGCCGCCGACGCCGGACATCCTCGTTACGTGTCCGACCCGACCCAGCGAGCCGAGCCGGTGCGCGGCCCCAGTCCCGGCGCCGGCTGGGTCCAGGTCACGCACGGCGTGCACGTCGTGGATGACGGTGACCCGCGCACCGCCTTGAGGGCCTGGCAGCTGCTCCTTCCGAGCCACGGTTGCTTCACTCATCTGACAGCGGTCAGCGCTCGAGGTTGGTGGTTGCCTCCCCTGCCCAACAAGCTGCCCGTGTTCGTGAGCATCGGCCAGGCAGACCCCCGTCCGCTCCGAGCAGGAGTGCGGTCGATCCGGTTGGCTCACCCCTGTGAACCGGACGTCGTCGACGGCGTGCGGCTGGCCCCACCGATCGACACCCTGCTCGCATGCGCGACCGACCTCGGGCTCCTCGATCTCGTGGTGCTGCTCGACGGAGCGGCGTACGCCGGCGACATCTCATTGATGGACCTGACCCGCGAGCTCGCGGTGACGTGGCGGGGACGGCGCGGGGTGACGACACTGCGGATGGCGCTCGATCTGGCCGACCCCAGGTCCGAGTCGCCATGGGAGACCCTGCTGCGTCTGCTGCACGTGGTGTGCGGGATCGAGGTGCAACCTCAGTACGTGCTGACCGGTGGGTCCGAGCAGGTGGCGCGTGCCGACCTGTGGGTGGTCGGCACCCGGAGCCTGCACGAGTACGACGGTGAGGTCCACCTGCCCAAAGGGGCCCAGCAGAAGGACCTGCGGCGCCTCCGGCGCATCAGCGGCGTCGAGTGGGTCAGACGCGGCTACACGTCGGACGACGTGCTCCATCGGGCGGTCACGATCCTCCGCGACGCCGACTCGGCCGTCGGCCGCGAGCACCGCCCTGAACGGGTCCGCGAGTGGCACCAGCTGCTCAAGAGCTCGCTGTTCACACCCGCCGGCACGACGCGGTTCCTAGGCAGGATCGGTCAGACGCCAGCGGCCTGACGGGTCCACTTCCGTTCGCACCTGGCCCACCGAGCCTGGCACGATGCCCAGGTGTCCACGCCGCTCCTGATCACCGTCGCGCCGACGGGTGCCGAGACCGCCAAGGCGGACTGTCCGCAGCTGCCGACCACGCTCGAGGAGCTGGTGGCGACGGCCAAGGAGTGCGAGGCCGCGGGGGCCGGGATGATCCACGTGCACATCCGCGACGACGACCACCGGCCGACCCTCGACCTGGTGCGACTCACCGACACCGTGGCCGCGCTGCGCGAGGCGACCGACCTCGTTGTGCAGCTCTCGACCGGGGGCTCGGTGCACGACCCGCTCGACCAGCGGCTGAAGGTCCTCGACGCGGAGCCCGACTCCTGCTCGCTGACCATGGGTACGACGAACTTCGGCGACGACGTGTTCTCCAACCCCTGGCCGTTCGTCTGCGAGCTCTACCAGCTCGCCCAGGAGCGGGGCGTGGTCCCGGAGTTCGAGCTGTTCGACCTCGGGCAGGTGTGGGCGCTGGAGCGGCTGCTCGGGAAGTACGGCCTGCCGAGCGGAGGGCGGGTGCACGTCGACTTCGTCATGGGCGTGCCCGGCGGGATGCCCGGCACGGCCGCCGCCCTGGTCGCCGGGGTCGCGGCGCTGCCGGCCGAGGTCACCTCGTGGTCGGCGACCGGCATCGGCCGGTCCACGCTCCCGGTGATGCTCGCCTCGCTCGCCCAGGGCGGCCACCTCCGGGTGGGCATGGAGGACGTCCTGACCATCAGCCGCGGCGTGCCCGTCGAGTCCAACGCCCAGCTCGTCACCCGGGCGGTCCAGGCGGGCACCGTCGCCCAGCGGACCCCGATGACCACCACCCAGGCCCGCGAGCTGCTGGGCCTGCCCGCGGACGCCGCCGCATGAGCACCCCCCGCATGACCCGCCCGCTCGTGGTCAAGGTGACCTGCGGAGCCGAGGCGGCGGAGCGGTGCAACCAGGGCTTCACCGTGGCGGCCACCGCGGTGACGGCCGGCGCCGAGGTGTCGCTGTGGCTGACCGGTGAGGCCGCGTGGCTCGCCGTCCCGGGCAACGCGGAGACCTTCGCGCTGCCGCTCGCCACTCCCCTGGCCGAGCTCCTGAACGCCGTCCTCGACAACGGCCGCGTCACCGTCTGCTCCCAGTGCGCCGCCCGCCGCTCGCTCGGCGAGGCCGACCTGCTGCCCGGCGTACGAGTGGCCGGCGCGGCCGTGTTCGCCGAGGAGGTCCTGGGCGAGGACGTGCAGGCGCTGGTCTACTGAGTGTCTACTGAGCGCATGGGGAGCATCGAGCGGCTGACCGACGACGAGCTGCGCGAGGCCGGGGAGATCACCGGCGCCGTGTCCGCCGCACTCGACGAGCAGGTGGTCGGCCAGGAGCGCCTCAAGACCGCGATGCTGGTGGCGCTGCTCGCGGAGGGACACCTCCTGGTCGAGTCGGTGCCCGGCCTGGCCAAGACGTTGGCCTCCTCGACGCTGGCGCATGCGGTCAGCGCGTCGTTCTCGCGCATCCAGTGCACCCCTGACCTGCTGCCCAGCGACATCGTCGGCACCCAGGTCTACGACCCGCGCGACCACAGCTTCGAGACCCAGCTCGGGCCGGTGCACGCCAACATCGTGCTGCTCGACGAGATCAACCGGGCGAGCGCCAAGACCCAGTCGGCGATGCTCGAGGCGATGCAGGAGCGGCAGACCTCCATCGGCGGCCACATCCACCCGCTCCCCCGGCCGTTCGTCGTGCTCGCCACCCAGAACCCCATCGAGCAGGAGGGCACCTACGTCCTGCCCGAGGCCCAGATGGACCGCTTCCTGCTCAAGGAGGTGCTGGACTACCCCACCGCCGACGAGGAGGTCTCGGTCCTCGACCGGGTCGAGGACGGCACCCTGTCCGGGGCGGCACCTGCGCCGGGGGTCGTCGGGCCCGAGGACATCCGCCGGCTCCAGTCGCTCTCCCAGCGGGTCTACGTCGACGCCGCGGTCAAGCGCTACATCGTCGACCTGGTCCACGCCACCCGCAACGCCCGCGAGGTGCTCGGCCCCGAGCTCGGGGGCTACGTCGAGACCGGCGCCAGCCCGCGCGGCACCATCGCGTTCTTCCACGTCGCCAGGGCCCTGGCGATCCTCGCCGGGCGCTCGTTCGTGGTGCCGGAGGACGTCCGCGAGCTGCGGCACAGCGTGCTGCGGCACCGGCTGCACCTGACCTTCGAGGCCCTCGCCGACCGGGTCGCGCCCGAGACGCTGGTCGACGCGATCTTCGGCGCCGTCCCCACGCCGTGACCCGGCACGTCACCCGGATCCGGGCTCGGCTCACCCTGCAGGCCCACCGGCGCGTGCTCGGCCTGCTCGAGGGTGAGTACGCCGCCACCCTGACCGGGCGGGGCATGGAGCTCAACGACCTGCGCGAGTATGTCCGCGGCGACGACCCCAAGGACATCGACTGGAAGGCGTCGGCCCGGCACGGCGACCTGCTCGTCAAGCGGTTCGTCGCCCAGCGCCGGCACACCGTCGTCCTCGTCGTCTCGACCGGACGCGGGATGGCGGCCGCCGCGACCCTCGAGGAGTCCAAGCGCGACCGGGCGGTCGAGGTCGCCGGCATCGTCGGCTGGCTCGCGGTGCGGCAGGGCGACCGGGTGGGGGCGGTCAGCGGCAGCGCGGCCGGCCACCACGTCCTCCCGCCGGGCGCCGGCGAGGCCCACCTCGAACGCGCCCTGTCCGCGGCGTACGACGCCGTCAGCGCGAGCGGGCCGGAGGCCGACCTGCCCGCACTGCTGCGGCAGGTCGCCCAGCAGGTACGCCGCCGCGCGATCGTGCTGGTGGTCGCCGACGACGACGAGGCGACGCCGGAGCTCGAGGCCGCGCTGCGCCGGCTGGTGGTGCAGCACGAGTTGCTGATGGTGACGATCGGCGACCTCGACCCGGCCGCCGTGCCGGCCGGGGCGCCGCGGTCGGTGGACGTCACCGAGGACGTCAGCAAGGACACGGGGCTCCCGGCGTGGGTGCGCGGCGACCCGCTCCTGATGGCCGAGCTCGCCGACGACCGGACCGGCCGGCTGGCGCGGTGGCAGTCCCGGATGGCCGATCTCGGGGTGGTGCACGAGCACCTCGACGAGTCCAGCACGACGCTGTCGGCCGTCCGCCGGCTGCTCGAGCGGAACAAGCATGCGCGCCGCCGATGAGCTGCAGGGCCCGGTCGGCTACGACGACCGCTGGCTGCTCCTCGCGCTGCTCGCGCTCGGCCTGGTGGCGGCCTACTACGCCGCGGTGCTCTGGTGGACCCGCGACCGGCCGACCCGCGCGCGGCCGGCGGAACAGCCGAGCACCTGGCTGACCCGGCTCGACGAGATCAGCGACGCGGTCGCCCGCGGCGACCTGACCGCCCGCCAGGGCCACCAGGAGATCAGCCGGACGGTCCGGGCGTTCGTCGTCGAGCGCAGCGGCGTACCGGCCTCGATGATGACCCTCGGCGACTTCCAGGAGCATGGTCCCGAACGCCTCGCCGACCTGGTCGCGCTGACCTACCCGCCGTCCTTCTCCCCTGACCAGGAGCTGCCCTCGTCGATGTTCGACGAGGCCGCGGCCCGGGCCCGGACGTTGGTGACCACGTGGACCTGACGCTCCCCGACGGGCTCACCCGCCCGTGGGCGCTGGCCGCGGTCGGGCTCGGCGTGGTGGTGCTGATGGCGTGGTGGGCGCGGCGGCGCCGGCCTCGCGGCGAGACCCTGCTGCTGGCCCGGACGGCCAGGCTGCGCCGGCTGCCGCGCTACCAGGCCCGGCTGCGCCGGCAGCGTCGCGCCGGTCTGCTGCTCACCGCCGGCAGCCTGCTGCTGGTCGCGGGGGCGGCGGTGGTGCTGGCGCGTCCGGACGTCGTCGAGACCGGACGGCCGGACGCGCGGAGCCGTGACCTGATGCTCTGCCTCGACGCCTCCCCCTCGATGGACCGCGACAACCTGTCCGTGGTGCGCGAGGTGCGCCGGGTGGTCGAGGGGCTGAGAGGCGACCGGGTCGGGCTGGTGATCTGGAGTGGCGCCGCGGTGGTGGCGTTCCCGCTGACCGACGACTACGCCTACGTCGACGAGCAGCTCGACCGGGCGGAGGCGGCGTTCAGCGGCGACAGCGACCGGTTCTTCGCCGGGATCCACGAGAACGACGAGGGGGTGTCCCTCATCGGCGACGGGCTCGTCTCGTGCGTGCGGAGGTTCGACCGCCCGGCCGGCGAGCGCACCCGGGCCGTGCTGCTGGCCTCGGACAACGAGCCCTTCGGCACCACGCTCTTCACCCTGCCGGAGGCCGCGGAGCTCGCCGTACGGCGCGAGGTACTGGTCTATGCCCTGGCCGGCAGCGCGCTGGCCAAGCCGAAGAACGCGCCCGCACTGGAGGAGCTCACCGAAGCCGCCCGCTCCACCGGCGGAACGCTGGTGCAGCTCGAGGAGGAGGGCGGCACCGACCGCCTGGTCGACCGGATCGACGACCTGGAGAAGGCGCGGGCGGTCGAGCCGGCCCGGCCGGTGTCCCGCGAGGCACCGGCCGCCGGACTACTGCTCGCGCTCGCCGGCGCGCTCGTCCTCGCCGCCGGCTGGGGCGTCGGCTGGGGCATCGGCCGCGACCGCCGGGTCCGTCCCGGAGCCGGGAGGGCCGACCGGTGAGGGCCCTCCGCGTCGTACGCCGGCTGACGCTGGCGTTGGCGCTGCTCGCGCTGGTGCTCGGTCTGGGCGACCGGGAGGCGGTCGCCCCCCAGGCCACCCCCGAGCTCGACGTGGTGGTGGCCATCGACCGGACCACCTCGATGTCCGCGCTCGACGACCCGTCTGGCTCGCGGATCACCGCGGTGCGTCGCGACCTGGTCGAGCTCGGCGACCAGATGGGCCCGGCGCGGTTCTCGGTCGTGACCTTCGGCGAGTCCGCGACCCTGCGGATGCCGGCCACCTCCGATCGCGACATCTACCGCGGCGAGGTGGCCTCGATCCAGGTCGAGCACGCCGACGGCGGCGCCGGCTCGTCGGTCGGCCTGGCGGTGCCGCTCCTGGAGGACCTGTTCGACCGCTCGGCCGAGAGCTCGACCGAGCGGCTGCCGGTGCTGGTCTTCGTGAGCGACGGCGAGAACACCTCGCCCGACCCGCAGGCGTCGTTCCGGGGCCTGGCGGAGAGGACCGAGGCCTCGGTGGTCCTCGGCTACGGCACCGTGGAGGGCGGCACGATGCCGCTGCGCCGGGTCGATCTGGACGAGACGCCGCCGCCCGCGTCGGACCCGGGCCCGGTCGTCACGGTCCCGGAGACCGGGGAGGCGGCCGTCTCCCGGCTCGACGATGCCAACCTCCAGCGGATCGCCGACGAGCTCGGGGCGACCTACCTCCCACCGGCCGAGACCCGGAGCATGGCCGAGGTGGCCACCCAGCTGGCCGAGCGGGCCTATGCCGGGCTCGAGCCCGGCCGGCCACAGCGCGAGCTGCGCTGGCTGTGGGCACTGCTGGTCATCCTGCTGGTCCTGCCCGAGCTGCGGACCGGGTGGCGGTTCTGGCTCCAGGCCCGGAGGGAGAACGCCGATGGCTGACGCACCTGACCAGCACCGCCGACTGCGGCTCCGCCGCCGGCTGCTCGTGCTCGGTCTGCTGCCGCTGCTGCTCGCCCTGGCGCTCTGCGCCAAGGTCGGGGTGATGCTGGCGCTCGACGACCGGGGCCGCGGTGCCTTCGACGACGGCCACTTCGACCGGGCCGAAGAGGCCTTCGGGACGAACGGGTGGCTCAACGTGTTCGAGCCGTGGGTCAGCACGTTCGACCAGGGCACGGCGGAATACCGGCTCGCGGACTATCCGCGCGCCCGGGTCCTGCTCGAGCAGGCCCTCCTGGTCGTGCCCGGCGAGGACGAGTGTCTGGTGCGCACCAACCTCGCGCTCACGCTCGAGGCCCTCGGCGATGCCGACCTCGTCGACGGCCGGCGTGACCAGGCCGAGGCCCGCTGGCGGGAGGGGATCGCGGTGCTCGACCAGGGTGCTTGCCGGGACGGCGCGGCTGCGACGCACCGTGTCGCCGCGGCCCGCAGCGTGGCGACACGGCTGGCCGAGAAGCTCGCCGACCGGGCGGTCGCGGACGACGCCACCAACCCGGAGGACCAGGACCCGCCCGACCTGGAGGAGCTGGAACAGCGCAACGAGGAGGCGCAGGAGCAGCGGCGCAAGAACGAGGAGACGCGCGAGGACGAGCCCGACGACCCCGACGACGAGCCGGACGACCCGAGCACCCCGCCGTCGTACTCCTGGTGAGCCAGACTCCTCGCATGCGCGCCGAGCCGTCCGCCGACCTCGCGGTCGTCACCGACGTACGCCGCCGCTGCGTCGAGGCCGGTGAGTTCGACCCGCTCGACGAGGCCACCTCGATCCGGCTCAAGCACCACGGACTCGAGGACGCGGAGCTCTGGGTGACCGGGACGGACGGGTTCGCCCTGGCCCACGGTTCGGCGGTCGAACAGGCGGTCGAGCTGGCGGTCGCGCCGGACGCTCGCGGCGCCGGGCTGGGCCGCGAGCTGGCGGCGGCGGCCCTGGGCGGGCGCCTCGCGATGCACCCAGCCGTGACGGCCTGGTCGCACGGCGACCACCCCGCCGCGGCCCGGCTGGCGGCGGCCCACGGTTTGGCGAGGGCGCGCGAGCTCTGGGTGATGCGCCGTCCCGCGGCGGACCCACTCCCCGACCTCGGCGTCCCGGACGGCATCGAGGTGCGGTCCTACCGCCCGCAGGACGCCGGCGAGGTCGTGCGGGTCAATGCAGCAGCCTTCGCCCATCACCCGGAGCAGGGAGCGATGGACGAGGCTGAGCTCGCGGAGCGGATGGCCGAGGAGTGGTTCGACCCGGCCGGGCTGCTGGTCGCCGCCGACGACCACGGCTCGCTGGTGGGCTTCCACTGGACCAAGCAGCACAGCCCGCGGCTCGGGGAGGTCTATGTCGTCGGCATCGACCCGGCCGCCCAGGGCCGCGGCCTGGGCCGGGTCCTCACCGTCGCCGGCCTGGCGCACCTCGCGGACGCCGGCGTCGAGGAGGTCCTGCTCTACGTCGAGTCCGACAACGCCGCCGGGCGGCGCCTCTACGAAGGCCTCGGCTTCACCCACGCAGCCGCCGACACGCACGTGCAGTACCGGCGGGCAGCCGGCGGCGGCCCGGTCAGGGCGTGACGTCCGACAGCTCGTAGGACGTCATCTGGTCACGGCCCCCGCGCTTCGCGGCGTAGAGCGCCTGGTCCGCGGCGAAGTAGAGGTGCTGCGCGTCGTCCGCGTGGGTCGGCGAGTGTGCGAGGCCGAGACTGATCGAGACGTGGATGACGTCACCCACGCTGAGGGCGAAGCCGTGGCCACGGACCGCGTCGACGATCTGCTCGGCTCGGCGCCGGGCCACCTCCAGCGTGCAGCCGGGCATGAGCACCGCCATCTCGTCACCGCCCAGCCGGCACACCACGTCGCCGCGGCGCGAGGCCTCGACCAGGAGGGACGAGAGCTGCACCAGCACCTCGTCACCACCCGGGTGGCCGAACCGGTCGTTGACCGACTTGAACCAGTCGACGTCCAGAAGCAGCAGCGAGGTGCCGTCGTCGTCGGGGCGCTGCAGCGCCGCCTCCAACGCCTCGTCGAAGGCGCGCCGGGTCACCAGGCCGGTCAGGGAGTCGGTGCCGGCGTGCCGGCGCAGCTCGGCGACCAGCTCGGCCTGGCGTTCCGTCGAGCGCACCAGCAGGACGGTGGCGGTGGCCAGCGCGGCACCGAGGTAGAAGGTGTCCATCACCGCCTCGCGGGGTGCCATCTGGGTGCCCACGACGATGGCCTCGCCGACCACCGACGCCGTGGTCATCACGATCGCCCCGGGCCGAGGCAGCAGGGAGGCGCCGTAGAGGACCGGGAAGATGAAGAAGATCTGAGCCGTCACCGAGGCGTCGTGGGTGGCGAGGTCGACGAAGACGATGATCGCGACGCCCAGCACGGGCACCACTGCCCAGGCGAGCCGGTTGGCCTCGTCGAACCACCACGCCAGACCGCACAGGACGGCGGCCACGAGGCAGCCGCCCGTGGCGAGGGTGATCAACGGCGTCTCGACCGGACCGGTGTCCTCGGCCATCGGCAGGAACAACAGGGTCACGACAACAGCCACTCCGCCCAGGACGGGCACCGTCCGCGCCGCGGCGCGGTGGTCGCGGGGCTGCATCCAGTCGATCAGGTGCCTCATTGCCGTCCTTCCCCCGACGCCGGTCAGGCGAGGGCGAGACCCACCGGCTCGACCAAGGTAGGACGAGGAACGCCGCAACGACCGCGGAACGCCGAAACTCGCCCACCCGGCCCCGCGGCGGCCGGGTTCCAGTTGGGTCAATCGCCGGTGAGGATCCCGCGCGCGTGCTTGCATTGTCGGATGAGGCAACGCGGCGCGCGGCCCGGTGGGCTGTCATGAGCCTGTGGCTCGCGCTCGCGGGGGCGGCGGCGTCGGCGGCCGCGGCCTTCGGTGCCGGCTCGATCTCGGCCCACCGGCGCGGCCGTGCCCAACGGTCGGCGCTCGACACGACGCTCCACCAGCTCAACCACCAGGTGGACGACTTGGAGCGGCAGCGGCAGGAGCTGGAGCGCCTCGCCCTCCGCGACGAGGTGACCGGCCTCGGCAACCGCCGGTTCCTCCACGATCGCGGGGCCGAGCTCGGTCCGGCGCTGGCGGACTCCTCCCTGCTCCTGCTGGGACTCGACCGCTTCCGCGAGATCAACGACTCGATGGGGCACGCGGCCGGCGACGCCCTGCTGCGCCAGGTCAGCTCGCGGCTCTTGGAGTGCGTGCGCTCGCACGACACGGTCGCTCGCCTCGGCGGTGACGACTTCGCAATCCTGCTCCCGGACGCGGGTGAGTGGGTCGCGGGACGGACCGCCGACCGGGTGCTGGACGCCGTACGCCGGCCGTTCGAGCTGGGCGGTCGGTCGGTCCAGATCCACGGCAGCATCGGGATCGCCCACGGCCGGCTGGACCGGGGGCTGGACGAGCTGCTGCGCAACGCCGAGCTCGCGGTGGGGCAGGCGAAGGCCGGCGGCAGCGACCGCGCCTGCGAGTTCGACCAGGGGATGGCCAACGACACCTCCCAGCGCTTCACCCGGGACGTGGAGATGCGCGCCGCCATGTCCGACGGGGAGTTCAAGATCTACTACCAGCCGATCGTCGACGCACGCGACGGCCGGGTCCTGTCGCTGGAGGCACTGATGCGCTGGGAGCACCCTGAGCGTGGCGTGCTGTCACCGGGGGAGTTCCTGGCGACGGCCCAGCGGACCGGGATGATCGTCGAGCTCGGCCGCTACGCCCTCCACACGGCGTGCGAGCAGGCGGTCTCCTGGCGCCGCAAGCGGCCCTGGCTCACCGTGGCCGTCAACGTCTCGGAGCGCGAGCTCTTCGACCCCGACTTCCCATCCCAGGTCGCCGGCGTGCTCGCCACGACCGGGCTGCCGCCCGAGGCGCTGGTGCTCGAGGTGACCGAGACCGTGCTCGCCGCGGAGGAGCACATCACCGACATCCTCCAGCCGCTGACCGCGATGGGCGTGCAGTGCGCGCTCGACGACTTCGGCACCGGGCACTCCTCGCTCAGCCGGCTGCGCAACCTGTCGGTCAACCAGGTCAAGATCGACATGTCCTTCGTGATGGAGCTGTCGCCCGACCGGATGCAGGGCGCCCCGCTGCTCGCCTCGATCATCGGCCTGGCCCACAGCATCGGGCTGCGAGTGGTCGCCGAGGGTGTGGAGACCCGGATGCAGGCGGACTTCCTGCGCGACCACGGCTGCGAGGAGCTGCAGGGCTACTACTTCAGCCGACCCGTCTCCGCGGCCCAGGTGCCCGCCCTGTTGGCGGCGACACCCGAGGAGAGGGTCGCCGAGGCGGCGGCTGCGGGTTTCTCCAAACCCACCAAACACACCGCGTCACACCCCTAACATCAAAATCATGGCGACCCCGGCCTCGGCCCCTTCAGGTCGCCTTCGCTTCCTCTGGGCACTGTCGGTGTGGGGGGTCCTCAGCCTCGGTTTCGCTGTGCTGCTCCTCCCGGTATTCCCCTCCGGCCTCCGCGAGACGGTGAGCGCTGTCGGCCTGATGGTGGCCGGGCTGATCGGCGTCGCGATGACGCTGCTGCGGATCCGGCGCAGCGACGGCAGGATGCGGCGCGGCTGGCAGCTCATCTTCACCGCCGGGGTCGTCGCGATCACCGGCAACCTGTGGGTGGCTGTGGTCGACGCCGACCCGGTGACCTCGCCGAGTCTGTTCGGTGACCTCACCATCGCCGCGGCGCTGGTCCTCTCGACCCTGGGACTGCTCTCCTTCCCGGCGCGCCGACGCGGCGCGGAGCTGTCGGTGATGCTGCTCGACGGGCTCGTGGCCGGCGGCGCCTTCCTGCTCATCGCCTCGGTGCTCGTCTATCCGGGCCTGCTCGACTCGTCGGCACGCGAAGGCGCCGGGGCACAGGTGCTCGCCCTGATCTTCCCGGTCCTCGACGTCGTGTTGGCCACCGTCGCCGTGCTGCTGGTGGTGAGGGCGTCGGGCGCCGACCGGCGCATGCTCGTCCTCGTGGCATCGGCGTACATGATGTACGCCGCCTCCGACATCGCCTTCGCCGTGCAGGCCTCCCAGGGGGATTTCCGCTTCGGGACCTTGCTGGACCTCGGCTGGATCGTGGGCTACCTGACCATCGGTCTCGCCGCATCCGTGCCCGTCCCCGAAGCCCCGGCGGAGGTAGAGCCCGCCCTGAGGGGGCCCTCTGACGCCCTGGGGACCACGCTCGTCTTCGGGATCCTCGTGACCGCAGCGGTGATCCAGACGCTCTTCGGGCAGAGCGGTGTGCTCAAGGAGGCGCAGTCCGCGCTGTGGGTGGTCATGGTCACCGCCGCCGGCCTGCGCCAGGTCCTCCTCACCTCGGACAACGCGAGGCTGCGCCGTGGGCTGGAGCACCAGGTCGAGGAACAGACCGCCGACCTGCGCCGCCTCGCCCGTTACAACGAGGTCCTCGTGACCTCGGTGGGCGACGGCGTCTACGGCGTGGACCACGAAGGCCGGGTCACCTTCGTCAACCCGTCCGCCGCTGCGGCGCTCGGGTTCACGACCGACGAGCTGATCGGCCGCAAGGCCCACGAGACCTTCCACGCGCCGGGCGCCGACGGCGAGCCGCTCCCGTGGTCGGGCTGCTACATCACCGAGGTGATGCAGCACGGCGGCGTGGTGCTGACCGAGGACGACGAGTACGTCCGCGCGGACGGATCGGCCTTCCCGGTCGAGATCACCGCCTCGCCGCTGCTGGACGAGTCCGAGGTCCTCGGCGCCGTCGTGACCTTCCGCGACGTGACCCAGCGCCGCGAGGTCGACCGGCTCAAGAACGAGTTCCTCTCGGTGGTCAGCCACGAGCTCCGCACGCCGCTGACCTCGATCCGGGGGTCGCTGGGCCTGCTGGCCGGCGGTCAGCTCGGCGAGCTGCCGGAACGCGCCGCCACCCTCGTCGGTGTCGCGGTGCAGAACAGCGAACGGCTCACCCGCCTCATCAACGACCTGCTCGACATCGAGCGCATGGACAGCGGCGTGTCGCCGATGGACGTGGTCAACCTCGAGGTCGCAGAGCTCCTGGAGACCGCCACCGAGCAGATCGAGGGCATGGCGACCTCTGTGGGCGTGCGGGTCGAGCTCGGGACGGCGAACGGCCGGGTGCTCGCCGACGAGGACCGGGTGATCCAGACCTTGATGAACCTGCTCGGCAACGCCATCAAGTTCTCCGACCCCGGGTCCGTCGTCCGCCTCGACGCCGCCGTCGACGGGTCCGAGGTCCACTTCCGGGTCGGCGACGACGGCCCCGGGATCCCGGACGACAAGCTGGAGACCATCTTCGACCGCTTCGAGCAGGTCGACTCGTCCGACACCCGGCAGCGCGGCGGCACCGGTCTCGGCCTCACGATCAGCAAGGGCATCGTGGAGCGGCTCGGTGGCCGGATCTGGGCCGAGAGCGAGCTCGGGGTCGGCACGACGGTCCACTTCACCCTGCCCGCGGTGCGGACGCTGAGCCAGCCGCCGCGGCGGCCCGCGGGCACTGCGCCCACGGTGCTGGTGTGTGACGACGACGTCGAGCTGGTCGAGGAGTTCTCGCGGCTGCTGGACGCCCGCGGCTTCCGTTCGGTCGGCGTCACCGACAGCGCCTCCGTGCTCGAGGTGGTGCGGGCCGAACGGCCGCGCGTCGTACTCCTCGACCTGTTGATGCCGGGCGCCACCGGAGCCCAGGTCCTCCGGACGCTGCGCGGGGCCAGCGACACCCAGGACATCCCTGTGGTGGTCATCTCCGGGCTCGGACCGGAGGCCGACGCCTCGGTCGCGAGCTCGACCGACGGCTGGCTGGTCAAACCGGTCAGCGAGGAGCGGTTGGTCCGGACGGTGTCGAACGCCGTGTCGAGGATCGAGACCGGCGCCACGGTGCTGCTGGTCGAGGACGACCCCGACCTCGCCGTCGTGCTCGAGACCATGCTCCGCCAGGACGGTCTCAACGTCGTCCACGCGGCCAACGCCAGCGAGGCGGTCACCCGGGGAGCCGAGGTGCGCCCTGACGTGATCGTGCTCGACATGCGCCTGCCTGACGGATCTGGGGCCGATGTCGTGAAAGAATTCCGTCGGCGCGGGACGCTGGCAGAAACCTCGCTGGTCGTCTACAGCGCCGCAGATATCAGTGCAGGGCAACGACATGAGCTGGAGCTAGGCACAACGGTGTTCCTCAACAAGGGTCGAGTCAGTCCCGGGGAACTTCGGGACCGGGTGCTCGGTCTGGTCAGCGCCGTCACCTCCGAGGCGCACATGTCGCCGCGAGAGGATTCCCCCCATGGCTCAGCAGACCCCCCTGGCGAGCACGACCGACCCCCGGCCCGACCAGCTCAGGTCCCCGTCTGAGCACACCGGGCTCGACATCTCGATCCGGACCGGGTCCGGCACGGGACGAACGCTCCTGTCTGCCTTCGACCACGCCCTGCAGTCGGCGGGCGTCGCCGACTTCAACCTGGTGACGCTCTCGTCGGTGATCCCTCCGGGCAGCCGGCTCCGCCACGTGAGCAACACCCTGCCCGGCGGGCACGGCGACCTGTTGTTCTGCGTCCGCGCAGAGGCCTACGCCGAGCACTCGGGCGACATCGCCTGGGCCGGTCTCGGCTGGTGCGTCGACGAGACCGGTGGCGGGCTGTTCGTCGAGCACCACGGCCCCAGCGAGGAGTCCGTAGCCGAGCAGATCGAGCTCAGCCTCGGCGACATGAACCACAAGCGCGGCGGAGGCTACGGGCCGGTGCAGATGGCGCTCGCCTCCGCCCACTCCACCGGGCTGCCCACCTGCGCGGTGGTCGTGGCGGCCTACCGCGTCTCGAGCTGGTTCGAGGACGACGACAAGCCCGCGGACGCCGGGTCACCGGCCGTAGCGGCCGAGCCTGACTCGACGAGCGCTCGGCACCCAGCTGCTGCCTACAACGGCATGGCCAACGGCCTGGCCTACGGTGTGGCCAACGGTGTGGCCAACGGCCTGGAGCCACCCCACCGGGTCGGTGAAGGACCGCTCGTCTCGCCGAGGTTGTCGTCGGAGGTCGTCGCGAGCCTCGCCGGCTCCTCGGCCGCCCCGGTGGTCGCGGACATCAGGGTCACGGTCGAGAAGGAGCTCGACTACGCCGCGGCGCGTTACTACTACGAGCTCTACCGGGACACCTTCGGCCAGATGGAGACACAGGCCGTGGCCCGGCAACTGCTCCACGAGTCTGAGTTCATCGAGGAGATGCTCGACTCGCGGGTCATGAAGTACGTCGCCTGGAGTGCCGACGGTGAGGCGATCGGTCTGACCACACTGACCAGGGACCTGGCCACCGTGCCGTGGATCAGCCCCGCCTACTTCGCCCACCACTACCCCGACCATCACGCGCGCGACGCGATCTTCTATCTCGGCTTCACGCTGGTCCACCCGGATCACCAGGGCGCCCAGATCTTCAAAGCCATGATCGCAACCGTGCTGCAGGACGTGCTCCCGCTCCAGCCGGTGGTCGCCTGGGACATCTGTCTGGTCAACGACAAGCGGGGTCTCGGCGGCGCCGCTGGCCGGCTGCTCACCAGCCTCTGCGACCTCACCCTCGTGCAGGTCGACCAGCAGAACTACTACGCCGGGACCTTCCACGGACCTCTGCAATAACCCCCCGCGCGGAGCGTCAGCCCCCTAGGCTTCTCTAGTAGTTCTAGGGGGTTGTGGGCGACGAAAGGAGGTTGTGGTGAGTGTTCCAACCGTGCTGGTCGTGGACGACAACGACGACATCCGTGAGCTCGCGCAGCTCTGCCTGGAGACCGTTGACGGCTGGGAGGTGCTGACCGCCAGCTCCGGCGCCGCAGCCATCGAGTCGGCCCGGGAGCACCACCCCGATGCGGTGCTGCTCGACATGATGATGCCCGAGATGGACGGGCTCACGACGTTCGAGCACCTGCAGTCCGACGAGTCGACTCGCGACATCCCGGTGCTGCTCTTCACCGCCAAGCTCCAGGCCCGCGACCGCCAGATCTGGGACGGCACCGCGATCCGCGGCACCATCGCCAAGCCCTTCGACCCGATGACCCTCGGGAGCCAGGTGTCCAAGACCCTGGAGTGGACGACGTCCAAGGCCTGAACCACCCCGCGTCGACCCCACTAGACTCCCCGCGATGAACCCGGCCGGCCCGCCCCCAGCGCCGTCCGGGCCGCGCGACGACCCCACGGTCGACGACCCTGGGGAGGCCCTGGACTCCCCGAACGTCGACGTGGACGATCTCCAGGCCCGGCTGGCCGAGCACGCGCGCGCCGCGACCCGGGCCGCGGCCCTGCGGCGCGCCGCCGAAGAGGCAGCGGCCGAGCAGGCAGCCGCCCGGCTGGAGGCCGAGGAGTCCGCCGAGCGCGCTGCCAGGGCCCGGGAGGCCGCGGAGGCCCTGGCCGAGCAGCACGCGACCGCGGCCGGCGAGGCCCACGAGGCCCGACTGGCCGCCGAACAGCTGGTCGCCGAGCTGGTGGAGGCCCGGCGTACCGCCGAGGAGGCCGCGCTCGCACGCACCCGTGAGCGCGAGGAGGCAGAGGCCGCCTCGGCCGCCCAGGCCGCCGAGACGGCCGCGGCGATCCGGGACCGACGAGCGGCCGAGCAGGCCGCGACCGCCCAGGCGCACGCCCGGCAGGCCGCCGAGCAGGTGGCCCGGCAGCACGCCGACCAGGCGGTCGAGGCCGCGACCGCCCGCGAGGCCGCCGAGGAGCAGGCCCGGCTCCAGCTCGAGGCCGCCGAGCAGGCACTTCGCGACCGCCAGGAGGCCGACCGCCTGGCCGCCGAGCACGCCTCAGGAGCCGCCGAGGCCCATCGCGGCCGCCGGGCCGCCGAGGAGCGGGCCGCCGACCTGGCCCTGCAGCTCGAGGAGGCCCGGCACGAGCTCGACGAGCGCGTGCGCACCGCCGTCGAGGCCCGCGAGGTCGCCGAACGCTCGGCCGCCGAGCAGGCCGCGCTCCGCGAAGCGGCCGACGCCGCCGCCACCGACCACGCCCAGGCCCGAGCGGTCGCCGACGCGGCGGCGGCCCGGCACGCCGAGCTCGCCAAGGACGCGCACGCCGCCCGGCTGGCCGCCGAGGAGAGCGCCCAGGACCTCATCGCCTCCGCCGAGGAGACCACCCGGGCCGTCGTCACCGAGGCCGAACAGCGGGCCCGGGCGACCATCGCGCGGGCCGAACAGCGGGCCCGCGACACGCTCGTCGTGGCCGAGCAGGCTGCGCGGGAGGCCCAGGAGATCGCCGACGAGGCACACACCGCGCGCCTCGACGCCGAGCGGTCCGCCGCCGAGCAGGCCGAGACCTCTCTCCAGGCCGCCCAGGCCGAGGCCGCCGCGCACGAGTCCGCCGCCGAGCAGGCCGAGGCGGCTCGGGCGGCGCACGAGGCACGCGCCGCGGCCGAGACGCACGCCGCCGAGCAGGCCGAGGAGGCCCGCCTGGCGTATGAACGGCTGACGACTGCCCAGCAGGAGGCGACCGACGCCTACGCCGCACGCGCGGCGGCCGACGAGCAGGCGGCGGTCCTCGCCGCGGCGGCCGAGGAGGCGCACGCGGCCCTGACGGCGGCCGAGACCTCCGCCAAGCAGGCCGTGGACGCGGCGGCCCAGGCCGCCCGGCTCCGCGCCGACGCCGAGGGCGCGGCGGCTCAGCAGGCCACGTTCGCCCGACAGGCCGGCCTCGCCGAGCAGCGGGCCCACCAGGCCGCCGAGCAAGCGGCCGAGCGCGCCCACCAGGCCCATCAGGCACGCGAGGAGGCCGAGCGCGCCGCTGCCGAGCAGGCCTGGCTCGCCCGGGCCGCGCACGAAGGTCGCGCCACCGCCGAGGACATCGCCCAGTCGGCGGAGGTCAAGCGGACGGCCGCCGAGGAGATCGCCCACCAGCACGTCGAGGCCGCCACCGCCGCCCACGAGCAGCGCCTCGCGGCCGAACGCGCGTCAAAGGAGGCCCACGTCGCTGCGGAGGCGGCCCGGCTCGCCCGGGCCGACGCCGAGGAGGCGGCGCGAGCACAGTCGGTGCTCGCCGAGCACGCGGGCGCGGCCGAGCAGGTCGCCCACGACGCCGCTGCGGCGGCCCAGGCCGTCGCCGAGCAGGCACACCAGGCCAGGCAGGCCGCCGACGAGGCCGCCGCCGAGCACGCCCGGCTGAGCCAGGAAGCACACGCGGGCCGGGCCGCCGCCGAGCAGGTCGCCGCCGAGGCGCTCGCGGCCCGCAGCGCCGCCGAGGCCGACCTCCAGCACCACGCCGAGTCGGCTGCCGCCGCTGTCCAGGCCCGGGTGTCGGCCGAGCAGGCCGGCCGAGCCGCCGCCGAGGCGGCGGCCGCCGCCCACCGGGAACGCGAGGCCGCCGAGTTCGCCGCCCAGGAGGCCGCCAACGCCGCGACCCAGGCCGCGGCCGCGGAGACCGACGCACACCGCGCCGCTGCCGAGGCGGCCGCGACGGCGCGGGCAGCGCACGAGGCCCGGACCGCCGCCGAGAACGACGCCCAGGCCCAGGCGCTGGCCGCCCGACAGGCCCACGCCGACCGGCAGGCCGCCGAGGACAACGCAGCCGCGGCCCACCAGGCGCGGGTCGGCGCCGAGCAGGACGCCGCCGAGCAGGCCGAGGCGGCACGGCTGGCGTTCGAGGCGCGCGAGGTCGCGGAGCGCGCGGCTCGCGAGGCGACGGCGGGCGCCGCGGCGGCGTACGCCGGCAGGACGGCGGCCGAGGAGGCCGCCCGCGCCGCGGAGGCCCGCACGGAGCACGCCGCCGCGGCCGCCAGGGACGCTCTGGAGCAGGCGGCGGCGGCCGCCTCCCAGGCCGCCCGGGCCGAGGCGGACCGTCAGGCCGCCGAGGAACGCACCGCCGCGCAGGCCGAGGCCGCCGCGGTCGCCCACGCCGCGCGGGTCACCGCCGAGGAGACCGCCACCACCGCCCTCGAGTCCACCGCCCAGGCCGAGGCCGCCGCGGCCGCGCTCGCCGAGGAGGCCGCCGCCGCCCTCGAGGCCCGCATCGCGGCGGAACACGCCGCGCAGGAGCAGGCCGCCACCGCCGAGGAGGTCGCCCGGCAGCGCGCCGAGGCCGAACAGCGCACGGCCGAGCAGCTCGCCGCCACCGCGCGGGCCGCCGAGGCACAGGAGGCGGCACACCAGGCCGCCGCCGAGCAGGCCGCCCTGGCGCAGCAGGCCCACCAGGCCAGGGTCGCCGCCGAGGAGGCGAGCACGATCCAGGCCGAGACCGCCCGCCAGGCCCAGGCCGCGCGCGCCGAGGCCGAGGAGGCGGCACGAGCCGCCCAGCAGGCCAGGGCCGAGGCCGAGCAGGAAGCCACGGCTCAGGCCCAGGCCGCCGTCCGCGCCGGGCGCGAGCGGGCGACCGCCGAGTGGCGTACGGCCGAGGCGCTCGGCAACCTCCAGGTCACCGCCGAGGACTACGAGCAGCGGCTGAGCGCCGCAGTCGAGGGCCGCATCGAAGCCGAGCGCGCGGCGGCCGAGGCGATCGCCGCCCGGACGGCCGCCGAGCAGGCGGCCGCCCGGCTGGCCGAGGAGCTGGCCGAGGCCCGGGCCCGGCTGGTCGAGCTGGAGCGCTGAGGCCCCGGCCCGGCCGGGCTGTCGTCGGCTCGCTTGCGGCCGCGGGCACTACGCCCCCAGACCGCGCAGCGCCCTCGCCAGCTTGCGGCCCAGGATCCGGTGGCCCTTCGGGTAGGGGTGGACGTAGTCCGGGCCGATCAGGTCGTAGTGGCCGGCCAGCCAGTTCTTCATGTTGACGAACGGGACCGAGCGCTTGGTGGCGGCCTTGCGGAGCACCTTGATGACCGGGACCAGCTCGGCGTGGTCGCTGTCGGTGTCGAGCGGTCCGACCAGGACGACCCGGGCGTTGGGGAACGTGCGCTGGGCGATCCGGAGGACCTTCCGGGCGTTGGCGCGGACGTCCTCGAGCGACTGGCCGACGTCGTTGTTGCCGCCCTCGATCACGACCCAGCGCCGGCGGCCGACGTCGAAGGCACCCGCCGCGATCTGGTCGAGGTAGTTGCCCAGGTCGTAGTCGTAGTTGGTCTGCACGAAGCCGGTGCCGCCACCGCCGTTGACCTCCGACTCCCAGCCGAGCCGGTTGCTCGCCAGGCGGGCCATCGAGTTGTCCTCGCCGGTGTAGCCACCGCCGATGAAGTAGGAGTCGCCGAAGAACAGCGCGCGCACCGGGCCACGCTCGGAGGTGGGGGCGACCGGCGCGACCTCCTCCGCCGGCGAGGACTGAGCCGGCTCGGCGGCCGGGCTCTCGGCGGCGCCCGGGCTCTCGTCGGTCGGGGCCGCCACCGTCGTCGCGGCGTGGTCGCCGCTCACCCCCCGTGGCTCGTCACGCAGGGCCACGGCGGCCACCGGGATCGCGACGACCAGCGCCAGGAGCGCCACGGCCCAGACCCAGGAGGGCCGAGAGGGCTGCTGCGGGTCCGGGCTCGTCATGGTGGGTCCAGGGTAGTCAGCCACTGGCAGCGCCTCAGGACATCGCGGAGCGCAGCGCAGCGCCCACCCGCCGGTTGGCCTCGCGGGAGCTGCGCCCGACGCCGACGATGTTGACGAAGCCGTGGATCTGATCGGGGAACCTGGTCAGCTCGACCGTGGCCCCGGCGGCTCTCAGCTGCTCGGCATAGGCCTCCCCCTCGTCGCGCAGGGGGTCGAAGCCCGCCGTGAAGACCAGGGCGGGCGCGAGCCCCGGAGGCAGCTCGGCCTTGGCCGGCGAGAACCGCGGGTCGTCCAGGTCTGCGTCGGACGCCGCATAGCTCTGGTTCGCGAGGTCCATGTAGCCCTTGGTCAGGTAGAAGCCGGTGGCGAACAGGTCCGCGCTCCTCGTCGCGCGCCGAGCGTCGGTCGCCGGGTAGACGAGCAGCTGCACCCGGCAGGGCCAGCCCTGCTGTGCCGCCTCGATCGCGACACCGGCCGCGAGCGCGGCGCCGGCCGAGTCACCGCCGACGCCGAGCCGGTCGGGGTCGCCGCCCAGCTGCGCCACGTGCTCGACCGTCCAGGCGTACGCCGCCACCGCATCGTCGTACGCCGCCGGGAACCGGTGCTCGGGACCCAGGCGGTAGTCGATCGCCAGCAGCCGGACGCCCGAGGCCTCCGCGAGGAAGCGGCAGGCGGGGTCGTGGCTCTCGAGGTCGCCGTGCATGAAGCCGCCACCGTGCAGATACATCAGCAGCGGGCCGGTCGCCGCCGCACCGGTGGGGACGTAGAGGCGGGCCGGACGGCCGGCCACCTCCAGGTCGCGCCGGCTCCCGATCGGCAGGTCGCCGCCCGTCAGCGCGGTGTGGTGGACGATGGCCTTGCGGGCCTCGGGGATGGGCAGGGTCTCCGCGCCCACCTCACGGGCCAGGCGCTGCAGCCGCAGCATGAGCTGAACGTCGGGAGCCAGGGTCTGCCCGTCGACCACGACGGGCCGTCCACCGAGCAGGCGCTGGACGCGCGGGGGCAGCGCCATCGCCCCGGCCAGGCCGAGACGCTCGACGGTGGCCACGAGGGTGGCGGTGCGGGTCACAGGGCAGGAACCTACCGAGCGGAGACACCCGGTGTTCACCCGGCGGTGCCACACTTCCCTCATGTCGCTGGACGCACGTGTCGACGCGGGGTCGGACCTCCCCGAGGAGGTCTTCGACGTCGACCCTCCCTACGTCCCGGCCGAGCCCGACGACGGCGACCAGGCCTTCAGCACCGCGCTGGAGCTGGTGCAGAAGCACGAGGACCGCTTCCTGGACCGGGAGCTCTCCTGGCTGCGGCTCAACCAACGGGTCCTCGAGCTCGCCGAGGACCGACAGCTGCCGCTGCTCGAGCGGGTCCGGTTCGCGGCGATCTTCACGAGCAACCTCGACGAGTTCTTCATGGTCCGGGTGGCCGGCCTCAAGCGCCGGATCGCGGCCGGGCTGGCGGTCCGCGCGGCGTCCGGCGCCCTCCCCCGCGAGGTGCTCGAGGCGATCTGGACCCACTCCCGCGAGCTCAGCGAGCGGCACGCGAGGCTGTTCCGCGACGACCTGGTGCCCGAGCTGTCGCAGGCGGGGATCGAGCTGGTCCGGTGGGCCGACCTGGACCGCGAGGAGCAGAAATACTGCAAGAAGCTTTTCCGGGACCGGGTGTTCCCCGTGCTGACCCCGCTGGCCGTCGACCCGGCCCACCCGTTCCCCTACATCTCCGGGCTGTCGCTCAACCTCGCGGTGGTCCTGCGCAACCCCAAGTCCGACAAGCAGCACTTCGCCAGGGTCAAGGTGCCGCAGATCTTCGCCCGGTTCGTCCCGCTCGGCAACGAGCGCTTCGTGCCGCTCGAGGACGTCATCGGCGAGCACCTGAAGCGGCTCTTCCCAGGCATGGAGATCCTCGAGGTGCACACCTTCCGGGTCACCCGCAACGAGGACCTCGAGGTCGAGGAGGACGACGCCGAAAACCTCCTGGCCGCGCTCGAGAAGGAGCTGCTGCGCCGGAAGTTCGGTCCGCCCGTCCGGCTCGAGGTCGAGGACTCGATGACCGCGTCCGCCCTCGAGCTGCTCGTCTCCGAGCTGGGCGTCAGCCAGGAGGAGGTGTTCCGGCTCCCCGGCCCGCTCGACCTCCGCGGCCTGCACGGCATCGCCGACCAGAACCGCGAGGACCTCAAGTTCCCGGCGTTCGTGCCGAGCACCCACACCCTGCTGGCCGAGGTCGAGTCCGCCGCGCCCGTCGACGTCTTCAAGGCCACCCGCCGCCACGACGTCCTGCTGCACCACCCCTACGACTCGTTCGCGACCTCCGTGCAGCGCTTCATCGAGCAGGCCGCCGCCGACCCGCACGTGCTCGCGATCAAGCAGACGCTCTACCGCACCTCGGGCGACTCGCCGATCATCGACGCCCTCATCGACGCTGCCGAGGCCGGCAAGCAGGTGCTGGTGCTGGTCGAGATCAAGGCCAGGTTCGACGAGGAGGCCAACATCCGGTGGGCCCGCAAGCTCGAGCAGGCGGGCTGCCACGTCGTCTACGGCCTGGTCGGGCTCAAGACGCACTGCAAGCTGGCCATGGTCGTGCGCGACGAGCCCGACGGCATCCGCCGCTACACCCACATCGGCACCGGCAACTACAACTCCAAGACCGCCCGGCTCTACGAGGACCTCGGCCTCATCACCACCGACGAGACCATCGGCGAGGACGTCGCCCATCTGTTCAACAACCTGTCGGGCTGGTCGCGCAACGCCTCCTACAACGAGTTGCTCGTCGCCCCCGACCACGTCCGCAGCGGCCTGCTGGAGCGGATCCACCGGGAGATCGAGCACCACCACGCCGGCCGTCCGGCGCGGATCCGGATGAAGATGAACTCCCTGGTCGACGAGCACGTGATCGACGCGCTCTACGTGGCGTCGACCCAGGGCGTCCCGGTCCAGCTCCTCACCCGGGCGATCTGCGCCTTGCGCCCCGGCGTACCCGGTCTCTCCGAGTCCGTCGAGGTCCGCTCGATCCTGGGCCGGTTCCTCGAGCACAGCCGGGTCTACTGGTTCGACAACGGCGGTGAACCGGAGGCCTGGATCGGGTCGGCGGACATGATGCACCGCAACCTCGACCGCCGGGTCGAGGTGCTGGTGCGGCTGCCGGAGGCCGAGCTGGTGGAGGCCGTGGGCGAGATGATCGACCTCGCGTTCGACCCCGGCACGGCGGCGTGGGAGCTGCGCAGCGACGGCGACTGGGTCAAGAACGAGGGCCGCGTCGACTACCAGGAGGCGCTCATCGAGCGCCAGCGGAGGCGACGTACCGCGTCCTGACCCGGCCTGAGTTGCGCTCCGGACGAACCGTGCCCCTAGGCTGTCGGGCGGTCCCGCACCGTCTCGCCAGGAGTACTCAGTGGCTTTCCGTCTCCGCCCGGTCGACACCGCCTTCTACGACCTCTTCACCGAGTCCGCCCAGCACCTCGTCGTCGGGGCCGGGCTGCTCGCCGAGATGCTCGCCGAGGGAGCGGACCGCAGCGCGGTCGCCCAGCGGATGCGCCAGGCGGAGCACGAGGCCGACGAGACGACGCACGCGATCGTGCGCCGGGTGAACCAGACGTTCGTCACCCCGTTCGACCGCGAGGACATCTACCGCCTCGCCTCCGGGCTCGACGACGTGATGGACATGATGGACGAGGTCGTCGACCTGGTCCTGCTCTACGAGGTCAAGCTCATGCCCCCGGAGCTGTCCGAGCAGGTCAGGGTCATCCAGCAGTGCGCCGACCTCACCGCTGCCGCCATGCCGAAGCTCCAGTCGATGCAGTCACTCGAGGAATACTGGATCGAGATCAACCGGCTCGAGAACGAGGGCGACCGCAACCACCGGCGCACGCTGGCCCAGCTCTTCTCGGGCGAGTTCAAGACGATCGAGGTGCTCAAGCTCAAGGACATCGTCGAGGCGCTGGAGCACGCCATCGACGCCTTCGAGAGCGTGGCCAACACGGTCGAGCAGATCGCGGTCAAGGAAGGCTAGGACCTCCCCCAGTGGACCTCGCGATCATCATCGCGGTCGTCGTCGTCGCCCTCGTCTTCGACTACACCAACGGCTTCCACGACGCGGCGAACGCCATCGCCACGTCGGTGTCGACCCGTGCGCTGACGCCCCGGATCGCGCTGGCGCTGGCCGCGGTCATGAACTTCGTCGGTGCCTTCCTCGGCCAGAAGGTGGCGACCACGGTCTCCGACACCATCGATCCCGGCACCGGCGCGCACGCCCTGGTGATCGTGATGGCGGGACTCCTCGGTGCCATCTCGTGGAACCTCATCACCTGGTACTACGGCCTGCCCTCGTCCTCCTCCCACGCGCTCATCGGCGGCCTGGTCGGTGCCGCGCTCGCCGCCGGAGTCAGCGTCTCCTGGGACACGGTCATGCAGAAGGTCGTCATCCCGATGCTCGTGTCGCCCGTGGTCGCCTTCGGCCTCGCATTCGTGCTGATGATCCTGATCATGTGGCTCTTCCGCCGGGCCAACCCGCACCGGCTCAACCGGGGGTTCAGGCTGGCCCAGACGGCGTCGGCAGCCGCGATGGCACTGGGGCACGGTCTCCAGGACGCCCAGAAGACGATGGGCGTGATCTTCCTGGCCCTGCTGGCCGGCGGACACGTCGCCGAAGGCGACCCCCTGCCCTTCTGGGTGATCTTCGCCGCCGCCGCCGCGATCTCCCTCGGCACCTACGCCGGTGGCTGGCGGATCATGCGCACCCTCGGCCGCCGGATCATCCACCTCGACCCGCCGCGCGGCTTCGCCGCCGAGAGCATCGCCGCCTCGGTCCTCTACACGACGGCGTACGCCTTCGAGGCCCCGATCTCCACCACCCACACCATCACCTCGGCGGTCATGGGCGTGGGGGCGACCAAGCGCTTCTCCGCCGTCCGCTGGGGTGTCGCCCGCTCGATCGTGACCGCCTGGGTCCTCACGTTCCCGATGGCCGGCTCCGTCGCCGCGCTCGTCTACCTCCTCTGCCGGTTCGTCTTCCAGCTGCCGTAGGGGGGCGGGCGATCGCGATAGTCCCAGACGTTCGGGACGGCGACACGCCCAGTCGGCCAAACGTCTGGGACTATCCCCCGCGGGGGGGCCGATCAGCCGGCCAGTCGGTTCTTCAGCAGGCGTTGACGCTCGCTCCGGCTCAGGGCGCGCCGCTGCTCGACCGTGAACGTGGGCGTCCACCAGGACGGGAGCTCGAGGGTCCACCGACGATCGGCGACCGGACGAGACTCGGCACGCGCGTACGTCGCAGCCAGCCGCTGCCGAAACTCCCATCGTCGGGACAGGTCACCGGCGACCATCTCGACAGGCTCGAGACCCAGCGATCGGTAGGTCTCGCCGCGCTTGATGTCGGCGTACCTCCGCTTCCCCTCCAGGTGCAGACCGCCGTTGTACTCGCCGACCACCCCGGCGACGGGATCGATGAGATCCGGGGTGGCAATGTGATGTCCGGACCACCTGTCGAAAAGTGGCCGGTTGGTGAGCGGACATCCGAAGCCCGCTTGGCACCACTCCAGGCGCATGACTGGCTCCATCGGAGACCAGGCGTTCTCGTCCGCTAGCTGCACGGCCTGCCGACCCTGCTCGATCCCGGTGTAGCTCGGGTGCCCGAGCATCCACTCGGCCGCCTCCTCGACCGAGACCAGGTCGTGGAAGGCCGCCATGTCGAGCACCCCCACCGCCGCCTCCAGGTCCGGCGCGTAGCGAGCGGCGAAGCACGCGGCTCGCACCTCGGCCGCGACCGGAAGGCCGTCGACGACCTTGACCTCTGTGGGGTCCCACCGTTCCTCGCACAACAGCATGCCGGGCTGCCACCTCATGAGATGGCGTGACATCGCTATCGGGACCACTTGGAACGACCCGTCGGCCCGGGTCCCTGTGAACCACCAGCCGCCCTGCCACGACAACGCGGCCCAACCCGTGACGCAGGCATAGCGGGGTGGCAGCAGGATGCCCATCTCTGCGACTCGCTGCTCGGGTGAGCGCTCGACGTACGACGGCACGTTCCAGCCCCGACTTGACCGGCGCCACTCGGGTCCAGCTGCCTCGCGCTTGGTCGGCCCCGACTTCCCTGTCGGATCCACGCGCACCGGCAGCACGACACCGTGGTCGCGGCCGAGGTCGGGTCGAAGCAGCACCTGCACAGACTGGGCCGGATCGACCGAGAGCGTCGGTGCTCCTCCACAGCCGGCCCGCCCGCCGGGATAGTCCCAGACCTTGTGGACAGCGAACCGGCGTGTCGCGGTCCCAAACGTCTGGGACTATCGGCCGCCGCCGCCACGACCTCAGCCGAAGCGGCCGGAGATGTAGTCCTCGGTGCGCTTGTCCGACGGGTTGCTGAAGATGTGTGCCGTCCGGTCGAACTCGACCAGCAGGCCCGTGCGGTTGCCCGTGGTCTCGTCGGGGCGGGCGGTGAAGAACGCGGTCCGGTCGGAGACCCGGGCCGCCTGCTGCATGTTGTGGGTGACGATGATGATCGTGTAGTCCGAGCGCAGCTCGAGCATCAGGTCTTCGATGCGCGAGGTGGCGATCGGGTCGAGGGCCGAGCACGGCTCGTCCATGAGGATCACGTCCGGCTTGGTGGCGATGGTCCGCGCGATGCAGAGACGCTGCTGCTGACCGCCCGAGAGGCCGTACGCCGACTGCTTGAGCTTGTCCTTCACCTCGTCCCACAGCGCCGCGCCTTGGAGCGCCTCCTCGACCAGGTCGTCCATGTTGGAGACCTTCATGCCGGTGACCCGGGGGCCGTAGGCGATGTTGTCGTAGATCGACTTGGGGAACGGGTTGGGCTTCTGGAACACCATGCCGATCTGGGTGCGGACCGCGATCGGGTCGACGTCCTTCGCGTAGATGTTCTGGCCGTGGTAGGTCACCTGGCCTTCCACCCGGGCACCGGCAACCAGGTCGTTCATCCGGTTGAGGCAGCGCAGGACGGTCGACTTGCCACAGCCCGAGGGCCCGATGAGAGCGGTGATCTCGTGCTTCCCGAACTGCAGGTCGACGTCGTGAACCGCGTGGAAGTCACCGTAGAAGACGTTGAGCCGCTGGGTCTCCATCACCGGGTCCGGAGGCAGTGCGGGCAGCTCGCGAGCCCCCTCGCCTTGCACGTCGACCAGCGACGTCACCTCAGGCTCGTCGTCAGGACGGCGGGTGGTGGCGGTGGCAGGGTGGACGGCCACGTTGTGACTCCTCACCAGGTTCTCTGGAACTTGTTGCGGATGAAGATCGCCAGGCCGTTGAGGCCCAGGATCATGACCAGAAGCACGATGATGGCGGCCGAGGCGGCCGTCTGGAACTCCTCCTGCGACTGCGAGGTCAGGGAGAAGATCTGCATCGGCAGCGCGGTCACGCTGCTGAACAGCCCGGTTGGGTCGAAGCGGACCGACCCGGCGAGCCCCACCACGATCAGCGGGGCGGCCTCGCCGATCGCCCGGGAGAGGCCGAGGATGGTGCCGGTCGCGATGCCTGGGACCGCCGAGGGCAGGGTCTGGCGCCACGTCGTCTGCCACACGGTGGCACCGAGCGCCAGCGACCCCTGCCGGATCTCTTCGGGGACGGCACGCACCGCCTCGCGGGTGGTGATGATGATGACCGGGAGGATCAGCAGCGCCAGCGCCACCGAACCGCCCAGGACGATGCCGGTGTTGTCGAAGCCCATCAGCGCCATCACCGCCACGGCCAACAGACCGTAGACGATGGACGGCACCGCGGCGAGGTTCTGCAGGTTGACCTCGATCACCCGGTTCCACCAGCGCTCCCCGTCCGCGAACTCCTCCAGATAGAGCGCCGCCCCGATCCCGAGCGGCACGGCGAACAGCGCGGTGAACGCCATCAGCCACACGCTGCCGAGGATGCCCGCGCGGAAGCCAGAGGTCTCGGGACTGATCCGCGAGATGTAGTTGGTGAGCAGCGCGGAGTCGAAACGAGCGGAGCCCGCGATCGCGGTGTCGACGATGAGCACCAGGAGCACCATGATGCCGAAGAAGAGGGAGAACCACAGCAGGCCCAGGAAGACCAAGGACGAGACGTTCCGGTCCTTGCTGCGACCCGAGGAGATGGCGGCGGTGACCTCGCGGGCCGTCGCGGTGGCGATGCTCATCAGTAGACCTGCCTGAACCGTCGGACCAGCGCGATGCTGATGATGTTGATGACTAGGGTCAGCGCGAACAGCGTGAGCCCGACGGCGAACAGGGTGTTGTAGGACGTGGAGCCGACCGGGTTCTCACCCTGAGCGGTCTTGGCGATGAAGCCGGTCATGGTCTGCATGCCCTCGCGCGGGTCCCAGCTGAGGTTCTTCTGGGCTCCCGCGGCCAGGGCCACGATCATGGTCTCGCCGACCGCGCGTGACATCCCGAGCACGACCGCCGCCGCGATTCCCGAGAGCGCGGCCGGGAAGACGACCCTCAGTGTGGTCTGCATCCGGTTGGCGCCCATCGCCAATGACCCCTGCCGTAGTGCCTGGGGCACCGCCGACATGGCGTCCTCGGACAGGGACGCCACCGTCGGGATGATCATGACCCCCAGGACGAGGCCCGCGGCCAGGGCGTTCACGAATCCCACCTCCATGCTCAGGATGTCCTGGAGCAGGGTCGGCGTGACGAAGGTCAGCGCGAAGAACCCGTAGACCACCGACGGAACGCCGGCGAGCAGCTCCACGGTCGGCTTGAGCACCTTGCGGGCCCGCCGGGAGGCATACTCCGAGAGGTACATCGCCGCGCCGAGCCCGAGCGGCACTGCCACGAGAAGCGCGATGACCGTCGTCATCGCCGTGCCACCGATAAGGGGGAGCACGGCGAACTCGCCCTCGGTTGCGAAGAAGTCGCCGAACGGGACCTCGCGGAAGAAGTCGATGACCGGCTGGATCAGGGCCACGACGATCCCGATGGTGACGGCGACCGACAGAAGCGCCGAGCCCATCAGGACACCATGGATCACCGTCTCGCCCGGGCGGGACCGGCGGCTCAGGTTGGGAGCACCGGGCAGGCCCGCCCCGGGGGACGGGCCTGCGCCGATGCTGGAGAAGCTGCTCATGTGTTGATGAGGGACCCTTCGGTCAGCCCGTGATGCCCTCGAGGGCGGTCTGGGTCTCAGCGTAGAGCTCGTCGCTCAGCGGGATGTACTGGCCGATCTCGGCGATCTCGGCGAGGTTCTCGATGTAGAAGTCGACGTAGGTCTTGACCGCCTCCTTCTCGTTGTACGACGAGTGGCTCACGTAGATGAACAGCGGTCGGGCCAGCGGGGTGTACTCCCCGGCCTGGGCGGTCTCGGCCGACGGCTCGACACAGCCGGCACCGTCGTCGATGCTGACCGCCTTGAGGCTGTCGGAGTTCTCCTCGTAGTAGGTGTAGCCGAAGTAGCCGGTCGCGCCCTCGGTGCCGGCCACTCCCTGCACCAGCACGTTGTCGTCCTCGGAGGCCTCGTAGTCGTCGCGGGTCGTCTCGGACTCGTCACCGATGACGTCGGCGGCCATGTAGTCGTAGGTGCCCGAGTCGGTGCCGGGACCGAAGAGGCTGATCTCCTGGTCAGGGAAGCTGGGGTCGAGCTGGTTCCAGTTGGTGATCTCCGATCCCGGCCCCCACAGCTCGATCAGCTGCTCGGTCGTCAGGCAGTCCACCTCGAGGTCGGGGTGGACGACGACGGTGAGCGCGTCGACCGCGACCTGGAGCTCGGTGTACTCGACACCGTTCTCCGCGCAGATCGGAGCCTCCTCGTCCTCCTTGATCGGACGCGACGCGTCGGAGATGTCGGTCTCGCCGGCGCAGAACTTCTCGAACCCACCGCCGGTGCCGGACTCCGACACCGACACCTCGATGTCAGGGTTCTCCTCGTTGAGGAGCTCCGCGGCCGCGTCGCTCATCGGGAACACGGTGGAGGAGCCGTCAACCAGCACCGAGCCGCTGACGTCGCCTCCCTCGCCACCGTTCTCGTCGCCGCCACACGCGGTGAGGGCGAGGGCGAGCACGGTGAGGCCGGGGACGATCGCCCGGCGGATGGTCGTGCGCTTCACGAGTTCTCCTGAACTGTTCTCGGGTATCCCGCCGACGCACGCCAGTGCGCACCTGGGAGTTCCACCTCCCTGGGTGGAACGACTCGGACGCTAGGGAGCGCAGGTGTCCGGTTCCGGGGACGCCGGTGAACGCAGGGTGAACGTGGTCGGCCAAGTGAGCGTCGCAGCGTGATCGCGCTCACGCATCCGCCCAGGTCAGAACACGTGCGGCCGCCACTGACCGCCTGATCATCCGGCCTGGTGGCGCTCGGTCGCCACGACCTCGCCCCGCCGCAGGTGGACGACCAGCAGCTCACCCTTCTCCAGGCGCGGGTCCTCGAGTCCGATCGCGTCGAAGACCCAGGGCAGGACGGGGCGATGTGTGCAGAGCACCAGGCCGCCGGCGCTCCGCGGTGCCTCCTCCAGGTCCGCCACCAGGTCGGCGACCTTGCGTCGCACCGCCTTGGGGGTCGAGTCCTCCTCGCTGAAAACGTCGTCCACCTCGAGCTTGCCGCCGACCGAGGCGGCGTACGGCTCGAGGGTCTGGGTGCACCGGGTGCTGCCCGAGGTGACCAGCCGGGAGACGCCGTACGCCGCCAGCACGGGCGCCAGCCGCTCGGCCTGGCGCCGGCCGCTCGCCAGCAGCGGTCGGAGGCGGTCGTCCCCGGTCCACGCCTTCCTCGACCTGGACACCGCGTGGCGGAGCACCACGAACGTGCGGGTGCGTTTGCGGACCTCGAGGGACTCCTCGAGCGTGTCCACGTCGTGGGGGTAGGTCAGGTCCCGGCGCGCGTCGGCGACGGGGACCCAACGGACGTCGTCGATCTCGGCGTTGGGCTCGTAGGAGCTGACGTCGATGTTGTCCCAGGAGTGGTCGACCGGCCGGCCGGTCCAGTAGACGACGGTCTTCATCCCACCGCGGATCGGGTAGCGCTGGCTGGCCAGCGGTGGCCCGAGGCGCACCCGCACCCCGGTCTCCTCGAGCACCTCGCGGACCGCGGCAGCGGCCGCTCGCTCACCGGGGTCGAGCTTGCCCTTGGGGAACGACCAGTCGTCGTACTTGGGCCGGTGCACCAGCAACACGGTCCGCCTCGGGCCGAAGACCACGACCCCCGCCGACACGACGTCACGCGGACCACGGCGGACCGAGCCGGAGGGCATGGCCGTTAGTCTCACACGGGTGACCGGGGAGCGCAGGCGACGGTTCACGACCGTGGCCGCGGGGGGTCTGGTCCTGGTGCTCCTCGCCGTCGGCGCGGTCGCCGGCGTCAGTTGGTGGCGCGACTCGCAGCGCACCGACCTGCAGCGGGCGCTGGCCTACTCGCCCGAGACGTCGGCGCGCTGGTCCTGGACCGACTGGGCGGCCGTCCGGGCCGAGCTCGACGCCGACGTCGACCGTGAGTCGACCGGGCTCGAGGTGACCGAGCTCCTCAACGAGGGCTACGACGCCGACCTGACGTCGACCACGGCGATGGGCGAGTCCGCGGAGGTCCTCCAGGAGCGGTTCGGGATCTCGCCCGCGACCGTGGACTGGGAGCTCCTGAGCCAGTCCGAGACGGGCTCGCTGCTCACGCTGGGCGTGCCGGACGGCTTCGACCTCGACGAGCTCGCCGAGACACTGGACTCGCTCGGCTACGAGGAGCCGGACTCCGAGTCCGGCGTGTGGATCGGCGGGGACGAGCTGATCGCGACCATCGCGGCGGGCGCGTCGATCTCCCCGCAGTTCTCCCACCTGGCGATCGACCGCGACCGCCACCTGGTCCTGACCAGCGACGACGAGGGCTACCTGGGGAGGGCGGTCGATGCCCTCGAGGACGAGCAGGGCGGTGAGGACGTCGAGGAGGTCGCCACGGCGGCCGGGGAGGCCGTGTCGGCGGTGCTGCTCGACTCCGAGCAGGTGTGCGGGGGGCTGGCCATGTCCCAGGCCGACGCGGTCGACCAGGAGACCGCCGCCGAGCTGCTGGCGGCCGCCGGGGACGTCAGCCCGCTGACGGGGTTCGCGCTGGCGGCGCAGCCAGACGGCGAGGTGCTCGCCGTGATGGCCTTCGAGACCGAGGACCAGGCCCGCGCCAACGCCGACACCCGCGCCGAGCTCGCCTCCGGCCCGGCGCCTGGGCAGGGAGGTGACTTCAGCGAACGGTTCACGCTGGGCGACGTGGTCGCCGACGGCAACATCGTCACGATGCACCTCGAGCCGGTCGAAGGCGCCTTCGTGCTGTCCGACCTGTCGTCGGGTCCCCTGCTGTTCGCTACCTGCTAGTCCCTCGAGCTATCCGGCGACCGGCGCCGGCCGCGGCGGCAGGGACGCCAGCAGGACCGCCGACAGTCCACCGGCAACCGCGATGGCGACGAAGGCTCCGTCGTAGCCCCCGACCACGCTCGCGATCAGCGCACCCAGCCACGGCGCGAACGCCGCCGCCACCATGACCGCGCCGGTGAGGACCGAGCTGCGGGCCCCGAAGTCACGGGTCCCCCACCGGTCCGAGACGGCGGTCGCTTGGATGAGCGTGAAGATGCCGCGCGCGACCCCGGCGGCGAACGACACCAGGCACACGAGCAGGGCCCACCGGGCGGAGAACGCCAGGGCCAGGGTCGTCGCGCTGGCTGCCCCCACCACGAGCACCGTGCGTGGGCGGACCGGGATCCGGTCGAGCAGCGGGGCATAGACCAGTCGCCCGGCGACCTGGCCCACCCCGCCGAGACCGAGCGCCACCGCCGCGGTCAGCGGCGTCAGGCCACCCTCCGTCAGGAGGGGCACCAGGTTGACGACGGCGGCGTAGACGCAGAAGCCGGCCAGGGTGAACGCCGCCACGAGCAGCGCGAACTCCGGCGTACGCAGCAGCCGCCCCGACGCCGAGCGGCTGGGCTCGTCGTGGCCGGCGAGCACCGGGGACCAGGGCTCGCGCAGTCCCCACCAGTGCGCGGCGACCGTGGTGGCCAGCGGCCCGGCCAGCAGCAGGTAGGCGGTGCGCCACGTGCCCTGCGACTCCAGCAGCGCGGCGAGCGGGCCGAACACCGTCGAGGCCAGCCCCGCGACCAGGGTGACGACGGTCAGCGCCCGCACCCGGCGCGGACCGGCCCAGTGGGTCAACACGGTGAACGCCGGCGCGTAGAGCGTGGCGGACATCGCCACCCCCATCAGCACCCACGCCGCGACGAACCAGGCGAACGTCGGGGCGAGGGCGACCGCCACCACGGCGACCACGCCCAGCGCCGAGCCGGCGGTCATGAGCACCCGCGGGCCGTCCCGGTCGAGGCGGCGGCCGACCCAGAGGCCCACCCCAGCGGCCACCACCTGCGCCATCGTGAACACGGCCATGAGATGGGTCAGCGGCCAGCCCTCGCGGTCGCGGACCGACGTGGCCAGCACCATGAACGCGTAGAACAGCACCCCCCACGACACGATCTCGGTGAAGGAGAGCACCCTCACCACGCGGCGCAGCCGGTCCTCCGCCAGGGGGACGACGTGGGCCGTCGTCGGGTCCCCACTCGTGTCGGGCAGGGTCATCCGCAGCCGGAACCTCCGGGAGCGCCGATGCTGATCAGCTCGGGCTGCGCGGGGGCGCAGCACGCGCCGCCGTTGGCCTCCGAGGGTTGTCCGTCGAACACCCCCGATCCACCGCACACCCCGGACTCGGGCAGCACCAGCTCGACCCGGGCGGCGGCCTCGTGGTCACCCGCGATCTCGGCCACGATGCTCCTCGTCTGCTCGAACCCGGTGAGCGCCAGGAAGGACGGCGCCCGACCGTAGGATTTCATGCCGGCCAGGAACAGGCCCGGCTCGGGCTGCCCGAGCTCGGCGGCGCCGTGCGGATAGACGGTGCCGCACGAGTGCACGTTGGGGTCGATCAGCGGCGCCAGCGCACTCGGGGCGGAGAGCACCGGGTCGAGGTCGAGGCGCACCTCGCTCAACCAGGTGAGGTCGGGGCGGAACCCGGTCACCACGATGACCTCGTCGACGTCGGGGACGGTCTGGCCGTCGGCGCCGGTGAGCGTGAGTCGGCCATCGGGCTGCGCGGCGACCTGCTCGGCGCGGAAACCGGTGACCACGTCGACGTTGCCGGTCGACACGGCCGCCTCGGCCCGCTTGCCCAGCGCCCCACGGGCCTCGAGCTGGTCGTTGTCGCCACCGCCGAAGGCGTCCTCCACCCCGGGTCGGCGCAGGAGCCAGACGACCGCCGTTGACGGGACGTCGCGGGTCAGGCCGGCCAGCCCCACCAGGGTGTTCTGGGCCGAG
Source organism: Nocardioides dilutus (assembly GCF_054779555.1). Lineage (NCBI taxonomy): Bacteria > Bacillati > Actinomycetota > Actinomycetes > Propionibacteriales > Nocardioidaceae > Nocardioides > Nocardioides dilutus. The sequence continues at coordinate 1,205,658 of NZ_BAAGYA010000001.1, read as the reverse complement.
GCACCCCGGCCGGCCACCGCGACCCGCTTGCCGGCGTAGCGGGCGCGCACCTCGTCGTCGTCGAAGTCGGGGATGCCGTAGGTGATGCGGTCGCGGTGCTCCGCCTCCCCCACCGCCGGGAGCCCGTCCGCGCCCAGCGGGTTGGGTCCGGTCCAGGTGCCGGAGGCGTCGATGACCGCCCCGGCGAACAGGCGGGACTGCACGCCGTCGTGCTCGACGTGCACGGCGAACGGCGTGCCCTCGCGGCCGGAGTCGACCAGGCGGTCGCGACCCCGCTTGGCCACCCCGACGACCCGGTGGCCGGTCCGCACCTCGACCAGCCCGGTGGCGGCCAGGGCCTCGGCCAGCGGGGTCAGGTAGTGGTCGACCCACTCCGCGCCGACGGGATAGGAGTCGGGGTCGGGCCGGACCCACCCGCGCGGCGTCAGCAGCGACTCCGCGACCGGGTCGACCAGCTCGCGCCAGGCCGAGAAGAGCCGGACGTGGCCCCACTCGCGCACCGAGGCTCCCACCTGGGACCCGGCCTCCAACACCAGCGTCCGCAGCCCGCGCGCCTGCGCGTGGGCGGCGGCGGTCAGGCCGATCGGTCCGGCGCCGACGATGACAAGTGGGACAAGCGGCAGGTCGGGCGTGGGTCGTGCGGTCATGACAAGGTCCTCACACATCCATCGATCGTTGTCGATGCAGGACTGTATCGACTGGCGTCGATGAAAGCAACCATCGATCACTGTCGATGTAAGGTGGCGGCGTGAGCACGCTCGACATCACCCCTGTTCCCTCGGCGGTCGAGCCGGACGACTGCTGCGAGCCGGCGGCCGCCGCACCCCGGGCCGGCCTCGACCCGGCCGCCGCCGCGACGTACGCCGAGTGGTTCGCGACGCTGTCGGACCCCACCCGGGTCCGACTGCTCCACACCGTCTCGACGGCGCCCGCGGGGTCGGTGCGGGTGGGCGATCTCGCCGAAGCACTCGGCATCAGCCAGTCGACCTGCTCCCACCACGTGCGGCGGCTGGCCGAGGTGGGGTTCGTGGCCGTCGACAAGGTCGGCACGGCCTCGGTCGTCTCGGTCAACCCGGCGTGCTGCTCCGGCCTCCCCCACGCCGCCGACGTCGTGATGGGCACGCTCGCCGAGGCACCGTGCTGCCCGGACGACCTGCCCGAGGGCGTCACCACCCGCGCGATGACCGACGCCGACCTCCCTGTCGTGCGCGACATCTACGCGGAGGGCATCGCCACCAGGAACGCCACCTTCGAGACCGAGGTGCCCCCGCTCGAGACGCTCGCGGACAAGTGGCTGCCGGGGCACCGCTGGGTCGCCGAGACCGCCGGCGACGAGGGCCCGGTGGTCGTGGGCTGGACCGGGGTCAGCCCGGTGTCGTCGCGGTCGTGCTACGCCGGCGTGGGCGAGACGAGCGTCTACGTCGCCGAGGCGGCGCGCGGCCGGGGCGTGGGGAAGGCGCTCCTCTTCCGCCAGGTCACCGAGGCCGACGCGGGCGGCCTGTGGACGCTGCAGACCTCGATCTTCCCCGAGAACCGAGCCTCCATCGCCCTGCACCACGCGGCGGGCTACCGCACCCTGGCCGTGCGTCCCCGGATCGCGCAGCTCGACGGGGTCTGGCGGGACACGGTGCTCCTCGAGCGCCGGCGTGCCGACGACTGACCCGCCTACGTGAAGCGGCGCAGCCGCAGGCTGTTGCTGACCACGAAGACCGACGACAGCGCCATCGCCGCACCCGCCACCATCGGGTTGAGCAGGCCGGTCATCGCCAGCGGCAGGGCGGCCAGGTTGTAGCCGAACGCCCAGACCAGGTTGCCCTTGATCGTGGTCAGGGTGCGGCGCGAGAGCCGCACCGCGTCCGCCGCGCTGCGCAGGTCACCCCCGACGAGCGTGAGGTCGGCCGCGGCCATCGCGGCGTCGGTGCCCGTCCCGAGCGCGATGCCCAGGTCGGCCGTGGCCAGCGCCGCGGCGTCGTTGACCCCGTCGCCGACCATTGCCACGACCCGGCCCTGCTCCTGCAGCCGGGCCACCTCCGCGACCTTGTCGGCGGGCAGTACGCCGGCCACCACGGTGTCGATGCCCACCTCGGCGGCGACGGCCCGGGCCGCCACCTCGTGGTCGCCGGTCAGCAGGATCGGCTCGAGCCCCAGCGCCCGCAGGTCGCGCACCGCCTCGGCAGAGGTCGCCTTGACGACGTCTGAGACGACCAGGACCCCGCGGGCCCGTCCGTCCCAGCCCGCCAGCACCGCGGTCCGGCCCGCCTCCCGGGCCCGGGTCATCGACGCCTCGAGCTCGGGCGGGACAGTCATCCCCCGCGACGTCACCAGCTCGGGGCGCCCCACTACCACCTCGCGCCCCTCGACGGTCCCGCTCGTCCCCAGCCCGTCGTGGCTTTCGAAGTTGTCCACAGCGGGGGCCGGGCGGCGGGATAGTCCCAGACGTTCCGCACCGGCCTGCGGCGTGTCGCCGTGCGAAACGTCTGGGACTATCGCGCGGGCCACCGGATGCAGCGAGCCTGCAGACACAGCAGCGGCCAGACGGCGTACGTCGTCGGCGTCCTCGCCGTCGGCGGCGACGACGTCGACGAGGGTCATCTGCCCGGTCGTGACGGTGCCGGTCTTGTCGAGGACCACGGTGTCGACGCGGCGGGTCGACTCGAGCACCTCCGGGCCGCGGATCAGGATGCCGAGCTGGGCGCCTCGGCCGGTGCCGACCAGCAGGGCGGTGGGCGTGGCCAGGCCCAGGGCGCAGGGGCAGGCGATGATCAGGACCGCCACCGCGGTGCTGACCGCGAACGCCCCACCGGTGCCCGCGCCCACCCAGAAGCCCAGCGTGGCCACGGCCAGGGCGACGACCACGGGCACGAAGACGCCCGAGATCCGGTCGGCGAGCCGCTGGACCTGGGTCTTGCCGTGCTGGGCCTCCTCGACCAGCCGCGCCATCTGCGCCAGCCGGGTGTCACTCCCGATCCGGGTCGCCCGCACGACGATCCGGCCGCCGGCGTTGAGGGTGGCGCCGGTGACCTCGTCGCCGGGTCGCACCTCGACCGGCACCGACTCGCCGGTCAGCATCGAGGCATCCACCGCCGAGCTGCCGCGCTCGACGACGCCGTCGGTGGCGACCTTCTCCCCCGGCCGCACCACGAAGTGGTCGCCCACGCTCAGCCGATCGACGGGGATGCGCGTCTCCGCGCTGCCGTCGGGTCCGTCGGCGAGGACCGCCACGTCCTTGGCACCGAGGTCCATCAGCGCGCGCAGCGCCGCACCGGCCCGGCGCTTCGAGCGGCGCTCGAACCAGCGACCGGCCAGCAGGAAGGTGGTGACGCCGGTGGCCGCCTCCAGGTAGATCGAGTCGAGCCCGTCACTGCGCTCCACCGTCAGCTCGAAGGGGTGCGTCATCCCGATCTCGCCCGCCGAGCCCGCGAACAGGGCCGCCAGCGACCAGGCGTACGCCGCGAGCACCCCCACCGAGACGAGCGTGTCCATCGTGGTCGCCGCGTGCCGGAGGTTGGTCCACGCGGCCCGGTGGAACGGCCAGGCGCCCCAGACGACCACCGGGGTCGCCAGCGTCAGCGACGCCCACTGCCAGGCGTCGAACTGGAGAGCGGGCACCATCGCCAGCAGCACGACCGGCACGGTGAGCAGCACCGAGACCACGAGCCGCTGGCGCAGCCGGTCGAGCTCGGGGTCCGCGCCCTCCTCGGCAGCGGCGGCGCCGGACCCGTCCTGCGGCGCGGGCGGCGCGGGCGGCCTGGGGAGCGCGGCGGCGTAGCCCGCCGCCGAGACGGTGGCCAGGAGGTCGTCGGCGGTGACCGGCTCGGCGTAGGTCACCCGCGCCTTCTCGGTCGCGTAGTTGACGCTCGCGGAGACGCCGTCCAGCTTGTTGAGCTTGCGCTCGATCCGGTTGGCGCACGACGCGCAGGTCATGCCGGTGATGTCGAGCTCGACGTCACGGGTCAGGTCAGTGCTCATCGCTGTCCTCCACGCTCAGGGTGAACGCCGCGGCGTGCACGGCTCCCGCGTGCTCGAACTCCAGGAACAGCCGGTAGCGCCCCGCGCTCGGGAAGGTCACGGCGAACGGGACGGTGGGGCCCGCGCCGGCCGCGCCCGCCGGGTGGCCGTGGATGTAGGCGAGGTCGCCGTCGCGGAGCACGACCAGGTGACCGGGCTCCCCGAGATAGTCACCCAGGTCGGTGACCGGGAGTCCGTCGCGGCGCACGGTGGCCACGACGGGCGTCTCCTCCCCGGCCACCGGCGAGGCATCCAGGGTCACCTCGTAGCCATCGACAGAGGCCACCAGCGCGTCCTCGCCCAGGGGCGCGCTGCTCCCGGGCCCCTCGGCCACCAGGTCCGCCCCCAGGACGACCTGGTCTCCGCCGGCCGGGACGAAGTCCGCGAGCACGCGCCACGAGCCGGGCTCCAACGCCACGGTGGTGGACCACTCGCCGGACGCCGGGTCCAGGGTCGGGTGGAGGTGCTGGAACCCGGTGAGGTCGCGGCGTACGACGATCAGGTGCAGGTCGCGCTCGTGCGCCTCGTCGTACGCTCTGACCGGCTCGCCGTCGGGGCCGACGACCGTGAACATCAACGGCTGCTCGCCCGGGGCGAACCGGGTCGCCGACAGCTCGAGCCGGTAGCCGTCGAGCTGCTGGACCAGGCCCGTGGTCACCGCGCTCGCAGTGTCCTCGGCGTGCTCCTCGCCGTGGGGCAGGGCCTCGGCCGTCCCTCCGGAGGCGTGCTCGTCGTCGGCCGGATGGGCGGGCGCGGCGCCGACGTCCACCGGACCGACCAGTCGGCCCAGGCCGAGGGCGGCCACGAGGACGACCGCCAACACCGCGACGTACGCCGCGGCGCGCACGGGTGCTTTGTCGAACCGGGTCATCGGGTCAGGCCAGCGTGTAGCCGGCCTCGTCCACCGCCGCGGCCACGTCGGCGCGGTCCAGCGGCTCGGCGCTGGTCACGACCACGCGGCCGGTCGCGAGGTCGACCTCGACGTCCTCGACACCGGCCAGCGCGGCGACCTCCTCGGTCACCGAGGCGACGCAGTGGCCGCAGGTCATGCCGGTCACGGTCCAGGTGCTGGAGACGGTCATGCCCTCACCAGCCTGGCGATCGCGTCGACGGCCTCGCCCACCTTGGCCCGCCCCTCGGCGTCCCCGGCGCGTGCCGCGTCGACGACACAGTGGTTCATGTGGTCCTCGAGCAGGTTGATCGAGACCGCCTGCAGGGCCTTCGTCATGGCGGAGACCTGAGTGAGGATGTCGATGCAGTATTTCTCCTCCTCGACCATCCGCTGCAGGCCGCGGGCCTGGCCCTCGATCCGCTTGAGACGGGCCAGGACGTCGTCCTTGTGGTGTAGGTAGCCGTGGCTTGTCGTGTCACTCATGCCCCTACCCTACCCCCCTAGGGTAATTCGTCAAGGACGAACGACCACGGACGACGACGGGGCGCCGGACGGGCCTGGGTCAGCTCGCCAGCGGGGTGACGCCGAGGATGGCGTCGATCTGAGCCGTCGTGAGGTGCTCGTCGGTCTCGCTCGCGGCGATGATGAGGTTGGTGGTGAGCTCCACCTCGCCGAGCAGGTCGGCGTCCTCGAGGGTCACATCGAACTGGTCATGCACCCGAGACACCCCTCTCGACGGACAGCTTTGGATTGACAACGACGGAGTAACGGCGACGGTACCCCGCGCGGGGTTGGTCCTGCGACCCAGCGTAGACCGCTCGGCGTCCCTGCGGCTCTGATCCGAACGGGTGGTTGGTCACCGCCGCAACACCACCCGGACAGGACACGAGGCCCCACCCGAGCGGGTGGGGCCTCGCATCTGCAGACTCGGGTGAGTCAGAGAGGGCGAACGTTCTCAGCCTGGGGGCCCTTGGGACCCTGGGTGACGTCGAACTCGACCTTCTGGTTCTCGTCCAGCGACTTGTAGCCCTGGGACTGGATCGCCGAGTAGTGCACGAAGACGTCGTCGCCGCCGTCCTCCTGCGCGATGAAGCCGAAACCCTTCTCGGCGTTGAACCACTTCACGGTGCCTTGAGCCATTGCTCGTTAACTCCTATATCGGTGCGATGAAGCCCTCACTTCGAGGACCCCGCATCAGATGCGGTGACACGTCGCTCCGAGATGTGGAAAAGGGCACCACACTTACGAAACGCCGTTGGATCACAAACTCCGCGGGCGTCAGACCAGCTGGAACTTTGCACCTGTTGCAGGCATGACACTACCAAGCCTGGCCGCCCTGCAAACCCCATGGCGGGGTCTGTGTGATTCGCGGGCGTGAAACTTCGTGGACGACTCGGTGACCTCTCTGCGACGCCGGCTGCGACGCCGGCCCGCCCGCCCCACTCGCGACGCGCTTCTGTTACCCCCATGTGGCCGATGGGTGTCGTCGAGGTGCCCTGGTCTAGATGGATTGCCTCCTCAGGCGCCCCATTGATCTCAGAAGTGCACAGATTCCTCACATTTGTGGGCCGTTCGTACTAGTCCGATGTGACTAGGTACGCGGACATCGAATGACTGGTAACGAAGTCTGTTCACAACCTGTTACTCGGGGTCCACCCTTGTGGTGTGACCTCCCCCCAGGGTCACTCCCCACCAGGGAAGCGGTCCGATCCCCCGGTCGGCCGCCTCCCAAGACCCCACCTGGATGGCCCCCGATGTCCAAGTACTCGCATTTCCCCCGTCCCCGCCAGTCCCTGCGCCGCGTCGCCGGCGCGGCACTCGCGATCGGCACCGCCGCCGCGGTCCTCCCGCTGGCGAGCCTCGACACCGCCGTCGCCAACACCGGCGGGACGACCTACTACCTGTCCCCCAGCGGCAACGACTCGGCGAGCGGCACCAGCCCCGAGCAGGCGCTGAGGTCGGTGGGCCGCGTGGAGAGCCTCAACCTCCAGCCCGGCGACAAGGTCCTGCTCGAGCGCGGCGCCTCGTTCACCGGCAAGCTCGGCGTGTGGCGCAGCGGCACCGCCGCCAAGCGCATCACGATCGGCGCCTACGGCCCCAAGAGTGCCGGCAAGCCCCGCCTGAGCAACAACACCAACGACTTCTGCGTGATGGTCGGCGCGTCCTACGTCACGGTCACCAACATCCGGGTCTCCGGGTGCCGGGTGGGCATCTGGAGCCGGGGCACCGAGAACCTGATCACCAGGGTCGAGGCCACCAAGAACATGCACGGCATCGAGGTGGACGCCGGCTCGCTGCGCACCCGCGTGGTCCGCAACTACCTGCACCACAACGACGTCATGGCCGCCAACACGCCCGGCGCGTACGACGACTACGGCGCCGTCGGTGTCGTGGTGGTCGGCGACGACACCGAGGTCGCGTTCAACAGGATCACCGACAACTGGGCGCCCTCCGCCGACTTCGGCAGCGACGGCTCGGCGGTCGAGATCTACGGGGGCATCGGCACCGTGGTCCACCACAACGTCGCCAAGAACAACCGGACCTTCACCGAGCTGGGCAACAGCCGGTCCGCGGACACGACGTACGCCTACAACGTGGCCACCTCGTCGTTGCAGGACTCCGAGTTCCTGATCACCCGGGGCACCGACGACTACTTCGGCCCCGTCCGCGGCACGGTCGCCGTCAACAACACAGTCAAGCTCACCGGCAGCAACTCACGCGGCTTCGTCTGCTACGCCGGCTGCACCACGGATCTGTTCGCGATGTACAACAACATCTTCGACGTGGCCGGTCTCATCGGTCACCTCGAGGGCCAGCGCGCCGGCGGCAACAACATCTACTGGAGGGGCTCCATGTGGAGCGTCACCCTCCTCCCGGGTGACCGGGTCATCGACCCGCAGTTCCGCAACTCCCGCCTGGGTCTCCGGGCCGGCAGCCCCGCGGTCGACCGGGTCAAGAAGGCCACGATGAAGCGGGATCTGCGCGGCACCAAGGTCGGCGTCGACGGCAACGGCGATGGCAAGCGCGGCTCCGACATCGGCGCCCTCGAGGTCAAGAACGCCAAGCGGCGTCACTGAGTCACCCCTGAGCGACCACTGAGCTACGACAACTGAATCTCCCCAGAACCAGCCCGGGGACCCCGAGGGGTCAGGGTCCCCGGGCTCGGGAAACCACCAGGGGGTCGTTTCCCACCCGTAGTCCCTGATTCCTGACACCGGCCCGGGGGTGGCAGGATTCAGGGACTACGCGCGCGTCCACCCAGCGCCGTTCGCCCCCGGGCCCCTAGCTCAATTGGCAGAGCAGGAGACTTTTAATCTCTTGGTTGTGGGTTCGAGTCCCACGGGGCCTACGCCGGCCGTGTTTGCCTTCGCCGGCCGCGGATGTGATGAGCCCGGTCCTCTTTGACCGGGCTCATCCCCGGGCGCAAGGAGGGGCCCATCCGGAGGGGCCGAAGGGCGGCCAGACCCGGGACGTTGTGCCCGGTTCAACGCGGCGCCGGAGCCCAAGACTGGGGTGACAGATCCCCCTAGTGGAGGTGCTTTCGATGACCAGCCCGCGACCCGAGCGTCCCGTCTCCACCATCATGAGCTGGCCCGTGGCCACGATCGACCACGAAGCCACCTTGTCCGAGGCCGTCGACACGCTGGCCGGCGACTCGATCGGTGTCGTGCTCGTGCTGCGCGAGGGCGGCCTGGCCGGCATCCTCTCCGAGCGCGACGTCGTCTCCCACCTGGCCGCGGGGGCCGACCCGGAGCACCTGCTCGTGGGGGAGGCCATGGTCCCCGACCTGGTGACGATCCAGTCCGACGAGCCGATCCTGGACGCCGCCCGGGTGATGCTCGACGCCGAGATCCGCCACCTCCCGGTGCTCACAGACAACCTGCTCGCCGGTGTCGTCTCGCTGCGCGACGTCGTGGCCTCGCTGGTCGCCGCCGTCGACGGCGACACGCTGGTCGTCCCAAGCGGGACCCGGATCGTGGTCAGCACCGGCTGAGCGCCGCCTCGCGCCGACCTCGGCCGCGGTGTGTCACTAGGATTCGCGCACAACGCGACCGAGGAGACCTGGATGACCCGTTCGACCAGCACGTTCAGCGGGGTCGGTGGCACCACCATCGAGTACGACGTCTACGAGCCGGCCGGCCCGCCCAAGGGCCTGATCCTCGTCGTGCACGGCCTGGGCGAGCACCGGGGCCGCTACGCCCACGTCGCCGAGCGGCTCACCGCCCTCGGTCTCCGGGTCGCGGTGCCGGACCACCGCGGCCACGGCAAGTCGGGCGGTCCCCGCTGCGACACCCGCGACGTCTCGGACTACACCGCCGACCTGGAGACGCTGCGCAAGCTCACCCTCGTCGACGGGGCACCGACCTACCTCCTGGGCCACAGCATGGGCGGGCTCATCGCGCTCGACTACGCGCTGGACCACCAGGCCGACCTCGCCGCGCTGGTGCTCTCGGGCCCGCTGGTGCTGCCCGGCGAGGACCAGCCGCCGTGGCTGGTCGCGATCGCCAAGGTGCTCGGCAAGGTCGTGCCGACCCTGGGCACGCTCGCGCTGGACCCCAAGAGCGTCTCGCGTGACCCGGAGATCGTCGAGGCCTACGAGAACGATCCGCTCAACTACCACGGCAAGGTCAAGGCGGGCACCGGCGCCGCGCTGCTCAACCGCCTCCAGACGTTCCCGGCCCGGCTGCCGTCGCTGACCCTTCCGCTGCTGGTCATGCACGGCGAGAAAGACAAGCTGACCAATCCGGAGGGCAGCAAGCTGGTCGACGAGCTCGCCGGCTCGACCGACAAGACGCTGACGATCTATCCCGGCCTGTTCCACGAGATCTTCAACGAGCCCGAGCAGGACCAGGTCCTCACCGACGTGACGACCTGGCTCGAGAAGCGGATGGGCTGATCGCCCGGTGGGAGTTTCATCGGCCGGCCGACGAAACTCCCGCGAGCGCGCCACGAAACTCACGCTTGGACGACGAAGGTTCGTCGTCCCGGCGTGGGTTTTGTCGGCCGGCCGATGAAACTCCCGCGGGCCGGGGCTAGCGCCCCTTCCAGACCGGCGGCCGCTTCTCGGCGAACGCGGTCGCACCCTCCTGGGCGTCCTCGGAAACGAAGACCGGCATCATCAGCTCCGACTGCTTCTGCCACCCCTCCTCGGTCGACCAGTCGCGCGAGGAGGTCGCGATCTGCTTGGTGACCGCGACCGCGAGCGGCCCGTTGGCGGCGATCGTCGCGGCCAGCGCCAGCGCCCCCTCGAGAGCCCCGCCCTCGGGGGTGAGCCGGTTGACCAGGCCCAGGTCCGCGGCCCGCTGGGCGTCGATCGGCTCGCCGGTCAGGAGCAGCTCGAGCGCGATGGTGCGGGGGATGCGCTGCGGCAGCAGCAGCGCGGCGCCGGCTCCGGCGACCAGCGCCCGCTTGACCTCGGGTACGCCGAACCGCGCGGTCTCCGCGGCCACCACCAGGTCGCAGGCCAGCACCAGCTCGAAGCCACCGGCCAGGGCCCAGCCCTCGACGGCGGCGACGAGCGGCTTGCGTGGCGGCGCCTCGGTGAGACCGCCGAGCCCGCGACCCTCGATGACCGGCACCTCGCCCGTCAGGAACGCCTTGAGGTCCATGCCGGCCGAGAACACTCCCCCGGCCCCGGTGAGGACGCCGACGCGCAGGTCGTCGTCCGCGTCGAGCTCGTCGAGCGCCGCCGCGATGCCCGCGGCGACCGCGCCGTTGACGGCGTTCTTGGCCTCCGGCCGGTTGATCGTGATGACCAGGACGCCGTCGCGGCGCTCGGTGAGGACGGAGTCGGTCACGAACCCTCCCCGATCCGGAAGGTGGGCTCGCGGGTCAGCTCGTGCCGGCCGAGCGAGGCCAGGTGCACCTCGTCCGGCCCGTCGAAGATGCGCATCGCCCGATGCCAGCCATAGAGCGCGGCCAGCGGTGTGGCGCTCGAGACGCCCGCGCCGCCGTGCACCTGGATCGCCCGGTCGATGACGCCGGTGACGATGCGCGGGACGGACACCTTGGCGGCCGCGATGAGATGACGGGCCGCCTTGTTGCCCTCGCTGTCGACGGCGTACGCCGCTCGGTGGCACAGCGCCCGCGCCTGCTCGAGCTCGACACGGGACTCCGCGATCCGCTCGCGCACCGCCGACTGCTCGGCCAGGGTCTTGCCGAACGCGGTCCGCGACTTCGTGCGCTCGACCATCAGCTGCAGCGCCCGCTCGCCGGCCCCAAGGGCACGCATGACGTGGTGGATCCGGCCAGGACCCAGCCGGGCCTGGGCGTTGGCGAAGCCACCGCCCTCCTCGCCGAGCAGGTTGGCGACCGGGACGCGGACGTCGTGGAAGTCGAGCATGCAGTGACCGTGCCGGTCGTAGCCGCCGAAGACCGGGTAGTCGCGCACGACCTCGACGCCAGGGGTGTCGGCGGGGACGATGACCATCGACTGCTGGCGGTGGGTGGGTGCGTCCGGGTCGGTCTTGCCCATCACGATGAACACCCGGCACCGCGGGTCGGCGGCGCCGCTGATCCACCACTTGCGTCCGCTGATGACGTACTCGTCGCCGTCGCGCACGATCCGGGTCTCGATGTTGGTCGCGTCCGAGCTCGCGACCGCCGGCTCGGTCATGGCGAACGCCGAGCGGAACTGCCCGTCGAGCAGCGGCTCGAGCCACTCCTTCTTCTGCTGGTCGGTGCCGACCAGGTGGAGCAGCTCCATGTTGCCGGTGTCGGGAGCCGCGCAGTTGGTGCCCTCCGGGGCGAGCTCGAGCGACCAGCCGGTCAGCTCGGCCATCGGGGCGTACTCCAGCTGGGTCAGGCCCGACTCCGAGGGCAGGAAGAGGTTCCAGAGGCCGCGCTCCTTGGCCTTGGCCTTCAGCTCCTCCAGCACGGGCGGGGGCTCGCGGCCGTCGAGGCCGGCCTGGGTCTGGCCGCGCTCGAGCTGCGCCTCGGCGGGGAACACCTCGTCCTGCATGAACGCCACCAGGGCGTCGTAGAGCTCGGCGGCCCTGGCGGAGGGTGCGGGGAACGCGGGGTACATCGCGGAACCGGTCACAGGTGCAGACTGCCACGTGGCGACCCGCCGCATACCGTGGGCCCATGACCGCCCGACGCGTGCTGCCGACCGACGAGACCGCCGACCTGTTGCGGCTGGTCAGGCAGATCGCGACCGACGAGCTGGCACCCAGGTCGGCGGCGGCCGAGGCGGACGGCTCCTTCCCGCGCGACGTGTTCCTGATGCTCGGACGCACCGGTCTGCTGGGACTCCCCTACCCCGAGGAGTACGGCGGCAGCGCGCTGCCCTACGAGGTCTACCTCCAGGTGCTCGAGGAGATCGGTGCCGTCTGGGCGTCGGTGGGCGTCGGGGTGTCGGTGCACGCGCTGTCCTGCTTCGGCCTGGTCACCCGCGGCACCGAGGAGCAGAAGCGGCGCTGGCTGCCCGACATGCTGGGCGGCGAGCTGCTCGGCGCCTACTGCCTCTCCGAGCCGCACGCCGGCTCCGACCCGGCCGCGATGCGGACGTCCGCGCGCCGCGACGGTGACGAGTGGGTCATCAAGGGCACCAAGGCCTGGACGACGCACGGCGGCTTCGCAGACTTCTACAAGGTGATGGCACGGACGGGCGAGGGCCGCAACGACATCTCGTGCTTCCTGGTGCCCGCCGACGCGCCCGGCCTGTCGGCGAACCCGCCGGAGAAGAAGATGGGCCTCACCGGGTCGACGACGACGGCGATGAACTTCGACGACGTCCGCATCCCCGCCGACCGGCTGCTCGGCGCCGAGGGCGAGGGCCTGAGGATCGCGCTGGAGGGACTGGACTCCGGCCGGCTCGGCATCGCCGCGGTGGCGACCGGCCTGGCGCAGGGAGCCCTGGACGCCGCACTGGCGTACGCGCAGGAGCGGGAGACCTTCGGCAAGCGGATCATCGACCACCAGGGCCTCGCATTCGTGCTGGCCGACATGGAGGCCAACACCCAGGCGGCGCGCGCGATCACGCTGCACGCGGCCCGGCTCAAGGACGCCGGCCTGCCGTTCCGGCGCGAGGCGTCGGTCGCCAAGCTGGTGGCGACCGACAACGCGATGAAGGTGACGACCGACGCGGTCCAGGTCTTCGGTGGATACGGCTACACCCGCGACTTCCCGGTCGAGCGCTACATGCGCGAGGCCAAGGTGATGCAGATCTTCGAGGGCACCAACCAGATCCAGCGGATGGTCATCGGCCGGTCGCTCGACACCGACGAGCCGGGTGGGATCAGCTCGGCCTGATTGTGGGGTCGCGGGGGCTGGAGGATTCCCCCGTCAGCAGCGCCGACTGCGCATTCGCATACGAGTGCTGGCTGGAGCTCGAGAAGTAGTTGATGCCGATGAAGTTGAACCACAGCGTGGCGGTGCCGACCAGGGCCAGGATCGCGGCGTTGCGGCCCTTCCAGCCGGCGGTCGTACGGGCGTGCAGGTAGGCCGCGTAGACGACCCAGGTGATGAACGCCCAGACCTCCTTGGGGTCCCAGTTCCAGTAGGACGACCACGCCTGGTGGGCCCAGATCGGACCGGTGATCAGGACCGCGAAGGTCCACACCGGGAACGCGAAGGCGTGGATCCGGTAGGCGACCCGGTCGAGGACCTCGAGGGCCGGCACTCGGGAGAGGAGGGCGCCGTCGCCGCCGCGGCGCGCCTTGACGAGATAGACCACGGAGATGAGGCCGCCGACGGTGAAGGCTCCGGTGGCGAGGATCGCGGACACGACGTGGATCACCAGCCACGGCGAGTCGAGGGCGTCGGGAAGCGGGCCCACCGGGTCGTAGAGCCAGATCACCGCGACCATCAGCAGCGCGACGACCGTGGCGACGACCAGGGGGCCCATCCAGGCCAGGGAGAAGCGGCGGTAGAGGACCAGGTAGACCAGCGCGACCACGAAGGTCCCGGAGATCGTGAACTCGTACATGTTGCCCCAGGGCACCCGGTCGGGGTCCGCGCTCATGCCCCGGCCGACCAGGCCCAGCAGGTGCAGGCCCGCGCCGAGGCCCGTGAGGAGCAGGCCGAGCCGCCCGAACAAGGCGACCCGGTGCTCGTCGACGGCTGGTAGATCGTCGGGCCGCCCAGACGCCGGCGCCTCGGCACCGACGTGCACGGTCACCTTGGCCCGGCGCGAGCCGACGAACGCCGACCACTCGACGAGGTGCGCGATCAAGGCCAGGAAGTAGACGACGCCGGCGGCCGCGATGGCCTGCTGGCTGAGGTCGCCCCACGAGGCGTCGGTCATGGCCCGTCCTTCTCCTTGGCGCGCAGGTCGCTGGCCAGTCGGTCGACCAGGTCGTCGAGGACCGAGCGTACGTCGCCCCCGCCGGACCGTTCGAGGCCGGCCACCTCCACCAGCGTTGCGCCGCCGTCGGTTGCGGTCGCCCGCACCCAGACCCGGCGCGAGCGGATGAACAGCGAGCCCATCAGCCCGACCAGGGCCAGCACCACCCCGGCGAGCGCGATCCGCTTGCCGGGCGTCTGGCTGATCTGGATCCGCTGCCAGGAGTACATGTCCTCGAAGGTCACCGACCCGAGCCCCTCGGGGAGGTCGACGGTCTCGCCGATGCTCAGGTCGATCCGGTAGGGCTGCCCGTTCTTGCCGGGCACCGCCACGGCGTTCGACTTGTCGAGGACGTAGACCGACTGCGACTGACCGGTGTCCATGTTGAGGTCGCCGGTCCACACGTTCAGCGAGAGCAGGGGGTTGTCGGCCGCGCCGTAGAGGTTCCTCGGGTTGCCGTCGGCCAGCACGAAGGTCGGGTAGAGGAACCCCTCGAGCCCGATCTGGTCCGGCTCGGCGTCCGGAGCCTTGATCACGCCGAAGCTGAGCAGGTCAGGTCCCTGCGGCAGGAACACCGTCGGGCCGGAGTAGGCGATCTCGCCGCTGCCGTCGCGGACGGTGACCACAGGGGCATACCCGTGCCCGATGAGGAAGAGCTCGGTGCTGCCGACCTTCAGCGGGTGGTTGACCCGCAGGTCGTACTGCTCCTCCGCGCCGTCGCCCTCGCGGTAGCGGACGTCGGCGTTGAAGTTGCGGGCCATCCCCCTGCGCTCACCGCCGGTGATCCACTCCACGTCGAAGTCGTCGACGGTGAAGCGGAAGTCGTCCATCCGGTCAGCCTGGAAGAGGCTGCCGGGCACGAAGTCGTCGTACTGCGTCGGGTTGTTGGCGAACGGCGTCCCGGTGACCAGGATGACGCCGCCCTTGTAGCCGAACAGCCCACCCAGGGCGAAGCCCACCAGCACCACGAGCACCGCCAGGTGGAACAGCAGGTTGCCGACCTCGCGCAGGTAGCCGCGCTCGGCGCTCACCGCCGTGTCACCGGAGTCCTCCGCGCGGAGCCGGTAGCCGCGGCGCTTCAGCTCGGCCCGGGCCGCGGCGAGCACCTCGGCCGGGTCGGCGTCGGTGCGGTAGGTCGCGTGGTCAGGAAGCCGGGTGAGGTTGCGCGGCGCCGCGGGCGGCGGCTTCCGGATCGCCCGGGCGTAGACCATCGTGCGCGGAACGATGCAGCCGACCAGCGACGCGACCAGCAGCAGGTAGATCGCGGCGAACCACGGCGAGCCGTAGACGTCGAAGAGCCCGAGCTTCTCGTAGACCGGCGTCAGGGTCTCGTGAGCCTCCTTCCACCGGGTGGCGTCGAGCGCGTCGACGTCCTGCTGGGGGATCACCGACCCGGGTACGGCGGCCAGAGCGAGCAGCAGGAGCAGAACCAAGGCTGTGCGCATCGAGGTGAGCTGTCGCCAGCTCCAGCGCGCCAGCTCACGCAGGGTCAGCTCACCGGTCCGCCGCCGCGGCGGCTCGTGCTCGGTGTCGGAGAACACGTCGGTGGCGGTCACACGCTCACCTCGAAGTCGCTGACGAGCTGGATCTGCACCCAGGTGACGGCCTCGGCCCACAGCCCGGTCAGCAGCGCGACGCCGATCAGGATGAGGAGTCCCCCGCCGATCCGCATCACCCACACCTGGTGCCGACGGACCCAGGCGAACGCGGTCAGCGCCCGCCGCCAGGCCAGTGCCGCGATGATGAACGGGATGCCCAGGCCCAGCGAGTAGAACGCGAGCAGAAGCCCGCCGCGGGAGCCGGTCTCGTTGTAGGCCAACGTCAGGATGACGCCCAGCGTCGGGCCGATGCAGGGCGTCCAGCCGAGCCCGAAGAGGAAGCCCAGCACCGGCGCCGCGGCGAGACCCACGGCCGGCACCCGGTGCACGCGCAGGTCCCGCTGGGACCACGGCAGCAGGTTGGTGAGCGCACCCATGAAGACCAGCCCTAGCACGATCGCCAGGATCCCCAGCACGACGTCGAAGGTCCGCGCGTTGACGAAGAAGAACCTGCTGACACTGCCGGACAGCACGCCGAGCCCGACGAAGACGACGGAGAACCCGAGCACGAAGAGCACCGCACCGGCCAGCATCCGGCCCCGGCGTACGTCGCCGGCAGCCAGGTCGGCGCCGGACAGGCCGGTGGCGTAGGAGAGGTAGCCGGGCAGCAGCGGCAGCACGCAGGGCGAGAAGAACGAGACCAGGCCGGCCAGCACCGCGACCGGGATCGCCAGCGCCAGCGCGCCCGACCCGGCGGTCTGCTGGAACCAGTCGGCCATCCCTCAGCCGTCCTCGGCGAGGACGTCGGCGATGACGTCGCGCAGCGTGACGGCGCTGGTGATCTCGCCGGTGACGAGCGCCGCGAGCCGACCGTCGCGGTCGAGCACCGCGGTGCTGGGGAGCGCCCGGGGCTGGATGCGCCCGAACGCCAGCAGCACCTCGCCCCCGGGGTCGTAGAACGACGGGAAGTCCACCTCGATCCCGCGCATGAAGGAGCGCGCGTTGTCCGCGCTCGTGTCCCGGATGTTGATGCCCAGGAGCACCGCGTCGTCACCCAGGTCGTCGACGACGTCTGCCAGCACTGGCATCTCCCGACGGCAGGGGAGGCATCCGGACCACCAGACGTTGGCGACGACGACCGAACCGCGGTAGTCGGCCAGGTCGAGCTCGTCGCCGGCGATCGACTGCCCCGACGCCTCCACCGGGGCCTCCCGGTCCTCCGGCTCGATGACGACGACCCCCTCACCGCCGACGTAGTCCTTGCCGTCCGTGCCCTGGAGGTCGCTGCAGCCGGCCACGGTCAGCAACCCGACCGCGACCGCGAGCGCAGCGACTCTCGGCAGTCTGCTCACGCCGGGGGCTGATTCTCCTCGGGCGCACCACCGGCGGAGAACGGCGCCGACTTGTGCTTGATGGGGATGAGGTCGCCGGCGGGCTCGCTGTAGGACACCTGGGTGAGCTGGTCGCCGACGAAGTGGAAGGACGTCAGCGAGCAGAGCGTGCACTGGCGCTTGCGGGGGTCGTGCAGGAACGAGCGCTTCTCGGCGGCCAGCCGGGTCGTCCAGATCGGCAGCTGGTGGGAGACGACCACCGCCTCGTGGCCGGCGGCGGCGATCCGGGCGTCGTGCACCGCCGACATCATCCGGGCCACGATGTGCTTGTAGGGCTCGCCCCAGGAGGGGCGCCAGGGGTTCCAGAGGTGCCGCCAGGCCGACGGCTTGCGCAGCGCGCCGTCGCCGACGCCGAACCGCTCGCCCTCGAACACGTTGGTCGACTCGATCACCCGCTCGTCGGTGACGATCTCGAGTCCGCGGGCCTTCGCCAGCGGACGCCCCGTCTCCTGGGCCCGCTCGAGCGGTGAGGACACCACGTGCACGATGTCGCGCTCGCCGATCACGTCGGCGACCCGCTCGGCCATCCGCACCCCGAGCTCGGAGAGGTGGTAGCCGTCGCGCCGCCCGTAGAGCACGCCCTCGGGGTTGTAGACCTCGCCGTGGCGCAGCAGGTGGACGGTCGTGTCGGGGGTCATGGGGCTCCTGTTCAGGCTTGGGTGGCTGCGGCCGCGCGGGCCGCGGCGGGCAGCGCGTCGAGGACGGCGGACACCGCCCGGTCGTCGTGGGCGGAGGAGAGGAACCACGCCTCGTAGGCCGACGGCGGGAGGTAGACCCCGGCGTCGAGCATCGCGTGGAAGAAGGCGGCGTAGGCATCCGTGTCGGTGCGCGAGGCCTCGGTGAAGTCGCGGACCGGGCCACCGGTGAAGAAGACCGAGAACATCGTGCCGGTGCTCTGGACGACATGCTCGACGCCGGCGACCGACAGGGCGTCAGAGGTCGCCGCCTTGATCGTGTCGCCGACCCGGAGGAGGTGGGCGTAGACGTCGTCGGTGGCCAGCCGCAGGGTCGCCAGGCCGGCCGCGGTGGCGACCGGGTTGCCCGACAGCGTCCCGGCTTGGTAGACGGGCCCCTCGGGCGCCAGCAGAGCCATGACGTCCGCGCGACCCCCGAACGCCGCCGCCGGGAAGCCGCCGCCCATCACCTTGCCGAACGTCATCAGGTCGGGGACCCAGCCCTCGGCGGCGCCGTCCAGCCCCCACTGGCCCTGCCTGGAGGCCCGGAAGCCGGTCATCACCTCGTCGCTGACGAAAAGCGCGCCGTGCCGCCGGCAGATCTCGGCGAGGAAGCCGTTGAACCCGGGCTCCGGGGGAACGACCCCCATGTTGCCCGGGGCCGCCTCGGTGACCAGGCACGCGATCCGGTCGCCGTGCTCGGCGAACGCCGCCTCGACCGCCGACCTGTCGTTGTAGGGCAGCACGAGGGTCAGCGCGGTCGAGGACTCGGGAACCCCGGGGGTGCCCGGCACCGCGAACGTCGCGAGCCCGGAGCCAGCCGCGGCAAGCAGGGCGTCGACGTGGCCGTGGTAGCAGCCGGCGAACTTCACCACGACGTCGCGCCCGGTGAAGCCGCGCGCGAGCCGGATCGCCGACATCGTCGCCTCGGTGCCGGAGCTGACCAACCGCACCTTCTCCACCGGGGTGCGGGCCACGATCTCCTCGACGAGCTCGACCTCGGTCTCGGTGGGGGTGCCGTACGACGTCCCGCGGGCGACCGCGGCCAGCACGGCCTCCTGCACCTCGGGGTGGGCGTGCCCCAGCAGCAGCGGTCCCCACGAGCAGACCAGGTCGACGTAGTCGTTGCCGTCGACGTCGGTCAGCCAGGCGCCACGGCCGGAACCCATGAACCGGGGGGTGCCGCCGACCGCGTTGAACGCCCGCACCGGGGAGTTCACACCTCCCGGGGTGACCGCCTTCGCGCGGTCGAACAGCGCCGCGGACCCGGCGACGCCGCGCAGGCCCGAACCGGGGGTCGAGTCGACTGCGGGAGGCACCGCCTCATCATCCCCGAGCCGCTCAACCCTGGCCCAACCGGGCCATAGGCAGGCACTCGGCGCCCGGCGTACCTTGGTCTGGACCAGGGGAGGGAACGGTCGGTTTCCGCGTCACGTCCGAGGGGTATCACCGTTGGCAACGTGACGGTGACCACACACTGTTCGACCTGTGCGCTCGGGAGCACAGCGTAACTTCGGAGCAACCCGGGTCGTTGGAAAGCCTGCGATGCTCTGGAGGGGGCATCAAGGGAGCAACCGGGAGATCACTGCAATGACCGCACAGTCCGAACGCACCGGCCGCCTGCGCAAGGCCACCGCGCTGCTGCCACTCGCCCTGCTCTCGGCCGCGTTCACCGCGAGCATCGCCGGCGCCAACGCACCGGCCGTGCTCGCCGCCGGCGCACCCACCGCGGACGCGACCCTGCCCGACGGCACCGCGGTGCCGACCCAGGCGATCGAGGCACCCGCCAGCGTGTCCAACGGTGACAGCCTCGGCATCGGCAACGCCAACGCGTCGCAGATCGTCTCCACCGCCTCCACCTCCGGCATCCCTTCCGCGGCCCTCAGCGCCTACCAGCGCGCCGAGACGGTCATCAACGCGGCGGACAAGTCCTGCAACCTCACCTGGCAGCTGATCGCCGCCATCGGTCGCGTCGAGTCCAACCACGGCCGCGCCAACGGCAACGTCCTGGACAACACCGGCCTCGCCGTCCCCGGCATCTACGGCATCCCGCTCAACGGCTCCAACAAGACCGCCGAGATCCTCGACACCGACGCCGGCCAGTACGACAACGACACGACCTACGACCGCGCGGTCGGCCCGATGCAGTTCATCCCCTCGACCTGGTCGGTGGTGGGTGTCGACGCCGACGGCGACGGCGTCCGCAACCCGCAGGACGTCGACGACGCGGCGCTGGGCACCGCGGTCTACCTCTGCTCCGGCTCCGACGACCTGGCCACCGACGCCGGCCGTCAGTCCGCGGTCTACCGCTACAACCACTCCCAGTCCTACGTCGACCTGGTGCTCTCCATCATGGAGGCCTACACGCTCGGTGACTTCACCTCGGTGCCCAACAGCACCGTGGCGGCCGGTTACCTGGTCCGTGACCCCGACCCGGTCGTGGGCGGCAACGGCCAGGGCCAGCAGGAGATCAAGACTCCTGAGCAGGACGACGAGGACACCGAGCCGACCGCACCCACCGAGCCGACCGAGGCGCCGCCGGCCAGCGGTGGCGGCGGCAACGGCGGCGGCGGTGGCGGTGGCACCAACACCAGCACGCCCAGCCTGCCGCCGGTCGAGGTCCCCGACCTGCCGTCCACGTCCGTGGAGCCGGTCGACGAGGTCCTCAACCTGGCCGAGGCCACCGCCCAGTGCCTGGCCGACGGGATCAGCCAGCTCGACGTCGCGGCGTTCGCCGCCTGCCTCGAGGGCTACATGAACCCGTAGCGGGTGCGGACAACGCGGGCCACGCGGGCCACGCGGGAGTCTGATGCGTGGCCCGGGGGCGTCGAGACACACCTTCTGGCTGTCCTGAGGGCCAGATGACAACCAGTACGTGCGTCTCGACGCCCGCAGAGCCGCGCCGCCGGGGTCAGCGGCTGATGAGGCGGGCGGCCTCGGCGGCCCAGTAGGTCAGCACCACGTCGGCGCCGGCCCGCCGGATCGAGGTGAGGGACTCCAAGATGGCGGCCTCGCGGTCGATCCAGCCCTGCGCGGCCGCGGCCTCGACCATGGCGTACTCGCCGGAGACGTTGTAGGCCGCCACCGGGACGTCGACGGCGTCGCGGACGGCCCGGACCACGTCGAGGTAGCCGAGCGCGGGCTTGACCATCACCACGTCCGCCCCCTCCTCGACGTCGAGCAGCGCCTCGCGCACGCCCTCGCGGCCGTTGCGGGGGTCCTGCTGGTAGGTGCGTCGGTCACCGACCAGTGAGCTGTCCACCGCCTCCCTGAAGGGGCCGTAGAACGCCGAGGCGTACTTCGTCGAGTAGGCGAGCACCGCGACCTCGGCGTGGTTGGCCGCGTCCAGGGCGTCCCGGACGACGCGAACCTGGCCGTCCATCATCCCGCTCGGCCCGACCACGTCGACGCCGGCGTCGGCCTGGGCGCGGGCCATCTCGGCGTAGATCTCGAGGGTGGCGTCGTTGTCGACGCGGCCATCGGGGGTGAGGACGCCGCAGTGCCCGTGGTCGGTGAACTCGTCGATGCACAGGTCGCTCATCACGGTGAGCGCGTCACCGACCTCGCCCACCACGTCGGTGATGGCGAGGTTGAGGATCCCACCGGGGTCGACGGCTCCGGTGCCGGTGGCGTCCTTGGTCTCCGGGATGCCGAACAGCATCACCCCACCGAGCCCGAGGTCGGCCGCCTCGGCCACCGCCTTGAGCAGCGTGCCTCGGGTGTGCTGGACGACGCCCGGCATCGAGGAGATCGCGACCGGTTCGTCGATGCCCTCGCGCACGAAGAGCGGCAGCACCAGGCTGCGCGGTTCGAGCGACGTCTCGGCGACCAGGGCGCGCAGGCCGGGCGTACGGCGCAGCCGGCGGGGCCGCACCAGCGGCCGGGTCACCTCGACGCCGTCCTCGCCCATGTCGGCTACTCCGCCCGGCGCCTGCGGGCCGAGGGCTTGCGCTCGGACGGACGCGTGACCGGCTGGCCGGCCTCGAGCATCTCCAGGCGGCGGGCCGCCCCGAAGTCGGCCAGCGCGTCGACCAGCACCTCGACGTCCGGCTTGGCGGCCAGGACGTCGACCCGCAGACCGTGCTCCTCGGCGGTCTTGGCGGTGGCCGGGCCGATGACCGCGATGACGGTCGAGGGATGCGGCTTGCCGGCGATGCCGACCAGGTTGCGCACCGTCGAGGACGAGGTGAACACCACCGCATCGAACCGGCCGGACTTGATCGCGTCACGGGTCTCGGCCGGCGGCGGGGTGGCCCGGACCGTCCGGTAGGCGGTGACGTCGTCGCACTCCCAGCCCAGGTCGATCAGGCCGGCGACCAGGTTCTCGGTCGCGATGTCGGCGCGCGGCAGGAAGACCCGGTTGATCGGGTCGAGCAGCTCGTCGTACTCCGGCCAGTCCGCCAGCAGGCCGGCGGCGGACTGCTCGCCCGAGGGCACCAGGTCGGCGCGCAGGCCCCAGGCCGCGATCGCGGCGGCGGTCTTGTCACCGACCGCGGCGATCTTGAGCCCGGAGAAGGCGCGGGCGTCCAGGCCGTACTCCTCGAACTTCTCGCGGACCGCCTTGACGGCGTTGACCGAGGTGAAGGCGATCCACTCGTAGCGCCCCTCGACCAGCCCACGGACGGCCTTGTCCATCTGCAGCGGGTTGCGCGGCGGCTCGACGGAGATGGTGGGCACCTCGTCGGGGACCGCACCGTAGCCGCGGAGCCGGGCGGCCAGCGGACCGGCCTGGTCCTTGGTGCGCGGCACCAGCACCCGCCAGCCGAACAGGGGCTTGGTCTCGAACCAGGAGAGCGTCTCGCGCAGGTCGACGACGTCTCCGATCACGATGATCGCGGGCGGCGCCATCCGGGCGGCCCGGACGTCGGCGGCGAGGTTCTCGAGGGTGGAGATCACCGTCTCCTGATCGGTGGTGGTGCCGACCCGGGTCATCGCGACCGGGGTCTGCGGCGAGCGCCCGGCGTCCATGAGCGCCTTGGCGACCTCGCCGCACATGTTGACGCCCGAGAGCAGCACCAGCGTGCGGTCGTCGGCGTACTGGCTCCAGTCCACCGAGCTGTGGCACGTCACCACGGCCACCTCGCGGTGGTTCTTGGTGGTCAGCGGGATGCCGGCGTAGGCGGGCACCGCCGAGACCGAGGAGACGCCCGGGACGATCTCGAAGGGCAGGCCGGCCTTGGCGCAGGCCTGGGCCTCCTCCGGCCCGGAGGCGTAGAGGAACGGGTCGCCGGTCATCAGGCGCACGACGCGGCGCCCGCCCTTGGCCTGGCGGACGACCACCTTCGCGCGGGCGGCGTGGGTCAGGGGCTGACCGTCCTCGCCGAAACCACCGTCGACGAACGTCGGGCCCTCGACGGCTGCCGGCTCCTCCGCCCCGTCAGCGCTGTTGGCGGCCGGGGGCTCGGTGATGCCGAGCAGCCGACGAACCATGGGTGCGTGCTCGGGGGACTCGGTCACCACGACGTCGGCCTGCTTGAGCAGGTCGACGGCGCGCACCGTCAGCAGGTCGGGGTCGCCGGGGCCGCTGCCCACGAACGACACCCAGCCGCGGGTGGTGGTCTCGCCCTCTGAAGTGGTCTTGCCTCGCGTCATGCGTCGTGCACCCTGTCTATCTCTTTGCGTGATCAGGTCGTGGGGTGGTTGGTCGTCTGGGTGGCGGCCTCGGTGGCGGCTTCGGTGCCTGCCTCGAGGTCGGCGGCGCCGTCGGCCAGCATCTCCTTGGCCAGGCGCTCGCCCAGCCCGGTGGCGTCGGTGACGTCGCCGGAGGCGGACCTGCGCACCGACAGCGTGCCGTCGGTCGACAGGGCGACCGCGCGGAGCCAGAGCTCCTCGCCGTCCTCACCCTCGACGACGTCGGCAAGCGCGCCGACCGGGGCCGAGCAGCCCCCTTCGAGGGTGGCCAGGACCGCGCGCTCGGCGGCAGTCGCGGCCCGGGAGGCCGGATGGTCGAGGAGTGCGAGCTGGGCGGCGAGGTCGGCGTCCGGGGTGGCGGCGCGGCACTCGACGGCCAGGGCGCCCTGACCGGGTGCGGGCAGCATCTGCAGCGGGTCGAGCACCTCGGTCACCTCCTCCAGCCGGCCGATGCGCGCCAGGCCGGCGCGGGCAAGCAGAACCGCGTCGAGCTCGCCCGATCGGACCTTGGCGACGCGGGTGTCGACGTTGCCACGAACTCCGACCACGTCCAAACCGAGGCCGAGGGCCAGCAGCTGGGCGACCCGGCGCGGTGAGCCCGTGCCGACCCGGCTGCCGGCCGGCAGCTCGCCCAGAGTCAGGCCGTCGCGGGCGACGACGACGTCGCGCGGGTCCTCGCGCGTGGGGATCGCCGCCAGGACGACCCCCTCGTGCGGGTAGGTCGGGAGGTCCTTGAGCGAGTGCACGGCGACGTCGACCTCGCCGGCCAGGAGCGCGTCGCGAAGGGCACCGACGAAGAGCCCCGTGCCGGCGGCCGGGACCGCGGCCAGCGGCGTGCCGCCGGCCTGGCTGCGGTCACCGTCGGTGGTCACCTCGACCAGCTCGGTCGCCCACCCGAGCCGCTGGCGCAACATCGCCGCCACGAGCTCGGCCTGGGTGGTCGCGAGCAGCGAGGCGCGGGTGCCGATCCTGACGGTCCTCACGGTGCCAGCCCCTCCGGCCTGGTGACCGCGTCGACCGCCTCGGGGTCGAGGGCGAACAGCTCGGCGAGCGCGGCGGCGTAGGACACCGCGCCCTCCTCGTTGGCCAGCTCCTTGACCCGCACGGTCGGCTCGTGGAGCAGCTTGTCGGCCACCCGGCGCATGGTCTGGAGGATCTCGGCGCGGGTCTCGTCGTCGAGGTCGGGCAGTCGGCCGGCGAGTCGGCTGACCTCGGCGTCGACGACGGCCGTCGCCATCGAGCGCAGCGCCACGACCGTCGGAGTGACGTTGGCCTGCCGCCGGGCCGCGAGGAAGGCAGTGACCTCCTCGGTGACGATCCGGCGCACCTCCTCAACCTCCCGGCCGGCCTCGGACGCGTGGAGCTCGTCCGCGAGGTCGCCCAGGTCGATCCGGGTGACCCCCGGCAGGTCGCTCACCGACGGGTCCACGTCGTGCGGCATGGCCAGGTCGACGAACGTCATGGGCCGACCCTCCGGCCGGGCCTCCTCGACCATCGCGCGGGTGATGAGGACGCCGGACGCCCCGACACACGCGATCACCAGGTCGGCGGCGGCCAGCGCGTCCGGGAGGTCGGCGAGCGTGGCCGGCGTGGCGGCGTACTCCGTCGCCAGACGGGAGGCCCGCTCCGGTGTCCGGTTGGCCACGGTCACCCGGTCGGCGCCCCGGCGCGTGACGGTCGCGGTCGCGAGCCCGGCCATCGCACCAGCACCGACGACCAGCACCCGGCGGCCGGCCACGGACCCCGGGTCGCCCGGCGAGCCGGACGAGCGGTCCAGGGCGGCGCTCACCAACGTCGGCGCCACCCGGTCGATGTCGGTCTCGGCGCGGGAGCGCTTCCCGACCCGGAGGGCCTGCTGGAACAGCACGTTGAGGGCGGGTCCGACGGTGCCCAGCTCCTGGCCGAGTCGCAGCGCGTCGCGGGTCTGGCCGAGGATCTGGCCCTCGCCGACCGCCATCGAGTCCAGCCCGGCGGCGACCTGGAAGAGGTGGGAGACCGCGCCGTCGTCGTAGTGGACATAGAGGTGCGGCAGCATCGACTCCGTCGAGTGACCCGCACGCTCGACGAGGAGCATGGAGAGCTCCTCGACCGAGCCGTGGAACCGGTCGACCTCGGCGTAGATCTCGACCCGGTTGCAGGTCGCGATGATCGTGGCCTCGACGACGTGCTCGCTCGCGGCGGCCTTCTGGACCAGCTTGGGCACGGCGTCCGCCTCCGGCGCCACGCGCTCGAGCAGCGCGACCGGAGCGGAGTTGTGGGAGATGCCCACGACGAGCACGCTCACGTGGTCACCTCCGCGACCTCGACGGTCCGCTGGTCGTGGCCCTTGCGCTGCTCGTGGTAGGCCAGGATCTGGAGCTCGATCGACAGGTCGACCTTGCGCACGTCGACGCCGTCGGGCACCGCGATCACCGTCGGCGCGAAGTTGAGGATGCTGCTGATGCCGGCGGCGACCATGGCGTCGGCGACTGCCTGGGCGGCGTTGGCCGGAGTGGCGATGACGCCGATCGCGACGCCGTGCTCGGCGACGATCTCGTCGAGGTCGTCGAACGGCCGGACGTCGATGCCGGCGACGACCTCGCGGTGTCGCTCGGGGTCGGCGTCGAGGAGGGCCACGACCCGGAAGCCGCGGCTGCGGAAGCCCGAGAAGTTGGCGAGCGCGTGACCGAGGTTGCCGATGCCGACGATGACGACAGGCCAGTCCTGGGTCACGCCGATCTCGCGGGCGATCTGGTAGCGCAGGTAGTCGACGTCGTAGCCGACACCGCGCGTGCCGTAGGAGCCGAGGTAGGAGAGGTCCTTGCGCAGCTTGGCGCTGTTGACGCCTGCCGCAGCGGCGAGCTCCTCGCTCGAGCAGGTCGTGATGTCCGCCTCGGCGAGTGCGCTGAGTGCCCGGAGGTAGACGGGCAGCCGCGCCACCGTGGCCTCGGGGATGTCCCGGGCGCTCTGGCCGTTCGTCCGTGCGGTCACTGGTGGTACCGGTCTTCTCTCCAGCCACCGGAGGGGAACCGAGAGGCCCGTCTGCCCCGGCGGCGATCGCGCTGATCAGGCTAGGCGCTTGTGAACGGGAGAACAAAACCGAACCATTGTCGGCAATACCACAGCGCCTGGACTTGACCGGGGGCGGGTCAGCCCGCCAGTGCCGCTCGCAGGCGCGCCTCGTCAACCCGCCAGAAGTCATGCTGCCGCCCGTCGACGAAGGTCACCGGTATCTCCTCGCCGAAGCGGTCCGCCAGAGCGGGGTCGTCGAGGATCGAGATCTCCTCGTACGACTCCCCGAGGTCCGCGCACACCCGCTCGATGACCGCCCGGGCGTCGTCGCACAGGTGACAGCCCGGCTTGCCGTAGAGGGTGACGCGAGCGGTCACGCTCACTCCAGCAGGCCCAGCGCCCGCCGCCGCTCCATGCCGCGCAGCCGGCCCTTCTGGACCTTGCCGGTCACGCCGACCGGGAGCTCCCCCACCACCTCGACCCGGCTCGGCTGCTTGAACCGCGCCAGCCTGGTCTCGCAGTGGGCGCGCACGGCGGACTCGACCTCGTCGGCGTCCCGGCCCGGCGCGACGACGTAGGCCACGACCGCCTCGCCCTGGTGCTCGTCGTCCACCCCGATGACGGCGGCCTCGGTGACGCCGTCGACCTCGCGGATCACCTCTTCGACCTCGATCGGGTAGACGTTGAACCCGGAGACGATCACGAGCTCCTTGAGCCGGTCGACCAGGAAGAGGTCGCCGCTCGGGTCGAGGAAGCCCACGTCGCCCGTGGACCACCAGCCCTCGGCGTCGGGGCCGTCCGAGCCGTCGGGCCAGTAGCCGCTGAACAGGTTTGCCCCCCGGATGGAGATCTCGCCAGCGTCCTCGCCCTCCGGAGCACTGCCGAACTCGTCGATGAGCCGGATCTCCACACCGGGCAGGGCCGCGCCGACCGAGCCGGTCTGCGGCTCCTTGCTGACCAGGGTGCTGGTCACGACCGGCGCCGCCTCGGTGAGGCCGTAGCCCTGGTGGATGGGGATGCCGGTCAGCTCGGTGAACTCCTCCATCAGCTCCGGCGCGAGCGGCGCGGAGCCGGAGAGCATGAGGCGCACCGGACCGAGCCGCTCCCGCAGCCCGTCGACGTCGCGCCAGTAGGCGAACACCGGCGGCGCGACGGGAATGACGCTGCAAGCCTCGTCCTCGATCAGGTCGAGGGTGCCCTGCGGGTCGAACCGCGCGGCGAGCACCAGCTTGGCGCGATGGTGCAACGCGACGCCGAGGACCGCGTTGAGGCCGTAGACGTGGAACATCGGCAGGACGGCCAGCACCACGTCGTCGCCGTGGATCATCGGCGGGTCGACCGAGGCGACCTGCTCGATGTTGGCGAGCAGCGCCCGGTGCGTCAGCATCGCGGCCCGAGGACGGCCGGACGTCCCGCTGGTGTAGAGCAGTGCGGCCAGCTTCTCGGGGTCCTGCAGCGGCGGGATGGGCTGCGCGCGCTCGGCGCGCAGGTGGTCGTAGGACCGCTCGCCGGGCTGCAGCGTCGCTCCCACCACGACGAGCCGCGGCCGGACGAGACGGGAGAACAGGTCGTCCTCGATGGACCCTTCGGGGTGGTCCCCCGCCATCGCCTCGTCGAGCGCGGCGACCGCGGCGCGCACGGCGGTCACGGAGTCGGCGTCGGTCACGACCACGCGGGCACCGGAGTCGGCGATCATCCGGGCGAGCTCGCCGCTGGTCGCCATCGGGTTGACGGGCACGGCGACGGCCTGGGCCCGCAGGATCCCGAGATAGGTCGCGACGAACTCGAGCCGGTTGCCCATCACGATCATGACCCGGTGGCCGGCCACGACTCCGGAGGCGCCCAGACCGGTGGCGAGCCGACCGACCTCGTCCTCCAGCTCGGCCCAGGTGGTGCTACGGCCGCCCGCCTCGACAACGGCGAGCTTGTCGGGGTTCTCGGCGGCGGCGCGGATCAGCAGGTCGGCAACGTCCGTGGCCGGCCGGGCGGGCGCGAGCTCGTCGTCCGGAGCAGGCATGGACGGATGATTCCACACAGCGGCGCCCCCGTCCGGAGGACGACAGCCCCGCTAGTGGTCACTAACCTCTGGTTCGTGCCCCCTCCAGAACGCCCGCGCCGGTTGGACCTGCAGCAGCGGTCCACGCTCGCCGGCGAGGCCGCGGCTGCCGCGGCGGAGGTCGAGACGGCCCTCGACACCCCCGCCGACCCGTCCCGGGCCGCGTTCTTCGACGTGGACAACACCGTCATGCAGGGCGCGAGCATCTTCCACCTGGCCCGCGGGTTGCACCGGCGCAAGTTCTTCACGACCCGGCAGATCGCGGGCGCGGCGTGGAAGCAGGCCTACTTCCGCGTCGTCGGCGTGGAAGATCCCGAGCACGTCGCCGAGGCCCGCAGCTCCGCGCTCGCGTTCATCGCCGGGCACACCGTCGCCGAGCTCGAGGAGCTGGGCGAGGAGATCTTCGACGAGGCGATGGCGCACCGGATCTGGCCCGGCACCCGCGCCCTGGCCCAGCTGCACCTCGACCGCGGGGAACGCGTCTGGCTGGTCACCGCCGCGCCGATCGAGATCGCCGGCATCATCGCGAGACGACTCGGGCTCACCGGGGCGATGGGGACCGTGGCCGAGCACAAGAACGGTGTCTATACCGGTGCCCTGGTCGGCGACATGCTGCACGGCCCGGCGAAAGCCGAGGCCATCAAGGCGCTGGCCGCGCGCGAGGGGCTCGACCTGAGCCTGTGCTCGGCCTACTCCGACTCCTACAACGACCTGCCGATGCTGACCCTGGTGGGCGACCCGTGTGCGATCAACCCGGACGCCAAGCTCCGCCACCACGCCAGGGAGCAGGGCTGGCGGATCCGCGACTACCGCACCGGCCGCAAGGCGGCGCGGGCGGGGCTGGTGGCCGCCGCTGTCGCCGGTGGGGTCACCGGCGCGGTGGCTGCGGGGATCTCCATCAAGGACCGCCGCCACTGAGCCTGGGCCGATCTCCTCGGGCTCCCGCCATTCGAGTGGACGACTGTGCGCTGAATGTGGCGCTCAGCACGTTTGGTTCCGCGATGTGACCTGCGCCTCTACCATGAAGAGGCTCAACGGGGGAGCAGCGATGCTTCGGGAGGGAAAACCCAGGATGTCGCGAGAGAGGCAGGATCTCGCGCGCGGGCTCAGCGCCTTGCGCGACGCGGTCGCACGCGCCCTCGCCGAGACCCTCCAACCGCTCACTCCCCAGCCCGTGCTGGTCACGGTCGACGGGCGCCGAGCCACGGCCTCGTCCGGCCTCTCCCACTGGGTCCTGAGTGAGGCGGTCGCCGGCGAGCGACCCGACGGGGTGAGCGCCGGTGTCGGCGGAGGGTTCGGTGACGCCGACCTGGCCACTTCCTCCGAGGACTCCGAGGAGGACCGCACCAGGCTCATCGCCCTCGTCGAGCTGGCCCGCAAGGGCGACGCCGACGCCTTCGGGATGCTCTACGACCACTACCAGGGCTCGGTCTACCGGTTCCTCTTCTACCGCACCCGCTCGAGCACGCTGGCCGAGGACCTGACCTCCGAGACCTTCTTCCGGGCGCTGCGCAGCATGCAGAGCTTCCGATGGCAGGGCAAGGACTTCGGCGCCTGGCTGATGACCATCGCGCGCAACCTGGCGACCGACCACTTCAAGGCCGGCCGCACCCGCCTCGAGCTGACGACCGAGGACATGGGGCTGCACGACGACGCCACCGAGGGACCCGAGACCTCCGTGCTCGCCAGCCTCACCAACGAGATCCTGCTCAAGGCGCTCACCGAGCTGCCGACCGAGCAGAAGGACTGCCTGATCATGCGGTTCCTGCAGGGCATGAGCATCGCGGAGACCGCCGACGTACTGGGCCGCAGCGAGGGCGCCGTCAAGCAGCTGCAGCTGCGCGGCGTACGCAACCTGGCCAAGCTCATGCCGGAGGGGGTGAGGTGACCGTGGTGCCTTCGGAAATCGTTGTCCACAATGCGTCGACGGCCGTAACCTCCCGCTCTCGCGTTTCGTTCAACCTGATGTCGAGGCCCACTCACGGGGAGCCGGGCACCGACTCGAACGAACGAGGAACCAGCGATGAGTAGCCTGCACCCGGCGCGACGAGGCGCCGAGCGGTTCAACTCCTTGCTCGACAGCGAGCGGGGGGCCGTTGGCGACCCTCGCGACGTCGCCCTGCTCGAGCTCGTCGACGCGCTGCAGGCGGTGGAGCGCGTGGAGGCGCGCCCCGCGTTCGTCTCCGACCTTCGCGAGCGGCTCATGCTGGCCGCCGCGACCGAGCTCGTGGTCCCCGACTCCCCGGCCGCGCTGACCGAGCGGCTCACCGTCCGCACCCGGCGTACGCCGCGCGAACGCCGCCTGGCCATCGCGCTCGGTGGCTTCGCCATCGTCGGCGCCACCACCTCGATGGCCGTCGCCGCCCAGAGCGCCATCCCGGGAGACGTCCTCTACCCGCTCAAGCGGGCCATGGAGAACGCCGAGGCCGGCTTCAGCGTCAGCGACGAGGCCAAGGGCACCACCATCCTCGAGAACGCCTCCGGCCGCCTCGACGAGGTCGACCAGCTCGCCCACCAGGACGACGTCGACGCCGTTGCCGTCTCCGAGACGCTGGGCACCTTCACCGAACAGGCCACCGAGGCCTCCGAGCTGCTGATGGCCGACTACACCGCGACCGGTTCCGAGGACTCGATCAACGAGCTGCGCGACTTCGCCTCCACGAGCATCGAGCAGCTGGCCGTCCTCGAGGAGGTCATCCCCGAGGGCGCCGAGCCGGCGCTGCTCGAGGCCGCTCAGGTCCTCTTCGAGATCGACACAGTGGCCGCCAACCTGTGCCCGCTGTGTGAGAGCACCGGCATCACCGAGATCCCGGTGCAGCTCCTGGCCAGCGGTGACACCAGGCTGGACGACGCCGCCGTCGCGACCGGGGTCGAGGCGAGCGAGGACGCGGCCGAGCCCGGCCAGGGAGGCAAGCCGGACAAGGGCGACAAGGACCCGGTCACCACCGCCACCGAGGCCGTCGAGTCCGACTCGGCCGACCCGCTCGAGCTCCCCACCCAGGGCGCCACCGAGGGTGGCCAGGGCAACGGCAACGGCAACAACCAGCCTCAGAACCCGCTCGGCACGGGCAACGTCTCGATCCCGACACAGCTCCCCAGCGTCAACGTCCCTGAAGTCGAAGCGGTCGTGAGCGAGGTCGTCGAAGGCGTCAACGACGTCGTCGGCAACATCACCAACCCCTAGGCGGGTTCTCAGTCCCAGGGCCTCAGTTCCAGGGCCTCAGTCCCAGCCTCGGCTCACCTGGTCTCGTGACGGGCGCTGCGCGCCCTCCTCGACCTCCGTCTTCCGCGACGGCGCGGAGCGCCGTCAGCGGAAGACGGACTCCCGCTTCATCAGCAGGGAGTAGAGCGTCGACTGGATCGTCTCACGCACCTGGTCTGTCACGTCGAAGACGAGCATGGGGTCATCGGCGGCGCCGGGCTCGAACTCGTCGGTGCGGATCGGCTCACCGAACTCCAGCAGCCACTTGGACGGCAGCGGCACCAGGCCGAGCGGGCCGAGCAGCGGGAACAACGGCGTGATGGGGATGTAGGGGATGCCGAGCATCCGGGCCAGGCCCGGCACGTTGCCGACCAGTGGGTAGATCTCCTCGGCCCCCACGACAGACAGGGGGACGATCGGGACGCCAGTGCGCAACGCGGCGGAGACGAACCCACCCCTGCCGAACCGCTGCAGCTTGTAGCGCTCGGAGTAGGGCTTGCCGATGCCCTTGAAGCCCTCGGGCCAGACCCCCACCAGCTCACCGGCGCGCAGCATCCGCTCGGCGTCCTCGTTGCAGGCCAGGGTCGTCCCGCCCTTGCGCGCCAGCACGCTCACGATCGGCATCCTGAAGACGAGATCGGCGCCGAGGGGCCGGAGGAACCGGCCGGTGTGGTCGTGGATCGACACCATGGTCATCAGGCCGTCGACCGGGATGGTGCCGGAGTGGTTGGAGACGACCAGCGCACCGCCGTCCGCAGGGATGTTGTCCACCCCGCGCACCTCGATCCGGAACCACTTCTCGGCGATCGGCCGGAGCGCGGTCATGAAGAACCGTTCGGTGATCTCCTGGTCGAAGCCGTATTCGTCGACGACGTAGTCGCCGCTGACCCGGCGCCGCAGGAACGCCAGGAACCTCGCCAGCTGGGGCTCCCACTGGTCGCCGAACATCTCCTTGGCGGCGTGCTGGAAGGCCGCCAGCCAGTCGCCGGCCGGGATGCCGGCGAGCGGACCGCGGTCGTGGGCGCGGGTCGCCTCGCGGACCGGGTCGGGCTTGGCCACCGGAGCATCGGGCATCGCCTCGACGTCGGGCGTCTCGACCGGTGAGGGGTCAACGTCCTTCTTGGGCGCCGGCTGCTTGCGCGGGGCGGCGAGGCTGCGCGAGGCCGACGACGGCTTGCCGCTAGCGGTCCCCCGACCGGGACGACCACGGGTGCCGATCGGGATGATCTCCGCGTCACCCATCGAGGACCCCCGTCGAGCTCTGGAGCGCTGGTGTCGACGGCAGCGTGTCGGCGAGCGCGCCGAGCAGGCGCTCGGTGTGGCCGCCGGTCGGTGTCAGCGACTGGCCGAACTCGGCGAACGCCTCCTCGGTGGTCATCGAGGGCTCGAACCCGAGCTCCTCGCGCATCCGGGTGGTGTCGACGCCGCGGCCGTAGGTGAGGAAGCCGAGCTGCTCGGGCGAGAAGTCGGCGACCCGCGCCTGCCGGAGGAACGAGCCGGCCCGGCCCACCGCGAAGCCCGGCATGGACACGGTGGGTCGCTTCAGCCGGCGCAGCGCCTGGCTGAGCATCAGGATGCCGTCGCCGGCGATGTTGAACGTGCCCGGGATGTCGTGGGCGACCGCGTGTCGCAGCACCTCGAGGAGGTCACGCTCGTGGAGGAACTGCAGGCGCGCGTCGTAGCCGAGGACGGTGGGCACGACCGGGAGCCGGAAGTAGGAGGTCAACGGGCTGACCACGTGGGCGCCGATGACGTTGGCACAGCGCAACATGGTCACCCGCACGTCGGGGCGGCGACGGGCGAACCCGCGCACATAGCTCTCGATCTCGGCGACGTCCTTGGCGTAGCCCGCCCGGGGAGCGCGGCGCGGCTCCATGTCCTCGGTGAACATCGCCGGGTCGCGGTTGCTGGCGCCGTAGACGGTGGTCGTCGACTTCACCACCAGGTGCTCCACGGTCGGCGCCTTCTGGCACGCGGCTAGCAGCTGCATCGTGCCGATGACGTTGAGCTCCTTCATGGTGTTGCGTCCGCCGGCGCTGCCGGGCGTCGAGATGACGCTCATGTGCACGACCGTGTCGACCCGCTCCTTGGCGATCACCTTGGCGATGACCGGGTTGCGGATGTCAGCGCGCACGAAGGAGACGTCACCGATGTCACCGCGCGGCGGCACGACGTCGACGCCGATCACCCGTCCCACGGACGGGTCCGTGGCCAGCGAGCGCGCGAAGTGACGACCGAGGTCGCGGGAGACCCCGGTGACTAGGACGACACGGTCTCCGGTGGCCATGGGCTTGCGGGCTGCCGGACCTACTTGCCGAGCTTGCGACGCTGGACGCGCGTCTTCTTCAGGAGCTTGCGGTGCTTCTTCTTGGCCATGCGCTTGCGCCGCTTCTTGATGACCGAACCCACGTGGAGACCTCTCAACTCTCGGAGACCCACGAGTCTCGTGCCGCGGGACCGGCCCAGCCTAACGGGCGGGTGCGCGCGCAGCGAACTCGCCGACAGTGAGGTCGGTCTCGCGAGGCTGCCCAGTGGGAGGCGGCCCGGCGGCGGGAGTCAGCCCGCGTTGTAGAAGCTGTTGCGGAGGTAGTCGTTGACGTCTTCCTCCACCACCCGGAACGAGCGGCCGACGCGGACGGCCGGCAGGTCGCCGTTGTGCACGAGGCGGTAAACCGTCATCTTCGAGACGCGCATCATCGCCGCGACCTCGGCCACGGTGAGGAACTTCGCGTCTGACATGTCTCCAGCCATCACGCACCACTTTCTCTGCATTGCACGCCTGGCCCGGCCGCCGGCTTCCCCACCGGCGCGCTCCGAACCACGCACGGTGAGAATAGGGCTTCCTGTGACTCGTGGGGAATAGGTTCACGAAAGTCATGCAAGTGGTCTACGGCGTGTCGAGTTGCGCTTGACAACTCTCCTGCCCTCGGCTCGGGGGCTTTCTCAGGGCAGCGGGTCGAGACCGTGCAGCGGGAAGACAGCCTTGCGGGTGGCGTGGACGGCCCGGTCCAGCCACGTGTCGGGGTCGTAGCCGTCGGCCCAGGGCCGATACCCGGGCGTCCGTCCGTCGGTGAGCACCGTGGGCGGTACGGCGCCGGTGCGCTCCCGCACGTACGCCTGCCAGGACTCCGGTGTCTCGGTCGACGGATCCAAGGGGGAGCCGCCCACGATCGCCAACAGGTGGGTCCAGGCGCGTGGGACCACCTCGACCAGCGCGTAGCCCCCACCCCCGGTCACGACCCAGCGCCCGCCGGCGGCCTGGTGCGCCAGGTCGTGGAGCGCCAGGTAGGCCGCCCGCTGGCCGTCGACGGTGAGCATGAGGTGCGCCAAGGGGTCGGCGGCGTGCGAGTCACAGCCGTGCTGGGTGACGAGCACGTCCGGCGCGAACTCCGTGACCAGGTCCGGCACGACTGCGTGGAAGGCGCGCAGCCAGCCGGCGTCCGCGGTGCCCGGCGGCAGGGCGACGTTGACCGCCGTCCCCTCGGCGCCCTCGCCGCCCAGGTCCTCGGGGAACCCCGTGCCGGGGAACAGCATCTGGCCGGTCTCGTGCAGCGAGATCGTGAGCACCCGGGGGTCGTCCCAGAAGATCTGCTCGACGCCGTCGCCGTGATGGACGTCGACGTCGACGTAGGCCACGCGCTGCGCACCCTGGTCGAGCAGCCACTGGATGCCGACCGCGACGTCGTTGTAGACGCAGAAGCCGCTCGCCCGGTCCCGCATCGCGTGGTGCAGCCCCCCGGTGACGTTGGCGGCGTGCCCGGACTCGCCGCTCCAAACCTGCCGGAACGCCTCGAGGCTCGCGCCGACGACGTGGGCGGCGGCCTCGTGCATGCCGGGAAACACCGGGTTGTCGTCGGTGCCGAGCCCGAGCAGCTCCTCGGGCTGGTTGGTCCGGCCGCAGCGCTCCACGGCCTCGATCAGCTGGGCGTCGTGGACGGTGGCGATCTGATCGAGGGTGGCGAACGGGGCGTCGACCATCCGGAGACGCCCACTGGTGACCTCGAGGTCGGCGGCCAGGCGCATGGTCAGGTCCACCCGGAGCGGGCTCATCGGGTGCGCCGGACCGAAGTCGTAGTCGGTGAGCGACGGGTCGAAGACGACCGTCGCCGGTTCCGGGCACTCCATGACGAGTGACGGTAGTCTCTCCCCCGTGCTGACGACGTCCCACCTCATGTGGTGGCCCGCCTGACCGGCGGCCCACCGTTTGCAGCACACTCATCTCACGGCCGCCCACGGGCGGCCGTTCTGCATGTCCGGTCTGGATGTCCGGCGCATCGCCCGTGGGCCCTCACGTCAGGAGCTCACCCATGACCAGGACCCTCTCCCTCCTCACCCCCTCCGGCCGGCTCACGCTCGGCAACCTGCTCGGCGCACTGCTGCCGATGCGGGAGCGCCAGGACGACGCGTTCTACGGCGTCTCGGACCTGCACGCGATGACCACCGACCACGACCCGGCGCTGCTGCGCGAGCACGCCGCCGAGATGGCCACGCTGCTGGTGGCCGTCGGGCTCACGGAGGCGACGCTCTTCCGGCAGAGCCGGGTGCCGGCGCACGCCCAGCTCGCCTACCTGCTCGAGTGCACCGCAACCACCGGTGAGCTGAACCGGATGGTGCAGTTCAAGGAGAAGGGTCGGGGCGTGGATTCCACACGCGTCTCGCTCTTCACCTACCCCGCCCTGATGGCCGCCGACATCCTGCTCTACCGCCCCGAGCAGGTGCCGGTCGGCGACGACCAGCGCCAGCACGTCGAGCTGACCCGGGACCTTGCACTGCGCTTCAACCGTCGCTACGGCCAGGTGTTCACGGTGCCCGAGGTGGCCACTCCCCCGGCAGGCGCCCGGGTCATGGACCTGCTCGACCCGACCCGGAAGATGTCGAAGTCGGCCGACCGGGCGGGATCCGTGTTCCTGCTCGACCCGCCCGACGTCGTCCGCCGCAAGGTGGCGCGGGCGGTCACCGACTCGGATGCGGGCGTCGACGCCGTACGCCGCGACCGGGAGGCCAAGCCGGGTGTGACCAACCTGCTCGACGTGCTCGAGGCCTGCGGCGGCTCGGCCGAGGGCATCGCGACGTACGGGGCACTGAAGAAGGCCGTCACCGATGCGGTGGTCGCGGTCCTCGAGCCGGTGCAGGCCCGCTACGCCGAGCTGGCCGCCGACCCGGGCTACGTCGCGGAGCGGTACGCCGCGGGCGAGGCGCGCTGTCGTGAGGTGACGGCACCGGTCCTCGCGGCTGCGGAGGCGGCTATCGGGCTGTGAGGCCGTCCCGCTCGGCCAGCTTCCTCAGGGTCCGCAGCTGCTTGCGCATCATCACCAGGTCTCCCCAGGCCAGGGCGTGGGCCCGGGCCCGACGTAGGGGGCTGTCCGCGGCCACGGCCAGCCGGCAGACGATCCGCGAGCCGGAAGGGTCGGGTTCGGCGGCGTACGTCATCGCGACCGGGCCGAAGAGCCGCTCGCCGCGGGGCGTGGTGACCGCGGTCCAGTGGTGGCCGTCGTCGAAGGAGACCAGCCGGAAGACCACCGCCATGGCCTGACCGATCTCGAGGTTGTCCGCGCCGGGAGTCAGCTCGCGCGGACTGCGGCGACCTCGGTTGTCTATCCAGTCGTAGGAGTAGGGCGCCACGGCGATCTGGCAGAGCCAGCGCCACGTGATCTCGACGGGTGCGGCCACCGTGATCGCCCGGGTCATCAGCGTCACCGGTCCTGGGACCGCGGTGTCGGCCGGGTAGGGGCGCTGCCGCTCGTCCGGGGTGGCACCCCAGACGAGCGGCAGGCCGGTCATGCCGTCATCATGCCGCGAGTGGCGTCGCCCTCCGTCGCGCCAGGGCGGCCACGCCCGCGACCGCGGCCAACGCGGCCATGGTCGCTGAGGTGAGGAACGCCGCCTGGGCGCCCGGCAGGAACTCGCCCGGCACCGAGCCCGCCGCGTAGACGCTGACGATCACCGCGAGGCCGACCGAGGTGATCGGCAGGAACGCCAGCCGCGCGGCGAGCCCGTTGAGGACCATCGGGCCGAGGCGCCGCTGATCCTTGAGCGGCTGAGCACCAGATTCACCGGCTAGCTGTACTGATCGGGCACGTTGGTCGAGATCGTGTGACGACACGATCTGAATGAGCTTGGAAGGCGAAGACCTCCGGGCGTGGAGTGGAGCTGTCTAGGAACCGCTCACACCGCCAGGAGGTCTTCGTGTCCCACGCTAACGCTGCCCTGACCCCACGAGCCCGTTTGCGACTTGCCCGGCTCGTCGTCGAGCAGGGCTGGCCGATCGCTCGCGCAGCCGAGCGGTACGACGTGTCCTGGCCGACCGCGAAGCGGTGGGTCGACCGCTACCGCCAGTTTGGTCCGGCAGGGATGAACGACGCCTCCTCACGGCCGCACCACTCACCGAACCGGACGCCCAAGCCGGTGGTCCGCAAGATCGTGCACCTGCGGTGGAAGCAACGACTCGGTCCGGTGCAGATCGCCGACCAGGTCGGGTTGTCGCCATCGACGGTCCACGCGATCCTGGTCCGCTGCCGGATCAACCGGCTCAGCCACATCGACCGGGTCACCGGTGAACCGGTCCGCCGCTACGAGCACCCGCACCCCGGCGCGATGATCCACGTCGACGTCAAGAAGCTCGGCAACATCCCCGATGGCGGCGGCTGGCGCTTCACCGGCAAACAGCAAGGCAACTGGAACCGGCAAGCCACCCGTGACCGCACCGGCGCGAAGAACGCCCGCAGCCAGCCCAAGATCGGGACTGCGTTCGTGCACACGGTCATCGACGACCACTCCCGGGTCGCCTATGCCGAGGTCCATGACGACGAACTCGCCGTCACCGCGGTCGCCGTGCTCTACCGCGCAGTCGCCTGGTTCGCCGAACGAGGAGTGACGGTCGAGAAAGTCCTCTCCGACAACGGCAGCGCCTACGTGTCCCACCTATGGCGCGACAGCTGCGCCGACCTCGGCATCATCCACAAACGCACCCGACCCCGCCGGCCACAGACCAACGGCAAGATCGAACGCTTCCACCTCACCCTGGCCAACGGCTGGGCCTTCAAGAAGCTGTACAACTCCGAATCAGCCCGCCGAGCAGCCCTGCCAGCATGGCTCCACCACTACAACCACCACCGGCCCCACACTGCGATCGAGAAGTCAGCGCCACCCATCACCAGGTTGACCAACCTCACCGATCAGTACAGCGCCGGTGAAACTGGCTCGCGGTCAAGATCCCTCAGCCAGCTGGCGGGACCGGTCCCGCGCGGCCTCCATGGCGGCGAGGAACGCCGCTCGCACCTTGTGGATCTCGAGCTCGCGCAGCGCCGAGGCGGTCGTGCCGCCGGGCGAGGTGACCTGCTCGCGCAGCACGGTCGGGTGGGTGCCGGTCTCGCGGAGCATCTTCGCGGACCCGACCAGTGTCTGGATGACCAGCTCGCTGGCGGTCGCCCGCGGCAGGCCCAGGTGGACACCGGCCTCGATCATCGACTCGACAACGAAGAAGATGTAGGCCGGCCCGGAGCCGCTGATCGCGGTCACCGCGTCCTGCTGGCGCTCGGGGATCCGGACGACCTTGCCGACCGACGCGAGCAGCGACTCGGCCTCGGCGAGGTGCTCGTCGTCGCAGTGTGAGCCCGGCGAGATCGCGGCCATCCCCTCGTCGACGAGCGCCGGGGTGTTGGGCATGACCCGCACCACGGCGACGCCCTCGGGGACGCGGGCCTCGATGAAGGCGGTCGTGATGCCGGCGGCGAGCGAGACGATCAGCTGGCCGGCCCGCAGCGACGGGGCGATCTCGTCGAGGAGCTCGGCCATGTCCTGCGGCTTGACCACGATCGCCACCGTGTCCGCCTTGGCGGCCGCCTCGACGTTGCCGACCACGCTGACGCCGTAGCGCTCCTCCAGCTCGCGGGCGCGCTCGGGCCGCTTCTCGCCGACC
Source organism: Nocardioides dilutus (assembly GCF_054779555.1). Taxonomy (NCBI): domain Bacteria; kingdom Bacillati; phylum Actinomycetota; class Actinomycetes; order Propionibacteriales; family Nocardioidaceae; genus Nocardioides; species Nocardioides dilutus. The sequence continues at coordinate 1,166,071 of NZ_BAAGYA010000001.1, read as the reverse complement.
AGCAGGTGGTCGACCCGGCGCCCGGCCCGGACGAGACCCGACAGGAGGGTCTCGCCCATGACGCCGGCGCCGAGGATGGCGGTCTGGGTCATGACTTGCTCACTTCTTCGAGATCAGGGATCTCAGGAAGAATGACAGGTTCTGCGGACGCTCGGCGAGACGACGCATCAGGTAGCCGTACCACTCGGTGCCGTAGGGGATGTAGACGCGCATCGTCTCCCCGGCCTTGACCAGGCGCCGCTGCTCCTCCGGGCGGACGCCGTAGAGCATCTGGAACTCATAGGTGCCGGGCTCGCGGCCGTTGCGGCTGGCGAGCGAGGACGTGATCTCGATCAGTCGAGGGTCGTGGGTGGCGATCATCGGGTAGCCCTGCCCGGCGAGCAGCACCTTGAGGCACCTGACGAACGACCGGTCGACGTCCCGGCCGTCCTGCCAGGCGACCTCTTCGGGCTCGTTGTAGGCCCCCTTGCACAGCCGGACCCGCGAGCCCTCGTAGGCGAGCGCCCGGCAGTCGTCCTCGGTGCGGTGCAGGTAGGCCTGGAGCACAGCGCCGGTCTCCGGGAAGTCCTTGCGCAGGTCGCGCAGGATCGACAGCGTCGAGTCGGTGGTGGTGTGGTCCTCCATGTCGAGGGTGACCGTGGTGCCGGCGTTGCGCGCAGCGCGGCAGATGGCGCGGGCGTTCTCGAGGGCGATCTTCTCGCCGTTGTCCGGCAGGGCCTGGCCGATCGCGCTGAGCTTGACGGAGACCTCGGCACCGGCGACCAGGCCGCGGGTCAGGCCGCGGGACGAGAGCTCCTTGAGCACCTCGACGTACGCCGCCACGGTGGCCTCGGCCCGCTCGACGTCGGTGGTGTCCTCGCCGAGGAAGTCGAGGGTGACCCGGAGTCCGTCGGCGATCTCCCGCGCCGTGGCGTCGACGACGGCCTCGGTCGTCTCCCCCGGGACATAGCTGCGCACGATCCCGGCCGAGATGGGCATGGAGCTGACGAGCTTCTTGACCTGGTTGCTGCGCGAGAGGAGGAGCAGCGGCTGGCGGAGCAGGGCCATGCCCACCAGGCTACGGGTCAGGGTGTGCGGCGAGGCAGGGTGGCCGCGCCGAGCGCCAGGCAGCCGAGGGCGAACACCGCGACCACCGCGAGGTCCTGCCAGACCTCGCCGGTCGACGTGCTCCGGGTGAGGTGCTGCATGGCGTCCACGGCGTAGGACAGCGGCAGTGCGTCGCTGATCGCCGACAATGTGCCGGGCAGCGCCGAGCGGGGCACGAACAGCCCGCAGAGAAGGATCTGCGGCAGCACGATGGCCGGCATGAACTGGACCGCCTGGAACTCCGTGCGCGCGAACGCGCTGGCGAGCAGGCCGAGGGCGGTCCCGAGGACGGCGTCGGCCACGGCGACCACCCCGAGCAGCCAGACCGGTCCCACGACGTCGAGGCCGAGCAGCCCGACGCTCACCGCGACCGCCAGCACCGACTGCGCGGCGGCGGCGAGGCCGAAGGCGATGGCGTAGCCGAGCAGGAAGTCGAGCTTGCCCATCGGCATCGCGAGCAGCCGCTCGAGGGTGCCGCTCGAGCGCTCGCGGAGCGTGGTCACGCTGGTCACCAGGAACATCACGATGAAAGGGAACATCGCCAGCAGGGCGGGCCCGAACCGGTCGAAGGTCTCCGGCGACAGACCCTCGAACATCCACCAGAGCAGGGTCATCAGCAGACACGGGAGCAGGAGCAGCATGACCAGCGTCCGGCGGTCCCGGCGAACCTGCGTCAGCACCCGGGCGGCGACCGCGAGGGTGACCCGGGGCGTCATGCGGCACCCTCGACCAGGCCGAGGAACGCCGTCTCGATGTCCTCGGCGCGTCCGGCGTCCTTGATCTCCGCCGGCGTACCGTGCGCCAGGATCTCGCCGTCACGCATCAGCAGCAGCCGGTCGCAGCGCTCGGCCTCGTCCATGACATGGCTGGAGACGAGCACGGTCACGCCGGCCTGGGCAAGGCGGTGGAACAGGGCCCACAGGTCCCGACGCAGGACCGGGTCGAGGCCGACGGTCGGCTCGTCGAGCACGAGGAGGTCCGGCTCGCCGAGCAGTGCGACGGCGAGGCTGGCTCGCGAGAGCTGCCCCCCGCTCAGCTCACCGACGACCGCGTCGGAGTGGTCGTCGAGGTCGACGGCCGCCACAACCCGGGCGACCTCGTCGGCGTCGACTCCGAGCACCCGCGCGAAGAACCGGAGGTTCTCGGTGACCGACAGGTCGCCGTAGACGCTGGCGGACTGCGTGACGTAGCCGACCCGGCTGCGCAGCGGCGCGCTGCCCGCGGGCTCGCCGAGCACGGTCACCTCGCCACCCTGGGTGCGCTGGACCCCGACCACGCTGCGCATCAGCGTCGACTTGCCGCACCCGCTGGGGCCGAGGAGCCCGGTCACCACACCGGCCTCGATGTCGAGGTCGAGGCTGTCGAGCACCCGGCGCCTGCCCCGGACCACCGTCAGCGCCCGCACCTCCACCGCGTTTTTCATCATGCGATGAATTATGCGTCTAGGGCAGTGGATCGGACAAGTAGCGCTGGAGGGTCGGCGCATAGATCGACACCACGTCGTCGGCCGGCATGGAGGCGACCGGCTCGACGGCGAGGACGTAGCGCACGACGATCAGCCCGAGGACCTGGCTGGCCACCAGCGGCATCCGCAGCTCGGGCCGGTCGATGCCGAGTGCGACCCCGATGGGCTGGAGCACCACAGGCAGGAAGCCCTCGCGCATCAGTCGCTGACCGTCGGAGTCCACGACCCCGCGAACCAGGCCGAGGAGTGGCAGCCGGAGCTCCGGGTCGTCCCACACCGAGAGGAACACCCGGAGCATCCGCTCGGCGGCCCCGTCGAGGCCACCGGCGATCGCCGGGATCAGCACCTCCCTCGGGTCGACAGGGAGCTCCAGCGCCGCCAGGAACAGGTCGTCCTTCGTCTTGAAGTAGTGGTGCACCAGAGCGGCGTCCACACCGGCGTCGGACGCGATGCTCCGCACCGACGTCCCGGCGAAGCCCCTGGAGGCGAACGCCGCCCGGGCGGCGGCCAGGATGGCCGCGCGCGTGTCCGGCGAACCGGGACGCCGCCCGCGCCGGGACGAGGTGGACATGCGACGAGGCTACGGCGAACCCGCCCTTGGACTATCCCGCCCTCGCGGCCAGGAAGTGCTCGCGGGCGAACTCCAGGGACTCCCGCAGGTCGGCCTCCCGCTCGGTGCGGGTGTTTCGCTTGCGGGTGTTGATCTCGACGACGATCTCGCCCCCGAAGCCGGTGTGGGCGAGGTGCTGGAGGAACTCCCTCGCGCCGACCGAGCCGCGCCCGGGAACGAGGTGCTCGTCCTTGGCCGAACCGGTGCCGTCGGTGAGGTGCACGTGCCGCAGCCGGTCCCCCAGACGGTCGGCCATCGCGATCGGGTCGGAGGCCGCGATCGCGGCGTGCGAGAGGTCGATGGTGGTGTTGGCGTAGGGCTCCTGCGAGGGGTCCCAGCCGGGCAGGTACATCTCGACGCCGCGCCTGGACGAGGCCCGCCAGGGATACATGTTCTCGACCGCGAACGCGATGCCCGTCGACTCCTCGAGAGCGGCGATGCCGTCGACGAAGCGGGCGGCGTACTCCTTCTGCCACCGGAACGGCGGGTGCACGACGACCACCTCGGCGCCCACCGCCGTGGCCATCTCGGCCGAGCGCTCGAGCTTGCCCCACGGCTCGGTCCCCCAGACCCGTTGGGTGAACAGCAGGCAGGGGGCGTGGATCGCCGAGACCGGCACCCCGTGGTGCTCCGAGAGCTGCTGCACCGTGGCGACCTGCTGGCTCAGCGCGTCGAGCACCATGACCTCGACCGCGTCGTAGCCGACCTTCGCGGCGTAGCCGAAGGCGTGCGCGGTCGACTCGGGATAGACCGAGGAGGTCGACAGCCCGATCCTCGTCATGACTGAATCACTTCCGGGTCACTGGACGGCCAGGACCGACATCTGGTCGAGCCGCTCCAGGATCACGCCCTCGCGCAGCGCCCAGGGGCAGATCTCGAGCTCGTCGAGCCCGAAGATGTCCATGCATCCCTCGGCGACCAGGGCACCGGGCACGATCTGGTGCCGGCGGCTGGGCGAGACGCCAGGGAGCGACGCCAGCTCCTCGGTCGGCATCGCGACCAGCTTGGGGATCCACTCCCGCAGCTCGGCGAGCGGCAGGGTGCGCGGCACGAGCGCGCCGTCGCCGGACGGCGCCGCGCCACAGATCCGCGCCAGCGAGCGGAACGTCTTGGACGTCGCCGCCGCGCGGTCGGGTGAGCCGGCTCGGAGGAGGTGCCCCGCGTCGCGGGCGATCTCGGCGCGGATCTCACGGCGGATCTCCCGCACGCCGTCCTCGCTGGGCGAGCCCTGGCCGAAGTGGGCCCGCGCCAGGCGCGCCGCGCCGAGCGGCAGCGACCACGCGACGTCCGGGGCCTCGTCGGCGCCTCCGGCGATCTCGAGGGAGCCCCCGCCGATGTCGAAGACCGCCAGCCGGCCCGCGGACCAGCCGAACCAGCGGCGTACGGCCAGGAACGTCAACCGGGCCTCGTCCTCGCCGGAGAGCACGTCGATGCGAACGCCGGTCCGCTCGCGCACGTGGTCGAGCACGTCCTCGGAGTTGACGGCGTCGCGCACCGCGGAGGTCGCGAACCCGATGATGTCCTCACAGCCCTTGTCCTCGGCGACGAGCAGGGCCTCGGCGGTGAACGCCGTCAGTGCGTCGATGCCGGTCGGGTCGACGGCGCCCTGCTCGTCGAGATGCTCGGCCAGCCGCAGCGGCTGCTTGTGGGAGAACGCCGGGAGCGGTGCGGCGCCACCGTGGGCGTCCACCACGAGCAGGTGTCCGGTGTTGGACCCGATGTCCAGGACGCCTACGCGCATGGGGCAACGGTACTCGCGGCCGATCGTGGCGAGGTCGTCACTAGGCTGACCCGGTGCCCGAGGTCGACCTGAACTTCCCCCGCGTGTGGGTCGAGTTCGTCAACCCTGACGATGAGTCGGAGGTCATGCGCTGCGACCTCACCTGGCTGACGTCGCGCTACACCTGCATCTTCGGCCAGGGCTGCCACGGCATCTACAAGACCTCGCCCGACGTGGGCTGCTGCACCCTCGGCGCGCACTTCGCCGACAAGGACGACGAGAAGCGGGTGGCGGCCTACGTCGGCCAGCTCGACGAGACGCTGTGGCAGCTCAAGCCCGAGGGCAAGCTGCGCACCCGGGACTGGATCGACAAGGACGACGAGGGCGAGCGGAAGACCCGCGTCGTCGAGATCGACGGCCAGGAAGCCTGCATCTTCCACAACCGGCAGGACTTCCACCTCGGAGCCGGCTGCGCCCTGCACGCGCTGGCGTTCGTCCTGGAGAAGGACCCGCTCGAGACCAAGCCCGACGTGTGCTGGCAGCTGCCGATCCGCCGTACCTTCCGCACCGTCGAGCGTCAGGACGGCTCGTCCTACACCGAGGTGTCCATCCAGGAGTACGACCGGCGGGGCTGGGGACCCGGCGGCCACGACCTCGACTGGTACTGCTCCGGCAACACCGAGGCCCACGTGGCACCGGACCCGCTCTACCTCACCTCGGCCAACGAGCTGGTCGCACTGATGGGGCGCGCGGCGTACGACGAGCTCGTGACCCACTGCGAGGCCCACCTGCGGTCACGGTCGGCGCTGGGCCGGCACCCCGCCGATCGAACACCCTCGTGAGCTTCGGCCCCGGACGGCCATGACGACGCTCGCTCCGCTCGCGGGCTCCGCGGTCGCCATGCCCGCCGGAGCCGATCACGAGGAGCGCTCGCTTCGCTCGCAGATTCACGCGCCCGTGGCCACGCGTCAGCGTTCTGATGCACAACACCGCGCCGATCGCGGCTCGCGCTGAACTCGTCTCGACATCAAGACACCCACCCCCGATGTGCGACGTCGCAGGCCGCGTGTTCACAATCTGTGCATGCGCCTCGACCATCTCTCATTCGCCGCCGGCCCTGACGGACTGGCCGGGACGGCCGAGAGGCTCGGCGCGCTCCTCGGCACGTCGTTCACCGACGGCGGCGTGCACCCTCGCTTCGGCACCCGCAACATGATCCTGCCGCTGACCGACCGCACCTACCTCGAGATCGTCGAGGTGCTCGACCACCCGGCCTCCGACAAGGCGCCGTTCGGCCAGGCCGTGCGGGCCCGATCGGCCCTGGGCGGCGGCTGGCTCGGCTGGGTCGTCGCGGTCGACGACATCCGCCTCCTGGAGAAGCGTCTCGGCCGCGAGGCCGTGCCCGGCAACCGGCACCGTCCCGACGGCACCGAGCTGCGCTGGCACCAGATCGGCGTCAACGGACTCATCGCCGATGCCCAGCTCCCCTTCTTCATCCAGTGGGAGTCACCGGCCGAGCTGCACCCGAGCGCCGGCGCCGACGGCCGTTTCTCGTTGGCCACCATCGAGATCGCCGGCGACCCGCAGCGGGTCAGCGAGTGGCTCGGCGAGCCCGTCGAGGCGCCGCTGGAGGACATCAAGGTCGAGTGGGTCGCCCCCAACGGCACGCCCGGCATCAACGCCGTGCAGATCCAGACGCCGACGGGTCTCGTCCGCCTCTGACCCCGTGGCGCCGCTCGCCGGGGCGCGCCCCAGCCCCAACATCTGGCACTCCCCGGCGACGTACGAGGTCGAGAACCGCGCCGCCGACCCCGACGGTCGGCTGTGGGCGGCCATGGAGTCGCTCGCCGACTGGCGCGGCCGCGACGTCCTGGACCTCGGCTGCGGCACCGGGTTCCACCTGCCCCGGTTCGCCGAGACCGCGCGCACCGCGACCGGCGTGGAGCCCCACCCGGACCTGGTCGCGCTGGCCCGGCGTCGTACCCGCCGCCTGACGAACGTGACCGTGAGCCCAGGGCTGGCCGAGTCGCTCCCGTTGGCCGACGGGTCGGTGGACGTCGTCCACGCGCGCTGGGCCTACTTCTTCGGCCCGGGCTCCGAGCCGGGCCTGGCCGAGCTCGATCGCGTCGTACGTCGCGGCGGTACCGCCCTCGTGGTCGACAACGACCCAACCCGGTCGACGTTCGGCGCCTGGTTCCGCCGCGGCTACCCGAAGGTCGACCCGGTCGCGGTGGAGCGGTTCTGGTCGACCCACGGCTGGACCCGAACCCCGGTCGACATGGGGTGGCGCTTCGGCTCGCGCGCCGACCTGGAGGCGGTCGTGCGCATCGAGCTGCCGACTGCCGTCGCCGAGTCGGTGCTCGCCGAGCACGCGGGGCTCGAGGTGGACTACGCGGTGAACCTGTGGTGGAAGCGGCTCTGAGGCGGGGCGGGATCCCCGCCCGCCCACCGCTAGCTGGTCCCCCGCACCACCAACGTCGGCGTGAGCAGCACGCCGCGGGTGTCGGACGTCAGCGGGCCGAGCAGGTTGGCCAGGGCCTTGACCACCTCGACGGCGACGTCCTCCAGGGGCTGGCGGACCGAGGTGAGGCCGGGCGGCACCACCTGGGCGACCTGGGAGTCGTCGAAGCCGGTGACCGCGATGTCGGGGCCGGGTCGCAGCCCTCGTGCGGCGAGGGTGTGCAGCACTCCCATGGCCAGGGTGTCCGAAGCACAGACGAACGCCGAGGGGCGCGCCTCGTCGAGGAGCACCGCGCTCGCCTCGCGGCCGGAGGCGACAGTGTCCTCCACCCGGGAGGCGAGGCCGGTGGTCGAGAGGCCTCGCGCGCGCATCGTCCGCGACCAACCCGCACGGCGGTCCTCGCCGAGCAACGAGTCCTTGCGCCACCCGATCCACGCGATCCGCTCGTGGCCCTTGTCGATGAGGTGCGTGGTCGCCAGCTCGGTGCCGGCGGCCCCGTCGACGTCGACCCAGGGGTGCCGGGCGTCGGGCTCGTTCCAGGGGCGGCCGAAGGCCACGAACGGCGCCCGGCGCTCGTTGAGCCAATCGGCCTGCGGGTTGCCGAGGTAGGTGTCGGTCACCACGAACGCGTCGACGGCCGTGGAGCGGAGCAGGTCGTCGAAGGCCGGAAGCTCGTCCTCGGGGTCGCCGGTCGCGGTGCCGGTGAACAGCAGCACGTGGTAGCCGGCGGCACTCGATGCCTCGACCAGGGAGTGCACGAACCGGTCCATCTGCGCGTTGGCGGTGCCTTCCTCCGCGGCCTTGATGGGCAGCCCGATCAGATGGGAGGAGCGGGTGCGCAGGTTGCGGGCCGCGCGGTTGGGCAGGTAGCCGAGCTCGGCGATCGCCTCCTGCACGCGCACCAGGGTGTCCTCGCGCAGCAGCTCGGGGTTGTTGACGGCGTTGGAGACGGTCTGGCGGGAGACCCCCGCGCGCTCGGCGACATCAGCCAGGGTCGGCGGGGTCACCGGCAACCGGCTCAGGATCCGAGACACCCGCACCTCCCCATCGAGGCCAGGCGACGCGTGGCCTTGATCGTTCCAATCGTCTCAGGAGCAGGATAGCCACCGCCACCACCCGGACAGGTGACGAGCGGTGCTCAGCTCCGCGTCCGGCGAGGTGACCACGGCCTGTCGGCGTCCTCGCCTAGGTTCGCGACATGGCCAAGCCCACCCGTGCTCCGCGTCCCGGATACCGCTGCAGCGAGTGCGGCTGGGAGACCGGCAAGTGGGTCGGGCGGTGCGGGGAGTGCCAGGCCTGGGGCTCCGTCGCCGAGACGGCGGCGCCCACGATGCGTACGCCGGCAGCGCCCGTGACCTCGGCGGCGGTGCCCATCGGCGAGGTCTCGGTGGAGGCGTCCCGCTTCCGCAGCAGCGGGGTGCCCGAGCTCGACCGGGTCCTCGGGGGCGGCATCGTGCCCGGTGCGGCGATCCTGCTCGCGGGCGAGCCGGGCGTCGGCAAGAGCACGCTGCTGCTCGAGGTCGCGGCCCAGACGGCCCGCTACCAGCACCGCGCGCTCTACGTCACCGGCGAGGAGTCGGCCTCGCAGGTCCGGCTGCGCGCCGACCGCACCGGCGGCGTCCAGGGCGAGCTGTTCCTGGCCGCCGAGAACGACCTGGGCGCCGTGCTGACCCACATCGAGGAGGTGCGGCCCACGCTGCTGGTCGTCGACTCCGTGCAGACCATCGGCGCCTCGGGCATCGAGGGTGTCCCGGGAGGGGTGACCCAGGTCAAGGAGGTCGCCGCCGCGCTGATCCGGGTCGCCAAGACCCGCAACATCGCCACCGTCCTGATCGGCCACGTCACCAAGGACGGCTCGATCGCTGGTCCGCGCGTGCTCGAGCACCTCGTCGACGTCGTGCTCCATTTCGAGGGCGACCGCAACTCCCGCTTCCGGATGGTCCGGGCGATGAAGAACCGGTTCGGTCCCGTCGACGAGGTCGGCTGCTTCGACCTCGGTCCCGACGGCATCACCGCGGTCACCGACCCGACCGGGCTGTTCGTCGAGCACCAGGGCGGCACCGTCCCCGGCACCTGCGTCGCGGTGACGATGGAGGGCCGCCGGCCGATGCTCGCCGAGGTCCAGGCGCTCGTCACCTCCTCGCCGCTCGAACGGCCGCGCCGGACCACGTCCGGGCTCGACGGGTCCCGGGTCGCGATGGTGCTGGCCGTGCTCGCCCAGCACTGCGGGCTGCGCCTGCACTCCCACGACGTGTTCGCGTCCACGGTCGGCGGGGCCAAGCTCTCCGAGCCGGCCAGCGACCTCGCCGTGGCCGTCGCCCTGGCGTCCGCCACCCTCGGCAACGCGCCGCCGGCGGGGGTCGTCGCGATGGGCGAGATCGGGCTGGCCGGAGAGCTGCGCCGGATCCGCGACCTGCCCCAGCGGCTGGCCGAGGCCGCCCGGCTGGGGTTCCGGGTCGCGGTCGTGCCGGCCGAGCGCTCCACCCAGGGGTCAGGCCAGCTGCGCGGCCCGCGGGCCGAGCGCACCCGCGAGATCGACGGCATGAAGATCCTCGAGGTGCCCGACGTCGCCTCGGCCCTGCGGCTCCTCGCCCTGACCAGGGAGCGCCACGGTCTGCGTGCCGTGGACGAGTGAGGAGACCTCAGCAGGGAGCGGCAGGGACTTAAGTAGGAACGCCACAGCCGCTTCCTGCCTTACGCTTCCCCTGCACGACTGACGGGAGCGGGAAGATGGCGGAGCGCACCGACGAACAGCTGCGCCTACGGGCGACGCTGGCCTCGATCGCGCCCGGCACGGCGCTGCGCGACGGCCTGGAGCGCATCCTGCGCGGCCGCACCGGCGCGCTGATCGTGATCGGCAGTGACCGGACCGTCGAGTCGATCGCCACCGGCGGCTTCGACCTCGACGTGCCGTTCACCGCCACCGGTCTGCGTGAGCTGGCGAAGATGGACGGCGCCATCATCCTCGACCGTGATCTCACCAGGATCCTCAAGGCCGCCGTCCACCTGATGCCCGACCAGGCGATCCCGTCGGAGGAGACCGGCACCCGGCACCGCACCGCCGACCGGACCGCCCGTCAGACCGGGTTCCCGGTCATCTCGGTGTCCCAGTCGATGCAGATCATCGCGGCCTACGTCGGGGAGACCCGGCACGTGCTGGAGGAGGCCGGCCAGATCCTGGCCCGGGCCAACCAGGCGCTGGCGACCCTCGAGCGCTACAAGCTGCGGCTCGACGAGGTGTCCAGCACCCTGTCGGCGCTGGAGATAGAAGACCTGGTGACCGTCCGGGACGTCGCGGTCGTCGCCCAGCGGCTGGAGATGGTCATCCGGATCGCCGCCGAGATCGAGGACTACGTGCTCGAGCTCGGCACCGACGGGCGGCTGCTGTCCCTGCAGCTGGAGGAGCTCATCACCGGCGTGGACGCCGAACGTCAGCTGGTGATCCGCGACTACGTCGCCGGGGGCCGCCGCGCGCGCAACCCCGAGCTGCTGCTCCAGAAGCTCGAGTCGCTGTCGTCGACCGAGCTGGTCGACCCGGCGTCCACCGCACGGGTGCTCGGACTCGCCAGCGGCGAGCTCCTGGACGCGCCGGTGACACCGCGCGGCTACCGGCTGCTCGCGAAGGTGCCGCGCCTCCCGACGACTGTCGTCGACCGGCTGGTCGAGCACTTCGGCACGCTGCAGAAGCTCCTGTCCGCCGGCGTCGAGGACCTCCAGGTCGTCGAGGGTGTCGGCGAGCTGCGCGCCCGCTCGGTACGCGAGGGCCTGTCCCGGCTGGCCGAGTCGACGATCCTCGAGCGGTACGTCTGAGGCCAGCCGTTCTGCTGGCGGGGCGTGGTGCCCGCGCGCGTAGCCGATCGAGTCTCGGCGCCAAGGACGTCGCTCCGCCCCGCCGCCCGCATGCGCGGGCACCACACTGGGTCAGCACACCCGTCACACCGGCCCCATCTCGGGCTTAGGTCATGGATTGCACGCACCAGGCGCGTGCAATCCATGCGCTAGTGGTGGCGGCCGCGCCTGCGGCGGCGCGGGCTGAGCCCGCGTCGTTGAGCGCGCCGCCTACCAGCCCGACCGAGGCTCGCAGTCAAGGACGGCCGAAGGCCGCCGCGAAGCGGTGCGAAGCATCCTTGACGGCGAGCGTCGGGCTGGTACGCGCGCGGCCGCCACCCCAGACCGAAGACCGGCCTACACGTTCCGCGGGAACCCCAGCTCCAGACCACCCTGCGGCCGGTTGGCCGGGTCGACCCAGCGGCTGGTGACCACCTTGCCCCGGGTGTAGAAGTGCACGCCCTCGGTGCCGTGCGCATGGGTGTCACCGAAGAGCGAGCGCTTCCACCCGCCGAACGAGTAGTAGGCGACGGGCACCGGGACCGGGACGTTGACGCCGATCATGCCGACGTTGACGTCGGCCTCGTAGCGCCGGGCCGCCCCGCCGTCGTTGGTGAAGACCGCGGTGCCGTTGCCGTAGGGGTTGGCGTTCACCAGCGCCACGGCCTCGTCGTAGGTCTCGACCCGCACCACCGAGAGCACCGGCCCGAAGATCTCCTCCCGGTAGATCTCCATGTCCGGCTGGACGTTGTCGAACAGGGTCGGGCCGAGCCAGAAGCCGTCCTGGCTCCCCCGGGCCTGAACCCCGCGGCCGTCGACGACCAGCTTGGCGCCCTCGCGCTCGCCGGAGTCGATGAACGCCGCCACCCGGTCGCGGTGTGCCCGGGTGACCAGCGGGCCCATGTCTGCCTCCCTGGTGCCCGGAGACGTCGAGGACGCCTCGGCACCGCCGTCGCCGATGACCAAGGTCCGGGTCCGGTCGGCGATCCGGGCCACCAGCTCGTCGCCGATGGCACCGACCGCCACCAGCACGCTGATCGCCATGCACCGCTCGCCGGCGCTGCCGAACCCGGCGTTGACCGCTGAGTCCGCGGCCAGCTCGAGGTCGGCGTCGGGCAGTACGACCATGTGGTTCTTGGCGCCGCCCAGCGCCTGGACCCGCTTGCCGTGCTGGGAGGCCTGCTCGTAGACGTACTCCGCGATCGGCGTCGAGCCGACGAAGCTGATGGCCTCGACGAGCGGGCTCTGCAGCAGAGTGTCGACGGCCTCCTTGTCGCCCTGGAGCACGTTGAAGACGCCGTCGGGGAGCCCGGCCTCCTGCCACAGCTCGGCCAGCCACAGCGACGCCGAGGGGTCCTTCTCGCTGGGCTTGAGCACCACCGTGTTGCCGGTGGCGATGGCGATCGGGAAGAACCACATCGGGACCATCGCCGGGAAGTTGAACGGCGAGATGATGCCGACCACGCCCAGCGGGTCACGCTTGCTGTGCACGTCGACGCCGGTCGAGACGGCCTCGGAGTGACCGCCCCTGAGGAGGTGGGAGAGTCCGCAGGCGAACTCGACCACCTCCTGGCCCCGGGCGATCTCGCCGACCGCGTCGGAGAGGACCTTGCCGTGCTCGGCGGTGATGAGGGCCCCGAGCTCGTCGCGGCGGGCGTTGAGCAGCTCCCGGAAGGCGAACATGACCTGCGTACGTCGCGCGAGTGAGGTGTTGCGCCACTCCCGGGTGGCGGCGTGGGCCGCGGCGATCACGTGCTCGGCGTCGGCCCGCGAGGCGAGCGCGACCCGGCCGGTGACCCGGCCGCTGGCCGGGTTGGTCACCTCGGCCCACCGGTCGCTGGTGCCGTCGAACCGCTCGCCCGCGGCCCAGTGGGAGATCGTGGTGGTCATGGTGCCCATCCTGGCACCGAGTCCTAGCTAGCCGGCGGGCGTGCTCCAGTCGCCCTTGTCGGGCTTCTGGGTGGGCTCGGCCGTCTGCGTCACGACCGCGGCGACGGGCGCCCTGAGCTCGAACGCCACGTCGGTCGGCTCACCCTCGAACGCCGCGGCGGCGATGCCGTAGACGCCGGGGAGCGCCCACGCGGTCCGGTCGGTGCAGTATTGGTCGGAGCGCTTGGAGCTCCACACCACGGTGACCGGGGTGGCGACCTCGCGACGGATGACGACGTCCTGGGTGGGGATTGCCCCCGGGCACTCGCGACTCGACCAGACGTCGTCGGCACCGGCGTAGATCTTGAGGGTCACGGTCTCGGACGAGACCCGCCAGGTGCAGGCCTCGGTGCTCCCCATCTGCAGGTTGAGCAGCACCGTCACGTCGCGTCCGGCCACCGGGTCCGGCACGGTCGGCGTGACCAGCACGTCGGCGTCGGGGCATGGGCCGCTCGGCTCCGCTGGGGGCGTCGGTGTCGGCGTGGGCGTGGGCGTGGGCGTCGAGCTCGCACCCTGGCAGGCCTTCCGCTTGCCGTTCGCCTTGTCCCCGCCCCGGAACTTGTTCTTCCCCTTGCAGTCCTTCTTGCCGGTGCCCTTGTTGGAGGTCTCGGCGGCCGACGGCGTCGTCTCCGCCCCCGCCTGCCGGGCGGTGTCGCCGTCGCCGCCCGATCCGTCGCTGGACCAGGTCAGCAACCGCCCGAAGCCGAGCACCAGCAGCAGGGCAACCGCGAGGACCGCGAGCCGCCGGCGCCGGTAGACGTGGGCAGGCAGAGGCCCACGCGTGCGTGATCCACGTGCCGACGGCATGGAGCCCACGGTAGGGAGCAGAAGGCCCGGGGCCGCGCACCCACGCCGAGTCACATCCGTAACAGGACCACAATGGCTGCGATGTCCGACCTGAAAGCCCGGCTGCTCGCGTGGTACGACGCCCACGCGCGCGAGCTGCCCTGGCGCGGGCCCGCGGTGAGCCCGTGGTCGGTCCTGGTCTCGGAGTTCATGCTCCAGCAGACGCCGGTGGCCCGGGTCCTGCCCGTCCACGAGGAATGGCTGGACCGCTGGCCCACGCCGGCGGCGCTGGCCGCGGAACCTGCCGGCGAGGCGGTCCGTGCGTGGGGCCGGCTCGGCTACCCCCGCCGCGCCCTGCGGCTGCACGCCGCCGCGACCGCCATCGTCGAGCGGCACGGCGGCGAGGTGCCCGCGGCGTACGACGACCTGCTGGCGCTGCCGGGCGTCGGGGACTACACGGCCGCGGCCGTGTCGACCTTCGCCTTCGGACGACGACACGTGGTGCTCGACACCAACGTCAGGCGGGTCCTGGCCCGGGTGCTCGCCGGCGAGGAGCTGCCGGCTCCCGCGGTCACCCGCGCCGAGCGCGAGCGCGCGGCCGCCGTCCTGCCCACCGACGAGCCCACCGCCGCCACGTGGTCGATCGCGCTCATGGAGCTCGGTGCCCTCGTCTGCACCGCCCGATCGCCTGCCTGCGGGGACTGCCCGGTGTCGGCCCGGTGTGCGTGGCGATCGGCCGGTCACCCGGCGTACGCCGGCCCGGCGCGCCGCGCCCAGGCCTGGGCCGGCACCGACCGCCAGTGCCGCGGACGGCTCCTGGCCGTGCTGCGTGACAGCGACGGTCCGGTGCACGAGTCGCGCCTCGACGCGGTCTGGTCCGACTCAGGCCAGCGGGCCCGCTGCCTCTCCGGACTCGTCGAGGACGGTCTCGCCGTCCGCGTCGGGCCCGGCACCTTCGCCCTCCCCTGACGCGTCCCCCGCATCGGCACCGTCGGCACCGTCAGCACGGTCAGCCTTGACCACGGACCGCAGCAGCTCCTCGGGCAGCGTCCAGACGGCGCGGGCGCGCTCGGCCAGGGCGGCGTGCGTGGGGTCGGCGGCGAGCCGGTCGGCGGCGATCCCGAGCTTCGTGACCATCCCGCGGGAGGTACGTCCGGTGTGGAAGGGCCACTTGTTCTCGGGCTCGATGGCGGCCAGCATCGCCCGGATCTCCGCCTCACGTTGTGCGGTGAGCGCCTCCGGACGGTGGCGGCCGGCGAGCGGGTCGACCTTCTCGAGGAGGCCGAGGTCGCGCAGGGTGTCGAAGTCGTCCTCGGTGGTGCGCTCGAAGATCCGCAGCAGGTAGTCGCGGAGCTTGCGCTGGGGGAGGTCGGACTCGAGAAGCGTGCGCAGTGCCACGGCGGTGGGCTCGCGCCCGGGCCGGAAGCTCACCTTCGTGCCCGACTCGAGGATGTTGGTCCACTTGCGGACGAACTCCTCCCCCGACCAGGACTCGTAGTGCAGCAGCCGGGCCACGGCGGCATCGGAGGTCGACGGCACCTGCTGCTGGTCCACGTCGTGCACCGCGTGCAGCGTGATCCAACGGTCGAGCGTCGGGCGCAGACCGGACTTCCCCTCGATGTGCCCGTGGAAGTAGCGGCCGTTGGTGGGCTCGTCGAGGGCGCCGAGGACGTGGAGCAGCACGAGCTCGTCGGGCTGGAGCATCCGCTTGAAGTGCGTCACCTGTCCGCCGGGCCACTTCTTGCGGCTGACCGCCTCCAGCGGAGGAGCCCGGACGACCGTCACCTCGGGCGGCAACGTCGCCAGGGCGGCCCGGTCGACCTGGAGCGCCTCGTCGCCGTCGATGTGGAACAGCCAGTCATCGGGCCCGGAATCCACGACGAGGAGCGCCTTGACGACGTTGGCGTTGATGCGCTGCCGGGCGTTGAGCTGTCGGGGTCGCTTGCCCTGCCACCAGCTCTCACCGGTGGCGATCGCAGTGACGTGCGGCAGCCGGTTGAGCGCGGCGACGACGCGTGGCTTGCCGTCGTCGACGAACAGGAACATGTGGTCGACGCCACCGGCCAGGTTGCGGGCCACGAACTCCTTCAGCCCGGGCACGGAGTCCTTGACCGTGCTGACCGTGAACAGCATGCGAGCGACCCTATCCGCGGGGTACCGCGGAAGTTCTGCCGGAGTTGCCGCGGTCACCTAGGGTGGCCGTCGCTGACGCTCACTCGTGGACGGGGACCAGGTTCTTTGATCGCCTCACCAACACGCCCGGGACCCCGGCGTGCGCTCACCTCGCTGATCTCGGCGCTCGCGGCCTCGCTGGCCCTGTCCCAGACTCCGGCCGTGGCGACGTCGACCGCGAGCGACGACGCCGACCGGGCGGCGTACTCCCCTCCCCTGGGCGCGGTCTTCTCCTCACCGCTGGACCGCAACGGCGGCCGTGAGATCCTCTCGCAGGTCTACCGGTCCATCTACGCCTCCCCGAAGGGGTCGACAATCCGGCTGGTGGTCTGGAACTTCGCCGACCCGGCGATCACCACCGCGCTGATCGCCGCCCACAAGCGCGGCGTCCGGGTGCAGGTCGTCGTGGCGGAGAGCACCAAGAACAAGCAGTGGTACCGGATCCGCGACGCCTTGTCGAAGAACACCTCCGACCGGAGCTTCGCCGTCCGCTGTCACAACGCGTGCCGCACCGACCGCTACGTGATGCACGCCAAGATCTTCCTCTTCAGCAAGGCGGGGTCGCGCCGCAACATCAGCATGTTCGGCTCCACCAACCTGACCAAGGCGGCCGGCAACCGACAGTGGAACGACCAGGTCACCACGGCCAACAAGGGGTTGTACGACTTCTTCGTCCAGACCTTCAAGGAGTACGCCGCGGACAAGGTGGTCTCGGAGGGCAACGACATCTACGACAACGGGCGCTACCGCGTCGTGCTCTTCCCGGTGCCCGAGACCAACCCGGTCGCCGAGGCACTGGAGAAGGTCAAGTGCCACCCGCCCCAGGGGAGCGGCGCCGGCAAGCGCCGGACCGTCGTGCGGATCGCGATCGCCGGCTGGTTCGACGAGTTCGGGCTCAACATCGCCAGGCAGGTGCGCCGGCTCTGGGACAACGGCTGCGACCTGCGCATCGTCACCACGCTCGCCGGCCGCAAGATCAACCGGGTGCTCAAGCAGCGCTACGGCCGCGGTCGGGTGCCGATCCGGCAGGTGACGCTCGACAAGGACAAGGACCGCATCCCCGAGTTCTACATGCACATGAAGTCGATCGCGGTCGACGGCACCTACGACGGCGACCCGCGCGCGCACATGCTCTTCACGGGATCACCCAACTGGAGCGGCGAGGCCCGGTCGTCGGACGAGGTGTGGGTGACGGTGCGCGACGCCCCAGAGCTGGTGAGGGACTACATCCGGTTCACCGACAGGATGTTCCAGGGCCCGTTCGCGCACGGCCGCCTGGAGCCCCTGCTGCGGCCGAGCGCGCTGCGGGAGGGTCGCTACGGCGGGTACGAGCTGTCCTGAGGGAGTCAGTCCTCAGAGGCGCTCGTCTTGGGCACGTCGATCGGGCCTTCCGAGTCGTCCGGGCCCTCCGCCGGGGCCACGTCGCCCACCGCCACCTCGGCGGTCTCGAACGGAGGCAGGTCCGGCAGCTCGCCGACCTTCTGCCCCACGAACGTGAACGTCGCCGTCGGGCCCTCGCCCTCGACGTCGACCAGCACGATCTGACCGGGGCCGACCTCGCCGTAGAGCATCTTCTCGGCCAGGATGTCCTCGATCTCGCGCTGGACCGTGCGGCGCAGCGGGCGGGCTCCCAGGACCGGGTCGAAGCCCCGCTCGGCGAGCAGGTTCTTGGCGGCCTGGGTGAGCTCGATCCGCATGTCGCGGTCGCGCATCCGCAGCTCGACCGACGCGATCATGTTGTCGACCATGTGGACGATCTGCTCCTGCGTCAGCGGCGGGAACACGATGATCTCGTCGACGCGGTTGAGGAACTCCGGCCGGAAGTGCTGCTTGAGCTCCTCCTGCACCTTGTTCTTCATCCGCTCGTAGGAGCCGGCCGCGTCGCCCGACTGCTGGAAACCGAGGTTGATCCCCTTGGCGATGTCCTTGGTGCCGAGGTTGGTGGTCATGATGATGACGGTGTTCTTGAAGTCCACGACCCGGCCCTGGGAGTCGGTCAGGCGACCTTCCTCCAGGATCTGGAGCAGGCTGTTGAAGATGTCGGGGTGCGCCTTCTCGACCTCGTCGAACAGCACGACCGAGAACGGCTTGCGGCGCACCTTCTCGGTGAGCTGGCCGCCCTCCTCATAGCCGACGTAGCCCGGGGGCGAGCCGAAGAGCCGCGAGACCGTGTGCTTCTCGCTGAACTCGCTCATGTCGAGCTGGATCAGGGCGTCCTCGTCGCCGAAGAGGAACTCGGCGAGCGTCTTGGACAGCCATGTCTTCCCGACACCGGAGGGACCGGCGAAGATGAACGACCCACCGGGGCGCTTGGGGTCCTTGAGGCCCGCGCGGGTACGCCGGATGGCCCGGGAGAGCGCCTTGACGGCCTCCTCCTGGCCGATGACGCGCTTGTGCAGCTCGTCCTCCATCTTGAGCAGCCGCGTGGACTCCTCCTCGGAGAGCTTGACGATCGGGATGCCGGTCGCGACTGCGAGCACCTCGGCGATGAGCTCCTCGTCGACCTCGGCCACCTCGTCCATGTCACCGGCGCGCCACTGCTTCTCGCGCTCGGCCTTCTTGAGGATGAGCTGCTTCTCCTCGTCGCGCAGCCGCGCGGCGGCCTCGAAGTCCTGGCCGTCGATCGCGGCCTCCTTGCGCTGCCGGACGTCGCCGATCTTGTCGTCGTACTCGCGCAGGTCGGCGGGCGCCGTCATCCGGCGGATGCGCAGGCGGGAGCCGGCCTCGTCGATCAGGTCGATGGCCTTGTCGGGCAGGAACCGGTCGGAGATGTAGCGGTCGGCCAGGGTGGCGGCCGACACGAGCGCCTCGTCGGTGATGGTCACCCGGTGGTGTGCCTCGTAGCGGTCCCGCAGGCCCTTGAGCATCTCGATCGTGTGGGCGATCGACGGCTCGGCGACCTGGATCGGCTGGAACCGCCGCTCCAGGGCGGCGTCCTTCTCGAGGTACTTGCGGTATTCGTCGAGCGTGGTCGCACCGATGGTCTGCAGCTCCCCGCGCGCCAGCATCGGCTTGAGGATGCTGGCGGCGTCGATGGCGCCCTCGGCAGCGCCGGCACCGACGAGGGTGTGGATCTCGTCGATGAACAGCACGATGTCGCCGCGGGTGCGGATCTCCTTGAGGACCTTCTTGAGGCGCTCCTCGAAATCGCCGCGGTAACGCGAGCCGGCGACCAGGGCGCCGAGGTCGAGTGTGTAGATCTGCTTGTCCTTGAGCGTCTCCGGCACGTTGCCCTTGACGATGTCCTGGGCCAGACCCTCCACGATCGTGGTCTTGCCGACGCCGGGCTCTCCGATCAGGACCGGGTTGTTCTTCGTCCGTCGCGAGAGGATCTGCATGACCCGCTCGATCTCCTGCTCGCGGCCGATGACCGGGTCGAGCTTGCCCTCGCGGGCGTCCTGGGTCAGGTTGCGCCCGAACTGGTCGAGGACCAGGGACGACGACGGCGCGTCGCCGCCCGTGGCCGCGGCGGCCGAGGCCGTCGACTCCTTGCCCTGGAAGCCGGAGAGCAGCTGGATGACCTGCTGGCGCACCCGGTTGAGGTCGGCACCGAGCTTCTGGAGCACCTGGGCGGCGACACCCTCGCCCTCGCGGATCAGGCCGAGCAGGATGTGCTCCGTGCCGATGTAGGAGTGGCCGAGCTGCAGGGCCTCGCGCAGGGACAGCTCGAGCACCTTCTTGGCGCGCGGCGTGAAGGGGATGTGGCCGCTGGGAGCCTGCTGGCCCTGGCCGATGATCTCCTCGACCTGGGCGCGCACGGCCTCGAGCGAGATGTCGAGGCTCTCCAGCGCCTTGGCGGCGACGCCCTCACCCTCGTGGATGAGCCCGAGCAGGATGTGCTCGGTGCCGATGTAGTTGTGGGAGAGCATGCGGGCCTCTTCCTGGGCCAGCACGACCACCCGACGGGCACGGTCGGTGAACCGCTCGAACATGGGTCTCTCCTCGCACGTCTACATCACGTTGGATCCGGGGTCACTGGACACAACCCCTGAGCCAGCCTACGCGTTCCCACCACAGCAGAGGGGGGCATCCGCTGTCAGCGAACAGCGGTCGGCCCCGCCCCTAGCTGGGGCGGGGCCGACCGGCCGTCTCCGGGTGTTCCGTGCTCAGTGAGCGGCTTCGAACGCCTCTCGGACCTCACCGGGGATGCGGCCCCGGTCGGGGACCTTGTGGCCGTTGGAGCGCGCCCAGTCGCGGATCTCCTTGGCGCTGTGACCGGTGGCGGAGGACGCCGCTGAACGCCGGCCGCGACGGGCGCCGGCAACCTTGCGGCCGTGGCCGACGTAGCGGGCCAGTGCGTCACGGAGCGCCGCGGCATTCTTGTCGTTCAGGTCGATCTCGTAGGACGTGCCGTCCAAACCGAACGAAACGGTCTGAGTGGCCTCGCCACCATCCAGGTCGTCCTCGAGGACGATGTGCACCTTTTGCGCCATTTATTCCACCATCTTCAGTTGCGGTCGGTTATGTCCTGCGGTCCCCGATGAATGTCCACAGCAACGTAGCCTACGCAGAGGAATAGCGCCGCGCTGGTCAGATAAGGAAAGTCAGCTACCAGCGCGAATGCTCGACACCCGCTCGAGCGCGAACTCGCCCATTGCCTGGAGTGAGTGTCGCTTCTGCATCGTGTGGGCGGCTCGAGCCCCCAGCTTGCGCGCAAGCTCAGGATCGTCCTTGATCTTTCGCATCAGTCGGGCGCAGTGTCGCACCGACGGGTCCGCCCAGACCGAGCTCACCGGGTACGGGTCATTGCCCGGCGCAACCGGGCACAGTCGGTGTCGGACCAGTCGGGAGTTGCCCTGGTGCATGAAGTTCAGGTTGCCCGAGTAGCCCGTCGCGATGACGGGTTTGCCGATAGCCATCGATTCGGCCATGGTGAATCCGAACCCCTCAGCGCGGTGCATGCTGACAAAGCAGTCAATTCCCCACAAGAGCCCGTCGAGCTCTTCTCTCGGGAGGTCGCGCTCCACCAGCACTATGTCGGGCCGCCCGTCTATGGCGAGGATCAAGCGCTCACGATCTTCTGGGCGTTGGTCGCCATTGATCGACTTGATGAGTAGGGCACCTTCGCCGGGCGTGGGAAAGGCTTCGCGAAATGCTGCGACCAGGCCCAGGGGATTCTTGCGCTCGAACACGCTGAAGTAGTCGAACACGAAGCCGTACACGTAGGTGCCCGCCAGGGCAGCGAGTTCCCTGGGCCGGACGCCGGAGTCGACCGGCGTGTGCACGGGCAGAGGCAAGACATGCACCGGCCGGTCCGATGCCCGACGCAACATCTCGGCCGTGAAGTCGCTGGCGACCCACACCTCATCGACCAGGTCGAGCGCCGGTCGCATCGCCGCAGGGAACTCGTTCAGCTCCCAGAACCACACGCCGACCGTGTAGCGGTCACGCCGGACATCGTCGCCGCCGTCGGCAAGGTACGAGGGCAGGTGGTCGGCGTTGACGCACACGATGGCGATGTCGCTGCCCACTCCTGGCGGGAGGGTGCGATCGGCCCACGGGACGCTCAGTCGACTAGACGTGCGGTCGTAAGTCGAGGTCTCGACGGGCACACCTGCAGTCTCGAGCCCGGTCACGAGCAGTCGCGCGGCCTGGCCGAGGCCCAGCTCCGCGGTGAAGTACCCAGCAACAGTCACCCCCGGCGCGCCGTGGCGGCCGGCCGCCGTTGCCACCGGGGCACCGAACCGCACCGTGGTGGTCTCGGCACGACTGGCGGCCCTGGCCCGCGTGACGAGGTCCATCGGCACACCGTCCGGCACCCCCCACACCTCGGCCCAGCCGAGGAACCCGGACAGGTTCCCCTTCCGCACCTCCGGGTACGTGACCTGCAGATCGAGACGTGATTCGTAGAGGGCGCCCAGGTAGCGCCCGAGCGGTCCCATCGGGCGCGGGAGGGTGCCCGGGGACGCGAGCCACTCTCGGAACGAGTCGAGGGCGGGCAGCTCGGCGTCAGGTCGACGCAGCTCGTCCCGCACCAGACGTGTCACCAGCTCGTCCACCTGCACGCCGTCGATCACACCGAAGGGCGGCGCGGCACCCGCCAGCTCGCGGTGGCCCGCCGCGGTCAGCTGCATCGCATAGTCAGCGACGACCTCACGCAGCACCCGGCCCTCACTGAGCAGGACCCGAGGCCGCGGTGACTGCTGGGCACTCAGGAGGTGCGGTCGGTCCGGGGTGAAGCCCTCGAGGTTGAAGAAGACCACCGGCACACCGTTGACGTGCACTGCACCATCCAGGCCGCGGTCCAGGTGCCGTCCCGGCAGGTTCCAGCAGCCGACGTTCCACCCTGCGTCTCGCACCACGACGTGGTCGTCGGGGTAGAGCCACGGCACGTGGTCCAAGCACGTCGGATCAGTGAGCACCCGTTCCTCCCACCAGTCGAGGAAGGCCCGAGCCGTCGCCGTAGCGCCTACCGCGACCACCCCGGGGTCGGCGACGCCGCGTCGCTGGAGCGACGCACCGTCGGGAGCCCTCCCGTCGCGCGGCATCGGCCGATCGGTACGTGGCACCACCACGATCGGGTGGCGCGAGACCAGTTCCGGCAGGTCTCCCACAGACCGTGCGAACAAGAGGTGGGGATCCAGGTAGAGCGCGCACTCCGCGTCGTCGAGCAGCGTTCGCAAGAGCCGCGGCCCGAAGGCCCGCAGCCGCTCGCCAGGAGGCATCGTGAGCAGCAGCTGCGTGAGCTCCTGCCGGGTCCAACCGACATCGGTGGGGCGAACGACGCGCGCCCCCGGCACGTCCGGCGTGGAGCTGTCCTCGCTGAGCAGGAGCACCGTGACGTCCGCATCGTGGTGCGCCGCGAAGCTCGCCACGAGCACCCTCACCTGCGCGAGATGACGCGGGTCGACAACCGTGCCGACGGTGAGCGCGCCACCGCTCGAAGCGCCTGCTATCCGACTGACCTGTCCCACTGCGTGATCTCCTAGACTCCCCGTGACGTGCCGACCTTAGAACCTGGAGGACCCAGCCCATGAAGGAGCGGCGCCAGCGCTTCTGGGAGCTTCACGACTTCGCCGTCGGCCGGGGTCTCGAGGTCGGTCCCCTGCACCGCCCGATCGTCACATCGGAGCGGGCCGAGGTCCGCTACGTCGACGTGCTCGACCGAGATGGACTCGTGCGCCACTACGCCGGCGACGCGGACGTCACCGAGGAGACCATCCCCGAGATCGACTATCACCTGATCAAGGACGACGGGCGCACCGTCACCCTGGTCGAGGCGACCAAGCCGGGCGCTCCCTTCGACTGGGTGGTCGCCTCCCACGTGATCGAGCACGTGCCCGACGTGATCGGTTGGCTCGACGAGCTGGCCGAGATCGTCGTCGACGGGGGCGCGCTCGTCCTGGCCGTGCCTGACAAGCGCTACTGCTTCGACGTCCACCGGCCCTCGACCACGGTGGGCCAGATGGTCGCGGCGCACTACGCCGAGGACCGAAGGCCCAACGTTGCTGTGGTGTACGACTACTTCTCCAGCTCGGTGAGCTACGACCTGAGGGCCCTGTGGGATGGCCGGATGCCGACGTTCGACGCGCGCATCCACTCCTTGGGCGAGGCTCAACAGCACGTCGAGCGGACGTTGGCCGGCGAGTACGTCGACTGCCACGTGTGGCTCTTCACCCCGACCAGCTTCCTGCGGCAGCTGCACGAGCTGCGGGTGACCGGGCGCTCGCGGTGGGTGGTCGAGCGGATGGAGCCCACAGCTCGAAACGAGCTCGAGTTCTTCGCGGTCCTGCGCCGGCTGCCGCGCACCGCCGATGCCACCGCCGACCAGCCGACCGAGGTCCTGCCCGAGGGAGAAATGCCGGACTGGCTCGAGGCGGAGGCCCGGGGACGACAGGTCGAAGCCCTGCAGGCACGGGTCGACCGCCTCTCCACGCGGCTCGAGCGGCGCGGTCGCAAACTGCAGCTCATGCGGCGCCGGCTACGACGCCAGCAGCGCCGGCTGGCCCAGCTCGAGGCATCACCGAAGCGCCTGCCACACCGCGCCGCGCGAGCGGTGACGGCACGGTTCCGCCGACCGCGCGGGTGACTGCTCCTCAACGCCCTGAGCCGGGCCCGGCATCACGATCGGAGGCCCGGTGCTCGCGGTCGACCTGACGTTGGGCTTCGTCGTGCTCACGGTCGTCGGCGGCGCTTCTGCTGTGGCGAGCCGACCGCTGTGGACGCAGCGACCTCACCTCGCACCGGCCTACGCACTGCTGGGGCTGGGCCTGGTCGCCCACGTCGTGTGGGTCCTGTTCTGGGTCGAGCCGCTGGTCGGGAAGGCCGGGTCGATTGCCCTGCTGGCGACAGCCGCCGCGGTCGTGGCCCGGGACCGACCGTGGCGTGTCTGGCAGCAGTGGGCGCCGCTCGTCACCCTCACGGCTGGGGTGGGCGCGCTGATAGTCGGCTTCACCTTCCTGTGGGGCGGCGCCGACAACCCCTTCGCCACGGAGGTCACCCGCTTCGTCTCCTTGCCGTCGGACAACTCGATCCCCCATCTCTTCGCGGACCGACTGTGGAAGGGCGAGAGCACCATCGGATTCCTCGGGGACTGGAACGGAAGCGACCGCCCACCTCTCCAGTCCGGCCTGCTGCTGCTGGTGCGCCCCCTGGGACGGTTCCTCGGCGTCGCGCAGGGGGCCGACCAGTACGAGCTCGCGAACATGCAGCTGGCCGCCGCCTCCAGCATCCTGGCCCAGCTCATGTGGGTGCCCGCCGTCCACTGCTTGGTCCGAACCTTGCGGCTGCGTCGAGTCACGGCAGCGGTCACAGTGCTGTTCTGTGCGGCCTCTCCGGCGGTGTTCCTGCACACCACCTACACCTGGCCGAAGCTGATGGCAGCCGGCCTGGCCGTGGCTGCGACGGTGCTGCTCGTCGATCCGCTGGTCTCGGGGGCACGGCCGCGAGTACCCGACTTCGTGGCCGCCATGGTCCTCGCTGTCCTGGCATTCCTCACCCACGGTGCCGTCGTGTTCTGCGCCCCGCTCCTGATCCTCCTCGGCGTGCTGGTGCTGCGCAGGACCGACCGGCGCTCCGGCGCCCGGTCCGTGGGCGTCGGAGCGCTTCTGGCGGTGCTCGCCTATCTGCCCTGGGCGTTGTACACCCGGGTCGCGGACCCCTCCAACAACCGCCTCCTGAAGTGGCACTTCGCCGGAGTGACCGAACCCAACAACGACAGCCTGGTCGCAACGATCGTGCACGCCTACCGGACCACTCCCGGCCACGAGCTCCTGGCCAACCGGCGAGCCAACCTGGCCAACGTGTTCCGGCTCAGCCTCACCGAGCGGTTGGACTTCACCAACGACTGGCCCTCCCGCATGCGTGCCTACGACTTCTACGGCACCGCCATCGCGTTGGGTCTCAGCTCGCTGTTGACCGTCGGCCTGGTGGTCTGGGTCGGCACGCGACTGCTGCTGAGGCTCCCGGTCCGCGCCTCCGAACGTGTCGGGATGATCCTGTGCCTGGGCTCAGTGGCCTCGATCATCTTCTGGGCC
Source organism: Nocardioides dilutus (assembly GCF_054779555.1). Lineage (NCBI taxonomy): Bacteria > Bacillati > Actinomycetota > Actinomycetes > Propionibacteriales > Nocardioidaceae > Nocardioides > Nocardioides dilutus. The sequence continues at coordinate 1,140,538 of NZ_BAAGYA010000001.1, read as the reverse complement.
CTCGTCATGTTCCTGCCCGACGGCGCGATCGTCCATCAAGGCAGCTACGCCTGGTTGCTCGTCCTCCTCGCAGTCCCGTTCGCCTTCCTCGCCGATCGGGTCCCCGCCCTGGGTTGGGTCCTCATCGGGTTCGGTCTGATGTACGTCCAAGTCGCCTACAGCTCTCCGACGGAGCGTCTGGTGGGCCCACTCAGCCGCACCTCGTTGGTCACCATGCTCGCCGGGGCGGTGCTCTGCGGCCTGGCCACGTGGGCGATGACCTCCGGTTCGGACACTCAGGATGCGCCTCGTGGGGCCGCCGGCCGCCGGTCGAGGATGTGAATCGCGAGCCGTCCCAGCCCTAGACTGTGCCGTCGCATCGCATGACAGGCAGTGGAGGCCAGGCGTGGAATCTCAGTTCGACCTCGATGTCGTCGTCGTCGGTGGCTGTGGGCACGTGGGCCTGCCGCTGGCCATCGGTTTCGCATCGCGGGGCTTGAAGGTCGGCATCTACGACATCAACCAGGCCGCGGTCGACCTGGTCAACAGCGGGACCCTGCCCTTCCAGGAGGACGGCGCACAACCCGTCCTGGACAAGGTGCTCGGGGAGGGTCTGCTCAGCGCCACCACCGACCCGCAGATCATCTCCCGGGCCGATGCGGTAGTGGTGGTCGTGGGCACCCCGGTCGACGAGCACCTCAACCCCAACCCGCACGCGGTGGGACGGTCCCTCGAGGCGAACATCTCGCAGTTCCGACCCGGCCAGCTCCTGGTGTTGCGCAGCACCGTCTACCCCGGCGTCACCCGCAACGTCGAACGGCGCTTCGAGAAGGCCGGCGTCGACCTGGACGTTGCCTTCTGTCCTGAGCGGATCGCCGAGGGCAAGGCGATGGTGGAGCTGTTCGAGCTCCCCCAGATCGTGTCCGGACGCTCCCAGGCCGTCCGCGACCGCGCCGGCCGGCTCTTCGGCCACCTCACCGACACCATCGTCGAGCTCGAGCCCGAGGAGGCCGAGCTCGCCAAGCTCTTCACCAACACCTGGCGCTACATCAAGTTCGCGGCCGCCAACCAGTTCTACGTGATGGCCAACAACAACGGCCTCGACTTCGAGCGGATCCGCACCGCGCTGGCGCATGACTACCCGCGCGCCTCCGACATGCCCGGCGCCGGCTTCGCCGCCGGGCCGTGCTTGTTCAAGGACACCATGCAGCTGGCCGCGTTCAGCGACAACTCGTTCGCCCTCGGCCACGCCGCCATGCTGGTCAACGAGGGGCTGCCGCTCTACGTCGTGTCGCAGCTCGAGCAGAAGATGGACCTCGCGACGACCCGGGTCGGGATCCTCGGTATGGCGTTCAAGGGGGAGAGTGACGACATCCGCTCGTCGCTGTCCTACAAGCTCAAGCGGATCCTCGAGTTCCGCGCCGGCTCCGTGCTGACGACCGACCCCTACGTCACCGTCGACGACTCACTCGTCAGTCTGGAGGAGGTCGTCGCCGGCAGTGACGTGCTGATCCTGGCCGCACCGCACAAGGTCTACCGGGAGCTCAGCACCGACAAGCCGGTCATCGACATCTGGAACCTGCTCGGCAAGGGCACCACGGTATGACGGTCTCGGTCTCGGTCGTCATCCCCGCCTTCAACGAGGACGAGGAGATCGTCCCGGTCCTGGACCGGATCTTCGACGCCGTGCACTCCGAGTGCCAGGTGCTGGTGGTCGTCGACTTCCCCGAGGACACGACGGTCCCGGTGGTGGAGAAGTACGCCACGGAGGAGCCGCGCCTCCGGTTGGGCATCAACGACTACGGCCGCGGTCCGGCCAACGCGATCAGGTGGGGAATCGACAACGTCACCACCCCGGTTGTCGTCGTGACGATGGCAGACGGCAGCGACGATCCGCGCCAGATCGACACACTCGCACGCCTGGTCGACCGCGGAGTCGTCGTGGCGGCAGCCTCTCGGTACACCGCGGGGGGCGCGCAGGTCGGGGGCCCGTTCCTCAAGGGCATGATGTCGCGCACGGCCGGACGCTCCCTCGCCGTCATCGCGCGAGTCGGCACCCGCGATGCCACCAACAGCTTCAAGGCCTACTCCACCGAGTTCGTCCGCGAGGTGGGCATCCACAGTCGTAGCGGATTCGAGATCGGTCTCGAGCTGACCGCCAAGGCGAGGCGTCTGCGCCGGCCGGTCGCCGAGGTCCCGACGATCTGGCTCGACAGAACCGTGGGTGAGTCCAACTTCGACCTGAAGAAGTGGCTGCCGAAGTACCTGCGCTGGTATCGCTTCGCCTTCGGTCCACAGCTCACGCCCGAACAGGTAGCGGCCGAGTCCGCCCGGATCGCCGCCCTCAACTACCAACACGACAACGTCTAGCCCTACAGGAGCGCATTCGCCCATGTCTGACCAGCAGAAAGTCCTCGTCTCCGGATCGGCCGGCTTCATCGGCGGTTACGTCGTCGAGGAGCTCCTGAACCGTGGCTACGCCGTACGCGGCATCGACAACTACTCCAAGTACGGCCCGGTCGAGAAGTCCTACGACAACCACCCCGACTACGACTTCGTCGAGGACGACGTCCGCAACACCGACCTGATGAAGAAGCTGCTCTCCGACTGCGACCACTTCATCGCCGGCGCGGCGCTGATCGGCGGCATCTCCTACTTCCACGCCTACGCCTACGACCTCCTGGCGACCAACGAGCGCATCATGGCCTCCTCCTGTGACGCCGCGATCGACGCGATGCAGCACGGCAAGCTCAAGAAGGTCACCTACATGTCGAGCTCGATGGTCTTCGAGTCGACCGAGCACTGGCCGTCCAAGGAGGGCGACGAGCGCAAGATCCCGCCGCCGCTGTCCTCCTACGGATTCCAGAAGCTTGCCGTCGAGTACTTCGCCAAGGCTGCCTGGGACCAGTACAAGCTCCCCTACACGGTCGTCCGCCCGTTCAACTGCGTGGGCATCGGCGAAGGCAGGGCCCTCGGCGACGTCGAGGTCGCCTCGGGCAACGTCAAGCTCGCCATGAGCCACGTCGTCCCCGACATCGTGCAGAAGATCGTCAAGGGTCAGGACCCGCTGCACATCCTCGGCGAGGGGAACCAGATCCGGCACTACACCTACGGCGGCGACCTGGCCAAGGGCATCGTGGAGTGCATGAGCCAGGAGAAGGCTCTTAACGAGGACTTCAACATCTCCACGCGCGAGTCCACGAGCGTGCGCGACCTCGCTGAGGTCATCTGGAAGAAGATCAAGGGCGACGCGCCGCTCACGCTCGTCAGCGACCCGGCCTACGAGTACGACGTCCAGAAGCGGGTGCCCGACGTGGAGAAGGCCAAAGAGGTGCTCGGCTTCGAGTGCGAGACGTCGCTCGACGACATGCTGGACGAGGTCATCCCGTGGGTGACTCAGGCCGTTGCCGACGGTCGACTCTGACGACCGCGGGTCACGTGACCCGCGCCTTCCACCGTTCGTCCTGGGCGGCAGTCTCGTCATCGGGCTCGTCTTCCTGGCCAGCCAGGCGCGACAGCTCTACTTCTTCGGCGACGACTGGGCATTCCTGCTGGGCCGGACCCTCAGCTGGCCGGAGCTCATGCAACCGCACAATGAGCACTGGTCGACGCTGCCGCTGATCACGTTCCGCACCATGTTCCACGTCTTCGGGATCGACCACTACCTGGCGTACGCCCTGATGCCGATCCTGTTGCACCTGGGCTGCTGCGCATTGATCTACTCACTCATGCGGCGCCACGACATCGCGGCGTGGCCGGCCGCGCTCTGCACCGTGCCCATGGTGTTCCTCTGCGGAAACATCGGAGAGAACCCCCTGTGGGACTTCCAGATCGGCTTCCTGGGCTCAGCCGCGCTCGGACTGATCGCGTTGCACCTGCTCCGGGACGGAGGCCGCCGCCACGTGGCGCTCGCCTGGCTCGTGACCGTCGTCGGCCTCATGTGCTCGGGGATGGCGCTGCCGATGCTGACGTGGGTGGGCGCCTACGTGCTGCTCGCCCGCGGCCTCGCCCGCGCCCTTGTCTCGACCGTCCCACCCGCGCTGGTCTACCTCGCCTGGCACCTGGCCTTCGGTGCGGACGCGGCCGGTCAGAGCCCAACGGCCACGGCGGACCAAACGGTCTCGTTCGTCGCCACCGGCCTGGCGCACGTGTGGCAGGAGATGCTCCGCATGCCGGTGGTCGGCGGCGTCGCGATCATCGGTCTGGCAGGCTTCGCCCTGCTCGCGCGGCTGACGGCGCGGCAGCAGGCCCTGGCCCTCTCCGGAGTGATGACCATCGGGGTCACCTACGTGATGCTGGCAATCTCGCGGGCCGGCTTGGGCCCGGGGGCCGCTACGGCCAGCCGATACGTCTACTTCGGGGTGCTGTTCACGCTGCCGGTCTTCGCACTGTTGGTGTCCCGAGTCGCCGATGAGCTGAAGGACCATCCCCTCCGCCAGCGCACGGCCGGGGCGGTCCTCGTGGTCGCTCTCGTGGCCAACGGGGTTGCGCAGACCTTGGCCTTCACCGAGGGTCGGACGCAGCTGACCGACGGCCTGAAGGGCCGGGTGCTGGCGACGGTGGAGCTGCTCCACGGCGACGAGCGCTTCCTGGGTCAGCAGGTCTCGCTCCCCTACAGCCCTGACATCACCGTCGACGCACTCGCCAGGCCGGAGGTGCAGGACGCCCTTCCGGACGACGCCGTGGGCCCGGCCCAGCTGCTGGAGGCGTCGGCAGCCCTCCAGGTGGCAGCGTCTGCCGACGGCTACGACCTCCCACCTGCCTCTGGCCTGCGGCTGCATGGGATCAGCGGCACGCCCAACTCCGGCGGCTGCGCCGAGCTGCAAGCGGCTCGCGGGGCCTGGATCGATCTCCCTGCCTCCCCGGAGGGGTCGCAGGTGCAGCTGACGACGTCCGCAACTGAGTACGTGGCCCAGCTGCTCGACGGACGCCTGGTCAGCACCGCGGTCACGCTCCCCAACCAGCCCCGGGTGCCCACCTACGTCGCCTCCACTTCCCGGCGCGGCACCCTCCGTGTCAACGTCCCTGCCGGGGCCCTCCAGCTATGCCTGGCGAAGACGGAGTGACAACGATTCAGATGGAACACGTCGTCAACGAGAGCTATGTCGCCGGCGCCCCGCACCCCGACAACCTGGTCGGGTTGTTCCGCGACCGGTGGGTGTCGGCGCTACCCGGCCACGAGTCCGGCGACACCCCCCTGTTCGCGGACCCGCGCCTGGAATGGGCGATCGGCCAGGCCAACGGCGTACAGGGCAAGACCGTCCTGGAGCTCGGGCCGCTCGAGGGCGGCCACAGCTACATGTTGCAGAACGGCGGCGCCGCCGAGGTGACCTCGATCGAGGCCAACACCCTGTCCTACCTGAAGTGCCTGGTCGTGCAGCAGATCTACGGCCTGGACAAGGTCCGCTTCGAGCTGGGCAACTTCCTTCCATGGCTGGAGGAGCCCCGGAAGGGCGCCTACGACCTGGTGGTGGCGGCCGGGGTGCTCTACCACACCATCGACCCGGTGCGGGTCCTCGAACGCCTGGCCCAGCTGAGCCCTGAGCTCTACATCTGGACCCACTACATGGATCTCGGGGCGATGCCCGAGGCCGATGTCCGCTACCAGGCCGGCGTCGTCGGGGTCGAGAACGCCCGCTACCGGGGACTGGACTACCAGCTGTTCCGGAGGCGCTACCAAAGCGGCCCGACCGACGACCCCAAGTTCTGCGGCGGCGTGCACGAGAACCCCGCGTGGATCGAGAAGGGCACGATCAGGGCGGTGCTGGACCTGCACGGCTTCGATGTCGTCGTCGCCCACGACCACCTCGATCACCCGTCGGGTCCGGCCGCTTCCTTCTTCGCCCGCAAGCGGGGCTTGCGACGCCGGGTGGCTCGGGAAGGCGAGAAGGCTCGCGGCTCGGCCGCCCGGATCCGCCGTCGGCTCACGAACCTGGCGGGATAGCGCCCGTGCGGCGTGGGAACGCTCACGCGGCACCGCCCGCGACTGTGTCGCGTTGTCCTGGCCGGACTAGCATGGACGCTCAATGACTCCCGATCCCCCCGGGAAGCCGCCTCGCTTCTCCATCCTGACTGCGGTGTACAACCCTCCCCGCGCGGCTTTCGAGGACACCGTCGCGTCCGTGCTGGGCCAGGAGTACACCGGATGGGAGTGGATCCTCGTCGACGACCGCTCCCCCGACGAGTGGGTCCGGACCCGGTTGGCCGACCTCGCGGCCTCCGACCCCCGCATCCGGGTCCACGAACGGGCGACGAACGGCGGCATCGTGGCCGCGTCACGCGATGCCCTGGCTCGAGCTACGGGGGAGTTCGTCGCGCTGCTGGACCACGATGACGTCCTGGTGACCCGGGCACTGGAGGTGGTCGCCGAGCTCGCCGACCGAACGCCCGAGCTCGACTTCTGCTACAGCGACCAGGACTACATGACCATGGACGGTAAGGTCCACTCGCCCTACTACAAGCCAGACTGGTCACCCGAGCGGCTGCGCCACCACATGTACACCTCGCACTTCGCCGTGCTGAGGCGCAGCCTCGTCGAGGAGGTCGGCGGGTTCCGGGACGGCTACGACGGCTCGCAGGACCACGACCTGGTGCTACGGGTGACCGAGAAGGCTCGGGTCATCGAGCACATCCACGACGTGCTCTACCACTGGCGAGAGGTGCCCGGTTCGGCAGCCCGGAACGCCGATGCCAAGCCCTGGGCATGGGATGCGGGGGTCCGGGCGGTGCAGAGCCATCTGGACCGAGTCGGCATCAGCGCCACCGCCGAGAAGGGGTACGCCCAGGGCCTCTACTCCGTGCGCCGCCAACCCGACACCACCACGCCGGTGAGCATCATCATGCCGACGATCGGATCCTCGTCGATGGTTCGAGGCGAGCCGCGGGTCATGGTCCTCGAGACCGTGCGCTCGGTCCTTCGCAACACCCACGCACGCGACGTCGAGCTGATCATCGTCTATGACACCGCCACGCCCGACCACGTGCTCGAGGAGCTGCGGGGGCTGCCGCTCGGGTCCGTGCGCTTGAAGATGGTCGAGTTCACCAAGCCGTTCAACTTCAGCGAGAAATGCAACGTCGGGGCGCTCCACGCCAGCGGTCAGATCCTCGTCTTCCTCAACGACGACATGGAGGCGTACAGCGAGGGGGTGTTGGAACACCTGATCGTCCCGCTCTCCGAGCCCGACGTGGGCGCCGTCGGTCCCAAGCTGCTCTTCGAGGGCTCGCGGATCCAGCACGCCGGCGTGAGCTACGGCAGCGGCTCCATCGCGCACCTCTACTACAAGGTGCCCCACCCGGCGGCCTTCGGGTACCTGGGTGAGCTGTGGATCAACCGCGAGGTCAGCGCGCTCACAGGTGCGTGCCTTGCTGTGCGCCGCGAGGTCTTCGAGGAAGTTGGCGGCTTCACCGAGAACCTGCCGGTCAACTTCAACGACATCGACTTCTGCCTCAAGATCCGTCGGAGCGGCCTCCGGCTCGTCTGGCTGCACGACGTGGTGCTGCACCACTTCGAGTCGATCACGCGGGACAACCGGGTGCGGCTCTGGGAGGTGGACTGGATCTGCCAGCGGTGGGGTGACTTCGAGGAAGTGGTGCGTGAGGCCTACACGAACGGCGTGACCTAGGGCGTACGCCCGGCGCCGCTGGATCGGGAACGGCTCACATCAGCAACGCGCGGGAGCGCCGCTCGGCAGCTTCCTTCTTCTGCTTCGGCTTGGTGGCCTTGCCCGACTTGGCCTCCGACTCGAGCAGCTCGCGCTCGTTGCGGAGCATGAGCCTTTCGCCGTACTGCGGGAGGTAGCGGTCCAGCTCGGGGTTGTTCCATCGCATGTGGAAGCGGATCCGCTCCTCCTGCGCGACCGGATCGCGCTCCTCCTTCACGGGGAAGTGGCGCAGCAGCGCCGCCCGCACCCACAGCGTGCTCAGCCCGAGGAAGCCGACCTTGGCCGCCAGATCCGCGTTGTGGAAGGTCTCCAGCCGCTCGTTGATCCCGCCCACCGACTCGAACGTGCGTCTCGACATCGCCTGGCACTGCGGCAGCAGTGCGGAGCACTCCCGGTTGACCGCGAGGAGGTCCCCTCGCCGCGCCCCTTCGTCGATCACCGCCGGCAGGACCGGCTCGACCCGGTCGACGTAGACCGCCACCCCTGCGCCGAAGTGCACGCCACCCGCGGTCAAGACGCGGGGGCCCGTGAGGCCGACACCCTCCTCCAGGAGGGGCGCGACCAGCTGCGGCACGAAGTCCAGGTTGCCCGCCTCGACCCGCTCGTCGGCGATGATCACGAACTCGCCCTGGCTGCAGATGAAGCCTCGGTTGGCCATGGCCGCGAAGTGGAACTCGTTGTCGTAGGGCACCAGTCGTACGGCGGGCCCCAGCTCGCGGAGCTGTCCGATGGCCTCCGCAGGCGCCTCGTCGGTGTGGACGACGATGACCTCCACCTGGGCCGGCCCGGCGGTGCGCAGGAAGGACTCGGCGGCGGCCACCGCGTAGTGGCGCCGGTCACCCCAGGCGAGTCCGGAGGCGCCTTCCGACGGGATCACCACGGACACGGTGACCGCAGCGGGCAGCGTCCTGCTGATGGACACGGTCCCGGGAACCGCCCCCGCTTCCGCGATCGCGCCCCGACCGGTCCGGTCGAGGTGCTCCTGGACGGCGCGCACGCGAGCGGCGTCCGGCCCTTCGCCACCCGGCCCTTCGTCACCTCGCCCGCCGCCCGACTCACCGGCGACGCGCGAGCGATGCAGGAGCTCGGGTACCCGCGACCCGACCGACCCCGACTCGATCATCCGGAGCAGCAGGTCGAGCTCGTGGGCGCCGTCGAAACCCGGGCGGAACCCCCCCACGTCCGCGATCGTCCGGGTCCGGAGCAGGCACAGCCGTCCGGTGTAGTCCCTGCCCCGGAGGTGTTCGGGGGACCAGGCAGGCTTCCGGCGAAGCTCCAGCCGACCGTCGACACGACTGTGGATCACGACCTCGTCGGTGTAGACGATGTCGGCGTCAGGGAACCGCCGGAGGTGCCCCGCCAGGATCCCGACCGCCTCCGGCACCAGCTCAGCACCGGCATCGATGATCGCCACGAACTCGGCGCCGGCCAGGGCCACCATCTCCTGCAGTGGCTCAGCGGGGTCCTGGTGGTCCTGCACCGCGGCGGCGAGGTGGCGGATGCGGGGATCGTCGGCAGGCCTCGGCCGCTCGACGGCACGCACGATCACCTCCCAGCGCGAGACCGTCTGCGCCTGCAGGGATCGGAGCGTTCGCTGGACCTCTCCGGGACTCGCCTTCGACCCGTCGAGAACCAGGGACACGACCGGCTGGGACACGGCCGGCGGGGACACGGCCGGCAGGGGTTCAGCCTCGTGGCTCACGAGCCGGGTCCGCGGCCCAGCTTCTGGCGCCAGCCGGTCGGGGGATCCTCCGCCTGGGGTCCGCCGAGCTGCTCCTGGAGCCGACGGACCTGCTTGTTGAGCTGCTTGATCCGTTCGTTCTTGAGCCTGAGGCGCTTCGAGGCGCCGCGCAACTTTCGCTCCGCGGTCTCGGTGGCGAACTGGGCGGACGCCGCGCTGGCCTCCAGGCCGATGATGTGGTCACGGACGGTCAGTAGCCGGTGCCGCTCCTCCAGGTCCGCGAGCGCGCGCTCGGTGTGGGAGTCGACCGACCGCGCCTCCTGGGTGGGGACGGCGAGACTGAGCCGCACGGAGGAGGGGTCGTGCACCTCACCGTCCAGGGCCGGCCGAGCCGCCACGATGAACTGGTAGACGAGGGCGTCCGGTTGGTCGCGGACCCACTCGATGACCGGAGACGGCAGCCGCTGGTCGATCACCTCGACCTCGGTGGCCAGTGGGTCGAGCGCGGTGGCGCGAAGCTCCTCGACGACGAACCCCGCGTTTGCGAAGAGGCCGAGCACGCCCGCTCGGTCGAAGAACCGCAGGTGGCCCTCGTCCAGCAGGCCGGTCTCGGTGTAGTTCCAGCGCCCCTGCAGGAGGGCGAGCCGTACGGAACCGTGGGTGATGTTGGGGATCGACGCGACCACCCGCCCACCGGGAGCGAGGAGAGTCGAGACGTCCGCCAGCACCCGCCCCGGGTCACGCAGGTGCTCGAGGACGTCTGCGAGCACAACGACGTCGAAGCTGCCGGCCGAGAAGTGCTCGCTGGGGAGGGAGGTGTCCAGGTCGGCGACGACGACCTCGTCGAGGACCGAGCGCGCCTTGTCGGCGGCCTCCGGGTCGACCTCCAGCCCGCTCACCCGACACCCCTGCGTCATCAGCGCGCGCCCGAGGTCGCCCGCCCAGCAGCCGAGGTCGAGGACACGCTTGTCCTGTCCGATCAGGCTGGCGACCTGGGTGTGGCTGGTGTTGGGGCTGCCCTCGAGATCGATGTCGACCTCGTAGTGCGAAAGGTCGTTGTTCACGCAGCTCCTCAAGAATCTGTGGTCAGCGGATCCACCATAACCGAGAGCGCTGCCGCCGCCCCCTTCACGAGTTGCGCTCGAAAACCAGCTCCAGCCCGCGCAGGGTGAGCGACGGCGACGAGTCGGTGAAGCAGCGACACTCGTCGACGACGAGCGAGGCCAGGTAGCCCGTCGCGATCACCCGCACGCCGGCCGGGTCCGCGCCGAGCTCGCCGATCATCCGCGCGACGATGCCCTCGACCTGGCTGGCGACGCCGAAGACCAGGCCTGACTGGAGGGCCTCGACGGTGTTCTTGGCGATGACCGTCCGCGGCCGCACCAGCTCGACCTCACGCAGCTGGGCACCTCGACGACCCAGCGCGGCGAGGGAGAGCTCGATGCCGGGGCTGATCGCCCCACCGACATACTGACCTTGCGCGCTGACCACGTCGAACGTGGTCGCGGTGCCGCCGAAGTCCACCACGATGGCCGGGCCGCCGAAGTCGGTGGCGGCGGCCAGTGCGTTGAGGATGCGGTCTGAGCCGACCTCGCGCGGATTGTCCATCAGCACCGGCACGCCCGTGCGGACCCCTGGCTCGACGACGACGGCCGTGACTCCCGGGAAGTGCCGGGCGAGCATGTCCCGCCACTCGTGCAGCACGGCAGGGACGGTCGCACAGACGGCGATGCCGTCGACCCGGGCCAGCGCGTCGCCGACCAGTCCGCGGATCACGATGGCCCACTCGTCCGAGGTTCGGCGCTCGTCGGTGGAGACCCGCCATTCCGCCTCGACGACGCCGCCCTGGATCAGTCCGAGCACCGTGTGGCTGTTGCCGATGTCGGCCGCGAGCAGGGTCATGGCAGCGTCATTCGTCGAGGTCCAGTCCGAGGTCGAAGACGTTCACGGAATGGGTCAATGCGCCGACGGAGATGAAGTCCACGCCGGTCTCGGCCACCTCGCGGGCGCGGTCCAGCGTCAGGCCGCCGGACGCCTCGAGGGTGGCCCGGCCGGCGGTGACGGCCACCGCCTCGGCCATGGTGGGGCAGTCCATGTTGTCGAGCAGGATCTCGGTGCAGCCCGCGTCGAGCAGCTCGCGCAGCTGGTCGAGATCGGTCACCTCGACCTCGACCCGCATCCCGGGGTTGGCCGCGACGACCGCACGGTAGGCCGCGACGACTCCCCCGGCCGCGACGACGTGGTTGTCCTTCACCATCGCCCGGTCCACCAGGCTGAACCGGTGGTTGACACCCCCGCCGCAGCGGACGGCGTACTTCTGCAGCGCCCGCCAGCCGGGGAGCGTCTTGCGGGTGTCGAGCACCCTGGCCCGGGTGCCCTCGAGGGCCGCGACCCACTGCGACGTGGCGGTCGCGATGCCGGAGAGGTGGCAGGCGAAGTTGAGCGCCGTGCGCTCGGCGGTGAGCAGGCCGGCCAGCGGAGCCTCGACGCGCAGCACGCTGTCGCCCGCGGCCACCGCGGTGCCGTCGGGGAGGCGATCGGTGATCTCGGCCTCGTCGCCCAGGGCATAGGCGAAGGCGAGCTCGGCGATCACGAGCCCCGCGACCACGCCGGCCTCGCGCGAGACGAACCCTCCGGCGCCGCGCCCCTGGTCGGGGACCGCGGCACTCGTGACGTCGTCGGCACCGCCCGGCAGGTCCTCCTCGAAGGCGTCCGCGACCATCGCATGGACTCGCTCCGGGTCGAGCCCCGCCGCCGCCAGCTCGGCGGTGAGGGTGACGGGCAGGTCGTCGTAGGGCGTCCGCGCGATCGTCATGGCGCGGCGAGCAGGTCGGTCGCGGGGGCCGGCACGAAGACGCAGCTCGTCGCTCCGTCTTGCATGGTCACGTCGAAATGGCCGGACCAGCATGCGTCGTCGCGGTCGGGGAAGTCCTCGCGCCAGTGCGAGCCGCGGGTCTCCTCCCGTAACAGCGCGGCATCGGTCAACGCCCCCGACACGGTGACGAGGTTGGTCGTCTCCCACGAGTCCAGGTCGACCGCCTCGGCGGGGACGCCGGCGAGCTTGTCGAGCAGGGCACCAGCCTCCTCGAGCCCCGTGGCGCTGCGGAGGACCCCCACGCGGGAGGTCATGACCTCCTGCAGCTCGCGGCGGGTGTGGCCGGCCACCAGACCGGCGGTGCGGGTGTCCTGGGCCGGTTCGGCCCACGGCCGCAGCTCGGCCGGCAGCACGGTGGCGATCCTCCGGGAGAAGACCAGGCCCTCGAGCAGCGAGTTGGAGGCGAGCCGGTTGGCGCCGTGCACACCCGAGCAGGCCGCCTCACCGGTGGCGTAGAGGCCCGGGACGTCGCTGCGTCCCCAGAGGTCGGTGCGGATGCCGCCGCTAGCGTAGTGGCAGGCGGGTGCGACCGGGATCAGCTCGGTCACCGGGTCGACGCCGTGGGAGCGGGCAGTGGCCAGGATGGTCGGGAACCGGCGTTCCCAGAACTCCCTGCCCAAGTGTCGGGCGTCGAGCCACATGTGCGGACGGCCGGTCTCGATCATTCGGCGCATGATCGCCTTGGCGACGACGTCGCGTGGAGCCAGGTCGGCGAGCTCGTGCTGGCCCTGCATGAACCTCGTGCCCCCCTCCTCGGGCAGGCCGTCCACCAGGAAGGCGCCCTCCCCGCGGACCGCCTCGGAGATGAGCGGCTGCTGCCCGGTGGAGTCCGGGCCGAGGTACATGACCGTGGGGTGGAACTGGACGAACTCGAGGTCGCGCAGGGTCGCCCCGGCCCGGAGCGCCAGCGCCAGGCCGTCACCGGTCGAGACGGCCGGGTTGGTGGTCTGGGAGAAGACCTGGCCGAAGCCGCCGCTGGCGACGACGACCGCGCGGCAGTGCACGGCTCCGACCCCGTCGCGCTCGCCCTCGCCGATGACGTGCAGGGTGACGCCGGCGACCCCGCCGTCGGCGGCCAGCAGCAGATCGACCGCGAGGGCGTGCTGGACCACCTCGATCTCAGGCGCTCGCTCGACCGCGGCGATCAGGGCCCGCTGGATCTCGGCCCCTGTCGCGTCGCCACCGGCGTGCGCGATCCGGTCGCGGTGATGGCCTCCCTCCCGGGTCAGGGAGAGAACTCCCTCGGGACTGTGGTCGAAGCGGGTGCCGAGCGCGATGAGCTCGTGCACGGCCTCGGGCCCCTCGCGGACCAGGGCCCGCACGGCGTCCAGGTCGCAGGCCCCTGCGCCGGCGACGAGGGTGTCGTGCTCGTGCTGCTCCGGGGTGTCCCCCGGCCCGAGCGCGGCTGCGATCCCGCCCTGGGCCCACTGGGTCGAGCCCGCGGCCAGGACGTCCTTGGTGACGACCAGCACCTTGTCCACGTGCCCGACCAGCCGCAGCGCGGCGGTCAGGCCGGCGATGCCGGAGCCGACGACCACGACGTCAGCGGTAGTGGTCCAGCCAGGAGCAGGTGCCGTGAGCCGGCCGGGCACCCGACGGGATGTCGTCGTTGACATCCCGTGAGGCTAGTGGTTGGAGGTGATGTCGCCGCGGACGAGTCCAGGATCCGCGAAGGTCTCGGCCGGGTCGAAGCCCGTGGCCAGGATCTTGTTGTCGGCGTCGACGAACACGACGTGCGGCTTGAGCTCCCTGGCCTCGGCGGTGTCCATCTGGCCGTAGCCGATGAGGATCACGATGTCGCCGGGGTGGACCAAGCGGGCCGCGGCCCCGTTGATCCCGATGACACCGCTGCCGCGCTCGCCGGCGATCGTGTAGGTCTCGAGGCGCGCCCCGTTGGTCACGTCGACGATGTGGACGAGCTCTCCCGGCAGCAGGTCAGCGGCGTCGAGGAGGTCCTCGTCGACGGTCACCGAGCCGACGTAGTGCAGGTCCGCCTGGGTCACGGTGGCCCGGTGGATCTTGCTCTTCATCATGGTGCGCAGCATTGCTAGATCCCTCCGAGGGTGAGTGGTGCGTTGTCGATCAGGCGGGTCGAGCCGAACCTGGCCGCGACCAGGATCCGCGCCTCGCTGCCGGGTGGCACGTCGTCCGGCAGGGTGCTGAGGTCGGGGGCGGTCACGACCAGGTAGTCGACGTCGACCGCGGCGGCGCTGCCCAGTTCGGCTCGGGCCGCGCCCAGCGCCCGCTCGGCGCCGTGGGCCGCGGCCGCCTGGGAGGCCAGCAGCGCCCGGTGCAGCACGGCGGCCTCGGCCCGCTGGTGTTGGTCGAGGTAGCGGTTGCGGCTGGACAGCGCCAACCCGTCGGGCTCGCGCTGGGTCTCGGCGCCCACGATCTCGACCGGCAGGCACAGGTCGGCCACCATCTGCCGGATCAGCACCAGCTGCTGGTAGTCCTTCTGTCCGAACACCGCCACGTCGGGCCGCACCAGGCCGAACAGCTTGGCCACGACGGTGAGCACGCCGCGGAAGTGGCCAGGCCTGATCTCGCCCTCGAGCACGGTGGCCAGCGGCCCGGGCTCGACCGTCACCGACGGCTGGTCCGGCCAGGACGGGTAGACCTCCTCGACGGAAGGCGCGAACACGATGTCGACACCCTCCTGCTCGCAGACCTTGAGGTCGAGCTCGAGGGTCCGCGGGTAGCGGTCCAGGTCCTCCCCTGCGCCGAACTGCAGCGGGTTGACGAACACCGACGCGACCACCGGTCCCGCGCCGACCTGGTCGCGGGCGACGCGCATCAGGCTGGCATGCCCGTCGTGCAGCGCGCCCATGGTCGGGACGAACCCGACCCGGCCGCCGCCGGCGCCGCGGAGCAGGCCGGCCAGCTCCGCGCGGGTGTGCGCGAGGGCAGGGGCGGTCATCGGACCTCGCGGGCCTCGGGGGCCGTCCGGACGGTCGTGCCGGTCTCGGCGGCGTCGAGGACCTCGAGGATGCGCCGCGCCCGGATGGGCAGCACCCGGCCGTCGGTCACGGCCCGCCCGAGGGAGGCGCGGGCGAGTGCGACGTAGGACGCGACCGACTGCGGGGCGTTGGCGCGCAGGTCCTCCAGGTGCGCCCGCACGGTGCCTACGTCACCACGGACGATCGGTCCGGTGAGCGCGGCGTCGCCCTGGTCGAGGGCGTTGTCGAGGGCCGCGGTCAGCAGCGGACGCAGCGTCGCGGCCGGGTCGGCGACCCCGGAGGCCGACAGGACCTCCATGGCCTCGGTGACCAGGGTGACCAGGTGGTTGGCGCCGTGGGCGAGGCCGGCGTGGTAGAGCGTGCGCATCTCCTCCGGCACCCAGTTGGGACGCCCACCGAGGTCGGCGACGAGGGACTCGGCGAGCTCGCGCTCGCCAGGGCCCGCGGTGAGTCCGAAGACCGTGCCCGGCAGGCGGTCGAGGTCGACGTCGGTGCCGGTGAAGGTCATCGCGGGATGGATCGCGAGGACTCGGGCACCGACCTCACGGGCGGGTGCGAGGACGGCCAGGCCGTGCCGGCCGGAGGTGTGGGCGACGTACTGGCCCTCACGTATCGCACCGCTGGCGGCCAGCATCGTGACGACGTTGTCGAGCATGTCGTCAGGGACGGTGAGCAGCAGCAGGTCGCTGGCCCGCGCGACATCGGTCGGCTTCAGGACCGCAACCCCGGGAAGCAGCGTCTCGATCCGGGAGCGCGAGGCGTCCGACTCGCCGGCGGCGGCCACGATCTCGTGGCCCGCCCGGCGGAGCGCGGCGGCCAGGACGGCACCGACGCGTCCGGCGCCGACGACGCCCACCCTCATGCGGGACGGCACAGCGTGAGTCATCTGAACCCTTTCGTTCCCGTCCCTCCGACCACCTCGTCTCCCGCTCGGGAGGCCGAGGCCGGTGTGGGTACCGGACTACTGGCGTGTTCAACGTCAACGGTACGCAGATGTTCCGCCCACGTAACCCGCCGGCGAGGTGACGTACGACTCACCTCGGGCTGCCGGGTCAGGCCAGGCCGACCTGCAACGGCCGCGGGGCGCGCGGCAGCCAGTCATGGGTCACGTGGTCGACGATGTGGACCCCCTCGGGCGCCTCGATCTCGTGCACCCCCGGGAGCACCTCGCCGCGCTGAAGCGCGTTGTAGACCGTCCACTCCCGGCGCTTGCGCTTGTTGCGGTAGGAGGTGGCGAACGACTCCGGGTCGGTCCAGTGGGCGAACTCGTCGCCGTCGAGGTACTTCAGCTCCACGCACAGGCCGTGCGGCAGGCCGATCGAGCGCACCGGGTCGGGTGTGGTGCGGATCTCCCACTCGAAGGCCTTGGTGAACACGAAGTCCGGCCCGATCGGGAAGCCCCACTCCTCGGCGTTGCGCAGACCGAGGTCGAGGTAGCCCTTGCGGTCGCTCTCCAGGTAGAGGCCGTGCCGCGGCACCCGGATGATCGACTGCACGCCCGGCACGCCGCTGGCCACCTGCCAGCCGAGGTCGGCGATCGACACCTCGCCCTCGGTCGTGAGCACCATGTCGCCGTCCCACTTCCACGAGTAGCGGGTGCCGACCTGGGCGAAGCACCAGTTGTAGAAGTAGGCCAGCGAGTGCACGGAGCGCTCGTGGACCGCCAGGTGCTCGGCGCCGGCCCGGGCGACGGAGAACGGGTACGCCGCCTGGGAGAGCTTGTGAGCGAGGCCGGCCCGCTCCGCGGTCTCGGCGGTCACCTCCGGCGTGCCGTCGGTGGAGCCGTTGTCGACCACCAGGACGTGGTCGCAGGCGCGGAGCAACGGAGGGAGCACGAACGGCAGCGAGCGGGCCTCGTCCTTCACCCGGAGCACCGCGGTCGTCCCGGCGCGCAGGCCCTCGGGACGGGTCCACGGCCAGACGATGTCGAACTCGGCGTGCCCCTCGAGGTTGGTCAGACCGGTTCCCGCAGCCGTCATCGGACGGTCACTGCTGCTCGGGCCGCTCGCGGCCCGCCACCTTGCGCAGACCGCGGCGCACGGACGGCGGGACCGCAGCCCGTACGCCGTGCGGCAGCCGATCGACTCCGCGGCGCTCCACGGGGGCCGGCGGCCCGGGCTTGGCCTGGCGCTTCAGCCGCTGCTCGGCGGCCACGACCGAGGAGCGCGAGATCGCCGCGGACTCCTCGTAGAGGTCGACGTACGCCTCGCGGAGCTCGTCGAGCGCAGCGTGCACCGCGGGTGTGTCGCCGCCGGGGTCTGCGAGCTTGTTGAGCTCGTCCCAGGTGGCGGCGGTCAGGTCGTGCAGCCGCGTGGGGAGCTCGAGGTCCTCGAGGGTCTGCTGCATCCGGCGCAGGCCGGGGTCGACGAACCGGTGCCCGTCGCGGATCTGCTCGCTGTCGCAGTGCAGGACGTGCTGCAGCTGGAGGGTCTCGGCGACATGCATGGTCGTCTTGACCCAGTCGTCGAGCAGGTCGCCGTAGCGGACGAACACCCGGCCGCCGTCGGCCACCGACTCCCGGGTCGCCCGTTCGGTGTGCAGCAGCATGTTGAGCCACGACGCGACCAGGTGGGCCGAGCCCAGCTTGTTGGCGTAGTAGGTCTGCTTGCTCCCCACCACCTCCGCCGGCGGGCGCAGCATGGTGGCGAAGACCGGCGTCGCCCCTGTCCGGATCGCGGCCACCCGCCAGAGGCCGAGGAACCAGCTGAGCCGCGGGTCCTTCACGACCAGCTCGGGGTTGACCGCGAAATGCCCCTCCAGCCACTCGGCGGTCCTGATCCGCTCGGGCTCGCGCGTGGAGACCCGGCCGGTCTCGAACCACGCCTCGGGCCGGGCGTCGCTGACCTGGACCAGGGCCTCCTTGAGCAGCCGGTCGTGGTGGTCGACCACCCAGCGCGGCTCGCCGAACCCCTTGGGGTTGGTCTCGTCGGCGTCGACCTCCGGCTGCGGCACGTGCAACCCCAGGATCCGCATCAGGCCGGCCATCGTGCTGGTGCCGCTGCGGCCGGCACCGGCCACGAAGAGCACCTTGCGCGGGTAGGACCCGCTGTCGATCAGCGCGTCCTCGTTGGCAGGTTCACCGGCCGGGTTGCTCACGGGTGAGAACACTATCTGTCACTACGGTGGGGCCCATGGTCTTCGGTCGGCGACGCGGCCCCGACCCGCTCCTCGGGATCGTGGTCCCCGCCTACGACGTCGCCGACTACCTGCCCGCGTGCCTGGACTCGATCCTCGCCCAGACGCACGAGCGGCTCGACGTCGTGGTGGTCGACGACGGGTCACCCGACGACTCGGGCGACATCGCCGAGCACTACGCCGCCCATGACCCGCGAGTCCGGGTCGTGCACACCGACAACCGCGGCCTGGGCGCCGCCCGCAACGAGGGGCTGCGGCACGTCCGCGGCGACTACGTCGGGTTCGCCGACTCCGACGACGTCGTCCCGCCGACGGCGTACGCCGCCCTGGTCGGCGCTCTGGAACGCAGCGGCTCCGACCTCGCGACCGGCTCGATCGTCCGTTGGGAGGGTGACGCGCTCACCGAGCCGCCATGGATGCGGCGGCTGCACAACCCGCCGCGCACCGACCTGAGCCTCCTCGACCACCCCGAGCTGCTCGGCGACGTCTTCGCCTGGAACAAGGTGTACCGGCGCTCCTTCTGGGACGACACCGGGCTCGCGTGGCCCGAGGGCGTCCGCTACGAGGACCAGCCCACGACGACGCGAGCGTTCCTGGCCGCCGACGGGGTCGACGTGCTGGCCGAGGTCGTCTACCACTGGCGGATCCGGCACGACGGCACGTCGATCACCCAGCAGCGCGCCTCGCTGCGCGACCTGGAGGACCGGTTCGCGACCAAGCAGATGGCCCTGGCCAGCGTCGACGCCTACGTCGCGGGCAGCACCGACCCACGGGCCGCCGAGCTGCGCCAGGTCTTCGTCGACCGTGTGCTGGCCGGCGACCTGCACCGCTACTTCGCGGAGATCCCGGGCTGCGACGACGCCTGGTGGGAGCTGCTCCGCAGCGGTCTCGCCCGCCTGTTCGGCGACCGGTCGCTGACCCACAGCGGCCTCACCCCCGCGCACCGGCTGATCGGCTGGCTCGTGGAGCAGGGCCGCCGCGAGGACGCCGCCGCCGCGGTGACCTACGTGACCTCGCTGGGCCGTCCACTGGACCGGGTGCCGAGCCCCGACGGGGCCCGGATCGACGTCCCCGTCCTCGACCTCTCGACCGTCGACCCCGCCGCGCTGGTCCTGCGCGACCACGAGATCCGGGTGTGACGCCCGCTGCTGGTCACCACTAGCGCCGCGCGCGCCTGACCAGCTGGCTCTCCATCGCCGCGACCACCATCGCCGTCTCGGTGTCCGACCGCCCCCCGCGGCGGCCGCCGCGCAGGACGTACCAGGCGATGGTCGCGACGGTGGCGATGAGCACGAACGTCCCGAACAGACCGCGCACGACACTGGCCAGCTCGAGCGTGTCGGCGGTCGCGAAGTCGATGATCAGCATCGCGCTCTGCAGCACCGTGACGACGGTGAACCCGAACAGGATGTTGTTGCGTCTGGCGTCGGACTCCGCCGAGACCCGCTCGGCGTGGAGCCGGATGAGGTTCTGGACGCTCTCGGCCCGGTCGATGAGCATCCGGCGCGAGTCGTCCATCCGCCACACGGTCGCGGCCGCGAGGTAGACCCGGATGGAGGCGTTGTCGAGGTGCCGGCGGCGCTCGTCGAGCGCCAGCGACATCATCGCGATCTCGCCGGTGAGCTCGTACGCGCGGTCCAGTGCGGTGAGCAGGTCGGCGCCCTCGGAGGTCGAGGTGATCAGCGAGTCCGCCAGTCGCCGGCTGAGCTCGTCGACCATCAGCCACTCCTCGGTGGCGGCGGTCAGTCCCTCGAGGACCTCCTCGATCGCGTCCGCGGGCTCCTCCCCGACGCTCCAGCGCACCGAGGTGAACCCGTTGGCGACGCGCCCCTCGACGTCCTCGCTGACGTGGAACGGCTCGCCGAACAGCCGGAGCGCCCGCGGCTGGTCCTCTTCGGCAAGCAGGAGGATCCGGTGGAACCAGAGCGGGGTCCCGACGGCGAAGACGCCGTCGTCGGCGTCGGCGGCGTCGTAGCCCTGCTTGGCGGCCTCCTGCTCGGCGAACTCCGCGATGATCGGCTCGATCTCGGCCAGCAGGAGCTCCTCGCGCACGTGCAGCGCGTCGCGGTCGGCGGCCTCGACCCGCAGGACGGCCGAGCCGTAGCCCAGCTCGCCGACCCGCAGGACCAGCGATGTCCCGCCCGCCAGGGTGGCCCGGCGCACCTCGTGCTGGCCCTCGAAGCGCTGCACGAACGAGCGGTGCCGGTCGAAGGCCAGCCGCGAGCCGGCGCCGGCCATCACCTTCGACGCCTCGTGGATGGTGCTGGCCAGCCGGGGGCGCCCGGGGAGGATGAAGGGCGCGAACAGGATGGCTTCCAACGTCACTCCGGGTAGAAGACGGACCAGTCACCCGAGCCGGCTCGGCCGGCGATGCCCCGCCACGAGCCACCGAGCTGTACGAGGAGGGTATCCGGCTCGACGTACAGCGGCGTGTGCGGACCGAACGAGGAGCACCAGAGGATCCGTCCTCCCGGTCGCAGGACCCGCGTGAACTCACCGAGGTGCGGGACGGCGTTCAGACCGACGACCAGGTCCACCGAGGCGTCCCGCAGCGGCAGCCGCCGTACGTCGCACACCATCCGTGGCGCCGGCTCCGGCGGCGCGAGCGCCATCATCGCCAGATTGAGGTCGCTGGTGACGACCCGCTCGCACACCTCCGCGAGCAGGGCCGTGGCCTGCCCGGTGCCCGCACCGACCTCGAGCGTCAGCCCACCACGCGGGCAATGCTCGAGACCGTCGACGACCGAGCGCAGGTATGCCGGCTGGGTGTCGGCCCACTCCGACCAGATCGCCGCCTGCCGCGCGTACTCCTCCTGCAGCCCGGACCAGGCACCCAGGTCGTCGGGGTCGGCCAGGAGACGGTCCAGCATGCGCCGACTCGCGTGGCTCGACCCGTGGAGCTGGTCGTCCTCGGCCACGTCGTCGGCGTCGTCGAGCCACCGCACCGTCGCCACCTACGCGACGATACCCACCACGTCTCGGTGCCAGGACTCGGTCACATAGGACGTCGTCCAGCCCATGGAGAGGTAGAGCTGGTCGGCGCCCGTCGAGGAGTCCGCGTCGACCTCGAGCCCCACCTTGTCCCGGCCCCGGGACGCCGCATCGGCGATCACCGTGCGCAGCAGGCCCTTGGCCACGCCGCGCCCGCGGGCCGCCTCGACCACCCCGATGTAGGCGACATAGGAGCCGGTGCCGGACTCGGTCGCGACGAGCGCACCCACGGGTGTCCCCCGCTCGTCGAGGTCGGGCTCGTCGAGCTCGGCGACCCACCAGTGGTCCCAGCGGTGGCCGGGGTCCACGCGGAGCCGGTGCACGAACTCGTCGAAGGTCTCCGGCTTGGAGTTGAAGTGGTCGGTGAACGCCGCCTCGAGCACGTCGTGCACGTCGCGCAGGTCGTCCTCGACGGGCATCCCGTCGTCCTCGCGACGCCGGACGAGCCGGAAGGTCACGCCGCGGTCGGACCACCGCTCCGGCGACGCGACCAGCGCGGCCTCCTCGGGGCTCACCGACCGCGACATCTGCCACCAGGTGCGCACCCGCTCGAACCCCGACGCGGCCAGCCAGCGGTGCTGGCGCTCGTCGTCGGCATAGGCGCCCGTGTCGATCTGCTGGACCGCGAGGCCCCGCGCCGCCCCGACCTCTCGGGCCTGGCCGACCGCCCACTCCACGAGGACGTCGGAGCACGCCCTGCCCACCGGCTCGGACAGGTCACGGTCGACCACGTGGACGAAAAGCATCCGCCCGACCGCGCGGTCGTGCACGCTCCCCCATGCCCGGATCAGCGAGGTCTCGTCGCGGATCACGGCGTTCTGCCGGGTCAGCAGCCCGGTGCCGGAGATCTCGACGAGCACGTCGTCGCGCCCGGCTCCCGGCCAGCCGCGGCCGTGGCGCTCGTGCTCGCGCAGGAGCAGGGTCAGACGGTCGACGTCCGGTCCCTCGGCGGCAGGCACGTCGACGGTCCACCCCGCGGGCAGGCCCGGGACGTCGTCGGGGTCGACCAGCTCCTCGGGATCGGGCTCGAACCGCGACTCCCCAGACAGCGACTCCCCAGACAGCGACTCCTCAGACAGCACGGACCCGATTGTCCCTGGTGGTCAGCTTCGCTCGCTCGCTAGGCGTGCCGGCGGACACTCTCCGCCGCGTGCCAGGCGGCGGTGACCGAGTCCAGCTCGGCCCGCAGCGTGACCAGCTCCTGCTCGAGCTCGTGCACCCTGACCATCGCGTCGGTGGCGCGGTCCTCGGCCTGGACCAGCTGCGCCTGCAGCGCATCGGCACGCGCGATCTCGGCGTTCTTCTTCCTGGTGGCGGTGGCCGCGCGGCGCTGCGAGGCGGACAAGGCCATCTCGAGCTGGTCGAGCATCTCCTGGCGCTCGTTGATCCGCGACTCGATGGTGGCGACGTACGCCGCGTGCTCGACTGCGCGCTGCGCGGTGAGGTGGGAGTAGCCCTGGGCGAGCTGGGCGCGGTCGGCCGCGGCCGCGCGCCGGGCGTCGATGAGCTCGGAGTGGGTGATCCGGGTGGCGACGGCGCCCAGCAGCACGGCGAGTGCGGCCGCGCCGGCGAGGACCATCCAGGAGACGTCCGCCGAGGCGACCGCCACAGCCGCGCCCGTGACACTGAGCGCGGCGAGCAGGGTCAGGCCCACGGCGACGGTCACGCGCGTGGTGCGCTGCCGCCTCCGTGTGGCCTGTGTGACTGATGGGGAAGACATAACGGCAGGCTAGGGGTAGGTGGGGCCCTTTCGGACGCGACACGCACGTTCGAGGAGCAGCCCTGCGAGGACGATCAGCAGGCCGCAGAGGGCAGCGAGGGCCGACCGGAGCATCCGCTGGCCGGCCAGCTCGGCCTCCGAACCGACCCAGCTGACGGCGTAACCGGCGTAGCCGCCGGCGACCAGGGCCCCCACGAACGCCGCGGCGCGGCCGAGCACGAGGCGGTTGACGGCACGGTGCGGCTCCAGGCGCTCGCGCCGCACGTGCACAGCCCGCCAGGTGTGCCAGGCGGTCACCCCGACGGCGGTCGCGAGCAGCAGGAGCGCCCCCGGCTGGACCCACGAGACGACGGGTGCGGTGCCGTTGACCGCCTCGGACAGCGGCCGCACCAGCCAGCCGCCGACGAGCCCCACGACGCCCCAGGCGGTGACCGCACCCGGATGGGTCGGAGCGAGCCTGCCCGCGGGTTCCTCGTCCTCGTCCGGCTCAGGAGGCCGGTCGGGATCCCTCACTCGAAGTCGAGGACCAGGTCGTCGCGCCGCTGGACGCCCGCCTCACCGACCGCGGCGAGGAGGTCGGCCACCAGTCCGTGGCCGAGCAGCTCGGCGCCCGGGTCGACGTCGAGCCACGGACGCAGCACGAAGGCCCGCTGCGCGGCGCGCGGGTGCGGGAGCCGGAGGGACTCGTCGTCGCTGCGCCGGTCACCCAGGACGATCAGGTCGATGTCGAGGGTGCGGGGGGCGTTGACGACCTCGGAACGCTGCCGGTCGAAAGCGTCCTCGATGGCAAGTGCCCGGTCCATGAGCCGAGTCGCCGCCAGCGTGGTGTCGGCCAGCACGACGGCGTTGAGGAAGCTGTCGGAGCCCTCGGGGGCGTCCACCGGCTCGGTCTCGTAGACCGGGGAGACGCTGGTGACCCACACCTCCGGGGTGTCGGCGAGGGCGCGGACGGCACCCTGCAGGTTCTCGATCCGCTCCCCCAGGTTGGACCCCAGCGACACCACCAGCTGGCGGATCGGCCGCATCTCGCCGGTGAGCGTGTCGGCGTCGACGATGTGCGGGTTGGGGGTCTCGGTCACGAGGCGGCCTCTGCTTTCGCGGTTGTCCGGGTGCTCCGATGGATCGTGAGGGCCACGTCGGCGAACGTCGCCTCGATGGGTGCGCGCGGCTTGTGGACCGTGACCCGGCACCAGTCAACACGATCGTCGGTCAGACAGACACCCGCGATCCGCTCGGCCAGGGTCTCGAGCAGGTCGACCGGGTCGCGCTCGACCGCGGACTTCACCGCGAGGGCGAGGCCGCCGTAGTCGACGGTGTCGGCAAGGTCGTCGGAGGCGGCGGCCGGGCCGGTGTCCAGCCCGAGCACCAGGTCGACGACGAAGGGCTGGCCTTCGCGCCGTTCGTGCTCGAAGACCCCGTGGTGCCCCCAGCATTCGAGACCCGACAGGGCCAGCTCGTCAGACACGGTCGACCCCCTCTTCGGGCGCCTCGAGCGCCTCGAGCACCTTCAGTGCGTCGCGGCAGGAGCGTACGTCGTGCACCCTCAGCCCCCACACCCCCGCCTGCGCGAGCACCACGGTCAGGGCCGTGGTCGCGTGCTCGCGCTCGTCGACAGCACGCTCGGCGCCGTCGGGGGACGCGAGCAGCCGGCCCAGGAACGACTTGCGGCTCGCCCCGACGAGCAACGGGTGGCCGAGCGCGGCGATCTCGTCGAGGTGCCGGATCAGCGACCAGTTGTGGGCCGCGCCCTTGGCGAACCCCAGCCCCGGGTCGAGCACGACCCGGTCGGCCCCGACCCCCGCGCCCAGGATCGCCTCGACCCGTGCGGCGAGCTCGTCGCGCACCGCCGCGACGACCCCACCCGGCCCGTCGTAGGTCGCGAAGTCGGTCATCCGGTCACTGTGGGCGCGCCAGTGCATCGCGACGTAGCGGACACCGGTGGCGGCGACGACCCGGAGTACGTCGGGGTCGGCGAGGCCGCCCGAGACGTCGTTGACGATCCCGGCGCCGGCGGCCACAGCCGCCTCCGCCACCTCCGCCCGCATGGTGTCCACGCTGACCACGGCACCGGTCGCGGCGAGCTCGGTGATCACCGGCACGACCCGGGCCAGCTCCTCGGCGACCAGCGGCCGGGTGGCGCCGGGCCGGGTCGACTCGCCGCCGATGTCCAGGATGTCCGCGCCGTCGGCGAGCAGCCGCTGACCGTGTGCGACCGCCGCCTCGGCGGTGTCGTAGCGACCCCCGTCGCTGAAGGAGTCGGGGGTGACGTTGACGACCCCCATCACCAGCGGCAGGCCACTCATGGCTTGCGGAGCCCCAGGTCGCGGCGCAGCTCACGCACGATCTCGCCGAAGGGCGCTGCCCGCATGACGTCCGGCTCGCGTTCGATCGCGGCGAAGGGCAGGCTGCCCACATCGGCGAGGAGGCGGTCGGTGACCTGCGCGCGGCGCTTGCGCCAGACCACCGCCTGGCCGTGGTTGTTGGCGATCACCCGCTGCGACAGCTGCTGGCAGAACGTGTCGATGAACCACAGGAGCCGGTAGACGTCGCCCATCCACGCCTTCTCGCCGTCGCGACCCTGCGCGCTGCGCACGTCGAAGAACTCCTGCCTGTCACGGATCGCGGCGAGCTCCGTCGGCGGGCGCACGTCGTCGATGACCAGCACGCCCTGCGGCTGGAGGTGGGGCAGGGCGTTGAGCAGGTCGCGCAGGGTCTGCTCCACCGTGTGGAGGCCGTCGAGATAGATCACGTCGAACTGCTCGTCCGGCTCGACGACGGTGCCGAAGTACTCGTCGCTGGTGACCTGGTGGTAGCTCGTCCCCGGGACCCGCCGCTGCGGCGCCTCGTGGTCGAAGCGGAACTCCGGGTCGACGGCGACACGGACCGACGCCGCCACCCGGTCGAAGGTGCGCGCCTCGCAGACGCCGATCTCGAGGTAGCGCGGGTCCTCGTAGTGGGCCAGCAGACGCCGCATCACCTGCGCCCGGCCTATCCGCTCGGCGGGTTCCAGTGCGCTGCTCATGCCAGCTCCTTGACGGCGACGAGCAGGTCGTCCAGCGCGATGTCGCCCCGGATGAACGCGTGCTCGTGGCCGCTCGCTGCCTCGATGACGAGCTGCAACGCGACCGGACTGGCGGGGGACCGGCGGTCGCCGATCTCGAGGACCCGCGCCGTCGCGGGCGCGAACGCGGACAGGTGCAGGGCGGAGCCCGAGGCTCCGGCCACCATCTCGGCGTCGGCGACCAGCGCGAGCTGGTCGTCGACCGGGACCGTCTCGGGTCGCACGACGTCGAAGCCGGCCGCCGCGAACGCGGCATCCACGCCGGCATCCCACTCCGCGGTGCTCCGGCCGGCCGAGCGGTGGCCGGCCGCGCGCCGTGCCTCGTTGTGGCCGGTGCGGGACAGGAAGAGCCGGCGGGGGCCGCCCCGGCCGTGGAACGGCGCGGATATCCGGTCCCACACCCCGCGGGCCTGGGGGTGTGCCCAGCCGTGCGCGACCACGGCCCGGCCGGGGACCAGCAGCGACTCGACGCGCAGCGGCGCCCTGCCGTCCACGACGCGCACCGGCACGCCGGCGTACCCCGCGAGGTCGAGCAGGCGCCGCTGCCACGGCTCCTCGCCCCAGGGCCGCTTGAGGTACTTGTGGAACACGAGCCCGTCGACCTGCTCCACCGGCCACAGAGTGGTGAGCGTCTCGACCAGGAAGTGCCCGAAGTGCTGCATCCAGTGGCCGCCGTAGAGCCACCGCCCCTCGAGCAGTTCGGCGTTCAGGTCGACCTTCACGGTGCGCGGGTCCGCGGGCGCCCAGGTGTTGGCGCCGACGCACAGCTTCTGCGACGGCTTCACGAGCCCGCCCTCGGCGTCGTGGACGGCGCCGCGCAACCATCGGGTCGGGCCCACGGTGGACGCGAGCGGCCCGTGCCCGACCCGGGTCAGGAAGGCGCCCTCGACGGTCGTCAGGCCGGGCGGGTTCGCGTGCTCACCAGCGGGGAGCTCGGGGAATGCCGGGACCGACCAGCGCACGTGGGAACGCTACTCAGCGAGCGCGTGGGCGAGGAACTCGCCCTCGCGTGCCGGGTCGTAGGTGTAGTCGGAGTGGAACGACTCGCGGGTGAAGGCGCCGTCGACCCGGGGCACGTCAGGCCGGCAGAGCACGATGTCCAGCCGGTGACCGAGCAGCGCGGACATGAGGTACTCGTTGTGGCACGGGTAGGCCTCGGAGGTGACCAGCACGACATGGGCGGGGCGGCCGGCGAAGCCGATGTGGAACATCCCGCTTCCGGCGAACCCGCCGACGCTCTGCGCGGCGCGCACCATGGCCACCTGGTCGGCCAGGGGGTGGTCCTCCGGGTGCACGACCTCGTAGCCGGCAGCAGTGAACTCGGCCTCCACCTCGTCGGCGTTGTGGCACGACCGCTTCCCCGGGCGGCGGGTGAAGAACACCCGTCCCGGCCACGCCCGGTCCGGGGCTCGGCCTGCGAAGGACTCCCCGACGGCGCCGTACGTCGCGCGCAGGTCGGGATGGACGAACGAGGGCCGGCTGAACATCGGGGTGACGCCGACCAGCGTCTCGACCCGGACCGGGCCCGTGGCGACGTGGACGTCGTCGATGCCGGCAGCCGCGAACAGGTCGCGCTGCCAGCCCGGCAGCTCCCCCGTCTCGTCGAAGACCAGTGCTCTGAGGCCGGGCTCCCAGCCCCAGAACCGGGACACGGTCTCGGTGAGGGCGTGCCCGAAGTGCCGCGGCATCACGTTCTCGAGGTGGAGGTAGCGGCCCTCGAGCGGGGGCAGGTCAGCCGGGACCGCCGGGCGCCGGGCGACCCTCGCGTCGACCTTGTCGACCGTCGGGTTCCGCTGGCGGTGGCCGTCCGCGGTCGTGAAGCTCTCCGGGAGCAGCAGGTCGCCGCTCAGGACCACCTGCCGGGGCAGCGCCACGACGTCGTACCACTCCCGGCGTACCAACGCCGGCGCGTCGTACGTCGCCGGTAACAGGTTGAGCTCCATGGGCCCGCTCGTGCGCACCTCGGCCCGCGACCGCCAGGTCACGGCCGGGCGGGTCTCGAGCACCCGCCCGCGCGTCGGGTCGCGCCCCAGGAGCCCCGGCACGTCGGCCTCCCGGACGATCGACACCGTCTCGTCCACTGCTGGTGCCTAGAACTCGTAGCCGAAGGTGCGCAGGTCGAGGGCGTAGAGGTCGGCGACCCGCTGGCGCATCTCGGGCGTGTACTGCGCGCGCCAGTCGCCGCCGGGGCCCGCGTTGCGGCGCGGCACGCTCTCGGGCGCCGGGATCCCGATGTGGTCGCAGGCGGTGGCCAGGTCGGCGTCGAAGGACTCGGTGCGGCCGATGAAGTCGGCGGTCTTGTCCTTGGCCCGCAGATAGGTCACCTGCGGCACCCGGAGTCTCGGGAACCGGTCGGGCCCCTTCATCACGAACGCTTCGAAGTCGGGGATCTCGGCCAGGACGTCGCGCCAGAACGCGTTGCGCGAGATGCGGGTGTCGATCCACTCGTTGCCGGCATCCGCGGCCTGGCCGCGTCGCTCGATCATCGAGTACCACGACCACATCCGCGACCAGGGGTTGCGGACGAACCCGAAGGTCCAGTGGTCCTGGAGCTCCGGGTGGGCTCGCAGCGCGGCGCGGAGCCGGGCGTGCTTGGCGCCAGGGAGCCCGGGGACGCTGGCCGCGTCGGGCAGTGCGGCGCGCAGCACCTTCTCGACGGTCATGCCCCCGGTCTTCTGCACGTGCACGAACAGCACGCGCCGGGAGGGGGAGACGATCACCTGGGCGACTCTACTTTCCGTCCAGATAGGTTCTGGATGTGCCAGAACCGTCGACCCGAGCCGAGCGGGAGGCCCGCTGGCGGTCCATGGACCTCACGGCGATCGGCCGCGAGGCGAACACCGACAAGGCGACCCGGCACCGGTTCACCCAGCAGTACGAGCGGCACCTCGGCCACCTGCGCGACGAGGAGTTCACGCTCTTCGAGATCGGCATCGGCGGCTCCGACCGGCCGGGCCGCGGCGGAGCGTCGCTGCGGATGTGGAAGCGCTTCTTCGCCAAGGCGCAGGTCGTCGGACTCGACATCGTCGACAAGTCGTTCGTCGCGGCTCCGCGGATCAGCGTCTACACCGGGGACCAGACCGACGCGACGCTGCTGACCCGGATCGTGGACGAGCGCGGTCCTGTGCACGTCGTGGTCGACGACGGCAGCCACCGCCCCGAGCACGTCCGCGAGACGTTCCGGACGCTCTTCCCGCTGCTGTCGGTCGGCGGGTTCTACGCCATCGAGGACACGCAGACGAGCTACTGGCCGCGCTGGGGCGGCAGCACCGACCGTCGGGACCCGCTGACCACGATGGCGCTGGTCAAGGACCTGGTCGACGGCCTCAACTGGGTGGAGTTCCTCGACGAGGACTACCAGCCGTCCTACACCGACCGGTGGGTCTCGGCGGTCCACTGCTACCACAACCTCGTGATCATCGAGAAGGGCCTCAACGAGGAGTGGACCAACAAGGACCGGATCGCGTAGCCCTCCTGGTCCGGTCCCAGCCCCGGCTCACCTGGTCTCGTGACGGTTGCTGCGCAACCTCCTCGACCACCGTCGCTTCCCTCGCAGCGCTTCCTCGGCGCGCTCGGCGCGGCGCTTGTGCTTCTGCACGCGCGGGCGGAACTTGGCCGCGGCGTTGCGGGCGCCCAGCCGCTCCCGGTGCCGGGCCTCGTCCAGGGTCAGCGCGACCGCCTCGGCGTACCTCGCGTCGTAGTCGGCGCGGATCTCGTCGAGCCGGGCGATGGCCGCGGGGTCGTGCGGGTCGCCGACGAGTCGGTTGAGCTGGCCCCAGGCGTCCTCGGCCAGGTCCCGCAGCCAGGCCGGCACCACGATGTCGCTCCACGAGACCTGCGAGCGGCGAAGTGACGGGTCCAGCCACTCGTCGAGCTCGTGACCGGTCCGCTTCGGGTCGAGGTCGAGATCGAGACCCAGCTGGGTGGAGACCCGGCCCAGGGCGGCCCGCCAGTCCTCGATCAGCTCGCTGTAGCGGATGAAGGAGCGAGGCAGGTCGCGGCCGGCCCGCTCGGTCACCAGGGCGACGTTGAGCCAGGCCGCGACGTTGGAGGTCTCCTTGACCCGGCGCTGGTCGTCGTCGCGCCGGTGGCCCCAGGTGAGGTCCTGCGAGCCGACCACCTCGGCCGGGTGGCGGATCGCGGTGAGCAGCCGCAGGTCCCGCCCCGCCGTGCGCGCCGCCGCCGCCCAGGTGCCCACCAGCCAGGCGGCGTGCGGGTCCTTGACGACGATCCGCGGCTCGGTCTGCTCGCGCAGCCACTCGGCCAGCTCCGTCTCCATGTCGCCGAGCCGCACGGCCGCGGCGATCCGCTCCTCGGCCCGGGGGCTGCCGTCGCTGGGACGCGTGAGCGCCTCGCGCAGCAGCCGCTTGTGGAACCGGATCACCCAGTGTGGCTCGAAGTGGCCCTTCGGGTTGCGCGGGGAAGCAGGCACCTCGGGCTGCGGCACGTGCAGTCCCAGGATCTTCAGGCTGCCCGCGAGCGAGCTGGTGCCGCTGCGCATCGAGCCCGTGACCAGGACCGCGAGGTTCTCTTCCATCGCTCGGCACGATACTGATGCGGTGATCGTGTCCCACGCGCACCGCTTCGCTTTCCTCAAGACGCGCAAGACGGCGGGCACCAGCGTGGAGATCGCCCTGTCGACAGTCTGCGGCCCCGACGACGTGATCACCCCGGTCACGGAGGCCGACGAACGGCTGCGTGCCGAGTGCGGCGGACGGCCACCGCAGAACTACGAGTCGCCGCCGCTCCCGCGCAAGGCGTTCAACCACATGCCGGCCTCGATGGTCAGGCAGCTCGTCGGCAGGCAGACCTGGGACGACTACTACACGTTCTCCATCGAACGGAACCCATGGGACGCCGTGGTCTCGCTGTTCCACTGGCGCCACCGCGACGACCCCGCCCCGCCGGCGTTCGCCGACTTCGTCCACGAGCCCGTGGTCGAGGAGCTCGCGGTCAAGAACTTCCGCGGCTACCGGATCAACGGCGAGCTCGCCGTGGACCGGGTGCTGCGCTACGAGTCACTGGGCGACGACCTCGGTGAGCTGTGGGCCCACCTCGGCCTGCCCGGCGAGCCGCGGCTGCCCCGCGCCAAGGGCGGCTCCCGCCCCCGCGGCCCCTCGGCTGCATCGTCGTACGCGTCGTACTACGACGACGACTCGCGGGCCCACGTCGCCGAACTGTTCGCAGCCGCGATCGCGGACTTCGGCTACACGTTCTAGTGAGACGGCCTGTTGATCAGACCCATCGCCTCGGCGCGGGTGGTGGCGTTGGTCAGCATCAGGCCGCGCACCGCCGAGGTGATGGTGCGGGCGCCGGGCTTCTTGACGCCGCGCATGGTCATGCAGAGGTGCTCCGCGTCCATCACGACGATGACTCCCCGGGCCTCGAGGATCTCCATCAGTGAGTCGGCGATCTGGGTCGTGAGCCGCTCCTGGACCTGGGGCCGCTTGGCGTAGACGTCGACCAGGCGGGCCAGCTTGGAGATGCCGGTGATCTTGCCGCTCTCTGCCGGGATGTAGCCCACGTGGGCCACCCCGGTGAACGGCACCAGGTGGTGCTCGCACATCGACCAGAACTCGATGTCGCGGACCAGGACCATCTCCTCGTGACCGATGTCGAAGGTCGTCGTGAGCACGTCCTCGGCCGTCATCCGCAGACCGCTGGTCACCTCGGCGTAGGCCCGGGCGACCCGGGCGGGCGTGTCGAGCAGCCCCTCGCGGTCGGGGTCCTCACCGATCGCCAGGAGCAGCTCACGCACGGCCGCCTCGGCACGGGCGTGGTCGAACTCCGGGATGTCGCGCTCCTCGACCAGGGAGATCGGGTCGGTCACGTCTGTCCGGCGGACGGCGGCGTGGGAGGCCCGCTCGGCGGCTGGAGACCGGGGTCGCCGTGCACGTCGCCACCGGGGCCGGGCGGGGTCACGATGACGCCACCCTCGACGTGCCCGTTGGAGGACCCCAGCGCCGCGCTCTGGGCGGCCGCCCTCGCCCGGATCTCCTCGGGGATCTCCACGGCGGGGATGTCGGAGGGGCGCCGGTCGGGAGAGCCGGTCCAGGCCGGACGCACGGGACGCATCCGGAGGGCCTCGAAGATCTCGGCGATCTCGGCCTTGTCGAGGGTCTCCTTGTCGAGCAGCGCGAGCACCAAGGCGTCCAGGACGTGGCGGTTCTCCTCCAGGATGTCGAAGGCCTCCTGGTGCGCGGACGCCAGCAGGAGCTTGGTCTCCTCGTCGATGATCGCGGCGACGTCCTCGGAGTAGTTGCGCTGGTGGCCGAAGTCGCGGCCCAGGAACGGCTCGGAGTTGCCCTCGCCCAGCTTGATGGCGCCCAGGCGCTCGGTCATGCCGTACTGGGTGACCATCGCCCGGGCCAGGCTGGTGGCCTTCTCGATGTCGTTGCCGGCGCCGGTGGTCGGGTCGTGGAAGACCATCTCCTCCGCCGCCCGGCCGCCCAGCATGTAGGCGAGCTTGTCGAGCATCTCCGACCGGGTCTGGGAGTACTTGTCCTCGTCGGGCAGCACCATCGTGTAGCCGAGGGCACGACCGCGCGGGAGGATCGTCACCTTGTGGACCGGGTCGTTGCCCGGCAGCGCCGCCGCGACCAGGGCGTGGCCGCCCTCGTGGTAGGCGGTGATGAGCTTCTCCTTCTCGCTCATCAAGCGGGTGCGCCGCTGCGGGCCGGCGATGACCCGGTCGATCGCCTCGTCGAGCGATTCATTGGTGATGAGCTTCTGGTTGTTGCGCGCGGTGAGCAGCGCGGCCTCGTTGAGCACGTTGGCCAGGTCAGCGCCGGTGAAGCCGGGCGTACGCCGGGCCACGCCGAGCAGGTCGATGTCCTGGGTCATCGGCTTGCCGCGCGAGTGGACCTGCAGGATCTTGTGGCGGCCGGAGAGGTCCGGGGCGTCCACGGCGATCTGGCGGTCGAAACGACCGGGGCGCAGCAGGGCCGGGTCGAGCACGTCCGGGCGGTTGGTGGCCGCGATCAGGATGACCCCGCCGCGGACGTCGAAGCCGTCCATCTCGACGAGCAGCTGGTTGAGCGTCTGCTCACGCTCGTCGTGACCGCCGCCCATGCCGGCGCCGCGATGGCGGCCGACGGCGTCGATCTCGTCGATGAAGACGATCGCGGGCGCGTTCTCCTTGGCCTGCTCGAACAGGTCGCGGACCCGGCTCGCGCCGACGCCGACGAACATCTCGACGAAGTCGGACCCGGAGATCGAGTAGAAGGGGACGCCCGCCTCGCCGGCGACCGCGCGGGCGAGGAGAGTCTTGCCGGTGCCGGGCGGGCCGTAGAGCAGGACGCCCTTGGGGATCTTGGCGCCGACCGCCTGGAACTTGGCGGGCTCCTGGAGGAACTCCTTGATCTCGCCGAGCTCCTCGATGGCCTCCTCACAGCCGGCGACGTCGGAGAACGTCGTCTTCGGCATGTCCTTGGAGATGAGCTTGGCCTTGGACTTGGCGAACTGCATCACGCCGCGGCCGCCGCCGCCCTGCATGGAGTTCATCAGCCACAGGAACACGACGATGAGGATGATGATCGGCAGGAAGGAGAAGAGGAACGAGCTCAGCAGCCCGGGTCGCGAGACCTCGCTGGTGACCTCCTCGATCGTCCCCTTGTCGACCTGCTCCTGGGCGGCGTCGAAGATGCCACGCTGGGTTCCGGCGATCCACTTGGTCGTGACCTCACGGCCGCCCTCGCGGTCGACGTCGTCGTCCAGCGTGGCCTTGATCTGCTGGTCACCGTCGACGAACGTGATCTCCTTGACCTCGCCCTTGGCGATGTATTCGTTCATCTTCGACGCACTGATCTCGTCGCCGGCGCCGGAGGGCGCCAGGAACTGCAGGGCGATCAGCACGCCGACCACGGCGATCACGATCCAGAGCCAGGGGCCCTTGAACAAACGCTTCACAGGCTTCTTCCAAGACTGCCGGGTCCTTCACTGAGCGGCCCCGGGTGAATCGACAACGGTACCTAGTGTCCCTCAGGAGTACACGTGAGGCGACAACGTGCCGATATCGCGGAGGTTGCGGTAGCGCTCCCGGTAGTCGAGGCCGTAGCCGACGACGAACTCGTTGGGGATGTCCCAGCCCACGTATTTCACGTCCACGGGCATGGTGAGCGCCTCGGGCTTGCGCAGCAGGGTGCAGATCTCGACGCTCGCCGGGTTGCGCGAGGCGAGGTTGGAGGTGAGCCACGACAGCGTCAGGCCGGTGTCGATGATCTCGTCGACGATGATCACGTGCCGGCCGGAGATGTCGGTGTCGAGGTCCTTGAGGATCCGCACGACGCCGCTGGACTTGGTGCCCGAGCCGTAGGACGAGATGGCCATCCAGTCCATCTCGACGTGCCGGTGGAAGCTGCGGGCCATGTCGGCCATCACCATCACCGCACCACGCAGGATGCCGACCACGAGGATGTCCCGGTCGTCGTAGTCAGCCTCGATCTGCTGCGCCAGCTCGGCGATCCGGTCCTGGATCTGCTTCTCGGTGAAGAGCACCTCGACCAGATCGTCCTGCACGTCGGCAGCGTCCATGGGAGTCAGCCTGGCACAGCGGTGCGCCGGAACGTGAGCAGGTCCCCGTCCCGGACCGCGCTGACCAGGCCGGGGAGCTGGACCTCGCCGGGGCGCGGCTGTGGACCGAGGAGCTCGGCCAGCGCCAGCACGTGCACACGGAACAGCTCGCCCCCGAGGGCACCCGCGTCGAGGGCAGCCAGCCTCAGGACCCGGTGGGCCAGGGCCGAGGGTTGCGGCGCGAGGCGGACGGCGTCCAGCCCACCGGTGGTGCGCACGTCGTCGTACGCCGCCGCGGCGAGCCCGTCGAGGAGCTCGGTGTCCTCCCGGAGCTGGTCGGCCGTCCGGGCGAGCGTGGCGGCCACCCCGGGTCCCAGCTCCTCCTCGAGGACCGGCAGCACCCGGTGGCGCACCCGGCTCCTGGTGTAGGCCGGGTCGGCGTTGTGGGGGTCGTCCCAGTAGTCGAGCCCCTCGACCTGGCAGGCGGTGACGGTCTCCGTGCGGCCGACGTCGAGCAGCGGGCGGCGGTAGAGCCCGAAGGAGCGGCGCATGCCGGCCAGGGCGCGGCCCCCCGACCCGCGGGTCAGCCCGAGCAGCACGGTCTCGGCCTGGTCGTCGCGGGTGTGCCCGAGCAGGACCAGCGCGGCGCCGAAGTGCTCGGCCATCTGGTCGAGGACGGAGTAGCGCGCCTCCCGGGCCGCCGCCTCGGTCCCCCGCCCCCCGGACTCGACGGTGACCCTGGCCGATGCGGTCTCGTCGACTCCCAGCGCCGCCATCTGCGCCACGACGCGGGCCGCGTGCTCGGCCGCCCCCTCCTGGAGGCCGTGGTCGACGGTGATCCCGATGACCCGGACGTCGAGCCCTCCCGATCGGCCCCCTCCCCGACGAGCACCGTGTCCCTCGAAAATGGCGGCGGACAGCAGCGCCAGAGAGTCGGCGCCACCCGAGCACGCGACCATCACGGTGGGCTGCTGAGGACTGTGCGGGTCGAGCTCGCCGAGCGCATGGCGTACGCCAGAACGGACGGCGGCGATGGACGGGTGGAGACTCATGCTGGTCAGCCAGGTCAGGCGAGGACGCGGGACATCCAGGCCTTCGGTTCCTTGATCTCGGCCTTGCTCGGCAGGTGCTCGGGTCGTTGCCAGACGGCGTTGAACTGCTCCATGCCGGCCTTGTCGACGACGTGACGCACGAACTTCGCGCCGTCGCGGTACTGCGCCATCTTGGCGTCCAGCCCGAGCAGCCGGCGCAGCACCTTGTCGAGGACGCCGACGCCCTTGCGGCGCTCGTTGAACTTGCTGCGGATCTTGGCGACCGACGGGATCACGCTGGGGCCGACCCCGTCCATGACCACGTCGGCGTGGCCCTCGAGGAGCGACATCACGCCGGTCATCCGGTCGATCAGGTCCTTCTGCTCGGGCGTGCTGATCACGTCGAGCAGGCTGGCACCGGAGGTCTTGGCTCCCTTGAGCGCCTCCGCGATGCGCCCGAGACCTTCGTCGAGCATGCTGGCCGGCTCCATGGTGTCGGCGAGTTTGCGGATCTCGGCGAACAGGTGGTCGCGCATCCAGGGCACCGCGGTGAACTGGACCCGGTGGGTCTCCTCGTGCAGGCAGACCCAGAGCCGGAAGTCGGTGGGGTCGGCGCTCAGCTCGCGCTCGACGTGCACGATGTTGGGAGCGACCAGCAGCAGCCGGCCGGCGGGGTCGTGGAAGGGGTCGAACTGGCCCAGCACCTTGCCGCCAAGGAAACCGAGCAGCCCGCCCACCTCGGCGCCGGTGACCTTGGAGCCGATCGCCGCCGAGATCGCGCTCGGCGGCTTCTTGTCGCTGAGCTTGTCGACCACCGGCCCGAGCAGCGTCGCGAAGGCATCGGCGTTGGCCTGCACCCACCCGGCCCGGTCCACCACCAGCACGGGAGCGGTGCGCTCGGCCGCGGCGAGTCCGGTGAACTCGCGCACCAGCGACGTCGAGCGGTCCGCGCCGGTCCGGAGCTCCTCGACCGTGGCCGTCGCCTCCTCACGGGACACGACGGGGCCGTCGCCGGCCAGGCGGGAGCCGATCCGCACGGCCAGGTCCCAGTCGACCATCCCGGGCCGACCGGTCGCGTCCGTCATGCTGTGAACCGTATCGGGCGGCCCCTGAGTCAGCGCCGGGAGCGCGCGGACCCAGGGCCCCTGCTCCCGCTCGGCAGCGACGGCGGCTGCACTCCGGCGGTCACCCGGCTGCTGACGTGGGGCCGGCCGCTCGCGGAGGGCTGACCTGGCAGCCGATCCCCTCGCGGTAGCCCTCGGGCACCTCGCCGGTCGCGACCTTGTCGGCGAGCTCCCAGATCACCTCGGGGTAGTCGCCCCGCTCGTTCATCTCCTCGAGAACGGGCCAGTCCCGAGACGTGCCGAGCACGCGTGCGGCCTCACTCGCCAGGTCCGCCTGGTCGTGGGCCACGGCGTTGTCGAAGGCCTCGAACCACGCGCAAGCGTAGGCACCGGCGACATCGGCGCCGAGCTGGTAGGGGTCCTGCTCGGTGGAGCGCACCTGCACGCGAACGCCGTTCGGGCCTTCGGCTCCACTGGCCGCGGTGATGCCGTCCAGCATCGAGGCGATCGCGGCGCCCCGCTCGTCGGCGGTGACGAACTCGTCCGGCAGCGATGCCTCGTAGCCCGCGCTGCCCACCATCTTGAGCTGGCCGAGCAGCGCCCGGTAGGCAGCCTCGTCCATTCCTGAGCCCCGGAGCTCGATCCAGAAGCCGTCCTCGACCTCGCGGATGACGGTGTGGTCCTGGGCGTCGTAGGCCCACAGCTGACCGGGACGGCCGAGCACCTCGACCGGCTGCCCTGGGGCAGGCGGGTCGGAGATGTGCTCGCGGTCGGCGACGTACGACTCGTAGGACGTCGCCGGGTACCACGTGATGGTGAACCTGGCGCCGCCCTTCTCGTAGCCGACCTCGCCGTAGCCGTCGTCCCCGCTCTCGGTGCTGGTGACCTCCCAGCCGGGCGCCTCGAGCACGGCCCGGTTGCCGGCCTGCTCGACGGGTTGGGTGGCCATCGACCGTTCATCGTCCGGCAGGAGGCCCGCGGCCCACAGGGAGCCGGCGACGATGCCGACGACGACCGCGGCAGCCACGACGGGAGCGAGCCAGCGACCCGTCGAGGGACTGGGAACGGGCGTGGGTCGGTCGGTCGTGCGGTCGGGTGCGACGGTGCTCATGATCTCCTCCAGGAGCTCGGCCCGCCCGGCCTCGAGCGGCAGCCGCGAGACCGCGTCGTCAGTCAGCTTCGGGATCGTGGGGTTCATGACCGCTCCTTCCGGGTGAGCGCAGCGGGTCTGTCGGAGTGGTGATGTCCGGGGGGCCCGCCAACATTGCACGCAGCGTTGCCGAGCAGGTCGCGCAGCCTGGAGCGGGCCCGGGACAGGCGGGGTCTCACGACGGCAGTGGTCAGCCCGAGCACGTCGGCGATCTCACGCGACTCCAGGCCTTCCCACAGGTGGAGCTCGAGGACTTCCTGGTCACGCGCACTGAGCCGCCGCATCGCCGCGGTGACGTCGGCCTGTTGCACCACGTGGTCGCTGGCGTCCGGGACCGAGGTCGCGAGCTCGCGCTTCAGCCGGTCGCCCAGGGCGCTGCGCCGGCGGTCGCCGCGGCGGTGGTTGGCGAGGACCCGGCGCGCGACGCCGTAGAGCCACGGCCGCGTGTCGGGGGCCGGCGGGACGTGCGCCAGCCGTCGCCAGACGACGAGGAACGTGTCGGCGGTGACGTCGGCCGCGTCCTCGGGGCGGTCGACCCGGCGCAGGGCGAAGCCGAGGACGGTGTCGAAGTGGTCGGCGTACAGCCGTCGGAAAGCGTGCTCGCGTTGTTCGAGCGGCTGTCTCATGCCTCGCTCATGTCCGGCAGGGGCGCGACCGTTGCAGCTGGTGTCAGAGGATGGCGCCGGGTGAGTAGGCCGCGGCCTGCGGGTGTCGGGCCGCCACCTCGGCCACCCGGCGCACGACCTCCTGGGTCTGGGCCACGGCAGCGCCGGTGAACGTGATCGGGTCGGCCACCAGCGAGTCGAGCTGGGGGCCCGTCAGGCCTAGCCGTGGGTCCGCGGCGAGCCGGGCGAGAACGTCGTTGTCGGAGGCGCCCTGGCGCATGTCGAGGGCGACGGCGACCGCCGCCTCCTTGATCGCCTCGTGGGCGGTCTCGCGCCCGACACCGTTGCGGACCGCGGCCATCAGCACCTTGGTGGTGGCGAGGAACGGCAGGTAGCGGTCGAGCTCGCGCTGGATCACGGCCGGGAAGGCGCCGAACTCGTCGAGCACGGTGAGGAAGGTCTGGAACAGCCCGTCGGCGGCGAAGAACGCGTCGGGCAGGGCGACCCGGCGGACGACCGAGCAGGACACGTCGCCCTCGTTCCACTGGTTGCCGGTGAGCTCGCTGGTCATCGAGAGATAGCCGCGCAGAACGACGGCCAGCCCGTTGACCCGTTCGCACGAGCGGGTGTTCATCTTGTGGGGCATCGCCGACGAGCCCACCTGGCCCTCGACGAAGCCCTCGGTGACCAGCTCGTGGCCCGCCATGAGGCGGATCGTGGTGGCCAGGTTGGCCGGACCCGAGGCCAGCTGGACGAGCGCGGAGACCACGTCGAAGTCCAGGGACCGGGGGTAGACCTGGCCCACCGAGGCCAGCATCCGCTCGAAGCCGAGGTGCTCGGCCACCCGGGACTCGAGCTCCACGAGCCGGCCGGCGTCGCCGTCCAGAAGGTCGAGCATGTCCTGGGCGGTGCCCATCGGTCCCTTGATCCCGCGGAGGGGGTAGCGACTGAGGAGCTCCTCGACGCGTTCGAGCGCCACGAGCATCTCCTCGGCCACGGTGGCGAACCGTTTGCCCAGCGTCGTCGCCTGCGCCGCGACGTTGTGGGACCGGCCGGCCATGACGGTCGCCTCGTGCTCGGCGGCCAGCCGCGCGAGCCGGGCCAACGCCGCCACGGCACGATCGCGGAGCAGCGCCAGGGACTGGCGGATCTGGAGCTGCTCGACGTTCTCGGTCAGGTCGCGGGAGGTCATCCCCTTGTGGATGTGCTCGTGCCCGGCGAGGGCGTTGAACTCCTCGATCCGCGCCTTGACGTCGTGGCGGGTCACCCGCTCGCGAGCGGCGATCGACTCGAGGTCAACCGCCTTCTCGCCGAGGTCGGCGACGTCCTCGTAGGCCTCGACCACACCATCCGGGACCTCGACGCCGAGGTCGCGCTGCGCTTTGAGGACCGCGATCCACAGCCGGCGCTCGAGCACGATCTTGTGCTCGGGCGACCAGATCGCGGACAGGTCGGCGCCTGCGTAGCGCGTGGCCAGCACGTTGGGGACCGTCACGGGGGCCATTGTTCCGCACCCGCGCTCCTGCCGGTGCCCGGAGCCAGCGCCCGGAGTCAGCGCCCGGAGTCAGCGCCGGACCGGCCGCCGTGGTGCCAGCCGCCGGCGGATCGTCCACTCACCACCTTGCCCCAACACAAGACGGCGCCCATCGAGGCTCTCGAACCAGTCGCCGGGAGGGCCAAGCACCAAGCGCCAGCCACTGTCGTCAACCGCGGTGTCCAGGATCTCGGCACCGAGCACCACGAAGCCGGTGACGGTCGCGACGAAAGCCAGCGGCTCACCATGATTTGCCCACAACGACAGTGCGACCGCGCAGAAGGGGTTGAGCCGCCAGTGACCGGCGACCTGTTCGCGCTGAGCGGACAGGTCCTGCCGGACGTCGACCAGCCGTCGAGAGACGAAGGCCCCCTGCGGACAGAGCTCGTCGAGATCGGCCAGGTCGATGCATGGCCTGCGCACCAGCGCCTCGACCGCGGTCCGCTCGTAGAGCATCGCGCCTGGGACCTGCCGAGGCGATCCGGCAAGCCCAGCGCTCAGTGTGCGCAGGGCGTGCCGACGGGCCAGGCCGGTCGCGGCCAGCAGAGCGGTGGCCTGCCGACCGGTGACGAGTTCCGGGTCCATGGGCATGCGTCGACGCTAGGGACAGCCACCCCCAACCACGTTCGCCAG
The DNA here is from genome assembly GCF_054779555.1 of Nocardioides dilutus. Classification (NCBI taxonomy): domain Bacteria; kingdom Bacillati; phylum Actinomycetota; class Actinomycetes; order Propionibacteriales; family Nocardioidaceae; genus Nocardioides; species Nocardioides dilutus. The sequence continues at coordinate 1,099,950 of NZ_BAAGYA010000001.1, read as the reverse complement.
CGGGGTGTCGTGCCGCGAGCGGCTGCGCCGCTCCAAGGAGGATCCCGCGACCGCCTCGGTCACCGCTTGGGACAGGGGTCCACGTGGACCCCTGTCCCAAGTGCCCTGGGGTGAGCAGGATCGTCCAGTCGGCACACGCGAGCGGCACCACTCGTCCCATGACGCCCACCACCGGTCGTCGTCCTCGAAAACACGTACGCCGTCTGGCGCCGCGTTGAGAACCGCCCGCAGGTCGTGGACGTCCACCCGTCGTCATTGCGGACCGGCGGCTGCTCGAAGTTGACGTACCAACCCGTGAACTGGCCGCGCTCGAACTTGCCACGGGTGGTCGGGGAAGGTCAGGGGCGTTCCGTCGACCTGGACGGTGGCCAGCTACTCTCCGGCCAGCTACTCTCCGCCGTCGGAGACCACCGTCTCGGGCCAGCTGGCCCAGGTCTGGGCGAACAACACCTCCCGCACGGTGATGGTCGAGCCGGCAGGGAAGGTCATCGACCGGCGGCGACGTCGGTCCGGTACTGGGCGCCGTCGAACGAGATGACCGCGACCCCGTCGTACGCCGCGGCGCGCGCGGCGGCGACGTCGTCGCCCACGCCGACGACGGCCAGGACCCGGCCGCCCGCGGTCACCAGCTCGCCGTCGCGCAGCGCTGTCCCGGCGTGGATGACGTGCACGCCGTCGAGCGCCTCGGCCAGCTCGAGGCCGGTGATGACGTCGCCGCTGGACGAGGACTCCGGGTAGCCCCGGCTGGCCATGACGACACCCACGGCGGCGCCGTCGCGCCAGACCGGCGGTGGCACGTCGGCGAGCGTCCCGGTCGCGGCCCCCATCAGGAGCGCCGACAGCGGTGAGGCGTCCTGGTCGAGCAGGGCGAGCAGCGGCTGGGTCTCCGGGTCGCCGAACCGGGCGTTGAACTCCACGACCCGCACCCCTCGGGACGTGAGGGCCAGGCCGATGTAGAGCAGTCCGCTGAACGGGGTGCCACGGCGAGACATCTCCTGGATGGTGGGGCGCGCGACGGTGTCGAGCACCTCCTCGACGAGGCCGGCTGGCGCCCACGGCAACGGCGTGTAGGCACCCATGCCGCCGGTGTTGGGGCCGGCGTCACCGTCGAAGATCCGCTTGAAGTCCTGCGCCGGCTGCATCGGGTAGGCGGTCGAGCCGTCGGTGATGACGAAGAGCGAGACCTCCGGGCCGTCGAGGTACTCCTCGACGACCACCCGGTCGCATGCCAGCGCGTGGTCGAGCGCGGCCTGCCGGTCCTCGGTCACCACGACCCCCTTGCCCGCGGCGAGCCCGTCGTCCTTGACGACGTACGGCGCGCCGAGCGCGTCGAGTGCGGCGGCGGCCTCCTCGGCGGTCGTGCAGACGTGGGCGGCGGCCGTGGGGACGCCGGCCGCGGCCATGACCTCCTTGGCGAACGCCTTGCTGCCCTCGAGCCGGGCGGCCGCCCGGGACGGCCCGAACACGGCGATCCCGCGCTCCCGGACGGCGTCGGCGACGCCGGCGACCAGCGGCGCCTCGGGTCCGACGACGACCAGGTCGACGCCTAGTTCCTCGGCCAGCGCCGCCACCGCCGCCCCGTCCGATGCGTCGACCGGGTGGAGCGTGGCGACCGCCGCCATCCCCGGGTTGCCCGGCGCCACGTGCACCTCGGTCACCGCGGGGTCCAGCGACAGTGCTCGGGCCAGTGCGTGCTCGCGCCCGCCGGGACCGACGACAAGGATCTTCACGGGGCGCAACGCTAGGACGAGGAGGCGGTGCGCCGGGACACGGACTCCGAGTAGGCACCCGGCCGGTAGCGCAGGATCGGGTCGTCCGAGAGCTCGATGCCGTCCACGACCCTGGTCGGGTCGAAGACCACGGGGGTCGCGGAGGCGGGCCCACCTTCGGGGTCGGGGATCTCGGCGGTCACGACGATCCGCCCGGCCAGCAGCTCGCGGGCGTCACGCCACACCGAGACCGCACTGTGCGGGTCGTGCCCCTCACCGGCGACCAGCACCCAGACCTCGTGGGTGACCGGGCCGCGGGCGAGCCTGGCGGACATCTCCTCCGCGAGCCGGTCGGGCCCCTCGAACTCCTCCTCGAGGCGGTCCGCCTTGGTGACGGTGGGACGGAAGATGTAGCGCACCCAGGTGCGGGTGCCGTCGGCAGCGAGCCAGCCGTAGGCGTGGATCGGGTAGAAGGTGACCTCGGCGAAGCTGCGGGGCGAGCCGACCGCCTTGGCCCGGGCGCTGGCCAGCGTCGTGGGCAGGACTCCGGGGTGCCGGGCCAGGAACAGCGGCAGCAACCAGGGCTTGTTGGCCGCCTCGGTCAGCTGGACGAAGACCTCCGGGCTGTCGGTCGGGAAGCGTGGCGAGGTCTGGCCGAGCAGGTCGGTGGCCGACCCGTCCGGCTGGTGGAACTTCACCGCCATCCCCCGCACGTCCGGCGCCGGGTCGGCGACCTTCGGGTTGCCACCGCCGTTGGACCACCGCACCGTGACCTGGTGCGGCTCACCGTCGAAGTGGGCGGCCCGGCACAGCGCGGTCGCCTCGGGGGTCGCCGTGAAGGTCCCGGTGTAGAACCGGCCCTTCGCGTGGAGCGTTCGGTAGCCGGGGGGTGGCCCGAAGGCCTTCCGGATCCGGTCGACGGCCTTCGCGGGACTCAGCACGGGGACAACCTATTGCGGATCAGAGCAGGTCGTGGACGACGACCGTCTGGTCGCGGGCCGGGCCGACACCGACCGCGGAGATGCGGGCTCCGGACATCTCCTCGACCGCCTTCACGTAGTCGCGTGCGTTGGGCGGGAGGTCGGCGAGCGTGCGCGCCCCGGAGATGTCCTCCCACCAGCCCGGCAGCTCCTCGTAGATCGGAACCGCGTGGTGAAAGTCCGACTGGCTGACCGGCATCTCGTCGTGACGGACGCCGTCGACGTCGTACGCCACGCACACCGGCACCGTCTCGTGGCCGGTCAGCACGTCGAGCTTGGTCAGCACGAAGTCGGTGACCCCGTTGACCCGCGCGGCGTAACGGGCGATGACGGCGTCGTACCACCCGCAGCGGCGGGGCCGGCCGGTCGTCGTGCCGTACTCCTGACCCACCTTGCGCAGGCTCTCCCCCAGATCGTCGTGCAGCTCGGTCGGGAACGGCCCTTCCCCCACGCGGGTCGTGTAGGCCTTCACGATCCCGATCACCCGGTCCAGGCGGGCGGGCGGGATGCCGGAGCCGGTGCACGCACCACCCGCGGTGGCCGAGGACGAGGTGACGAACGGGTAGGTGCCGTGGTCGACATCGAGCAGCGTCGCCTGGCCGGCTTCGAGGAGCACGGTCTCGCCGCGGTCGAGTGCCTGGTTGAGGAGGAGCCCGGTGTCGCAGACCATCGGCCGGAGCCGGTCGGCGTAGGACAGGAGCTCCTCGACCGTGGCCTCCACCGTGACCGCGCGGCGGTTGTAGATCTTGGCGAGGACCTGGTTCTTCAGCTCGAGGACGCCCTCGACCTTGGCCTGGAGGATCTTCTCGTCGAAGAGGTCCTGGATGCGGATGCCGATCCGGTTCATCTTGTCGGCGTACGTCGGGCCGATGCCGCGCCCGGTGGTGCCGAGCCGCCGGGACCCGAGGAAGCGCTCGGTGACCTTGTCGAGCGTGCGGTTGTAGTCGGCGATGACGTGCGCGTTGGCGCTGACCTTCAGCAAGGAGGTGTCGACCCCGCGGGACTCCAGCCCCTCGATCTCCTGGAACAGCACGTTGAGGTCGATCACCACCCCGTTGCCGATGACCGGCGTGCAGCCCGGCGTCAGGATGCCGCTCGGCAGCAGGTGCAGCGCGTACTTCTGCTGGGTCTCCCCCGAGCCGATGACCACCGTGTGGCCGGCGTTGTTGCCACCGTTGAACTTCACGACGTAGTCGACGCGGCTGCCGAGGACGTCGGTGGCCTTGCCCTTGCCCTCGTCACCCCATTGGGCCCCGATGATCGCGATGCCTGGCACGTGCGCTGACTGTACTGTCTCCAGCGATGGACCCCCTCCTCGTGATCAGCAACGCGGACGCCGGGCCGGCAGACGAGGAGTCGCTGTCTGCGGCGCTGACGCTCCTTCGGGCCCACGCCGACGTGGAGGTGCAGGCGACCTCCAACCCCGGCGAGCTCAACGGCGCGCTGCACCGCGCGGGGTCGCGGCGGATCGTCGTCGCGGGTGGCGACGGGAGCCTGCACGCGGTCATCACCACGCTCTACCGGCGCAACGAGCTGAAGAGCGCGGTGCTCGGCATCCTGCCGCTGGGGACCGGCAACGACTTCGCGCGGACCAACGACATCCCGCTTGACGTCGAGGAGGCCGCCCAGGTCCTGGTCGACGGTGCGCCGCGGCCGATGGATCTCATCGTGGACGAGGTCGGCGGGATCGTCGTCAACAGCGTGCACGCCGGGGCCGGCGCGCAGGCGGGGCGACGCGGGTCGGTCTGGAAGGACCGGCTGCACTCCATCGGGTTGGGTCCGGTCGGTTTGGGGAGGCTCAACCTCGGCAAGCTCGGCTACCCGATCGGGGCGGCCCAGGCCGCGGTGAAGCCACCGTTCATCCGGGTGGCCGTCGAGGTCGACGGCGAGGTCGTGGTCGACATGGACCAGCCGATCCTCATGGTGGCGGTAGGCAACGGCACCAACGTGGGTGGCGGCACCGAGCTGACCCCGCACGCCGACCCCGGGGACGGCCTGCTCGACGTGATGGTGTCCCGGTCGATCGGACCCGTGGCGCGGTTCGGCTACGGCCTCAAGCTGATGACCGGCCGGCACGCCGAGCGCGACGACGTCGTCTACGTGCGCGGGTCCACCGTCTCGGTGTCCGGCGAGGAGTTCTGGTGCTCGGCCGACGGCGAGATCTACGGCCCCGAGCGGCACCGCACCTGGCGCGTGGAGCCCGCGGCGTACTCGCTCGTCGTCCCTCGGTAACGTTCGCGGGTGGCCAGGAAGAGCGAGGGCGAGCCCCACGACTGGGTGACCCGCGCCGCGGACGACGCCCAGAGACATGCACAGAGACATGCACAGGGACACGCGGGCGAGGGTGCCGAGATCGTGACCGTCTCGTCCGGCGCGAGCCCGTCCGGCCGGGTGCACCTCGGCAACCTGCGCGAGTTCCTCACCGTGCACTTCGTCGCCGAGGAGCTGCGCCGGCGAGGTGTCAACACCCGCCACCTGCACGTGTGGGACGACTACGACCGGTTCCGCAGGGTCCCGGTGGGCGTCGACCAGTCCTGGAGCGACCACATCGGACGGCCGCTGACCGCGGTGCCCGACCCGGACGGCTGCCACGACTCGTGGGCCGCGCACTTCAAGGCCCCGCTGCGCGACGCCCTGCACGCCATGGGCGTCGACATGGAGGAGGTCTCCCAGACCGAGCGCTACCGGGCCGGCCACTACCGCGACGCCGTGCTCACCGCCGTCCGCGAACGCCACGCGATCGAGGCCGTGCTCGCCCGCCACCGCACCAAGGCCGTCGAGCTGGAGTCGGCCGACGATGACGAGGCGTCGGGGCGCGGCGACCTGGCCCGCTTCCCCTACAAGCCCTACTGCCGCGACTGCGGCCGCGACACGGTCACGCTGACGTCCTACGACGACGAGACGACCGACCTCGGCTACACCTGCGACGTCACCGGCTACGCCGGCGTCACCAACCTGACCACCGACTTCGAGGGCAAGCTGGTCTGGAAGGTCGACTGGCCGATGCGCTGGGCCTTCGAGCACGTCGACTTCGAGCCGGCCGGGATGGACCACGCGACCCCGGGCTCCTCGTTCACCGTCGGCCACGAGCTGGTCGAGAGCATCTACGGCATGCCCCGGCCAGCCTGGTTCGGCTACGGCTTCGTCGGTTTCGCCGGGGTCCAGAAGATGTCGTCGTCGGCCGGCGGCGCGCCGACCGCGGAGGACGCCCTGCGGATCCTGGAGGCGCCGATCCTGCGCTGGCTCTACGTGCGCCGCAACCCGCGCCAGACCTTCAACATCGACTTCGGCGCCGAGGTGGTGCGCCTCTACGACGAGTGGGACGCGCTCGGCCGCAAGGCGGCCGACCCCACGAAGCGGGACGCGCAGGTCCTCGCCTACGAGCGCGCGACCTCCACGTCGACCGCCGGGGTGCTGCCGACCGCGCCGGTCGTCGTCCCGTTCCGGCTGCTCTCCTCGGTCGCCGACATCACGGCCGGCTCGGCCGAGCAGATCAGCCGCATCGTCGAGCACGCGGGTCACCCGCACGGCACGGTCGAGGACCTCCAGCCGCGGCTGGACAAGGCGATGGCGTGGACCGCCGAGTTCGTGGACCCAGCGGAGCGCACCACGGTGCGACAGACGCCGGACACCGACACGCTCGCCGCCCTCGGTCCGCGGGAGCGGCAGTGGCTGGACCTGCTGCTGGACAACCTGCCTGACGAGCCGGACCTCGAGCCGCTCACCGCGGTCGTCTACGGCGTGCCCAAGCTCGCCCGCGGCCTGGCCCTGGACGACAAGCCGACCGACGAGGTCAAGGCGGACCAGAAGGAGTTCTTCGCGCTTCTCTACCGGTTGTTGGTCGACGCCGAGCGCGGGCCGCGGCTGCCGACGCTGATCCTCGCGCTCGGCGCGGAGCGGGTGCGGTCGCTTGTCGCTCCTCGGGCGACCGAGTCGGGCTGAGCTAGCAGCACCACCAGGGGGAAGAGGGCTGACGGCAGGAATATGGCCCATGTGGGCCATGGCCGAGTAGTCCGTATCGGTGGAACGTGGGCCGAGTTCGATCGTCCCAACCACTGCTCGGAAGGTTTCTCTCATGCCATCGATCCGCAACCGGCTGACGTACTCAAACGTCGTCTCCACGCTGTGCCTGACGCTCGTACTCGGTGGCGGCGTCGCCGTCGCCGCCGGCATCCCGCCCAACTCGGTCGGCTCCATCCAGATCAAGAACGGCAACGTCAAGACGGCCGACCTGAAGAACAACGCGGTCAAGACCGCCAAGGTCAAGGACGGCACCCTCACTGGCGCCGACGTGGCCGACGGTTCGCTGTCCGCCATCGACGTCCTCACCGACTCACTGACCGCAGGGAACCTCGCGCCCAACTCGGTCGGCCAGTCGGAGATCGCAACCGACGGCGTGGCCGCGGCGGAGATCGCGGCCAACGCGGTCGGTCAGTCTGAGATCGCGACCGACGGCGTGGCTGCCACGGAGATCCAGGACAACTCGATCGACTCCGGCGAGATCGTCGACAACTCGCTCTTCTCCGCCGACCTCGGCCTCGACTCGGTTCGCGCGAGCGAGCTGGGCACGATCATCGAACGTACCGCGGTGAGCGCAAACATCCCTGCGGGAGGCAACGGCTCCGTCACCGCGTCCTGCCTCGCCGGCGAGCAGCTCATCTCCGGAGGCAACGACGGGTTCTTCGACGTCTTCGTCGTCGCGTCACGCCAGCAGGGCAACGGCTGGGCGGTGTTCGGGCACAACGACAGCGGCGGCAACCGCACGATCACTGCCCACGCCTACTGCCTGCAGACCAGCTAGGACGGTGGACGTCTGATGAGATCTCACGTGAGGGCGCTCAGCGCCCGATCCGCCATGGTGGCCGTCGTGGCCGCGCTGGCGCTCGCTACTGGTGGCATCGCCTACGGGGCTTCCGTCGTCGGCGACGGCTCCTCCACCTCGGGGGTGCAGCCGGACGAGGGCACCCCCGGGACCGCTCCTGGGGGGACCGCGGACATGGAGCCGGGTCGAGGTTCACCGCCGTCGACGTCGGTCGCTCCGGGGTCGACGGCCGACATGCTGCCCGCGCCCGACGCCCCCGCCGCCGAGGCCCCGGCCGCCACGGACGTGGACAAGTCCGACGGCGGCAAGAAGGGCGCCAAGCCCACCAAGGACGAGGGCGCGAAGAACGCCCCCGTCACCACGGGCTGAGTCCCGCTCGACAGTCCCGCCCAACCAACAACCTGACCGTGGCCCGACTCCGCAAGGAGGCGGGCCACGGTCCATCTCACCTACGAGCCGAGCAGCTCGTCGTACGCCGTCGGGCTGGAGTCCCGCAGGAACGCCGAGCAGCGGTCCCACTCGTCGGTCTCGCCGATGTCGCGGGCGGCCTGGGCCAGCAGGGCCAGACAGCGCAGGAAGCCGCGGTTGGCCTCGTGCTCCCAGGGGACGGGGCCGTGCCCCTTCCAGCCGTTGCGGCGGAGCAGGTCGAGGCTGCGGTGGTAGCCCACCCGGGCGTAGGCATACACCGTCACCGGGTCGGACTGGCCGGCCTTGGCCTCACCGGCGAGCGCGGCCCACGCGGCCGGCGAGGACGGGTGGGCCCGGACGACGTCGACCGGTGCGGCCCCGCCGTCGAGGTCGTGGGTGGCGGGGTCGTCGGGAAGGTGGGTGGGCGGGGGCCCGGCCATCAGGTCTGGATGCGAGTGGGTCACGCTGCCGAGGCTAGTGGCGACCGCTAGTAGTAGAGACTGTGGCGGCGCTTGCGCCGCCACGGGTAGCGCATCCGCAGCGCCACCACGCTGAGCAGCAGCAGCGGTCCCCAGACGAAGGCGCCGCGCAGGGTGTAGGGCGCGGTCGTGGTCAGCGGGCCCGGGCCGTCGGACGGTGCCGGGGGCGCAGCAGCCGTGTCCACCGGGTCGTCGTCCGGCTCGCTGGTCGGGACCACCGGGTCCGGTGCGGGCGGCAGCGACGGCAGCGGCTCCTCCTCTGGAACGACGGTGGGCTCCTCGGTCGGCGATGTCGGCTCCGGGTCGGGCAGCGTCGTTGGCGGATCCTGGGGCTCGGGTGAGGTCGGCTCCGGGGACGGCGTCGGCGTCGGCGTCGGGGCCGGAGTGGGGGTCGGCTCCTCCTCGGGCTCCGGCGGAGTCTTGACCGGCTGGATGCTGTTGGTCACCGTGAAGCCCTGCGGGTCACGCTTGGCGATCTTGACCTTGGCCGGTGCGATGTCGGGCTTGGCCCAGGCCCAGCCGGGCGCCGGTGGCACCTCGAGCTGCTCGGCGACGAAGCAGAGCGCGCCGACGGGGACCTGGTCGGACAGGACCCGGTCATCGGCCTGGGCGCGGAACTGCCAGGTGCCGTCACCGGGCGTGACGTCCGCACCGTCGAGGAAGCACGCGAAGGTCCCCCGGAAGAACCGCTCCTTGTCGACCAGGTTGGCAGGGTCCTTCAGCACGACGTCGAGCGTCAGCGCCCCGAGGTGCGGGAGGTCCGGGCCGCAGGTCATGCCCGGGTCGGGAAGGAAGGGGTAGCTGTGCATGCTCCCCGACCCGGTGTGCACCAGGTCGCCGGCGACGTAGACCCGGCCGTTGGTGGCGCCGGTGATGACCGTGACGCTGGGCGCGGAGCCGACGAGCAGGCTCCCGGGCAGCTGCCCGACGCCACCGACGTCGACCGTCGCGGCGCTCGGGACGTTCCACAGCAGGTGGGTGGCCAGGTCGGCGAAGTAGGGGTCGACCGTGGGGTCAACGGTCGCGCCCTCCGGGCCGAGCACGCTGTCGAGGTCGAGGTCGACCGCGGGACCGGTGAGGTTGACGACGGCGGCGGCACCCTCGGGCACGCCGAGCAGCTGGAGGGAGCGGCCGGGTCCCTGCCCTGGGGCACCGAGGGCGGTGCCGTCGACGGCGAAGACCTGGGGATCGGAGACGCCGTCACCGATGAGGGTGACCGCCTGGCCGGTGATCTCGACGGTGCCGGTCACAGGCAGGCCGGCATACGCGCCGGACTTCGCCCCGAGGCCGGCGAGCAGCTCGCCGTACGGCGCCAGCGCGTCCACGACGCCCTGGTCGAGCGTGCCGACGCCCTGCGCGACGACCGTTCCGTCGGTGACCAGCCCGCCGACGACCGCGTCGCCGTTGAGCCCCGGCGCGACCTCGAGCGGGGTGCTGGAGGTGGCGGTCAGGCTGCCGCCGACGACGAGCATGTCGCTGTCGGCGTGCGGCGGCACCTGTGACCCGATCTCGGTGACGCCGACCCGGTAGGGACCCGGTTCGTCACGCGCGAACGTCGCGTTGCCGGCAGCCAGGACGATCCCCTCGGCACCGGCGGCACTGCCGGCGACGCTGAGGTTGCCGCCGACCAGGACGGAGACGTTGCCGTCGAAGGCGTCTCCGGGCGGGCCCACACGCAGCGCCGGCCAGGCCGTTGGGCAGGCCTGCGTCGCGACGAGCGCTGGCGCCGTCGCGGATGCCTGGTGTGCAGTCGCCGACACCCACCCGAGCCCCCCGGCCGCTCCAAGGAGGCACGCAACCAGGGCCCCCGAGAAGGTGCGGCGACAAGGGGTCGCCACGTGCGCGATCGTGGCACGCCGCAGGCCGTTTCGCAGCAGAATCGGAGAACTCGCGTCGAGTCGGTGATCAGTCCCGGAGAATTCGGTCGCCGGTCCGTCCTCAGCCGACCGCCCGGCCGGCCGACCGGAGGTCCTGGCAGGCCTCGACGACCCGGGCGGCCATCCCTGCTTCGGCCGCCTTGCCCCACGCCCGCGGGTCGTACTGCTTCTTGTTGCCGACCTCGCCGTCGACCTTGAGGACGCCGTCGTAGTGGCCGAACATGTGGGCGGCCACCGGCCGGGTGAAGGCGTACTGGGTGTCGGTGTCGACGTTCATCTTGACCACGCCGTAGTCGACGGCCGCGCCGATCTCCTCGGCGGTCGACCCGGACCCGCCGTGGAAGACCAGGTCGAACGGCTTGGAGCCCGGCTCGAGGCCCAGCTTCTCCACGACCGCCTCCTGCGCGTGCTTGAGGATCTCGGGGCGCAGCTTGACGTTGCCCGGCTTGTAGACGCCGTGCACGTTGCCGAAGGTCAGGGCGGCCATGTAGCGGCCGTTCTCGCCGACCCCGAGGGCGGCGACGGTGGCCAGCGCGTCCTCGGGGGTGGTGTAGAGCTGCTCGTTGATCTCGTTGGCGACGCCGTCCTCCTCGCCGCCGACGACGCCGATCTCGACCTCGAGGATGATGTGCGCCTTCGCGCAGGCCGCGAGCAGCTGCTCGGCGATCTGGAGGTTCTCCTCGAGCGGCACGGCCGAGCCGTCCCACATGTGGGACTGGAACAGCGGGGCCTCGCCGCGTGCGACCCGCTCCGCGGAGATGTCGAGCAGCGGCCGGACGAAGCCGTCGAGCTTGTTCTTGGGGCAGTGGTCGGTGTGCAGCGCGATGTTGACCGGGTAGTTCTTGGCCACCTCGGCGGCGTACGCCGCGAAGGCCACCGAGCCGGTGACCATGTTCTTGATCGTCGGGCCGGAGAGGTATTCCGCACCACCTGTCGACACCTGCACGATGCCGTCGGATCCGGCGTCGGCGAAGCCCTGGAGGGCGGCGTTGAGGGTCTGGGACGAGGACACGTTGATGGCCGGGAACGCGAAGCTGCCGGCCTTGCCGGCATCCAGCATCTCGGCGTACTTCTCGGGGGTGGCGATAGGCATGACCTCAACCTAATGGCTACCGGCGAGTCGCTTTTGCGATCGTGCTGGACGTGGACCGGATGCCCCCTGGCAACCGCGCTGTAGCACAACCGGACGTGACCTGTCCGGCGAATGGTCGTTGAGACCGGAAATTCCTCACCGCAGCCTGCCGCCGGCCCAGACCAGTTCAGTCCAGACCAGTTCAGTCCAGGAGCGTCCACATGACCCCCCGCCCCGATCTCGCCCGACCCAAGCGCGCCCGATCGGCGATCGCTGCGGGCGCGGTGTGCCTCGCTGTCGCCGCCACCGCGCTGAGCCAGCCGGCTCCGGTCGCGGCGGAGGGACCGCCGATCGAGGGCTTCCGCCCGCAGCTGATCACTGTCGACACCTACGACCGCGCCGACAAGGCCCTCCTGCAGAGCCTCGGCCTCGACCTGACCGAGCACGCGGGTCACGACTACGTCGAGGTCGTGGTGCACAGCCCGGCGGACCTGCGCTCGATCGAGGCCGCCGGGCTCACCTACGACGTGCGGATCCCCGACCTGATCAAGCGCGAGGCCGAGAACAACCTCGTCAACGCCGCGTACGCCGCCAGCGTCGACCAGTCGCCGCTGCCCTCGGGCCGCGACACCTACCGCACCCTGGCCGACTACAACGCCGACATGGTCGACCTGGCGAAGGCCAACCCCAAGCTCGTCAAGCACTTCGCCCTCCCGCGCCCGAGCCTGGACGGACGCACCGTCTATGGCATCGAGATCGGCCGCAACATCCACAAGCGCGACCGCGGCCGCCCGACGTTCCTCCTGATGGGGCTGCACCACGCGCGGGAGTGGCCGTCGGGAGAGATGGCCATCGAGTTCGCCTTCGACCTGGTCAACAACTTCGGCAAGGACAAGCGGATCACCAAGCTGCTCCGCCAAGCGCGGGTCATCGTCATCCCGGTCGTCAACGTCGACGGGTTCCACCTGTCCCGCACCGACGGCGAGCTCGTCGACCTCAACGCCGCCAACGAGCACGACCCCACGGGCGGCACCGGCGTCATTCTTGGCACCCCCGGCCGCGCCTACATGCGCAAGAACTGCCGCGTCGTCGACGGCGAGGACACTCCCGACGGCTCGTGCGGCGCTCTGCTCGCCACCCCGGGCGGCTACGGCCACGGTGTGGACCTCAACCGCAACTACGGCGGCTTCTGGGGAGGCCCCGGCGCGTCGACGGTCCAGGCGGACCCCACCTATCGCGGAGCCACGGCGTTCTCCGAGCCGGAGATCCAGAACATCGCCGACATCGTGCGCAACCGCCAGGTGACGATGATGATCTCCAACCACACGTTCTCCAACCTCATCCTGCGTCCCAACGGCGTGAACCCGCAGACCATCGGCTCCGACGGGCTGCCGGTCGGTGACGCACCCGACGAGGAGGCCCTGAAGGCGCTGGGCGCCCAGATGGCGGCGCAGAACGGGTACGCCAACATCCACGGGTGGCAGCTCTACGACACCACCGGCACGACGGAGGACTACACCTACAACGCGACCGGTGGCTTCGGCTACACCTTCGAGATCGGCGCCCACGAGTTCCACCCGCCGTTCCCGCAGGTCGTGGACGAGTACGTCGGCGCCGGAGAGTACGCCGGCAAGGGTCTCCGTGAGTCCTACCTCATCGCACTGGCACACGCCTCCGACAAGAAGTACTCGGGTGTGCTCAGGGGGAAGGGCCCGAAGCGAGCCACGCTGCGCCTGACCAAGACGTTCCAGTCCCCGACCTGGGAGGGCTCGTTCGCCGACGGTGTGACTTCGGCCATCAAGCTCGGCCGCACCGGCCGGTTCTCGTGGATGGTCAACCCCTCGACCCGCCCGGTCGTCCGGTCCCGCACCTACCAGGTCCTCGGGGACGCGCCGTTCCGCACCGAGACCATCGAGGGCACGACCGCGACCCCCAACAACCACACGGACACCGAGTTCGTGGTCACCGGCCAGACCGGCCTGATGAGGATCGAGCTCGACTGGCCCACGCCCGACGACCTCGACCTCGAGGTCTACAAGCGGGTCGGTGAGGGCCTCGTCGAGGTCGGCTCGTCGGGCAACCTCCCGGGTGAGAAGGAGGTGGCCGACGTGCCCAACGCCGAGCCCGGCACCTATGTGCTGCGGGTGATCAACTACGCGTCGGTGTCGCCGACCTACACGCTCAAGGCGAGCTTGTTCGACGCGGTCACCAAGACGACGCCGGGCAAGCGGGAGAAGTACCTGCTCACCTGCGAGGTCAAGGGCAAGGTGCTGCAGCGCAAGCTGATCTACGTCGACCGCGGCCAGGTCCGGAACCTCAACCTGCAGAAGTGCATCCGGAGGGCCCGCTAGGTCAGGCGTGACTTCAGCCCCGCCAGGCGTCGTCCCCGGACAGGTTGGCGTGCGCGCGGACCCAGGAGTGCATGGCGATCGCACCAGCAGCCGAGGCGTTGATGGAGCGGGTCGAGCCGAACTGGGCGATCGAGAACGTCGCGTCGCATGCCTGGCGCGCGCCTGCCGAGAGCCCAGGACCCTCCTGACCCAGGAGGAAGCAGACCCGCCGCGGCACGTCCGTCGTCTCCAGGTGCAGCGACCCGGGGAGGTTGTCGATGCCCCAGAGCACCACGGGCTCCGGCAGCGACCGGAGGTACGCCGCCAGCTCGGCGACGGTCGGGTGGTGCCGGACGTGCTGGTAGCGATCGGTCACCATCGCGCCGCGCCGGTTCCAGCGGCGGTTGCCGACGATGTGGACCTCAGCGGCGAGGAACGCGTTGGCGGTGCGCACGATCGTCCCGATGTTGAAGTCGTGCTGCCAGTTCTCGATGGCCACGTGGAAGTCGTGCCGCCGGGCGTCCAGGTCGGCGACGATCGCCTCGAGCGACCAGTAGCGGTAGCGGTCGACGACGTTGCGCCGGTCGCCCTCGGCCAGGAGCCGCGGGTCGTACTGCGGGCCCTGCGGCCACGGGCCCTCCCAGGGCCCGACGCCGACCTCGGGCTGCCCGTAGGGCATCGGGTCGTAGGGCGCCCGCTCGTCCTCCATCAGGCTGCCGGTCAGAACGCCGACACGGAGCCGGGCGCCCGCTGGGGCCGGCTGAGGGCGCGCAGCAACGCGGTCTGGCCGTGCCGCTCGACGGCCACCGAGGTGAGCAGGCCGAGCACGCGGCGTACCGCCTCGCCCGGGAACTGCGGGGTCGGTACGTCGAGGCTGGCGGCCAGGTCGTCGGAGTGCACGAGCATCTCCATCAGCCGGGTCACCAGGAAGTCGTCGCGGGTGAGCGCCCAGCCCTGCCAGGGGATGAGGACCGGGTGGTGGGAGGACCGCGCGTCCAGCACGCCGGGTAGTGCCTCCAGGTCGGCGGCGACCTTGGCGCAGAGCTCGTCGAAGCCCGCCCCCGCCTCGTCGTTGGCGCTGGAGCGGATGACGACGTTCGCCTCCTCGTCGGGCCCGGAGCTGACCCAGGCCGCCCGCCGGTAGTGCTCCTCGACCGGGATCGGGGACTCGTCGGAGGGCGCGGCCGACACCAGGCGGACGGCGTTGCCGGCCTGGCTGGCCAGGTGGAACGCGAGGCCGCCGACGGTCATCCCCGCGCAGGCGCTCTCGGTGTCCCAGCGATCCCGCACCGGCGCGCTGGTCAGCAGGTCACCGGCCGTTCGGGCCGAGGTCACGAAGGTGTCGACAAGAGGTGGTCCCACGCCCTGCAGGCTAACCAGCCTGATGTGGAACCGGCCGTTACGCTGACGCGGTGAGCCTGGCCGGGGAACTGCAGCCCCTTCTCCTCGGTATCGACTACCTCGACCCCGACTGGCTGCTGGCCGAGTTCGGCGGCGCGTTCATCTGGGTCAGCCTCGCCATCGTGTTCGTCGAGTGCGGTCTGTTCTTCCCGTTCCTGCCCGGCGACACGCTGCTGTTCGCCCTGGGCCTCTTCATCGCCGGCGGTGACTACAAGGTCCTCGGCGTCGACCACAAGGCGCTCGGCCTGACCGTCGCCATGTCGATGCTGCTGGTGGCCGCCTTCCTGGGCAACGTCGTCGGCTACGAGATCGGCCGCAAGATCGGCCCGCCGCTCTACGAGCGGGACGGCCGGATCATGAAGCGGAAGTACCTCGACCAGACCCACGCGTTCTTCGACAAGCATGGCAACAAGGCCCTGGTCATCGGCCGGTTCGTCCCGTTCGTGCGCACCTACATCACGGTCGTCGCCGGCGTGACGATGATGGAGCGCCGTCGGTTCTTCGTCTGGAGCGCGATCGGGGCCCTGCTCTGGGTCCTGTCGATCACGCTGCTCGGGTTCTTCCTGGGCCAGACCTTCCCGGCGCTCGGCCAGAACATCGACTACGCGGTGGTCGCCATCCTGCTCTTCTCGGTCATCCCGATCGGCTACGAGATGTGGAAGCACCGGCGCCAGGGCCGGTCGTCGGCGGCCGGGACCGCCGACGCGACCGACCAGGTCTAGCCGCGCGCCGCGTCCAGGTCGGCCTTGGTCAGCACGGGCCGGACCTCGAGGCCCACGTCGGCCAGCGGGTTCTCGCCCTCCGGGCTCCGGTCGATCGCGCAGACGACGACCTCGACCACGGCTCCAGCCGCACGCAGGGCGTTGGTCGCGTCCCGGACGGCCCCGCCAGTCGTGATGACGTCCTCGACCAGGGTCACGCGGCGGCCCTCGACCGGCGGGCCCTCAGCCAGCTTGCACGTGCCGTAGGTCTTGGCCTGCTTGCGGACGAACAGCGTCCGGTGGCCACTGAGGGACGACACGATCGTCGCGATCGGGACACCGCCGAGCTCGAGCCCGCCGAGCAGCTCGGTGTCCTCGGGCAGCAGGGGCACCATCTGGGCGGCCACCCGCGCCAGCAGGGCGGGGTCGGACTCGAAGAGGTACTTGTCGAAGTACTCCGAGCTCACCTGGCCGGAGCGGAGGGTGAAGGTGCCGGAGAGCCGGCAGCAGGCATCGACGTCGGCAGCGAGCGTGGGATCCGCGGTCACGGAGCAGACCCTACGGTGAAGGCATGTCGCGACTCTCGGCCCCTTTGTCCGCACGGCTGCAGGGCATCCCGCCGACGATCTTCACGCAGATGTCGGCGCTGGCGGTGCGGACCCAGTCGGTCAACCTCGGGCAGGGCTTCCCCGACGTCGACGGCCCGCCGGAGGTGATCGCCCGGGCGGTCAGCGCGCTGCAGACCGGGCACAACCAGTACGCGCCCGGGCCCGGCGTACCCGAGCTGCGGCAGGCCGTGGCGCGGCACCAGCTGCGGCACTACGGGATCGAGCTCGACCCGGACGACCAGGTGGTCGTCACCACCGGCTGCACGGAGGCCATCGCCGCGGCGCTGCTCGGGCTGGTGGACCCGGGCGACGAGGTCATCGTGCTCGAGCCCTACTACGACAGCTACGTCGCGATGATCCAGATGGCCGGTGGGGTGCGCCGGCCGGTGACGCTGCGGGCTCCCGACTTCCGGCTGGACCTCGACGAGCTGCGGGCCGCCGTCTCTTCGGCCACGCGCTTCGTGCTGCTCAACTCGCCGCACAACCCGACCGGCACCGTGCTCACGACCGAGGAGCTGCGCGGGGTGGCCGAGGTGGCTATCGAGCACGACCTCGTGGTGATCACCGACGAGGTCTACGAGCACCTCGTGTACGGCGTGGAGCACGTGCCCATCGCGACGCTGCCCGGCATGGCCGAGCGGACGCTCACGCTCTCCAGCGCCGGCAAGTCCTACTCGTTCACCGGCTGGAAGGTCGGGTGGGCCACGGGTCCCGCCGACCTCGTGGGCGCCGTGCTCGCCGCCAAGCAGTGGCTCACCTTCACGTCGGGAGCACCCCTCCAGCCGGCCGTCGCCCTCGCCCTCGACGAGCTCCCAGACTGGCCGGCCGAGCTCGCCCGCGACCTCCGGGTGCGCCGTGACCTGCTCTGCGACGGTCTCGCCGCGATCGACGGGATCGAGGTCGTCGTCCCGGACGGCACCTACTTCGCGACCACCGACGTGTCCGCCCTCGGCTGGGACGACGGGTTGGCGTTCTGCCGGGCACTGCCCGACCGCGCCGGGGTGGTGGCGATCCCGAGCCAGGTCTTCCACGACGACCAGCGCGGGCCGGGGCGACACCTGGTGCGCTGGGCCTTCTGCAAGACCCCCGAGCTCATCGGCGAGGGGATCGACCGCCTGGCGCGGGCGGACCTCAGCGCCTGACCCGCTCTAGCCCCAGGGCTGGGTCATGCCCATCGGCATCTGCGGTGGCGCGTTCTTGCGCGCGAACCAGTCGCGGGCACTGCTCGAGAGCAGCATGACCACCACCGAGATCCCGGCGATCAGCGTGGCCGCGCTGACCGCGGACATGATGGCCAGCAGGCTGAACAGGGCACTCATCGCCGCGGAGATGATCAGCAGGATGCGTGCGACGTTGGACCGGCGCATGGCCAGGATGGCCAGGATGATCGCGACCAGCGACCACACCAGGAACACGCCGAGCACGATCATCATCACCGCGAACAGGTCGTCCGGGCTCACGTCCTCCAGGCCCGGCTCGTTGTCGAGCTCCTCGAGGAAGGCGTCCCGCTCCACGATGAGCCCGACCATCGCGAAGGTGAAGAGCGCGGCGGTGAGGCCCGCGAAGACCATCGTCAGCACCGCGGCCGCGGTCACCGTGCCCGGCCGCTTGTCGGCATCGGGGTCCGGCGGCAACGGCTGCCAGGCGCCGGGCTGCCCGTAGGCCGGGGGTTGCCCGTAGGCCGGGGGCTGCCCGTACGCCGGCTGCTGGGCGGGCAGGGCAGGCTGGCCGTAGGGGTTCGCGGGCTCGCCGTAGGGGTTGCCGGGCGTGCTCGGGTCGCTCATGGCAGAACTGAACCACACGGTCCGGGCGCTCCGGACAGACGGAGGACCGACCGCCCCTCGTCATGCAGACGGGTCCGTGCGTTCATCGGAGACTGGTGCGCTGGACCCATGCCCACCACGCAGCTGCGCATCGTGGCCGCGGTAGCCGTCGTCTCGGGCCTCACCGCCGCCGGTGCCGTCTACGCCGAGGAGCGGTTCGGCTTGTCTGCGCTCCGGCAGTTGCTCCGCCGCACCCGCTGACCCGGACCCGTTCAACCTGCGTTCAGCCCGCGGCGCGGAAACGTTCAGACCGCGGCGGCTTGACGGACGCCCTGCTGTCCCCGGCGCTACCTACCGTGCCGGGGTGTGCCTCCGGTGACGAACCCATGAACACCAGGCGCGCCCACCGGTGGGTCAAGGAAGTCTGCACCCGCTGCGGGCTCCGCCGCCGCGAGACGTGGGTCGTCGACACTCTCGGTCGCTCGGTGATCGCCCTTGTCTGGACCGACGCCGCAGGAGACCGCCAGATCCAGCCGCTGCCCCCGTTCAAGGGAATCGATCCACCCCCTCGACCGCTGTTGACCGTCGACCGCGCCTTCCCGGGCCTGCCGATCGGCCCCGAGCCGCCGTGCGACCGGTCGGCCAGGGCTCGGGCGGCTTCAGCTAGCGGGCGTGGCTCGAACCCCGGATGAACGCACGCACCTCGGGACGCAGCAGCAGCGGGATGGTGGCCGCGCACAGCATGAGCGGCACCAGCATCGCCGGGCTGCCGAGGGCGGCGAGCAGGCAGAGCACCGAAGCGGAGCACGCCGAGACCACCAAGGCGGTCCAGGCCCACGAACGACCGCGCCAGGCGTAGGCCGCGAGCACCGACGCGACGACCGACCAGACGACCAGCAGGCTCCCGGCGAAGAGCACCGTGGACCGCAGCGTCGCCGGCGTTATGCCGTCCGAGCGCAGCTCGGGGTTCTGCCGGTAGAGCTCGTCGACGAGCATGTCGGGCGCGGCGAGGACCACCGCGACGCTGACGAGCATCACGATGAACACGACCGCGGAGCCGGCCCAGGCCAGCGCGCAGGCCCACATCAGCGCGGCCGGGCGCGCCGGTGCGGCGGGATGCTGCGGGTGGGCGGTGTAAGTCATCGCACCCGGCGGAGGGACCCCCGGAGTCTCGCCGAAGCCTGGGTAGGCGCGTGGGCCGTCCGAGGTCGCGGGCGGTGCCGCCCTCGGCGGCGCCTCCATCGGAGGGGTGGGCGCCGGGGAAGACGCCGGCGGTGGCGGTGGGGTGACGGGGCGCGGCGCCTTGCCGTCGATCCAGTCCCGGGCCGGCTGGAACCAGAGCATGGTGATCGAGCCGACGATCACCGCGGGCAGGAAGCCGCCGACGACCATC
Organism: Nocardioides dilutus; assembly: GCF_054779555.1. Taxonomy (NCBI): domain Bacteria; kingdom Bacillati; phylum Actinomycetota; class Actinomycetes; order Propionibacteriales; family Nocardioidaceae; genus Nocardioides; species Nocardioides dilutus. Next base: position 1,080,407 of record NZ_BAAGYA010000001.1, on the reverse strand, counting down.
CCGGCCAGGAACAGCGGCACCGCCAGCAGGGTGAGCACGAGCCGCGCCGACCGGGACCGGCGCAGGACGTGGAAGCCCAGGATCGCCGCCGCGGTGGCACACGCCGCCGTGACCATGGTCAGCACGCGCATCACGCTGAGCATCCCCTGGACGCCGAGGCCCAGGCTGTCCCCCGGCGGCTTGCTGAGGAACTCCTCCACGGCCTCCCGGGTCTCCAGCGAGCGCAGCCCAGCGATCTGGTCGAACGCGGTCAGCACCACGAACACCGACCCGGCCATGACCAGCCAGGCGGCGATGGTCACCTGGGCCGGTCGGGGCGTGGTCGTCTGGGGCACGTCACCCATTCTCCCTGGCGGCTGGTCAGGTCCGCAGGGTGAGGCCGTCCTCGTCCTTGTCCACGGTCACGGAGCCGCCGTCGACGACCTCGCCGGAGATGAGCAGCTTTGACAACGGGTCGCCGATCGCGGACTGGATGAGCCGGCGGAGCGGGCGGGCGCCGTACGCCGGGTCGTAGCCGGTCTCGGCGAGCCAGTCGCGGGCTGCGTCGGTGACGGTGATGGTGATCCGCCGGACCGCGAGCCGCTGCTCGAGCAGGGCGAGCTGGAGGTCGACGATCTTGGCCAGCTCCTCCTTGGTGAGGGCGTCGAACAGCACGATCTCGTCCAGCCGGTTGAGGAACTCCGGCTTGAAGGAGGCGCGCACCATGGCGAGCACGGACTCCTTCTTCTTCTCCGCGTCCAGCGCCGGGTCGACCAGGTAGGCCGAGCCCAGGTTGCTGGTGAGCACCAGCAGGGTGTTGCGGAAATCGACCGTGCGCCCCTGGCCGTCGGTCAGCCGGCCGTCGTCGAGCACCTGCAGCAGGATGTCGAAGACCTCCGGATGCGCCTTCTCGACCTCGTCGAGCAGCACCACCGAATAGGGCCGGCGGCGGACCGCCTCGGTCAGCTGGCCACCCTCCTCGTAGCCGACGTAGCCGGGGGGCGCCCCGACCAGGCGGGCCACCGAGTGCTTCTCGGAGTACTCGCTCATGTCGATCCGGACGATGGCCCGCTCGTCGTCGAACAGGAAGTCGGCGAGCGCCTTGGCCAGCTCGGTCTTGCCGGTGCCGGTCGGGCCGAGGAACAGGAAGGAGCCGGTGGGCCGGTTGGGGTCGGAGATGCCGGCGCGGGAGCGGCGCACGGCGTCGCTGACCGAGGTGACGGCCTCCTTCTGGCCGATCAACCGCTCGCCGATGACCTCCTCCATCCGCAGCAGCTTGGCGGTCTCGCCCTCCAGCAGCCGGCCCGTGGGGATGCCGGTCCAGGCCTCGACCACGTCGGCGATCTGCTCGGCGCCCACCTCCTCGCCGACCAGCGGCTCGCTCGCGGGGTCCTCGGCCTTCTCGGCCCTCTCGATCCGCTCCTGCAGGCCGCTGATCTGCTTCTCGGTCTCGTAGCGCTGCTCGAGGAGGGCGTACTTCTCCTGCCCCTCGGGCAGCACCGCGCTCTCGCGGTAGAGCCGGTCGGCCTCGCTGCGCAGCTGGTCGAGCTGGCGGCGCAGGTCGCCCTCGCCCTCCAGGGCGGCGCGCTCCCGCTCCCACCTGGCCTCGAGCGCGCGCAGCTCCTCCTCACGATCGGCGAGGTCGGCCCGCATCTTCTCGAGCCGGTCCAGGCTGGCCTCGTCGGTTTCCTTCTCGAGCGCGAACTCCTCCATCCGGAGCCGGTCGACGTGGCGGCGGAGCTGGTCGATCTCCTCGGGCGAGGACTCGATCTCCATCCGCAGCCGGGACGCCGCCTCGTCGATCAGGTCGATGGCCTTGTCGGGCAGCTGCCGGCCGGTGATGTAGCGGTCGGACAGTGTCGCGGCGGCGACCAGGGCGGCGTCGGTGATCCGGACGCCGTGGTGGGCCTCGTACTTCTCCTGGATGCCGCGCAGGATCTGGATGGTGTCCTCGACGCTGGGCTCCCCCACGAACACCTGCTGGAAGCGGCGCTCGAGGGCCGGGTCCTTCTCGATCCGCTCGCGGTACTCGTCGAGCGTGGTCGCGCCGATCATGTGGAGCTCGCCGCGGGCCAGCATCGGCTTGAGCATGTTGCCCGCGTCCATCGCGGAGTCGCCGCCGGCACCGGCACCGACGACGGTGTGCAGCTCGTCGATGAACGTGATGATCTGGCCCCCGGCGTCCTTGATCTCCTCGAGCACGGCCTTGAGCCGCTCCTCGAACTCGCCGCGGTACTTCGCCCCGGCGACCATCGCAGCCAGGTCGAGCGACAGGACCCGCCGGCCCTTCAGCGAGTCGGGCACGTCGCCGGCCACGACCCGCTGGGCGAGCCCCTCGACCACGGCGGTCTTGCCGACGCCGGGCTCGCCGATGAGCACGGGGTTGTTCTTGGTACGCCGCGACAGCACCTGGATGACACGCCGGATCTCCGCGTCGCGGCCGATCACGGGGTCGAGCCGCCCGTCCTCGGCGGCCGCGGTGAGGTCGACGCTGTACTTCTCCAGCGCCTCGTAGGTCGACTCGGCGTCCTGGGAGGTCACCCGCCGGTTGCCGCGCACGGCGGTCAGGCCCTCGCGGAGTCCCGCTTCGGTCAGCCCTGCGTCGGTCAGCACCTTCTGCGCCGGGCTCTCCACCGCGGCGACGGCGATGAGCAGGTGCTCGCTGGCGACGTAGTCGTCCTGCATCGAGGACGCGAGCTCCAGGGCCTTGGCCAGCACCCGGGTCAGCGCCGAGGAGGCGCCGGGCTGCTGGACCGTCGCGCCACTCGCCCGCGGCAGCGCCGCCTGCACCGCCTCGGCCTGCGCAGTCAGGGTGCGCGGGTCGACGCCGGCCTTGGTGACCAGGGTCCCCGCGGTGCCGTCGGCGTCCTTGAGCAGTGCCACGAGCACGTGGATCGGCTCGGTAGCGGTGTTGCCCGCGGTCGTCGCGGCGAGCTGCGCGGCCTCGATCGCCGCGCGGCTGCGGGTGGTGAACTTCTCGGCGCCGAACTGGCTCATGGGCGGGTCTCCTGCACGGTGTGGTGGGTCAGAAGGATGTCACTACGACAACATCGGCAAACTTGAGTCCATTCCACTCAACTTTGGGTTATCCACAGTTCGGTGACAAGTCGCCCGTCCCGAAAACGCGCAGGTGAGCACGCCCCTACCCTGCTGAACGCGCCCCGGTCCGGTCCGGGCGAGCAGCCATGCGCTCGGGAGGAGGTTGGGGTGACTGACTTCGCACTCGCGCACGGCATCCACTACGGGCTACCGGTCCTGCCCCCCGACGGCGAGGCGGTCGGCCCCTGGGACCTCGCCTGCGTCGCCTGGCAGGGCGTGGTGGTCGCGGCCTGCGTCCGCCTGCTCGGCAGCGCCCGGACGCCGGAGCGCCTGGCGGCCTGGCACCGCTGGGACGAGCGGGTCGTGGTCCTGGCCATCGGGTCGGCGGCGCTGCTCGCGGCGCTCTCGGTCAGCGGACTCGGCGGCTAGGGAGGCAGGTCATGACCTGGCAGATCGGTCTCGTGGCCAACAGCGTCATCATGGCGGCCTACCTGGCCATCTCCATCTCGATCGTGACGCCGCTGGCGCGTACCGGCCAGCTCAGGATCAACCCGCTGGGGGCCGCAACGGCCGCGATCTTCTTCAGCTGCGCGGTCCACCACGGTGCGCACTCGGTCCACATGCTGCTGCCGTCGTTCGGCCTGGGCGACACCCAGGGACTGGCGATGCGCACCGCGTGGGGGTGGCCGCTGGCCATCTGGGACGTCGTGGGCGCGGTCGTCGGCGTCTACTACTGGACCCTGCGCCGCCACTACTCACCGTTGATGCAGGGTGCGCAGCTCTTCCAGGACCTCCGCGAGCGCGAGCAGCAGGCCCTCGAGCTCAACGACGCGGTCCTGCAGGGTCTCGTCGTCGCCAAGATGGCCCTCGACCTCGACCAGCCGCGGCGGGCCAACGAGGCGCTCACCGCCTCCATCCAGTCGGCGAGCCGGATCATCACCGACCTGCTCGGCTCCTCCCACGCCTCGCTCGACCTGCTCCGCACCCTCCCCGCCGCGGCCGGCGGGGCGCCGGACCAGACGCTCGACCCTCTCGGGGCCGCTGAGACCGTCGGGCAGCAAGAGGCCGCCCGACCCGAGCGAGCGCCGCAGTGATCCCGATGGCAGAGCGCGCTCGCCCCCTCCGGGTCGTCATCATCGATGACACCTACGACCTGCGCGAGCTGCTGCGCCTGGCGCTCACCCGCGGTGGCCTCGAGGTCGTCGGCGAGGCCGGCGACGGTCTGGCCGGTATCGAGTGCGTCCGGCTCGAGACGCCCGACGTGGTGCTGCTCGACCTGTCGATGCCCGTGATGGACGGTCTCGAGGCGCTGCCCACGATCCGGCGGCTGGTGCCCCAGGCCAAGATCGTCGTCCTCTCCGGCTTCGGCGCAACCCAGATGTCGGACAAGGCCATGAACATCGGCGCCGACGGCTACCTGCAGAAGGGCATGGCCCTCAAGCGGATCATCGAATACGTCAAGGACATCGTCGACGCCCCGGACCCGGTCGCGGCGCCGTCGCGGACCGAACCGGACCCCGAGCCGCCGCAGGCGCCCGTTCTCTCCGTGGTTCCCGACAGCGACACCGCCGACAGCGACACCGCCGGCAGCGAGGTCGACGGCAACGAGGTCGACGGCAACGCCGACGACGCGGACGACGGCACTCCGGACGACGCCGTGCCGGCCGTCTCGGCTTGGGAGGCGCTGGCCCTGGCACCCTTCGGCGTGATCGAGGTCGTCGACGAGCCGCTCTTCCGCCTGGTGCACGCCAACCCCGTGGCCCACCGACTGCTCGGCCACCGCGCCCGGTCCGGTACGCCGCTCGCCGCGATCGCGCCCGAGCTCGCCTCGCTCGTCGCGTTCAACCGGCTCGACGGCGAGGCGGCGTTCGACGTGACCGTCGACGGCAGCCCGATGCAGGCCAGCCTCCGGCGTGCCGACGGCTCACTGCTCATCTACCTGGACTCCTCGTCAGAGGACGTCGGCGCCCTGCGCCGGGCGATCGCGACGGCGGCGCACGAGATCCGCGGGCCCGTGGCCGTGCTCTGCGGGATCGCGGAGTCGATCACCACGGCCGGCCAGGAGATGTCCGAGACCCAGCGGGAGCGGCTGATGGCCTCCGTGACGAGGCAGGCCCGGATGCTCGACACCCTCACCGCGGACCTGCTGACCTCGGCCGAGATCCAGCGCGGCACCCTGCGCCTGGAGCCGCAGCCGGTCGACCCGCTGTCGATCATCGACCTGGTCGTCTCCGACCGCCACCTGGTCTCGGTCTCCGCCCAGGTCGAGGACGACCGCCGGGTGCTCGCGGACCCGATGCGGCTGGAGCAGATGCTGGCAAACCTGGTCGGCAACGCACTGAAGTACGGGCGGGCGCCCTATGTGGTGCGGGTGGAGCCCGACCCCATCGACCACGCCCGGCTGCGGATCGCGGTCATCGACTCCGGCGAGGGGGTGCCAGACGACTTCCAGGACCAGCTCTTCCAGGAGTTCAGCCGGCCCAGCGGCTCCGTGCCCAACGGGACCGGCCTCGGGCTCTACGTCGTGCGGTCGCTGGCCGAGGCCCAGGGCGGCAGCGTCAGCTACCGGCCCGGACCGACCGGCGGTGCGGTCTTCACCCTGACGCTGCCCGTGGCCTGACGAGGCGGCCGGGGCTCAGCGCCCGCGGCGCCAGACCACGATCGACTGGCCCGCGGTCGACTGGGGAACCGCGGGCAGGCGCGAGCCCGGCGTCGCCCGAGGGCTGGACACCGCCTGGCGGAGCGCCTCGCGGGTGGCCTCCAGCTCGGCGACCAGCTCCTCGTTGCGGGCCGAGAGCGCGGCGACCCGGTTCTCGAGCTCGAGGATGCGGCGCACCCCTTCGATCCCGATCCCCGAGGACGTCAGCTGCGCGATCTCGCGGAGCAGCTCGATGTCGCGCGGCGAGTAGCGCCGACCACCACCGCCGGTCCGGCCGGGCGTGATGAGCCCCATCCGCTCGTAGGTGCGCAAGGTCTGCGGGTGCAGGCCGGTGAGCTCCGCCGCGACGCTGATCACGAACACTGCTGCGTCCGGAGCTGCTGAGGCGAAGTGGTCGGTCATGGCGCGGCGTGAGTTCATGTCTCGAAGAGCTTCTCGCGCAGGGGGCGCCCGGCGGACGCGGCGCGGTAGGCCTCGATCGCCTCGCGGGTGGTGGCGTCGATGACCGCGGGCACCTGGACCTCGATCGTGGCCAGCAGGTCGCCGTGGGTGCCGTCGCTCCTGCGGGCGCCCTTGCCACGGACCCGGAAGGTCCGGCCGTTGGGGGTGCCGGGAGGGACCTTCACGGTCACGGGCGCACCGCCGAGGGTCGGGATCTTGATGTCCGCGCCCAGCGCCGCCTCGTCGAAGGAGACGGGCACGTCCAGGGTGAGGTTGTCGCCCTTGCGCCCGAAGATGCGGTGCGGCGTGACCTTGACCGTGACGTAGAGGTCGCCGGGTGGACCGCCGTTCTCGCCGGCCGAGCCCTTGCCGCGCAGCCGGATCCGCTGGCCGTCCTTGACCCCTGCCGGGATGCGGGCCTGGATCGCCCGCGACGACAGGCCCCGGCCGCTGCCGAGGCAGGTCGGGCAGGCCTCGTCGTAGACCAGCTGGCGGCCCCCGCAGCCGGGGCAGGTCTCCTGCAAGGAGAAGCCGCCGCCGGCGGTGCTGACCACGAACCCGGCGCCCTCGCACTGGGGACAGATCCTCGGCTTGGTGCCCGGCTTGCCGCCGGTGCCGGAGCAGTCCGGGCACGGGGCGTCCGAGCTGAGCCGCAGCGAGATGGTGACGCCCTGCATGGCGTCGGTGAACCCGACCGTCGTGGTCGTCTCGACGTCGGCGCCCTTGCGCGGGCGGGTCTGCTGCTGGGCCCGGCCCCGGCCGAATCCCCCACCGAAGAGGTCGCCGAACATGTCGCCGAGCCCACCGCCGCCGGCCCGGTCGCCCCCACCGGACTGACGCAGCAGGTCGTCGAGGTTGAACCCGCCCCCTCCGGGCCGGAAGCCGCCCCCTCCCGCGAAACCGGCGGAGCCGTAGAGCGCGCGCATCTCGTCGTACTTCTTGCGCTTCTCCGGGTCGCCGACGACGTCATAGGCCTCGGCGACCGCCTTGAACGTCTCGTGCTTCTTCTCGTCCCCCGGGTTGGAGTCGGGGTGGTTGGCGCGCGCGAGCTTGCGGTAGGCCTTCTTGATGTCGGCGGCCGCGGCGTCCTTCTTGACGCCGAGCACGGCGTAGAAGTCCTTCTGCGCCCAGTCGGCCCGGAAGCCGTCCTTGCTCTCACTCATGCGCGCACCTCCCTCCCTACTCCTGGTCGATCTTCTCGATGACGTCCTCGAGGGTGTCCCCCGCCGGCTCGACGGGCTCGGCCGGCTCGGTGGCCTCGGCCGGCGACTCCGCCGGGGAGTCGCTCGGGCCGGACACGGGGTCGACCACCAGCACCTGGGCGGCCCGGACGACCCGGTCGCCGATCCGATAGCCCGACTTCGCCACGACCTTGCAGGTCGTGACCTCGACCTCGGGGTCCTCACCGATGTGGCTGAGCGCGTCGTGGATCGCCGGGTCGAAGGCGTCGCCCACGGCGCCGAACTTGGTCAGCCCGAGCCCGGTAACGATGCGCTCGAGCTGGTCGGCCACCGACTGGAAGCCCGGGTCGAGGTCACCGTGCTCCCGGGCCCGATCGATGGTGTCGAGGACCTCGGTGATCGGCGCGAGCGCGGCGTAGGTCGCGTTCTCGCGGATCAGGTCGCGGTCGCGCTCGACCCGGCGCTTGTAGTTGAGGAACTCGGCCTGGACCCGCTGCAGGTCGGCGGTCCGCTCGGCGAGCTCGGCACGAGCCAGGGTCAGCTGCACCTCCTCGTCGCCGGGGATCACTGCGAGGTCCTCGTGCCCGTCCTGGCCGGTCTCGGCTTGCTCGGTTGCCGGCTCGGGGGAGGGATCCGTCTTGTCGACGGACCCCTCCCCCTCACCGGCGGCACCGGTGAACGGGTCGGTCACTTGGCCTCGTCACCCTCCGCGGCCTGGTCACCCTGGGGCGCCTGGTCACCGTCGGCGGGGCCCTCGTCGACGATCTCGGCGTCGACGACGTCGTCGTCGGCCTCACCGGTGGCTCCGGTGCTGCCACCGGCCGCCGCGGCGTCGGCCGCCGCGGCCTCGTACATGGCCGCACCCATCTTCTGGCGCGAGGCGTCCAGCTTGGCGATGGCCGCGTTGAGGTCCTCGGCCGTGGCCTCGGGCTTCTCCAGCGTCGCCTTGAGCGCGTCGACGTCGGTCTGGACCTCGGCCTTGAGCTCGTCGCCGACCTTGTCGCCCTCGTCGGCGAGGAACTTCTCGGTCGCGTAGACGAGCTGGTCGGCCTGGTTGCGGGCCTCGACCGCCTCGCGGCGCGCCGCGTCCTCGGCGGCGTACTGCTCCGCCTCCTTGACCATCCGGTCGATCTCGTCCTTGCTGAGCGCCGAGCCACCGGAGATGGTCATCGACTGCTCGCGGCCCGAGGCCTGGTCCTTGGCGCTGACGTGGACGATGCCGTTGGCGTCGATGTCGAAGGTGACCTCGATCTTCGGGACGCCGCGCGGCGCCGGCGGCAGCCCGGTCAGCTCGAAGTTGCCGAGTGGCTGGTTCTGCGCCCACATCGGACGCTCGCCCTGGGCGACCTTGATCTCCACCGACGGCTGGTTGTCGTCGGCGGTGGTGAAGATCTCCGAGCGCTTGGCCGGGATCGTGGTGTTGCGCTCGATGAGGTTGGTCATCACGCCGCCCTTGGTCTCGATGCCGAGGGAGAGCGGGGTCACGTCGAGGAGCAGGACGTCCTTGACCTCGCCCTTGAGCACGCCGGCCTGGAGCGCGGCGCCGACCGCGACGACCTCGTCGGGGTTGACGCCCTTGTTGGGCTCCTTGCCGCCGAGCAGCTCCTTGACCACGTCGGTCACGGCGGGCATCCGGGTGGAGCCGCCGACCAGGACCACGTGGTCGATGTCGGCGATCGCGACGCCGCCGTCCTTGAGGACGGCCTTGAACGGCTCGCGGGTCCGGTCGAGCAGGTCGGCGGTCATCTTCTGGAACTCCGCCCGGGTCAGCTTCTCCTCGAAGTGCAGCGGGCCGGACTCGCCGTGGGTGATGTAGGGCAGGTGGACCGTGGTCTCGCTCGAGGCCGACAGCTCGATCTTCGCCTTCTCGGCGGCCTCCTGGAGGCGCTGCTTGGCGATCTTGTCAGCGGACAGGTCGACGGCGTTGTTGTCCTTGAACTTCTTGACCATCCAGTCGACGACCCGCTGGTCCCAGTCGTCACCACCGAGGTTGTTGTCACCCGAGGTGGCCTTGACCTCGATCGTGGAGAAGCCGTCGTCGTCCTTGCCCACCTCGAGCAGGGAGACGTCGAAGGTGCCGCCACCGAGGTCGAAGACCAGGATGGTCTGGTCGCCGTCGCCCTTGTCGAGACCGTAGGCCAGGGCCGCGGCGGTCGGCTCGTTGACGATGCGCTGGACGTTGAGGCCCGCGATCTCACCGGCCTCCTTGGTGGCCTGCCGCTGGGCGTCGGAGAAGTAGGCCGGGACGGTGATCACCGCATCCGTGACCGGCTCGCCGAGGTAGGCCTCGGCGTCGCGCTTGAGCTTTTGGAGCACGAAGGCGCTGATCTGCTGAGGCGTGAACGACTTGTCGTCGATCTGCTGCTTCCAGTCGGTGCCCATGTGCCGCTTGACCGACCGGATGGTGCGGTCGATGTTGGTGACGGCCTGGCGCTTGGCGACCTCGCCGACCAGCACCTCACCGTTCTTGGCGAAGGCGACGACCGACGGGGTGGTGCGGGCGCCCTCGGCGTTGGCGATGACGGTGGGTTCGCCACCCTCGAGGACGGCGACGACGCTGTTGGTCGTGCCCAGGTCGATGCCGACGGCTCGTGCCATGGTGTTGCTCCTTCAGGTTCGTTGTCCGTGGGAGTTGAGTTCAGTCGACTCAACTTTGCTCACACGACTCAACGCTACTCCGTCCCCTGCCTGTTCCCGAAGCCGGGGACTTTCTTCTCGCGGCTACCGTCGAGCGCGTGCGAACCAGGGCGGCGGTGGCGATCGGCTGCCTCGCGCTGCTGGTCGGCTGCACGCCGGCCGACGACCCGGCCGACGTCTCCGCACCCCCGACACCCACCCCGTCCCCGACCCCGACCAGCGTGGCGACCGTGCCGCCAGAACCCGAATCGTCCGCGAAGCCCGAGACCGAAACGGAACGGGTGAGCGCTGACGACGTCCGCCCCCGAACCGCGATGCGTGCCGTGCACCGCCTGGCGGACGTGATCGGTCCCCGGCCGGGCACCTCGCCCGCCTTCCACCGGTCCGCGGCCTGGGTGGAACGACGGCTGCGCGCGCTCGGCTGGGAGGTCGAGCAGCAGCCGTTCCAGACCCCCGCAGGTGTCTCGTGGGGGGTGCCGGTCCCGGCCGGGCGCTCGGTCAACGTGGTCGCGACCCGCGGCGACGTCGTGCCGGGCCGGCCGTGGCTCGTCGTGGGCGCTCATCTCGACACCGTGCCCCAGGCACCGGGCGCCGAGGACAACGCCTCCGGGGTCGGCGTGCTCCTGGCCCTCGCCGAGGCCACGGCCGACCGCCGCACCCGGCTGCCGCTCGTGCTGGTCGCGTTCGGCTCGGAGGAGCCGCGCGGGCCCTCCGACGACGACCACCACTACGGGTCACGCGCCTACGTGGCTGGACTCAGCCCTGCCGAGCGACGCAGCCTGCGCGGCATGTTGTCCCTGGACCGGGTCGGCGTCGGCGACGTGGTCCCGGTGGGCAGCGCCGCCGAGCCGGACGCCCAGCACGCCCGGGTGCTCCGGGCGGCGCGTCGCGTCGGCGTCCCCACCGCCACCGACCCGTTCCAGCGCTCCAGCGACCACTGGTCGTTCGTGCGCGCCGGCCTGCCCGGCGTCCGGCTCGGCGGCACGCCGTACCCGGGCTACCACTCAGCGGGTGATCGGTCGGAGATCATCGACCCCCATCAGCTCGCGCGGGTGGCGCTGATCGTCGTCGCGTGGTTGCGTTGACCCGGTGCCTCCGACCCCCAGCGACGTCCTCGAGACCGCGCTCCGCGACGCGGATCGGGCCGGGCTCACGCCGCCACAGCTCCGGCGCCGGGTCCGCACGGCGTTCCGGTCTCTCGCCCGGCTGACAGACCCGACGCTCACCCTCGAGATCGGCGCCTTCGAGGCCGGATTCAGCCGCTGGGTCACTCGCGAGCTGCCGAACGCCCGGGCGGTGGCCTTCGAGGCCAACCCGCTGGTCTGGGCGCACCACCGCGACGAGGTCACTGCCCTCGGGGTGGAGTACCTCAACCTCGCCATCGGCCCCGAGAACGGTCCGGTGACGCTCAACGTCCCCCGTGACTTCGACGGGCGGGCCCGCGACCCGGTCAACCGGATGGCGAGCCTGGGCAGCAACCTGCGTAGCGAGGAGCAGGTGACCGTCGAGGTTCCTGGCGTCCGGCTCGACGACGCGGTCCCGCTCGCCGCCGACGACAGGCTGGTCGCCTGGATCGACGTGGAGGGGGCCCTCGGCGCGGTCCTGCCCGCGAGTGCAGCGACGCTCGGTCGGGCGGCGGCCGTCTACGTCGAGGTCGAGGCCGAACCCATGTGGGACGGGCAGTGGCTGGACCGCGACGTCCTGGCCTGGTTCGAGGGGATCGACCTGGTGCCGGTGCTGCGCGATCGGCAGCGCCGCGAGCAGTACAACGTGCTGCTGGTCCCGAGGCCTGCCGCGTCGACGCCCGAAGTCACCCAGGTCGTGCGCCGGGCCCTGCGTCCCGCTCCGCCCGGCTGACCCCTCGACGGACTCAGCCGTCGGGTCAGCCGTCGAGTCCTGCGCACGCGCGCAGCTCGTCGAGCTCAGCGCTGAACGCCTCCGCCGGTGGCCCGCTCACCGCCCTCGGCAGACCGTCTGCGCCGATCCGGGCGGGCTCCCACACGGCGTCGGTCACCGTGGCCCTGCCAGGTCGGGACGCCGCCGGCTGCACGGTCAGGGTCAGCACCCCGGTGTCGGCGTCCGCTCCGGTCGACGGGGTGTACCAGGCGTAGTTGCCGAGACCGTACGCCACATAGCCGCCCCCGAGTGGCCCGTCGCCCTGGAGGCGATGGGCGTGACTGCCGACCACGACATCCGCGCCTCGCTCGACGAGCTGAGCGGCGAGGGACCGCTGCCCCGCGCTCGGGCATCGTTGGCCCTGGACTCCCCAGTGCATGTAGACGACCACCACGTCGGCGAACCCGTTCGCGCGGGCGACCGCACGCAGCAGCCGCGCGGGGTCGATGGCGTCGGCAATGCCAGGCACGCTGGTGGTCGCTGCCCAGTGCCCGGTGGGATCCGCCGTGGGATCCGCGTCTGCGACCGTGGCCCCGATCGTGGCGACCACCGTGCCGCCGACGTCGATGGTGGCCGGCCGGAAGGCCTCGCCTGCGTTTCGCCCGATCCCCACGACCGCGAGGGGAGAGCCGAGCCTCGAGGCGGCGTCGATGGCCGCGAACGTGCTCGGCAACGCCTCGCGTCCGAAGTCGAGCGCATGGTTGTTGGCCATGGTGGCCACGTCGACCCCTCCTGCGGCCAGCGCCGCCAGGGCCGCTGCGGGCGCCTGGAAGGTATAGCGCTTGCCCGGCTCGGGGCGACCCCCCTCGCCGACTGAGGTCTCCAGGTTGACGATCGCGACGTCGGCCGCAGCCAGGGCCGCGGTCACCGGCGCCAAGGCCGTCGCGGGATCCTCCAACCGGGCCCGCAGCACGCCCTCGAAATGGATGTCGCCGGCAACGGCGACCGTCACCGCTCCGGGTGGCGCCGGGGGGCGCTCCGGCGCCAGCTCGCTCGCCGGCGCACTGGACGGTGGCGCACTGGACGGTGGCGCACTGGAGGGTTCCGCGCTGGAGGGTGGCGCGGCGCGTTCCCCCTGCTGAATGGCCGGCCCGCTGCACGCCACCATCGAGAGGGCGGCGGCCGCGAGCAGGGGAACCGCGCGTCCACGCACGCCTCGATGCTCGCCTACGCGTCAAACGACGCGGCCGAGAAGCGCGGAAACACCCTCGTGTGGGGCCTCCGGAATCTACGCTGGTGCGCGGAGGTCCCGTGATGAGAGCGCCCCACAGGCCGGGGACGGCGGTCCTGCTCGGGGCTGTCGCTGTCAGTGTCGCCGCCTACGTCCTCCTGCCCTACGGACGTCTGACCGATGTCGCCTACCTGCTCGTCGTGGCTTCGGCGACCGTGCTCGGCTTGCTGGGGACGTGGCGCACTCCGAGAGGGCGGCGGCTCATACCCGGTCTGATCACGGCCGGCGTCGCGGCGACGGCACTGGGTGACTTCGTCTGGATGGCCATCTGGTGGTCCGGCGGCGAGCCGGACGTGTCGGTCGCCGACGTGCCCTACGTCGCCGGCTACCTCGGACTGGGTGCCGCGCTGCTGGTGATCGCGATGCGAAGCAGCCTCAGCGGCTCGCGCGAGCGCCTCGACGTCGACGCAGGCCTCGACGCGGTCACGGTCGTGCTGGTGAGCGTGATGGTGCTGTGGAGCGTCGCCGTCCGCGACATCGTCGACGACGGCTCGACGGCCGTCCCGACCCGGGTCGTCCTGGCGGCCTACCCGATCCTCGACGCCGTCCTGCTGGCGCTGGTGCTGCGCGTCCTCTCCGTGCGCCGTCACCGGGAGGCGCTGGGCTTCCGATTCGCGCTCGGGGTGGGCTGCTGGCTGGCCTCCGACCTCGGCTACCTGTTCCTCGACACCTCGGACCTGTTTTCGGCTCTGCTCGACGTGGGCTGGATGGTCGGCTCCCTGCTGATGGCGGCGTCGACCTGGCGGGTTCCCGCGCCCGAGGAGGCCACGGACGCGGGGCGGGTGACTCCTGGAGCGATCGTCCCCAGGCTCGCCCTCGCCACGGGCCCGCTCCTGGTCCCGCCCGTGCTGTTCGCCGTCTCCTCCGTGCGTGACCGGGAGGTCCACGCGGCCGACGGACTGGTCGCCATGGTGCTGGTCCTGGCCATCGTGGTCGCCCGGATGGCGAGGTTCCTGACGACCGAGGCCCGGATCCGCGATGAGCTGGCCCTGGCCCGGGACGCGGCGCTGGACGCCTCGCGCGCCAAGTCGGCGTTCCTCGCCACGATGAGCCACGAGATCCGCACCCCCATGAACGGCGTCATCGGACTCACCCACCTCCTGCTCTCCACCGACCTCGACGAACGGCAGCGGCAGTACGCCGAGGGGGTCCGCACCTCAGGGCACGCCCTGCTCGGCGTCATCAACGACGTCTTGGACTTCTCGAAGATCGAGGCGGGGCGACTCGAGCTCGAGCAGCTCGACTTCGACCCGGTGGAGCTCCTCGAGGGCGTGGCCGAGGTCGTGGCCGAGCCGGCCCGGGCGAAGGAGCTCGAGCTGCTGGCCTACTGGTCACCGGAGCTTCCGCTCGCGCTGCGCGGGGACCCCGGGCGGATCCGGCAGGTCCTGATCAACCTGGCGGGCAACGCGGTGAAGTTCACCTCCTCCGGCGAGGTGCTCGTCCGGGCCCACCTCGTCGAACGCAGCGAACACGATGTCGTGATCCGGTTCGAGGTCGTGGACACCGGGATCGGCATCGCGGCCGACGACGTGCCCCGGATGTTCGACGCGTTCTCCCAGGCGGACTCCTCGATCACCCGCCGCTTCGGCGGCAGCGGCCTGGGCCTCGCCATCTGCCAGCAGCTGGTCAACGCCATGGGTGGCAGCCTCGGGGTGGACAGCGAGCTCGGCAGGGGCAGCACCTTCTGGTTCACGGTGCCGCTCGGCCTGGCCGAGCAACCGGTCGAACCCGCGCCGCGCCCCGCGGCCGACCTCGCCGGGCTCCGCACGCTGGTCATCGACGACAACGACACCAACCGGATGATCCTCCACGACCAGCTGCAGGCCTGGGGGATGTCCGTCGACACCGTCGACAGCGCGGCCGCAGCTCTCGTCGCCATGCGTGAGGCTGCCCGCGCCCAGGTGCCCTACCACCTCGGACTGCTCGACCTCTGCATGCCCGAGATGGACGGGCTCGAGCTCGCCCGACGCATCAAGGCCGACCAGGCGACCGCGGGGACGCCGCTGGTCCTGATGACGTCCGGCCCTGACGTCGGCCACAACGAGGCCGACGCGGCCGGGGTCGCCTGCGTGCTGACCAAACCGGTGCTGATGTCCCGGCTGCGCAACACCCTCGCCGGCGTCGTGGGTGTGCAGGACGCGCCAGCCCCGGAGGTCGAGGTCGAGCCGTCGGCGCGCGGCGTGGTGCTCGTCGTCGACGACGGCGAGGTCAACCAGATCGTCGCCGCCGGGATCCTGCGCAACCTCGGCTTCGACGCCGACGTGGTCGACAGCGGTCCCGAGGCACTCGCAGCCATGGAACGCCGGTCCTACGACGCCGTCCTCATGGACGTGCGGATGCCGGACATGGACGGCTTCGAGGCGACCGCGGAGATCCGGCGGCGCGAGCAGGACGGCCGGCGTACCCCGGTCATCGCCCTCACCGCGGGCGTCACCGATGGCGACCGGGAGCGCTGCCTGGCGGCCGGGATGGACGACTACCTGCCCAAGCCCATGAGCCGCGCCGCCCTGGCCGCGGCCCTGGAGCAGTGGGTGCCGGTGCGCTAGCGCCGCTGGACGCTGAGCGCTCAGCCGACCTGGACTCGAACCTCGTTGCTGACCTCGTCGGTCTTGCTGTCGCGGACCCGCCAGGTGTTGAGCCCGGTGCGCTCGGTGATCACGTAGGTCGAGAACGTCTCGTTGCTCACCGAGGCGGTCACGTCGCCGCCGGCGAAGTCGACCCACTCCTCGCCCTCGAGGCGCTGCACGACCAGCGTCGCCCCTTCGCCTCCCGGATAGACGCCGGAGAGGTCGATCGGCTCTCCGGGGCGGACCTCGGTGACCGCGGCGGACAACGAGATCGCATCCTCGGGCTCGGGCGCCTCCTCGGACTCGCCGCCGCCCTCGCTCGACGGCTTGGGTTCCAGCGTGACGAGAGGCCCGGTCTGCTCCTCCGTGGGGACGGGCTTGGGCACGTTGATCGTCTGGTCGGCGGACGCCTGACCGCCGCCATCGCTCTCGCCCAGGCCGAGCACCGAGGTGCCCGCGAGCGCAGCTCCGCTGACCAGCAGCCCGACCGCCAGCCCGACCCCGAGCAGGGCGAGCAGCCCGGCGACCACGGGGTGACCCTCGGCGTCCTGGGGACGACCTGCCATGGCACACACCTCCGCTCGGTCCCGGTCCTACGACGGGAGCATTCTGAAACAGGATCCCCTACCCCACCAATACGCCGTCGATACGGTCAGACGCCTGGGCCGCGACAGCGGCACAATGCCTCCATGCACAGCCCGATCCAGGGCCCCCTGGGCAAGCAGCGTGCCCTGCTCGCACTCCGCGCCCAGGCCCTGAGGTGGGTCGAGGCCTACAAGGCCGACGTGGTGGCCCGCGGCCTGGGGTTCACCGCCGACGACGTCACCGCGCTGCAGACAGCGAAGGCGGCCACCCCCGGCCCGGACGCGGACGACATCTCACTCGGCCTCCGGCTCCGCATGCTCGTCGTCGGGCTGGCCGCGGTGCTCCGCCGCTATCCACCGGGAGGACTCGACGAGGACGACCCCCGTCTCACGCCGATCGCCGGGCTGTCGTTCGCGGCCTACGCCACCGCGGCCAGCGCGCTGGGCTGGGCCTCGGAGGACCCGGCGCTGGTCGCCCGGACCATGACCGCCCTCGGGCACACGCCTGAGGACTGGAAGGCGGCCATGGCGGGCTGGACCGCACGGATCGAGGACGACGTGGTGATCGCCACGATGTACGGCCAGCTGTTCTCCCAGGTGGGCGACCTCCCCCTCAAGGCGTGACCCCGTTAGTGGTCACCACCGGAAGTCCGTCGGGGGTGGCCCGTGCCTCGGGTGCGTGCATCGCAAGGCGCCGGAGCGAAGCCGTACTTGGCCGTCCAGCGAGCGACGGCAACGCCGCGAGGTGCGTGCCCGGGGTGCGGGACACACGGCGGACGTCCGGTGGTGACCACTAGTTTGCGGGCCATGCCACAAGACCCGATGGCCATGGCCCGTGCGATGCAGGCGATCATGGCGCAGGCTCCGCAGTGGGTCGCGTCCTACAAGACCGAGCTGGCCGGGCGCGGCCTTGGCTTCAGCGCCGACGACATCGCCGCGATCGAGGCCTCGGCCACAGCGCACCCGCTACCTGCCGGCGGCACCACTCCGTCCGCTGAGGACATGGAGGCGATCCAGCGGACCCAGGCCAAGGTGGCCGAGACCGTCTTCCCGGAGACCGGCCTTGACCCGAACCACCCGTCGGTGGCGCCCATCAACGGCATCTCGCTCGCGGCGTACGCCGTCGCCGCCAAGGCGATCGGCTGGGCCAACGAGGACCGCGCGCTGGTCGAGCGAGTCACCACAGCGCTCGGGTTCGGTGCGGCCGACTGGGAGGCGGCGCAACAGGGCTGGACCCAGCGCTGCACCGACGACATGGTGGTGGCGACGATGTACGGCCAGCTGTTCACCAACGTCGGCGAGCTGCCGCGCAAGCCCTGACCCGCACGATCCCTACGACTAGCGCGGCTCGAGGACGACGACCGGAATGGTCCGCTCGGTCCACTGCTCGTACTTCCTGAAGTCGGCGTAGAGGTCGACCAACCGTGGCCACAGGGCCTCCCGCTCGTCGGGCGTGGCCGTGCGGGCCCGGACCGGGCGGTGCTTCTCGCCCCTGAGGCTGACCCTGGTGTCCGGGTGCGCGGCCAGGTTGGCGTACCACTGCGGGTTCTTCGGCAGCCCGCCCTGCGAGGCCACGACCACGAGGTCCCGGCCATCTTCCAGGTAAAGCAGTGGCGTCTCGAAGGTCCGGCCCGATCTCCGTCCGACATGCTCGAGCAGGAGCGTCGGCACCGGCTTCTTCCAGCCGGCCCCGATCCGCCACTTCGAGCCGACCCGGCCGTTCGTGGCCTTGAACGCCGCGACCTGGGCCTTGGCCATGTACTTGATGACCTTGACTGTGACCGGCGAGTCGAGGCCGTCGGGGCGCTCGTCCGGCAGGCCCATCAGATGTTGTGCTTCCAAACGACCTCTTCGTGGAGCTTGCGGCTCCGCCAGCCGTCCGGGGTCCGGATCATCGTGTGGTGGTAGTAGCCGCCGATCTCGACGATCTTGGTGCCGCCGTTGCCGTCGTCCATGGGCATCGGGTTGTGGAAGTAGGCCGTCACGTCGGCCTCGTCGCCATGTTCGGAGTAGTGCAGGTCGACATCGATCTGGCCCAGCGTGTGCATCCGCTTCGGGAAGAACGCCGGCAGCACCTCGGCCAGCCAGGGCTTGACCTGCGGGTAGGGCGCCGCGATCCCCTCCGACTCGGTGTAGTCGATCTCGGCGTCCTGGGTGAAGACGGTGTCGAGCTTGTCCCAGTCACCGGTGTCGATGGCCCGGGTGTAGCGGGTCAGCACGTCGGTGATCTCTATCCGGTCACTGATCTCCTGCAGGTCCACGTGCGCACTCTGGCAGAAAACTGGAACACGTTCTAGTATCTCGACACGCTCGCTGCGCTCGCTGCTCGATAACCGGAAAGGCTTTGTCCAGTGAGGTTCTCATACGCCGAAGCGATGACCCAGGCGAAGTACTACGCCCCGCTGGCCCAGGCCGCGGAGGCCGCCGGTTACACGTCGATGACCGTCGCCGACTCCCTGATCTACCCCAAGGAGTCGGACTCGAAGTACCCCTACACCGACACCGGGGACCGCGAGTTCCTCGAGGGCAAGGAGTTCATCGAGACGATGGTGCTCTGCGCACACCTCTTCGCGGTGACCACGACGCTGCGCCTGACGCCGTTCGTGCTCAAGCTGCCCGTGCGGCCGCCGGTGCTGGTCGCCAAGCAGGCGTCGTCGCTGGCGTTCCTCTCCGACAACCGCCTCGGCCTGGGCGTCGGCATCTCCCCCTGGCCCGAGGACTTCGCGAACCTCCAGGTCGACTGGGCCAGGCGCGGCAAGCGCATGGACGAGTGCATGGACATCCTCCGCGGCCTGACGACTGGCGAGTTCTTCGGCTACCACGGTGAGTTCTACGAGATCGACGAGCTCAAGCAGTGCCCGGCGCCCACCAAGCCGATCCCGCTGCTCGTCGGGGGCCACGCCGACGCCGCGCTGCGCCGCGCCGTGCTCAAGGGCGACGGCTGGATGCACGCCGGCGGCGACGGCGAGGAGCTCGACCGCTTGCTCGTGCGGCTCGCCGAGATCCGCAAGGAAGAGGGCGACACCCGTGACGACTTCGAGGTGCACGTCATCTCCTACGACGCCTACACCGTCGACGGGGTCAAGCGCCTGGAGGACAAGGGCGTGACCGACTGCATCGTCGGTTTCCGGGTGCCCTACATCAAGGGCCCTGACACCGAGCCGCTGGAGACGAAGATCAAGAACCTCGAGCAGTACGCCGAGTCGATCATCCACAAGGTCACCGCGTGAGGGCGTCCCTCGACCTGACGGCCCCGCTCCAGGCGGCGATCGCAGAGGCCGAGCAGCTGATCGCCAACGCGCCGTTCATCCGGACCGAACAGGACCTGCTCGAGGGCTACGACTACCTGTCCGGGCGGATCCGGATGGCCATGCAGATGGCCTTCGACTACGACCTCGACCGGCCGCTGTTCGTCAACCCGACCCACCAGTTCTCGAGGCAGGGACTGGACAACCCGGACGCGATCTACTTCAACGCGTTCCTGCGCGAGGGGGTCGAGTACGTCATCCGCGGCCGGCGCGGGACCAGCGCCGACCTCTCGTTCCAGGTCATGGGCGGCGCCTACACCGCCGACTCGGCGGCAACCTCGCTGATGGCCTTCGACGACCGCGGCCTGGACATCAAGGACGACGGCTCGTTCGAGTTCCGCTATACCGCCGAGCCCGGTGCCAAGTCGATGATCGTCCGCGAGGTCTTCAACGACTGGGACACCGAGGAGCGCGGCCTCATCACGATCGAGCGCCCGGACACCATCGACAAGCCGGCCCAGCCGCTGTCCGAGCGGACCCTACGCAAGAAGTACGACGTCGCCGCGCGGTCGCTGGTCGGTTCGATCCACACCTGGTTCGCCTTCCCGCAGTTCTTCGAGCGCAAGGAGCCGGTCAACACCCTGACCGCGCCGAAGTCGACGCCCGGCGGCCTGGAGTCGCAGCGGTCCAGCATCGGCCACTACGAGCTCGAGGACGACGAGGCGCTGGTCATCAGCGTCCCGGAGTGCACGGACTGCAGCTACCAGGGCGCCCAGATCGGCTCCGACTGGTACGTCTCCACCGACTACGAGACCCACCAGACCTCGCTCACCAAGGCCCAGGCCGACACCGACCCCGACGGGGTCATGAGGTTCGTGGTCTCGGAGCGCTCGCCTGCAGGAGAGGGGCAGGCGATCGCGAACTGGCTGGAGTGC
This sequence comes from Nocardioides dilutus, assembly GCF_054779555.1. Lineage (NCBI taxonomy): Bacteria > Bacillati > Actinomycetota > Actinomycetes > Propionibacteriales > Nocardioidaceae > Nocardioides > Nocardioides dilutus. Next base: position 1,060,010 of record NZ_BAAGYA010000001.1, on the reverse strand, counting down.
ACCGGCCACCGGACCGGTTCGATGATGCTGCGCTGGCAACGGCTCGAGCGAGACCTCGGACCCGAGGACGGCCCGACCGTCGAGAAGGTCAAGCTCGCCGACGTCCCGTCGTTGCTGCCGCACTTCACCCCCATCACCACCGAGGAGTACGCCGCGCGGATCGCCGCCCGGCAGCGCTCCGTTGCCCGAAGGATGCTGAGTTGAACAGGAGCATGGGTTGAGCGAGCAGACCCTCGGCTACGCCGAGGCCCACGACACCTCCATCGAAGAGCGATACCAGCCGGTGCCGCTGCTGCAGGGCAAGGTCGTCGTCATCTCCGGCATCGGCCCTGGGCTGGGCCGGTCGCTGGCCTTCGAGGCGGCGAAGATGGGCGCCGACCTGGTGATCGCCAGCCGCACCGAGGACCGGCTGCTCGAGCTCCAGGCCGACCTGGCGCCGTACGGCGTGAAGGTCGTGCCGGTCGTCACCGACGTGCGGGACGAGGAGTCCCGCGTCAACCTGCGCGACCAGGCGCTGGAGGCGTTCGGGCGGGTCGACTGCGTGATCAACAACGCCTTCGCGATCCCGCCGATGGACCCGATCACGCAGATCGACCCGGCCAAGCTGGCCAAGGTCAACGAGACCAACGTCTTCGGGCCGCTGCGGCTCGCGGCGCTGTTCGCCGACGCGCTGTCGGAGAGCAAGGGCTCGATCATCATGCTCAACTCCTGCGTCTCCTTCAGCTCGCAGCCGGAGTACGCCGGCTACAAGCTGTCCAAGGGGGCGCTGGAGCACCTGGCGTCGTCGCTGGCGACCGAGCTCGGCCCGCGCGGCATCCGGGTCAACAGCGTCGCGCCGTCCTACATCTACGAGGACGTCAACCGCGGCTACTTCGACTTCCTCGCGGCGGTCGAGAGCAAGACGCACGAGGAGGTGTACGCCGAGAAGGCCGGCCCGACCGACCTCAAGCGCCTCGCGTCGTCGGAGGAGGTCGCCCGGGCCACCCTCTTCCTCGCCTCGGACCTCGCCTCCGCGGTCACCGGCCAGATGCTCACCGTCGACTGCGGCGAGTTCCACAGCTAGCCCATGAGCGACAACATCATGGCGCGCGAGCGTCCGGACGTCGGGTCCTACGAGGACATCGCGGCCGCGGCGGTGCGCACTACCGGCATGTCGGACTTCGGGGGGACCGCGCACGAGGAGGGCCTGCGGGTCCTGGTCGAGGACCTGGCCTCCCCCGATGCGGGCCTGACCCCGCGCGGCAACTACTTCCAGCGCTCGGAGGTCAAGAGCGCGCTGGTCGGTGTGCTGCTCACGCAGGCCCAGTTCGCCGCGCACCCCGAGCACCGCGACGTGGCGATCGAGCGCCCGGTGTTCCTGATGGGCCTGCCCCGCACCGGCACGACCGCGCTGCATCGCTACCTGCACGCCGACCCCGCCACCCAGGGTCTGGAGATGTGGCTGACGCAGTATCCGCAGCCGCGGCCGCCGCGCGAGACCTGGGAGCAGGACCCGATCTTCAACGCCATGCAGCAGGCGTTCACGGCCCACCACGTGGAGAGCCCGGACTACATGGGCATCCACTACATGGACGCCACCACCGTCGAGGAGTGCTGGCGGCTGCTGCGCCAGACCGGCAAGTCCAACTCCTACGAGTCGCTGGCCAACGTCCCGCGCTACAGCCAGTGGCTGCAGGGCCAGGACTGGACCGACGCCTACGCGCGGCACAAGCAGAACCTCCAGCTGGTCGGACTCAATGACACCGACAAGCGCTGGATCCTGAAGAACCCGTCGCACATGACGGCACTGGACGCGCTGATGGCCGTCTATCCGGACGCCTTGGTCGTCTACACCCACCGCGAACCGGTCACCTGCATCGCCTCCTCGTGCTCACTGTCGGCCGAGACGACGGTCGGCCACTCCGAGACCTTCGTCGGGGGCGTCATCGGGCACACCCAGCTCGACCTGTGGTCGCGGTCGTTCCACGCGTTCTGGGACGCGCGCCCGAAGTACGACCAGGCACAGTTCGCCGACGTCGCCTTCAAGGACCTGCGCGACGACCCGATCGGCGTCACCCGCGGGATCTACGAGCAGTTCGGGCTCGACTGGACCCCCGAGGTCCAGGCGGCGATCGAGGAGGTCGACCGCGAGGCGAAGTCCGGCCACGCGGCGCCGAAGCACTCCTACTCGCTGGAGGACTACGGGCTGACCGAGCGGCAGGTGCTGGCGGCGTTCGACCGCTGACCGGGTGCGCTGACCAGTCCTAGGTCGCGGCCAGCCAGCCACGCAGCCGGACGAACGTCTTGGCGCCGGTGTCGCGCTCGACGCCGGCCGCGAGGTCGGCGACGCTGACGCCGGCCAGCGAGGCGCGCCAGGCGTCCTCGGCGGCGTACATCGCCCGGGCGATCCCGCACGGCTTGCGGCACTGCTCCTTGCTGGCGGGGAGCGGCCCGTTCTGCCGGATCTCCGTGCAGCGGAACGCCGACTCGGGCCCCTCGATGGCCAGGACCACGTCGAGGACGCTGATCTCCTCTGCCGGCCGGGTCAGGACGTAGCCGCCCACCCGGCCCTCGGTCGAGCTCACCAGCCCGGCCCGCGAGAGCTGCTGGAGGTGCTTAGCGAGGTAGGTGCGGGAGACACCGTGGAAGTCGGCGAGCCTGGTCGCCGGCACGGGTCCCTCCGCCTGGCTGAGGACCACACAGCAGTGGATGGCCCACTCCACGCCCGCGGACAGCTTCATGTCCTGAGCATACCCGGATGACATTTGTCCGCGTTCATGCTTCACTATTCGCGGATAGGATCTATCCGCGAATCGAAGGAGAGTGTCATGCGCATCGCCATCGCCGGCGCTACCGGCCTGATCGGGTCCCAGCTCACCGCCCTCGCCCGCAAGGAGGGCCACGAGGTCGTCGAGATCGCCCGCGAGACCGGCTACGACCTGCTCGCACCCCGGGCCGGGCAGCTCGAGGCCGCGCTGGCCGGGGCCGACGCCGCGGTCGACGTGACTTCGACAGGCGGCGTCCTCGACGACCAGCAGACCCTCGACTTCTTCACCGGCGTCGCGCGCAACCTCGGCAGGGCCGCGAGCTCGGCCGGGGTCCCGCGCACGGTGACCCTCTCGATCGTCGGCATCCACAAGAGCCCCGACTACGGCTACTACGTCGCCAAGCTGGCGCAGGAGCGTGCCGCCCGCGAGGCGCACGACGGAGCCCTGGTGCTGCGGGCGACCCAGTTCCACGACTTCGCGCGGCAGATGTTCGAGTGGAACCGCGACGGCGACATCACCCGCGTCATGGACGTCCCGACCCAGCCCGTCGACACCCCCGAGATCGTCCGAGTCCTCCTGGACCAGGCCACGGGGGCGATGGGTCACGACGCCGAGCTGGCCGGTCCGCAGCCGGAGCGGCTGGTCGACCTGGTCGGGCGCTACGCCGCATACGTCGGCTCGGACGTGCGGGTCGTCCCATCCGACGGCCCGGCGAGCGTCATGGCCGGCGCGATGCTGCCCGAGGGCGACGGCGTCCTGCTGCGCGGCATCGACTGGGCCGCCTGGCTGGGTCGGCAGCCCGGACAGGCGTCGTAGCGACTGCCCTCAGGCGGTCCGCCGCCGGTGCTCGCGCGGGCTGATGCCGCGTTCTCGCTTGAAGGCGGCGCTGAGGGCGAACGGCGTCGCGTAGCCCACCCGGCGAGCCACCGACGCGAGCGTGGTGTCGGGCTCGAGCAGCAGGTCGGCCGCCAGCGAGAGCCGCCAGTCAGTGAGGAACGCCATCGGCGGCTCACCGACCAGCTCGGTGAAGCGGCGCGCGAACGCCGCCCGCGAGACGCCGGCGGTGCTCGCGAGCTTCGCGACCGTCCAGGCGTGGTCGGGGTGGTGCTGCATCAGCCGCAGGGCCGGACCGATGACGGCGTCCCCCTGGGCGGCGTACCACGCGGGTGGGTCGGAGTCCGGACGGTCGAACCACGAGCGCAGCAACGTGATCAGCAGCAGGTCGAGCAGGCGGTCGAGCACCACGTCCTGCCCAGGGTCGTCCCGGACCACCTCGGTCCCCAGCAGCTCGACGAGCGGGGTGTCCAGCTCCCCCGCCCGGAACACGATCGTGCGCGGCAGGCTGTGGAGGAGCCGCCGGCTGACCTCGCCCTCGAGCAGGTAGACCCCGGTCAGCAGCACCGTCTCCCCCACCGCGCTGTTGCCCCAGCTGCGCACGCCCTGGTGCATCTCCTCCGCGACGCTCCGGCCGTCGAGGGTCGTGCAGACCTGTCCCGGGCCGATCACCACACTCGGTTGTGTGTCGGGGCCATCGGCGATGGTCCAGTGGTCGGCCCCGGTCCACACGACCACGTCGCCCGCGTCGAGACACAGTGCCTCCTCGTCGTCGGGGCGCACCCAGAGCTGGCCGCGGACGACGGCGGTCACCGACAGCGGCGCCTCGTCTGCGAGCCGGATCGCCCAGGGCGCGTCGAGAAGGCAGCGCAGGAGGAAGGCACCCCGGGCGCGGGGACCATCGAGCAGCCCGGCGAGTCCGTCCACGCACCGATCCTAGACGCTTACGCATGTTTCTGTCCTGATCAGCCATGGATCGTCCAGCCGATCGACGATTCAGTGTCCACATGACCACCGCTGCTGACCTCCCCCTCCTGACCGCTGCGACCCTCACCGGGCTGCAGGCCGGCACCTACTACACCTGGGCCTCCGGAGTGATGCCCGGCCTCGCCCGCACCGACGACCGGACCTTCGTGCACGCGATGCAGGAGATGAACACCGCGATCGTGAACCCGGTGTTCCTGGCCAGCTTCCTCGGTGCGCCCGCACTCGCGGGCCTGGCGGTGGCCGTGAGCTCCGTGTCCGCCCGGCCCTGGGTGATCGCCGGAGCGGCGCTGGCCCTCGGCACCGTCGCCATCACGGCGTTCGGCAACATCCCCCTCAACAACGCACTGGACGCCGCCGGGCCGGTCTCGCAGATCACCGACCTCGCGGCCGTGCGGGCCGATTTCGAGGGGCTGTGGGTCAAGCTCAACGTCGCCCGCACCCTGACCGCGACCGGCGCCCTCGCCTGCCTTGTCATGGGGGCGCTGCGGTCGTAGGCCTGGGGGCGCCCTGGGGGCGTCGAGACACACGAAGTGGCTGCTCCCGGGCCCCAGTGACAGCCATTTGGTGTGTCTCGACGCGCTCAGCCCTCGCCCGCGCGGCGAGCCGATTAGCGGGGCAGGACCTTGATCCGCGCGCCCAGGTCCGGGACCGAGGTGATGTTGCGGACCCGTGGGCTGTCGTCGTGCTCGGTGACGACCGACCACGCCCGGAAGACCTCGCGCAGCACGGCGGCGCCCTCCATCAGCGAGAAGCCGGCGCCGATGCAGCGGCGTACGCCGCCGCCGAAGGGGATCCAGGTGTTGGTCGGCGGGTTCTGGCCGAGGAAGCGGGTCGGGTCGAACTCGTCGGCCCGCTCGTAGTTCGCGTCACCGTGGGCGACCACGATCGACGGCCCGACGGTGGTGCCCGCGGGGATGTCGATGCCGGCGATCGTGGCGGGCTTCTGCAGGGTGCGCAGCACGATGGGGATGACCGGGTGCAGCCGCATCGACTCCTTCATCACGGCGTCGAGCCACGCGTCGCCGTCGATGTCGCTGCCAGAGCCGCCGGCGTCCGCGGCTTCCTGGGTCCGGCGCATGAGCACGGGGTTGCGGCCCAGCTCGTAGAGCGCCCAGGACAGCGCGGTCGCCGTGGTCTCGTGCCCGGCCAGCAGCAGGGTCACGAGCTGGTCGCGGAGCTCCATGTCGCTGAGCCGGTCCGACGGATCCACCGAGTCAGCGCCCTCGCGGATCAGCCGGGACAGCACGTCGGTGCGCGAGTCCAGGTCGGTCGCCACCCGGCGTTCCCGGATCTCGGTGTAGATCAGGCGGTCGAGCTCCTCCTGGTTGGCCAAGACCCGCTGGTAGGCCGGCAGCCGCTGCAGGGACCGGTAGGTGCCGATGAGGAAGACACCGGGGTTGACGTCCACCGTGGCGTTGACGCACGGACGCAGTGCCGCCAGCCGCTGCTCGTCGGTGACACCGAAGACGACGCGGAGGATCACCTCGAGGGTCAGGGTGTTCATCCGCTGCAGCGACTCGAAGGTGCGATTCTCAGGCCAGTGGGCGACCTCGTCGCGGGCGAGGTCGGTGATGAGGTCCTGGTAGGAGCGCAGCGCCTGCCCGTTGAACGCGGGCATGAGCAGCTTGCGGGCTCGCTTGTGCTCGGCACCGTCCTGGAGGAGCAGCGAGTGCTCGCCCATCACCGGGCCGAGGACGGAGTTGCCCTTGCCGGCATGGAAGATCTCGGGGTCGCCGGCGAAGATCTCCTTGATGTCCTCGGGCCGCGTGAAGAGCACGAAGGGCCGGCCGCCCGGCAGCATGCGGATGGTGAACGCCGAGCCGTAGGTCTTGTGCAGCCACGGGTGGAACCAGTGGCGGAAGCGGAACAGCGCGATCGTCTGGACCAGGGCCGGCCACGGCGGTCCGGGCGGGAGACCTGTGGTGTCGACCGGCGGCAGCTTCGAGACACCGTCCAGACTCATCCGGTCGAAGCGCTGTGCGGTCAGCGCCCTGGTGTCGGTCGGCTCCTGCTCGAGAATGGCCACGCTTCGACGCTACTGACCGGTGGTGGTCCCGGCATCCGTCCCTGGTCGGAGATGACGCTCGAGGAACCGCACCTGGTGGGCGAGCGCCGGCTCGAACCAGTCGGCGCCCGGCCAGACGTCGAAGTGGTCGCACGGGTAGTGCCGCACCTCGGCGCGACCGTTGAAGGCCGCCTTCGCCGAGGCCTGCGGAGGGGCGCTGCGGTCGAAGTCGGCGATCTGCACGAGCAGCGGGCAGCGCAGGTGCTTGGCCGCCTTGGCCGGGCGGTGTCCGCCCAGCTCCATGCCGACCGAGGCGTCGATCTCGTTGCGCCACGTCGGCCCGGCGATCGCGAGGTAGGACTCGTAGTGGCCGGGCAGGGACAGCGCGGCCACCTCGCCGGGGCGCCCGACGACCGGCATCATCACCGGACCGCGGCCCGCGGCCGACGCCAACCGGCTGCGGAAGCCGGCCACCGTCGACCTGGCGATGCTCGACGGGGCGTGGTGCTTGAGCGCCAGCCGGGCCGCCGCCATGCCGTCGACCAGCGGGGTCAGGGAGACGACCGCGGCCACGTCGTCGCGGTGTGCGCCGGCCGCCAGCACGTGACCGCCGGCCAGCGACACCCCCCACAGCACCAGGCGACGACGGTCCACGCCGGGGAGCGTCCCGGCGGCGGCCATCGCGGCCCGGTAGTCCTCGAGCTGCCCGGCGAGGCTCACCCGCTGGCGGGGCTCGCCATGGCTGGCACCGAAGCCGCGGTAGTCGAAGGCGAGCACGTCCAGCCCGGCCTTGGCCAGCCCCTCGGCGAACGGCGCGAGCCCGGAGTCCTTGGTGCCGCCGAGGCCGTGGGCCATCACCACGACCGGCCGGCCGCGTCCGGCGTCCAGGGTGTCGCCGGCGCCGGTGAAGTGCCAGCCGTGCAGGTCGACCCCGCCGGAGTCGAACACGACCTCGTCGTAGGCGGCCATCACTCCAGCCTCCCGTAGATCGTGTGCACCCAGACGGCGACGACTGCGTCGACGAGCTCGTCGCGGCCCAGGGGGCCGCCGAGGGCGAGCCGCTCCAGCATCCGGTCGTTGAGCTCGAGCAGGACCGAGGCCAGGTGGGTGGCGTCGATGCCGGCCGGCGCCGCACCCGCCGCGCGCTCGGCCTCGATGACCTCGGCGACGACGGGCACGAACGACTCGCGGTCGTTGTCCCACAGCTCGCGAACCGTGCTGCTGGTCGCGCGGGCGTCGTACATCGCGCGGTAGAGATGCTCGTGCCGCTCCCACGCGGCGAACAGCGCGCGGACCATCGCCCCCACCCGCTCGACGGGCGTGCCGTCGCCGTGGAGGAGGGCGGCGGCGTCGCGGGATTCGTCGTACATCTCCTCCATCAGCGCCGCGACCGCGCTCGCCTTGTTGTCGAAGTAGAAGTAGAACGCCGAGCGGGTGACGCCGGCCCGCCGGGAGATGTCGGCGATGTTGATCGAGTCGAGGCTCCCCTGCGCCGGGTCCTGATGGCGCAGGTGGTGGTCGAGCGCCTCCAGGAGGGCGGTGCGCCGCCGGTCTCCGCGGGCGAGCTGTGCCTCGCTCATGGGGCCGCCGCCCGCGCGAGACCCGCAGGGATCTCCTTGGCCCGCAGGTCGTGCTCGTAGATGAAGTAGTCCAGCTGTTGCGTGTGCCGCGGACGGTCGAGGACGTGGCCCATGTATTTCTCGTTGTCGGCGTCGATGGCGGCCTCCATCTCGGCCGGGGTCGGTAGCCGGTAACGGCCGACGGCGTACGCCGCGAGCAGCCGGGCCTGCGCCTCGACGAACGGGAACAGGGTGGGGACCGCCTGGGCGAAGCCCATGAACACCAGGTCGTCGACGCCCGGCTTGAACATCCGCTTGAACAGCCGGATCTGGTTGTCCGGCGCACTGAGGAAGGTCTCGTCGAAGAAGGGGAACGTGATGTTGTAGCCGGTCGCGTAGACGATCACGTCGAAGTCGCTGCTGGTGCCGTCCTCGAAGTGGACGGTCTCGCCGTCGAGCCGGGTGACGTTGGGCTTCGGCACGACGTCGCCCGACCCGAGTCGCAGCGGCAGCTCGACGGACTGGGTCGGGTGGGCCTCGAAGAACTTGTGGTTGGGCTTGGGCAGCCCGTAGAGCTCCGGGTTGGAGCCGGTCATGAACTGCATCTTCTGGACGACCTTGCGCTGCCAGGCCAGCGGGATGTGTGGCGAGGTGGCGAAGTACTTGTCGGCGGGCAGCCCGTACATGTACTTCGGCACGATCCAGGCGCTCGACCGGGTCGAGAGCGTCACGTCGTTCTGCAGGGCCTTGCTGGACAGCTCGACGGCGATGTCCGCGGCGCTGTTGCCGATGCCGACGATCAGGATCCGCTTGCCGAACAGGTCGAGCGGGGTGCGCGGGTCGATGTAGTGATGGGAGTGGATCGAGTCGCCCCTGAACTCGCCGGGGAACTCGGCCATCCGCGGGTCCCAGTGGTGGCCGTTGGCGACCACGAGGAGGTTGAAGTGCCTCGTGGCGCCGGCTTGGTCCGTGATCTCCCAGCCGCCGGCGGGGTCGGGCTCCGCGTGGGCGACGCCGTTCTCGAACTCGATCGGGTCGAGCAGGTCGAACGCCTCGGCGTAGGCGTCGAGGTAGGCCTTGATCTGGGTGTGGTGCGGAAAGTCGGGGTAGTCCTCCGGCATCGGGAAGTCCTTGAAGGACAGCCGGTGCTTGGAGGTGTCGATGTGCAGCGAGCGATAGGCGCTGCTGTGGCCGTTGGGGTTGCCGAAGGCCCAGTTGCCGCCGATCCGGTCGGAGGACTCGAAGCAGGTGTAGGGCACCCCGTAGTCGCCGAGCATCTTGCCGGCGGTCAGCCCGCTGATCCCGGCCCCGATGACTGCGGTCGACGGCCGCTGCGGCGCACTCGACTGGGGTGGCATGCGGGGGACGCTAGACACTAACTTGACACGCGTCAACTGGGCTGGCGATCGGGACGATGGTGCCGCCGCCGGTGAGGCTCAGGGCTTGCTGACCCGGTAGACGACGTGGGTCGCGAACGGCGACGACAGGACCTCGACCACCTCGGCGTCCAGTCCGGCCAGGTCGCGGAAGGGGGACTCCCCGCTGCCGAGCGCACGAGGGCTGTGCGACACCAGGAGCTCGTCGACCACCCCGGCCTCCAGGCCCTGGCGGACGGCACTGGCCCCCCTGCGATGGTGACGGTCTCGCCGCCGGCCGCGTCGACCGCCCGGGACAGCGCCTCGTCGAAGCCGGCGACGAAGTGGAACGTCGTGCCACCCTCCATCTCGATGGGGGCGTGCGGATGGTGGGTGAGCACGAACACCGGCGCGTGGTAGGGCGGATCGTCGCCCCACCACCCGCGCCAGGTCTCGCCGCCGACTGCGTCCTCCCACGGGCCGCGCACCGGACCGAACATGTTGCGGCCCATGATGTAGGCCCCCCGGGGCGCGAGGATGCGCTCCTTGACCGTGACGTCCGCCGGGTGCGAGGCCTCGTCGAACATCCAGCGGTGCAGGTCCTCACCGCCGACGCCGAGGGGTTCGTCCAGGGTCTGGTCCGGCCCGGCCATGTAGCCGTCGAGCGAGATGGTGAAGTGCGCGGTGACGAGAGGCATGCAGGACGGACCACCTTCCCGCCGAAGACTCATCGGCGAGCGCTCTCCTGGACGCTGGTTGAGGTGCGAGCACCTCAACCGCCGCCGCCCTAGAGGACGAATCGCACCTTCACGCAGTCCGCGCTCCGCTCGGCGACCCGGGCGTACGCCGCCGCCGCGTCGTCGAGGTCGTGCACGTGGGTGAAGATGCCCGAGGTGTCGAGGCGGCCGTGCTGCACCAGCGGCACGAGGTCGCGCCAGGTGCGGTGCACGGGCGCGGTCGTCATCCGCAGGGTGATGCTGCGGAACACGCCCATCAGCACCGGCAGCGGCCACGGCTCCAGGTCGTGCACGCCGATGACCGAGACCGTGCCGCCGGACCGGACCGCGGCGAACGCGTCGGCCAGCGACCCGTCGGTCGCCACGGCGTCGATGACGGCGTCCGCGCCCAGGCCGCCGGTGGCCTCCAGCGCGGCCTCGACGGTCGGGCCGTCGAGCGCGACCGCTCCCGAGGCCACCGCCCGCTCGCGGCGCCCGGCGACCGGGTCGACCGCCAGCACCCGGCCGGCACCCTGGAGCAGCGCCGCGCGCACGGCGCAGAGACCGACCGCCCCCAGCCCCAGCACCACGACCGTCCCGCCGGGCGGGATGTCGGCGCGGGCCGCGCCCGCCCAGCCGGTGCCGAGGTTGTCGGTGAGCAGCAGGGCGGCCTCGTCATCGACGCCTTCGGGCACGGCGAGCAGCTGGAAGTCGGCGGCGGGCACGGCCAGCAGGTCGGCCTGGCCGCCCCCGAGCTCCCCTGAGCCGAAGACCTTGGGCCCCAGGACGCAGGTGACCGGGTCGCCCGTGGCACACCCGGCGCAGCGGCCACAGCCGGCGACCGAGGCGACGAGCACCCGGTCCCCCACTGAGTGACGACGTAGGTCGGGGCCCGCCTCGACGACCGTGCCGACGACCTCGTGCCCGACCGCGACCGGGAAGAACGGCAGGTCGCCGTCGTAGAAGTGCAGGTCGGACCCGCAGATCGCGGCGCTGGCCACCTCGACGACCGCGCCGTCCGGGCCGGGCAGCTCCGGGTCGGGGACCTCGTGCACCGCCACCTGACCGGGTCCCTCGACCACCACTGCGCGCATGACAGCGCAACCTAGGCCTGTAGACACTTCGGCACAACTGTGTACTCTCCCGACCGTGCGCAACCCCCACGCGGGACGGCCGATAGACCCCGATGTCACCGATGCCGAGATCGCGGCCGCGCTGGAGGACACCTCCGTGCCGACGCTGCTGATGGCGTGCGTCCACCTCTGCGAGGACGAGGCCCAGCGGCGGGCGATCCTCGACGGGTCGATCCGGCCGGCCGGCCTTTTCCTCAACGAGTACCAGGGCTACATGTCGCCGGAGGACCAGGCGGCGGGCCGGGCGCTGGCGCTCGACGTGATCCGCGGCTGGCGGCGACGCGGCTGCCCCGAGCCGGAGCCGCTGCCGCAGTCCACGCTGCACGAGATGATGACGTGGCTCGCCTGCGACGTCGTCGGCGACGAATACGTCCCGATGATGCTCGAGGAGCTCGCCCTCGACGGCCGCGACAGCCGCGAGCCGGACCCGGTCGCCGGCGCGGCGGCGTACCCGGTCGTGGTCATCGGCTGTGGCATGTCCGGGCTGCTCGCGGCGATCCGGCTGCAGCAGGCCGGCTTCCCGTTCGTGGTGCTCGAGAAGAACGACGGGCCCGGCGGCACCTGGTGGGAGAACTCCTACCCGGGCGCGCGCGTCGACGTCGGCAGCCACTTCTACTCCTACAGCTTCGAGCCCGGCGACCACTGGACCGAGTTCTTCTCCCGGCAGCCCGAGCTCCGGGCCTACTTCGAGCGGGTGGCCGACGAGCGCGGCATCCGCGAGCACGTGCGGTTCGGCACCGAGGCCACGGCGGCGGCGTACGACGAGACGACCCGCACCTGGACGGTCACCCTGGACGACGGCGACACCCTCACCGCCAGGGCGGTCGTCTGCGCGGTCGGCCAGCTCAACCGGCCGTTCGTGCCCGACGTGCCCGGCGAGTTCGACGGCCCGGCGTTCCACACCGCCCGGTGGCGCCACGACGTCGACCTCGAGGGCAAGGACGTCGTCATGGTGGGCGCCGGCGCCACGGGCTTCCAGGTCGCGCCGGCGATCGCCGACCGGGTCCGGTCGCTGACCGTGCTCCAGCGCACCGCGCAGTGGATGTTCCCCAACCCCGGCTACCACGACGCGGTCGGTCCTGGTGTGGGCTGGGCGATCAGGCACCTCCCCTTCTATGGCCGGTGGTTCCGGTTCCTCACCCTGTGGCCCGGGTGCGACGCCGGGCTCGCGGCCGCCAAGGTCGACCCCTCGTGGGCACCGCAGCAGCAGTCGGTCAGCGAGGTCAACGAGATGGTCCGGGTGATGTTCACCGACTGGATCACCAGCCAGGTCGACGGGGACCCCGAGCTGGTGGCCAAGGTCGTGCCGCCCTACCCGCCGACCGCCAAGCGCACCCTGCAGGACAACGGGTCGTGGCTGCGCACGCTGACCCGCGACAACGTGGAGCTGGTGCGTGCCGGCGTCTCTCGGCTCGAGCCGGACGCGGTGATCGACAGCGACGGCGAACGCCACCCGGCCGACGTGCTGGTCTGGGCGACCGGCTTTCGCGCCAATGAGTTCCTGGTGCCGATGACGGTGCGGGGGCGCGACGGCGTTGACCTGCGCGAGCACTGGGGCGCCCGGCCGCGAGCCCACCTCGGCGTGACCGTGCCCGGGTTCCCCAACTTCTTCATGCTCTACGGGCCGGCGACCAACCTGGCCAGCGGCGGCAGCATCATCCTGGCCTCGGAGTGCGAAGTCGCCTACGTCATGGGCTGCCTGCGGATGCTCGTCGAGGCCGGCGGCGACACGATCGAGCCGACCCCGGCGGCGTACGACGACTACTACTCGCGGACCCAGGCCGAGGTGAAGACCATGGTCTGGTCGTCGCCCTACATCGGGCACGGCTACTACCAGGACGACGCCGGTGAGGTCCACGGGCTGAACCCCTGGCGGCTCGTCGACTACTGGGCCTGGACCCGGGACCCCGACCCGGCCGACTTCGAGGTCAGCTGACCTCCGTGGACGCCTCGCTCTTCCCCAGCCTCGACCCGGACCTCGTCGGCATGGTCCGGCTGCTGCCCGACCTGGGCACGAGCCTCGACGACCTCGACGGCGCCCGGGCCGTGCTCGCCGCGATGGCGCCACCGGCCTCCTCGGTGGACACCACCGGGCTGGAGGTGCGCGACCTGCGCCTCGACGAGCTCGGCAGCCCCGCGTCGGTGCGGGTCTACCGGCCGGCGGACGCCGAGGGTCCGCTCCCCGGGCTGCTGTTCCTGCACGGCGGAGGCTTCGTGCTCGGCAGCGTCGACCTCGAGCACCAGGTGTGCGTCGATCTGGCCCGCGACCTCGGGGTCGTGGTGGCGAGCGTGGACTACCGGCTCGCCCCCGAGCACCCCTACCCGGCCGGCCTCGAGGACTGCTACGCCGCGCTCCGGCTGCTGGCCGGGCTGCCCGGCGTGGACCCGGCCCGGGTCGCGGTGCACGGCCAGAGCGCCGGAGGCTGCCTGTCCGCGGCGCTCGCCCTGCTGACGCGCGACCGCGGCGGCCCGGCGCTGTGCTTCCAGTCGCTCGACGTCCCGGTGATCGACGACCGGCTCGAGACTGCGTCGATGCGCTCCGCCGGGCCGTGGCTGATGTGGAGCCCGAGCCAGGCGGCCGCGTCGTGGCGGCTCTACCTGGCCGGCCGGCCCGCGGACCAGTACGCCGCGCCCGGCCGCGCCGAGGACCTCTCCGGCCTGCCGCCGGCGTACGTCGTGACCTGCGAGCTCGACCCGCTGCGCGACGAGGGGATCGACTACGCCACCCGGCTGATGGCCGCCGGCGTCCCCGTCGAGCTGCACTGCTGGCCCGGCGTGTTCCACGGCGTACAAGTCGTGCCGGACGCGGCGATCGTGAAGCGGATGAACGCGGAGCGGCTCGCGGTCCTGGGGAAGGCACTGGGCGTCGCCGGTCCCGCGTCGTCGCAACTGTGCTGAGAGAGACTCCCCCTCATGAGCACCTCGTTCTACTCGCACGCGAGGCTGTACGACCTGATGTTCCCGGGCGGTGGGCCCGCGGTCGACTTCTACCGCGCCGAGGCCGATCGGCAAGGCGGCCGAGTGCTGGAGCTCGGGTGCGGCACCGGGCACAAGCTGATCCCGATCGCGTCCGACGGGCGTCCGTGCGTGGGACTGGACCTCTCGTCGGACATGCTGGCTGAGGCACGCCGCAAGGCGAGCGAGCGCGGGGTAGCGGTGGACTGGGTGCAGGGCGACATGCGGGCCTTCGATCTGGGTCGCACGTTCGACTTCGTGTTCATCACCGCCAACTCCCTTCTCCATCTGCACGAGGCGGCAGATCTGGTGAGCTGCTTCCGGTCGGTCCGCAGGCACCTGGCACCCGAGGCACGGTTCGTCTTCGACGTGTTCAACCCGAGCGTGCGTCTCCTTGCCGAGGCCGATGGCGTGCGGCGCACGCGGGAGTCGTTGTCGTTCACGGATCCTGACCGTGGCCTCGTGAGCGTTGAGGTCGCTGAGACCTATGATCCGCGGTCGCAAGTGACACGCGGGACGTGGCACCTCTCGACTGACTACGAGACCGACTTCGTCGTCGCGCCGCTCGAGATCCGGAGCATCTTCCCGCAGGAGCTGCCGTTGCTCGTCTCGCTCGGCGGCCTTCGGCTCGTCGAGCGCTTCGGCGACTGGTCCCGCGGACCATTCACCGGGGCTGCGCCGCTCCAGCTCTGCATCTGTGAGTCTGCCTAGCGCGCCGCGGCAGGGAGCGCAGCGCGGTCCGCAGCCGTGGCCGTGCGCGGGTCCTCGGGCAGCGCCGTCACCTGCTCGCGGCACCAGACGCTGACGTCGCGGCTGCCGTCGAGGACGCCGGCCCGGAACGACGGCCAGTCGACCCACTCGTGGTCGTCGACCTCCTCGGGGTCGAGCCGCACGGCGTCGCTGGTGGTCGCCACGAAGACCGGGCACATCTCGTTCTCGGTGACGCCGTTGTCCATCACCGCTCTGTAGCGGAACGCCGGCAGCACCAGCCGGAGGTCGTCGAGGGTCACCCCGATCTCCTGCTCGACCCGGCGGCGTACGGCGTCCTCGATGGCCTCCCCGGGCGCGGGGTGGCCGCAGCACGAGTTGGTCCAGACGCCCCCAAATGTCGGCTTGCTGCGGGCCCGCTGGGTGAGCAGGAAGCGCCCGGCCTCGTCGAAGACGTAGCAGGAGAACGCCAGGTGCAGCGGGGTGTCCGCGTGGTGCACCTCGGTCTTGGGCGCGGTGCCGATCGCGCTGCCGTCCTCGCCGAGCAGGACGACCTCCTCGACCGAGCGGCCCGTCACACCGGCCTCGCGAGCTGGTCGACGGCCGCGTCGAAGGCCCAGGGGAGCCGAGCAGCCGCGGGCACGATTCTGCGGCGCACCGCCTCCACCCGGCTCGAGGCCAGCAGGGCATGGGTGAGCAGCTCGTGCCGCCGACCGAGGCGCCGGTAGGCCGCCTCGTAGTCGTCAGGGCTGCCGGCGACGACCGCGGCCACCGCGGCGCGCGCCTGAGCGAGGCCGAGCGCGATGCCCTCGCCGGTGATCGCGTCGACGTAACCGGCCGCGTCCCCCACCAACAGGGTCCGGCCGACGACCCGTCGAGATGCGCGCTGCCGCAAGGGGCCGGCCCCGCGAACCTTGGACCACTCGACGCCGGCGAACCGGTCCGCCAGCTCCGGGTGCTCGGCAAGCAGCACGGGGAACGTCGCGGACCGGTCGGTGAGCATCGCCAGGCCCACCAGGCCGGGGCCGACCGGTGTCACGTACGCCTCGGAGCCCGCGGCCCAGTGCACCTCGACGTACGGCGTCCACGGCGCGACCTCGGCGTGGGCGCGCAGCCCGTGCCGCCGGTGCCGCAGCTGCGGCCGCTCGGCACCAATCATCCGGCGCACCCGGGAGTGCAGCCCGTCGGCCGCCACGAGGTAGGCGGCCGCGTCGCCGTCGACGAGCACGTGGTCGTGCCGGTTGTCGACCCGCTCGACCGAACGGGCCTCGATCTTCACCCCCGCCGCGACGGCGGCGTCCCGGAGCGCGGAGTGCAGGACCGTACGCCGCACGCCCCGGCCGTCACCCCGGCGGAACGCCGTCTCGACGCGGTGCCGCCCGTCGACGTAGGCGATGCCCGCGATCCGGTGTCCGGGCGGGTCGACCCCCAGGTCGGCGAGGTCCGCGACGGCGCCCGGCATCAGGCCCTCGCCGCAGGCCTTGTCGACCGGCCCCGGCCGCGGCTCGCGGACCACGACTTCGAGCCCCTGCCGGGCGGCGTAGAGCGCGGTGGCCAGGCCGATCGGTCCCCCGCCAGCCACGCACAGGTCCATCACGGCAGCGTGGCCAGTGCGGCGTCCTCCGCCCGGATGCGCACCGTGAGAAGGCCGGCGTTGAGGACCGTGAAGACGACCGCGGTGATCCAGCAGGCGTGCATGGCAGGCAGCGCGATCCCTTCGAGGACCACGGCGACGTAGTTGGGGTGCCGGAGGAACCGGTAGGGCCCGGCGGTGACCGGCGCGAGCCCCGGCACCACGATCACCCGGGTGTTCCAGCGCCGGCCCAGGGTGGCGATGCACCACCAGCGCAGCGCCTGGGTGAGCAGGACGACGACAAGCATCGACCAGGCCAGGACGCCAGGCACGTCCGGGCGCCGCGTCCAGGCCTCGACGAGCACGCCGACCAGCAGGCCGGTGTGCAGCACGACCATGAACGGGTAGTGGCCGAGGCCGGTCTCGACGCCGCCCTGCTGCTTGCTCCATGCCGCGTTGCGGGTGGAGACCACGAGCTCGGCGACGCGTTCGAGCGCGACCAGCGCGACGACGACGGTGAACGCGACCAGGCCGGTCATGCGTCCTCAGCCCCAGGTGCGCGGAGGAGGACGAGCTCGGAGCAGAAGCCCGGACCCATGGCCATCAGGATCCCGTGGCTGCCGGGGGCCGGCGGCCGGTCCCGCAGCGTGTCCTCGAGGACGTGGAGCACCGACGCGGAGGAGAGGTTGCCGATCGTGGCAAGCGAGTCCCAGGTGACCTCGACGGCCTCGCGGGGCAGGTCGAGGGCCGCCTGGAGCGCCTCGATGACCTTCGGCCCGCCGGGGTGGCAGACCCACCAGCCGATGTCGTCGCGGGTGAGGCCGTGCGCCTCGAGGAAGCCGTCGACGTCCTCGCGGACGTAGCGCCCGATCACCTCGGGCACGGCCGCGTCGAGCACGATCCGCAGCCCGGTGCTGCCGACGTCGAAGCCCATGGTGCGCTCGGTGTCGGGGTAGAGGCGGCTGCGCGAGTCGAGCACGTGGGCGCCGGGTGTCGCCCCGGCGTACGACGCGCCCACGGCCACCACCGCGGAGGCACCGTCGCCGAAGAGACCGCTGGCCACCAGGTTGGGCACGGAGACGTCGTCCCGCTGGACGGTCAGCGAGCAGAGCTCGACGGCGACGAGCGCTGCGACCTGGTCGCGGTGCCCGGCGAGGTAGTCGGCGAGCCGGGCGATCCCGGCCGCGCCCGCCACGCAGCCCAGCCCGACCAGGGGCATCCGCTTGACGTCCGGGCGCAGCCCGACCACCGCGGCGATCCGCGCCTCTAGCGATGGGACGGCCAGGCCGGTGACGGTGGCGGAGACGACCAGGTCGATGTCGGTGGGGGTGAGGTCGGCGGCCTTGAGCGCGTCCTGGAGTGCCCGGGCGCCGAGCTCGACGGCGTGCTCGATGAAGAGGTCGTTGGCCTGGGTGAACGACTCGATCCGGCCGTAGTCGGCCAGCGGCAACACGGTGTGGCGGAACTCGACCCCGGCGTTGGCATGGAACCGACGCATCAGCCGCTCGTCGAGGCTGCGCTCGGCGATGAACCCGGCGAACGCGTCGGTGATCTCCGCCTGCGGGTGGCGGTGCGGCGGCAGCGCCCCGCGGACGCTCAGGATCTGCATGTCAGGTCCCTTTCACCAACCGGGCCACAGGACTGCGTTGAACCGTACGCCGGGCCACGCCGCCGACCAGGTGGGCCACCAGGTGCCGGGAGATGCGGCCGTCGCCGAGCCCGAGCTCGACCAGCTCGTCGAAGACCCGGCCGTCGCGCTGCGCCGCCCGGATGCCGCCCTCGACGACGGTCGCGCTCTCCGAGAGCCGGGCCGCGGTCCAGGTGTGCTTGAGGTGCCGGCCCAGGAGGGCCCGCACCGCCCGCCGGTGGAGGGCGCCGGCACCGGCCGGTGACGCGGCCCGGAACGCCTGGGCGGTGGCCCGCCCGGCGGTGATCCCGGTGGCCACGGCGTAGTAGATGCCCTCGCCCGTCATCGGGTTGATGAGCCCCGCCGCGTCGCCGGCCAGCAGCACGGGGCCGTCGGGCTGCTCCCAGGTCCACCCGGACAGCGGCAGGTGGTGCGCCTTCCAGTGGTCGCCGGCCTCGACGGCCCCGGGCAGCAGCCGGTCGAGCTGGTCGAGGAGCAGCGCCCGGGTCGGCGAGTCGGTGCGGTCACCGGGCAGCAGCTCGCCGTAGCCGACGTTGGACAGCCCGTCGCCGCGGTCGAAGGCCCAGGCGTAGGACGGCTGGCGGCGGTCGCCGTAGCGGATCACCTGGCTGCCGCGGCGCTCCGGCGGGGTCGGTGCGTAGCCGCGGATCGCCAGCGCCCGGCGTCCGTCGGGCAGTCCGAGGTGGGCGCGCAGGACGCTGTGGGCACCGTCGGCGCCGACGACGACCGGGGCTCGGTAGCGCCCGTCGAGCACGATCCCGTCCTCGGTCGTCCGCACGTCGACCACCCGGTGCCGGACCAGGGTGGCGCCCTTCGCCACTGCCCGCTCGACGAGCCGGGCGTCGAACACCTCGCGCGGGATGACGTAGACCGGGCGGGCCATCGGCCGGGCCACCGACGACGTGCCGCGGGCCAGCTCGAGCCGGGTCAGCGGCGTCCAGCCGTCCTCGATGCCGGTCACGCCGATCTTGCTGAGCCGGTCGAGGACGTGGGGGGCGATGCCGTCGCCGCAGGACTTGTCCCGCGGGAAGTCGGCCCGGTCGAGCAGGAGCACCCGCAGCCGGGGGCCGGCGTGGATCGCGCTGAGCGCGGTCGCGGTGCCTGCCGGTCCCGCCCCGACGACGATGAGGTCCCAGTCGCTGAGGCTCGCGCTCATCCCGCTCATCCCGCGACCACCAGCATCGCGACGTCGACCAGCGCCATCGCGATCGCGGCCCGGAACGGGGTGCGGCCGTCGGTGACGAGCGCGACCACCGCCAGCGCCACCACCGCCACCAGGGCCGCCGTGGCGAGGACGGGGTCGACGGTCGCACCGAGCACGACCACCACTGTCGCACCCACCAGAACCGTCGCGGCGAGCACCGACGAGCGGCGGGCGCCGAGCCGGTGCGGCAGACCGCGGACGCCGGTCGCGGCGTCCGCGGAGAGGTCGGGCAGCACGTTGACGAAGTGGGCGCCCACCCCGAGCAGCGCGCCGGCCACGACCATCCACCACGGCGGGAGGTCGGAGGGGCTGTCGACCAGGGCGACGAACGCCGGCAACGCGCCGAACGCGACGGCGTACGGCGCCCACGACCACGTCGTCGACTTGAGCCCGAGGTTGTAGGCCCAGCCCGAGGCGACCGTCAGCAGGTGCACCGGCCCGGCGACCAGCCCGCAGAGCAGCGACAGCGGGACGGTGGCGAGCACGGCCAGCGCGCAGGCGGCGCGGACCAGGCGCTCGTCCAGGTCGCCGGTCGCCAGGGGCTTGTCGGTGCGCCCGACCGCCCGGTCCCGGTCGGCGTCCACGAGGTCGTTGGACCAGCCGATCGACAGCTGGCCGGTCAGGACCGCGGCCACGACCAGCGCCAGGTCGGCCGGCCCGAGGCCAACCGCGACACCGAGCAGCCCGGCGAGGAGCGTGACCGCGAAGGCGGGGCCGGGGTGGGCGGCGCCGAGCAGCGCGACGGCGCGCCTCAACCGGCGTCCCTGTCGTCCAGGGGTCGAAGGTCGAGCAGCTCGTGCGTCACGAACGCATTGTGGCGGGTGGCCGAGCAGGTCAGTCGATGCTGCTCGGTGGACGAGGTGGAACGCACCTGCACGGCGTAGGACCGGCCGGCCGCGTCGAGGACGGCGGTGACCACGCCACCCTCGGTCGTGCGCGAGACCAGACGCACCCCGCCCAGCGTCGTCTCCTCGAGGTGGCGCCGCAGGGCGAGCTCGGCGTACTGCAGCGTCATGTTCAGGCCGGAGCGGCCCCGGAGGTGGTCGAGCGACACGCGCCCCGCCAGGTGGGCGGCGGCCACCCCGGTCACCGACTCTGCGTCGAGGCGCCCGTAGTAGAGCCCGTGCGGCAGGACGAGTGCGTTGGCCGCGAACCGGTCACCGCCGATGTGCGAGACCTCCCAGGTCTGCTCCGGGTGGCGGGCCGCGAGCGCCGCCGCCACCGGGCGGCCCCGCTCGGCGCAGCAGGTGTCGTGGCGGCCGTGGGTGCAGACCGCGAAGACCGGGTCCAGGTGCGGCGTGAGCCCCGGCGACCGGCCGGCTCCGAGCGCCTCGACGTCCAGGTCGTGCACCTCGTGGATGTCACCGAGCACCGCGGTCTCCAGCCACGGCTCCGCGTGGTGGGCGAACGCCGCGAAGACCCGCAGCCCGCGTGAGGGCGCCCGGCGTCCGGGCCGCCGGATCAGGAGCACCCGCACCCGGGCCGCGGCCGCCCGGGCGGTCAGCTCGTCGCCCAGGCCGTCGGGGAGCCGCGCGTCGCGCAGGGCGTTCTCGCCCCAGGGGCCGGGGTTCTCGAGCAGCAGGAAGGCGCGGACCGTCGAGGCGGTGCCGGCCATCGGCTCGCCGCGGAGCAGGCTCGCCGCCGAGCAGCGGAAGCTCACCTCGGCGTCCTCAGGTTTCGAGGTCGGGTTCCAGGACCTCGAGCAGCCCTTCGCGCACCAGCCTCCGACACAGGACCAGCCTGCTCTGCTCGTCCAGCGGCAGGTCCGCGGGGGTCAGCTCGGCCCGCGACCGGACCTCGGCCAGGGCCGGCCGGAGCCACGCCGGCACGGTGAGCGACCGGTCGCCCAGCAGCACCTCGACCTGCTCGCCATGGTCCAGCAGGACGCAGGGGTGGCCGGGCCGGCGCCGCAGCCGGGTCGAGTCGGTGAGCGTCCCGAGGCCGATCAGGTCGGTCAGCCCGCCCGGCAGGCGCGGCGGACGCTGGGTGAGGAAGCGACGCACCTCGGCCTCGATCGCGGCCGCCGGGTCGACGCCGCGCAGCTCGTCGGCCACGTCGTGCAGGTGCCGGCCGAGCTGGTGGGCGAGCGCCTGGGGATCCTCGAGGTAGCCCGCGGGCAGGTGCTCGTCGGGCACCTTCGCGGCCAGCGCGCTGATCGCCCGGGACACCAGGCCGCGCCAGGTCAGCTGGTTGACGCCGATGGTGATGTGCAGGGAGACCGCGTCCTGGGTGCGCGCCGCGTGGGGGGTGCCGGTGGGCATGTACATCACGTGCCCGGGCTCGAGGAGGACCGACTCCTCCACCCCGTCGCTCTGCTCATCTCCAGGCTCATCTCCAGGCTCATCTCCAGGTGTGTGCACCTCCCACTGCTTGGCGCCCGCGGTCTGCAGCACGAACACGTCGTGGGTGTCCTGGTGGACGTCGAACCCCTGCGCCCCCACCGGGGTCAGGTAGGCGTTGGCCTGACAGGGGTGGCCGAGGTCGAGCTCGAGCTCGGCGACCAGCCGGGTCAGCGGCGGCCAGTAGCGGTGCAGGCCCTGGAGGACGACGGTCGCGCCCTCCTCGAACAGGGCGAGCGCCTTGCGGGCGTCGACCAGGCCGGTCAGCGAGCGGCCGGCCAGCGTCGCGGGGCGGGTGTAGGCCGACTCGGGCAGCACCGTGCCGTCGCGCACCAGGCGCACCGACGGCGTACGGATCGCCGTCGACGTCAGCAGGTGGTCGACGTCGTCGAGGGAGAGGTAGGCCGCGAGCTGGGCCGGGTCGGCGCGGTGGTGGTGGACCCGCGACGCCCAGACCTTCTCGACGAAGGTCTGGGCGTCACCGGTCAGGAGGTCGAGCGCGGCACTGGAACCGCTCAGGACGCGTCGCCGTCCGTGGTGTCGCTGGCGTCGCCGTCGGTGCCGTCGCCGTCGGTGCCGTCGGCGTCGGTGCCGTCCGCGTCGCCGCCGTCGCTCGCGTCGCCGTCGGTGCTGTCCGTGGCGTCACCGTCGGTGCCGTCGGCGTCTCCGCCGCCGAGGCCGGCGTCACCAGCCGGGGTCGTGGTCATGTCGTCGTCGCCGAGCGGCTCTTCAGGCGTGGTGGTCATGATGCCTCCCTGTTGCAGGATGGGTCGCGAATGGGTTTCGCCTCGCGGGTACCCATGGCGATCATGGCGCACACACCCTCACCTCGGCGCCGGGGCTAGTCCAGCAGCCCCCGCCGGCGGGCGATGGCGGCGGCCTCGGTGCGGCCGGCGGCGCCGAGCTTGCCGAGGATGTTGGAGACGTGCACCGAGACGGTCTTGGTGCTGATGAACAGCTGTTTGCCGATCTCGCCGTTGGACCTGCCCTCGGCCACGAGCGCGAGGATCTCGGCCTCGCGCGCGGTCAGCGAGTCCGACGGCCCGTCGGCGCGGGTGGGCGCCGAGCCGATCGCCCGCAGCTCCTCCAGCAACGGCGCCGCGCCCAGCCGGTGGGCGGCCTCGCGGGCCAGGTCGCCGACCTCGCGGGCGCCGGCCGGGTCACCGGTGGCGCGCAGGATGCCGGCCAGGGTCACCCGGACGGCGGCGAGCTCGTGGACGTGGCCGAAGTCGACGAAGAGCTGCTCGGTGTCGCGCCAGGTGTCGACCAGCACGTCCTGGGGCGGCGCGTCGGTGCCGGCCAGCCAGCGCGCCCGCAGCGTCTCCGCGTCGAGCCGCTTCATCCAGGCCCGGCCCTCGGGTCCCCAGTGACCGGACGGGTCGGCGTACTTCTGCAGGACCACGTGGCCCTCCTCGAAGAGCCGCTCGACCTCCTCGAGGTACGTCGCCCGCTCGACCGCGCTGAGCCTCGGCATCCGGTCCGCGATGGCACCCGCGGTGGTGGCGGCGAGCCGGATGCGGGCGCTGAACCACTCGTGCCAGATCCTGCCCAGGACCCCGACCACGTCGCGGTAGACGGCGACCACCGCGTGCGGGTCGTCGGCGCGCCCGGCCTCAGTGAGCTCGGCGGACGCCGAGTGGATGGCCACGCCGCCCTCCTGCTCCCAGAACCTGCGCAGGCGGCGGGCCCGGTCGGCGACCGGCTCGCCCCGAGCGACGAGCACCAGGATCCGCACGCTCTCCAGCAGGGCGGCCGCGATCGGTGGCGCGTGCTCGCCGGTGACGTCGGTGAGGTCGAGGACCTCGTCCCACTCACCGCTGACGAACTTGACCCAGGACAGCTGCCAGCGCCCCTCGAAGCCGTAGGGCGCCCAGGGGATGCCGGCGTCGACCGCGGTCTGCATGGCGCTGCGGAACCAGCGCTCGGCGTCCGCGAGCTCGGCCCAGTCCTGGTAGGAGCGCCCCATGAAGAACCGGGCCCGCAGCTCCGCGTGCACAGCACCGGTCGCGACCGCTCGCTCGACCGCGTCGGCGAGCGCGCTGCGCAGCCCCTCCTTGGGGCCGGCCTTCTTGAGGCCCGAGAGCGTGGTGATGACGTCGGAGGCGAGCTCGTGGAGGTCGAGCCGCTCGGCGACCGACAGGGCGTCCAGGCCGACCGACTGGGCCTCGTCGTAGCGTCCGTAGCCGGACAGGATCCGGGCATGGATCGCCAGAACCTTGGCCCGCAGTCCGCCGGCGTCGGCGGGGAGCAGGTCCACGGCCTGCTGGGAGACGGTGAGCGGGTCCTCGTCGGGCTCGGTCACGAACAGCGCGTCGGCGCGGGCGGCGAGCAGCCGAACCCGGCACGTGGCTGGTGCGTCCGCGGGGAGGTGGGCGAGCTGCTCGGCCAGGAGCTTGGCGGCCCGCTGGGGCTGTCCGGCGTTGGTGACCGCCGCGGCGGCGGCGACCGCCAGCTTGGAGACGTCGCCGGTGAAGCGCTCGCGCCGGGCGGGGTCGGCGAGCAGCTCGAGTGCCTGCTGGTAGTGCTGGGCGGCCTCGTCAGGGCCGCCCACGGCCGCGGCCTCGTCGCCGGCGCGGATCGCGGCGGCCAGGGCGGCGTCCAGGTCGTTGGCCAGGCGGGCGTGGCGGGCCAGCTCGGCCGCGGTGCCCGACGCGCGGCCGTCGGCCAGCGCGGCGGCGTACTCGGCGTGCAGCCGCACCCGCTCTCCTGGGAGCAGGTCGTCGTAGACCGCCTCACCGAGCAGGGCGTGCCGGAACGAGTAGTGGCCCTCGCCGGCAACCAGGACGTTCATCTCGACCGCCTTGCGCAGGGCCTCCTCGAGGTGACGGGCGTCGAGGCCGGACGTGGCGGCGAGCAGCTCGTGAGTGACCTTGCGGCCGGCGACGCTGGCGACCCGGACTGCCTGCCGGGCGTGGTCGTCGAGGCGGTCGAGGCGGACGAGGAGGAGGTCCGCGAGGTCCACGGGGAGATCCGACATCCCGGTGGCGCCGACGAGCTCCTCGACGAAGAACGCGTTGCCCTCGGCGCGGCCCACGATGGTGTCGAGCTCTCGGTCGGTGAGGCCGGCCGGTGCCAGCAGCTCGACCAGGGTGCGGACGTCGTCGTCGGCCAGCGGGCTGAGCTGGAGGCGCTCCACGCCGCGCAGACGCGTCCACTCCGCGACCTGGCGACGCAGGGGGTGGCGACGGTGCAGGTCGTCGGAACGGTAGGACGCCACGACCGCGACCGGGCCCTCGAAGGGCCGGGAGAACAGGAAGCTGAGCAGGTCGCGGGTCGACTGGTCGGCCCAGTGACAGTCCTCGACCACCACCAGGAGCGGCGCGGTCTCGGCCGCCGTCTCGAGCAGGGCGTGCACGGCGGTGAACAGGTCGGCCCGGTCGACCTGGCCGTCGGACTCACCGGGCTCGGCTCGCCCTGAGTCCTGCGGGTCGGCGCTCATGACCCGGCGGCCAGGGCGGAGCCGGCTGAGCGCGGGGTGCTCGTAGGTCACCTTGGCGACGAGCTCGGGCAGCTCGGCCTCGAGGCGGCCCAGCACCTCGGAGAACGGGAGGTAGGGCAGCGCGCTGTCACCGAAGTCGAGACAGTGGCCGGCGACGACCCGCCACTCGGCGGCGACCGCGAGGTCGCGCAGCTCCATCAGCAGGCGGGTCTTGCCGACCCCCGCGTCCCCGGAGAGGACGACGTGCTGGGAGTCGGCGCGTGACGGCTCCGGGAGGTCCGCCAACGACCGGACGCCGAGCAACGAAGCGATCTCCGTCAGCTCGGCGTCTCGGCCGACCAGGGTCCGGTTGGTCTGTGCCACGCCGGCCATGATCCCCCCTAAGTGTTCAGGGGAGCCTGTTGTCTGGTCCGCTGTCATTTCTGCTGCGACTTCGTCAGCGACAGCCAGGGCCGCCGTCACCGGAGGCCTCAGCGGGCGTCGGTGACGGTGTCCGCCGGGCGGCGGACCGCCGGACGGCGGATCAGCTTGCGGCGCCGGGCGGCGCGCACGCTCTCCTTGGCCCGGTTGCTGCGGTACTCGATCTCCGCTGCGAAGTACTCGGGGCTGTACATGATGTGGTCTCCCTCTGGACGGTCCCACCGGGTCTCGGTGGTGAGACGAGAGTCGTCGTCTGAGGTAGGCCCGCACATCGGGAAGGTGCCTTAGTTTCGTCTGAGGTAGCTCTCAGGTGCCTTAGACCGGCCCTGACAGGCTCAGACCGGCCGGCCGGCGACCCAGGTGCCCGCGACCAGCGGGACACCCGGGCGGTAGGCCAGGTGGACGTGGCTCGGCGCGTCCAGCAGCAGGAAGTCGGCGCGCTTCCCCGGGACCAGGACACCGATGTCGTCGCGGTCGAGCGCCTGGGCACCGACGTACGTCGCGGCGTGCACCGCTTCGGCGGTCGTCATGCCCATCTCGCGCACCGCCAGGGCGATGCAGAGCGGGACCGAGCTGGTGTAGCTCGAGCCGGGGTTGCAGTCGCTGGCCAGGGCGACCCTCACGCCGGCGTCGAGGAGCCGGCGGGCGTCGGGGTATGGCTGCCGGGTCGAGAACTCCACGCCGGGCAGGAGGGTGGCGATGGTCCCGGAGTCGCGCAGCGCGTCGACGTCGGCGTCGTCGAGGTAGGTGCAGTGGTCGACGGCCGCGAGCCCCAGCTCGGCGGCCAGCCGGACGCCCGGGCCGGGGCCGAGCTGGTTGGCGTGCAGCCGGCCCGTCAGTCCCTTCGCCGCTCCGGCGGCCAGCACCGCCCGGGCCTGGTCGGCGTCGAAGGCCCCGGTCTCGCAGAACACGTCGACCCAGCGGGCGTGCGGCGCCGCGGCCTCGAGCATCGGTCCGGTGACCAGGTCGACGTAGCCCCCGGGGTCGTCGGCGTACTCGGTGGGCACGACGTGCGCACCGAGGAAGGTCGTCTCCTCGGTGAACTGCCGGGCCACCGCCAGGCTGCGCGCCTCGTCGAGGACGGTCAGCCCGTAGCCGCTCTTGATCTCGACCGTCGTCGTGCCCTGGCGGCGCATCTCGGCGACGTGCCGGGCGACGTGGGCGGTCAGCTGCTCGTCGGTCGCGGCGCGGGTGGCGGCGACCGTGGTGCGGATGCCGCCGGCGGCGTACGGCGTCCCGGCCATCCGGGCCGCGAACTCCGGTGCCCGGTCGCCGGCGAACACGAGGTGGCTGTGGCTGTCGACGAACCCGGGCAGCACGGCCCGGCCCCCGGCGGCGACGTACTCGTCGGCCGGCGGGGCGTCGGCGGCCGACCCGACCCACGCGACCTTGCCGCCCTCGACGACGAGCGCGGCGTTCTCGACGATCCCGAGCAGGCCGCCCCGCTCGGGGTCGTTGGTGACGAGCTCCCCGATGTCGGCGACTACGAGGCTGGTCATGCCAACAGCTCCGCGATCGCGGCGTCGAGCTCGCGGCCGATCTCGGCCTCGTCACCCTTGGCGAACACGACCCGACCGTCGCACACGACCTGGACGACGTCCGCCGCGGTCGCGGCGTACACGGCGGTGTGCTCGTCGGCGCCGGTGCCGGCGGTGCGCGGCGTGGTGGTGTCGAGGGTGACCAGGTCGGCCGGCTCACCGACCGCGATCCTCGCGTCGCCGGTGCCGATGTCGAGGAGCTCGGCGGCGGTCCAGTGGCCGCGCTGCCGGGTGGCGAGGCGCTCGTCCATCTCGAGTGAGCGCAGCTCCTCGAACGGGTCCACGACCGCGTGGCTGTCGCTGCCGATGCTGAGTCGGCACCCCGCCGCGTGCAGCCGCCTGGCCGGGCCGATGCCGTCGGCGAGGTCGCGCTCGGTGGTGGGGGTGATGCAGACGTTGGTGCGGGTCTCGCCGAGCAGCGCGATGTCGTCGTCGGTGAGGTGGGTGGCGTGCACGACCGTGGTGTCCGGGCCGAGCAGGCCCTCCTCGTGGAGCAGCCGGGCCGGGGTGACGCCGTACGCCGCCAGGCAGGCCTCGTTCTCGGCCACCTGCTCGGAGAGATGGACGTGGAGCGGGGCCCGGCCCCGGAGGACGTGGAGCTGGTCGCGGGGCACCGCGCGCACCGAGTGGATGGCGGCCGGGCCGGGCCCGGCGCGCTCGGCCCAGCGTGCGGCGGTGCCGTCGCTGTAGCGCACCTGCACCCCTTCCGGTGGCGCCCCGAACCCGCTGCTGAGGTAGCACGTGTCGAGCAGCATCAGCCGGATCCCGGCCTCCTGGGCGGCCAGGCGCAGCGCGTCGCCCATCGCGTTGGGCGTGTCGTACGGCGTGCCGTCGGGCCGGTGGTGCAGGTAGTGGAACTCGCTCACGCTCGTGTAGCCGGCGGCCACCATCTCCCGGAAGACCGCCCGCGCGAGGGTGAGGTAGCGGTCCGGGTCGAGCCGCTCCGCGACGGCGTACATCTGCTGCCGCCAGGTCCAGAACGTCCCCGTCTCTCGCTGCGTCCGACCCCGCAGTGCCCGGTGGAACGCGTGGCTGTGGTCGTTGACCAGGCCTGGGAGGGTGAGGCCGGGCCGCCGGGTGGGAGTTTCACCGGCTAGCCGGTGAAGCTCACGCTCCGCCGCTGAAGCTTGAGCGGCCAAGCGTGAGTTCCTGCGGCCCAGGCCCACGTGGGTGAAGCGGCCGCCCTCGATCTCCACCAGGACGTCGTCGTGGACCGCGCCGTCGACCCAGGCGCGCTCGAGGAGGTACGCCGTCGCGGGACCGGTCTCCGCCTCGCTCACCGGGCCAACCGCTCGAGGGTCTCGGCCAGCGCATGCACGCCGGCCAGGCAGTCGGGCACCTCGGCGTGCTCGGCGGGCGAGTGGCTGACGCCGGTCGGGTTGCGGACGAACAGCATGGCGGTCGGGATCCCGGCCGCGGAGAGGATGCCGGCGTCGTGGCCGGCCGCCGTCGGGATGACCGGCCAGTCACCCTCGGCGTGGTCGGCGGCGATCCGTGCGGCGAGGTCCGGGTCGAAGGCCACCGCACCCGACACGGACTCGGCCGTGATGTCGACCGACGTGCCGTCCCGCTCGGCCCGCTCGCGGGCCTGCCGCGAGACGACCTCGACCAGGTCGGTCAGGGCGTGCTCGGTGGCGGCCCGCGCGTCGAGCCACGCGGTCACTCTCGACGGCACGGCGTTGGTGCCGTTGGGCTCGACCTCGACCCGCCCGAACGTCGCCCGGTCCCCCAGCAGCCGGGCCTGCTTGTTGGCGGCCAGCGCCGTCATCGCGTAGGTCAGCATCGGGTCGCGCCGGTCCTCCATCCGGGTCGAGCCCGCGTGGTTGGCCTCCCCTGTCATGTCGAACCGGTAGCGCCCGTGCGGCCAGATCCCGCTGGCCACCCCGACCGCCCGGTTGCGGTCCACCAGGTCCCGGCCCTGTTCGACGTGCAGCTCGACGAACGTGCCGACGTCGGCCAGCAACCCCGGTCCGCCACCCTCGGCGACGTCACCGAGCGCGACCCCGTCCCGGTCCCGGAGCTCGCGAGCCTGTTCCCACGACATCGCGCCGGTCGCCAGCCGCGAGCCCAGGCAGGCCAGCCCGAACCGCGACCCCTCCTCCTCGACGAACACCGCCACACCGATCGGCCGGCCCGGCACGAACCCACGCGACCTCAGCTCGTCGATGGCCGCCAGCCCAGAGACCACCCCCAGCGGCCCGTCGTACGCCCCTCCGTCCAGCACCGAGTCGAGGTGGGAGCCGGTGAGGACGCCGGAACGGGGGGATAGTCCAGCCGGCTGCCACCACCCCACCACGTTGCCGAAGACGTCGGTTTCCACAGCCAGGCCGCGGGCGGCGCACTGCTCGGCGAACCAGGCGGCCAGCTCCCGCTCGGCGGCGAGGAACGGCTGGCGGAAGTAGCCGCCGGACGCCGAGGACCTCCCGATGGGGGCGAGGTCGGACCACATCCGCTCGAAGTCGTCGGGCGACTGGGCTGGGCGAGGGCCTTCCATACTGACCATCATGGAGTTCCAGGAGGTCGTACGTCGCCGCCGGATGGTGCGGAGCTACACCGACGAGCCCGTGGACCCCGCGGCCGTCGGCCGGGCGCTGGCCAACGCGACCCGCGCGCCGAGCGCCGGGTTCAGCCAGGGGTGGGGGTTCTTGGTGCTCGACCAGCCGGACGACGTACGCCGCTTCTGGGCCGCCACCACCGACCTCGACCAAGCCCCCGACCGCTGGCTCCAGGGCATGAGCAGGGCGCCGGTCGTGGTGATCCCCTGCAGCAGCAAGGCGGCCTACCTCGACCGCTACGCCGAGCCCGACAAGGGCTGGACGGACCGCGACGAGACGAGGTGGCCGGTCCCCTACTGGGACATCGACACCGGCATGGCCAGCCTGCTCATCCTCCAGACCGCGGTCGACGAGGGCCTGGGCGCCTGCTTCTTCGGCATCCCGCCGGACCGCCTCGACGCCGTCAGGGCGGAGTTCGCCATCCCCGACCGGTTCGCCCCGATCGGCGCGATCACCCTCGGTCACGCAGCGATCGGAGGTGCCGCGGGGTCGCCGAGCAGTCGACCCCGCAGGCCCGTCGACGACGTCGTCCACCGAGGTCACTGGCGGTAGGCCCGTCGGTAAGCCTGGGCGCGAGTAGCGTGCCGCCATGGACCGGGCGGTGAGCAAGCTCCAGACGCTCGTCCGGATCCCGACCGTGTCCTACCGCGACACCGACCAGATCGACACGGACGCCTTCCACGGGTTCGTCGAGGAGCTGCGCGCCCAGTTCCCGCTCCTGCACGAGCACCTCGAGCTGACTCCCCTCCACACGCCCGCCAGCACCCAGGGCCTGTTGTTCCACTGGCGCGGCACCCACGACGCTCGGCCGGTCGTGCTGATGGCGCACTTCGACGTCGTCCCCGTGGAGGGCGACTGGCAGCACGGCGCCTTCAGCGGCGACATCGCCGATGGCGAGATCTGGGGCCGAGGCACCCTCGATGACAAGGGCGCCCTGGTCGCGGTCTGCGAGGCGGTCGAGCGGCTGCTGGAGCAAGGACACCGACCTGCCCAGGACGTCTGGCTGTCGTTCGGCTGCGACGAGGAGGTCTTCGGCAAGGCCGCGCCGATGGCCGTCGAGGAGCTCCGCAGGCGTGGCGTCAATCCGTGGATCGTCGTCGACGAGGGCGGCGCGATCGCCCATGGTGCCTTCCCCGGGGTGAGCACGCCGGTCGGTGTCATCGGCGTGACCGAGAAGGGCGTCACCTCCCTCGAGCTGACCGTCGAGGGCCGCGGCGGCCACGCCTCCACACCCACGCGCCTCGGCCCGACGGCACGGCTGGCCCGGGCCATCACCCGGCTCGACAACGCCCCGATGCCGGCCCGCGTCCCCGCGCCGACCCTCGAGCTGTTCCGCAGGCTCGCCCCGCACGCACCGCTCCCGATGCGCCCACTGATGGCGAACGCCGCCCGGCTCGGCCCGGTCCTGCCGCGCGCACTGGTCCTCGCCGGGCCGGAGACCGCGGCGATGACCCGGACCACGTTCGCCGTGACCACACTGCAGGGCTCGCCCGCGCTCAACGTGATCGCGCAGAAGGCGACCGCCGGCGTCAACATCCGGATCATGGTCGGCGACACCGTCGAGACGGTGCTCGACCACGTGCGCACCGCGATCGACGACAAGGACGTGCGCATCGACGTGGTCGAGGCCAACGAGGCGTGCCAAGTCTCGCCGATGACGAGCGCCGACAACGGGTTCCGGCTGCTCGAGGAGACGATCACCGAGGTCTTCCCGGACGCCGTGGCGGCGCCCTACGTGATGATGGCCGCGACCGACGCCCGCCACTTCACCCGCATCTGCGACCGGGTCTACCGGTTCGCGCCGTTCCGGATGACCAAGGCCCAGCGCCAGGCCATCCACTCCTACGACGAGCATCTCGGGATCGACGCCTTCATCGAGGGCGTCCGCTGGTACCAGCGCCTGATCGAGAGGATCCCCAGTGACTAGCACGACCCAACCGGTCCGGCCGGTCCACGGCCTGGTCGCGATCGTCGGCTTCCTGGTCTGCGTCGAGCTGGCCAGCGGCGTGCTGCAGGGCTACTACACGCCGATCTTCAGCGACATCGCCGACCATCTCGACATCGCCGACGCGGACGTCAACTGGTTCGAGGCGGCCCAGCTGATCGTCTCCGCCCTCGTGGTCCCGCCCTTGGCGCGGCTCGGCGACCTGGTCGGGCACAAGAAGGTCCTGTTGCTCTCGACGGCGGTCACCGCGCTGGGCTCCTGGATCCTGGTGGCGGCGCCCGGCTTCACGACGTTCCTGATCGGCTGGGCCGTCCAGGGCGCGTACGTCGTGTGGCTCCCGCTCGAGGTCGCGATCATCCACCGGCGGACCAAGGACACCGGCCGGCAGGCGCTCCTCACCCGGCGCGCAGCCGCGATCCTGGTCGGCGCCCTCGAGCTGTCGGTCATCATCGGCGCTCTGACCTCGGGCGCCCTGGTCGAGGCGACCTCGATGGGCACCCTGCTCGCGCTGCCGGCGATCGTCGTGACCGTCGTGTTCTTCGTCATCTGGTTCGGCATCGAGGACGTGCCGGGCGACGCGACCGGTGGCTACGACTGGGGCGGCCTGGCGCTGGTCACCCTCGCGATCGGGCTGGTGATGGGCGGGCTCGTCGCCATCCGCGTCCAGTCCCCCGGCAGCGTGCTGCCCTGGCTGCTGATCCTGGCCGGCGCCGCGGCCTGCGTCCCCTTCGTCCGCTACGAGCAGGGCCACCCCGCGCCGATGATCGACGTGCGGCTGCTGGCCACCCGCGGCCAGTGGCCGGTCCAGCTGACGGCGTTCCTGTTCGGCATGTCCGTGCTCGGCGCCCAGATCCCGTTGTCGACCTTCGCCCGCACCGACCCCGACGTCGCGGGCTACGGGCTCGGCGCGAGCCCCGGCTTCGTGTCGACGCTCATCGGCGTCTACGTCGTCTTCCTGGCGATCGGCGCGTTCACCCTGCCCCTCACCTCACGGCTCCTCACGCCCCGCGGCGCGCTGGTCATGTCGTCGGTGCTGGTGGCGCTCGGCTACGCGCTGTGGCTGCCGTTCCACGACTCCACGACCCAGGCGCTGGTCAACATGGCGGTCGCCGGGCTCGGCTCGGGCGCCCTGGTCGCCGCGCTCCCGGCGGCCGCCGCGGCCGCCGCCCCGCCGGCGCGCACCGGCTTCGCCACCGGCATGACCAACGCGACCAAGACCGTCGGCGGCGCCATCGCCTCCGCGGTCTTCGCGATCGCGCTGACCGCCACCGGGTCGATCGAGGGTCCCGACGAGGGACAGGCGCCGCTGTCGGGCTACCTCACCGTGTGGGCGATCTGTGCCGTCGCCGCCCTGCTCGCGGCGGTGGCGCTGCTGATGATGCCCAAGGGTGCACCCGCAGGCGAGCTCACTCTCGACGACGAGCTCGACGCCCTCGACACGACCTGAGCGGCGGACGAGCATCGCGGTATGGCCCGCGACAAGAGGGACGAGCCGCTCTGGGACCCCGAGGACGCGCACGGCATCGCCCCCAACCCCAACGCCTACCGCTGGTCGCACGGCTGGGCCTTCTACGTCGCCGTGATGTGCGGCCTGCTCGGCGCGATCGCCCTGGTCGGCGCGGTCGCGCCGTTCTCGTTCCAGAGGACGGCCGGCGCGCTCGGCGTGCTCGCCGGGGTCGTCACGATCAGGCGCTGCGACAGCACCTCCCGCACCAGCCTCCGGCTCGCCCTCCTCTGGTTCCTGGTCACGGTCGGCGTGGTCGTCGGCGGTGCCGCGCTGTGGTTGTCCACCGCCTGAGCGGCGTTACCGTAGAAGCGTGAGCGAGGAGCCCACCGACGAGAAGCCCCGGTCCCGGGAGGCGGACCGCGCGGCGGCCCGGGCCCGTATCCAGCAGCAACAGACCTGGGTCGACCTCCAGGTGCGCCAGGCCATGGAGCGGGGCGAGTTCGACGACCTGCCCGGTGCCGGCAAGCCGATCCCCGACCTGGGCGAGCACCACGACCCGGACTGGTGGATCAAGAAGCTCGTCGAGCGCGAGAAGGTCGCCGTGCTCCCGATGAGCGTCCAGCTGCGCAAGGAGGACGCCGAGCTCGACGATCGCCTCGACAAGCTGGCCCGCGAGGACGACGTACGCCGCGAGCTCGAGGACTTCAACAAGCGGGTCGTGGCCGCTCGCTACCGGCTCCCCGAGGGCCCGCCGCTGGTCACCATGCCCCGCGACGTCGACGCGACCGTGCGGGCGTGGGCCGAGCGTCGCGCGGCCCGGTTGCGCCGGGCGCGCGCCGAGGCGGCGGTCGCTCCTACGTCGGGGCGGCGGCGCTGGTGGGGTCGCGGCGCCCGGTGAGATTTACCGGCTAGCCGGTGAAACTCACTCCCGCTGTCAGATCGGTCATACCGGCACGACGCGACCGGCTGTTACGTTCGCGCGCATGTCACGCCCAGCCAAGGACTTCTTCCGACCGCTCGCGGTCGGCGCACCCGAGCCGCTCCGCGAGATCCCCGCGAGGCCGAGTCGCGCGATCCACTTCTTCGACCCGAGCAACGAGAAGATGGCCGCCAAGATCCCCGGCATGGTCGGCACCGTCGACGTGCTGCTCGGCAACCTCGAGGACGCGATCAAGGCCGACAACAAGGTGGCCGCCCGCGAGGGCCTGGTGAAGATCGCCCAGGAGACCGCCGACCTGGGAGGGCAGAGCGGCACCACCCAGCTCTGGACCCGCATCAACTCCCTGGACAGCCCCTGGGTGCTCGACGACCTGACCACGCTGGTCCCGGCCATCGGCGACAAGCTCGACGTGATCATGGTGCCGAAGGTGCAGGGCGCCGAGGACATCCACTACGTCGACCGGCTGCTCGCCCAGCTCGAGGCGGCGGCCGGGCTGACCAGGCCGATCCTCGTCCACGCCATCCTCGAGACCGCCCGCGGCGTGGCCAACGTCGAGGAGATCTGCGGCGCCAGCCCCCGGATGCAGGGCCTCTCCCTGGGCCCAGCGGACCTCGCCGCGGACCGGCGCATGAAGACGACGAGGGTCGGCGGGGGCCACCCCGGTTACCTCGTGCGCCAGGACCCGCCCGTCGACAGCCTCGGCGTCGCGCAGATCGAGGCGAGCCGCACGACCTACCAGCAGGACCTCTGGCACTACACGATCGCCCGGATGGTCGACGCATGCGCGATGCACGGGATCTACCCCTACTACGGGCCGTTCGGGGACATCGCAGACGTCGTGGCGTGCGAGGACCAGTTCCGCAACGCGTTCCTGCTCGGCTGCGTCGGCACGTGGAGCCTGCACCCCAAGCAGATCGCCATCGCCAACAGGGTCTTCAGCCCCAGCGTCGAGGACGTCGCGCACGCCCGCCGCGTCGTCGCCGCCATGGGCGACGGCACGGGCGCCGTGATGCTCGACGGCAAGATGGAGGACGACGCCTCGCTCAAGCAGTGCCTGGTCATGGTCGAGCTCGCCGAGCAGCTCGCGGCCATCGACCCCGACCTCAAGGCGGCGTACGACGCCATCGAGGTGCCCGCATGACCGGCAGTTCGGGGTTCACCCCGCTGCGCAGCGTCCTCTACATGCCCAGCTCCAACGAGCGGGCGCTGGAGAAGGCCAAGTCCATCCCGTGCGACGCGCTGATCCTCGATCTCGAGGACGCCGTCGCCCCCGACGCCAAGCCCGCGGCCCGTGAGGCCGCGTGCTCGGCCGCGGCCAGCGGGGAGTACGGCCGGCGCACCCTGACCATCCGCGCCAACGGGATCGGCACCGAGTGGCACGACGCGGACCTGCGCGCCGCGGCACAGGCCGGGCCGGACGCGGTCGTCGTGCCGAAGGTCAACAGCGCCGACGAGGTCGGTCGCCTGGTCGACGCGCTCGAGAGCGCCGGCGCTCCCGACCACACCACGCTCTGGGCCATGATCGAGACGCCGGTGGCGATCCTCGACGTGCTGAGCATCGCGCGTGCCTCGCAGCGGCTCACCTGCCTGGTCATGGGCACCAACGACCTGGTCAAGGAGCTCTACGCCGAGCACGTGCCCGGTCGCGCCCCGATCCTGCCCAGCCTGCACACCGCGCTGCTCGCCGCGCGCGCGGCCGGCATCGCGATCCTCGACGGCGTCTACAACGACGTGAAGAACGCCGAGGGGTTCCTCGCCGAGTGCGAGCAGGGCCGGCAGATGGGCTTCGACGGCAAGACGCTGATCCACCCGGGGCAGGTCGACGGAGCGAACGCCGCGTTCGCGCCGTCCGCGCTGGCCGTCGAGGATGCCCGCGGCCTCATCGAGGCGTTCGAGGCCGGCTCTGCCACATCCGGTGGGAGCTCGGGAGTGGTGACCTACAACGGCCGGATGGTCGAGGCCCTCCACGTCGAGTCCGCACGGCGGACCCTGGCGATCGCCGACGCGATCGCCGCGCTCGGCTAGGAGCTAGACGGGTTCGTCGTCCCCGCCTCGGCGGAGCTTCTCGTCGAGCCACATCTTCGCGCTGCCCGCGACGCCGGCCAGGTCGTGGAAGAGCTTGCCCAGGGCGTCCTGCGACGAGCGGAACACCTCGGTGTAGGAGTCTGCGGCCTGCTTGGCGGCCTCGGACATCTGCGCGCTCGCGTCGTCCTCGCGGCGTGGGTAGTCACCACCGAGGATGGCGGTGTACTCCCCCGAGTCGACCCAGCGCCGCAGCTCTGCCGCACGCACGACGGCATAGGGGTGCGTGCGTCGTTCGACCAGCAGCAGCTTGAGCACCGAGTCGCGGATGTCGCCGGCCTCGAGGTACTCCTGCCCCTGGGCGAAGAACGCCGTCTGGTCGAGGTCGGACAGGTCGCCCGAGCCGCTGGCGAGCTTCATGTGCACGCGGTAGGCGACGGCCGGGTCCTGGGTCGCGAGGAGCCCGGCCCGGTCCGCCGAGAGCTCGGACTTGCGCGACCACTCGGTCAGCGCGGCGACGATCATCCGGATGCCGAGGTTGCCGCCGGGGATGGAGCGCCAGAAGCCGGTCAGGTCCCCGAGCCAGATCAGCAGAGTGCGATAGACCGCATGGCCGCTCTGCGCGTGGCCGAGCTCGTGGGCGAGGACGAAGCGCATCTCCTCCTCGTCGAGCAGGTCGAGCATCGAGGAGTTGACCGCGATGATCGGCTTGTCCATGCCGATCGTGACTGCGTTGGTGAACGGGTAGTTGACGACGTAGACCTCGGGCAGCTCGTCGACGTCGAGCACCCGGCCCACCTCGGCCATGAGGCGGTGCATCCCGGCGAACTGGCGCTCGTCGACCTTGATCCCGGAGCCGAGGTAGTCCAACCGCACCCGGCGCTCGTTGACGAAACCCGAGAGCGCCTTGAGCACGGTGTCGAAACCCTTGAGCTTGCGCAGGGCGACGAGCGCACCGCGGTCCGCCGGGTGCTCCCAGGCCCGGGAGCTGATGTCGGAGAGGGTCGCGCGCGACCTGGCTGGCTGGGTGGTCACCCCGGAACTCTCGCACGAAGCCACCCGAAGCGGGCGGACTCCTCAGAGTCGCGGGTCGCGCCCGATGAACGCGAGCAGCCGGGTCTGCGGATCGGCGTCGGCCGGCGCGTCGTAGACGACGGGCCCGTACTGGCCGCTGGCCCGCATCATCTCCTCGATGGGCTCCATGCCGGCGAGCATCTCGGCGCAGCGCTCCGGGTCGAGGGTCTCGTCCTGACCGGTCGCCCGGGCCAGGTCCCAGGTGTGCATGAAGACGTCGCCGGTGAAGAACCGCGACACCGCCTGGTCGAGGGGGACGTCACCGATGTGCGGGTTGCTCAGGACCCGGGTCGACGTCGCCGGGTCCTCGAGCAGCGTGCGTACGCCGTCGGCCAGCTCGTGCCAGGCCGCGACCGGGTCGTCGTCGACCGACGTCGGCACCGCGAGCCGCACCCCCGAACCCGACTCGAGGAACGACGGGAACCACTCGACCAGGTGCCGCACCACGTCGCGGGCGGTCCAGCCCTGGACCGGCGCGGGGTTGTCCCACGCATCCGGGCTCGCTCCCTCGACGCGCGCCGTGAAGCCGCCGCCGATCTCGCGCCACTCCTCGGCCGGGCTCTGCTGCTCGCTCATGAGGGAGTCGACCTCCTCACCGGCGGGGACTCATCGTTGGGCACTCGTCGACGGCCTCTCGACCGTCACTCACCCTCACGCATCGGCACCCTGACGCCGCGCTCCTCGGCCACCACGACGGCCCGGTCGTAGCCGGCGTCCACGTGCCGGATGACGCCCATGCCCGGGTCGTTGGTCAGCACCCGCTCGATCTTCTGCGCCGCCAGGTCGGTGCCGTCGGCGACGCAGACCTGGCCGGCGTGGATGGAACGCCCGATCCCGACGCCGCCGCCGTGGTGGATGGAGACCCAGGTCGCCCCGGACGCGGTGTTGACCAGTGCGTTGAGCAGCGGCCAGTCCGCGATCGCGTCGGAGCCGTCGAGCATCGACTCGGTCTCCCGGTAGGGCGACGCCACCGAGCCGCAGTCCAGGTGGTCGCGGCCGATCACGATCGGCGCCTTGAGCTCGCCCGAGGCGACCATCTCGTTGAACTTCAGCCCCGCCAGGTGGCGCTCGCCGTAGCCCAGCCAGCAGATCCGGGCCGGCAGGCCTTGGAAGTGCACCCGCTCCCCCGCCATGGTGATCCACTTCCGAAGCCGCCCGTTGTCCGGGAAGAGCTCGAGGATGGCGCGATCGGTCGCCGCGATGTCTGCCGGGTCGCCGCTCAGCGCCGCCCAGCGGAACGGCCCCTTCCCCTCACAGAACAGCGGCCGGATGTACGCCGGCACGAAGCCCGGGAACTCGAAGGCCCGGTCGTAGCCGCCCTTGCGCGCCTCGTCACGGATCGAGTTGCCGTAGTCGAAGACCTCGGCCCCCTGGTCCTGGAACTCCACCATCGCCCGGACGTGGATGGCCATCGACTCCCTGGCCCGCTTGGTGAACCCGACCGGGTCCTCGGTGCGCTCCCTCTCCCAGTCCTCGAAGGCGGTGCCGACCGGCAGGTAGAACAGCGGGTCGTGGGCCGAGGTCTGGTCGGTGACGATGTCGACCGGGGCCTCGCTCTCCAGCAACCGCGGCAGCATGTCGGCGGCGTTGCCCAGCACGCCGACCGACAGCGGACGACGCGCGTCGCGGGCCTCGATCGCCAGCTCCACGGCCTCCTCCAGCGAGGGTGCCTGGACGTCGAGGTAGCCGTGGTCGATCCGGCGCTGGATGCGGGACTGGTCGCACTCGACACAGATCGCGACGCCGTCGTTCATGGTCACCGCGAGCGGCTGGGCGCCGCCCATGCCGCCCAGCCCGGCGGTGACGGTGATCGTGCCGGCCAAGGTCCCGCCGAACCGTTTGTCAGCCACGGCAGCGAACGTCTCGAACGTGCCCTGAAGGATCCCCTGGGTGCCGATGTAGATCCACGAGCCGGCCGTCATCTGGCC
Organism: Nocardioides dilutus; assembly: GCF_054779555.1. Taxonomy (NCBI): domain Bacteria; kingdom Bacillati; phylum Actinomycetota; class Actinomycetes; order Propionibacteriales; family Nocardioidaceae; genus Nocardioides; species Nocardioides dilutus. Next base: position 1,020,939 of record NZ_BAAGYA010000001.1, on the reverse strand, counting down.
GTACATCGTCAGCCCGAGGTCCTCGAGCCGCCGGAACTCCTCCCAGTTGGCCCAGTCCCCCACCAGGTTGGAGTTGGCGATCAGCACCCGCGGTGCCCACTCGTGGGTCCGCATCACCCCGACCGGACGCCCGGACTGCACCAGCATGGTCTCGTCGTCCTTCAGGTCGCGCAGGGTGCGGACCAGCGCGTCGTACGACGCCCAGTCGCGCGCGGCCTTGCCGGTGCCGCCGTAGACGACGAGGTCCTCGGGCCGCTCGGCGTTGTCCGGGTCGAGGTTGTTCATCAGCATCCGCAGCGGCGCCTCGGTCTGCCACGAGCGGGCCGTCAGCTCGGTGCCGGTCGCGGCATGGATGGGCAGGCGGGGGTTGTCACCGGTCACGACAGATCTCCGATCACTTCTTCGGCGGCGGCCAGGACGGCGCCCGACCGGACGAGCTCGACGGCGACCTCGATCTCGGGGGCGAGGTGCCGATCGGGCCCCGGACCCTCGATGCCCGACGAGCGGAGCAGCCGGACGACAGCCCCGGTCGCGGGGGACGGCTCGAGCGGCGCCCGCAGGTCCAAGGCCCGAGCCGCGGTGAGGACCTCGATGGCGACGACCCGGGTGAGCCCGTCGACCGAACGCCGCAGCTTGCGCGCCGCCGACCAGCCCATCGAGACGTGGTCCTCCTGCATGGCGCTGGAGGGGATCGAGTCCACCGAGGCGGGGACCGCGAGACGCTTCATCTCCGAGACGACGGCGGCCTGGGTGTACTGCGCGATCATGTGGCCGCTGTCCACACCGGGGTCGTCGGCCAGGAACGGCGGGAGCCCGTGGTTGCGCGCCTTGTCGAGGAAACGGTCTGTACGCCGCTCGCTGATCGAGGCGACGTCGGCGGCGACGATGGCGAGGAAGTCGAGGACGTAGGCCACCGGCGCCCCGTGGAAGTTGCCGTTGGACTCCACGCGACCACTCTGCCCATCGCCGGGCCCATCGCCGGGCCCATCGCCGGGCCCATCACTGGCGGCGAGCACGACCGGGTTGTCGACGGCCGAGGCCAGCTCCCGCTCCGCGACCACCGCGGCGTGCTCGACCGTGTCGCGAGCGGCGCCGTGCACCTGCGGCGAGCAGCGCAGCGAGTAGGCGTCCTGGACCCGGTTGCAGTCCGGACCCCGGTGTGAGGCGACCACGCCCGAGTCGGCCAGGAGGGCGGCCAGGTTGGCGGCCGACAGCGCCTGCCCGACCTGGGGCCGGAGCGCCTGCAGCTCGGCGGCGAAGACCCGGTCGGTGGCGAGCTGGCCCTCGACCGACATCGCCGCGGCGATGTCCGCGGTCCGCAGGAGCATCCGCAGGTCGGTGATGGCCAGCGCCAGCATGGCCAGCATCCCGTCGGTGCCGTTGATGAGCGCCAGCCCCTCCTTGGCGGCCAGCTCGACGGGCGCCAGCCCCGCGGCGGACAGCGCGTCGGCCGCGGGCATCAGGACGCCGTCTCGGTCGCGCACCGGACCCTCGCCGATCAGGGCGAGCGCGCAATGTGCCAGGGGGGCCAGGTCGCCCGAGCAGCCGAGCGACCCGAACTCGTGGACGACCGGGGTGATGCCGTGGGTGAGCAGGCCGGCCAGCAGCTCGGCGGTCTCGCGGCGTACGCCGGTGTGACCGGTGGCCAGGGTCGAGAGCCGCAGCAGCATCAGGCCGCGGGTCACCTCACGCTCGACCTCGGGGCCGGACCCGGCCGCGTGCGAACGGACCAGCGAGCGCTGGAGCTGGACCCGCTGCTCCACCGGGATGTGCCGGGTGGCCAGGGCTCCGAACCCGGTCGAGATGCCGTAGGCCGGGGTCGGGGCGGCGGCCAGCTCCTCGACCACCGCGCGGGCGCGGTCGATGGCGGCCAGTGCCTCGGGGGTGAGCCGCACGGGCGCGTCGCGCCGGGCGACCGCCACCACGTCCGAAAGGCTGAGCGGGCCGATGTCGACGACGACGCCGGGCGGGTCGGAGGCTGGCAGCGAGGGCACAGGTGGCACATCAGATGGCACGCCAGCGATCCTCGCACCCCCCGGTGTGACCATGGCAACCCAGCCGAATGGCCCACAGACAAGACACCCCCGCCGTAGAGTGAGTCGTTCAGTCCCCCAAGAGCTGAGCGCTTCGGCATACACGCACGCAAGGAGCTCCCCCATGCGTCATCGTTCCCTGGCCGCAGCTGCGGCCACCTTCGCCCTCCTGGGCACGACCCTGGCCGCGGCTCCCCCCGCGGCCTCGTCCGGTGGCTTCGATCCGTCGGTCTTCGCGAAGAAGGGCGACCGCACCCCCTTCGCCTTCAAGTCCGCGACCTACGGCTCACGGGTCCGGGGCGGCCAGATCCCGGCCTCCTCCGGCACGACCAGCTACCAGGCGATCGGGTGCACCAACGTGGTCGGCGTCGACAAGACCAACGTGGTGGCGTCGGTCGAGATCCCCGGTCTCGGCACCGCCAAGGGCGTCTCGACGCGCAACTGGACCGAGCGCAGCAACGGCGTCCACTCGAGCTTCGCGACCCACGACATCACCAAGATCGTCCTGAGCGAGAGCAGCTTCGGCGAGCTCGCCCTCAAGGGCCTGAGCTCGTTCTCCCGCGCCTACCACGACGCGACCGGCTTCCACGCCACCACGAAGACCCAGATCGCGAGCCTGACCTTCACCCCGACCGACGGCTCGCCGCAGGAGCTGGCACTCCCCACCCCGGGTTCGCCGATCATCATCCCTGGGCTCGTGGAGATCCGGTCCGGCAGCGAGAAGACCCGTGTGGACGGCAACGGCGCCAAGGCCCGGGCCGACGTGCTCGACGTGACCCTGATCCCCACCGACACCAGGGTCCGCGTGGCCCACACGGGCGCGAAGCTCAACCGTGGCGTCAAGCGCGGTCTGTTCGCCGGGTTCTCCGCGGCCACGCAGGTCCGGGCGCTCAACGACCTCGTCCAGAGCGGCCCGCAGCCGCACACCCGGATGCCGTGCCAGGGCACGATGGGCAAGGAGAAGGGCAAGGACATCGCGTCCGTCGACCTGTCCCCGCTCCTGCAGGTGGGCGCCGCGTCGACCCGGCAGATGGGCCAGCAGCGCCCCGGCAAGGCCAACGGCTACGAGCTCGCCCGCGTCGCCAGCGTCGACCTCGGCAACGGCCAGCTGGTGATCACCGGCATCCAGGGCAGGGTCAACGTGGCGCGCACGCGTGACGGCGTCACCTTCGACACCGACGGCACCAAGTTCCTCACGGCGACGGCCAACGGGACCGAATACTCGTTCCCCGAGCTCGACGGACTGACGATCCCTGGCCTGGTGCAGATCGAGACCGGCGTGACCAAGGAGTTCAAGAGCGGTGTCGAGGTCATCGCCGTGCGGCTGACGCTGCTGGACGGTTCGGGCGCGGTGGTCGACCTCGGCCACGCCAAGCTCCTGATCGCCGGTAGCGGACTGAAGTAGACAACCTCACAGGCCACTCCACGAGACCCGCCCGGTTCGACGCCCAGCAAGGCGTTGAATCGGGCGGGTGACGTTGGCGGCCACCTCCCCCCGGGTCGGGACGACGCGGCGCTGGGCGATGCTCGGTGCCGGGACCCTGGCGCAGGCCGCATCCGCGGTCATGAACACCGGGCCGGCGTTCCTCATCCCGTCGCTGGTCGCGCGGGAGCACCTGAGCCTGGCGGAGGCCGGACTGGTCTCTGCTGCGCCGGTGGCGGGCGGCGCCTGCACCCTGGTGGTGTGGGGCCTGCTCTGCGACCGCCGGGGTGAGCGCCTGACCCTGCTCGCCGGGCTCGTGGCGACCGCGGTCCTCGGTGTCGCGGCGGTGAACGCCGGCGGGCCGGTCCTCCTCGGCCTCGCCCTCTTCCTCGCGGGGGCTGCCTCGACGAGCACCAGCGCCGCCAGCGGCCGGGTCGTGATCGGCTGGTTCCCGCCGCGCCGTCGCGGGTTGGCGATGGGGATCAGGCAGACCTCGACGCCGCTGGGCATCGGCATCGCTGCGGCCACGATGGCGGTGACGGCCGACCGGTTCGGGCCGTACGTCGCCCTGTGGGTGCCAGTGGTGGCGTGCACGCTGGCGGCAGGCGCGGTGGCAGCGGTCGTCATCGACCCACCTCGGCCGGCGGGTGGCCCGGCGTCCGCCCCCAACCCCTACCGCGGCGATCGGTTCCTCGCCCGCGTCCACGGCGTCTCCGTGCTCCTGGTCGTACCGCAGTTCGCCGTGTGGACGTTCGTCCTGGTCTGGTTGGTCCAGGACCGCGGCTGGTCACCCGCGGCAGCGGGTGGCCTGGTCGCGTTCGCCCAGCTCGCCGGGGCGCTCGGCCGGATCGCGGCCGGGCAGCTGTCCGACGTCGTCGGCGCACGGATGCGTCCGTTGCGATGGGTGACCTGGGCGGCGGCGGCGACGATGCTCGCCCTGGGCACGTCCGCGGCCGCGGGTCTGGTGATCGCCGTCCCGCTCGTCGTGGTGGCCACCGTCGTCACGGTTGCCGACAACGGGTTGGCGTTCACAGCGGTCGCGGAGCGCGCCGGGCCGTTCTGGTCCGGCCGCGCCCTGGGTCTGCAGAACACCGCGCAGTTCGTGGCCGCGTCCGCCGTTCCACCCCTTGCCGGGCTGGCCGCGACCCACCTGGGCTACGGCGCCATGTTCGCGCTGACCGCCCTGTTCCCGCTGGCGGCCGTGGCCCTCGTGCCGGTCCGCGACGAGCACGCGTTCGGCCACTGAAACCACTCGCCTGAGGTCACCGGGTCACGCCATGATGACCGGGTGACCACACCTGTGCTCGGCACCCCGCTGCCGCCTCCGGTCGTCTGACCGGAGCCCCGCCGCACCAGCGGCGTGCTCCAGACGCGTCCACCGGGCCCTTCGGCCCTATCCGACCCTCATCCGGAGCACAGCCATGCATGTCCACTCCCGCCTGGGACTCGCCCAGGTCAGCCTCGCCGGCGTCCTGTGGGGCACCGGCGGCCTCGGCGTCCAGGTCATCCGCCAGCACGAGCCGATGTCCGTCCTCACCATCAGCGCCTGGCGGATGGGGCTGGCGGCCCTCGTCCTCCTGGCCGCGGTCGTCCTGCTCCGCCAGGCGGGCGACATCGCCCAGCTCCTGCGCGAGCGCCCCGGGCCGGCCGTCCTCGCCGGCGTCGCCACCGGGGCCTACCAGGCGCTCTACTTCGGCTCCGTGGTCTCGGTCGGGGTCACCGTGGCGACGGTGGTCAGCCTCGGGCTCGCGCCGGTGCTGGTGACCGCGGTCGAGTGTCTCCGGCAGCGGCGGCGACCCGGCCGGCACGCCCTGGTCGTCCTCCTGCTGGCGGTCACCGGCCTGGTGCTTGTCAGCTCGACCGCCGGGCTCGGCGAGACCGGCCCGCGGCCGGGGCTCGGTGTCCTCCTCGCCGTCCTGAGCGGCGCGACGTACGCCCTGACCACGATGCTCGCGGAGTCGGTCGCTGCCACCACCACGCCACTCGCGCTGACCAGCGTCGCCACCGGCGCAGGCGCCGTGGCCCTGCTGCCGCTCGGCCTGCTCGGCGCTCGGGGCGACGCGCCGCTGCTGACGACGGACCCCGTCGTGTTGGCCACCCTGGCCTATCTGGGTGTGTTCACCATGGCCCTCGCCTACGGCCTTCTGTACGCCGGGCTGCGGACGACGTCCGGCAGCGCGGCGGTCGTGGCCTCGCTGCTCGAGCCGGTCACGGCGGCCGTGGTCGCCGCGATCGTCCTCGATGAGCGCCTGGGTGTCGTGGGGGTCCTCGGCACCCTGCTCATCCTGGCCGCCGTGGCAGGTCTGGGGCGCCAGGAGACCCCGCCGCTCCCTCCTCCGTGACGTCTCGCGGGCCGCGGCGTTGGTCAGCACATGGTGGATCGCAGCAAGTCCGTCCGTCGGCTGGTCGTGGCCGCGCTGGCCTCGTGTGCCCTGGTCGCGGGTGTCATGGCCATCCCGACGCTGGGCGCGTCCGTGGCCCTCGGCCGCCAGGGCAACCTGCCCGGGATCTACGACAAGAGCAAGCGCCCCGCCCAGGCCGCCGCCGACGTGGACCCCGAGTCCCTGCCTCACGACCACGACGACCCCACCACCAAGAACGCCATCTCCCGTGGCGGTCAGGTCGGCGAGGCCGCGCAGGACCCCACCAACGCCGCGGAGCGGGCGATCGCGTCGGCCTACGTCGCCCAGGCGCGACGCACCCCCGACCCGCCGCTGACCTCGGTGCGACCGATCCAGAAGCGGCTGCTCTTCCCCCAGGACCGCTTCGCGATGGCGGGCGGCTGCTACCGGATGGCGGGCAAGCCGACCTACTTCAAGGCGACCGACCTCGGCTCCTACCTGCTCTACACCAAGCGCGGCAAGTTCCGGACGGCCGACGGCCTGGCGGCCGAGGCGAGCGCCGACACCGTGTGGACCGCGACGGCCACGAAGCCTGGGCCGAGGAACAAGAAGCGGCCGCGGTTCACCTTCACCCGAGGCGGGACGACGCTGAAGCTCAAGGGCATCACCGCCTTCCGCTTGCTCCGCACCACGGGATGCGCCGCGTTCCCCGAGGCGGGCATCGACGTCGGCGGGCGTCCGCATGCCGGCGTCACGTCCTACCAGGAGGTGCGTGGCTACGTCGACGCGCACACCCACGGGATGGCCTTCGAGTTCCTGGGCGGCCGCGCGCACTGCGGCAAGCCGTGGGACCCCTTCGGCATCGCAGTCGCCCTGGTGGACTGCCCCGACCACAGCGCGACGGGCGGCTACGGCGGCATCCTCGAGTCCGCGCTCTCCGGCGAGCCCAGCCACGACCCGGTCGGCTGGCCGACGTTCAAGGACTGGCCGGCGCCCAACTCGCTGACCCACGAGGGCACCTACTACCGCTGGCTGGAGCGCGCCTGGCGCGGCGGGCAGCGCATCTTCGTCAACCTGCTGGTCGAGAACAACCAGCTGTGCATGCTCTACCCGCTGAAGAAGAACTCCTGCGACGACATGGACTCCGTCCGGTTGCAGGCCAAGCGCATGTACGAGATGCAGGACTACATCGACGCGCAGTTCGGCGGGCCGGGCAAGGGCTTCTACCGGATCGTGAAGTCACCCTTCGAGGCCCGCGAGGTCATCAACCAGGGCAAGCTGGCCGTCGTCATGGGCATCGAGACGTCGCTGCCCTTCGGCTGCACGATGAAGGCCGACGTGCCGCAGTGCAGCATCGGGGACATCGACCGCCAGCTCGACGAGGTCCACAAGCTCGGCGTGCGCCAGATGGAGCTGGTCAACAAGTTCGACAACGCCCTGGCCGGGGTCGCGGGCGACAACGGCGAGGTCGGCGTCCTGGTCAACAACGCCAACTTCCTCGAGACCGGCTCCTACTGGGACATGCGCCACTGCGAGCCCGCCGACGGTGAGTCGCACGACAAGAACCAGGTGGCGTTCCCGGAGATCTCCGCCGACCAGCAGGATGCGCTGTTCGGCGCCATCGCTGCCCTCGGCCTGCCGGTCTCGGCTCCTGTCTACCCGCCGCCGGACCACTGCAACCGGCGTGGCCTCACGACCCTGGGCGAACACACCGTCAAGGAGCTGGCCGAGCGGCACATCCTCTTCGACCCCGACCATCTCAGCGTCAAGGCGCGCAACGCCGCGCTCGATCAGACCGAGCAGATGGGCTACCAGGGCGTCCTGTCGAGCCACTCGTGGTCGACCCCGGACGCCTACCCGCGGATCTACGAGCAGGGCGGGTTCATCGCGCCCTACGCCGGCGACTCGACCGGCTTCGTGGAGAAGTGGCGCAAGCACGTCGGCTGGGCCGACCCGCGCTACTACTTCGGGCTCGGCTTCGGCGCCGACATCAACGGGCTCGGCGCCCAGGGCGACCCGCGCGGCGCCGATGTCCCCAACAAGGTGACCTACCCCTTCAAAGGCCTCGGCGGGGTCGCGGTCCGCAGGCAGACCGCCGGACAGCGCACCTGGGACATCAATGTCGACGGGGTCGCCCAGTACGGCCTCTACCCGGACTGGGTCGAAGACCTCACCAAGGTGGCCGGCAAGGACGGCGACGCCATCTTCGAGGACATGTCCCGGGGCGCAGAGGCCTACCTGCAGACCTGGGAGCGCGCCATGGGCATCCAGCCCGACTCCTGCCGCAACCCCGAGCTGCGCAGGTCGGTCGTCAAGGTCGGCAAGCTGATCCGCACCGGCATGTCCACCCAGGCGGTCATGGAGGCGGTCGGTCAGCCCTACACCCGCTCGGGCCGGATCTTCGGCTTCTGCGCCAAGACCGCCGGCAAGAAGAAGGTGACGATGGTCATCACCTTCTCCAAGGCCGGGAAGGTCAAGAGCCTCCGCCGGGACTGAGCTACTTCACCGCCTGGGTGGTGAACGCCGCCGCCACGTTGCCCTGCACATCGGCCACCAGCACACCCATCTCGAACTGGGTGCCGACCGGGAGCTTGGTGAACGCGACCTGGAGCGCGTCGGAGACCGCGATGGACTCCGACGACAGCACCTTGGACAGGCTGCCGGACTCGGGGACGAAGACGTACGGCGTCAATCTGCCGCCGTTGACCAGATTCGTTCCGCCGGCGGCGCCTCCGGACACGTCGACGAGCGAGACGCCCTCGATCTGGCCCTCGCTGCTCAGCAGCACCCGCACCCCGACGTCGGAGACGCCGCCCTCGGGCGAGGTGTACTGCATCAGGAACGACCCGACGAAGCCGCCGGACTGCGCCTGGTAGCTGGCGGTCACCGGGATGCTCTTGCCCCCGTCGCTCAGGGTCGTGAGCGCGTAGTTCCAGACACCCTGGACCTGCCCCTCGCCACCCGCGTTGACGTAGGCGGGAAGAGCGACGGCGAGCGCGTTGGCCTGGCCACCGATGGCGGCGTAGACCTGGGTCTCGGAGGCGGTCACGTTGGCGGCCGCGCCGGAGGTCAGCTGTCCGGCGATCTTGATGCCGGTGGCGTCCGCGAGCAGCACCTCCGCCTCGTCGCTCACGAAGCTGACGCCGTCACCGCTCGGCTGGCCGCCCACGCCCTCCTCCAGGAAGGCGCGGACGAACTCGCCCCAGCCCCTCGGGGCCGTGCCGTCCTCGAGATAGGGGCCGACCCGGCGCCGGTCGGTGGGCAGGAAGACGTTGAGACCGGTCGCCTGCTCGGTCGCCCGGCCCAGCACCTGGGCGCTGACCGAGGCCTCGAGGGCCGCGAACGCGGCATCCCGGGCGACCTCGACGTCCGGTGGGAGGTTTTCGAGGTTGCGGAGGAAGTCGCCGAGGTCGATGAGATCGGCCGAGCCCTCGTCATAGCCGACGACGAACTCGAGAGACTTCGCGCGCGCCCGCGCCACCTCCGTGGCGATCTCGTCCATGTGCTCGACAGCAGCGTTGGCGAACGACTCGACCGCCGCGTCGAGGCGCTGCACCTCGTCGCCGCCCACGACCGACATGGCCGCCAGGTCGCGATAGGTCTGGCCGCCCTGGGTGGCGATCTCGTCGAGCAGCTGGCGGTAGCCGTCGATGAGCGCGGCACCCACCTCGTCTGCGGACCCGTTCTGGGCCAGCACCGGGAAGCCCTGCGGTGACAGGGGGTACTGGATCATCAGCTCCTCGGAGCCCGCCATGGTCCTCGCCAGCGGCGCCAGCGCCGAGGCGGTCTCGTAGGACGACATCAGGCAGGCCGCGTGGTAGAGCAGGTCGAACCGGTCGATGCCGGCGCGCGCCATCCCAGCGGCCATCCCTGCCCTGATGTCGGGAATGGTCATCATGGTGGCGCCGGGCGGGCCGGTGTCGAGGTAACCACCCGTGTTGCCGCCCCCGTGGTCGAACAGGGTCAGCCCGTACTTGTCCGCGGGGAATCGGTCGGCGGCCTCCTCGATGAACGCCGCCAGCGCGTCAGGACGCCCCATGGAGACCTCGCCGAGGTCGCGCACTTCGTTGAACTTGTTGTCGTCGAGCACCAGCAGCTTGGCCGTGGTGAACTGGTCGAGCCCGGGAAGCGTGCTGCTGGGGGCACCCGGGTCGTTGCGCTCCGGCAGGTCGAGCATTACGACGACGTTGACGTTGTCGGCGTCCGGCAGCGCCGCGAGCTGGGTGAGGTTCTCCACCATCAGCTGCGACACGTTGGAGGTGTCCCCCACCGCGTAGACCATCATCGTCCAGTCGTCGCCGCCCGCGGGAGCGGCCGCCGGAGCCCCGGCGGCCGAGGCACCCGCGAGCGTCGCGGCGACGACCGAGGCCAGGGCCGCCGCACCCGCCACGGCCCTCGTCGTCGACGAGGTCGTGGCGGTGCGGCGGCTGGGTGATGTCATCTCGACCTCACTTGATCATCGGTTGATGGTCACTGGATGGTGCTGACCAGGTCGTTGAGCATCGCGTTGTAGCCGTCGACCAGCTCGGGCGTGCTGTCGAGCGCACCCTGCTCGTAGAGGCCGAACGCGGTGATGCCCGTGCCGTCCTGGGTGATGAAGTAGTAGCCGAAGCCCTCCACCGGGAACGTGCCGCCCTGCTGGGTGGCCATCAGACCGCGGTAGAACAGGGTCTGCGCCTCGACCACCGCCGACGTCGGCAGCGAGACCGCCTCCGGCTGCGTGTACTCGAGCTCCTGCACCCCGAAGCCCACGAGACCGTTGAGGTGGTCCGTGATCAGCCCCTCCATCTCGGCCGGGGACGGGGTGACGACGGCGATGAAGTAGCCACCTGGGCCCCAGAGCTGGGCGAAGCCGGTCTCGGAGAACTCGACCTCCCAGCCGTCGGGAACCCGGAAGCCGGCCACGCCGAGGTCGACGATGTCCGAGCCGCTGGGGTCGTCCGGCTGCGGGCCGCCACCGATGCCACCGGAACCGTCATCGGTCGCGGTCTCCTCGTCGGTGAGCTCGTCGGTCAGCGCTCCGGAGAACGACGCCAGCTTGGCGCTGGACTCCGTGCTGGACCCGTCCGACTCCTCGGCAGGGTCCGGGTCGGGTCCCGGCGGGTCGGCCGGCTCGGGCGCGTCCTCGGTGGTCGGGCCCGCCCCGAGGTCCGGCTCGAGCACGATGCCGGAGTCGTCGGGCGACAGCGGCGCGTCGTCCGCCCCCGCCGCGGCCACGCCCTGGCCGATAGCGCCACCGAGCACGATGGCCGCCACCACGGCACCGACCACGACCGCGGTCCGGGAGTTGTCCCGGGGAGCCACACCGGCCGGGACCGGCTTGAGCGACGGCTTCGCCGCGACCTCGGCGTCCGGGGTGCGGTTGCGCAGCCGGGTCACCTTGCTGCCGGCGCGGGTCGCGGTGCCGCACACGACGCAGAAGTTCGCGCCGTCGAGCAGCGGCATGTCGCAGGACGGGCAGTACGCCGTGCCCCGGGCCGCGTCCTTGAGCGGCGACCCGCTGTTGGCGCCCTCCAGCGCGGCCTCGAGGACCGCGAAGTGCAGGAGGTAGCGGAGCCGGACGACGAGCACGCCGGCGATGAGCGCGCCCCAGACCAGACCGATGACCGCGCCGGCCGTGCCTTCCACGCGCGAGGCCAGGTAGAGGCCGCCCTGGAACAGGATGTTGGCCAGCAGCGCCTCACCGAGGCCGCGGAGGTAGGCCGGCTTGAAGCCCTCGAAGCCACTGCCCAGACCGGACCAGGCCGCGACCGCGATGCCCGTGGCCGCGCCGTAGACGATGGGCTTGACGATCGCCGCGGACAGGATCAGGGACACCCAGAAGCCCGCGTCGGGGCTGTCGATCGAACCGAAGCTGCTGAACAGCGAGCGGTTGACCACGATCGTCTCGGCGGCGGCGAAGCTCGCGCCGGCGGCGACACCGAAGGTCAGGCCGTCGATCATGTCGTCGAACTGCGGTCGCGAGGCCAGGAACAGCGGCCCCACCTGCTTGAGCAGCTCGCTGACGATGGGGACGAGCAGGACCAGCACCAGCAGGCTGCTCCACCTCACCCCGGCGGCACCCTGCCCGAAGTCGACCGGCGCCACGTCGTCACCTAGCAGCCCCGCGTGCCAGAGGAAGGTGAAGCCCACCCCCAGCGCCGCGGCCGCCCCGATCGTGCCGAGCACGACGGGGACCGGCTGGTCCTCCCACTCGTTGACGTCATACATGTAGACGACGTAGATCGCGGGCACCACCAGCGCCGCGGCCACGAACGCGAACGCGAGGTAGCCGAGCGCGCCGGCGATGACGGGGATCAGCAGGCCGAGGCCCAGCGCCCACCTGTAGGTCTGCGGCGCCGAGCCGCTGGCCAGCGGCATCAGCGACGTCACCATGTTGAACGACATCACCGGCTCGCCGGGCTGCAGGGCGAAGGACTCCCGGCGCTCGGTGCCGCCTGCTCCCAGCTCGGCCCCGGTCACGGGGTCGAAGCGCGCGCCGGGTGGCGCCACGGGCGCGGACGCCGCGGCTGCGCCGCCGTCTGGGCTCTCGGGTGTGGTCGTCATGACTGTCCTCCGGTGTGTGAGGTGGTGCTGGGGATGAGGTGGTCGGTGGGTGTCATCGTTGGGTCACCGCACGGTCTCGGTGACGAAGGCGATGTCGAAGTTGCCGGCCAGGTCGGCGACGCCGACGCCCATGTCGAACGACGTCCCCTTGGCGAGCTGGGGATAGGAGACCTCGGTCTTGTCGTTGACGGGCACGGACTGGCTCGACAGCTCGAGCTGGAAGCCACCGCTCGACGGGACGATGAGGTAGGGCGTGAGCGAGCCGCCGTTCTCGAGGTCGATGCCCGCTTGGGCGCCGCCACCCAGGCTGATGTCGGACACGGTGATGCTCTCGATCTCACCCTCGCTGGAGAGCAGGACCTGGATCTCGACGTCGGTCTGGCTGCCGTCGGGCGCGGTGTAGAGGGCCTGGAACCAGCCGAGCAGGCCGCCGGACTGGGCCTGGTAGACGGCTGAGGCCGGCGCCCGCTTCTTGCCCGACTGGAGCGTGGTGACCGAGAAGTTCCAGACTCCCTGGACCTGGCCACGCCCGCCGGAGTTGAGGTAGGCCGGCAGCGCCACGGCCAGCGCGTCACGGCCGTCGAGCTGGGTGTAGACCTGCGTCTCGGCGGCGGCGACGTTGTCCTCGTCGCCCGACTGCAGCTGGGCCGCGATCCGGATGCCGCCCGGCCCGATCTCCAGGACGTCGGCCGTGTCGCTGGTGAACTCGGCGGACCCGTCGGGCCCACCGCTCTCGGTGGCGAAGTCGGCGTAGGCCTCGACCAGCCGGCCCCAGCCCGGCGGCGCGATGTTCTGCGCGACGTAGCCGCGGGCCTGGCGGGGGGTCTCTGGGAAGAACACGTTGAGACCGGTCGCCTGCTGGGTGGCCCGCCGGGTGACCTGGTGCAGCACCGCGGCGTCGAGGGCGGCGTACGCGGCGTCGCGGGCCACCTCCACCTCCGGAGGCACGTTCTCGAGCTGGCGGAGGAAGTCGCCGAGGTCCACGACGCTGAAGCCCCCACCCTCCTCCTCGCCGAGCAGCCCCGTGACGAACTCCAGGGAGCGACTCCGAGCGCGAGCGATCTCCGGCGCGATCTCCTCCATGTTGGCGACCGCCACCGCAGAGAAGGCCTCGAGTGCCGCGTCCAGACGCTTCATGGCGGCCCCGTCGACGACGGAGAGCACCGAGAACGCGGCGATGTCTCCGTAGTTGTCTGCCGTCTGTGCGTATCCCTCGATGTTGGCCAGGCCCCACTCCTCGCCGGACACGTCCTCGCCGAGGCTGGCGATCGCGTCGGTGTCGAGGGTGAAGTCCCCGAAGGTGACCTCCTCCGAGGCGACGTGCACCTTGGCCAGTGGACCCAGGGCGGATGCGGCTTCGTAGGCGGCCATCAGGCACGAGTCGTGGTCGATGAACTCGAACTCGTCGATGTCCCCGCGCTGCATGCCGGTGATGATCCCGGCGCGCATGTCGGCAATCGTCAGCTGCGACGTGGACGGGGGCCCGGTGTCCGCATAGCCGCCGGACCAGGCGCCGCCGTGGTCGGACAGCACCAGCCCGTACTTGCTGGCCGGGAACCGGTCCGCGGACTCCTCGATGAAGGTGGCCAGCACATCGGGACGGCCCATCGAGATCTCGCCGTAGTCCCGGATCTCGTTCCAGCGCCCGTCCTCGAGGACCACCAGCTTTGCGGTCGTGAACGGTGCGAGGCCGGGGAGCGTGGCCTGCGGGTAGCCGGGGTCGGTCTGCTCGGGCAGGTCGACCAGCGCCACGATGTTGACGTTCTCCATCTCGGGGATCGCGGTGAACGCGGCGAGGTTGGAGATCATGTCGTTGGCGATGTTGGAGGTGTCCGCGACGTCGTAGATCATCAGCGTCCAGTCCTCGTCGCCCTCGCCCGCGGCAGCCGCCGGGAGTGCGGTGCGCGCCGACCCGGCGCCCGACACACCGCCCGACACACCGGACGCGGACGAGCTGCTCAGCGCGGCCAGGCTGGTGAGGCCCAGCGCCGCGGCCAGTGCGGCAACCGCGAAGCGCCGCGCTCCTGGGCTGCGTCGAATCGTCGAACCCACGGCGGTCGTCCTTTCGTGGCGCTCGTGCCCACTTGCACGTGCCCCGTTGTCGAGCCGGCCACGATCCGGCGAGGGCTAAGTCTGCATAGTGCTGATCCGCTGGTAAAGCACCCATTCGGGTCATATCGACGCGCAGACGTCCTAGGTGGTTCCCCCGCCTGGACGGAAGTTACCGGACAGTAGACTCCGTCGGGACTCGGGCGCACTAGGCTCGCCGCTGCCCGTTGATCTGTCAGGCAATCCAGCTGGCAACCATCCGGCAACATCGCGAGGAGTGACCGTGGACCTGTGGGTGCTGATCGTCGGGCTACTGATGCTGGTCCTGGCCCTTCCGGTCGCCGGCCGCCGGGTCTTCTTCCTGTTCCGGCTCATCACCAGCGGCCAGCCCGCGCCGGACCGGCTCGAGAACGTCAGCCGGCGGCTGGGCCAGGCGGTGAAGAGCCAGGTCCTCGAGGTCTTCGGGCAGCGCAAGCTGCTCAAGTGGTCGGTGCCGGGCGCCGCCCACTTCTTCGTGTTCTGGGCCTTCCTGATCCTGGGCTCGGTCTACCTCGAGGCCTTCGGCATCCTCTTCAGCCGCAACCCACACTGGGCCATCCCGATCGTCGGTGAGTGGGACGTCCTCGGGTTCGCGCAGGACTTCATCGCCGTCATGTGCCTGGTCGGCCTGGCGACGTTCGCGCTGATCCGGCTGCGCAACAACCCTCACAAGCTCGGTCGTCGCTCTCGCTTCAGCGGCTCGCACCTCGGCGGCGCCTGGGTGATCCTCGGGATGATCGTCAACGTCATCTGGACGATGTTCCTGTTCCGCGGCGCGGCAGCGGCGGGCGGCAACCTTCCCTACGGCGACGGCGCCTTCGCCTCCACGGCGATCGGCAAGGTCCTGGACGGCCTCTCCCACGACGCCCTCGAGCTCCTCGAGGGAGTGGGGCTGCTGCTCCACATCGGCGTGATGCTGGCGTTCCTGGTGATCGTGCTCAACTCCAAGCACCTCCACATCTTCGTGGCGCCCCTCAACGTGCTCTTCAAGCGCGAGCCGGTGGCGCTGGGCGCGGTGAAGCCGCTGACCAACGCCGGTGTGCCGGTCACCCTCGACGACCTCGATGACCTCGACGAGGACGCCAAGCTCGGTGTCGGGTCCATCGAGGACTTCAGCTGGAAGGGCCTGCTGGACATGGCGACCTGCACCGAGTGCGGTCGTTGCCAGTCGCAGTGCCCGGCGTGGAACACCGAGAAGCCGCTGTCTCCCAAGATGCTGATCATGAACCTCCGCGACCACGCGTTCGCGAAGGCGCCCTACACGCTGGCCTCCGAGGCAGACCGGGCGAACCTGCCCGCCGACGTCCTGGCCGAGGCGGAGCGCCCGCTGGTCGGAGAGACCGAGGGCCTGGCGTGGGAGCCCGAGGGCGGCGCGGTCATCGACACCGACGTGCTGTGGTCCTGTGTCACCTGCGGCGCATGCGTCAACCAGTGCCCGGTCGACATCGAGCACGTCGACCACATCATCGACATGCGGCGCTACCAGGTGCTCGTCGAGGCCAACTTCCCGGCCGAGCTCAACCAGCTGTTCAAGGGGATGGAGAACAAGGGCAACCCCTGGAACATGTCCGCCACGGCCCGGCTCGACTGGGCCAAGGACCTGCCCTTCGACGTCAAGGTGGTCGGCGAGGACGTCGAGTCGCTCGACGAGGTGGAGTGGCTGTTCTGGGTCGGCTGTGCCGGCGCCTACGAGGACCGGCAGAAGAAGACCACCCGTGCCGTCGCCGAGCTGCTCGACATGGCCGGCGTCTCGTTCGCCGTGCTGGGCAACGGCGAGACCTGCACCGGCGACCAGGCCCGCCGGGCCGGCAACGAGTTCCTGTTCCAGCAGCTGGGCGCGCAGAACGCCGAGACCTTCAAGGAGTTCAAGGTCAAGAAGGTCGTCTCGACCTGCGCCCACTGCTTCAACACCCTGAAGAACGAGTACGCCGCGTTCGGTGTCGAGCTCGAGGTCACCCACCACACCCAGCTGCTCAACCGGCTGGTGCGCGAGGGCAAGCTGACCCCGGTCAAGGAAGGTGCCGGCGCCGCGAAGCGGTCGATCACCTACCACGACCCCTGCTACATCGGCCGCCACAACGGGGTCTACTCCCCGCCGCGCGAGCTCCTCCAGGTGCTCCCCGGGGCGGAGTTCGTCGAGATGGAGCGCCACTCCGAGCGGTCCTTCTGCTGCGGCGCCGGCGGTGCCCGCATGTGGATGGAGGAGAACATCGGCGAGCGGATCAACGAGAACCGCACCAACGAGGCGGTCGGCACCGGCGCCGACCAGATCGCCGTGGGTTGCCCGTTCTGCCGGGTGATGCTCTCCGACGGGCTCACCGCCGCGCAGGCCAAGGGCACGGCCCGCGAGGAGGTCGAGGTCCTCGATGTCGCGCAGATGCTGCTCGCCTCGGTCAAGGGCGAGTCGGCGACGAGGGCACGCGCCGGTGGCTCCGCGTCGGCGGCGGCACCGTCCGAGTCAGGTGGGGGCACCGCGACACTCACCGAGGAGCGCCCAGCCGAGACGGCGGAGAAGCCTGCACCTGCCGCGAGCGGCGGCGGGTCGCTGTTCGACGTGGGCGGCGACGAGCCCCCCGCGGCCGGGGAGAAGCCCCCCGCCGCGAAGCCCGCCGACTCCGGCGGCTCGCTGTTCGACCTCGGCGGCGACGAGCCCGCGCCGGCGCCGGACAAGGAGGCGCTGAAGAAGACCGACGCCGAGCCCGCCCCCAAGGCGGCCGAGCCGACCGCGGAACTCGGCTCCGGCGGCTCGCTGTTCGACATCGAGCCCGAGGCGAAGCCCGAGCCGGCAGCGGAGGCAGAGCCGGAGCCGGCAGCGGCAGCCGACTCCCCGATGGTCGAGCCTGTCGAGACCCCCGCAGCGAAGGCACCCCAGCCGACCCCGGCCGCCGACCTGTCGTCCGGAGGCTCGCTCTTCGACATCGCCGCGCCTGAAGCGGTCGGGGCACCGGCCACCAGGGACGCCGAGCCCGACGCGGATCCGGAGCCCGAGGCCAAGGACGAGGCGCCGGTCAGCGGCGGCGCAGCGCTGAGCCAGGCCGCCACCTTCGACGAGCCCGAGGTCGAAGAGGTCGAGCCCGAGCAGGTGGATGACGAGCCTGAGGAGAAGTCCAAGCCGGCCTCGTCCGGCGGGGCCAACCAGCCCAAGACCGACGTCGACATCTCCGGCACCAGCTCGCTCTTCGACCTCTGACGCCCAGAGGTCCAGGCGCGTAGCGGGCGTCAGGTCCGTCTGGGCCGAGCCGGAGGGCCCGTTGGCTCCGGAGACCTACCGTGGTCACGTCATGAACGTCGACGAGTACGTCGCCGCGCGCTACGGACGGCTGCTGGAGCGGGCCGTCGAGCTCGGGGCGCCCGAGGGCACGGCGAGCGAGTACGTCGACCAGGTGCTCCTCGACCAGCAGAAGGCGATCCGGAGGGCCGACGACCCCGACCCGGACGTCTACGCCGCGCTGGAGCGCGCCGTGCTCAACGTCCCCGAGCCCGGGCGCAGCCCCTGGCCGTGGGTGGGGCTCGGCCTGCTCGGCATCGGCGTCACCGTGGCCGTCGTGCTGGCCCAGGAGCCGGCCACCGAGCCGATGCCGGCACTGTTCGGCTACTCCGGTGAGCGGGCGGCGGCACTGCTCGAGGACCAGGGCTATGACGTGGTGCTGCGGCCGGTCAGGGAGTGCGAGCCCCTCGGCCAGGTGCTGACGTCCGCGCCGCAGGCGGGTGAACCCCTGGAGGAGGGCGGCCGGGTCGACGTCTTCACCGCCGTCCCGTCCGGCTCCAACTGCGAGGCGCAGTTCGTCAGGAGGGGTGACGCCTGGGACTTCATCGACTTCGCGGTCACCGGCGCGACCAGCCCGGAGTTCGCCCGGACCGTCAGCGTGGTCATCGACGGTGTGGAGGGAGAGCCCCGCTCGGGCGTGGGCGCCGCGCGCTCGGCGAGGTGGGAGGCCCTGCGGGCGCTGATCAGGAGGCAGGCCCACGCCCCGGCCAGCACACCGACCCGCCAGCCGATGCTGACCGTGACCCAGGGGGTGCCTCCGCCGGCGACCTGCGGCATCCCCCGCCCCGCAGCCGCGGGCGAGCGCACGGCGCTGCGGCTCCGGATCGACGGCCGCCGGATCGGGCAGACGCTCGGCTGCCCCCTGGTGATCGACCTCTACCGCGACTCCGAACGGGTCATCGACGGCGTGGTGATCTACACCGCGGTCGACCCGCCCTGACCGCGGTGTACCACCGATCTGATGTCATCTCGCCAATCACTGACATCAGTCTGCCCTTGACATGACATCACTATGGTGTCATTGTGGTGCACATGGACATCACCCCGTACGTCGAACGGTTGCGCGCCGACCTCGCCTCGGCTGCCGAGGCCTCGGGTCCTGAGGCCCGCGAGCTCGCCGAGCGGCTCGGCTACGCGCTCGACTCCTCGGCCCGGCTGGCGATGATGGAGGCCATCTCCCACGCCGCAGCCGAGATCACCTCCGAGATGGCGGCCGGCGGCGTCGACGTCCGGCTCGACGGCCGCGACCTCGAGTTCGTGGTCGACCAGGCCCCGGCCGGACCGCCGGCCCCACCCGCTCCCCCGAGCCCGCCCTCGCCCCCGTCCCCGGACGAGGTGGAGGACGGCAACGTCGCCCGGATCACCTTGCGTCTCCCCGAGGCGGTCAAGGCCCGCGCCGAGGAGTTCGCGGCGCGCTCCGGCCACTCGCTCAACACCTGGCTGGTCAACGTCGTCCGGGCCGCCACCCGCGAGGACGCCATCAACGTGGACGTCGACCTGTCGAGCATCCGGATGCTCGGCGACCAGCTGAGCGACATGTTCGGCAACAAGCGCGGTGAGCGCCGCATGACCGGCTGGCTCTGACCGGCCCACCCTCGACACCACCGACCAGCACCCACTTCCGGGACCGGCGTTCGCCGGCCCCGTGGACGAACACACCCTCGAACAGGAGCACGCCATGTCCGACCACCGCTTCGAGACCCACGAGCCCGTCGACCTCCAGGTCGAGATCGGCAAGGGCTCGGTCACGGTCACCTGCACCGACACCACCGAGACCCGCATCGAGGTGGAGGGCCGAGACGCCGACCAGACCCGGGTGGAGCAGCACGGCTCACGCATCGAGGTCATCGGCCCGAAGCAGCGCGGCGGGTTCTTCGGCGGCGACGCCGAGCTCTACGTGACAGCGGTCGTCCCGACGGCCTCCAACGTCGCGGCCAAGACCGGCAGCGCGGACGTCACCATCGAGGGCGACGCCGGCTCCACCGCGGTCAAGAGCGGGTCAGGCGACGTCAAGATCGACACCTCGCGCGGCCCCGCGGTCGTCGAGACCGGCTCGGGTGACATCCAGCTGGACCACGCTCAGGCCGACCTCCGGGTCAAGAGCGGGTCGGGCGACGTACGCGTCGGGCACACCGACCGCACAGTGGTCGTGTCCACCGGATCGGGGGACGTGAAGATCGACGCATCGCACGCGGAGACGGTCGTCAAGACCGGCTCGGGCGACCTCCGGGTGGGCCAGGCACACGACGACGTCAGCCTGGCCACCGGCAGCGGCGACTTCGTCATCGACCACGCCCACCGCGGCCGACTCACGGCCAAGGGCGCCTCCGGCGACGTGCGCGTCGGCATCCCGGCAGGGCTCCCGGTGTGGACCGACCTCACCACCGTCTCCGGCAGCATCCGCTCGTCCCTGGAGGGCGCGGGCCAGCCGGCGCAGGGCCAGGACCACGTCGAGCTGCGCGCCAAGACCGTCTCCGGGGACATCGTCCTCACCCAGGTCTGAACAGCACCGCGGGACCGCCGGGATGTCGGTGGTCACCGCAAGACTCATGACACGACCACCAAGGAGCACCGCCATGGACACCACGATGATCGAGGCCCAGGCTCGACACCAGATCGCCGAGCGCGTGGCCCGCGCGTCGGCACCACAGATCCCGGCCGCGCCGCGCCGACACCGGCTGGCCCAGGGCCTGCGCCGGTTCGCCGACAAGCTGGACAGCTGACCGGGCGCTATGCCATCGAGACGCCGAGGCGCCAGTAGCCCATGAACGCCACCTGACGCCGGTCGAGTCCGAGGTCCCTGACCAGCACGCGCCGCAGCCCGGTCACGACCTTCGACTCACCCGCGATCCAGACGTACAGGTCGTCATGGCTCGCCCAGTCGGTGCCGACCGCCTCGCCGGAGGACGAGTACGTCGGCGTCTCCCACAGGTCCGGGTCCACCTCGTCGTCGCCCACCTCGACGGCCACGGGTGCCACACCCATCGTCTCGAGCGCCGCCGCGTGCACCAGCGAGCCCAGAGGTCGCCGGTCCCTGGGCAGCCACCGCACCTTCATCCCGGGTGGCGCCACCAGATCCTGGACATCCTCGGTCAGCGGCACCTCCAGCAATGCCGTCCCTGTCGCGTCCGCTGGCAGGTCCCGCAGGATCCCCGCGATCGCGGGCACCGCGGTCTCGTCGCCGACGAGCATCACCCGGCGGGCCTCGCCGGGGGCGAACTCGATGCCGCCGTACGGGTGGCCGCGGCGTGGCGCCATCACCACGAGCCGGTCGCCGGCCTTGGCGCGCGACGCCCACGCGCTGCCCGGCCCGACCTTGCCCCCGTCGTGGTCGTCGTGGAGGACGATGTCGACGACGAGCCGGGTGTCCTCGCCCGACCCGACCACGGCGCGGACCGTGTAGGTCCGCAGGTGGCCGCGCTCCTCGACCGGCCGCGCGAGCCAGCTGTCCCACCAGGAGTCGTCGGCCCCCTCGAACGACGGCACCGGACCGTGCTCGTGCGGCAACACCAGCTTGATGCGCTGGTCGTAGGTCGGGCCGTCGCAGCCCAGCTCGGCGAAGGCCGGACTGCCGAGCTCGAACCGCGCGAAGCTGGGCGAGAGCCGCTCGACACGGCGCACCTCGACCTCCTCCAGGAGCATGCCGAGGTGGGGAAAGGTCACCGTCATAGTTAGGCAAGCCTAACCTGACCGGTGGAGTCGTCAGATGTGGGTGCGGTGGAAGTTCTGGAACGACCTCGAAGGGGTCGGGCCACGCTGGCCCTGGTAGCGCGAGCCGTACTTGTCGGAGCCGTAGGGATGCTCGGACGGTGAGGACAGCCGGAAGAAGCAGAACTGCCCGATCTTCATGCCCGGGTAGAGCTTGATCGGCAGGGTCGCGACGTTGGCGAGCTCGAGAGTCACGTGCCCGGAGAAGCCCGGATCCACGAAGCCGGCGGTCGCGTGGGTAAGCAGGCCCAGCCGGCCGAGCGAGGACTTGCCCTCGACCCGGGCGGCGACGTCGGCGGGCAGCGTGACGACCTCGTAGGTCGACCCGAGCACGAACTCGCCGGGGTGCAGGATGAACGGCTCGTCGCCCTCGGGCTCGACCACCCGGGTCAGGTCCGACTGGTCCGCGGCCGGGTCGATGTGCGGATATCGGTGGTTCTCGAAGACCCGGAAGTACCGGTCGAGCCGCACGTCGATCGAGCTGGGCTGCAGCATCCCGGGCTCCCACGGTTCCATCACCACACGACCCGCCTCGATCTCGGCGAGGATGTCTCGGTCGCTCAGCAGCACGGCGACAACCTACCGGCGGCGAACCGGCCGCGACGACGCCGGTGAGCGTCGCCGCGGCCGATGGCACCGGCGGATCAGTACGTCGGGGGGACGCCGGTCAGGTCCGGCACCGTCTGGACGACCAGCACCGGGCTCAGCCGGGTGCTGTCCTGCACGGTCTGCCCACAGAGAGTGACCACGTGCGCGCCGGGGGTGATGGTGACGACGCGGTCCAGGGTCACGGTCTGGTGGACCGGTGCGCTGGCGCCGTACGAGCCGGGGATGACGCGCCCCGAGCCCGTGCAGACCTCCGCGTCGACCACGGCGTACAGCAGTGCCTTTCCGGGCTGGCCCTCGAACGCCGCCACGCCGCTGATCCTCAGGGCCTCGACACCCGGCGGGACGACCAGGGCGAGCGGCTCGACGATCGGGACCGGCGTGGTCGAGGTCGTCGCACTGCCGCCCTGGTCGCTGACCGCGATGCGGTCCAGGTAGGCGGCCGGAGCACGTCCGCCCAGCCGGTCCGTGTCCCCCGCGACCTCGGCTCGCGCCGCCGTCGCCGCCTGGCCGGCCGTCACCGCATGCGCGACCGACAGCTTCGGAGCCTGCTGCTGGACGACCGTCGCGGACACCTTGGCCGCGATCTGCTGGACCTTGGCCTTCGTGAGGCCCGCAGCGGCTGCGGGTCCCGTCGTGCCCAGCAGGAGCAGCGCGACTGCCACGAGGCTGGTGGCCACGAGCCCGGCGGCCCGACGGGGCCGCCAGCCGATCCGCCGGTCGAAGCCCCCCGGTGAGTGGACGTTGAGGAACCGGACGTCGTCCGGCCCCTCGTTGTCCAGCGCGTGGTAGGTCCCCTCGGGCACGAGGACGAACGTCCCCGGGCCGGCCCGGAGCACCCGGCGGTCGTCCCCGACGGTGACCGTCAGGGTGCCGTCGAGGACTAGCCACGAGTCGTCCTCGGCGTCGTGTACATGGCCGGAGACACCCTGCCCCGGCGTCAGGGTGACGACGCCGAGGTTGAAGAACGGCGTGTCGACGGTGCGCGCGAGGAACTCGACGTTGCCGACGCGGTCACCCTGTCCGGGCTCGACCACGACCACTTCGCGGGTCATCGGGCACCCGCCTCGGTGAGGGCGGATGCGGTGACGACGCCGCCGAAGACGTCCGTCGGGTCGACGGCGGCCTTGACGCGCCGGAGCCGGTCGAGCACCTCCGGCGGCCAGGGGCTCGCGTGGGAGCCGTGACCCAGGAAGTTGACCAGCTGGGAGCCGGTCGACCAGGCGCCGAGCGCGTCGACCACCTGCGCGGCCACCGCCGGGGCCACGGTCGCCAGCGGTGGCGGCGCGGGCGCGACCACCGTCAGCGCGAAGGCACCGTCGCGGCCGGCGACGGCGTTCGGGACGGCCGCCTGACGACCGAGGGCGCCGCCCATCAGGCGGATCTCGGCCACGGCGAGCGGCACGTCGACGCCCGGGCCGGCGACCGCGAGCAGCGCGTCGACGAGCTCCCCGGGCATGGCGCTCAGGAGCGCGCCGCGGGTCACGGCCGGGACCGGCTCCGGCGGGTCCATGTGGATGCGGTCGACCTCGGCGTACGGCATCGGGCCGAAGCCGCCGAGCACGGGCTGCGCCAGCCCGGTCATGGGGGCGAGCAGCACCTCACCCTCCTCGGCGGACCCGGTGAAGCCGAACCGCAGCGACAGGGCGACGGTGCCCTGCAGTGGTGGCGGCACGCTGTCGAGAGGCGGAAGCCGTAGCAGCGCGACCGAGGTCGTCGCCTCCTCGGGCAGCGTCGGCGCCCACCTGCCGAAGGCGCGCAGGACCGGTTCGATGCCCTCGCCGGTGAAGAACATGGCGCCTCCGAAGAACCGTGGCACCGGCAGCAGGTCGAACTCGATCGCGGTCACGATGCCGAAGCTGCCCTGACCGCCGCGAACGGCCCAGAAGAGCTCGGGGTCGGTCGCGGCGGTGACGGTGCGCAGCTCGCCGTCGGCAGTGACCAGCTCGACGCTCGTCACGTGGTCGGCCGCGAAGCCGTGCCGCCGGGCGAGGTGGCCCATCCCCCCTCCCAACGTGTAGCCGACGACGCCCACCCCGGACGACGACCCCGACAGCGGGGCCAGTCCGTGCGGGACTGCGGCGTCGATGACCTGCCGCCACCGCACGCCGGCCTCCGCCCGCGCGGTCCGGGCAACCGGGTCGACCTGGAGACCCTGCAGGTGCCGGGTGGACACGAACACGGTGTCCTCGGCGGGGGCCGCGGCGCCGTGGCCGGTGGCCTGCACGGTCACCTGCAGCCCGGCCGCGCGGGCGAACCGCACGGCCGCCGCGACGTCGGTGGCGGCGCGGGCGGCGACCACGACGGCGGGTCGGTGGGTGACGCTCAGGTTGAACGCGGCCACCTCGGCGGCGGCCGCGGGGTCGGTGGCGGCGTACACCTCACCGGCCACGTGCTGCGCGAGCCGGTCGCGCAGGTATGACGTGTCCATCTCAGTCCTCCTCGAGGCCCCCGCACGGTGCGGTGGGCACGACGTCGAGGCTCGGACTAAGGGGTCACCTCAGGCATGAGGAATCCACGCAGACCTCGGTGCCCTCCGTGGCCCGGGCAGGCTGGGATAGCATCGCCCCGCCGGTTCCGACCGGTCTGCGGATGTAGCTCAGTTGGTAGAGCGCGACCTTCCCAAGGTCGATGTCGCGAGTTCGAATCTCGTCATCCGCTCGAGCGAGCAGCCGTCCGCGAGGAACGAGCGGACGGCGTCGCGAGCGAAGGTCGAGCAAGCCCCGCGGCCGAGGAACGAGGCCGCGACGGGCGAGTCGAGACCACCGCAGCGAGGGCTGGGACGCAAGCACGACCGGAGGGCGCATGGAGTTCAACGGGTTCCCCGTCGCCGCCCTCGACTTCTACGACGACCTCGAGATGGACAACACCAAGTCCTTCTGGGAGAAGCACAAACACGTCTACGACGAGGCCGTGAAGGCGCCGATGCAGGCGCTGATGGCCGCGCTCACGCCGGAGTTCGCGCCGGACGGTCAGACCGCCAAGATCTTCCGGCCCTACCGCGACGTCCGGTTCGCCAAGGACAAGACGCCCTACAAGACCCACCAGGGCGCCTATGTCGCGGTCGCCCCGTCGACCGGCTGGTACGTCCAGGTGTCGGCCGGCGGTGTTCGCACCGGAGCCGGGTTCTACGAGGCCAGCGGGCCGCGACTGGCGGCGTTCCGGGATGCCGTCGCCAGCGACCTGACCGGTCCGGAGCTCGCGAAGATCCTCACCAAGCTCGAGAGGTCCGGAGTCACGATCGGCGGCGACAAGCTCAAGACCACGCCCCGGGGATACGACGCCGACCACCCCCGCATCGACCTGCTGCGGCACAAGTCGCTGACCGTGGGCCGCGAGCTCGGGTTCGGGCCGGAGATCTCCACACCCAAGTTGCTCGACCTGGTCCGCAAGGACTGGCGCGCCTACCGGCCCTTCGTCGAGTGGGTCACGACGCGGCTGTGAACGACGCCATCGTGCGGTCCGGCTCCCAGTAGGCCTTCATCGACGCGACCGTCCCGTCCCCGTTGACGACGTAGACCATGATCAGGTCGGTGACCGTGTAGCTGCCGTCCGGGAACGAGGTCTTGATCCGGCCGAGGTTGGCGCAGGTGTTGCCGTTGGCGAACGACTCGTTGATGGTGAACTCGAACTTCTCGATCGGCTCGATCGCGAGCTTCCAGAACGCGGAGATTCCCTCGTGACCGTGGTGGCCCTTGCCCTCCGGGTCGAACATCGAGGGACCGACCGGGTCCTCGAGGACGGCGTCCTCGGCATAGACCGTGAGCCACTCGGCGAGGTCGCCCTTGGCCACCGCGGAGTAGCTGCGCTGGGAGGCCGAGCGCGCCGGGTGCTCCTCCGTCGAGGCGTTCCAGGTGATGGCGTCGGAGGTGATCATCCCGGCATCGTACGGCCGAGACTGGAACGTGTTCTAGTGGTGCACGTCACGTCGACCGGACCGCTGCGCGACACGTTGGGTTCACCGTGGCGTCGCAGGCCGCCGGGAGCCTGGACCCATGGCGAAGCAGAGGGCCTTCCTCCATGTCGGGCTGCCGCACAGCGGTGGCGCCCTGTTCGACGCGTCGCTGCGACGGCACGCGAGCACCCCCGTGGGCCTGGTCGACCGGGGCGGGCGGCGGGTCCGCCTGCCCGCCCGCTCCGAGATGGAGATGTTCAACGCCGCGGTCGAGATGCGCCGCGACCACCGCGCGTGGGACCTGCGCCGCAAGGACGTCGAAGGGGCGTGGGCACGGCTGTGCCGTCGCGCCATCAAGAACAAGGACACGGTGGTGTTCAGCCACCACCTGCTGGCCGGCGTACCGCCCGAGGGCATCGCCCTCATGGTCGACCAGCTCCCCGGCTGCACCGTGCACGTCGTCGTCACGGTCGGGTCGCCCGACCCGCGTGCCGCGATGTTCCCCGAGGACTACGACCTGACCTCGGTGGTCGACCGCTGGTCCGCGGCCGTGCAGCGCCCCGAGCGGCTGCACCTGATCCAGGTCGACCCGGCCCGGCCCGACGACGCGTGGAGCCGGTTCGGCGAGGCGCTCGGCATCCAGACCCGCGGCCTCGAGCTGCCGGCCAAGCCCGCCCCGGCCACCGACCCAGCCGCGCTGCGCGGGTGAGTAGCTAGTGCGGCTGCCAGGCGTCCTCGTCGGCGGTCCTGGTGGTGACCGCCTTGGGGAGCCGGCCGTCGGCGAGCTGCTGGATCGACACGTGCTCGAACACGTCGCGCAGCGAGTGGCGGGCCGCGATCCACACGTGCTGGAGCACCTCGGCGGTCTCGTTGTAGGACACCGCCTCGGGCCGCAGCCCGTAGACCGAGACCAGCGGCCCGTCCACGGCGCGGATCACGTCCGCGACACTGACCTGGTCAGCGGACCGCCCCATCCGCCAGCCGCCGGACTGGCCGCGTTGCGACATCACGATGCCGGCGCGGCGAAGGTCGGCCAGGATCGCCTGGAGGAAGCCGTGAGGGATCTCCTGCAGCCGGCCCAGCTCCTCTGCGCTGACCGGACGGCCGTCGACGCGCGACGCCATCTCGATCAGCGCCCGCAGGGCGTAGTCGGACTTGGCTGACACCCGCATGAGGGCGAGTGTGTCAGAAGTCGATACAGATTCCTCACTTACTACGTGTTGACGGCCGCTGCCCCGCCCGCGGTCCGCACGAGACGTGCCTCACGACCTTCGGCGTTCGGGTTGCGGAGCCGTAACCCGCCACCTACGCTTGAAGTTACTGACTAGTAGAACCCGCTGGTAACCCCAGCGGCACCGCCTGCAGCGACATCCGACGAAGGGGTGCGTCCCGTGAGCCACTACAAGAGCAACCTGCGCGACATCGAGTTCAACCTCTTCGAGGTGCTCGGACGGGACGACGTGCTCGGCACGGGCCCGTTCGCCGAGGTCGACGCCGACACCGCACGGTCGGTCCTCGCCGAGGTCGACCGGCTCGCCCGTGAGGACCTGGCGGCGTCCTACACCGACAGCGACCGCAACCCCCCGGTCTTCGACCCGGCCACCAGCAGCGCGCCGCTGCCCGAGTCGTTCACCAAGAGCTACCGCGCGTGGATGGACGCGGAGTACTGGCGTCTGCAGATCAAGGAGGAGATCGGCGGCACCTACGCCCCCTCCACGCTCAACTGGGCGATCGCGGAGATGGTGCTCGGGTCCAACGCCCCGATCTGGATGTATGGCTGCGGCCCGGCGTTCGCGGGGGTCATCGAGCGCAACGGCAACGAGCGCGACAAGCGCATCGCCCAGCTGATCGTGGAGCGCGAGTGGGGCACCACGATGGTGCTGACCGAGCCCGACGCCGGCTCGGACGTCGGCGCCGGCCGCGCCAAGGCCACCCTCAACGACGACGGCTCCTGGAACATCGAGGGCGTCAAGCGCTTCATCACCTCCGGCGAGAGCGACCTGCAGGAGAACATCATCCACCTGGTGCTGGCCCGCCCGGTCGGCATCGAGGGCGTCGGGGGCCCGGGCACCAAGGGTCTGTCGCTGTTCATCGTGCCGAAGTTCCACTTCGACCACGAGACCGGCGAGCTCACCGGCGCCCGCAACGGCGCCTACGTCACCAACGTCGAGCACAAGATGGGCATCAAGGTGTCCAACACCTGCGAGGTCACCTTCGGCGACCCGGGCGTGGGCGGCGGCGAGCCGGCCCAGGGCTGGCTCCTCGGTGAGGTGCACAACGGCATCGCGCAGATGTTCCAGGTCATCGAGAACGCCCGGATGATGGTCGGCACCAAGGCCATCGCCACCCTGTCGACGGGCTACCTCAACGCGCTGGACTACGCCAAGTCGCGCATCCAGGGCGCCGACCTGACGCAGTCGGGCGACAAGACCGCGCCCCGCGTGACCATCACCCATCACCCGGACGTGCGCCGGTCCCTGATGGTGCAGAAGTCCTTCGCCGAGGCGATGCGCGCGCTGGTCCTCTACACGGCGTCGTGGCAGGACAAGGTCCAGATCGCCGAGCACGAGGGCACCACGGACAGCGACGACACCAAGCTCGCGATGGCGGTCAACGACCTCCTGCTCCCGATCGTCAAGGGCTACGGCTCGGAGCGCTCGTGGGTGCTGCTCGGCACCGAGTCGCTGCAGACCTTCGGGGGCTCCGGCTTCCTCCAGGAGTACCCGCTCGAGCAGTACGTCCGTGACGCCAAGATCGACACGCTCTACGAGGGCACCACGGCGATCCAGGGGCAGGACTTCTTCTTCCGCAAGATCGTCAAGGACCAGGGCCAGGCGCTGGGTCACCTGGCGAAGGAGATCGAGTCCTTCATCGGCAGCGAGGCAGGCAACGGTCGCCTCAAGGTGGAGCGCGAGCTGCTCGCCACCGCCCTCGAGGACGCCAACGCCATCGTCGGCCACATGATCGACGACCTGATGTCCGCGGACCCGTCCTCCCAGAACTCTCAGGGGAAGCCCGGCGAGATCCGCAACATCTACAAGGTCGGGCTCAACACCACCCGGCTGCTGATGGTGCTCGGCGACGTCGTCTGCGGCTGGCTGCTGCTGCGCCAGGCGGAGGTCGCCCTGGAGAAGCTCGGCGGCGACCCGGCGTCGATCGGCGCCAAGGACAAGGCGTTCTACGAGGGCAAGGTCGCGGCCGCGCAGTTCTTCGCGCAGCACAACCTGCCCAGGATCAGCGCCGAGCGCGCAATCGCCGAGGCGACCGACCTGTCGGTCATGGACCTCGACGAGGCGGCCTTCTGACGCTCGGGCCCGCACGACACACCTGACCCGCCCGTTCGGAACCTTCCGAACGGGCGGGTCAGCGTCGTAGGTGGGCGGAGGAACACCGTCGTACGGCGTCGGTGAGCCTCGACAGGGCTGCCGAGTCGATCCGCCAGCGCTGCCAGTGCAGGTGCACGTCGTGGTGGCTCCGCCCGCCGAGCGTGACGAGGGTGCCCGCCTCGACGGCCGGGCGGAGCTGCGGCTCGGGCAGCATGCCCCAGCCGAGCCCGAGACGCACGGCCTCGAGGAAGTCCGCACTGGTCGGGACCAGGTGGACCACATCCGGGTCCGTGACCCCGCGAGCACGGAGCAGGTCGTGCTGGAGCGCGTCCTTCGCGTTGAAGACGACGACCGGCATCCGCTGCCAGTCCATGCCCCGCCCCGCGCGCCAGCGCCGCGCGAGCTCGGGGGTCGCCGCCGGCCGGTAGCGCAGGAACCCGAGGTGCTCGGCCCGGCAGCCCTGGACGGGGTGCGGGTCGCTGGTGACGGCCCCCAGGGCCTCCCCGCTGCGCAGCAGCTCGGCGGAGTAGGCCTGGTCCTCGACGACCAGGCGCACGACGAGATCCTCGCGGCGGGCGACCTCGGCGAGCACGTCGCGGAACCAGGTGGCCAGCGAGTCCGCGTTGACGGCCACGGTCATCTCGACCCGGCCGTGCTGGTCGCGGAGGGTGGCGCGCGCCTCGGCGTCCAGCAGCTGCAGCTGGCGACCGAGCCGGACCAGCGCGGTGCCCGCCTCCGTCGGGACGCACGGCGAGCCCCGGCGGACCACGACCTGTCCTGCCTCGTGCTCGAGAGCCCGGATCCGCTGGCTGACCGCACTGGGCGTGACGTGGAGCGCGCGCGCCGCTGCGTCGAAGGTGCCGTGGTCGGCGATCGCCACCAGGGCCTCGACACCGGCGGCGTTGAACGGCATGTAGCTATGCTAATGGTTGGTCAGAAACATTCGCTGGTCTAAAGCAGGCCCGCTGCCTAGCGTGGTGGGGTGCTCGACTCCTCGGCCGCCGGACTGCTCACCGGACTGACCCTCATCGTGGCCATCGGCGCGCAGAACGCGTTCGTGCTGCGTCAGGGCCTGGCCCGCGAGCACGTGGCCGTCGTCGTGGGGATCTGCGCGGTCTCCGACCTGCTGCTCATCGTGGGGGGCGTCGCCGGGATCGGGACGGTCGTCGAGCAGGCAGCCTGGGTGCTCGACGCGATCCGCTGGTTCGGCGTCGCCTTCCTCGTCGCGTACGGCGTCGGTTCGCTGCTCAAGGCCCGGCACAGCGGCGGCCTGTCCGCCGGCACCCCGGACCCCATCTCCCGGCGAGCGGCCGTGCTCACCGCCACCGCGCTGACCTGGCTCAACCCGCACGTCTACCTCGACACCGTGCTGCTGCTGGGGTCGATCGCCAACACGCACGGCAGTGACGGCCGCTGGTGGTTCGCCACATGTGCCGGCCTCGCCTCGGTGCTGTGGTTCTCCGGGCTGGGGTTCGGGGCGCGGCTGCTGTCTCCGCTGCTCGCGCTGCCGCGGGCCTGGCAGGTGCTCGACGTCCTCATCGGCCTGACCATGCTCGGTATCGCTGTCCTTCTGGCCCGGGGGTGAGCCACCACTAGGCTCCGGACGCATGGGTGCGACCACGGGTGAGCAGACCGACGACCGCGATGAGCTGGCCGGCTACGTCGAGATCTGGTGGCAGGCGATCAACGCCTTCCTCGACCTGCTCGAGTCGGTGCCCGAGGAGCAGTGGGACACCCCCACCGACCTGGCCGGTTGGGACGTCCGCGCGGTCGCGAGCCACACCGCACACCTCGAGGGCATCCTCGCCGGTGCACCTGAAGAGACTGCGGACGTCGGGGAGCCGCCCCACGTGACCAGCCTGATGGGCCTCTACACCGAGATCGGGGTGGTCAACCGTCGCGATGCCACCCCCGACGCGATCATCAACGAGATCCGCTCCGCCGTCACCGCGCGCCACACCGCTCTGCTGGCTGATCCTCCGACCGACGCCTCCGGGCAGCCGTCGCCGATCTTCGGCGGGGTGCCGTGGACCTGGCGGACCCTGCTCCGCAACCGCCCCCTCGACGTCTGGATGCACGAGCAGGACATCAGGCGCGCCATCGGCCGGCCCGGCGGGATGGACACCGCCCCGGCGCGGCACACCGCCGAGTACCTCGCGGAGAGCCTCGGCTTCGTGCTGGGCAAGAAGGTCGGCGCGCCACCCGGCACGACGCTGGTGCTCGACATGGACGGCAGCGAGCCCTTCGCGTTCGCGGTCAACGACGCCGGCCGCGGTGAGCGGCTGCCGCAGGCACCGGCCGACCCCACCGTCACGCTGCGCATGGACCGCGAGAGCTTCATCCGGCTGGCCGGCGGCCGCTGCGAAGCCGAGCCGGGTGCGGTCTCCGTCGAGGGCGACCAGGACCTGGGCGCTCGGATCGTGGTGTCACTCGCCACCACGCCCTGACCGAACCCTCAGTCCCCGTCGCGCAACCGCACCATGCCCGCCAGCGTGGCGACGTACAGCGAACCGTCGGGCGCCAACGTCACCGCGGAGTAGTGGTTGTTGAACATCGACCCGGTGCCGGTCCGCACGGAGAACGCGGTGTTCCCGGTTGCGGCGTCGATCGCGGTGACGTACCAGGCCTGCACGCCCCACCGGCTGGACCGCGTGGTGTAGGCGTAGACGAGCCCGTTGACCAGTGACGCCTTGGCCACCGAGGTGGGGGCGATCTCCTCGGAGGTCCAGGCGACCTGGCACTCCCGGCCACCGGTGCCGTCGGCTGGTACGGCGTCGACCCGGGCGAGCCCCCCGGGGGTGGCGCGGCCCAAGGTGGTGGTCAGCGGGCTGTCGTAGCCGTAGTTGTTCTCGACGACGACACTTGCCTCGCCCACCGCGACCAGTGAGTTGTCGGTGGCGCTCTCGGCCGCCGAGAACACCGGCGCCTCACAGAC
This sequence comes from Nocardioides dilutus, assembly GCF_054779555.1. Classification (NCBI taxonomy): domain Bacteria; kingdom Bacillati; phylum Actinomycetota; class Actinomycetes; order Propionibacteriales; family Nocardioidaceae; genus Nocardioides; species Nocardioides dilutus. Next base: position 988,769 of record NZ_BAAGYA010000001.1, on the reverse strand, counting down.
CAGGCTCCCGGAGCGGGCGTCGTAGAACTGCACGTGCATCCGCGGCTCGGCGTTGTCGGTGATCGCGACCAGTCCACTCGGCAGGACGGTGGGCGTGGTCCCGCTGCCGGCACTGAGCTGGCCCGGCTTGTGCTGGGTACCGTTGTCGTAGGCCGTGCGCCACAGCGTCTCCGGGGCAGCGTCGCCGACGGCGAGCTTGTAGAGCGCCTCCACGGTGACGACGTAGAGGCCCTCGGCGTCGACCGCCATCGAGTTGGCGATCTCCTCGTCCAGGTCGAGGACGGTGGACTCACCCGACTCGCCCGCGTGCCCGACCCGGCCATCCTGGCTGACCCACCAGGTGCCGAGGCCGTCCCAGTCGGGCATCAGGGCGACTAGGCAGTCGTCCTCGGGGATGACCCCGGTGAGGTCGATGGTGCGCTCGAAGGTGAGGTCGACGGTGTCGACGACGACGATCGTGCGCCGGGTGGTGCCGACGAAGGCCCGGTCGTCGCGGTCGAGGTAGAAGTAGGCGCCGCCGCAGATGTCCTCCCACGGCCGCTTGCCGTTGTTGCCGGTGCGTCCGGGCAGCTCCAGGGTGTCGACCGGGTCCATCGAGTCGGGGTCGACCACGTGGAGGACCGGGCCGGTGACGCTGCCACAGAGGCCGACGATCCGGTCCTTCGAGTCGAACGCCAGGGTCGCGCACTCCTTGACGCCGTACCACGCCGAGTCGACCTGGACGTCCTTGCCCAGCGGCCCCGGCCCGGCGTAGGCATCGGTGGCCCAGCCGTCGACGTGCATCGAGCTCTTGCCGTTCGTCGTCAGGTGGGGGTGCTGGTCGATCTGGAGGGAGATGGGCTTCGGGGTCGCCTCCTCACCCTCGAAGGACGGCGTCACGAGCAGCCCACCGCCCGGCGGGATCGGGAGGCGTCCGTCGGGGATGACCAACACCGCACCGACCGCGACCGCGATGACCACCGTGAACACCAGCAGCTGCCCCCAGGACGGCCACACCGCACGACGCACCCGCGGCACGAGCAGCGCCAGCACGGCGAGGAGCAGCGCCCACGGCCCCACCGCGAGGTATGCCGCCACCACCCCGACCAGGGTCAGGGTGCGCAGGAGCCTCACCCCTCGACCCGCTCGGTCGTGGCGAACAGGCTGGCGTAGGCGTTGATCGCCGGCTGGCCGCCGAGGTGGGCGTAGAGCACCGTCGAGTCGGGACCGATGTCCCCGTTGCGCACCAGGTCGATGAGTCCGGCCATCGACTTCCCCTCGTAGACGGGGTCGAGAATGACTCCCTCGAGCTGACCTGTCAGCCGGATGGCGTCCAGGGTCGACTGGACAGGCACCCCGTAGACGTCACCGGCCCAGCCCTCGAGCACGGTGATCTCGTCGTCGCGAAGGTCGCGGCCCAAGCCGATCAGCTCGGCGGTGCTCCGGGCGATCCGGGAGACCTGGTCACGGGTCTTGTCCAGCGTCGCCGAGGCGTCGATGCCGATCACCCGACGCGGCCGGCCGCCGGCCTGCTCGAGTGAGGCGAACCCCGCGACCATCCCGGCGTGGGTCGAGCCGGTGACCGTGCACACCACCACCGTGTCGAAGAAGACGCCGAGCTCGCGTTCCTGCTGCTCGACCTCGACGGCCCAGTTGGCGAACCCCAGGCCACCCAGCGGGTGGTCGGAGGCGCCGGCCGGGATGGCGTAGGGCCTCCCTCCCCGCGCCTCGACGTCCGAGAGCGCCTGGCGCCAGGAGTCACGGAACCCGATGTCGAACCCGGCCGGGTCCAGCCTCACCTCCGCGCCCATGATCCGGCTCAGCATGATGTTGCCGACCTGAGTGCTCAGCGGGTCAGTCCAGCTCGGCACCCAGTTCTCCTGCACCAGCACGCACCCCAGGCCGAGGTGCGCGGCGACCGCGGCGACCTGACGGGTGTGGTTGGACTGGTAGCCACCGATCGAGACCAAGGTGTCTGCGCCCTGGGCGAGCGCGTCGGGGACGAGGTACTCCAGCTTGCGAGTCTTGTTGCCGCCGAAGGCCAGGCCGGCGTTGCAGTCGTCGCGCTTGGCCCAGATCTGCGCCCCGGCTCCACCGTCGGCCAGGTAGGCGCTGAGCCGGGGCAACGGGTGCACCGGGCTCGGCCCGAAAGTCAGGCGGTGCCGCGGGAAGTCGGAAAGGGCCATGGCGCATTCAAGCGCACAGCCGTGGGTTCGTCCGGAGATGGTGCGGGGACCGCCTGCAACGCAGACGGCCCCCGGTGGCCGCCAACCCGGGGGGCGCCGGCGGCCGTGCGCGGGTCTCGCACAAGGCCCTGCGCTCCTCCAGAGTGGACCCAAGTGGTGCTCGGCCGGTGCCCTTCGCCCGGAACTGCGCAAGCCGGATAGGGGCCGTCGCGGCGTGGACACCGACGAGGGGGCAACTCGCGGTCCCGAGCACCACGGGTGCTCCATGATGGTCTCCGTCCGCAACCCCCCGGCGGTCAGACAGGAACATGGTGGCGTCACCGTGAGCGACAACCGCAGCGGCGCTGAGCAGATCCGCAGCCGCACGACCGACCCCGACGAGGCCGAGCACGTGGTCACCGAGGTCTACCTGCCACACCGGCTGAGCCTGCCCGCCGGCGTCTCCACCGTCGACCTGGACCTGGTCGCCGTGAGGTACGGCGCGCTCCTGGCTGGGAAGGTCTCCTACGGTCGCGCTGTCGACATCCGCACGGCCGACACCGCCGAGGTGCACATCAACCTGCAGCTGGCCGGCCGGGCCGTGATGCGCAGCGGTCGAGGCCCGGAGAGCCTGGTCGAGCCCGGCGCGGGCAACGTGCTCCACCCAGGCGCCCCGGCCCATCTCACGTGGTCGGCCGACACCGCCCAGCTCGCCCTGATGGTCTCGCAGTCCGCCCTGGAGGACGAGCTCTCCCGGCTGCTCGGACGCAGCCTCGTCCAGCCGCTCGAGCTCGAGTGGGACCTGGACCTGCACGGTGAGCTCGGGCTGGCCTGGGACCCCGTCGTCACGCTGCTCCTGGAATCGTTGGACGACCCGGGTCCGCTGGCCGCCCAGCCGGTCGCGGCCCGGCACGTCGAGGCGCTGGTGCTCGACGGCCTCCTGCTGGGACACAGTCACAACTACCGCGACCTGCTCGACGCGCCGGCGCCCGCCGGGAGCTACAGCGCGATCGCCCGCGCGGTCGAGCTCATCGAAGCGCGGCCCGAGGCGGGCTGGACGACGGTCCGGCTCGCGCGCGAGGTGCATCTGAGCGTGCGCGCCCTGCAGGCCGGGTTCCGCCGGGACCGCGACGTGTCACCGATGACCTACCTGCGCCAGGTCCGGCTGCGCCGGGCACGGGAGGTCCTGCTCGCCGCGACCCCCGAGACCACCACCGTCCGGTTCGTGGCGACCCGGTTCGGCCTCCTCCACCTCGGCCGGTTCGCGGCGGCCTATCGGGCGGCGTACGGCGAGTCGCCGGTCGAGACGCTGCGCCGTCCACCGCCTGGCTGACAGATGGCGCATGATCGAGCCATGAGCTACCCATCACCTGTCTATCTCGGCGACGGCGGCGAGGTGACCGCCCGGTTCCGCTCCGTCGACACCCCACCCGACCTGCCCCGCCCGGGCGGCGGCGCCGCGGCCTACCTGGCCACGGGCGCGACCACCAACGGTCGTTTCGGCCTCTACCGCTGGGACATGGGCACCGAGCCCGGCGGCGCCCAGCCGCACTTCCACCGGACCATGAGCGAGTCGTTCTTCGTGCTCTCCGGGGCACCCGAGCTCTACGACGGCAGCACGTGGACCCCCGGGAGGCCCGGCGACTTCCTCTACGTGCCCGAAGGCGGTGTCCACGGGTTCCGCAACCAGTCCGGCGAGCCCGCCTCGCTCCTGATCCTCTTCGCGCCCGGGGCGCCGCGCGAGGCCTACTTCGAGGGGCTCGTCGAGATGGCGGAGGGCCGCTGGACCCCGACCCACGACGAGCTCCAGGCGTTCCTCGAGGAGCACGACAACATCTACCTCTGAAGCCGTTGGGCATGATGGCGCCCATGGCCGACCCCCGCGCTGGACAGCCCGCCGAACCACACGATCTCGTCGACCTGCCGCACCTGGTCACGGCCTACTACACCGGTGTCCCCGACCCGGAGAACGTCGACCAGCAGGTCGCGTTCGGCACCAGCGGACACCGGGGGTCGTCGCTGAAGACATCGTTCAACGAGACCCACATCCTGGCGACCACGCAGGCGATCTGTGACTACCGCCGGGAGCAGGGCTATGACGGCCCGCTGTTCCTGGGCCGCGACACCCACGGCCTGTCCGAGCCGGCCTGGGCCTCGGCACTCGAGGTGCTCGCCGCCAACGAGGTGACGGTGCTGGTCGACGCCCGGGACGCCTACACCCCGACTCCCGGCGTCTCCCACGCGATCCTGACCGCCAACGGTGGGCGCACCACCGGCAGCGGCCTGGCCGACGGGATCGTGGTGACGCCCTCCCACAACCCGCCCTACGACGGTGGGTTCAAGTACAACCCGCCGCACGGTGGTCCGGCCGACACGGACGCGACGAAGGTGATCGCGGCCCGGGCCAACCAGCTGATCCGCGACGGCCTCGAAGAGGTGCGGCGCATCCCGTTCGCCCGCGCCCGCGAGGCGGCCGGCTCCTACGACTTCCTCGGCGCCTACGTCGACGACCTGCCGAGCGTCGTCGACCTGGCCGCGGTCAAGGAGGCGGGCGTGCGCATCGGCGCCGACCCTCTGGGCGGCGCGTCAGTGCACTACTGGGGCGAGATCGCCGACCGGCACGGCCTCGAGCTGACCGTGGTCAACCCGCTGGTCGACGCCACCTGGCGGTTCATGACCCTCGACTGGGACGGCAAGATCCGGATGGACTGCTCCTCCCCCTCGGCGATGGCCTCGCTCGTCGCGCAGAGGTCGGCGTACGACGTGGCGACCGGCAACGACGCGGACGCGGACCGGCACGGCATCGTCACCCCGGACGCGGGGCTCATGAACCCCAACCACTACCTCGCGGTCGCGATCGGCTACCTCTTCGGTGGCCACCGACCGGGGTGGCCGGACACCGCGCGGATCGGCAAGACCCTGGTGTCGAGCTCGATGATCGACCGGGTCGCCGCCTCGCTGGGCAAGCCGCTCGTCGAGGTGCCCGTCGGGTTCAAGTGGTTCGTCCCCGGGCTGCTGGACGGGTCGTTCGGCTTCGGCGGCGAGGAGTCCGCGGGCGCGTCGTTCCTGCGCCAGGACGGCCGGGCCTGGACCACCGACAAGGACGGGCTGATCCTCTGCCTGCTCGCGGCCGAGATCATCGCGACGACCGGGCGCTCGCCGTCAGAGCACTACGCCGAGCTGGTCTCCACGCACGGCGACCCGGCGTACGCCCGCATCGACGCCCCAGCGAACCGCGAGCAGAAGGCCGCGCTGGCCGCGCTGTCCCCCGACGCGGTCACCGCCACCGAGCTGGCCGGCGAGGCGATCACCGCGAAGCTGACCTCCGCCCCCGGCAACAACGCCCCCATCGGCGGCCTCAAGGTGACGACCGAGTCGGCCTGGTTCGCCGCGCGGCCCTCGGGCACCGAGGACGTCTACAAGATCTACGCCGAGTCGTTCCGCGGTCCCGAGCACCTCGCCCAGGTGCAGGCCGAGGCCCGGGACGTGGTGTCGGCCGCCCTGGGCTGAGACGCGCCGCCCCGGACACCTTGCGCAACCAAAGGTTGCATCAGCAGCCCGCGCGAGCTACGGTGACATGCAACCGTTGGTTGCACTAAATCGCCGCCGACACGACGAGACGGGATCCGATCACCATGACGACACAGTCATCCATCCAGGACACCAGCGTGGCCCGCGACTACTCGACGTCCTTCACGGTCGAGCAGTCACCGGACCAGGTGTTCGCCGCCATCGTGGACGTCGGCGCCTGGTGGACGGGCGAGATCGAGGGGCGGGCAGACGAGGTGGGCTCCGAGTTCACCTACCGGCATCCCCCGCAGCACGACAGCCGCCAGCGCGTGGTCGAGCTCGAGCCGGGCCGCCGCGTGGTCTGGCGGGTCACCGACAGCCACCTGTCCTTCATCTCCGAGCCGGATGAGTGGACCGGCAGCGAGATCGTGTTCGAGCTCGAGCCGGTGTCCGGCGGCACCGAGCTGAGGTTCACCCACGTCGGGCTGGTGCCGGACGTCGAGTGCTTCGGGGCGTGCTCCACGGGCTGGGCCCACTACGTCAACGGCAGCCTGCGCAGCCTGATCACCACGGGCGAGGGCCTGCCCGACCCGTGGTGACCGGTTCGCCGTCATGAGAACCGGGTGTGGCCGAGCGCACGGCCTGAGGTCCCACCGGCCGGCGTACCGGCCGCGACCCCGGAGGAGGTCGACGCGGCGCGCGCGATCTTCGCCGCCGCCGGGCTGAACGCGCCCTGACCTCCACCAGCGGGCCTACATAGACTGCTCCGGTGACGGTGCTGCGGGAGACGCGCGGTGCCGTCACCGATGCCGGGCACGTGGTGGTCGACGCCGCCCGGCTCCTGGTGCGACACCTACCCGCGCTGCTGACGGTCTTCCTGCTCGGCCTGGCCGCGCGCAACGGTGCGATGTGGGCGGCTGTGCTGCTCGGTCGCGACCACGTGGTGCTCGCCGCGCTCATGGTCCCGCTGGCACCGCTGTCGATGGTGGTGGCGTTCGTGGTGATGCTCCGCATCGTGGGTGGCCCGCTGACGACGGCCGGGAGTGACGGTTCGACGTCTCGACGGGTGGCGGTGCTGACGTCGGCGCTGGTCCCGTTCCTCGCCGTCTACACGCTGACCGGCGAGCTCAAGGCGGATCGGGACCAGTTCATCAACGAGAGCTACGCCGACGAGTGGTACCACGGCGCCTCGCTCGCGACCACCGGAGAGTTCGCCGACCGGACGCTGGCCGACGTGACCAGCTGGCAGATCATCCTGATCGCAGTCGTCCTCGTCATCAGGGTCGCCATCGACCTGCTCGACCTCGAGGAGCGGCACGCGGCGTGGGGGCTCGTCCAGGTCCTGGTCGAGGTGACGTGGCTGACCTGGGCAGCGAGTCTCCTCACGTCTCACTGGAGGGACGCGCGCGAGTGGTTGGGAGACCGGGCTGTCGTCGCCTGGGCCGAGGACGCCTGGCGATCGATGACGGAGCTGTTCGGGCCGCTGCACGCTGTAGGCGGCCTGGTGGCCGACCTGTTCGACCGGCTCGGGGTGATCGTGCTCACCCCGATGGCCTGGCTGGCCGTGGGCGCCGTGGTCATCGCCGGCGGGCTCCCCGTGAGCCGCCGGGCGCGGCTCGACCTGCCCAGCCCGGCACGACGGATCCGCGACCGGGTCACACCAGGGCTCGCTCGGTGGCGCGCCCCGCGATCGCGGGCCACCGCCAAGCTGGTCGAGCTGCTCGGTCGTCGGTTCGGGGACCTGGCGGACGGTCTGCGCATCCTCCTCCACGCAGGGGTACTGCCGGTGCTGGCCTTCTGCCTGGTCCTGCCCCTGGCCCGGGTGGCGGAGTGGGGGGCGGCCGGGGCACTGCGGACGCTTCTCGGCCCGCGCGACCCCGACACCATGGTCGCGTTCTTTCCCTACCTCGACATCGTCACGCGGGCGGCCTACACGGTGGTCGTCGTGGTCGTCGTCGTGGCCGCCGTCGACCGGCTCCTGCTCCGGCGGGGCACCTCCGAGCAGGAGCTCGCGGTCTCGGAGGAGGTCACCGCCCGATGACGTCGATCTCGACGTAGTCGGTCGGCTCCCACCAGAGCCGGACGGCGGCCGGCACCGCGTCCGCCGCCGCGACCGCGAACACCGCGACGCGGTAGGTCGGCAGCCGGGGCAGGACCTCCTCGTCGCGAGCGCCGTCGTAGTCCGGCCCCTTGCGGTTGCCCGGCTCGCACGAGGTGGACGGGAGGAGCACGTCGCCGACGTCCCCGCCGACCGCCACGGCCTCCCGGCCGTCGGTGTCGACGAGGGAGACCTTGCAGCCGCCGAGCGGGACCTCGGGGTCGACCTCGAACTCCAGCGAGATCCGCCACACCGCCACGCCGGCCGGGGGCTCCACGGGTTCCGGGCCGGAGTAGCCCTCGACCCACGTCGCGGGGCGGACGTCGACCAGCGTCACGGCGAACCTGCGCTCGTGCTCACTGCCCTTCTCGTCCACCCAGCGATCGACCATGTCCACGGGCTCGCCCTGGCGCCCGGAGGTCTCGGCCCGGAGCTCGCCGGGCCACCAGTAGAGCTGCAGGCGGCTCGCCGAGGTGGCGAGGACCAACAGCACCGCGACCGGCAGGAGGACCAGCCACCGCCACCTCACGGCCGCCCCCCGATCGTCGGCGCGGGCACCTCGAGGGCGGGGGCACCCGAGGCCCGGTCGGCATCCTCCGCGGTCAGGCCCAGGTCGACCTCAGCGACCACGTCGTACCGCTGCTCGAAGCGCTCACGGGCCAGTCGCAGGCGCAGGCTGCCCAGGGCATCGGGCGGCACCTCGAAGAACGCCACGCATCCCACCGGGACGCCAGGAGGCCCGGCCGGGCAGACGTTGTCGTTGCGTCCGCCGAGCGACCACACGCGGCCGGCGGCGTCGCTGAGCTCGGCGAAGCCCAGCGCCGTGTTCTCGCGCTCGGGCACGACGGTGTATTCGACCAGGACCCAGACGCCGGGGCTGTGCTGCTCGGTGCCGTACTCCACGAGGGTCCTCGCCACCCGGACGGCGTCGACCTCCACGGCCATCGTGCGCAGGTCGACGCGCTCAGCCATCTCGGCGGCCCTCACGAACGGCCGGGACCCCGGGTCGTCCATCTCGTCCGGGAGCCACCCGTCGAGCATCGTGCCCAGCCCGAGGAGCACCAGGCCGACGACGCCCACACCGAGCAGGTGCCACCACCTGCCCACAGTCACCATGCCACGGTCACCATGCCACGGTCACCATGCCTCCTCGCTCGGCCGCTCGTCCGGGAGCGGGGCGACGTCTAGCGTCACCCGGGCGAAGGGCTCGGGGTCGAACCACCCGACCGTCGAGACGTCGAGGGAGCTGGCTCGGCGCACGTGCTTCAGCAGCGTCACCGTCAGCTCCGTCGGGACGTCGGCCTCGTCGATGTCGAACACGACGAGGACCCGGTAGTCGAGCCCGGGCCCCAGCCCCAGGAGGGACGAGCCGTCGTCGGCGACCAGCAAGGAGGAGAGCTCTCCCTCGGTGCCCGGTTCGTTGTAGTAGCTGTAGGTCGTCGGCAGGTCCGCCGCGAACGCGGCCGTGACGATGTCGCTGCCCACCGACTCGTGATAGCCGAGGGCGAGTGCCCCCTCGACCACGACGTACGCCCGGCCGGGCTCGGCGGCCCGGCCGAACAGCTCGTACGCCGCCTCGGCCCGGTCGAGGCTCACCCGCAGCGGGGTCACCTCGACCTCGACGCCCGGCTCCAGGACACGCACGTCGTCCGGCGTGGTGCGCGCCCACCCGCCCAGCGCGCCGACCAGCAGGGCCAGCACGGCGAGGGCGACGGCGGCGCCGAAGGCACGCCGATGCCTGCGCAGCATGCTCCCGCGGGGTGTCGGCTCCCGAGAGTCAGGCACGGGCGGAGTCTAGGCATCGAGCCACGCCACGCCGGGCCGGGGCTTGTCGTGGGGGGCCCGGTGACGACACGGTGAGCAGGTGAGCGTCGACGTCCGCCAGGACGAGGTCCGGCCCGAGCTGCCCCGACCGGACGCCGGGCTCGCCGTCCTCATCTCGCTGGTTGTCGCGCTGCTCATCACCATCGGCGAGATCGACCACCTGCTGGCCCAGGTGCTCGACGACGGGCGGACATGGTCACCGACCGGGCTGACCGGCCTCACCTCGGCGCTGCATCCGGGCGAGACCCTGGACGGCTGGGAGTTCTTCGCCGACCGGGCCCAGACCGTCAACGGCCAGGTCGACGGCTGGCTGCGCATCTACGCCGCGGCCGACATCACCCTGGCTGCGACGTACGCGCTCCTCGGCTTCGTCTGGTTCCGCAGGTTCGTGCCCTCCAGGCTCGGCCGGGCCGGAGTCGTCCTGGTGCTGGCGGGCGCGGGCGCGGACTTCCTGGAGAACCTGCTGATCGGGCTGGGCGCGCCGCTGGGCTGGCTGCTGCTGACGGCGACCGTGGTCAAGTGGGTGACGTTGCTGCCCGCGGCGCTGCTCGCACTGTGGACGCTGCGCCGGACCCTGGCCCGCCTGCCCAAGGCGTTCTACACGCACCGCTACTCCGCGGTGATCGTGCTGCCATTGGCCCTGCTGAGCCTGGGGCGCGGACCTGACCTGCTCGAGCAGCTGCCCGACATCCAGCGCGCCTGGGCCGACCCCGGACACCACGCCGACTTCCTCTGGGCCGGTGTCGTGATGGCCGCACTGGTCGTGGCCACTCTCTTCATCGGGCGGCAGCGGACCGGCCACCTGTGGCGACGCACCTGTCCGGAGTGGGCCGGGGAAGGCCACCCGTGCACGGCAGACGAGTGCCCGGTGCAGGCCAGGCGCGAGCACGACGAGGCACCGAAGCCGCTGCTGCGCCTGTGGTTCCTCGGGCCCGCGGTGCTCGGTCTCGCTGCCGTCGGGCTGGGCCTGGCCGGTGCCGACATCGGCAGGATCCGGCTGCTGGTGTTCTGCTCGTTCCCCCTCGCGGTCGGGACAGTGTCGTTGGTCCTCCGTCGCCGGTGGGACGACCAGGACGACTCGCGTCGCCCGACGCGGGCGGCCATCGGGATCCAGCGCTTCCGGACCACCGCCCTGGTCGGTGACGTGCTGGTGGGGCTGCTGCCGGTGGTCGCCGGCCTCGGCGCGATCCGGGCGTTCGCGGGTCCGATCGCACTGTCGGGGGCGACCGCGTGGTCGGGTGCACTCTTCGTCGCCGGCTGGGTCGCCCTGCTGACCGCGTGGCCCGCCCTGGCCTGGGCCCACCACAGGCTGGAGCAGTGGGGACGCGGGCTGCCCGCCGACTTCGCCGCCGACGGGCCTGTCGAACGGCTGCTCGTGCAGCTCACCCCCGGGATCTCGATGAACCGGGGCGAGCTCCCCGCCGACGACCCCGACGCAGACATGGACGACCGGATCCGGAGGTTCTTCCGCGGCTTCGCCCCGCAACGGACCGCATGGACCGTGCTCCTGGTCAGCGGCGTCGTGATGGTGCTGGTCGGCCTGCTGCCGGTCCTGCTCGCCGACCAGGTCGGGGTGATCGCGACCTTCCAGCTCGCCCTGGGCAGCCTGAGCGTGCTCATCGCGTCGTCGGTGATCCTGTTCCAGCCCGGTGGCGCGCCGGAGGTCTTCTGGCCCCTGCGCATCCCCTTCGCACCCGTCACCACCCTGGTGGTGCTGGCCTGTCTCTTCGCCGCCCTGGCCGGCGGCGACGACGTCCACCGGATCCGGCCGTACGCCGGGCCGGGCGCGGACTTCGCCGCCGCGGACCGCCCCGAGCTCGACCGTGTCTTCACGACCTGGCTGAGGACGGGCCGCTCGTGTGCCGAGCCGCTGCCCGTCCAGTCACCGTCCGGCGCGACCGAGCTGAAGGTCCGGCCCCTGCTGCTCTACGCCGCGGAGGGCGGCGGTATCCGCGCGGCCTACTGGACCACCGCGGCGATCGACCGGCTCGCCACTCCGGCGGCCGCGACCGGCGACGCCGTCAAGCCGGTGTGCCGCAGCGCGATGCTGTCCTCCGGCGCCAGTGGTGGGTCGGTCGGCCTGTCCATCGCGTCGGTCCGCGACGCCGGCACGGCGGCCGACGCAGTCACCGCGATCGCCGGACCCGAGGCCCTGGGCGCGGCCTCCGACGGTCTCGTGGTGCGCGACACCATCTATGCGGCCACCGGCGTACCCGTCCCCTCGCTCCTCGACGACCGGCCCGGCCGGGCCACCTGGTCGGACCGCGGGACCCTGATCGAGCAGGCCTGGGAGGAGGGCATCGACGGCTTCGACCGTCCGTTCCTGCGGCCCCGCCCCGCCCTGCGCTGGGACTGGGGACCCACCGGGGCGCTGGTCGTCAACTCGGTCTCTCCCACGACGTCGTGCCGCACCCTGATCAGCCAGGTGCAGCTGCCCGGCGAAGGCACCTCGGAGTGCGCACCCGGCCAGCCCGCCGCCGCGAGCACGGACCTGGTCCAGTGCACGGGCCAGCTGCGCACGGTCACCGCCGCACTGCTGACCGCCCGCTTCCCCTACGTCACCCCGTCCGGCGTCGTCGACTGCCCCGGACCGGACGGCGTGCTGCCAAGTGGCGACGACGTCGCCACCCAGGTCGTGGACGGCGGCTACGCCGAGAACACCGGTGTCGGCACCCTGCTCGACCTGATGCCCCGGGTGCTCGAGGACGTGCGCCACCACAACAGCTGCGTGCTCTCCGCCGACACCAGCCCCGATTCCGGCCCCGACTCCAGCCCCGACTCCAGCCCCGACTCCAGCCCCGGCGGCGCCTGTCGGGGCGAGCCCGCCGCGGACACGCTCGTGGTCCCGCTTCTCGTCTACTTCGACAACGGCACCGGGTCCGACCTGGTCAGCCGGCCGCGCGGCGTCACCCTGGAGGCGCTGGTTCCGCCGATCACGATCCTGAAGGCCAAGGGCGCGCTCTACTCCGCCCGCGCCCAGCTCGAGCGGGCCCACGCGATGCTCGCCACCGACCAGCTCTGGTCGTCCTCGTCCGACCTCGGAGCCGCCGCCGCAGCGGCGGTCGACGAGTGGCGAGGCAACCAGGTCGCAGTGGCCTACCAGGCCACCCGGCCGGGCCTCGCCGCTCCGCTGGGCTGGGTGCTGTCCGCGGGCAGCATCGCCGCGATGGACGGTGCCCTCTGCAAGCAGGACCCCGTCGAGGACCTCGAGTTCGGCGCCACCCGTGACACGGTCGCGTCCGTCGACGACAGTCCGGACGCAGTCGAGGTCGACCCACCGACCCGGTTCGGCACGATCGACGACGTGCTCGACCTCCTGCCCGGGGGGTCGGCGGGCTGCTCTGGCCGCTAGCGCGTGGACGCGGGTACCGTCACCACATGGGAGAAGACTCGGGCCCGACCCGGGAGCAGATACTCCGCGACGAGCTGGACCGGCAGAACCACAAGGACCCCTTGCGTGGTTCCCGCACCAGCGGGTTCTGGGCAGCCACCGTCAGCCTGGGCGTCGTGCTGGTCCTGCTGATCGTCTTCATCGCGCAGAACACCCGGACGACCACGGTCTCGTTCCTGGCCTGGGACGGTCGGGTGCCGGTCGCCGTGGCCATCCTTATCGCCGCCGTCGCGGGGCTGTTCCTCGCGACCGTCGCCGGGACCCTGCGCATCCTCCAGCTGCGTCGCCGGGTCCGCCGCGACCGGCGTTAGCTGTCTCGTTCGCCGGCTGCGCCCGCTGGCTCGTGCTCAGCGCGTAGTTTGTCCGCGTGCACGTCATCGAGACCGCGGGCCTGACGATGAGGTTCCCCTCCGTCACCGCGCTCGACCAGCTCGACGTGTCGATCGGGGAGGGCGTGACCGGGCTGGTGGGCGCCAACGGCGCCGGCAAGTCCACGCTCATCAAGATCCTGCTCGGCCTGCTGCCCGCCACCGCAGGGACAGCGCGTGTGCTCGGCCACGACGTCGCCCACGAGGGCGCCGTCATCCGCTCCCTGGTCGGCTACATGCCCGAGCACGACTGCCTGCCCGCCGACGTGTCCGCGAGCGACCTGGTCGTGCACATGGGGCAGATGTCGGGGCTGCCGTACGCCGCGGCCCGCGAGCGCGCCTCGGACGTGCTGCGGCACGTCGGGCTCGCCGAGGAGCGCTACCGCCCGATGGGCGGCTACTCCACGGGCATGAAGCAACGCGCCAAGCTGGCCCAGGCCATCGTGCACGACCCGCGCCTGGTGCTGCTCGACGAGCCGACCAACGGGCTCGACCCGTCCTCCCGCGACGACATGCTCGCGCTGGTGCAGCGGATCGGACGCGAGTTCGGGATCTCGGTGCTGGTGACCTCGCACCTGCTCGGGGAGCTGGAACGGGTCAGCGACCACGTCGTCGTCCTCGACGCCGGCCGGCTGCTGCGCTCGTCGGCCACCACCGAGTTCCTGCACGCGACCGGCAGCCTCGTCGTCGAGGTCCAGGGCCGTCCCGACGCCGACCGGGAGCTCGGCCAGGCACTGGTGGATGCCGGACTGGTGGCCCGCCCGCTCGGTGGCGCCCTGATCGAGGTAGAGGTGCGCGACGAGACCACGCCCGACGTCGTACGCGACCTCACCGTCGACCTCGGCCTGGGCCTGGTGCGCATGCAGGAGCGCCACCACCGGATCGAGGACGTGTTCCGCGAGGGAGGGGCCGGTCATGTCCAACCCGTCTGAGCTCCCCCCGGCCGACCTCTCTCCGGCCGACCTCTCTCCGGCCGACCTTTCTCCGGCCGGCGTCATCCACGACCTCGGCTACCGGCCCTACTCGGGCCCCCGGCTGGGCGAGGGTCCGGTCGCGTTGGCGTTCTTCGTCACCGGGCTGCGCAACGCCTACGGCCTGGGCCGGTCGGGTCGCTCGAAGGTGCTGCCGATGATGCTCCTCGCGATGATGCTGCTGCCGGCGCTGATCCTGACGGGGGTGCTGGTGCAGGCCCGGGACGTGCTCGACCTCGACCAGCACATCGTGGCCTACTCGACCTACCCGATCACCACCCAGCTGCTCATCTCCGTCTTCGTCGCCGCGCAGGCACCGACCCTGCTGTCGCGCGACCTGCGGTTCCGGACCATCACCCTCTACCTCGCCAGGCCGATGCGCCGGTCGGTCTACGTCCTGGTGCGGGTGGCTTCCCTGACCGTGGCGACCTTCGTGCTCATCGGGGCACCGCTGCTGCTGATGTACGTCGGCGGGCTGCTCGCCGACCTGCCCCTGGGCCGTGAGACCGGGCGGTTCCTCGGCGGGCTCGTGGGCGCCTTCCTGCTCGCCGCCTGCCTTTCCGGCCTCGCGGCGGTGGTCGCGGCGATGACGGTCCGCCGTGGCCTGGCCGTGGCCGCGGTCATCGTCGTACTGCTCGTCAGCTACACCGTCGTCGCGACGATCCAGGGCATCTCGACCGAAGCCGGCAACGACTCGGTCGGCGAGGTCGCGGGGCTCTTCTCGCCCTACACCCTGGTCAACGGCGTCCAGGTCTTCCTCTTCGACTCGCCCGACGCCACGGTCACACCGCCGGACAGCACCGCGATGGGCCTGGTCTACTGCGCCGCGGTGGTGGTCATGGTGCTCGGCTCGCTCGGCGCCCTGATGGCCCGCTACCGGACGGTGCAACCATGAGCGGCCAGCCGTGAGCACCATCGAGATCGACCACGTGTCGCGCTGGTATCGCAACGTCGTCGCGGTCAACGACGTCTCGATGACCATCGGCCCCGGGGTCACCGGGCTGCTCGGGCCCAACGGCGCCGGCAAGTCCACGCTCATCGCGTTGATGTCGGGCTTCCTCGCCCCGTCCACCGGCTCGGTCACCCTCGACGGCGAGGCGCTGTGGCGCAACGAGGAGGTCTACCGCAAGATCGGGCTCGTCCCGGAGCGGGAGGCGCTGTTCGACTACCTGACCGGCCGGCAGTTCGTGGTCGCCTGCGCCGAGCTGCACGGACTGACCGACGCCGGTGCGGCGGCCCAGCGGGCCATCGCGCTCATTGAGATGAGCGATGCCCAGGACCGCGAGATCGCGACCTACTCCAAGGGCATGAAGCAGCGGATCAAGATGGCCTCCGCACTCGTCCACGACCCCGCGGTCCTGCTCCTGGACGAGCCGTTCAACGGGATGGACCCGCGGCAGCGGATCCACCTCATGGCGCTCCTGCGCACGATGGGCGCCGAGGGCCGGACCGTGCTGTTCAGCTCGCACATCCTGGAGGAGGTCGAGCAGGTCGCGCGCCAGATCGAGGTCGTGGTCGCCGGCCGGCACGCCGCTTCCGGCGACTTCGGGGCGATCAGGCGGCTGATGACCGATCGGCCCAACCGCTTCGTGCTGCGCACCGCCGACGACCGGCTGATGGCCTCGGTGCTCCTGGGCGACACGTCGGTCCGCGGCGCCCGGCTGCGCGCGGAGGGCGGCATCGAGCTCGAGGCCTCCGACTTCGGCCGGTTCAGCGAGGTGCTGCCCCGGCTCGCCCGGGAGCACGGCATCCGGCTGCACGAGGTGACCCCGACCGACGAGTCGCTGGAGAGCGTCTTCTCCTACCTGGTGTCGTCCTGATGGGGGTGAACCGGTGATCTCGCCGACCATCGTGCGGCTCGGCGTGCACGGCATCTTCGGGCGCCGGCGCGGCATCCTGCTGTTCGTGCTGCCTCTGCTCCTCGTGGGCCTCGCCGTGCTCGTCCGGGCGCTCGTCGGCCAGGACGACGACGCCACCGAGCTCACGCTCTACGGCCTCGGCCTGGTCGTCCTGGTGCCGCTCATCGCGCTGCTCGCGACCTCCGGGCTCCTGGCGCCCGAGATCGACGACGGGTCCATCGCCTACCTGCTGGCCAAGCCGATCTCGCGGCACACCATCGTGGCGAGCAAGCTCGTCGTGGCCCTCGCCTGCGTCGTCGTCTTCGGCGCGCTCCCGATGCTGGTCGCCGGGCTGGTCCTGCGCACCGACCTGCCCGAGGTCGGGGTCGGCTTCGCGATCGGCTCGCTGGCGGGCGGTGCGACGTACTGCGCCGTCTTCGCCCTGCTCTCGGTGATGACTCGGCACGCGGTGGTGATCGGGCTGATCTACGTGCTGGTCTGGGAGGGCCTGCTGGGCGGCCTGCTCGACGGCATCCGCTGGCTGAGCGTGACCCGCTGGTCGACCGAGGTGGTCGACAAGGTGGCCGACCTGTCCCTGGTCGACGACCTGCCGCTGGCCTACGCCGTGCTGGCGATGCTCGCCGTCGCCGGCGCCGCAGTCTGGCGGACCGGCTGGCAGTTGCGTGCCTTCAACCTCACGGGTGACGAGTAGCTGCCCGCTCGGGTCGGTCTAGGTCCGTCGGTGGAAGGTGAGGTCGCCGTCGGGGTGGACGCGGGTCTCGTAGCGGGGGTCGTGGGCTTTGTGGTGGTGGAAGCAGCACAGCAGGGTGCCGTCGTCGAGGTCGGTGGTGCCGCCTTGGGCCCAGGGTCGTCGTAGGTGGTGTGCTTCGGTCCAGGCGGCTTTGATGCGGCAGTTGCGGGCTCGGCAGCGGCGGTGGCGTAGCGCGAGGGCTCTGCGTTGGGCTCTGCTGAAGAGTCGTCGGGAGCGGCCCAGGTCGAGGACCTCACTCTGGCCGCCGAGGACGGCGGGGATGATGTTGGCGGTGCAGGCCAGGCGGCGGACCGCGGCCGCGGACAGTGGCTGGTCGTCGATGATCGCGACCCCGGAGCTGCCGACCTGGTTGTCCAGGGTGGTGTGGTCGATGGTCACGACCACGGTGGTGGCGTCGCCGCCGTGCAGTGGGAGCCGCTGGGGGTCGACGTGCTCGAGGAAGGACACGAACGCCGACCCGAGCCGCATCTCATAGGGCCGCCGGTCCTCGGGGTTGCCGGACTCGCCGGGCTCGTATGCGTGCTGCTGTCGGGGTTGTCTGGGTGAGGTGTAGGCCTCGAGGTAGGTGGTCAGCCGGTCCCAGGTGGCGTCGGGGAGGTTGCCGCGGACCTCGGTGCTGCCGTCACCGAGGCGCCGGCCGGTCAGGTAGATCTTCTTCGCGGCGTGGCGTTCCTCGGCCTCCAGGGCCTTGCGCTCGGCCTCCTCGCCGAGCTCGGGGGCGACGATGTCGAGGATCCGGCGGCCCATCACCTTCAGCTCCCGGGGCCCGAAGTGGGCGGCCTCGGCGACCAGCCGCTCCTCCGCGGCCGCCACGACCTCCGGGTCCAGGCCGTCGGGCAGGGCGTCCAGCGCCTGGGTGATGACGTGCGCCTGCTCGGCGTTGACCTCACCCTGACGCATCCCCGCCTGCACTCGCCGCCACCGCTCCTGGAGGCCCTCGGCCAGCCGCTGCTCACGGCGCGCGGTCGGCCGGTCCACCCGGTTGTGGTGGTCGACCCAGCCGGCGACGTCCCGCGCGCCCTCGTCGACGGCTACGTCGCCGCTGGACGCCAGAACGCGGAGGCCCAGCTCCTTGAGTCGGGCCTCGACACGCGCCTGACGCACCAACGCCGCCCGCTTGTCACTGGTGGACATGAACCCCGGGTCCACCAGTGCGAGATCCTTCAGGGCATCCTCGACCACATCGAGGGCCCGCAACACCGGGTGCGACCCCGGCGGGACGAAGGACTCCTGGCTCACGGCGTACGCCTCTCGCATCAGAGGTGCCGCCTGAGCTGGCCTCGTCTCAGGACTTCTGCCGGCCCGGTGCGTCCACGACGTGCCCCGGTCGCATCCGCCCGGAGATCACCGCGCCTACGACCCGCCATTCGGGAAGGAGCGCTATGCGACTATTAGAACACACTCTCGACAATGCGTCAACCGATCCTGGGGGATTCCCTCGGACCGGCCCCTATCGGGAAGCGGTCAGGAATCGAGAAGCCTGCGCCCGAAGACCTGGTACGGCTTCCCGTCCTACGCCCGCGACGGCAAGGTCGTCGTCTTCTTCAAACCGGCCTCGAAGTTCAAGACCCGCTACGCCACTCTCGGGTTCGAGGAGGCCGCCCAGCTCGACGACGGCGCGATGTGGGTGACGTCGTACGCCGTGGTCGAGATCGGCCGGGCCGAGGAGAAGCCGCGAGCTGGTCACCAAGGCAGCGGGCTAGCTCGCCGAGAGATTCCGGCAATCCGCTCCGGGCGCGCTGACGCGGTGTCACTCTGGTGAGACCGATCGTCGACGGGGAGACAATGCGGACGTGGGTTGGGGCTGCCATCGCGACGCTGCTGAGCGCCGCGTTCCTAGGCCTGCTCCGGGTGGACGCCTTCAGCGACTCCACGGTCACGCTGATCAGCAACAGCGGCCAGCTCCTGGCTGCCGCACTCGGCTCTGCCGGCTGTGCGGTCGCGGCGGTGCGCAGCAAGGGCCCCCGACGTCGAGCCTGGCAGTGCCTGGCCGCGGGCACCGGTTCCTGGGCGGCAGGGCAGGCCGTCTGGAGCTTCTACGAGGTCGGGCTCGGTCGTGAGGTGCCGTTCCCCTCGCTCGCCGACGTGGGCTTCCTCGCCTTCCCGCTGGTCGCCGGAGCGGGGTTGCTGATCTGGTCCGGCGCGCAGGGCAGCCAGGCGACCGCTCGCGGTCGCGACCTGATGGACGGCGCGATCATCGCCGTCTCGCTGCTGGTGCTGTCCTGGCTGACGGTGATGGAGCCCGTCGTGGAGACGAGCGGGGGCGCGTCGTTCTCCCTGGCTCTGTCGCTGGCGTACCCGCTCGGGGACGTCGTGCTGGTCACCCTGCTGCTGATCACGCTGCTGCGGTCCGAGTCGGAGCGGGTGACGCTGACCATGCTGGTGCTCGGGCTCGGCGGGTTCGCCCTCGCAGACAGCCTGTTCGTCTACATGACCACGACCGGCACCTACTCGTCCACGGACCTGGTGAGCAGCGGGGGCTGGGTGTTCGGCTTCCTCTTCGTGGCCGCGTCGGGGATGACGGCGAACCAGTCGGCCGACGCGATCGAGGCGAGCGACGCACGGACCAGGATCCGCGCCACGGCGTTCTGGCTGGTGTTGCCCTATGTGCCGCTCGTCGCCGCGGGGGTCGCGCTGTGTGCGGACCTGCTCCAGGCCGAGTCGTCCGTCCTGGCTGACCTCGTGCTCAGCATCACCCTCGTGGTCATGATGCTGGCCCGCCAGTTCCTGGCGATGATCGACAACCAGCGACTGTTGCTGGCCCTGGCCGAAGCCGGGGGGCAGCTGGAGCACCAGGCCAACCACGACGCGCTCACCGGTCTTCCCAACCGGGCGCTGTTCGGCAAACGGCTCGACCGCGCGCTGCTCGCGACATCCTCGTCCATCGACGTCCTCTTCTGCGACCTCGACAACTTCAAGGAGGTCAACGACGAGCTCGGGCACGCAGCCGGCGACGTCCTGCTGAGAACGGTCGCCGACCGCCTCGTGGCGTGTGTGCGCGTCGGAGACACGGTCGCCCGCTTGGGAGGTGACGAGTTCGCGATCCTGCTCGAGGACTGCCCCGACGCACGGGAGGTGGCCGACCGCATCGTCAGCGCCATGCGCACCGAGACCGACGTGCTCGGCCATCGAGTCTGTACGTCGATCAGCGTCGGTATCGCGCGCCACGAAGGAGACACCGCGCCGGCCACCCGCCCGACCCACCGGAGGGCGGCCATCGACATGACCCCGGACGCCGACAGGTCACCCTCGGCCGTCCAGGCCGGACTCGCAGCCAGCGACGCCGTCGAGGAACGTCAGGCGACAGCCGATCTCCTGCTCCGCCTGGCGGACACGGCGATGTACGCCGCCAAGAGCGCCGGCAAGGGTCGGGCCGCCTTCCTCGAGGAGGACCCGGTCCTGACCCGCCGCATGAGCACCGTTCCGACCTGACGGTCGGGATGACTAGGCGGCCTGGCCCTGCTCCTGGCGGCGCGCCTCCTGCTGCAGCCTGGCTGCGGCGGCACGGCGGACCTTGGGGCCCTTGGTGGTCATCGCCCACAGCAGCTTGAGCTGCTCGGGGGCGTTCTTGACGTTGGTCGTGGCCAGCCAGCCGTTGGGCAGCGAGAGCCGGACGACCTTGTGCCAGGCCGAGTAGACCTGCTGCGGCATCGGCGCCACGTGGTAGTTGAGGTCGTACTTCTCGAACAGAGCGCGCACCTTGGGCGCCACCTCGGCGTAGCGGTTGGACGGCAGGTCCGGGAACAGGTGGTGCTCGATCTGGTGCGACAGGTTGCCGCTCATCAGGTGCATGGCCTTGGAGCCGGAGATGTTGGCCGAGCCGAGCATCTGGCGGAGGTACCACTGGCCGCGGGTCTCGTCGTCGGGGATCGACTTCAGCTCGAAGGTCTCGACGCCCTCGGGGAAGTGGCCGCACATGATCACCGAGTGGCTCCACACGTTGCGGACGATGTTGGCGGTGAAGTTGGCGGCCAGGGTCGGCAGGAAGGCGCCGAACGGCAGGGCCAGCGCCGGGTTGACGACGTAGTCCTTGGTGGCCTGCTTGCGGATCTTGCCGAGGACCTTCTTGACGTTGCTCTTGAACTCGGCGGGGCGCTTCTCCTTGGGAATCCGCAGGTTGCGGCCGAGCTCGAGGTCGTAGGCCGCGATGCCGTACTCGAAGAAGCAGGCGTTGACGAAGTTCCAGAACGGCTGGGCGAGGAAGAACGGGTGCCACTTCTGGTCCTCGTCGACGCGCATGATGCCGTAGCCGAGGTCGTTGTCCTTGCCGACGATGTTGGTGTAGGTGTGGTGCACCTGGTTGTGCGAGTGCTGCCACTGCACGGCCGGCGTGGCCATGTCCCACTCCCATGTCGTGGAGTGGATCTTCGGGTCGCGCATCCAGTCCCACTGCCCGTGCAGGACGTTGTGGCCGATCTCCATGTTCTCCAGGATCTTGGCGACCGACAGGCCGACGGTCCCGAGGATCCACAGGGGCGGCAGCGCCGAGCCGAGCAGGACGGCGCGCGAGCCGAGCTCGAGCTTGCGCTGCACGTCGATGACCTTGCGGATGTAGGCGGCGTCCTTCTCCCCCCGGCTGTCGAGGACGTCCTGGCGGATGGCGTCGAGCTCGATACCGATCTGCTCGATGTCCTCGGGGGTGAGGTGGGCGGTCGGGTTGACGGCTTGCTTGGTGATGACGGTCATGGGACTCCTCGGGTGGAGGTCGGGGGAGGACGGTCAGTGGTTGAGGGTGCAGTCGCCGGCGGCGGCGTTGATGCAGGTCTGGATCGGTACGCCGTCCGGGGCGGTCTCGCCCGGGACGGCTGAGGTGAGCGCGCCGTTGCGCAGGTCGCGGACAGTGCCCGACTTGAGAGGGAGCACGCAGCCCATGCAGATGCCCATCCGGCAGCCGCTGGGCATCAGGACGCCGGCGTCCTCGGCGACGTCGAGGATCGGCTTGGCGCCGTCGGCCTCGAGCAGGGTGCCGTCGGCGAAGGCGACGGTGCCCCCCTCGCCCGCCTCGAGCAGCACGGTGCGGAAGCGCTCGGTGGTCAGCGAGAGGCCACGTTCGGCGTGGTGCTTCTCGAGCGCGTCGAGCAGGCCGGCCGGGCCGCAGGCATAGGCGAGGCGGTCGTCGAGGTCGGGCACCAGGTCGGGCAGGTGGGAGACGTCGAGCATCCCGTGCGTCTCGTCGTAGCGCTCGATGAGCGTGATCCGCCCACGGGCGTGGTGGGCGCGCAGCTCGTCGCGGAAGATCGCGGTCGACTCGTTGACGTTGACGTGCACGAGCACGATGTCCGTGGCGGCCGGCGTACGCCTCGAGAAGAGGTTGCGCAGCATCCCGATGACCGGAGTGATGCCGGACCCGGCGGTCACGAGGAGCAGCTTGTCGGGCAGCGGCTGGGGCAGCACGAACTCGCCCTCGGCCCGCTCGAGCTGCAGCATCTCGCCGGACCGCGCCCGGTTGACGAGGTAGTTGGACACGACCCCGCCGGGGATCGCCTTGACGGTGAGGCTGATGCAGCGGTCGGTGCGCGGGCCGTGGGTCAGCGAGTAGGTGCGCCAGAGGCGGACGCCGTCGACGTCGACACCGATCCGGACGTACTGCCCGGGGACGTGCCCGGCCCAGTCCTTGCCAGGCTTGACCAGGATCGTGGCCGACTCAGCGGTCTCGGCGGTCACCGACACGATGCGGCCGCGCAGCTCGGCGCCGGCGCGCAGCGGATGGAAGACGTCGAGGACGTCGTCGACGGTCAGCGGCGTGACCGCGGCGTCCGCCAGGCTGCGCAGGCGCTGGCGCAGCGACACACCCCGGAGACTGGGTGCGGAGAGACCGGGCGCAGAGCCGACCGGTAGCTCGAAGGTAGCCATGTCTCCATAGTCCTGCACCCAGGGCGTAAACTCCTGTGCACCGGACGTGAACCCTTGCCACACTATTGTTCGTAGAGGACAAAAGATGGTCAGATCGACCCCCCGCCGTGGCCACCGCCACACCGCCGACCACGGTCTGCGGGTCCCTCCGGACGCCATCACCCAGATGCGCGAGGAGCTGCCGAGGGTCGCCGAGCACGTCGTGGCCGCGATCATCGACGAGGTCCCCAGCTATACCGACGCCTTCAGCGGGCCGATGGGCGAGACCATCCGCAACGCCGTGCAGCTCGCGCTCGGCGGCTTCCTCTCGCTGGCGAGCGGGGGCCGCGGCGCCGATCTTCGGACCCCGGCCGCACCCGCTGTCGAGGGTGCCTACCAGCTCGGCCGGGGCGAGGCCCGCAGCGGCCGCAGCACCGACGCCCTGCTCGCGGCCTACCGGATCGGCGCACGCGTCTCGTGGCGGGACATGTCGCGTACGGCGGTCCGCAACGGGGTCGACGGTGACGTGCTCGTCGACTTCGCCGAGCTGGTCTTCGCCTACATCGACGAGCTGTCGGCGGCCAGTGTCGCCGGGCACACCGACGAGACCGAGACGACCGGCCGGGTCCGGCAGCGGCTGCTCGCCCGGGTCGCCCACCTGTTGCTGACGGCCGCGCCGGACGACGAGGTGCTGGAGGCCGCGGAGCGGGCTGGCTGGCCGGCGCCGTCGACGCTCACCGCGATCCTCGTTCCGCAGGCCCAGGTGCGGCCCGTGCTGGGGGTCGTCCCCAAGGGCACGCTCGAGGTCGAGGACGTGCCGGACCCGGGTGACACCGGGTCGGTGCCGGCCGGCTGGGCGCTCCTCCTCGTGCCGGACCTGCACCCGCGGCGTCGTCCGGCGCTGCTCCGGACGCTGGGCGAGCGCGGGTCGCTGGCCGGCCCCACCGTGCCGTGGCTCGAGGTGCGGGCGTCCTACGACCGGGCGGTCCGGGCGCACGCCCTCGGCATCGAGGTCGACACCGAGGCCCGGCTCCCCCAGCTCGTCCTGCACGCCGACGAGGCGGCCCTCGCTGACTTGCGCGCCCGAGTGCTGGCGCCGCTCTCGGGCCTGCGGCCGGCGTCCGCGGAGAAGCTCGCCGACACCCTGCGGATGTGGCTGCTGCTCCAGGGCCGTCGCGACGACGTCGCGGCCGCGCTGTTCGTGCACCCGCAGACCGTGCGCTACCGGATGGGCCAGCTCCGCGAGCTCTACGGCGACCGGCTGGACGACCCCGACGCCGTGCTGGAGCTGTTGATAGCGCTCGCCTGACGTGGCGTACGGAGAAGTGTCGTTGAAGAAGCAATCTCTTGTGCCGTCGGTATCGAACCACTCCCGCACGGAGGGAACCGACAACCAAGGGAGCACAGACATGACGCACGCACGCAACCGCTTCGGAACGACGATCCTGGGCCTGGCACTGGCCGCGACGGCCGGGGTCGCCGCGACGCCGGCGCAGGCAGCACCTGCCGCCAAGGCCGGCGACACCAGCCTGGCGGAGGTCCTCGGAGCCGACGGGCAGAAGCTCGACGGCAACTGGGGCGACTTCGACCTCGTCGAGGCCGCGGTGTTCGCGGTGCTGGAGGCGAAGCCCACCAGCCCCGTCGGCCTGCTCGCCGACGGCGAC
Organism: Nocardioides dilutus; assembly: GCF_054779555.1. NCBI lineage: Bacteria > Bacillati > Actinomycetota > Actinomycetes > Propionibacteriales > Nocardioidaceae > Nocardioides > Nocardioides dilutus. Next base: position 964,357 of record NZ_BAAGYA010000001.1, on the reverse strand, counting down.
ACCCGGCTGACGGCGTTCGTGCCCACGGACGCGGCGTTCCGCAGCTTCGTCAAGAGCATCAAGGGCTTCGCACCCAAGACCGAGGCGAAGACGCTCAAGCAGGTCGTGAAGATCGCCGGCAGCATCGACACCGTCGAGACGATCCTGCTCTACCACGTGGTCGCCGGGGAGACGCTGACGTCGCCCAAGGTGCTGGCGGCCGAGGGCGAGAAGGTCACGACCGCCCAGGGCGGCGCGTTCCGCGTGCACATCGGCAAGGCCGGGGTGTTCCTGGTCGACAAGGACCGGGACGCTGCCAACCCCTACGTCGTCGTGCTCGACGTCAACAGGGGCAACAAGCAGGTCGCCCACGGGATCAGCCAGGTCCTCCGCCCCGTTGACCTCTGAGCCCCAGCCGGTCCGCTAGCAGGACCGGTGCACGACGCGACCCGCGACCACGGTCAGCGCGACGGGCATGGTGCGGAGGGCGGCCGCCGTGTCGGCCGTGCTCCCACCCACCGCGAGCGGGTCGCGGTCGAGCAGCACCAGGTCGCCGCGGGAGCCGACCCCGACGGTCGGCTGGCCGTCGACGGACGCGGCCAGCGACTCGGCCGGAGTGAGGGACTGCTCCTCGTGCCAGGGGTCGCGGTCGTCGGCGCTGCGGTGCACCGCGGCGGAGATCGCCAGCCACGGGTCCAGGGGTGAGACCGGGGCGTCGGAGCCGAGCGCGAGCTCGACTCCGGCGTCCCGCATCCAGCGGAAGGCGAAACAACGGTCACCGCGTCCGGGCCAGATCCGCTCGGTCAGGTCACGGTCGTCGAGCAGGTGGGCGGGCTGCACGCTGGCCCGCAGACCGAGCTCGGCCATCCGCGAGACGTCCTGGCGCTGGACCAGCTGGGCGTGCTCGATCGACCCCTTCGCCCACGTCTCGGCGTACGCCGTCAGCGCCTCGCTGACGGCCGCGTCGCCGATCGCATGGGTGGCGACCTCGAGCCCGCCCTGGGTGGCCCGGCCGAGCAGGGACCGCAGCTCGGCGCCTGACTGGTTGGGCAGGCCGGCCGGGTGGTCCAGGACCTCGGCGTCGGCGTAGAGGTCGCAGCACCACGCGGTGCGGGTGTTGAGCGAGCCGTCACTGATGATCTTGAGCGGGCCCATGGTCAGGCGGTCGTCGTCAGCGCCGTGACCATGCTGTTCCAGGAGGAGGTCGCCGGTGCGCAGCCCCGACTCGAGGACCTCGTCGAGCCCGGCGGCGTACGTCGCCCAGCGGACCCGCAGCAGGTCGCAGCCCTGGTGCCAGCGGTCCACCCACGGCTGGAGGCGCCCGTTGAACTCGAAGTCGACGAAGCCGACCACCCCGAGCCGGGCGGCCGCGGTCAAGGCCTCGCGGTAGGCCTCAGGCGTGTCGGCCGTCGCTCCCGCGAGGACACCGATCCTGGGGTAGGCGTCGAACCACTCGTTCTCGCGCACCACGTCGTCGCGCACCGGCAGCCCGAGGAGGCTGAAGGCCAGGCTGTTGGCCCAGGCGTGGTGCCCGTCGCCGCTGACGAGCAGGATCGGCACCTCGGTCGAGACCGCGTCGAGCTCGGCGGTGGTCCCGTCCCGACCCATGAACGCCGACCGATGACCCCAGCCGATGACCGGGCTGTCGGGCTCCGCGGCGATCCGCGCCGCCACGATGGCGGTCGCCTCCTCGACCGAGGTCGCGCCGGCCAGGTCGAGCCGCTGGCGGCCCTCGACCCATTGGGTGAAGTGCACGTGCTGGTCCCAGAGTCCGGGGATGAGCCAGCGTCCCTCCGCGTCGACCTCCTCGACGCCGGCCGGCCGCTCGGCGGCGGGCCCGACCTGGGTGACCACCCCGTCGTCGACCAGCACGTCGGCGACGCCGTCGTACGGCGCCGCGTCCCCGACCGGCACCAGTCGGACGTTGCGGATGATGAGGTCGGACACGCGATCGACGTTAGGTCACGACTGGTTTGCGGCCGAGCGGCGGGCGTCGAGACACACCGAATGGCTGCTCAGAGCGGGCAGCGGCAGCCATTCCGTGTGTCTCGACGCCGGGTCGATGGGGGGTCAGTGCGCGGCCGGCGCACCCTCGGGCATGACCATCGGCTTGGGCCGCAGGAACAGCCCGCCGATCGCAGCCGCGGACGCAGCGGCGACCGCCCCTACCGCGAAGGCGACGTGCAGCCCGCCGTTGAGGGCCGCGACCTGGTCGGCACCGTCGGCCAGCAGGGTGGCCCGGCGCGAGTCGGAGACCGCCACCAGGACCGCCAGGCCGAGCGCGCCGCCCATCATGAACGCCGTGTTGACGACCCCGGACGCGAGTCCGGACTCGTGCGGCTCCACGTCGCCCATCGCGGCGAGCAGCACCGGGTTGAAGGCGATGCCGGCACCGATGCCGAGCAGGACCATCGACGGCAGCACGTGCACGACGAAGTCGCCGTCGACCGGAGCCATCGCGAACAGCGCCAGGCTGAGGCCGGCCAGGCCGAGGCCCGTCACCAGCGGCGGCCGGATGCCGAACCGCATCACCAGCCGGTCGGAGAGCTGCAGCGAGCAGAACATCATCACCAGGCTGGTGGGGATGAAGGCCAGGCCGACCTCGAGCGGCTCGTAGCCGAGGACGTCCTGCAGGTAGAGCGCGGCCAGGAAGAACCAGGCGAACATCGCCGCCGCCCAGAGGATGCCGACGACCTGCGACACGGTGAGGTTGCGCAACCGGAAGACCCGCAGCGGCACCAGCGGTGCGGCGGCCCGGCTCTCCCAGGCGACGAACACGGCGAACAGCACAGCGCTCACGCCGAGCAGGACGAGGGTGCGGGCCGAGGTCCAGCCGGCCTCGTTGCCGCCGACGATGCCGTAGACCGCGAGCATCAGGGCACCGGTCACCAGCACGGCGCCGGGCACGTCGAGCTTGACGCTGCCGGGGTCGACGTCGTCGCCGGGCAGGACCGCGCGGGCCGCGAGCAGGACGGCGACGCCGATCGGGACGTTGACCAGGAAGATCCAGTTCCACGAGAACAGGCCGGTCAGCACGCCACCGAGCAGCACGCCGACCGCGCCACCGCCGGACATCACGAAGCCGAAGACGCCCATCGCCTTGGCCCGCTCGCCCGGCTCGGTGAACAGCCCCATGATCAGGGACAGCGCGACCGCCGAGACCGCGGCACCGCCCAGGCCCTGCACCGCGCGCCCGACGACGAGCAGACTCGCCGAGGGGGCCAGGCCGCAGGCGACCGAGGCGACGGTGAAGAAGGTGGTGCCGCCCAGGAAGACCCGCTTGTTGCCGAGCAGGTCACCGAGGCGACCGCTGAGCAGCAGGAAGCCGCCGAAGGTCAGCAGGTAGGCGTTGACGACCCAGGCGAGCGACGACTGGCTGAAGCCGAGGTCGTCGCGGATGGACGGCAGCGCGACGTTCACAATGCTCTGGTCGAGCACGATCATCAGGTCGCCGAGGCACAGCACGTAGAGCGCCAGCCAGCGGGCGCGGCGGGAGGTGTCCGTCGTCTGCTCGGGGCCCGTTGTGGGCTCGGAGTCGGCGGTGTCACACGTGGCGGTCATGGTGTCCTCTCTCAGGTGTGGACGTCGGCCAGAAGGGTTGCTGCTACCACGTCCACGAACGGATGCCGGCCGATACGACAGACCCGTCGAACATCGTTTGCTCATCGGTGGCGAGCGCGGGTGGCGAGCGCGCCCGACCGGACTTGCTGTGCTTGCGGTGGCACGTCGGTCAGCACGCGGCGCTTAGTCTCCTGGGTGTGAACCGGCGCGTCATCGGGTTATTCCTGGTGCTGCTCCTCCTCGGGGCCGGGGCGGGGTATGCCTGGGCTGCCGCGACCACGGAGCCACCGGCCCGGTTCGACGCCGCCGAGCCAGTGCCCGCGAGCTCCCCGAGATTCCCTGCGGGGCACGTCGAGGTGCTGCCGGACCCGACGTCCCCGCCGATGCCTACCGCCCTCGAGCTCGACACGCAGAAGGTCGGGAACAAGGCCTTCGGCGTCGATGTCGGAACGCCGGTCGGGTGGCTGCGCACGGATCCCGACTTCGTCGAGTCGAAGTGGAACCCGCCTGCGCTGCCGCTCAACACCTACTTCCTGCGGGTCAAGCTGATCACCAGCCTGCGGCTGTCGGTCCAGCAGGCCCGCGACGCCCGGATCGCGGCCCTGCGCGAGGTCGTGGACGAGCTCGAGGTGGAGACCCAGACCGACGACACCTTCGTGGCGACCTACGTCAGCGAGGACCACCGTCGGCTGGCGATGGAGCGGTTCCTCTCGCTCGACGGGGCCGAGGACCCAACCGACCCGGCGTTCGTGACGGTCGTCGTGGTAGGCCGGTTGACCGACCGCGACGGGCTGGCCGACCTGCTCGACCGGGTCACCGAGTCCATCGTTCGCCGGACGCCCGTGGCATAGCGCGCGTCCTAGATGCCCGAGGTCTCGACCGAGTCCAGCACGCGGTTGGCCGTGGCCCGGTCAGCGCTGCGGATCTGGACCCACAGCAGCCGGTTGTCGCTGACCTGCACGACCCGCTCGACGGTCACGCCCCCCGGGCAGTCGGTGTGCACCACCGTCACCGACGGACCCTCGTCGGTCTGGTCGGCAACCGGCTCCTGCGCGTCGGCGCACTCGGGGTGCTGAGGCAGCTGCGGAGGCAACCGGGTGCCGGGCAGCAGCCCCACGAAGACCCCCTGGTCAGGCGACGACGTGTCGGTCCACGCGGCGGACGTCCCGACCGACAGAGCTGGAAGCACGATGCCGGAGTCGCCGGGGTCCTCCCAGCCCTGGTCCGCCACCGCTTGCTCCCACTCGTGCGGGACGGTGACCTGCACCGTGCCGGTGACGTCCTGAAGCGTCGGATCCGGCTCCTCCGGGACTCCCTGGGCGACGTACCCAGCCAGCACGCCGAGTCCCAGCCCCAGCAGCCCGACCACCGAGGCGACCAGGACCACTCGGCCACGGCGGCGAGCCGGCCGCTCGGTCGAGACCGGCTGCTGCTCCGCCCCCGGCCCGGACGTCGGCCGCGGCCCGGGCTGGGTGAGATCGGGGTCGACCGGTAGCCAGGCCTCGGCCACCGCGGCGTCCTCGACCGCCGGCCCGAGAGCAGCCTCCAGTGCGGTGACGAAGGCGCTGACGCTCGGGTAGCGGTCCTCGCGGTCGTGGGCCAGCCCGCGGTGGAGCACCGTGTCGACCTGGGCCGGGTAGGGACGCTCGGCGGTCGAGACCGACGGCAGCGGGCCCGGGTGGCCCGCCTCGACCAGGCTCAGCGGCGAGTACGGCGGCCGGCCGGCCAGCAGCATGAACGCCAGGGCGGCCAGCGAGTACTGGTCGGCGCGCGCGTCCGGCGCCTCGGCGCGGGCCTGCTCCGGCGCGACGTACGACGGGGTCCCGGCGACCATGGTCAGACGCGACGACATGTCGAGCGCCCGGCCGAGGCCGAGGTCGCCCACCATCGCCCGAATGGTGGCGTCGCCTCCACCGCTGTGCGCGCCGACGCTGCGGAACAGCACGTTGGCGGGCTTGACGTCGCGGTGCACGATGTCGCGGTCGTGGAGAGCCTGGAGGCCCGCGCCGACCTGGCGCACCACCTCCATGGCCTGCGCCACGGTCAGCCCCTCCACCTCGAGGCGGTCGGCCAGGGTGCCCTGGTCGGCGTACGACATCACCAGGTAGGGACGGCCGTCCTCGAGCTCCCCGGCGTCGTAGACCGACACCACGTGCGGCGACTCGACCTTGCGCAGATAGCGACCCTCCTCCTGGAAGCGCCGCCGGATGTGGTCGTCGTCGGTCCAGTTGTCCGCCAGCACCTTCACCGCCACGGGCGAGTCGAGCTGCTCGTCGTAGGCCAGCCACACGGTCGCGAAGGCACCGTTGCCGATCCGCCGCCGCACCACGTAGCGCCCCAACGGTTGGGGCATCGGCCGTTGGGGCGTCGGCCGTTGGGGCATCGGCCGCGGGGGCATGGACACCGGTTGATTATCGTCAGGGCGTGGAGCCGGACGACATCGATGCCCTCGCGCGCCGCGCCCAGGCGGGCGACCGCGATGCCCTCGACGACCTGCTCCGGGCGGTCCGGCCGCGGACGCTGGCGGTGTGCCGTGGGGTGCTGCCCTACTCCGGCGACGCCGAGGACGCCTGCCAGGAGGCGCTGATCAAGGTGGCCGGCAAGATCGACACCTGGGACGGTCGCGGCCGGTTCACCACGTGGCTGCACGTGGTCGCGGTCAACTCGGCGCGGTCCGCCTACCGCCGGATGAAGAACCAGGCGGTGGCCGCGGACCCGGAGGCGCACGACGGGATGCAGCGCCCCGACCCGCGCACCACCAGCGTCATCGCCGGCACCCGGCTCGACCTCCTCGAGGCGATGGAGGAGCTCGAGCGCGAGCACCCGCAGATGGTCGAGCCGCTGCTGCTCCGTGACGTCTACGGCCTGGCCTACGAGGAGATCGCCGCGCAGGTCGGCGTGCCGCTCGGCACCGTGAAGGCGCAGATCCACCATGGCCGCAGGCTGGTCCGCCCCATGCTGGCGGCCGGCGATGCGTGATCGCCGCGCGGTCGCGCCGGCGCTGTTGCTGACGACCCTGCTGCTCACCGGGTGCGGCGCGAGTCTGTCGGCCGTCAAGGGAGAGACGGTCAGCGGCGGGCCGCCACCGTCGGGGGCGGCGACACCGGAACCGGCCGCCGTGACGCCGGACGTCGACGACCCGGCGTACGACGTCGCGCTCAGCGACCCGGTCGAGGACTCCTACTACCCCGAGGTGGGCGACCCAGGAGTGGATGCGCTCCACTACGACCTGGCGCTGGCCTGGACGCCGGCCACCCGCACCCTCGAGGGCGTCGCGACGCTGGTGTTCCGCTCGACCGCCGACTCGGAGTCGTTCCAGCTCGACCTCGGACCGGCGCTCGAGGTCAGCCGGGTCACGGTCGACGGCGCCGAGGTGGAGGCCGCCCACGAGGGCAAGGACCTGGTCGTGGCCGCCCCCGTGGTTACCGACGAGCGCTACGCCGTGGAGATCAGCTATGCCGGCACCCCGGAGCCGGTCGCGGCACCGACCACCCGCGACGACTACAGCACCGCCGGCTTCACGATCACGCCGTCAGGTGAGGCCTGGACGATGCAGGAGCCCTACGGCGCGCACACCTGGTATCCCGTCAACGACCACCCGTCCGACAAGGCGCTCTACGACTTCACGCTGTCCGTGCCGTCCCCGTGGGTCGGTGTCGCCAATGGCGAGCTGACCGAGCGCCAGGACGCGGCGGGCACGACCACGACCCAGTGGCACCTGGCCGAGCCGGCGGCGTCCTACCTCACCACCGTCGCGTTCGGGGACTACACGACCACCTCCAACACCTCGGCCAGCGGGGTGGAGATCGACTACTGGGTGCCGGCGGACTCGCCCCAGCTCGCCGGCGGGCTCGAGAAGGCCGCGGCGGGGCTCGACTGGCTCGAGGAGCGGCTCGGGCCCTACCCCTTCGACACCCTGGGGTTCGTCCTCGTCGACTCGCGTAGCGCCATGGAGACCCAGACGATGATCACCCTCGGCATGACCGACTACGCCATGTCAGAGCAGGTCCTCGTCCACGAGATGGCCCATCACTGGTACGGCGACCAGGTGACTCCTGACGACTGGCGCGACGTCTGGATGAACGAGGGTATGGCGATGTACCTCCAGCTCATGTGGGATGCCGAGGCCCTGGGCATCACCATCGAGGAGCAGCTGGATCGCTACGCCGACGACGAGGAGGCCGCCCGCACCGAGTCCGGGCCGCCCGCAGCGTACGACGCCGGCGAGTTCGGCGAGGGCAACATCTACTACGGCCCCGCACTCATGTGGCACGAGCTGCGCGAGCGGATCGGTGACGAGGAGTTCTTCCGGCTCGTGCGCGAGTGGCCGGCCGCGCGCGACAACCGCAGCTCGGACCGCGAGGACTACTGGGCATGGCTCGAGGAGCAGACCGGCGAGGAGCTCAACGCGTTCCTCGAGGCGTGGCTGCTCGGCGAGACGACCCCGCCCCGGGACTAGCAAGCCACTGTGACTAGATCAGGTCGCGGAGCCGGGCGACGAGCGAGTCCTTCACGGCCTGGGTGACCGCCGCCTCCATCTGGGCGTTGAGGGCGTGCTGGTCGTCGAGGTTCTCCAGGATAAGGCGCAGGTCGAGGTCCTTGATCGCCCGGATGAGGACGTCGTCGGTCTTGACGGCGGCGTTGACCAAGGCGTCCGGCAGGGCGCGGATCGCGGCCTCGAGGAAGCCGTTGAGGTCCGCGTTGTCCATCGCCTCCTCGACCAGCTCCGAGGCCGGGGGCAGCGACCCGTCGTCCTTCATCCGGCCCACGGCGGCGACCAAGCCCTCGCGCAGCGCGTCGACCTGGGCGTCGGTGCGGGGGCCCGGCTGCGCGAGCTCCAGCGTGAGCGCCTCGCGGCTGACCTGCAGGCGGCAGGCGGCGCCGTCGATCCCGAGCAGCACCAGTCGCTCGGTCAGGCCGTCGATGCCCTCGGCCTGTGAGGTGACGGACCGTTCGGCACACGGGTCGGCCGGTCGCAGCGGCTCGAAGTCCCCTCCGCCGTTGGCCATCTGCACGCCGAGCACGCCGCTCACCAGGACCAGGGCGACCGCCGGCAGGCCCGCCATCCGCAGGAAGGTCCTCATCAGCTCCTCCGCCTACGGAATACGATGACGGCGACCAGGGCCACGAGCGCGAGACCCGCCCCGATGAGGAACGAGTCGCGGAAGGCCCGGGTGGCGGCCCGTTCCAGCTGGGCGTCGAGGTCGCGCTCGAGCTCGGCTGCGGCCGGGCGGGCCTCGGGTTCGAGGTCCGCCGTCACGAAGGCGCGGTGCAGGTCGGGGACCTGACCCCGCTGGTCCGACAGCTCGCGACCGAGCGCCTGGGCGATGGCGATCTTGTCCTGCGGCTCCAGGGGAGCATCCAGCACCAGCGACGCGATCGCCTCCTGGGCCGGCACCTCGGCGTCGCGCAGGTCGGCGGTGAACACCGGCGTCAGGATCGCCAGCCCCACGACGACGCCGAGGTGCCTCGCGCCGATGGTCCACCCCGCGTGCCTGACCCGGGGCAGGCGCAGCTCCATGGCCTGGGAGGTGAGCCGGTCGACGGTCAGGCCCAGCCCCAGTCCCACCAGCGCCTGCGGCGCGATGGTCCACGCGAGCTCCGCCGAAGGAGGAACGGCGAGACCGACCAGGCCGCCGGCGATGAGGAAGCACCCGGCCGCGACCTCGACCTCGGGTGGCGGTCGCAGGAGCCGGGCCAGTGGTCGTGCGGCCAGCGCCGCGACCGGCACGACGGACACCGTCAGCGCGGCCGTCGCCGGGGACCGGCGCCAGCCCTCGACCAGGAGCAGGACCAGCAGGAACAACGCCGCGGTGAGCGCGGCCGACAGCAGGGCGAGGGTCAGGTTGGGCTGCAGCGCCGGCCGGTGCCGGTCCGTTGTTCGCTCCGGGGCGGCCCGCACGGCGAGCGCGGCCGGCACCGCCAGCACGGCGAACGGCACCTGCACAACGAAGATGGCCTGCCACGAGATCGCCTGCGTGAGCAGCCCCCCGGCGACCGGTCCGGTCGCCGTGCCGATCACCCCGGCCGTGACCCAGGTCGCGACCCCGCGGCGCTCGCCGAGCTCCTCGACCAGGAGCTCCAGGGAGCCGACCAGGGCCAGCGCGCCGCCGAGCGCCTGCACGCATCGGGCCGCGATCAGCACGTCGATCGAGCCGGCCAGCGCGCACCACGCCGAGGCGCCGGCGAAGACCGCGATCCCGACGGCGGTCAGGAAACGCGGCTGCCCGCGAGCGAAGCCCATGGCGGTCGGCACGGCGCAGAGGCCCAGGACCAGGTTGAACGCGATCAGCACCCAGGCGACCTGGCCGACCGTGGTGTCCAGGTGGCGGAGGATGTCGGGCAGCGCGAGCGTGACCACCGCAGAGTCCGCGAGCACGAGGGCCACGGTCACCGCGAGCAGGGCAGCCACGGCACGACGCACCCGGCCATCCTGCCCGGCTCTTCCGCCCTCGGCTGAATCGCTTGTCGCGAGTCGCCCCCGTCGTGTTGCGTGGTCGTCATGAGGCTTCTCGTGCTCGGCGGCACCGTGTTCCTGTCCAGGGCGGTCGCCGCGGAGGCTGTCCGTCGCGGCCACCACGTCACCTGCGCCTGCCGCGGCGAGTCCGGCTCCGTGCCCGACGGGGCGACCCACCTCGCGTGGGACCGCGACCAGCCCGCGCCAGCACAGCTCACCGAGGCGGCGTACGACGCGGTGGTCGACGTGGCCCGTCACCCGTCCCGGGTCCGCTCGGCGGTCGCGGCGCTGCCTGGTCCTCACTGGATCTTCGTCTCGACGATCAGCGTCTACGCCGACACCGCGGTGCCCGGTGGAAGCCCCGGAGTGACGCCGGAGCTCGAGCCGATCACCGAGGACGTCGACCTGCGGGAGGACATGGAGGCATACGGGCCGATGAAGGTGGCGTGCGAGCGGACCGTGCTCGACGGCGCCTCGAGCGCCCTGGTGATCCGCCCCGGCCTGATCATCGGCCCCGGTGACCCGAGTGGTCGCTTCACCTACTGGCCGCTGCGGTTGCGGGACGGAGGCGAGGTGCTCGCGCCGGGCTCGCCGGACGACACCGTGCAGGTGATCGACGTCCGCGACCTGGCGACCTGGATCGTCGACTCGGCCGAGGCACAGCGCACCGGGGTCGTCGACGGGATCGGGCCGGTGCAGCGGTTCGCCGACCTGCTCGACCAGGTGGCCCAAGGTGTCGGCACGGTCCCGACCTTCACCTGGGTCGACCAGGAGTTCCTCGCCGAGCGGGGCGTCGAGGCGTGGGCGGGCCCCGACTCCCTGCCGCTGTGGCTGCCGCGGCCGGAATACGACGGCATGCTCGCCCACGACGCCGACCTGCCGGCGGCCGCCGGCCTCACCACCCGGCCGGTCACCGAGTCCGCGCGCGACACCCTCGCGTGGGCGGTTGTCACCCCGGACGCCGTGCAGACCGGTATCAGCCGCGAGCGCGAGCAGGAGCTGCTCGCCGCCTGGCACGGCCGCTGACCCCGCCCGCCAGCAGCGGCTCAGCCGGTCAGCACGCTCGCGAGCAGCGCCGCGGCCCGCTCCGCGCCACCGCGCCGGACGGGACGGGACGACGGGCGCGACCTCCGGGCGCTGATCATCGCGGTCGCCAGCTCGGGTGGTGTGGTCGAGGCGTAGTCCATCCGCACCCCGGCGCCGTAGTGGTCGAGACGGTGCGTCACGAAGTGCTGCTGCTCCCAGTGGTGCGCGAGCGGGAAGTAGACGAACGGCCGCCGGGCGGCGGTGAGCTCCATCGTCGTCGACAACCCGCCCTGGACCACCGAGAGGTCGGCGCAGGCGAGATGGGCGAACAACGAGTCGACGTACCCGCGCTTCTCCATCCCCTCCACGTCCGGCAGCAGCCCGGGGTCGAGCCGAGGCCCGGTGACCATCACCATCCGCGCGTCCGGCTCCTCCTTGCGGACCAGCTCGAACGCCTCGGCGGTCAGCTCGAGCAGGTCGCGGCCCACCGCGGTGCCACCCACGGCCGCCAGGTAGAGCGGGTAGCCGGTTCCGTAGCCGAGCTCGCGTCGCAGACGCGCCGGGCGGCGATAGGCGGCGGGGTCGAACGGCACGACGTACGGCACGCTGGTGAACCGGCGTTCGGTGAACTCGCGCACGGTCGGCAGGCCGGGACCGAGGGAGGCGTCGGGCAGCTCAGCGAAGCCGCCGATGAACACCGACCGGTCGCGGACGTACGGGAACCGCTCGCGGTGCTCGACCATCTCGGCGTTGTAGTCGGCGCACAGCTCGGCCTCGCGCGGGTCGTCCTCAGGAGCCACGGGCAGGAAGCCCACGACGTCGGTGAGGAACGCGTACGGCGCGATCTTGCGCTCGGGGTTCTCGTGGAGGAAGTGGTCGACCTCCCAGGACTCGTCGCCGACCCAGAGGTCGTAGGGCGTCTCGCGGACCACGTCGTCGAAGAGCATGTAGTTGGCGCAGAGGATCTCGTCCATCCGCCGGAAGGCGTAGAACGCGTGCAGGTCGTGGTGCGTCGACTCGCTCTCCCAGTGCGCCGACTCCGAGGCCAGCTCGGCACTGGCCGGGTGCACGATCTCGCCGTGCGCGGCCACGACGTCGGAGACCGGCGGCTGCGCGAGCCACTCGATCTCCAGGTCAGGCACCTGGGCACGCAGCGCCCTGGCGACGGCCAGGTCGCGGAGGACGTGGCCCAGCCCGATCGGCGAGCAGACCCAGAGCGCCCGGCGCTTGCGCTCCCGCGCGAACAGCCAGGGTGTCGCCGGTGCGGTCGTGGTGTGCATGTCGACGAACTCCTTGACCAGGGTGTTGACGAGCACCGGATGACGTCCGTGCGGGATGTGCCCGGCGCCCTCGATCTCGACCAGGCGACCGCCGGTGACCTGGGCCACCGCCCGGCCCCGTTCGACCGGCTGACAGTTGTCCTCGGTGCCGTGGATCACGAGGACCGGGCAGGTCAGCGTCGCCAGGGCCGCGCGCGCCTCGGCCTCGTCGACGAGCTCGAGGTCCGCCTGCATCCGCACCGCCAGCGTGGCGGCGTCGGTCTGCAGCGCCCACTCCACCAGGTCGTCGTCGAGCTTGGTCGAGTGGGGCTCGGCGTACATGAGCCGGGAGTGGTATCTCACCCACCCCTCGTAGTCGCCGTCCCAGTTCGGGTGCGTCACGTGCTCGATGACGTCGTGGTCCGGCTCAGCCAGCGGCACTGATGGCGCGATGGCGACGATGCCGAGCACCCGTTCCGGGGCGAGATGGGCCAGGTTCATCGCCCAACGGGCGCCGCCGCAGAGGGCGACCAGGAAGGCCGCGTCGACGCCCAGGTCGTCCATCACCGCGACGACGTCCCCCACGTTGAGCGCATCCGACTGCTGGGCCGGCGAGGTCGGCCGGCCCGACCGGCCGTTGCCGCGTGGGTCGATCGTGACCACCCGGAAGTGCCGCGCCAGGTAGGGGACCTGGGCCTTCCACTGGCGCCGGTCGACGACGGGGAAGGCGCCGAGCAGCATCACGGTGGCCGGCCCGGACCCGGCCACTTCCCCGGGCCCGAATTAGTTCGTAGTGGACCGGCACACCGTCGCGGTCGAGGTCCCCGACCCGGTCGGGTTCACGCGCCCGCACGACCGCTCACCTCCTCCAGGAACCGGCGTACGCGCAGGTTGACCCAGACCGGGTGCCTGGCCTGGATGCAATGCCCGCCGCCCGCGAGGACCTCGAGCGGAGCGCCCAGCGCCTCGGCGAACCGCCGCACGTCGGCCAGCGGAGTGATCCGGTCGTCGTCGCCCTGCAGGACGAGGGTCGGGCAGCGCACCCGTGCGGCAGCCGACAGCGCCTCAGCAGGGCCGAGGACCCGCCGAGCCCGTGACTGGGTGGCGACCAGCGTGTCCGCGTCGGTCTCCAGTGCCCACTCCACCGTCTCCTCGACCTGCCGCGTCGAGTGCGCCTCGGGGAAGACCTCGGCGAAGAAGAAGTCGGCGAACCCGTGGAGGTCGCGATGCCAGTAGTCGGCGTTCCAGCGCCACCACCCGTCCCACCGGTCCGGGTCGCCGTCTCGAAGAGGCTCCTCGAAGGCAGCCTCGACGGGATTGACCTCGTCGCGGACCACCACGGCCGGGGCCACGAAGACCGCGCCCCGCACCCTTTCGGGATGGTCGGCGGCGAGACCGAGCAGCACGCGACCACCCATCGACAGACTCACGACCACGGCATCGTCTACCTCCACCGCGTCCAGCACGGCGACCGCGTCCGCGACCAGCTCCGCGTCGTCGTACGCCGCCGGTCCGGCCGGCCGGTCCGACCGGCCGTTGCCGCGCGGGTCGTAGACCACGACCTGGGCGTGCCGCGCCAGGTAGGGGATCTGGAGCTTCCAGCAGCGCGAGTGCACGATCGCCCAGGGCGGGAGCAGGAGCACTGTCTGCGGCCCGTCGCCGTGCACCTCGTAGTAGAGGCGCACGCCGGCGCGCACCGCGAAGCCACTCCGGTCGGGCTCGCGGGCGCGCACGAGATCTACTGTCCCGCGCGCGCCCGCTGTGCGCATCCCCGTCAGCATCGACTGCCGCCTCGGCTGCTGCTCAGGGCCGTGCCTCGAAGACCAGGTTGAACGGCGTCTCGGCGGCCCGGCGGAACCGCGTGAAGCCGGCCTGCGCGACCACCTCGCCGATCGCCTTCTCACCCGCCTGCGCGCCGAGCGAGTAGCCGCCGCTCTGGGAGAGGGCGTTGGGCACGCAGAGGAACGTCGAGAAGCCGTAGTAGACCCGGCCCACCGGGTTGAGGTTGTCAGCGACGGTGTCGCCGGCGATCGGCTCGACGATCAGCCAGGTGCCGTCGTCGGCCAGCGACTGCCGGATGTGGCGGGCGGCGCCGACGGGGTCGCCCATGTCGTGCAGGCAGTCGAACGTCGCGACCAGGTCGTACCCCGTGCCCGCGAAGTCCTGCGCGCGTGCGGTCTCGAACGAGATCCGGTCGGACACGCCGGCTTCCGCGGCCCGCTTGCGGGCCAGCTCGATGGACTCCTCGTGGTAGTCGCAGCCCATGAGCTGCGCCGTCGGGAACCTCTCGGCGAGCAGGATGGTCGACGCACCCAGTCCGCAGCCGACGTCGGCGACCTTCGCCCCGGCCTCGAGCTTGGCCTCGACGCCGTCGAGCGCCGGGATCCAGCTCGGCACCAGGTTGGCCAGGTAGCCGGGGCGGAAGAACTGCTCGCAGCCGACGAACACCTCGTCGTCGTGCTCGTGCCACCCCATGCCCGCCCCGGTCCGGTAGGCCTCCTCGATCTGGTCGATCGCCTGGAGCGAACCGAGCGCCAGCACGTATGCGCCCGGGGCGTAGACCGCCCCCTCGGGGTTCGCCAGCACGAAGGCCTGCTCCTCGGTCATCGACCAGGTGTCGTGCTCCGCGTCGTAGGTGACGTAGCCGCCCGCGGCCTGCCCGCGCAGCCACTCCGCGACGTACCGCGGGTCGCAGCCGGTCCGTCGCGCCACGTCGTCGGCGGTCCCCGGCCCGTCCACCAGCGCTCGGTACAGCCCGAGCCGATGTCCGATGACGACGCCACCTGCGGTGATCGTCGCGCCGAGGTCACCGACGAAGCGGCCGAGCATCTCGTTCAGCTTGTCCTCGTCCATGTCGTGTCCCTCCTTGGCCCACTGGGGCCGGTGTCCGGGCCGCACCGTTGCGGCCTGTCCGGTGTCTACGAGCGACGGCCGGCCGGACACATAGGGGGAATCCCCTATGGGGTCGAGGGGTACGTCGAGGGTTGCAGCCCGCGTGCTGCCGCCCAGGCCGCGACGGCGGCGCGGCTCGGCACCTCGAGGCGCGACATGATGTTGTGCACGTGGATCTCGATGGTCTTCTCGCTGATCCCGAGCTCCTTGCCGATCTGCCGGTTAGTCCGGCCTGCGGCGACCAGGGCAGCCACCTCGAGCTGCCGGGACGTGAGCTCCACGGCGCTGGACGCCTCCGGCGGGGCGACGGTGGTCACCCGGCCCGCGAGCTCGAGCACCGCGTCCGCCGGCATGGTCCTGCCGGCGTGCCGCTCGTGGTCTGCGGCGACGCGCCCCAGGTGGCGCTGCAGCCGGGCGTCGAGCCTGGCCAGCCGGCGGCTCTCGACCTCGGTGGGCGCCGCGTCGACCAGGTCGCGTCGCAACGCCGCCGCGCCGGCGAGGCGCGCGGCGGTGGCCGCGGCACCTCGCGCCAGCGCCACCTCCGCCAGCACTTCCAGGCTCTGGGCGATGCCGCGCCGGTCGCCGACCCGGTCGTGCAGCGTCAGGGCCCGGCGCAGGAGCCCCGCGGCCTCGTCGACGTCGTGCGACTCCCCGGTGCGGACGAGCACGCAGGCCAACAGTGACGAGCAGACCGCGATGGCCCACTCGTAGTCGAGCGACTGGAACAGCCGGAGGGACTCGCGCAGCAGCGACTCCGCCTCCTCGGTCGCGTCCCGCTCCAGGGCCAGCAGTGCCAGGTCATGGCCGGCCCAGGCCTGGCCCCTGATGTTTCCCCACTGCTCGTACGCCGCCCTGGCAGCCGTGTACCTCATCGCGGCTCCCGCCAGGTCACCACGTTCCCGGGCCACGTGTCCGAGGAAGGCGCACGCCAGCACGCCGCGGCGGTCGTCGGGCCCGGCGTCGCGCGCCACGCGGGCGAGGTCGCGTTCCGCGGCCCCGTGCTCGCCGAGACCGTAGGCGACGACGCCCGCGGCCAGCCGTCCCGCCACCCGCGTTTCACCGCCCAGCTCCGGGCGGTCGACGAGACGCGTCAGCGCGGCGAGCGGCACGGGTGCGTCGACGAGGACGCCTCGGTGATAGCTGCGCCAGCACAGGGCGACCGCGAGCCACACGACCACGTCGAGGTCGGCCTCCGTGACCAGGCTGTGCTCGAGCGCCGCGCGCAGGTCGGCTCCCGAGGCCCCCAAGGGCGGCCAGGTCGCGGTCTCCGACTGGGTGCCGAGGGTGGCCTCCCACTCGCGGGCCCGGCCGGCGAACCACGCGGCGTGGCGGTCCCTCACCTCCGGCCCGTCACCCTCCTCGTCCAGTCGCTCGCCGGCGTACTCGCGCAGGCTCATGAGCATCGTGAAGCGAGCCTCGCCGCCGAGGTCCGCCCCGGACCGGCGCACCAGGTTCTTGTCCAGCAGCGACTCGACCATGCCGAGCAGGTCGGGCTCGCCACAGACGGCATCGGCCGACTCCAGCGTCCACTCACCCGGGAAGACGGACAGTCGCCGGAACACGGCGCGCTCGTGCTCCGGCAGCAGGTCGTGGCTCCACGCGATCGCCGTGCGGAGGTCGCGGTGGCGTACGGGCGTGTCCCGCGGGCTCGAGGTCAGCAGCGCCATCCTGCGCTCGAGGCGGAACGCCAGCTCGCTGGGCGTGAAGACGCGCAGCCGCGCCGCCGCCAGCTCGAGCGCGAGGGGCAGACCGTCCAGCCTCAGGCAGACGTCGGCGAGCGCTCGAGCCGTTCCGGGGGTCAGTCGCACGCCTGCGGGCGACCGGTCGAGCAGCATCGCGACGGCGGGGTTGCGACGCAGGGATTCGAGGTCGTCCACGTCCGCGTCCGAGGGCAAGGACAGGGGTGGGACCGGGTACTCCCGCTCCGCGGACAGCCGGAGCCGTTCCCGGCTCGTGGCGAGCACCCTCAGCCCAGGGTTGCTCGACACCAGGTCGCCCACGACGGCGGCGAGGTCGCGCTCCGGGTCGAGGTCGAGCAGGTGCTCGCAGTTGTCGAGCACGACCAGCAGCTCGCGGCCTGACCGCGCTGCGGCACCGATGGTCCTGGTGACCTCGGCGCGGGCCTGGACCGGGTCCTGGAACGGAGCCAGGTCGACCCAGACGGCCGGGCTGGGCGCGCCCTCGGCGCACACGGCCAGCGCCAGGCGGCTCTTGCCCACCCCGGGTGGCCCCGTCAGCGTCACCAGCCCGGGGCGCGCCAGCAGGTCGCGGACACGCTCGACCTCGGCATCCCTCCCGATGAGCGAGGTCGCCGGTGCGGGTGGCGGCGTCCCGCTGGGCACGCGTCGATCGTAGGCGCCCTAGCCGGCGAGGCGCTCGGGCTCGGCGTAGTCGAGCAGCGACTCGCGATCCTCCGGGAGCACGAACCCCGCGGCGATGGCGGCGTCGGCCGACCCCTCGAAAGCAGACACGTACGCCGCCCGGTCGGCGTAGAGCTCGGCGAGGCGAGCGTCCGGGAGCGGGGTCGTCGTCCCGAAGAGCAGGCAGTGCAAAGGACCGTCCGGTGCCGGGTCACCGGACAGCACGTCGACCGGCACGTCGACCAGCGGCGTGCGGATGCCGCCCTCGACAATGCCGTCGCGGTCGCGCTCGTAGGCACTCCCGGAGGTGGCCAGCCGGTCGGCGCTCGGAGGCTCGACGCCGTCCCGGACCCACACGTCGAGGGCCCGCAGGGCCGCCTTGGCGACCAGGTGCTGCGGGCCGTCGTTGACCGGCGCCGGGCAGCCGAGGGCATCGGCGAGCGGGCCGACCTGGAACCGGTCCGCGTGCGCGGTGCCGGCGACCTCCCACAGCCGGAACCGGTCACTGTCGGGCTGGCGCGCGGGCAGGTAGTCCAGGACCCCCACGACGTCGGACTCGCTCTCCAGCGTGAGCACCGGGACCTCGAGGTCATCGCGCACCACGGTGGGCGGCCCGGCCAGCGTGGCCGCGATGTCGATGCCGGCGTCGAAGACGCCCAGCGGCGCGGTCGCTCCGCCCCGGCTGTGGATCAGGAACCCGTCGAACGCCCCGGTCAGGGGTTGCACGCCGTTGGCGTACGTCGTGAGGGCGAACCCGGACTGCGACTGGCCGACGGCCAGCACCCGGTCGGGCTCCAGACCCCCGACGAGCTCGCCGGACCGGGCGGCCGCGGCGGCCTGGGTGTAGATGTCGTAGGAGAAGGCGTCGCCGGGATGGTGGAGGTGGCCGTAGCGCTCCGGGTCCATCGCGCGTAGCCCCTTGCCGGCTCCGGCGGCCGCGCTGACCGGCGTGGAGACGGCGACCGGCCCTCCCTCGATGCCCACGTACTGGGCCGACACCCCGATCCACGCGTAGCCGCCGCGGAGGATCTCGTCGGCCAGGTAGGTGTAGTCGGGATGCGCGTCGAAGCCGCCGCTCACGTTGAGCCACTCCACGACCACCGTCCCGTTGAAGTCCCGCTCCGGAGGACGGCGCACGACCACCCGGGTGGCATACGGCTCCTCGAAGGCGGTCCGGAGGTCGAACCGGCCGTCGGCGGGCAGGTCCGCCTCGCTCGTGTACGTCGTCGCGGAGCCGGAGAGGGCCAGCTCCTCCTCGACCCACCCGTCCGGTAGTGCGGGGAGGTCACTGGAGCTGGCCAGGAAGATGCCGTTGCCGCCGGTCAGCGGGCTGACCCGCGACCCACTCCCCTCGTCCTGCTCAGGAGTCCCGGTCGAGCACGAGCCGACCAGCACCAACACCAGTACCACGGTCAGCGGCAAGGGCGGCCGAGGCGAGAGCAGGCGGCGAGGCACGGTCCCAACGTAGGGCCGCACCGGCAGAACTAGAACTCGTTACAGTCCTCGCTGTGAAGACCTGTGTCGTCAGCGGCGGTGCCTCCGGCATCGGTGCCGCCACCGCCGCCCGCCTCCGCGCCGACGGGCAGCGCGTCATCACCGTCGACCTGCACGACGCCGACGTCGTCGCCGACCTGTCCACCGCGACCGGTCGCGACGAGGCGGTCGCCGGCGTACAGGCGCTCATCGGCCCCGACCAGCCCGTGCACGGGCTGGTCCCGGCGGCCGGGATCGGCGGATTCACCGGGGTGGACCCCGCGCTGCTCATGTCGGTCAACTTCTTCGGCGCCGTGGCCCTCGTGGAGGGGCTGCGGCCCCAGCTGGCGGCGGCCCGGGGGGCGGGCGTCGTCTTCCTCGCCTCGAACTCGATCACCGGCCAGCCCGGCTGGGACTCCGCCGTCGCCGGGCTGTGCCTGCGCGGCGACGAGTCCGCCGTCCGCGAGGCCGCCGCCAGGACCGAGGCGGTGATGGTCTACCCCGCCAGCAAGGCGGCACTGGCCTGGTGGGCGCGCCGCGAGGGCGTGAAGCCGGAGTGGATCGGTGCCGGCATCCGGATGAACTCGGTCGCCCCCGGCAAGATCGCCACCCCCATGGTCGACCAGCTCATGGCCGACCCGGTGTTCGGCCCGCTCTCCGAGGCCTACCCGAGCGCCATCGGTCGCGACGGCACCCCCGAGGAGGTGGCAGCGGCCATCGCGTTCCTGCTCTCGGACGAGGCGTCGCTGATCGTCGGCTCGGTGCTCTACGTCGACGGCGGGACCGACGCGATCCTGCACCCCGTCTCGCCCGATGGATGGGAAACCGCGCCCGTCGAGCTCTGACCCCCTACCGTCGATGGGTGCTTCGACGACTCCTCGCCGCCTTGCTCGTTCCGGTCCTGCTGGTGCTCGCCCCTGTCCAAGCCGGCGCCTCGGACCGCGGGGGCGACCCGCGGCTCGAGCGCAAGCCCTACGTGAGCAAGCAGTCGCAGGCCTACGTCGCCGCCCAACGCGACCACCGGTTCACACCGATCGGGCGCGAGCCGATCGCGCAGTGGGTGAGCGAGAACTGGTTCCCGCTGCGCACGGTCAAGAAGCAGGTCCGGGCCTACGCGCGCCGGGCCAACCGCGCGAACAAGACGCCCGTCGTCGCGATCTACGCCATCCCGGCCCGCGACTGCGGCGGCTACTCGGGCGGCGGCCTCAGCCACCGCGACTACAAGACGTGGGTCAGCCGGGTGGCCGCGGGACTGCGCGGGCAGCACGCCATGGCGATCCTCGAGCCCGACGCCCTCGGGCACCTCGGCTACTGCGGCGGGCAGGGCAACCGGACCGGCCTGCTCAAGTACGCGACCAAGAAGCTCAAGCAGGCCGACGTCTGGGTCTACATCGACGCGGGCCACTCGAGCTGGATCAAGCCCCACACGATGGCCAAGCGACTGATCCGCTCGGGGGTGCGGCACGCCCGCGGCTTCAGCGTCAACGTGGCCAGCTTCGTGCGCAGCGACCTCGAGCGCCGCTACGCCTCGCGCATCCTCAAGGCGCTCCGCAAGCGGGGGGTGGGGAAGAAGCACTACGTCATGGACACCTCGCGCAACGGCGGCGGCCAGACCGACGGCAACAACTGGTGCAACCCGCTGGACGCGCGGCTCGGTCGGCCGCCCGAGGTCGTCGCCGGGAGGAAGCTCGACGCCTACCTGTGGGTCAAGGCACCCGGCGAGTCCGACGGCACCTGCAACGGCGGACCATACGCCGGCGCCTGGTGGCCGGAGTACGCGCTGCGGCTGATGGGGCTGCTCTAGGACTGTCTCCTAGAAGAGCAGCGCCGAGGCGGGGTCCTCGAGGATCCCGGCCACGTCGGCCAGGAAGCGCGAGCCCTTCTCGCCGTCGATGTGCCGGTGGTCGAAGGACAACGCGAGCGTGGTGACCTGACGCACCACGATCTGGTCGTCGACGACCCACGGCTGCTTCTTGATCGCCCCGAAGCAGAGGATGGCGCTCTCCCCCGGGTTGATGATCGGGGTGCCCGCGTCGACGCCGAAGACGCCGACGTTGGTGATCGTGAACGTCCCCCCGCTCATCTCCGCCGGCTGCGTCTTCCCCTCGCGCGCCACGGCGGTCAGGTCGTTGAAGGCGGCCGCCAGCTCGAGCAGCGACATGTCCTGCGCGTCCTTGACGTTGGGGACCACCAGACCGCGCGGAGTGGCGGCCGCGATCCCGAGGTTGACGTAGTGCTTCAGCACGACCTCGTCGGCGGCGTCGTCCCAGAACGAGTTGATCTCCGGCGTACGCCGCATCGCCAGGATGCAGGCCCGGGCCAGCACCAGCAGCGGCGAGACCTTGACGTCGCGGAACTCGCGCCGTGCCTTGAGGCGGTCGACGAACTCCATGGTCCGGGTGGCGTCGATGGTGACCCACTCGGTGACGTGCGGAGCGGTGAAAGCGCTCTGCGTCATCGCCCCGGCCATCATCTTCCGGACGCCCTTGATCGGCTCGCGGGTCTCCCGGTCCCCGACCGGGGCGGCGTGCTTGGGGTGCGGCTGGCCGGAGCCGGCGCCCTCGAGGTCCGCTCGCGTGACCGACCCATCGGGTCCGGTGCCGGTGACGGTCGACAAGTCGATGCCGAGGTCCTTGGCGAGCTTGCGGACCGGCGGCTTGGCCAGGACCCGCGCCTCGGCGGGCTCGAGGTCCCGAGCGGACCTCGCCGGCACGGACTCCTCCGGCTCGGCCGCCTCCACCAGCGGGGAGGCCAACCCGGTCTCGAAGGACGCCTGGGCCTGGATGTGGGTGGCCAGCGTGCCGCTGGCGACCTTGCGCGGGCGTCGGGTCGGACCGCGGTCGGCCTTCATCCGGCCCACGAGGCTCTCGCCCTCGCCGCTCCCGGAGGCGGCCGGGTTGGACAGGTCGATCTCCATGTCCTTTGCGACGTCCGCGGCGGGCGTGCTCGGGGTCGGGGCAGCGTCGGCCTCCGACGGGTCGCCGACCGCGATGATCGGCGTGCCGACCGCCACGGTCGTGCCCTCCTCGACCAGGATCGCGGTCACCGTCCCGGCGTAGGGCGAAGGCAGCTCGACCAGGGACTTGGCGGTCTCGATCTCGACGACGATGTCGTTGACGGCGATGACGTCGCCGACCTTGACCTTCCAGGACACGATCTCGGCCTCGGTCAGGCCCTCGCCGACATCGGGAAGCAGGTATTCGGCCATCTCAGAACCCCTTAGTAGCCGAGCGAGCGGTCGACGGCATCGAGCAGCCGGTCGAGGTCGGGCAGGAAGTCCTCTTCGATCCGCGACGCCGGGTAGGGCGTGTCGAAGCCACCGACCCGCAGCACCGGCGCCTCGAGCGAGTAGAAGCACTGCTCGGTGATCCGCGACGCGAGCTCGGCGCCCATGCCCAGGTTGACGTGGGCCTCGTGCACGACCACGGCCCGCCCGGTGCGGCGCACGGAGTCGAGCACCGGCGCCATGTCGAGCGGCGACAGCGTGCGCAGGTCGATGACCTCCAGCGAGCGGCCCTCTCCCGACGCGGCCTCGGCCGCCTTGAGCGCGGTCTTCACGGTGGGGCCGTAGGCGAGCACGGTGACGTCGCTGCCCTGGCGCACCACGCGCGAGGTGAACAGCGGGTCGGGGGTCATCGACTCGTCGAGGTCGGCCTTGTCGGCGTGGTACTGCCGCTTCGGCTCCAGGAAGATGACCGGGTCGTCGCAGGCAATGGCCTGCTGGATCATCCAGTAGCCGTCGACCGGGTTGGAGCAGGCCACCACCTTGAGGCCGGGGGTGTGCGCGAACTGCGCCTCAGGAGACTCGCTGTGGTGCTCGACCGCGCCGATGCCGCCACCGAACGGGATCCGGATGACCATCGGCATCGGGATCCGGCCCTTGCTCCGGAACTGGATCTTGGCGACCTGGCAGACGATCTGGTCGTAGGCGGGGTAGACGAACCCGTCGAACTGGATCTCCACCACAGGGCGGTAGCCACGCATGGCCATGCCGACTGCGGTGCCGACGATCCCGGACTCCGCGAGCGGGCTGTCGATGACGCGGTCCTCGCCGAAGTCCTTCTGCAGTCCGTCGGTGATGCGGAAGACGCCGCCGAGCTTGCCGACGTCCTCGCCCATGATGAGGACCTTGTCGTCGGCCTCCATCGCCTTGCGCAGGCCCATGTTGAGGCCCTTGGCGAGGGTGATCTTCTGGGTACCTGGCTTCTGGGTACCTGTCGGGTCGGTCATCAGCGCGCCCCCTCGAAGCTGTCCAGGTAGGCCGCAAAACCGTCGCGCTGGGCGGCGAGCTCGTCGGTCATCTCGGAGTAGACGTGGTCGAACATGCTCAGCGGCTCCGGGTCGGGCAGCGCCTTGCACCCCTCGCGGAGCGTGGCCCCGAGCTGGTCCGCCTCGGCCGCGACGTCGGCGAAGAACGCGGCGTCCGCAAGGCCGTTGCGCTTCACGTATGCCTCGACGCGGGCGATCGGGTCCTTGAGCTTCCAGCTCTCCACGTCGCCCGAGAGCCGGTAGCGGGTCGGGTCATCGGTGGTGGTGTGGGCGCCCATCCGGTAGGTGTAGGCCTCCACGAGCGTCGGGCCCTGCCCGTCGCGGGCCCGCTGCAGCGCGGCCTGGGTGACGGCGTACGTCGCGAGCACGTCGTTGCCGTCGACACGCACGCCGGGAAAGCCGAACCCGAGGGCGCGCTGGTAGAGCGGGATCCGGCTCTGCCGCTCGATGGGCTCGGAGATCGCCCACTGGTTGTTCTGGCAGAAGAACACGACCGGGGCGTTGTAGGACGCGGCGAAGATGAACGCCTCGTTGACGTCGCCCTGGCTGGAGGCGCCGTCCCCGAAGTGAGCGACCACCGCGGCGTCGCGCTCGGGGTCGCCGGTGCCGACGACGCCGTCGCGCTGCATCCCCATCGCGTAGCCGGTGGCGTGCAGGCACTGGGCGCCGATGACGATCGTGTAGAGGCCGAAGTTGTAGTCCGCCGGGTCCCAGTTGCCGTGGTCGACACCGCGGAAGAGGCCGAGCAGCTTGAGCGGGTCGAGGCCGCGGCACCAGGCAACGCCGTGCTCGCGATAGGTCGGAAAGACGAAGTCCTGCGGCCGAAGCGCCCGGCCGGCGCCGACCTGGGCGGCCTCCTGGCCGAGGAGCTGGGCCCAGATGCCCAGCTCGCCGTGGCGCTGCAGTGCGGTGGCCTCGGTGTCGAGGCGGCGCACGAGCACCATGTCGCGGTAGAACCCGCGCAGCTGCTCCGCGCTGAAGTCCATGTCGAACTGTCCACCCGCTCCCGGCGAGTGGTGGACGCGCTCACCCTCGGGGGTCAGGAGCTGGACGAGCTCGGGACCGCCGTCGCTCTGCGAGGGACCGAACACCTCGGCCAGGTCAGGACCGAAAGGGTTCATCGGACTGTGCTCATGGTTCGGGCGCTCATGGTTCGGGCTCCTTCGCAGTCACGGCGGTGCGGGATCTCCGCGGGCCGGGCTCCGTCAGTGTTCGGGTCAGCTGGGTGGTCCGACCACGTCTCCGCGGGGGTGGTGCGGGCTGTGAGGCGGACCACATCCGTCCGCGCCAATGTATCGGTGGGACCGGCGCCCCGCGAATCCGGCGTCGGTGTGGTCGGATCTCTCCATGACCTTTCGGGGAGCGTTGGTCTCGGTGGTCCTCTTGTCGTCCCTGCTCGGCGCCTGGCCCGCACAGGCCCGGGTCACCCCCGAGGGCCCGCCCCGACCGGTGCTGGACGCGCATTTCGGCGATCCCTCCGTGGTGCAGTCACCGCGCGGCTTCGTGGCCACCGCGACCGGCGGCCACGCCCGCCGTTCGTCCGCCCCGTCCCCGAGCGGACCCTGGTCACGCGCCACCCCTGCCCTGGCCGCTCTGCCGGCGTGGGCCACCGGCCCCGCCCTCTGGGCGTCGGACCTGCACAAGGTGGGCGACCGGTGGTTGCTCTACTACGCCGCGCCGGTGTCGGGGCTCGGTGCCGAGGGCCGGTGCATCGGCGTGGCGAAGGCCGACGCGGCCCTCGGCTCTTTCGTCCCGGTCGGCGGACGCCCCCTGGTCTGCCCGCGGCGCGCGGATGCACCGAAGGGCTGGGACCACGTCCCGAGGTTCGACCAGGGGCTGCCGATCACCGGGGTCATCGACCCGTCGGTCTTCGTCGACGACGACCTGCTCTACCTCGCCTACAAGACCCAGGGCCTGCCCTCGACCATCCGGCTCATCCAGCTCGCCGGCCAAGGCACCCGGCCGCCGCGGGACGAGGGGGGCAAACGGGTGCGCAGCCGCGAGATCCTCCGCTCCAACCGCACGGTCGAGAACCCCGCCCTGGTACGGCGCGGCAACCACGTGGTGCTGTTCACCTCGGAGGGCGACTACGGACGCTGTCGCTACCGCACGACGTGGCGGCGTTCCGAGGACCTGTGGGACTTCTCCGCCTCCAAGCGGCACGCACTGCTCCAGCAGGGCCGGACCGGTGTCTGCGGGCCCGGGGGCGCCGATGTCGTCCAGCCCGGAGGGCGCACGCTGCTGTTCTTCCACGGGTGGATGTGCAGGGCTCTCGGTCCGGACACCCGTTGCCCCCGGCGGTTCCACCTCGAGTACGACGCCGCGCTGAAACCCCGGCGCGCGATGTTCGCGGCCCGGGTCGTCTGGAACGCGCGTGACCGGCCGAGGATCCTCAAGTACTTCGCGCCGAGGTGAGCGAGTCGGGGCCCGGGATCTCGCCGGACCCACGGCACACGAGCTCGGGTCGGAGCAGCTCCCTTCGGATCGGCTCCGTCCCGCCGTCGAGCCGGTCCATCAGGATGTCGAAGGCCAGCTCCCCTTCATGCGCGGCGTCCTGGCGGACCGCCGTGAGTCCCGGACGAAGCAGATCGGCGGTCGCGAAGTCGTCGAAGCCGACGACGGCGACCTGGCGCTCCAGGCCCGACGACTGCAGTGCCCGGACAGCGCCGATGGTGATCTCGTTGCGGCCGCAGAAAAGGGCGGTGGGCGGGTCGGCGCTGGCCAGCATCGAGGTGACCACCCTCTGCGCGTCGAGCTGGGTTCGCAGCCCGGGCGCCTCGAGCTCGGTGTCGCGGTCCGCGCCCATCGCCTCGCGGTAGCCGGCCAGCCGCTCCCGGGCAGTCTCGATGGAGAGGTCGTCCACGAGTGCCGCCACCCTGACGTGTCCGTGCTCCCGCAGGTGTCGACAGGCCTCCGCGGCGCCTGCCCTGTTGTCCACGGTCACCGAGTCCACGGCGACATTGGTCGGCGAACGGTCCACCACCACCACACGCAGGCCCGCCCGGAGCTCGGAGACGAGATAGGACTGGTCGCCACCGGCCGGCATCAGGATGAGGCCGTCGCACCGGCGGCTGACCAGCCCGGCGACGAGCTCGCGCTCCCGCTCGGGCTCGTCATCGAGGGATGCCGAGATGACCACGACGCCCTGTTGCCGGGCGCGCGCCTCGACCGCGCGCAGCAGCTCACCGCAGAAGTCGTTCGAGAGATCCTGGACCAGCACGCCGATCGAGGCCGTGCGCCGGCCGCGCCGGAGGTTGCTCGCTCCGAGGTTGTGCCGGTAGCCAAGTCGGGCCACGGCGTCCTGGACCCGCTCCACGAGCTGGGGCGAGACACCGCCTTCGCCGTTGACCACCCGGGACACGGTCTTGAGCGACACCTCGGCCAACGCGGCGACGTGCTGCATCGTGGGGAGCCCCGCCGAGCGGTCCGCCCCGTGATCCGTCGCCATGCGACAACGTTGTCACAAGTTCGGACTTAGTGGAACCAGAAGTCTTGACTCGGTGTGATCGGTGTTACATGGTGGTCGATGACAACGTTGTCACAGGGACAGCGGATGGACACGAGGACTCTCACGAGTAAGGGGCTCAGCATGGCTCAACACACCTGGCGGCGGCCGGTCACCCTCACGGCCGTCGGCCTGATGGCCACCTTCGGCCTGGTCGCCTGCGGCGACGACTCCGGGGGCGAAGGCGGCGACGACTCGGTCGCGGTCACGCTCATCACCAAGACCGACAGCAACCCGTTCTTCGTCGCCATGGCCGAAGGCGCCGAGAAGGCGGGCAAGGAGGCCGGAGTCTCGATCACCACCGCCGCCGGCAAGGAGGACGGTGACACCGACGCCCAGATCGCGGCGATCGAGGACGCCATCGCCCGCGGGGACGACGGCATCCTGATCACGCCGAGCGGTCCCGACGTCAACTCCGCCATCGAGAAGGCCCGCGACGCCGGCCTCTATGTGATCGCCCTCGACACGCCGCCCGACCCGCCGGACACCGTGGACATCACGTTCGCGACCGACAACTTCCTGGCCGGTGAGCTGATCGGTCAGTGGACCAAGGCCCAGCTCGGTGGGGAGAAGGCCACCATCGCCCTGCTGGACCTCTTCAACGACAAGGTCGTCTCCGTCGACTACGACCGGGACCAGGGCTTCCTGACCGGGATGGGCATCGACACCGCTGACCCAGAGGTCAACGGGGACGAGGCCGCGACCGGGTCCTACGACGGCGGCGACTACGAGATCGTCTGCAACGAGCCCACCGACGGCGCGGAGGACGGCGGCCGCACAGCAATGGAGAACTGCCTCCAGCAGAACCCCGACATCAACGTCGTCTACACGATCAACGAGCCCGCGGCCGCGGGTGCCTATGCCGCACTCGAGCAGGCGGGTTCGACCGAGGGTGTCCTCATCGTCTCGGTCGACGGCGGCTGCGCCGGCGTCGAGTCGGTCAAGGAGGGCGTCATCGGCGCGACGTCGCAGCAGTACCCCCTGAAGATGGCCGAGCTCGGGGTGAAGGCGATCGCCGATATCGCCGCCGGCGGCGAGCCCCCGGAGAACAGCGAGGGCCTCGACTTCTACAACACCGGCGTCGCCCTGGTGACCGACCAGGCCGCAGAGGGTGTCGAGTCCATCGACACGGCGCAGGGTTCTGAGCTCTGCTGGGGCTGACCCCGACCTTCCCGGCGGGGCGGGCCTTTCCGCCGCCCCGCCGGGAACACCACACCGACCTCGAGGAGTCGACATGCCTGCCACCCCGGCCACCTCCGCCCCGGAGGAGCCCAGCACCGCCGCGGAAGCCTTCGCGGCCCGCCGCCGGTCACCACTGCAACGGGTCCAGCACCTCCTGCACTCCTATCCGGCGATCAGCCCGCTGCTGGTCCTGATCGTCGCGTGGCTGGTGTTCTCCCAGCTCAACCCGCGCTTCGCCAGCGCCGGCTCGCTGTCTCTCGTCCTCCAGCAGGCGGCGGTCATCGCCGCCCTGGCGGTCGGTCAGACCCTGATCATCCTCACCGCGGGCATCGACCTCTCCGTGGGCGCGATCGCGATCCTCTCAATGCTCGTCGGCGCCAAGGTCAGCGTCGAGAACGGCGTCCCGGGGCCGCTCGCGATCCTGATCGCCCTCGGGGTGGGCCTGCTCGCGGGCCTGCTCAACGGGTTGCTGGTGACCCGGCTCAAGCTGCCACCGTTCATCGTGACGCTGGGGACACTGTCGGTGTTCACGGCGCTGGGGATCCTCTACACCAAGGGGCAGTCGATCCGGGCCTCGGACATGCCCGACATCATGTCCTGGACCGGCAACGTGATCCGGATCGGTGACTTCGTGATCACCTACGGCGTGGTGATGGCGGCCGCCCTCTACGTCGTGGTCGGGTTCGTCCTGGCCCAGACCATGTGGGGCCGTCACGTCTACGCGGTCGGCGACGACGCGGAGGCGGCGCGGCTGGCCGGCATCCCCGTCAACCGGGTCCTCGTCAGCGTCTACGCCGTCGCCGGGCTGATCTACGGACTGACCGCCTGGATCCAGATCGGCAGGGCGGACGCCGCCAGCCCCAACGCCATCACCGACGGCAACCTCGAGACGATCACCGCCGTGGTCATCGGTGGGACGAGCCTCTTCGGAGGGCGGGGCGTCCTCATCGGCACCGCGCTGGGCGCCCTCATCGTCTACTTCTTCCGCAGCGGCCTGTCGCTTGCGGGCGTGGACGACCAGTACCGCGTCCTCGCCATCGGCATCCTCGTCATCACCGCGGTCTCGGTCGACCAGTGGATCAGGAAGGTGCGCGCATGAACGCCACGGCGACCCAGGTGACGAGCCCGGTGCTCTCGGCCCGGCACCTGGTCAAGACCTTCGGGCGGGTCGTCGGCCTGGACGGCGTCGACGTCGACCTCTACCCCGGCGAGGTGCTCGCGATCATCGGCGACAACGGCGCCGGGAAGTCCACGCTGATCAAGTGCCTCACCGGAGCCATGGCGCCCGACGCCGGGGAGATCTCGCTCGACGGCGACCCGGTCTCGTTCAAGCGCCCCCAGGACGCCCAGCACGCGGGCATCGAGACCGTCTACCAGACCCTGGCCGTGGCCCCGGCGCTGGACATCGCGAGCAACCTGTTCCTGGGTCGCGAGCGCCGTCGCAAGGGACCGCTCGGCTCGGTGCTGCGCGTCCTCGACCACAAGGGGATGCGCGAGGAGGCCGCCAAGGCGATGAGCGACCTCGGGATCGGGACCCTGCAGAACATGGGACAGGCGGTCGAGACGTTGTCGGGCGGCCAGCGGCAGGCCGTCGCCGTGGCCCGGGCCGCGGCATTCGCGCGCAAGCTCATCGTGCTCGACGAGCCCACGGCCGCACTGGGCGTGCGCGAGACCAACCAGGTGCTGCGGATGATCGAGCGCGTGCGTGAGAGCGGGCTCCCGGTGATCCTGATCAGCCACAACATGCCCAACGTCTTCGAGGTCGCCGACCGCATCCACATCCAGCGGCTCGGGCGGTGTGCCGGCGTGGTGACCCCCAGCTCGCACACGATGAACGAGGTCGTGGCGATCATGACCGGTGCCACGACCCTGGAGGAGACCCCGGGCCGCGCGACGACCTAGCGCTGACCCGGTCAGTCGGCGCGGCGCAGCGCCCAGGGCTGCAGCCGCTCGTAGCCCTTGACGGAGGTACGCCGCAGCCTGCGGAACGCGAAGGATGACTCTTCGCCGGCCGCGAGCCGCTGGTGGGCGCCGTCGTCGACGAGGACCGTCCCGGGCCGGGCGATCGAGGTCAGCCGGGCCGCGATGTTGACGGTGGGGCCGAGGACGTCGCCGAGCCGGGCCACGACGTCGCCGTAGGCCAGCCCCGCACGCACCGCCGGGAACTCGTCGTCCTCGTCAGTGCCCCGGGTGGTCAGCGTCAGGGCGGCGTCGGCGGTGGCCTCTAGGTCCTCGGCGACGAAAAGGACCTCGTCACCGATGTTCTTGATGACCCGGCCACCGTGGTCGTGCACGCACGCGGAGCACTCGGCCTCGAAGAACTCGATCCACGCGACCAGCTCGACATCGCTGAGCTCCTTGCTCCGCGAGGTGAACCCCACGATGTCGACGAAGGCCACGGCGAGCTGCGAGACGTCCGAGCCGAGGGAGTCGGTGGTCAGCATCCGGCGGGACGCCTTCGCGAGATGCTGGCGCCACACATAGCTCTGCAGCGTCTCCAGCCGCGGCAGCACCTCCCCGGTCAGCGAGGCGACCTGCTCGACCGGGTCGTCGCCCTCCAGGGCCACCTCGGTCAGCAGCCGCGTCTGCCACTCGGCCAGCCGGGCGAAGCTGCGGCCCCAGGTGCGCACCAGCGCCGCCTGCCGCTCGGGGCTGAGGACCCCCAGCTGCATCAGGTCGTGGGTGTAGCCCAGTGCCTGGACGTCCGCCTCGGTGAACGCGATGTCGTCGTCGCCGTGCTCGGCGAAACCGAGCAGCCGCCAGAGCTCGCGCGCGATCTCGAGCGGCACGCCGGCCCGCTCCGCGACCTGAGCCCGGGTCAGGTGGGGCACCTCGCCGAGGATCAGCTCCTCGATCGTGTCGAGCGCAGCGGACAGGTCGACCTGGGGGTCGGTCGTCGGCTCCTGGTCGGTCAACTCAGCCTGAGAACCGCTCGGCCGCGGTCCGCTCCAGGGCCTCGTGGAACGACGGCATGTCGACGTTGAGCTGGTCGAGCTGCTCCTTGGTGAAGTGGATCAGCTCCAGCGGCGTCAACGCGACGACCGTGGCCGTGCGCAGCGAGTGGTTGAGGATCGCGGCCTCGCCGATGATCTCGCCGGCGCCGAGCTGGGCCACCTCCTTGCCGTGGGCACGGACGGAGACGGTGCCCTTGAGGATGACGTAGGCCTTGTCTGCGCCGGTGCGCTCCGAGATCGGCGCCCACCCCTCGGGCAGCGTGACGTGGGTTCCCGACGCGCTGATCCGCGCGATCTCCTCGGGGGTGAACATCGAGAAGAACGTCTCTGCCATGGGGTTCAGCCTTTCGTCGAGGACCTGCGACTCCCCAACGGGGAACCCTAGTGCTTGGTCACGCCGCCGGGAGCGGGTCACGCGAGATCGGGCACGACATGCAGCGTGGGCCGCCCCGACCCGAGCCGAGCTCGGACCCGGCGATCCGGACCACCTCGATCCCGGCGTCCTCGAGCCGGGCGTTGGTCTCGTCGTTGCGCTCGTAGGCCACGGCGACCCGCGGCGCCAGCGCCAGCGTGTTGTTGCCGTCGTCCCACTGCTCCCGCTCGGCCGTCACCGGGTCCAGGCCGGTGTCGATCTGGTGCATCCGGCCGATGCCCATCGCCCGGGCCGCCGCCACGAGGAACGGCTCCGGCTTCGCGACCTCGAGCACCAGGTCGCCGTCATCCTCCACCTGGCCCGTCGGGGTGACCGTGAACGCGACGAGCGAGTCGGCGACGTTGGGGTAGACGACCATCTTGTCGGTGTCGACCAGCGTGCAGATCGTGTCGAGGTGCATGGTCGCGCGCTCCTGCGCGATCGGCACGGCGAGCACGGTGTGGGCGAGCCTGGCCTGGAAGCACTGCCGGGCCAGCCGCTCGACGCCCGCCGGGGTCGTCCGTTCACCGACACCGACCGCGATCACTCCCGGCGCCATCAGGAGCACGTCGCCGCCCTCGACGTGCTCGAGGTGGGCGCCGTGCATCGTCGGTGTGCCGGCGAACCTCGGGTGCCGGGTGTAGATGAGCTCGGTCAGCTCGGTCTCCCGCTTGCGGGCGGGCATCGCCAGCGACGTGATCGCCACCCGGTCGCGCACCCACACCGAGGAGTCCCGGGTGAACAGCAGGTTGGGCAGCGGATCGATCAGGAAGTCGTCGTAGGCGAGCATCGAGGTGACCAGCCCGAAGCCACCGCGCACCTCGTCGTTGCGGATGCCCGCGGTGAGGTAGCCGGTCAGCTCGGCGGGCGAGGCGTCGCCGAGCAGGCCCTCGAGGTAGCCGCGCATCGTGTCACCGAGGTCCAGGTCGCCGAGCGCCTCCGCGATGGCGTGCCGTCGGGCGTCCTCCTGCTCGAGGGTCTCGGTGAGCAGGTCGGTGAGGTAGAGGACCTCCACGTCGCGGCTGCGGAGCTCCGCGGCGAACGCGTCGTGCTCGTCCTGGGCCCGCGAGACCCAGGGGATGCCGTCGAAGAGCAGCTTGTCGTTGTTGCGCGGGGTCAGTCGCTTCAGCTCGTTGCCCGGCCGATGCAGCATCACCGTGCGCAGCCGGCCGACCTCGCTGTCCGCCCCGTGCGGGGCCCTCGCCTCCATGGGCGGCACTCTAGGGGGTGCGGTCAGCGGACCAGGTCGGTGAAGGTGAGGACCGCCAGCAGCAGGCAGACGGCTGCGCCCACGTAGTGCAGCACGTGCAGGGCGACAAACCGCAGGAGTGTCCGCCCGGCCAGCACCGCGATACCGCTCACCACGAGCAGGGCACCGAGCGCGCCGACGAAGACACTGACCGGCGCCTCGTACCTGGCGACCAGCGAGATGGTCAGCAGCTGGGAGAGATCTCCCCACTCGGCGGCGAACAGCACCAGGAACGACGCCAGCACGGCCCGGAAGCCGCTGACGTCCTTCGCTTTCGCGACGAACTCGTCGCCCGAGTCCCGGTGATGGCTGCGACCCTCGCGCAGCAGGATGACGGCACCGGCCAGGAACAGCAGCATGGCGACCACCCGGACGACGTCGTCCGGCAGGAACGACGCCGCGTGCCCCAGCAGCACCGCCACCGTCGTCTGCACCGCGAACGCCGCCCCGACACCCAGCCAGACCAGGATCGGCCGGTACCTGGTCGAGAGGACCAGGGTCGCCAGGAAGGTCTTGTCGGGCAGCTCGACGACGAAGATCGCGCCGAAGGTGAGGAAGAGCGCCGCCAGGTCCAGGCTCATTGCTCACAGCTCATGGCCGGCAGCTCATCGTGGGGGCAACCGCGCCTCGAGCGCCGACACCTGGGCCTTGAGGTCTCCGAGCGCAGCCAGGATCGCCTCGGTCGACTCGTCGACCGCCTGCTCGACCTCGTCCACCTCCTGACGGAGCTCCTCGCGGTCCTCGTCGGCCTCCTTCTCGAGAGCCTCGACGGCGACCGCGATGAACAGGTTGAGGACGATGTAGGTCGCGAGCACGATGTAGACCACGAAGAAGACGTAGGCCCACGGATGCGCGGCCGTGGTCGGCGCGGTCACGTTGGCCCAGTCGTCACCGGTGGTGACCTGGAACATCGAGCGCAGGGACGCCGCGAGGCTGCCGAAGTGCTCGTCGTCCACGTCGCTGAACAGCTGGGTGGCGACCACGGCGGCGATGTAGATGAGCATCGCCAGCAGCGCCGCGATCGAGGCCATCCCCGGGACGGTGGCGACCATGGCGGCCACGACCCGCCGCATCGACCGGACGGTGGAGAGCAGTCGCAGCACCCGTAGCACGCGCAGCACCCGGAGCACCGAGTAGGAGCCGGCGCCGGGGACCAGGGCGATCGCGACCACGAAGAAGTCGAACAGGTTCCAGCCACCGCGGAAGAACCGCGCGCCGTAGGCGTAGAGGCGCAGGCTGATCTCGACGACGAAGATCCCGACGGTGGCCCAGCCGACGACGTTGGTCTCGGGCTCGTAGCGCTCCATCCAGCCGGGCGTGACCTCGAGGCCGAGCACCACGGCGTTGACCAGGATGACCGCGATGATCGTCCACTGAAAAGGGCTGGACTCGACCAGCCGGCGCACCCTCTCCCTCATCGGTGCCCCGGCGCGAGCAGGCTGCGGCAGGCAGCGGTCGCCGCGGCCAGCGTCTCGACGACCGGCTGGTCGAGCGCGGCCGCCACCCGCACCACGTCGTCGTACTCCGGCTGGGCGTTGACGACCGCCCCGTCGAGCCGGGCCACCTTCACCGACACCTCCAGACCGCCGACGAGCACGGTCGTCGTCTCACGGGGCAGCGCGTGCCGCTCGACCCTGCTGGTCCGGATGCCGATGGTCGAGGTCTCCCGGAAGATCACCCGACGCACCTCGGCTGCGGTATCCGGGTCAACCAGTGCCCGGAACGTGTGGGCCGGCCGCCCCTTCTTCATCACGATCGGGGTCAGCCACGCGTCCAGGGCCCCGGCGGCGAGGACCGCGCTGATGACCTCGGGCCACAGCCGTGGGTCGAGGTCGTCGACGTTGGTCTCGAGCACCAGCAGGTCGTCGACGCCCTCCTCGGACCGGACCGGGTCTCCGACGAGGAGCCGCAGGACGTTGGCGTGGCCGGCCGGGTCACGGCCACCCGCGCCCACTCCGATCTCGGCGGTGACCATCGGCGGCTGCGGCCCCCAGCCAGTGGCGAAGGCCGTGAGCAGCGCCGCCCCGGTCGGGGTGCACAGCTCCATTGCGGGGGCGCCGTCCGGGCCGGCGTACGACGGCACGCCGCGCAGCAGCTGGGCGACCGCGGGCGGCGGCACGGGCAGTACGCCGTGGGCACCGGTCACGGTGCCCGAACCGACCGCGACCGGGCTGACCACGACCCGGTCCGCGCCGAGGTGGACCACGCCGGCGCAGGCGCCGACCACGTCGGCGATCGCGTCGAGGGCGCCGACCTCGTGGAAGTGGACGTCCAGCGGCGGGCCACCGTGCACGGTGGCCTCGGCGACCGCCAGCCGCTCGAAGACCCGCAACGCGAGATCACGCACCGGCTCGCTGAAACCTGCGCTGGGCGGCGCCTCCAGCAGCAGTGAGCGGATGTCGCGCCAGGTGCGCTGGTGTACAGAGTCGGCCACCTCGACGTGGCACCGGGTCGCCGCGAACCCTCCGCGGGCCACGGTCTCGACGCGCAGGGTGGCCGGTTCGGGGCAGACCGCGTCGACCGCCTCCTGCAGCACGTGGAGCGGGACCCCGGCGCCCAGCAGGGCGCCCAGGAGCATGTCGCCGCTCGCGCCGCAGGACGCGTCGACCCAGACGACAGTCACGAGCCGGGCGCCGTCTGCCGGGCGACCCGGGCCGCGAAGACCCCCGCGCCGTAGCCGTTGTCGATGTTGACCACGGTGACGCCGGGTGCGCAGGAGTTGAGCATCGTGAGCAGCGCCGAGATCCCGCCGAACGACGCGCCGTAGCCCACGCTCGTCGGCACCGCGACGAGCGGGACGCCGACCAGGCCGCCGACGACGGAGGGCAGGGCGCCCTCCATGCCCGCGACGACCACCAGGCAGTCCGCCTCCTCCAGGCGGTCGCGAACGGCCAGCAGCCGGTGGATGCCCGCGACGCCGACGTCCTCGATCACGTCCACTCCGGCGCCGTGCACCCGCACGGTCAGCGCCGCCTCGGCCGCGACGGGCGCGTCGGAGGTCCCCGCCGACACCACGGCGACCGTGCCGCGGGCGGTCGGCATCGGCCCCAAGGTCACGGCCCGGGCCACGGGATGCAGCTCGGCCTCGGGCAGCGAGGTCGCCACCTGGGCGAGAGCCTCGTCGTCGAGGCGGGTGGCGAGCACCGCGCGCTCGGGGTGCTCGGCGTGCAGCGTGCGCAGGATCGCCACGATCTGCTCGGGGGTCTTGCCCTGGCCGAAGACGACCTCGGCGTCGCCGGTGCGGCGCGCGCGGTCGACGTCGACGCGCGCGAAGCCGAGGTCCTGGACCCTGTCCCCGTCGTCGTGCCTGTCGTCGCTCACCGGTCCGTCACCCGTCGGCCTCGGCCCGGAACGGGTCGGCAGGGTAGACGCCCAGGATCTTCACGTCCGTGGTGAAGAACCTCAGCTCCTCCAGCGCGCGGGCCAGCCCCACGTCCGAGGGGTGGCCGTCGACCTCGGCGAGGAACTGGGTCGCGGTGAACTCGCCGCCGACCATGTAGCTCTCGAGCTTGGTCATGTTGACGCCGTTGGTGGCGAAGCCGCCGAGGGCCTTGTAGAGCGCGGCGGGCAGGTTGCGGACGTTGAAGATGAACGAGGTGACCACCGGGCCGTTACCGGGCGCCGCCTCGACCAGGTCGCGGCTGAGCACGACGAACCGGGTCGTGTTGTGCTCCTCGTCCTCGACGTCCTCGGCGAGCACCTCGAGGCCGTAGATCTCCGCGGCCAGCGGCGGGGAGAGCGCGGCCTGCGTCGGGTCGCCGGCCTCGACGATCTCCCGGGCCGCCCCCGCGGTGTCGCCGGAGATGACGGGGGTGAGGTTGAGCGCGCGGATGATCTTGCGGCACTGGCCGAGCGCGTGCACGTGGCTGTGCACGGTCCGGACGTCCTCCAGCCGCGAGCCCGGGATGCCGAGCAGCTGGAAGCGGATGCGGAGGAAGTGCTCGGCGACGATGTGCAGCCCCGAGTCGGGCAGGAAGTGGTGGATGTCGGCGACCCGGCCCGCGATCGAGTTGTCGATCGGGATCATCGCGAGGTCCGCGTCCCCTCCCTCGACCGCGGCGAAGACGTCCTCGAAGGAGGCACAGGCCAGCGCCTCGGCCTCGGGGTAGTGCTGCAGGCACACCTGATGGCTGTTGGCGCCCGGCTCGCCCTGGTAGGCGATGCGTCGCGGTGCGGTCACCGCCGCAGTTTAGTGTCGAAGGAGTGGAGATCCTGACGGTGCTCAGCCTCGTGGTCGCGGTGCTTGCTCTCGCCGTTGCGGCGGCGGCCTGGCGCCGCCTCCCGTCCTACGCCGGCGACCCGGACGCCCTGCCCGAGGACGTCGTCGGGCTGCGCCAGGAGGTCGCCGCCCTGCGCACCGAGGCCGCGGGGGCGTTCCGGCACCTCGGGATCGTGCGCTACGACGCCTTCAGCGGCGCCGGTCCCCAAGCAGGCGGGCGTCTGTCGTGGTCGGTCGCGCTGCTGGACGACTCCGGCAGCGGCGTGGTCCTGACCGCGATCCACGGCCGCAGCGAGGCGCGGAGCTACGCCAAGAGCATCAGCGACTGGACCTGCGACCAGCCGCTCTCCCCCGAGGAGGAGCAGGCGGTCGCGTCGGCCAGGCCCTGATCAACCGCCAGCCCGTCGCGCCTACGTGCCTACCTCGGCACGCGCACCAGCAAGCGCCCGTGGATGCAGGTCATCCGCAGCTCGCGGCCGGCGCCGATCGAGTCGCCGTCGAGCTGGCGGGGGGTGTCGCTCATGGCCCGCAGGGTGACTGTGCGGCCGGTCATCCGGTTGATGGTGTCGTCGGTGCGCGGCCGCCTCGCGAGCACCCGGTAGGCCAACGGGATCCAGGAGAAGAAGTTGCGGGGGTGCAGGATCACCACGTCCAGCAGCCCGTCGTCGATGGACGCGTCCGGCAGGAGCGGCATGCCCGCCTGGAGGAAGCCGACGTTGCCCACCACGACCGTCCGGGCCCGGTGCTTGGTGAACTCGCCGTCGTCGACGGAGATCTCGACGCGGACCGCGGGGAACATCAGCGACTTGAGTCCCGAGAGGACGTAGGCCAGCCAGCCGACCTTCTTCTTGATGTCCTCGTTGACCCCCTCCATGATCGCGGCGTCGAAGCCCATCCCGGCCATCACCATGAAGTGGGTGTCGTCGATCCCGTCGCCGCTCACCTCGACCATGTCGATGGCCCGGTCCTGGCCGGTGAGGGCCACGTCGATCGCGGCCCTGATGAAGAGCGGGATGTCGAGGTTGCGGGCGAGCAGGTTGCCGGTGCCGGCGGGGACGATGCCGACGGGGATGCCGGTGCCGGCGAGCTCGGCACACACCTCGCGGACCGTGCCGTCGCCGCCGCACACCAGCACCAGGTCGGCGCCCTCGATCGAGGCCGCCTCGGCCATCCCGGCGCCGGGGTCCTCGATGGTCGTGTAGTGCCAGCGCGGCGGCAGCCAGCCGGCCTCCTCCGCCATCGCGGCCACCGTCGTCTTGAAGGCCTCGAGGTCCTCGAACTTCACCGGGTTGAGGATCACTGCGAGGTTGCGGTCGCTCGGGACCGCGTCCGGCAGCGGGTCCGCGTTGACGGCATGGCTGCGCGGCAGCGGCGAGTACACCGCCAGCCCCACGAGCACGATCCCGGCGCTCAGCAACACGCCGCCGACCACGTCCGAGGGGTAGTGGCGGCCCAGGAGCACCCGGTCGAGGCAGACCACCACGACGAGCAGCACCATCCCGGCGTACGCCGCCCGGCGCAGGTTGCCACGCCGCACGAGCATCGCCACGAGGACCGCAAGGACGCCGGCGAGCGCGGTGACCCCGGCGGCGTGCCCGGACGGGAACGCGGTGCTCGACAACAGGTCCTCGGTGAGCTGCCAGTCGGGCCGGTCGCGGCGGACCAGGGCTTTGGCCGCGACCCGGAGGACCCAGTCCGCGATCATCACCCCGGCCGTGAACACGGCCGCCCGGCGATGGCCCTTCACCCACATCACCACCGCGAGCACGGCCGTCATGACGAGCAGACCGAGGGTGTTGAAGAGGTCCTCGACGACCAGGAGGGGCTGCTTCAGCCAGCCGGCGTCGACCGCCCACTGCCGCACCGGGTCCCCCCGGTCGTCGAGACGGACCAGCGGAGCCCAGTCCTGCACCACCGCGAGGGTGAGCAGCCCGAACAGCACGAAGCAGAGCGCCGCCCACGCCAGCTGCAGGGGGCGAGGGCGATCGAGCACGGGCGCAAGTATGCGGGACCGCCCACGGCGGACGTATCTCGGATGAGCCCTGTCGACCTGCACGGATAGCCTGACTTCGTGATGGCCCAGTGATTGATCCGCGCATCCTCCGTGACGATCCCGACCGTGTCCGCGCGGCCCAGGGCAAACGCGGGCTGTCCGCGGAGATCGTCGACGTGGCGCTCGCGGCCGACGCCGCCCGCCGGCAGGCCATCGTCGAGTTCGAGGCCAAGCGCGGCGAGCAGAAGGCGCTCGGCAAGCAGGTCGCCCAGGCGCAGGGCGAGGAGAAGGCGGACCTGCTGGCCCGCACCAAGGCGCTGGCCGCGGAGGTCAAGGCCCTCGAGGCCACCCAGGCCCGGGCGGAGCAGGCCTGGCAGGACGCCCTCATGTCGCTGCCCAACCTCGCCGCCGACGAGACCCCGGCGGGCGGCGAGGACGACTACGTCGTGCTCGAGACCGTCGGCACCCCGCGCGACTTCGCGGCCGAGGGCTTCGAGCCGCGTGACCACATCGAGCTGGGGCGACTCCTCGGTGCCATCGACATCGAGCGCGGCGCCAAGGTCTCGGGCTCGCGCTTCTACTTCCTGACCGGGGTCGGCGCCCAGCTCGAGCTCGCCCTCATCAACCTCGCCATGGAGCAGGCCCGCAACGCCGGCTTCACCCAGGTCATCGCACCGGCGCTGGTGCGGCCGCGGGCGATGGACGGCACCGGGTTCCTCGGCCAGGCCGCGGACGACGTCTACAAGATCGACGGCGAGGACCTCTACCTCGTCGGCACCTCGGAGGTGCCGATGGCGGCCTACCACTCCGACGAGATCCTCGACTCTTCGGTGCTGCCGCTGCGCTATGCGGCGTTCAGCCCGTGCTTCCGCAAGGAGGCGGGCTCGCACGGCAAGGACACCAAGGGCATCATCCGGGTGCACTGGTTCGACAAGGTCGAGATGTTCGTCTACACGACCACCGAGGACTCCTACGCCGAGCACCAACGGCTGCTGGAGTGGGAGAAGGAGTTCCTCGACAAGCTCGAGCTCGCCTACCGCGTGATCGACGTGGCGGCCGGCGACCTCGGCCTCTCGGCGATCCGCAAGTTCGACTGCGAGGCGTGGATCCCGACGCAGGGTCGCTACCGCGAGCTCACCTCCACCTCCAACTGCACCGAGTTCCAGACCCGGCGGCTCGACACCCGCGGACGCTTCCCGGCAGAACACGGTGGCACCGGATCGGTGACCAGGCCGATCTCCACCCTCAACGGCACGCTCTGCGCGATGACGCGCACGATCGTGGCGATCCTCGAGACCCACCAGCAGGCCGACGGCTCGGTCACGGTGCCGCAGGCGCTGCGGCCCCATCTGGGTGGCCTCGAGGTGCTGAAGCCCGTCCAGTGAGTGCGATGGACGGCTGGCGACCCAAGGTCGTGGCGCTCGACATCGACGGCACCCTGCTGTCATGGGTCGACGGTCAGGGGACCACGCATCCCGAGGTGTCCCCGGCCGTCCACGACGCGGTCCAACGTGTCCTGGACGCCGGCGCCCACGTGGTGCTCGCCAGCGGGCGGTCGCCGCACGGCATGACGCCGGTGGCCGACATGCTCAGTCTCCACACCCGCGAGGACGACCCGCTCTGGATCGTGGCCAGCAACGGCGCCGTGGTCTTCCGCTACCCGCCGATCGACGTCGTCCTCGAGGAGACCTTCGACGCCCGACCGGCCGTGCGCGCGGTGCTCGAGAGACACCCCGATGCCCTCGTCGCGGTCGAGGAGCGCGGGGTCGGCTACCGGGTCTCCAAGGAGTTCCCCGACGGTGAGCTGTCCGGCGAGATGATCCTCACCGACGTCGAGGACCTGGTCGCCGGCCCGGTCAGCCGCGTGATCATCCGCGACCCCAACGCCACCTCCGACGACTTCGTCCGGCTCGCCGAGGAGCTCGGCCTGCACGGCACCGACTACGTCGTCGGGTGGACCGCGTGGCTCGACCTCGCCCCGGTCGGCGTCACCAAGGCGCACGGCCTGCAGTACGTCGTCGACCGGCTCGGCCTGACCGCGGCCGACACCCTGGCGATCGGCGACGGCCGCAACGACATCGAGATGCTCCAGTGGGCCGGCCGCGGAGTCGCGATGGGCCAGGCCGTTCAGCAGGTCATCGACGCCGCCGACGACGTCACCGGCGTCGTCGCCGAGGACGGCGCCGCCACCGAGATCGGGCGCTGGTTCCCTCCCGATGGTTGAGGTGCGACCGAAGGGAGCCTCGAAACCGCGGCTGGTCGCCACCGACCTCGACGGCACCCTGGTCCGCTCCGACGGGTCGGTGTCGGACTACACCCGCCAGGTCCTCACCGCGCTCGAGGACCGTGGGGTCCCGGTCGTGTTCGTGACCGGTCGCCCCCTGCGCTGGGCCGAGGAGGTCTTCGAGCACGTCGGCAGCCACGGCCTGGCCGTGGTCTCCAACGGCGCCCTGGTCTGGGACGTCGCCCGCTCACAGGTGCACCTGGAGCGGCCGGTGCCGCCGGGCACGGCGCGCGAGGTCTGCCGGCTGCTGCGCGCGGCCGTGCCGGGGTCGGCGTACGCCGTCGAGACGCTCGACGGGATCGGCCTCGAGCCGCAGTTCATGGAGCGCCACCCGGTGCCCGACGGTGCCCGGCGGGCGCCCATCGAGGAGCTCCTGAGCCGGCCGCTGCTCAAGCTGCTGGCCCGCCACGAGGAGCTCGAGCCGCAGGACTACTGGGACGCCGCGGAGGCGGTGGTCGGCCACCTGATGACGATCACGTGGTCGTCGACCTCGACGCTGCTCGAGATGAGCGGCCCCGAGGTGACCAAGGCCTCCACGCTCGCGCTGCTGGCTCGCGACCTCGGCGTGGAGGCCGACGAGGTCATCGCGTTCGGCGACATGCCCAACGACCTGCCGATGCTGGCCTGGGCGGGCAC
Organism: Nocardioides dilutus; assembly: GCF_054779555.1. Taxonomy (NCBI): domain Bacteria; kingdom Bacillati; phylum Actinomycetota; class Actinomycetes; order Propionibacteriales; family Nocardioidaceae; genus Nocardioides; species Nocardioides dilutus. The sequence continues at coordinate 922,647 of NZ_BAAGYA010000001.1, read as the reverse complement.
CTCCTTTGCGATGGCCGACGCCCACCCGAGCGTGCGTGAGGTGGCCCAGCACGTCGCCGGAGGGCACGACGAGGACGGAGTCGCCCGGGCGCTGGCTATGGTGTTCGGGCTGTGACCCGCACACTCCGCTCCCTCGCCGTCGCCCTCGTGGGGGCGCTGCTCGTCCTCCCGTTCACCAGCCCGGCGGCGGCCGACGAGCCGGCCGCGAAGTGCCCGTTCATCTCGGTCGCCGACAGCAGCAAGGCGGCGAGGGCGGTGTTCACCGGCCAGGTCACCGCGGTGACGAAGCTGGAGAAGCCGGCCGGCGAGCCGGGCGCCTACTACCTGCAGGACGTGACCGTCACCCGGGTCTACCAGGGCGAGATCGACACCGAGGCGGTGCAGGTCCGCTCCGAGAAGATCCCCAAGCAGTGCAGCCTCGGCGAGCTCACGGTGGGCACCGAGTACATGTTCTTCGCGGTCTCCTCGGGCGACCCGTGGATCGCCGAGAGCGGCGGCGGCACGGTCCCCGTCGATCCCGAGGTCGTGGAAAAGGTCGAACGGGTGCTCGGCGAGGGACGCGATCCCGTCCCGCCAGCCCCCGAGTCCGCCGAGTTCACGCCGGTGGAGACCGGTGAGCCGACCACGCTCTCCCGGGCCGCTGCCCCGGGCCTCGCGCTGGTCCTGATCGGGCTACTCGGTCTGGTCGTCGTTCGCGGTCTCGCCCGGCGCGGCTGAGCCCCTCAGGGGCTACAGGTACATCCCGCCGGAGTCGGTGGTGTTCTGCGGCTGGCTGTGCTCCTCGGGCTGCGCCTGGGGCACCCCCATGCCGGGAGGAAGTCCGCGGCGGATCTGCTCGAACTGCAGCTTCGCGGCCATCTGCTGGGCGTAGATCGCGGTCTGGATGCCGTGGAACAGGCCCTCGAGCCAGCCGACCAGCTGAGCCTGCGCGATGCGCAGCTCACCGTCGGAGGGCGTGGCGTCGTCGGAGAACGGGAGGGTGAGCCGGTCCAGCTCCTCGACCAGCTCTGGGGCGAGGCCCTCCTCGAGCTCCTTGATGGAGGCTTGGTGGATCTCCTTGAGCCGGTTGCGGCTGGCCTCGTCCAGCGGCGCCGCCTTCACCTCCTCGAGCAGCTGACGGATCATGCTGCCGATCCGCATGACCTTGGCCGGTTGCTCGACCAGGTCGCCGATCGCTCGCTCACCGCCCTCGTCCTCGCCCTCCTCGGCGTCGTGCACGACCTCGAGCGCCGAGGCCGGCACCTGCCCGATCGGGGTGCCGTCAGGGCCGACGATGACGACCGTCTGCTCCGGTTGCCCGGTCGTGTCCGCGTCGCCGTTCCCCGGTTCTGGGTGCTCGGTCATGACTCCAACCTAGCGACCCGGGTTCCTCCACAAGCGAGAGCCTCACCTGGGGATGAAGTGCCGCCATCTGTGGAGGGAATCATCCGGTTCTGTGGAGGACCCGCCGACTTCCGGTGGAACCAGAAGAATGTTCGCCGAACCCCTTGCGCCGCCTGCCCGGCGGGGCATAGAACTCTCCTCACGCACTCCCTCCGGGGAGAGCGGGACAGCTCGAAGCAGAAGGTCCGTACGACGCTGAACCAGCTTGCTGGGGACGTGTCGCGGAGGCTGGGTGACGAAGCCGCCGGGGCCGGACGTGGAGGGATGCCGACCGGGAGCGTCACCAGTACCGGTCAACCGAAGGGCCCTTGGGACTCATACTCTCGAGGGCCCTTCACCTATTTGCGGGCCCTACGTGGTGAGCAGGATCTTCCCGCTGTGCTCGCCGGACTCCATCAACGCGTGCGCCTCGCCGGCCCGGTCCAGCGGCAGCGTCGCGTGCACCATCGGCCGCACGGAGCCGTCGGCCACCAGCGGCCACACATGTTGGACCACCGAGGCGCAGATCGCGGCCTTGTCCTGGGCCGTGCGAGACCGCAGAGCCGTCGCGATGATCGCGCCGCGTTTGCGCAGCAGCGCGTTGATGTCGAGCTCGGCCTTGGTGCCGCCCTGCATCCCGATGATGACGAGCCGGCCCTGGTCCGCAAGGGCGCTGACGTTTCGCGCCAGGTAGGCCGCGCCCATGTTGTCGAGGATGACGTCGGCGCCGTGGCCGTCGGTGCGCTCCTTGACCACCTCGACGAAGTCCTCGTCCCGGTAGTCGATGGCCACCTCGGCGCCGAGCTCGCGACACAGGTCGCGCTTCTCGGCGCTGCCGGCGGTGGTGAACACCCGGGCGCCGTACGCCGCCGCCAGCTGGATCGCGAAGGTCCCGATGCCGCCGGCGCCGCCGTGCACGAGCAGGGTCTCCTCGGGGCGCAGTCCGGCGACCATGAAGACGTTGGACCAGACCGTGCAGGCGACCTCGGGCAGCGCGGCCGCCGTGACCAGGTCGACGCCCGCGGGTACCGGCATCAGCTGCCCGGCGGGCAGTGCGACCTTGGTGGCGTAGGCACCGGCCGACAGCAGCGCACACACCTCGTCACCGACCTCCCAGCCGGTCACGCCCTCTCCGACCGCGGCCACGGTCCCGCTGCACTCCATGCCGAGGATGTCCGAGGCGCCGGGCGGCGGCGGGTAGAACCCCTGGCGCTGGAGGAGGTCGGCTCGGTTGAGTCCGGCTGCGACGACGTCGAGCACCACTTCGCCGGGTCCCGGTGTCGGATCGGGACGCTCCCCGACCGAGAGGACGTCGGGTCCGCCGGCTCCGTCAGCCACCACAGCGCGCATGGAGGCGAGCCTAGGACGATGCGGCAGCCTCAGACCTCGTAGAGGTCACCCGTGTGGTCCACCAGGCTGTCGTCGGGCACCTCGTCGTCGATGTCGTCGGGGTCCGGCGCAGCTGCCGGCCGGTCCCACCCCTCGGCCAGCGCCTGCGCCTTGGCGGCGAGCCGCTCCGTCTCCTCCGGGTCCGCGAAGTGCGTCGCCGCGGCGAACCCCAGGAGATAGGCGGTCACCGGCGCGGCCAGATGCTCGACGTTGTTGGCCGCGACCTTCGTGAGGTCCGCCAGCAGACCCTCGTCGACCTCGGCCTCGACGTCGAGGACGTCACAGAGCTCGTCGATCCAGTCGTGGAGGTTCACGGGTCCACCGTGACGCGAGACCGGTGAGGTCGCAAGACCCTGTCTGGAGGATTGGCCTCCACGACGTCACGTGGAGAGGTCCCTGAGGTCCTCCCAGGTGTCGACGTCACGGTGCTCGTCGCCCAGCGCGGTCACGTCGGCGAGGTCGAGCCGAGCCAGCAACGGCTGCAGGGCGGCACCGTGCTGCGCCTCGTGGTCGGGGCGGACGGCGTCCAGGGCCGATGGCGCCACCACGAACGCCAGCTGCCGTCGTCCGTCGGGACCGACCAGGACCGCACCGTCCCGTCCCGTCGCGGCCTCGCGCAGTCGCCGGAAGGTCGACGGCGTCAGGTGGGGCATGTCGCAGGCCAGCACCGCGAGCCACGGCCGGTCCACGAGAATCGCGTCGCGCCCCGTGAGCAGGGCCGCGACCGGGCCGCCGTGCCGCGGGTCCTCGCGCGTGAAGGTCACCGGTCGCTCGGTCGGGACCGGGTCGCCGACGACCACCACCTCGCCCGCGTCGACCACGGCGTCGAGGGCCCAGCACAGCAGGGTCCGGCCGAGGTGCTCGACGGAAGCCTTGTCGACGCCGTCCAGGCGAGCCGCGGTGCCGCCGGCCAGCACCACCGCGTTGAAGGGCCCCGCATTGAACGACGCAGTCACACCGGTCAGTCTGGACTCATGACGGTCGTCACGGACCTCCGGGTCGCGGTGCTCCAGGAGGCCTCGAGCCTCGATCCGGCGGTGAACCGGGGTCGCCTGAGACACCTGGTGCCCGATGACACCGACCTGGTCGTGCTGCCCGAGGCGTTCGCCCGGGACTTCGGCGACGCCGGATCCGACGTCAGCCCGTTCGCCGAGCCGCTGCCCGGCCCGTTCGCCGACGAGGTCGAGCTCGCGGCCAAGGAGCACGGCACGACCGTGGTCGCCGGCATGTTCGAGACCTCCGCAGACCCGTCCCGCCCCTTCAACACGCTCGTCGTGCGCGGCGAGGCCGCCACGGAGTATCGCAAGATCCACCTGTATGACTCCTTCGGCTACCGCGAGTCCGACGCCATCAGCGCCGGGCCGGTCGCGCCGAGCACGGTGGAGGTCGGCGGCTTCCGGCTGGGTCTGATGACCTGCTACGACCTGCGCTTCCCGGAGCTTTCGCGGGCGCTCGTCGACGCAGGAGCCGAGGTCCTCGTCGTCCCGGCCGCCTGGGTGGCCGGGCCGCGCAAGGTCGACCACTGGCGCACACTGGCGCGGGCCCGCGCCATCGAGAACACCGTCTACGTGGTGGCGGCCGCCCAGCCAGGCCCGCGCTACTCGGGGCACTCCCTGGTCGTCGACCCTCTCGGCGACGTCCTCGCCGAGGCCGGCGAGGGCCCTGCGGTGCTGCGCGCCACGCTGACGAGGTCGGCACTGGACGCGGCGCGGTCCGTCAACCCCTCCCTGGACAACCGACGCCTCCACCTCGGGTCGGCCAACAGGTAGGGCCAGCAACTAGTCTGTGCCGACGTGTCTCGAACCGTTCCCCGGCGCCGCGCCTCGCGAGGCGACCGCCCGCACGGGAGGTCGACACGCCCGGCCGGCCCACCCCGGCCGGCGTACGTGGAGGACCCGGTCGAGGAGCCGGTCGAGGAACCGGTCGGGGACGCTGCCGAGGGCACCGTCGAGGACGCACGCGAGGAGCACGAGGCCGTCCGCGAGGAGGTGGTCCCCGGTCCCACGGTCGGCGAGATGCGGGTCAGGGTCAGCGTCAGGGACGAGACCCGGCACGCCTGGTGGGCGACGTCGATCTGGAGCCTTGTCGTCGCTGCCGGCCTGGCTTGTCTCGTCGCGGCACTGAGGCCGGTGGGGCCCGCTTGGCTGGACGGCGTCGGTGCCGTCGTCATCGTGACGGCCTACTCCGTGGCCCTCGCGGCCCGCACCGGTGGCCGGCCCATCGTCTTCGGCGGTCTCACCCTGCTGCTCGGTGCCATGGTGCTGCTCACCGACGAGACCTATCTGCGGACCGGGGCGGCGGTCATGACCTGTGTCGTCTCAGCCGTCCTCGCGGTGATGGTGACGGTGCCGGCCGAGCGGTTCGCCCGGGTCGCGTTCGAGTGCACTCTGGCCGTCCTCGTGGCGGCGGTCGGCGCACTGGCCGTGGTCGGGTTCGACCCCGTGCTGTCCCTGGTGCGGTTCGAGTACGTCACGCTCGGCTTGGCCCTGGTGGGGGTGCTGGTGCTCGTCCACCGGCTCGGCGCGGGCTGGCACGGGCTGGGCCGCCGTGGCCTGATCGGCGTACTCGTCGGCGGGGCGATCCTGGCCGTCCTGCTGTTGTACGCCGAGCTGCTCCGCCGCTACGGCCCGCCGGAGGTCGTGACCTCGCTCCTCGACGGCGTGCGCTGGAGCCGGGAACACCTCGGTGCCTTCCCCCGGCCGATCGAGGCCGCGCTCGGGGTGCCGGCGCTCGCCTGGGGCGTCCACATGCGTGCCCGCCGACGGCAGGGCTGGTGGCTGTGTGCCTTCGGCGCGGCCGGGACGACCGCCGTGGCCAACTCCCTGGTCAACCCCGCCATCTCCCTGCTCGAGTGTGGCCTGTCCGTGACCTACGGGCTGGTCGTCGGACTGGTCATCGGCTACGCGGCGATCCGGGCCGAGGTCGCCTTGAGCGGCGGTTCGGGTGGAGGCCGCCGGGCCGACGGCCCGGCCACGGTCGTCCGACCGGAGCCGCCGCGGTCCGCCGCGCTGCTGTGAGCGCTTCGCCGTTACGCACGGGTAGCGGCTAGTTTCACCGCATGGCCCGCGAACGCACGTCCGAGATCGTCGCGGAGATGGTCGCCAACGTGATGACCGTCAACGTGGCCGAGGGGGACGCCATCGAGGCGGGCGACACCGTGGTGGTGCTCGAGTCGATGAAGATGGAGATCCCGGTGATCGCCGAGGCGCCCGGCACGGTGCGGGCGGTGAAGGTCGCCGCCGCCGACGTCGTCCAGGAGGGCGACGTGCTGGTGGAGCTGCGGCTGCGCGACTGACTGGCGCCTGATTGGCGACTGACTGGCGACTGACTGGCGACTGAGCAGAGGGGGCGGGATTCGAACCCGCGGCTGACATCTCTGCCAGCGACCGCTTTCAAGGCGGTTCCGATCGGCCACTCCGGCACCCCTCCTGGGTGCCCACAACCCTAGGGGAGGGCTACTCCGAGCCGCCGATCTCCATCGCCACCTCGTCGTAGGCGATGTCGTTGAGCCGTTGCATGTGCCGGTTGATGTCGACCACGAGCCGCTTCAGCTCGAGGCGGGTGGCCTCCACGTCCGGCGTCTCCAGGACCCCGGCCGACAGCTCCGTCAGGCGGGAGAGAAGGGCGTTGCGCTCGCGGAACGCGGCGCCACCACGAGCGGCGAGCCAGCCGTCCTTGGACCCGGCCTTCTCCCCGAGCAGCTCGTCGCGGACCACTCCCATCCGCTGCCGGACCACCCAGCGCCAGTTGCCGAGCGGGATGCCGGTCCGGCGGGGCGCGTCCAGCGACTGGTCGAGGGCCTGCAGGGCGACGTGCAGGCCGGGAGTGGTCATCTCAGTGCCTCGCTCGCGCCCGTCGGGTGCGGCCGTCGGATGTGCATCGGATGGTCACAGTGTGACCCACGTCACGCAGGCCCACAACCCGCCGACGGCATCCGTCACCCCTTTGTGTTCAATCAGGGCTGTGTCCAATCGAGTGCCCAATCGAGTGCCTGGTCGACCCACTCCCGATACGTCCCGGCCGACGACCTACCGACTCGCGCCCCAGGTCGTCGCTCGCTTCGTCGGGCTCGCCCTGGTCCTCGGGGCCGTGCTCATGTTCGCGGGCACCGCGCTCGTCTCCGGCCTGGACCTCCCGGCGGACCTGTTGGTCGTGTTGCTTCTGCTGAGCATCGTGGGCATCGGCGCCCTGGCCTGGTGGCTGCGCAACCACGCCTGGGTGCTGAGCTGCACCCGGGAGGGCTACGTGGTGCGGCTGGTCCGCGGCGCCGGCGAGGCGCAGGCCCGGTGGACCGAGGTCGAGGACGCGGTGACCGCCACGCGCCACGACGTGCCATGCGTCGTGCTCCGACTGCGCGACGGGCGGACGACCACGATTCCCGTCGGCATCCTGGCCGTCGACAAGGAGCAGTTCGTCCGCGAGCTCCAGGAGCGGCTCCAGGTTGCTCGTGGACTCCGGCCTTACGAGCCGGACAAGCGCCCGGACTGACCAATTCGTCGCGCCGCGACACGGGCTTGTAGCCTTGCTGCGCTGTTCCAGGAGGCGTCGCCTAGTCCGGTCTATGGCGCCCGCCTGCTAAGCGGGTTTGGGGCTACAACCCCATCGAGGGTTCAAATCCCTCCGCCTCCGCAGCCGGCTCGGCCCCCATCTGCTCGCAGATGGGGGCCGACGCCATTTCTCGGCGTCTAGATCGGCCGAAGTGGCTCCAGTGGGAGCCACTGGGGCTGGCGAGGTGGACGCATACCACTGGGACGCCTGTTGCGCCATATCCCCTGGGGCATGGCGCAACTAGCACCGCCCTGCGAGAGTGCGTCAAGGCTGGCTCAATTGCACATTTTTGCAATGCAGTTTTGTGAGGCAACCGCGGACTCCCACCTCGGAAGCCCGCAAGAAGAGACTACTACTCCGAGGCCATCCAATGGCTTCGACAGACCAAGAAGTTGGGGGAGAACCATGAAGACGTTCGCTCGCCGGATCGCCATCGTACTGTCGGCTACCGCCGTCACCGTCGGTCTCATGGGCGCGGCCGCACCGGCGGACGCCAAGGTGGGAGTCGGCACTTCACTGCGCGACTCCAGCTGGCCGATCTGAGCCACCACAGGTTTGAGACGAGGACCCGACTTTCCCCCCACTTGTCCGGTCCCAGCGCCTAACCCCCCAGGCCCGTCTCAACAGCACGAGGGCGGTGACCATCTGGTCGCCGCCCTCGTGCAACATTTGCGACAGCTTCGCGACCTCGGCAACGAGCAGACGGGATCAGTCGTCGCTCAGTCGTCCTCGATCTCGACCTCGTGGCCCGAGATGCCACGCCGGCCCATGGTGTAGCCGAGCTGGAAGCGGGTCTCGGCCTCATACTCGGCCTTGAGATCGGCCACGTATCCGGCGTAGGTGCGCGGGCTGACCCCCAGCCGCTTGGCGCTGACGGGGTCGGAGTGACCCTCGATGAGCATCCGCATGGTCATCGCGCGCTGCTCGGCGGCGATGTCCTTGAGCAGCGACGTGTCGCGGTTGGTGAAGGGGCGAGCGCGTTCCCACGAGCGCTCGAAGACGTCGACGAGATAGTCGACCACGGCAGGCTCGCGCACGACGACAGCGACGCCGACCTGGTCCTGGTGCGGGATCACGGCGACCCGGCGGTCCACGACGATCATCCGGTTGAAGAACTCGTCCAAGGTGCGCACCTCGGCGCCCCGGGCGGTCACCGCGGCGACGTACTTGTGCGTCACCGAGCTGCGCCGGGCGCTGTGCTGGTAGAGCGTGCGCATCTTCGCGCCCCGCTCGAGCAGCCCGATGTCCCGCAGCGCGGCATTGGCGAGGAAGCGGGGATCCCGGCCGGCCTGGGGCTGCGCGGTGAGCATCTCCTCTTCACACTCACCGAGAAGCTGCTCGAGGAAGTTGGTGATCACGGTTCCGCGCAGGTAGGTGATGGAACGGCTCGCCGAGGCCTGCGGCGCCCGACGGAAGCTCTGGGCGAGGCTGCCGAACGCCGCGTTCCACTGCGAGGACTCCGAGAGCAGCTGCGCGGCCTGCTGGCTCAGCGGCGAGACGACACGTGACTGGACGCTGGCCGGATCCTCGGGTGACCACAGGTCCTGCTCGCTGTCATAGCTGAGCAGGCCCATCTCGACGAGCAGGTCGAAGGCACCCCGGAGCTCGCCGCCCTCGGTGATGCGGTGGTCGGAGGCAGCCAACCCGCCGCGCTGGCAGATCTCCTCGTAGAGCTTGGTCGCATCGTCCTCGAACAGCGCCCGCTCGTCCGGACCGTATGAGGGCACCTCGCCATGGTTCCACAAGCGGAACCCCGGTGGAGTCAGACGCCCAGCCGAGCCTTGAGGCCGTCGAGCTCGGTCCACAGCACCGTCGGCAGCTGGTCGCCGAACTTCTCGAACCACTCGGTGATCTGAGGGATCTCGGCCTTCCACTCCTGGGGGTCGACCGCGAGTGCGGCCGCGAGGGCCTCCTCGGTCATGTCGAGACCGTCGATGTCGAGCGACCCCGGCGCCGGCACGTGTCCGATCGGCGTCTCCTCGGCAGCGGCCTGGCCGTCGATGCGCTCCACGATCCACTTGAGGACCCGGCTGTTCTCGCCGAAGCCGGGCCACAGGAACCCGCCGTCACTGCCGTCAACGTTCTTGGCCCTTCGGAACCAGTTGACGTAGAAGATCCGGGGCAGCTTGGAGGCGTCGTTCTCCTTGCCCATGGTGATCCAGTGGTTGAAGTAGTCACCGGCGTGGTAACCGATGAACGGCAGCATCGCCATCGGGTCGCGGCGCACCACGCCGACCTGGCCCACAGCGGCGGCCGTGGTCTCGCTGGACAGGGTGGCGCCCAGGAAGGTTCCGTGCGTCCAGTCGCGGGCCTCGAAGACCAGCGGCACCGTCGTCTTGCGGCGGCCGCCGAAGAGGATCGCGTCGATCGGGACGCCGCGCGGGTCGTCGTACTCCGGCGCGAGGATGTCGCACTGCTTGATGGGCGTGCAGTAGCGGCTGTTGGGGTGGCTGGACAGCTCCCCGGTCTCAGCAGCCAGGGCCGGGGTCCACGGCTCGCCCTTCCAGGAGGTCGCCCTGGCCGGCGGGTTCTCCAGGCCCTCCCACCAGATGTCGCCGTCCTCGGTGAGCGCGACGTTGGTGAAGACCGAGTTGCCCTTGTTGATCGTCGCCATCGCGTTGGGGTTGGTGTGCTCGTTGGTGCCCGGGGCGACGCCGAAGAAGCCGTACTCCGGGTTGACCGCCCACAGGCGGCCGTCCTCGCCGATCCGCATCCAGGCGATGTCGTCGCCGAGCGTCTCGACCTTCCAGCCCGGGATGGTCGGCGCGAGCATGGCCAGGTTGGTCTTGCCGCAGGCACTCGGGAAGGCGGCGGCGATGTACTTGACCGTCCCCTCGGGGCTGGTCAGCTTGAGGATCAGCATGTGCTCGGCGAGCCAGCCCTCGTCGCGCGCCATCACGCTGGCGATGCGCAGCGCGTAGCACTTCTTGCCGAGCAGCGCGTTGCCGCCGTAGCCGGATCCGTAGGACCAGATCGCCCGTTCCTCGGGGAACTGGACGATGTACTTGGTGTCGTTGCAGGGCCACTTGACGTCGGCCTCGCCCTCGGCGAGCGGGTGGCCCACGGAGTGCACGGCCCGGACGAAGTCCGCGTCCAGCTCCTCCATGCGCTCGAGGACGTGGCTGCCCATCCGGGCCATCACGCGCATCGAGGCGGTGACGTAGGCCGAGTCGGTGAGCTCGACGCCGAACATCGGCTGCTCGGCGTCCAGGTGGCCCATCACGAACGGGATGACATACATGGTGCGGCCGGTCATGCTGCCCTCGTAGAGCCCGCGCATGATCGACTTCATCTCGTCGGGAGCCATCCAGTTGTTGGTGGGCCCGCAGTCCTTCTCGTCGACCGAGCAGATGTAGGTGCGGTCCTCGACCCGCGCCACGTCGATCGGGTCGGAGGCGGCGTAGAACGAGTTCGGCTTGATGGCCGGGTCGAGCTGGACGAAGGTGCCCGTCGCGACGAGCGCCTCGGTCAGCTCGATCCACTCGGCGTCGCTACCGGTACACCAGTGGATGCGGTCCGGCCTGGTCATCGCGGCGACCTCGTTGACGAAGTCGAGGATCCCCTGGTGGGTCGTCGGGCGGCCCGACGTGGTGGCCGGTGACGTGGACGTTGACGTAGAGGGAGCGTCCTGGGTGGCGGTCATGCCTGGTCCTCTCGCGCATTCGCGGGACTGCTGTTTCGCGCGGCATCGTTGCGGCGACTTGGGATGACCGGGACCTCGGCTGGTGCCACGGGCCCGGAATGCGGGCGAGGCTACCTGCGCGCCAACGGCGCGCATATTGGAACGATCAACGGTGCATGGCCCAGGTCACACTGCCCCTGGAGGGCGCAATTCGGCGCCCTCCGAGGGGTCGGGCTATCCTCGTCCAGTCCTGCGGCACGCCGTGGGTCTGCGCCCGTAGCTCAACGGATAGAGCATCTGACTACGGATCAGAAGGTTTGGGGTTCGAATCCCTACGGGCGCGCAAGACACCGAAGCCGCAGGTCAGCCCGCTGACCTGCGGCTTCGGCCGTTTTCGCCCTACACCGCTGACCCGATCAGGGTCGTCCCTCCGCCTGCCCGTGAGTGTCTTGGACAGCAGTCCTCGCGATTCGAGGCCCTCAAGCCCCTGGGTCCCCGGAAAGTCCCGGGAAGCGTCCGCTCATGGCGGCGAGACGCTCAGAAACCATCCGGTTATGGCTTGAGCGACCCGTCTTGGTCGCGCTGCCAGACGTTGTAGGCGGACAGGACGAGCAGTGCTGCCAGCAACGGCACTGGGACGTCGTTTGGGAAACGCCAAGAAGTAGAAGAATGAGCGAGCTCAAGCCGTAGAAGCTCGGGCCGATCATCCGTGCTCGGGCACGGATCGGGTGAGGGGCTCTGGTGCGGGTGCGCGGGTGGCGAACCTCATGTGGTCGGCGATGTCGGAGCGGCGCACCATCCGCAGATCGGCGAGGTAGTTCTGCTTGAGACGCCAAGGTTGTTCGGTCCCCTGCTTGGGGAAGTGGGCAATGCCCCGCTGGACGTATCCGGAGTTCAGGTCGACCATCGGAAGGGTCTCCTCGGCCTTCGGCGGCAATGGCTCGGCGATCGCATAGCCGTGATCGCGCATGTGCGACAGCAGCCGGCAGACATGTCGGGCCACCAGGTCGGCCTTCAGGGTCCAGGAGGCGTTGGTGTAGCCGATGGTCCAGGCGAAGTTGGGAACACCGCAGAGCATCATCGCCTTGTACGCGACGGTCGAGCCGACGTCGACCTTCCTGCCGTCGACCTCGAGGTCGATGCCGCCCATGCTCAGCAGATTCAGGCCGGTGGCCGACACGACCACGTCGGCCTCGAGCTCCTGCCCGCTGGACAACCGGATCCCCCGCGGGGTGAAGGTATCGATGGTGTCGGTCTCGATCGTGGCGCGGCCGGAGGTGATGGTCTCGAAGAGGTCACCGTCCGGCGCGAGGCACATCCGCTGATCCCAGGGTTTGTAGGTGGGGGTCAGGTGGCGCTCGATATCGAAGTCGGCTGGAAGCCGCTTGGCCGCGTCCTTGCGAACCAGATCGGCGACCAGAGCCGGTTTGCGACGGCTGAGCTCGTACTGCCCCAGCGCCACCAGGACGTTCTTCCAAAAGACGAGCCGTGCAGCCCGGTCCTGACCGATGGTCCGACCCAGGAACGCGGCGAGCTTGTCCCGGGCAGGGGCCGCTGAGATGTAGGTGGGTGATCGCTGCAGCATGGTGACGTGGTCGGCGTCCTTCGCCATGGCGGGCACGAGCGTCACCGCGGTCGCTCCGCTGCCGATGATGACGACTCGTTTCCCGGTGTAGTCGAGACCTGCGGGCCAGTGTTGCGGGTGCACCAGGGTTCCTTCGAAGGAGCCGAGACCCGGGAAGTCCGGCTGGTAGCCGCGCTCGTAGTCGTAGTACCCCGTGCAGAGGTACAGGAACGAGCAGGTGATGACCACCTGCTCGTCGCTGCCGGACGAGGCTTCGTTTCCGCCACGCTGCGTCAGTGACATCTCGACCGTCCACAGGGCCCGTTCGGAGTCCCACTGCGCTCGCTGCACCTGATGCCGGTAGCGGATCCGGTCGGTGACGCCGAACTCCTGGGCGGTGTCACGGATGTACTGCAGGATGCTGGGACCGTCCGCAATCGCCACCGGGTCGGTCCACGGTCGAAAGGTGTACCCCAGAGTGTTCATGTCCGAGTCGGAGCGGACGCCCGGGTAGCGGAAGAGATCCCAGGTCCCACCCAGCTCGTCGCGGGCTTCGACCACGAGAACGCTTCGGTCAGGGCACTCACGGACCAGGTGACAGGCGGCGCCGACGCCGGAGAGGCCGGCACCGACGACCAGGACGTCGACATGGGTCAGGTCGATCGTGTTCATCGCACGCTCTCCTTGGTGAGGGCGCCGGACAGCTTTGCTTCTAGGGCGCCGAGTGCATCTGCTGCTCTCGTGGGTGTCAGCCGGGCGAGGATGTCGACGAGGTGGGCGTCGGGACCGACGAGGATCCTGGGCTTCCCCTTGTCGACGCCGCGGTGGATGATCCGCGCGGCACGCTCGGGCGTGGTCATGGCGCTTGCGTTGAACTCTTGGGCCATCTCTGTCTGCGTCCGGCCTCGGCCGGCTGGGTCCTTGCGGACCCTGGCGTTGTTGGCAATGTTCGTCTTGATTCCTCCGGGATGGACGGTGATCGACCGGACACCGGTGCCGTGGAGTTCGTGGCGCAGTGATTCGGTGTAGCCGCGAACGGCGAACTTAGAGGCGCAGTAGGCGCTGTGGTACGGCACGGCGACGAGGCCGTAGACGCTGGAGAGGTTGACGACGGTGCCGCTGTCCTGCCGGAGCAGGATGGGAAGGAAGGCACGGGTGCCGTTCACGACGCCATGGAAGTTGATGTCGTGGAGCCATCGGTCGTCGGCTGGGTCCCCGTCGGCGACGGTGTTGTTGACCGCGACTCCCGCGTTGTTGAACACCGCGCCCAACGGAGCGGGCGTCCAGTCTCGGACCTCATCGGCGAGCGCGGTGAACTCCGCGGGACTGCGAACGTCCAGCACCTTGGACAATGTCGGCGAGTTCAGGGATCGGGCGGTTTCGGCCAGTCCGGTCTCGTCGACGTCGGCAATGACGACCGGGCAGCCAATCTTCGAGAGCCTCTGTGCGAGAGCCCTCCCGATCCCGGACGCGGCCCCACTGATGACGACGGTCTGTCCGGCCAGTCGTTCAGCTCGCGGCGTTCTCATGATTCTCCTTCGGGATGGTCGAGGTTGGTGTGGCGACCGCTGCCGGGGCTTTGCGCTTGCGGGGACCTGCGGCGCAGACCAGGGGGCCGCTCTGCGTTGCGGGGACGCGCGTCTCGGCACCGTCGGCGTGCGTGCCGACCCGCTCGACGAGCTCGGGCCACAGAGCCTGGGGGTAGTCGTGGCCCATACCAGGGACGATCCACAACGTCGAGCTCGGGATCGCGCGGTGCGTAGCGCGTGCACCCGAAGTGGCCACCATGCGGTCCCGGTCGCCGTGGATCACGAGAGTCGGCGCGACGACGCTTGTTAGCTCTTCAGTCCTGTCGCCGGAGGCCAGGATCGCCGCCAGCTGTCGGGAGACCCCGTCGGTCGTCGGGTCGCGCTCCCAGGCGGCAGCTGCCTGGCGGGAGATCCAGCTGGTGTCGAGCTCGAATCCGTGGGATCCGATGTGCCGGAACGTGCGCAGATCTGCCTTGATCGCCTCGTCCACCGTGCGCGGCGGCCGGGCGGCCATCATCAGCCATGTCGAGAGCGCGGGTCGGCCGATCTTCGGTGCTCCCGTGGTTGAGAACATCGAGGTGAGGCTGCGCACCCGACCGGGGTATCTGCTTGCCATGACCTGGCCGATCATGCCGCCCATAGAGGCGCCGACCAGGTGTGCGCCTTCGATGTCGAGTGCGTCGAGGAGTCCGCGGGTGTCGAGGGCCATGTCGCGCAGGTTGTAGGTGCCGGCGGGGAACCGGCCGGTCATCATGGCGATCGGTCCTGCTGGCCTGGTCCGCATGTGGGTGGACCGGCCGCTGTCGCGGTTGTCGAAGCGGATCACTCGGAAGCCGCGGTGTGCGAGCAACTCACACAGCGGCCGGGGCCAGGAGATCAACTGCTGGCCGAGGCCGGCGATCAGCAGCAGCGGCGGTGCGCTTGCTTCCCCCATCTCCTCGAAGCACAACCTGATGCCGCGTCCGACATCTGCGAACTGCTCGTTGGTCGCCTCGGTCACGACGTACGGCCCTCGTTCAAGGCGCCAGACCGGGCCGTCGAGACGACCTGGGCGGCGCTGCGACGGTGCACGACGGCCCGACCACCTCCCGCAGGTGTCCAGGAGACGCCCCTTGACTGCCACTTCTCGTCGGGGGCGTAGGTGGGACTGAGCTCATAGTGCTGAAGAACCGTGCGGAGCACGACGTTCATCTCGAGGTCTGCGAAGGCCGCCCCGATGCATCGACGGGTGCCGCCTCCGAACGGGATCCAGGAGTAGGTCCCCGGACGGGCGTTCACGAACCGGTCTGGGTCGAACCTTTCGGGGTTGGGAAAGACGTTCTCGTCCATGTGGACGAAGTCGACGGCAGCGAAGATGTGGTGGCCCTGCGGGATCCGCCACCTCCCCAGCTCCATGCTGGGCGCGAGGACCTTGCGGGCGATCTCGGTGATGACCGGGCGGGTTCGCTGGACCTCCAGGATGGTGGCTGCCATCAGCTCCGATCCTCCCTCGTCGACCTCGGCGGTCAGTCGGTCGAGAAGGTGCGGGTGGCGCGTCAGTCGCTCGACGGCCCAGGCCAGCGTGTTGGCCGTGGTCTCGTGACCGGCGCCGAGCATGGTCAGCAGCTCATCAGCGATCTCCTGGTTCGACATCGGCTCGCCATCCTCGTAGCGGCTCTGGATGAGCATGGCCAGGACGTCGTCGCGAGCTTCGAGGTCAGGGTCGGCTCGCACCGCGTCGATGAGGTCGAACGCCACTTCGTCGTACTCCCGACGCAGTCGGCGGTAGCGGGCCCAGGAACCCCACGAGCGTCCCTGGTCCGGGAAGGGCGAGTTCGTCAGGCGTGCGCCGAGCTCGGCCAGCGCTGGCATCACGTCGCGGAGTCGGTGGTAGTGCTCGCCCTGAGCTCCCAGCACGGCGCGCAGGATGATTGCCAGCGTAAGGCGGAGAAAGGCCGGTGTGGTCTCGAACTCCACTCCTTGAGGCCAGGTCTCCGCCTCGCGGATCGTCTCCTCGATCATGACGCCCTCGTAGGCGCGCAGGCGCCGTCCGTGAAAGGGCGGGACCATGAGCTTTCGGCGGCGCAGGTGTTCGGCGCCGTCCAGCGCGAAGGTGGATCCCGGACCGAGCACGTTCCCGAGGTTCGGCTCTGTGTTCCCGGCGATCGCGGGGGTGGTCGTCAGCAGCTGCTTGATCAAGTCCGCACTGCACAGCACCACGCAGTGCCCGAACGGCGGGATGGTGAGCGTGAAAGCCGACCCGTACCGGCGCTGCAGGCCTGCGAGGAGTTGCCGCCTGCCCAAGACCCAGGCACCTGCCGCAACCGGACCTGGCAACGAGGGGCCCGGGGGAAGTAGCGCGCCCTCGGGCGCCGTTCGGATGCTCATTCTCGCCCCTCTTCTCCGGGGTACTGCTCAGTACCCACGCGCACAATACTGCGGCGTGGAGGCGATCACAATGCCTCCGCAGCGAGCTCTTCCCAGTTCGGGTACTTGTCAGTACCCTCGCATCTCCACGTGGTGAGTTCCACTCGCAGCTGCACCAGCGAATGGCCACAGGCGGACTCCCACCCTGCCCGACGACTGCCGTTCAACCGGCCGAGTCCGCCGCGTAGGGCCAGGACGCTCATCACTCATCCGCCGCACCCGACATCCGCCCGGACGACACCTCAGGAGGTTTCATTCCATGCACGTGAGCATTGACCGAGTCGCCTGTGCCGGCGTCGGCACCTGCGCACTGACCGCTCCGGATGTCTTTGCCGTCGACGACGACGACGCGCTCGTGGTCCTCCTCGACCCAGAGCCCGACGACAGCCAAAGAGCCGACGTCGAGGCCGCTGTCATGTTCTGCCCGAACCAGGCCTTGGCAGTGAACGACGCATGAGCGGCCGGAGTCGTCCGCTCCGGATCGCCGTCGTTGGCGCCGGCCCCGCCGGGATCTATGCCGCGCACTCCCTGATCGAGTCCGGCACCGACGTCTCGATCGACGTGATCGAGCGGCTGCCCGCTCCCTTCGGCCTGATCCGCTACGGAGTGGCGCCGGACCATCCCCGCATCAAGGGAATCGTCACAGCACTTCACAAGGTCCTCGACCGGCCACAGGTGCGCCTGCTGGGCAACGTCGAGTACGGGACCGATCTCGACCTCACCGCACTGAGACGCTTCTACGATGCGGCGCTCTTCGCGACCGGAGCCGACGCGGATCGTGACCTCGCCCTTCCTGGAATCGACCTCGAGGGGTCGCACGGCGCCGCGGAGTTCGTCTCCTGGTACGACGGACATCCCGATGCTCCACGAACCTGGCCGCTCCACGCCGAGAAGGTCGCCGTCCTCGGCGTTGGCAACGTTGCACTCGACGTCGCCCGGATCCTCGCCAAGACCGGCGATGAGCTGCTGGCGACCGAGATACCTCCGAACGTGTACCGCGGACTCCAGCAGAACCAGGTCCGCGAGGTCCATGTATTCGGGAGGCGCGGGCCCGCTCAGGCCAAGTTCTCTCCACTGGAGCTCCGCGAGCTCAACGAAAGCCCCACCTTCGACGTTGTCGTCGACCCCAAGGACATGAGCTTCGACCGCGCCTCGCGATACGCACGCCGAGACTCCAAGCAGCTCGACATGATCGCCTCCACCTTGGAGCTCTGGTCAACACGCACCGCGGCCAGCCGGGCGCGCCAGGTCTTCCTGCACTTCTTCGAATCACCGGTCGCCGTGCTCGGTACGGATGGCCGCGTGACCGGGCTACGCACCGAACGCACCGCCCCCGACGGCACCGGCAACGTCGTCCCCACCGGGCAGAAGACCGACTGGCCGGTCGGCGCGGTCTATCGCGCGGTCGGCTACCGGTCGCGCCGGCTTCCTGACCTGCCCTTCGACGCGCTCCGCGGGACGGTCCCCAATGTGGCCGGACGCGTTCAGGCCTCCGATGGCACGGCGGTCCCCGCCACCTACGTCACCGGCTGGATCAAGCGCGGGCCAGTTGGCCTGATCGGGCACACAAAGAGCGATGCCAATGAGACCGTCACGAGCCTTTTGGCGGACTCGCGTGACTTCGCGGGAGCTGAACAACCCTCTGAGAGCGCCGTCCTGGACCACCTGTGCAACAGCCACGTGCAGTACACGACCTGGGAGGGCTGGTACCGGCTCGACGCTCACGAACGACGACTCGGCGAGCCGGAGGACCGCGAACGGGTCAAGGTCGTCGACCGCGACCAGATGCTCGCGATCAGCCGGAGATCCGCGGAAGGCGAGAGAGTCGAGACCTGACCCTCAGCCCCGCGACACCCCATCAACCGCGTACCCACAAGAGAGATGAGCGTCGTGACGTATGACATGGCACCGGTCCACGGGACGGGACATGGCGTAATTTCTCAACGTGACATCTGCGGGCCGGACGGCTTCGACGACGGGCGGAGAGCAGCGTCAGCGCTCGGCACCTGCGGATGCTCATGACCGGCTCCTTCTGGGCCTCGAGCAGTCGATCGAGCGTCGTGGCGGTTACCGGGAAACCACGCTGACGGACATCGTCGGCCACGCACGGGCGTCGCGCCGCACCTTCTACCTCGTGTTCGACACCAAGGACCAGGCTCTGCTTGCCCTCATCGAGAAGCTGGACGCTGACCTCATCACCGAATTGGAGGGTGCGGTCGATCCGCACAGCCATTGGCGCGACCAGGTGAAGCAGGCGGTCAACGCCCACTTCCGCCATATTCGTCGCCACACGGCGGTCTCCCTTTGCGCGATCAGGGAACTGCCGTTCTTGGGCGAGCTCGCGGCTCCTGTGATTCATCGCGGGAACGAAGGCATGTCGAAGGTGATCTACAAACTCACTGACAACGAGGAGTTCCGGAATGCCGGGCTTGCGCCCGCTCCACGACGGCTCGCCATGATGGTGATCGGCGCGCTGAACGAACTAGTGGCCGACATTCTCGACTCCGGTCAGGACATCATGAGCGGGCTGGAGTTGGCGACCGAGGCGACGACCGCTCTCCTGTCGACGAACTTTTCTGAGCGACGAACCAGCTCCGGCAGTCGGGGATCCAGACCTGAGGCGAGGTGACACTTCTGGAAGGCCGGGCCCGAAGAGCCAGTTGACCGCTGTCGTCAAGGAGTCGTATTTTAATGCAACGCCTGTTGCATGAAAGGATCGCGATGCCAGACCTCATGACGGCACCTGACGTCCCCGCTCTGCAGAGAGGACGAGATGTCGAGGAGGAGCGCACCCAGCGCAAGCGCGAGCTCGCATTGGCCTTCCGGCTCTTCGGGAAGTTCGGATTCTCTGAGGGGATTGCCGGACACATCACCGTGCGCGACCCCGGTGATCCGGAGTGCTTCTGGGTGAATCCTTTCGGGATGAACTTCAGCGAGATCTCGGTCTCTGACCTGCTCCTGGTCAACAGTGACGGCGAAGTCGTTGTCGGCAACCGGCCGGTCAACCGTGCTGCGTTCTGCATCCACTCCCAGGTGCACAAGGCGCGCCCCGACGTCACTGCCGCCGCCCACGCGCACTCGATCTACGGGAAGTCCTTCGCAAGCCTGGGCCTGCTCCTGGACCCCATCACCCAGGACGCGTGCGCGTTCTACGAGGACCACAGCCTCTACCCGGAGTACGGCGGAGTGGTCAACGACATCGAGGAAGGGCGCCGCATCGGTGTGGCGCTCGGCCAGAACAAGGCGGTGATCCTGCAGAACCACGGACTGCTGACGGTGGGGGCCTCCGTGGCGGAGGCCGCCTGGTGGTTCGTCACCATGGAGCGCTCCTGCCAGGCCCAGCTGCTCGCCATGGCTGCAGGCCGACCCAACCTCATCAAGCACGAGATCGCCAGCGACGTGCGGGACCAGGTCGGGGGTGCGCGCTCCGCGAAGGCGAGCTTCCGGTCTCTGCTGCACTCCGTGGCGCACGACGAAGCGGCGATCTTCTCCTGATCAGCGTGACGGTCCGGCGTCTGGCACAGGCGCCAGCCGGTCCAGGTGGTCCTCCAGCAGGACGACCTGGCGAGCGTCCGAGACCCGATCCGGGTGCATCAATGCGTCGACACCCAGTCCGTCCACGAACGCGAGCAGGCCCTCGGCCGTCCGACGCGGATCCAGCGACGCGTCCAGCTCACCCAGCGCCATGGCCTCTTCGACCAGTCGCTGGAGCAGCCGGAGGGACCGGTCGTGGCTGAGCAGGTGCACCTCGCGGCTCGACTCGTCGCTCACCGCCCGGAGCCAGACGTTGATCTCGATCTGCATCTCGAGCTTGCGCTCGGCGTCGAGCGGCAGCATCTGACGCAGCGCCTCAGCCAGCGCGTCGCGACCCGTTCGCCCCTCAAGGCGCCGCTGCCTGCGCTCTACGATGCGGTAGTGCGACAGGTCCAGGGCTGCCCTGAGGACCTCGTCCTTGTTGCGGAAGTAGTGAGTCACCAGCGCCGTCGAGGCGCCGGCCTCGAGGGCAATGGCGCGGATCGTGGCGCCCGCGATGCCGTCGCGTTCCACCACGCGCCAGACGGCCTCCAGGACGTCCTGCCTGCGCTGCTCCACGTCGACGACCTTCGGCACGTCGGGGACGATACCCGCGCGGCGCCGTGTCCCCGCGCCCATCCCGGCAGCCCCTCTCAACAACCACCACGTGAACACCCGACCCCCAGGGTGCGAGTCTCACGGACCCGGGGGGGCACCATGACTTGGTTCCAGGACCCGGGTCGGCGCGCACCTCGAGGCCGGCTTGCTCGATAGCCGTTACCACGTCACCGCGGGCACCCGTCCCGGCACCGGTCACGGCACCGCTTCCTCGCCTGGCAGGCGCCGGGCGACCCTCCTACGCACGGCCTCGGCCGCCTCCCTGGCTCGTTCCGCAGCGATGGTGGTGTCGTCGCCGTGGCCGGTGTGCACCACCGTGTCTGCGGGCAGCGGGAACAGCTTCTCGCGGATCGCGGCCTCGAGAGTGGGGCGGTCGGAGTACGACCGGCCAGTCGCCCCCGGACCGCCGTGGAACAGCGTGTCGCCGGTGAACACGCACCCCAGCTCGGGTGCCAGGAAGCAGGTGCCGCCGGGCGCGTGGCCCGGCGTGTGCAGGCTGCGCATCGTGGTGCCGCCGACGGTCAGCTCCCACCCGTCGGACAGGTCCATGTCCCACAGGTAGCGGTCGGCGTGGACCAGCTCCCACAGCGGCTTGTCGGCGGGGTTCAGGAAGATCGGCGCCACCACGGCATCGCGCAGCTCGGGCGCGATGCGGCAGTGGTCGTCGTGCGCGTGGGTCAGCAGGATCGCCTTCACCGTGCGACCGGCCACCACGTCGAGAACGGCATCGACCGAGTGCGGGGCGTCGATGACCACGCACTCGGTGCCGTCTCCGACGACCCAGATGTTGTTCTCGACGTCGTGGACCTCGCCGTCGAGCGAGAACGTCCCCGATGCGGTCCCCCTGTCGACCCGGGCGGTCACAGGACGACGACCGAGCGGAGGACGGCGCCGCCGTGCATCTTCTCGAACGCCGCCTCGACGTCCTCGATGCCGATCTCCTCGGTCACGAACGCGTCGAGGTCGAGGCGGCCCTGGCGGTACAGGTCGACCAGCAGAGGGAAGTCGCGGGTGGGCAGACAGTCGCCGTACCAGCTGGACTTGAGCGCTCCGCCGCGGCCGAACACGTCGATCAGTGGTAGGTCAGGAACCTTCATGTCCGGCGTCGGGACGCCGACCAGCACCGCGGTGCCGGCCAGGTCACGCGCGTAGAACGCCTGCTTCCAGGTCTCTGGGCGACCCACGGCTTCGACGACCACGTCAGCGCCCTCGGCGCCGTCGAAGTACTGCCCGCAGATCCGCTTGATCTCCTCGATCGGGTCAGACTCGGCGGAGTTGACGGTGTGGGTGGCGCCCAGTCGCTTGGCGGTCTCGAGCTTCCGCGGGTCGATGTCGACGGCGATGATCGGCGAGGCACCGACCAGCGCGGACCCGGCGATCGCCGCCACGCCGACGCCGCCGCAGCCGATGACCGCGACGGACTTGCCGCGGCCCACGGCACCGGTGTTGATGGCCGCCCCGATGCCGGCCATGACGCCGCAGCCCAGCAGTCCGACCGCCGCCGGGCGGGCGTCGGGGTCGACCTTGGTGCACTGTCCGGCCGCGACCAGCGTCTTCTCGGCGAACGCCCCGATGCCCAGCGCCGGCGACAGCTCCGCCCCGGCGTCGCGGCCCTCGGCAATGGTCATCCTCTGGGCGGCGTTGTGGGTGTTGAAGCAGTACTGCAGGTCACCGCGCTTGCACGCCCGGCACTCGCCGCACACCGCGCGCCAGTTGAGGACGACGAAGTCGCCCGGCGCCACGCCGGTCACGTCGGGCCCGACGGCCTCGACCACGCCCGCTGCCTCGTGGCCCAGCAGGAACGGGAAGTCGTCGTTGATGCCGCCCTCGCGGTAGTGCAGGTCGGTGTGGCAGACCCCGCAGGCCTGCACCTTCACCACCGCTTCACCCGGACCAGGGTCCGGCACCTCGATCGTCACCAGCTCCACCGGCGCGCCCTTCGAACGCGCCACCACGGCCTTGACGTGCTGTGCCATCTGCTCCTCGAATCGTCAGGTTTGCGGGTACGTGCTGGTGCTGGTGCGAGTCGCGAGGTCAGTGGCGTCAGCGACCGGTGCTTCCCGAGGCCGCGTCGCGGCCCAGAAGTCGCCAGCAAGTCGGGAGGACGGCACTGACGAGGCCGACCTTGACCGCGTCGCCCAGGAGGAACGGGAGCACGCCCAGCTGCCAGGCCCGCTCGGCGTCGACCCCGAGGCTGACTGCCAGCCAGCCCGCACCCAGCAGGTAGACCACCGCGCTCGGGATGAGCATGGCGACGACCGAGTGGGCGTACGAGCGGTCCCAGCCGCGGTCGGCGGCCGCGCCGGCCAGTCCGGCGGCCACGAGCATGCCGACGAGGTAGCCGCCGGTCGGCGACCCGAGGACGGCGGCACCGCCCGACCCGCCGGCGAAAACCGGTGCACCCACGGCCCCGACCGCCAGGTAGACGACCGCAGCCGCCAGCCCGCGGTGCAGCCCGAGCGCCCCGCCCGCGAGCAGGAAGCCCGCGGTCTGGCCGGTCAGCGGCACGGGGGTGAACGGCAGTGGCACGCTGACCTGCGCGGAGAGCGCGATCAGCGCCGCGCCGGCGGCGACGAGCGCTGCATCGCGGACACCGGCCGGGACGCGAGGAGTGGTGACCAGCGACGGGGCGAGGGCGAGGGACATGGGTTACCTCTCTGTAGAGGGGACGGGCGCGTGGAGGACCCAAGCGCGGGGAGGCAGCGGCCGGCGTCTCTCAGTGCTGGACCTCGGGGAGCCGGACGACGATGCCGTCCAGCTCCGAGGTCATGGGGATCTGGCAGGTGAGCCGGCTGTTGCGCTCGACCGGGGCCAGGATGCCCTCGAGCATCATTTCCTCGTCCTCGGTCGCCGCGGGAAGGCGATCGAGGTAGGCCTCGTCGACGTATCCGTGACAGGTGCCGCACTCGGCGAACCCGCCGCAGTCGCCGATGATCCCCGGGACGAGGTTGTCCATGGCGGCCTGCTTCAGGTTCTCGCCGTCCGGCACCTCGACGGTGTGGTCGGTCCCGTCGGCCTCGACGAAGTGTGCTGTGGACATGTCCTGCCCTTTCTGGGAGCGGGGTCAACGGGTCGCGACCTGGTCACGGACCAGGACGCCGAGAGGGAGGTCGGGGTCGATGGCCCGTCCGAGGTCGATCCGGGCCCCCTGCGCCATCAGCTTCCGGGCGGCGGCGAAGTCGCGCGGCCGGTCAAGGGCCTGGATGCCGACCAGGGTGTCGTCGCGAACGAACAGCACGCTGAAGTCGTCGCGGTCAGGCCCACCACGGCGCACCTCCTGGTCACCGGGCTCGGGTACTCCGGCCATCTGCAGCTTGTGTTCGTACTGATCCGACCAGAACCACGGGACGCCGGCTGCGGTCGGCGTCGCGCCCGCGAGCGTCGCCGCGGCGGTGCGGGCCTGCTCGGTGGCGTTCTGCTGCGACTCCAGCCGCACGCGGCGGCCGAGCCAGCCGTGCTGCTGGCGCGCGCAGTCGCCGGCCGCGACGACGTGACGGTCGCTGGTGCGGCAGTGCTCGTCGACGAGCACGCCGTCGTCGACGGCCAGGCCCGCGGCCGCCGCGAGCTCGTCGTTCGGCACTTGGCCGATACCCGCGAGGAGGTGGTCGACCACAACGTTCGAGCCGTCATCGAGGCGCACCTCGAACGCAGCGTCGTCGCGCCGCACGGCCTCGACGACACCGACGCCGACGCGCAGGTCGACCCCGCGGTCCCGGTGCACGGCAGCGAGGTGCTCGGCGACCACAGGGGAGCACGACCGGGCCAGCAGCCGCTCCTGGGACTCGACCAGGGTGACCTGAGCGCCGGCTGGCACCGCGGCCGCCGCGACCTCAAGGCCGACGAATCCCCCACCGACCACAAGCAGGCGCACGCCCGGACGCAGCAGTCCCCGCAACTGCACGGCGTCCTCGAGCCGGTAGAGCGAGAGCGCCTCGACTCCGTCACCGAGGACGAGCCGGCGGGGCCTGCCTCCCGTGGTGAGGCCTAGCCCGTCGTAGGAGATGACGGTGTCGTCCGCCAGGGTCACCGTCTGGCCCAGGGTGTCGAGCGAGCGCACCCCCACGCCGAGCACCAGGTCGACCGAAGCCTTCTCGTACGCTGCCTCGGCCCGGACCCGGATCTCGTGCTCCGAGGCGGCGCCCTTGAGGATCGCCTTGGAGAGCGGCGGTCGCTGGTAAGGCTGGTGCGGCTCGTCGCCGACGAGCACGACCGGCCCACGATGGCCCGCCTGGCGCAGCCCGATCGCTAGCTCGGCCCCGGCCAGTCCGGCGCCGACCACGACGACGCGGCCCTCTGGGCTCACGACGCTGCCTCCGCCTCGCTCCAGGACATGGCCGGAAGTGTCACATCGCCACGATGACGGCGCGTTCCGGGCGACGGCAGCATTTCGTCGCATCGCTGCCGGTCCCGGCAGTCGAGACGGTCAGGCGGTCCGGGCCCTCGCAGACTGGCAGGGACGGCGGGCGCCGAGCGCGAAGAGGACGAGGGCGGCGGCGGCCGCAGCGGCACCGAGCCCGGCCAGGGCGGCTCCCCCCTCGTCGATGACCGAGCCGCCGAGCACCGGCGCCAACGCGATGCCGCCGTACAGGGCGGTGCTGTTCCACGACGACGAGACCAGGGCCACATGGGGTCGCACTTCGAACAGCCGATGCTGCTGAGGCACGACGAAGGCCTGGGACGCGGCACCGACCCCGAAGAAGGACACCAGGACGACGGCCGACGAGTCGTGCAGGGTCAGACTGAGGCCGCACAGCCCCAGGAGGACGAGGGCCCCCGTCCCCACGAGCATCGAGCCCCAGGCGTCGCTGAGCGGTCCGCTCACGGCCGAGCCGATCAGGCCGCCGGCGCCGCACACCCCGAGAAGCAGGGCCAGCCGCGACCCGTCGCCCGCGGTGACACCGGAGGCGACGACCGAGCTGTAGACGTAGACCACGTTGAAGGCGATCGTCGCCCCGAGGTTCGAGGCGATGAGGAGCAGCAGGCGCGGGGTCACGAGCACGCTCGCGCTGCTGGCCCAGGTGAGCCGCTCGGTGCTGGGCAGGGCCCGCATCCAGACGCTCATGGCGGCGGTGACCACGCTGGCCGCCAGCGCGATGACGAGGAGCGCGACCCGCCAGCTCGTCACGTGCGCCACGGCTGTGCCGATGGGAGCACCCACGGCGACCGAGACCCCGAAGCCGACCTCCAGGACGGCCAGGGCCGAACCCCGCAGGTGCGGCGGGACCATGCCCGGCACGGTCGCGTAGACGGTCGGGACGAAGGCTGCCCCTCCCAGCGCGGCCAGTACCCGGCCGAGGACGAACGTGGGCAGTGTCGGAGCCACGACCGTGACGAGGGTCCCGGTGACGACCAGACCCATGCCGACCCCGATCAGGACGGAGCGCGGGACCCCCGAGAGGAAGAACCCGATGGCGGGCGCAACCGTGGCGACCACGGCCGCGTACCAGGTCACTGCGTACCCGGCCTCCCTCGTTTCGACGCCGAAGGAGTGCGCGACCTCCGGAAGCACCCCAGCGATCACGAAGGCGTTGGTGCCGACCAGGGACAACCCCACCGACATCAGGACCAGCCGAGGGTCCGCGATGCTCCTGACTACGACAGCACCTCGGCGGGGTCGATGGCGTCGATTCCGAGGGCTTCGCCGACCGGGCGGTTGGTGAGCCGGCCGGCGTGGGTGTTGAGGCCGAGCTCGAGGGCACCGTCGGAGCGCAGCGCGTCGGCCCACCCCCGGTTGGCCAGCGCCACTGCGTAGGGCATCGTCGCGTTGGTCAGGGCATACGTCGAGGTGTGCGGTACCGCGCCGGGCATGTTGGCCACGCAGTAGAACGTCGACCCGTGCACCTCGTAGGTCGGGTCCGCATGGGTGGTCCCGCGGGAGTCTTCGAAACAGCCACCTTGGTCGATCGCGATGTCGACCAGTACCGAACCCGGCTTCATTCGCGAGACCAGGTCGTTGGAGACCAGCTTCGGCGCCGCCGCGCCCGGGATCAGCACCGCCCCGATCACCATGTCGGCCTCCAGCACCTGCTGCTCCACCGCAAGCTTCGACGACGCGAGCCCGTGCACCCGGTTGTCGTAGCGCCAGAACGACATCCGCAGCTTGTCCAGGTCCGTGTCGAGCAGGGTCACGTCCGCACCCATCCCGAGCGCGATGTTCGCCGCGTTCTGACCGGACACACCAGCGCCGATGATGACCACCTTCGCGTTGGCCACACCTCCCACTCCGCCCATCAGCACGCCGCGTCCGCCTTGGGCCTTCATCAGGTTGTAGGCCCCGACCTGCGGCGCCAGACAGCCCGCCACCTCGCTCATCGGGTACAGCAGCGGAAGCCCACCCGAGGGCAGCTGCACGGTCTCGTAGGCGATCGCGGTGACCTTGCGGTCCAGCAGCTCCTGGGTCAGCGGCCGGTCGGCGGCCAGGTGCAGGTAGGTGAACAGCGTCAGCCCCTCGCGCATCCGCGGGAACTCCTCGACCACCGGCTCCTTGACCTTGAGCACCAAGTCCACCGCACCCGGTCCCCCCTCAGCGCCCCACGCCTCCTCGGCGGTGTCGACGATCTTCGCGCCTGCCCCGGCGTACTCGCCGTCCTCGATCGAGGAGCCGACCCCCGCACCCCGCTCGATCACCACGTCGTGACCATGGGCCATCAGCTCGTGCACCCCCATCGGCGTGATTGCCACCCGGTACTCGTGGTTCTTGACTTCCTTGGGCACACCGATCTTCACGGCAGGTCCTCCTCAGCTCTACAGACGGCGGGACGGCGGTGCCCGCAGGGTGGGTCAGATGACGTGGCGGGCGATCTCGGCGAACGCGGCCTCGACGCCGGCGAGCGCCTCGTCGATAGCTGCATCGTCATGGGCGGCGGACAGGAACATGTTGTGCCATGGGTGCAGCAACACGCCGTGCCGGACCGCCGCGTCGGTGAAGGCGAACGCGACCTTCTTCTGCGGGTCGTCGGCGAAGTTCAGCATGGGCATCTGAACCGGCCCGGTCAGCGCGACGTCGAAGCCGGCGGCGCGCCCGGCCGCCTCGAGACCGTCCTTGAACCGGGTGCCGGCTCGCCCGATGACCGCCGGGGCGTCGATCTCGACGGCCTCCCGCACCGTGGCGATACCGGCGGCCATGGGCACGGCCGAGAACCAGAACGACCCGGTCACGTAGATCTCGGCCGCAGGCTCGCGAAGGGCGTCGACGCCGACGAGGGCCGAGACGGGGTGGCCGTTGGCCAGCGCCTTGGAGAAGGCGGTGAGGTCGGGCCGGACCCCGAACTGCTCCCAGGCGCCGTTCACGTCCAGGCGGAAGGCCGTGCGCACCTCATCGAGGATCAGCGCGGCCCCCTCGCGCGTGGCCGCCTGGCGGACGGCCCGTGCGAACTCGACGGTCGCGAGCTCCTGCTCCACGAACGCGTCGTGGCGGAACGGTGTCACGATGATGGCGGCGATGTCACCGCTGTGCTCCCTGACCGCGGCCTGCATCGAGACGACGTCGTTGTACTCGAACTCGACGATGTTGAGGCGGTCCTCGAGGGTGACCCCGGCGGTGCCAGGGGTGAACCAGTCGTTGGCGCCGTGGTAGGCCACGGTCGCCTTGAGCAGCTTGCGCTTCCCGGTCGCCGCGCGCGCGACCCGCACGGCGGCGGACGTGGCGTCGGTACCGTTCTTGGCGAACATGGCCCAGTCGGCATGGGCGACCGTCTCGGTGAGGACCTCGGCGAACTCGATCATCCGCGCGGAGGGACCGGACAGCGTGTCGCCCACCCGAGCCTGGGCCGCGGCCGCCGCCTCGATGCGCTCGTGCCGGTGGCCGAGCAGCACGGGGCCGAAGGAGCAGAGGAAGTCGACGTAGCGGTGGCCGTCCACGTCCCACGTGTGCGGTCCCAAGCCGCCCTCGTAGTACTGCGGATAGGACGGCGGGAGCGTCTTCGCGCTGGCCGTCATGTGTCCGTACATGCCTCCCGGCACGACAGCAGCAGCGCGGGCTCGCAGGCTCTGGTCTCGCGGCAGCGTCCATTCAGCGGCCGTGAGGGCAACGGGCACCACAGTCCTCCTTCGGTTTTAGAACGGATGCCCGATATAAGATACCGATTGGGTGCGCCCCTGTAAAGGTGGCCTGAGGTGGAGTCGGCCACGGCCCCGACTACGGCTCCTCCGCGACTCCGGCCGAGGACCGGGACCGGCGCTGGAGGTCCAAGGCGCGCGAGATCTCAACTGCGAGCACGAGCTCGGGCAGCCGGGTGCGTAGGTCGCCGCCCAGGAGCTCCTCGAGTCGCTCCACGCGGTAGCGCACGGTGCGCTCGGAGACCGCCAGCTGTCGGCCGGCGGCGCTCGGGCTGAGCCCGGTCCGCGCCCACACGACCAGGGTGTCTGCGAGCTCGGCTGTCCGGGACCCGGCCGCCTCGAGAGGCGCCAACAGGTGGTCCGCACAGACCCGGGCAGTCACCTCGTCCTCGAGGGCAGCAGCGAGCAGGGCGACCTGGTCGAACCGGATGACCGGCACGGTCGACGGCACCAGCCCGCGCGCCCCCAGGGATGCCGCCAGGCGGGCCTCGCGGTGACTGGTCACGAACCCCTCGCGCCCTGCCGAGACCGAGCCGAGGGCCACGTGCGTCCCGGCGGCAGGGCGGACGGCGCCGGCGGGGTCCCCGACCTCGGACGACGCGAGGCCGAGCCACCCCCAGACGTGGCCGGAACCGGCTTCGACCAGCAGCAGCTCCGCGCCCATGCGCGCGGCGAGGCCCCGCACAGACGCCTCGACATCTACGCCCCAAGCGACCAGGGCGAGGTGGTCCTGGCCGAGCCGGTAGCCCAGCTCGACGTCGCGCACGGCGACCCCCTCGAGCACCTGCGCCACCCGCTCGCGCAGCCGGCGCTGGCTGCGCTCGGACTCCTCCTGCCGCGCAGCATCGAAGACCCGGTGGGCCGCCTCGGCCTGCCGGTCGAAGTAGGTGAAGAACACGTCGCTGACCTGGCGCAGGAGCAGCGCCTGGTCCGCACGGGGCAGGCGCAGCTCGGCAAGGACCGGAAAGACCTCCTCCCACAGCGCCTGGTGGGTCAGCCGGTAGGTCCGGTCGAGGACCTCCCACGGGAGGTCGGAGCGCGCGGCGGCCGTGGCCTCGTCGACGAGCGACCGGTCGAGGGTGGTCGGCGGCGTCGCCCCGGCCAGCACGTCGAGCACCTCGTCGACCAGGACGTACATGGCCGACCAACCGGCCTGCTGGAGGTCGCTCTGGTCTACGGCGTAGTACTCCGGCACCGCCTCGCGCAACCGGCGGCTGAAGCGCTCCCCGAAGTCGTCTCTTCGGGCCCGGATAGCGGCGGCGACGGCTCGCCGCTGCTGGACCAGTCCGTCCACGCCGACCTCCTCTGCCGCCGGCCGACCACCGTAGCCCGCGGTGGCTCAGTCGGCGACGAAGAAGATGCGCTTGTTGACGAACTCGTCCATGGCCAGCGGGCCGAGCTCGCGGCCGAAGCCGGAGCGCTTGATCCCTCCGAACGGGATCTCCGGGCCCTCGCCCATGGGGGTGTTGACGTTGCTCATGCCGACCTCGAGGCGCTCGGCCAGTGCCCGGGCGCGCGCCGGGTCGCGGGAGAACACCGCACCCCCGAGCCCGTAGGCCGAGTCGTTGGCGAGAGCGAGGGCCTCCTCGTCGGAGCAGGTCCGGTACACCACGGCGACCGGACCGAACAGCTCCTCGGACCAGGCGCGCATGTCCGGTGTCACCCCGGTGAGGACGGCGGGCGAGTAGTGCGCGTCCGGGCCGGGGCTCAGCACGCCTCCCGCGTGCAGGGTCGCGCCCTTGTCGACCGCGTCCTGTACCTGCGCGTGGAGGGTCTCGGCCGCCCGGCGCGAGGACATCGCGGGGGGGCCCTCCACCGCCGTCGCCAGGGCAGTCAGCTCCGCGACGAAGTCGTCGTACAGGTCCGCCATGACGATCATCCGCTTGTTGGAGTTGCAGGCCTGGCCGGCGTTGTACATCCGGGTGTCCCAGGCCAACCCGGCGGCCGCAGCCACGTCGTCGGTGTCCAGCACGATGTAGGGGTCGGAGCCGCCGAGCTCCAGGACGCACTTCTTCAGGTACCGGCCCGCGATCGCCGCAACCACCGAGCCCGCGCGCTCCGAGCCGGTCAGTGACACCCCGGCGATCCGCGGGTCGGCGATGAGGGTCTCGACCTGCTGGTGGGTGGCGAACAGGTTGACGTACACCCCGTCCGGCAGGCCGGCCTGGTCCATGATCTCCTGCACCGCGAGCGCCGAGCGCGGCACCGACTCGGCGTGCTTCAGCACCACCGTGTTGCCGAGCACCAGGTTCGGCGCCGCGAAGCGGGCGATCTGGTAGTAGGGGAAGTTCCACGGCATCACGCCGAGGAGAGGTCCCACCGGGAGCCTCTGCACGACCGCCGTGCCGCCCGAGAAGGTCTTCAGCTGCTGCTCCGCCGCCAGATCGGGTCCTTCGCTGGCGAAGTACTCGAAGATGGCCCGGCAGAACTTCGCCTCCTCGACGCCCTCCGAGAGGGGCTTGCCCATCTCGGTTGTCGCGGTCTCGGCCAGCTGCTGGGCGCGCTCGCCGAACAGCTCGCCGATGCGCCGGACGATGGCTGCCCGCTCGAGGAGGGGCACCTCCCGCCACGCGTCGTACGCCGCGGCCGCGCGCGCAAGGGACGCCGCGACCTCCTCGTCGCTCGCGTGCTCGAAGGTCTCGACGACCTCACCGGTCGCCGGGTTGACGACCTGGTACGCGGGACTGCCCACCCCTCTGCTCCTCTGCTCGTGTTGTGATTCCTCACGGCCTGCGTTCGTACCGCGGATGCTCCGCTCCCGGCGGCTCGACGAGGTCACGGATCGAGGATGACCGAGACTCCCGGGACGGTCGACGTGCCGACCGACATCAGGGCCTGGCCGGCCTCGTCGAGACCCAGGGTGCGACCGATCAGCTTCTCCGGGGCCAGCAGCCCGGCGTCGATCATGGACAGCATCGCGCCGTACCGGTGCGCGGGCATGCCGAAGCTTCCGAGGATCTCCAGCTCTCCGAACAGCACCTCGTCGGTGAACAGCCCGGCCGGTTCGGTCTCGCCCAGCATCAGCCCAACCTGGACGTGGCGTCCCTGCTTGCGCAGGCACCGCACGGAGTTCAGGAAGACCTCGCGGTGGCCCAGCGCCTCGATGGAGACATGCGCACCGCCGCCCGTGAGGTCGCGCACAGCCGTCACGACGTCCTCGGACGAGGCGTCGACCACGGCCTCGGCCCCAGCGTCGCGGGCCAGCGCGAGCTTTTCCGGCGTGATGTCCACCGCGACGACCCGCGCGCCCAACGCCCGGGCGATCATCACCGCTGACAGGCCGACGCCACCGCAGCCGTGCACCGCGACCCACTCGCCCGCGCCGGTCCGGGCGCGGTCGACCACTGCCCGGAACGAGGTGACGAAGCGGCACCCCAGGCTGGCGGCGGTCGGGAACGCCATGCTGTCCGGGAGACGCACCAGGTTGGAGTCCGCGTGCGGTACGGCGACCAGCTCCGCGAACGAACCCCAGGTGCTGAAGCCGGGGGAGCCCCCGTCGTCGCACAAGTGCTGCCGCCCGGTCACGCAGTAGCTGCAGGACCCGCAGCCCAGCAGGAACGGCGTGGTCACCCGGTCGCCCACGGCCCAGTGGCGCACCTGCTCCCCCACCGCTACCACCGTGCCGGCGAACTCGTGGCCGGGGACATGCGGCACGACGATGTCTGGGTCGTGACCGACCCAGGCGTGCCAGTCGCTGCGGCACACCCCTGTCGCTCCCACTCGAAGAACGACGCCCGAGGCTGGCAACACCGGGTCTGGCACCTGCGTGACCGCGGGTTGGCTCCCCACCTGCTCGTAGACCAGTGCTCGCACGGCGCCTTCTCAGGCTCGGACGTCGCGCTCGGCGCCGACCGCTGCTGCGGACGGCTGGTAGACGGGCACCGGAAGGCCTTCGAAACGCGCCTTGAGCTGCACGGCCAAGAACTTCGAGTACAGCCGGGACTGCATCAGATTTCCGGCCTGGATCCATAGGTTCTTCTGGGCGGTCGGCTTGTAGACGTTGCGCAGCTCACCTTCCCACGGCCCCGGGTCCAGCGGTCGGTCCGAGCCCAGTCCCCACACCGGTCCCACCCGGTCCGCGACCTCGGCACCGACCAGCTCGGCCAGGGTGTCGTGGAACGGACCGAACCCGGTCGCGTAGACGACCAGGTCCGCCGGCAGGTGCCGACCGTCGGAGAGCACGACCGAGTCGGTGGTCAGCTCCTCGACCTCGACGCCACTGCACAGGGCGATCTGCTTGGAGGCGACCAGCTCGGAGGCGCCCACGTCGACGTAGTAGCCACCAGCCCTGGTTAGGTACTTCATCCCCAGGCCGGAGCCGTCGGTGCCGAAGTCGAGCCGGAACCCCACCTCGCTCAGCCGGGTGTACAGGTCGGCGTCCATCTCCCGGATGCGGTCCCAGGCCGGGATCGACATCGCGGGCACCAGGCGGTACGGCGTCGCCGCGCTCAGCAGATCGGCCTGCTCGGTGCTGATCCCGGCGGCCAGCGCCTCCTCGGAGTACAGCCCGCGCTGCAGCCACCGCAGCGAGTCAGCGGTGACGATCAGAGTCGAGGAGCGTTGGACCATCGTGACGTCGGCGCCGTTCTCCCACAGCGCCGCCGCGATGTCGTGGGCCGAGTTGTTGGCCCCCACGACCACGACCCGCTGCCCGGCGTAGTCGCCCGCTCCGGAGTGCTGGCTCGAGTGCTCCTGCCGTCCGGCGAAGTGCTCCTGGCCGGGGACGACCGGCACCTGGGGCCGCCCCGACAGACCGGTCGCGATCACCAGCTGGGCAGGGCGCAGCTCGACGCGCTCGCCGTCGCGGGACACGACGACGGTCCAGCGCTGGGACTCCTCGTTCCACGCCGCCGACTCGCAGGTCGTGGACCCCCAGAAGGCGATCTCCATGACCTGGACGTAGGTCTCGATCCAGTCGCCCAGCTTGTCCTTGGGCGTGTAGACCGGCCACGAGGTCGGAAACGGCAAGTAGGGCAGGTGGTCGTACCAGACGGGGTCGTGGAGGCAGAGCGACTTGTAGCGGCTGCGCCAGATGTCACCCGGCTTCTCCTGGCGGTCGATGACCAAGGTGGGCACGCCGAGCTGGCGCAGCCGTGCCGCGAGCGCGACGCCGCCCTGGCCTCCGCCCACCACGAGCGTGTAGGGCTCGCGGTCGGTCTCGACCTCACGCGCCTCCCGCTCCCGCTGCTCGAGCCACGTGACCCGCTCGCGGCTGGCGCCGTGCTCCGCCCCCAGCGGGCGGTGCGGGCCGGCGGCCTCCTCGAACCCGTCGAGCTGGTCCACGACGGTGAGCAGGGTCCACGCCCGCCCGTCGCGCAGCCGCACGACACCGCGGCCGGTGGCCGTCGCGGTGCGGAAGGTGAACCACCCCTGGGTGACCCCCTCCGGCACCGGGCTCGCCGCGACGTCGGTGAGCGCGGCGAAGTCGTGGGGCGCGGTGCTCTCGACGGTGCTCGTCACCAGCTCGCGCACGCCCAGGTGGCCCTCGACGGTCACGAGGTTCCAGCTGAAGGCGACGAGGTCACGCCAGTAGCAGTCCTCGTGGAAGAGCTCCGCCACAGCGTCGGCGTCGCGGGCGTCGAGAGCGGTCTCGAACTCGGCCAGCCAGGTGGCGACCGCCTCAGGTGTCGGTGTCATGCGAGCTCCTGTGTCTTCGGGGTGGATGGGGTGCGCCGCGAGGGCGCGCGGCGCGAGAGCCGCCGGTATGGGTCGGCGGCTCTCGCGGACGCCCTCGTCAGGGGTGCCTGGCCACGGGGGCGACGTCGGCACCGCCCGCGTGGCGCCCGGTCGGGATCGCCGCGAGGAGGGTCTTGGTGTAGTCGTCCTGGGGTCTGTCGAAGATCTCCTCGGGTGTCCCGCTCTCGACGATGCGACCGCCCTTCATCACGTGGATCTCGTGGCAGACCATCCGCACCACTGCGAGGTCGTGGCTGATGAAGACGTAGCTGAGGCCGAGCTGCCGCTGGAGGTCGACGAGCAGGTCGAGGATCTGCGCCTGCACGATGACGTCGAGGGCGGACACCGCCTCGTCGAGCACCACGACCTCGGGACCCAAGGCCAGGGCACGCGCGATCGCGACCCGCTGGCGCTGCCCGCCCGACAGCTCGTGGGGGTAGCGGTCGACGAGGCCCTCGTCGAGGGCGACCTGCGACAGCAGCTCGAGCACCCGCGTCTGGCGCTCCGCCTTGGTGCCGACCTTGTGCACGTCCAAGGGCTCCTGCACCGACTCGCCGACGGTGTATCGAGGGTCGAGCGAGGCGTAGGGGTTCTGGAAGACCGGCTGCACGCGGCGACGGAACGACATCAGCTCGGCGCCCGAGGCGTGCGTGACGGGCTTGCCCTCGAAGAGGACCTCGCCCGAGGTGCTCTCCTCCAGCAGGAGCAGCATCTTGGCCGTCGTCGACTTGCCCGAGCCGCTCTCCCCGACGATTCCGACGGTCCCGCCGCGCGGCACCGAGAAGGACACTCCGTCGGCGGCCGCCAGACTGACCTTGCGGCCCGACACGCCGCGGCGCAGCGGGTAGACCTTGGTGAGGTCCGAGACGGCGATGACCTCGTCGCGGCGCGCATCGCCGGCGGCCGGGTACGGGCTCACCAGCGACGTGGTCCCGAGGCTCGGCGCCGCGGCGATAAGGCGCCGGGTGTAGTCGTCGGTCGGGTCGGACAGCACCTCGTGCGCCCGGCCGGACTCCACGATGGTTCCCCGGTTCATCACGACGACCCGGTCGGCGCGCTCGGCTGCGAGCGCGAGGTCGTGGGTCACCAGGAGGACCGCGGTGCCCATCGACGAGGTCAGCTCGGCGAGCTGGTCGAGGATGACCTTCTGCACCGTCACGTCGAGTGCTGAGGTCGGCTCGTCAGCGATGAGAAGCTTGGGCTTGCAGGCCAGCGCCATGGCGATGAGCACGCGCTGCCGCATGCCGCCGGAGAACTCGTGGGGGTACTGGCTGTAGCGCTGGGCGGGGTGGGAGATCCCGACCATCTCGAGCAGCTCGACGGCCCGGGCCTTGGCGTCCTTGCCCCGCGCGACACCGTGGAGCCGGAAGACCTCGGCGATCTGCTTGCCCAAGGGCATCAGCGGGTCCAGGTTCGAGATGGGGTCCTGGGGGACCAGTCCGATATCCCTGCCTCGCACCTGGCTCATCTCACGCTCACTGAGGGCGAGGACGTCGCGGCCGTCGAAGGAGACGGAACCTCGCGTCACCCGGCCGTTCGACGCCAGCAGGCGGTTGATCGCCGCCGTGAGCGTCGACTTCCCGGACCCGGACTCACCCACGATGGCGACGGTCTCGCCGGCCGCCAGCTGCAGGTTGGCGCCATGGACGGCCTCCACCTCCCCCCGGTCGGTGGTGAAGCTCACCGCCAGGTCGGACAGCTCGAGGAGCGGTCGCGCGAGCTCAGACATCCGGACCTCCGGTGTGATGGGCGCGGGTCCCCTCGAGACGATCTCGCGCCACGCGCCGCGGTTGAGGACTCGGTCGGCAGTCACCGTCCTCTCCTCCTGACGTCCAGGACGTCGCGGAGACCGTCGCCGAGGAAGTTGATGGCCAGGACGACCGAGACGATCGCCAGGCCGGGACCGAGGGCGATCCACCACTGGTAGAAGTTGGCGCTGCCCTCCGTGATCATCGATCCCCACTCCGGCGAGGGTGGCAGCGCACCCAGGCCCAGGAAGCTGAGCGAGGCGATGAGGATGGTGATGGAACCGAGGTCCATCGTCGCGCTGACGAGGATGGGAGTGCGGGAGTGCGGGAAGACGTGCTTGCGCAGGTTGGCCCACCGGCCCATGCCGATCGCACGCGCGGCCACGACGTGGTCGCGCTCCTTCAGCGAGAGGACCTGGCCACGCGCGAGTCGCGCGTAGATGGGCCACCACACGACAACGATGGCCAGGAACGCGTTGCGGAGCCCGGGTCCCAGAGCGGCGGTCACCGCCATTGCGAGGAGCATCGACGGGAACGCCATCGTGATGTCGGCCAGTCGCATCAGCACCTGGTCGACCAGGCCACCGACGTAGCCCGCGACCGCGCCGACCAGGCAGCCGATCACCACGGCGATGGTGATGGTGGCGGTGGCGATGGGCAGCGAGAGCCGGGCTCCGTAGAGCACCCGCGAGAACACGTCGCGTCCCAGGGTGTCGGTGCCGAGGAGATGGTCGAGGGACGGGGAGGTGAGACGCGGTCCTGAGGAGGCCAGCGGGTCGTGCGGCGCGATCATGCCGGCGAAAGCGATCACCAGGACCCACAGCGCCACGATGCCGCCGCCGATGACGATCGGGGGCGTCATGAACGGTCGTAGCTTCGCGCGCAGGGGGATCTCGCGCTTGGTCAGCCGACCGGCCGGACCGGCTCCGGTCGGCTCAGCACCCGGGACGCCGCCCGGGACGGCAAGGGGCGACAGGGTCACGACAGCCTCACTCGGGGGTCGACGACGGCATAGGCGATGTCCGCCAGCAGGTTGGAGACGAGGAAGATGACGCCGCCGATGAGGCACACACCGGTGATCGCCGGGAAGTCCAGGGAGCGCGACGACTCGACGGCGTAGGTGCCGATGCCGTTCCAGGAGAAGATCGTCTCGATCAGGACCGCACCCATGATCAGCATGCCGATCGACACGCCGATGATGGTCACTACGGGGGTGATCGAGTTCTTCAGGACGTGCCGGTTGAAGACCTGGTTCATCGTCATGCCCTTGGCTCGGGCTGTACGGACGTAGTCGGCGCTCTGCTCCTCGAGCATCTGCGAGCGAACGATCCTGATGATGGTGCCGAGCAGCGCCAGGCTCATGATGAAGCCCGGCATGATCAGGTGGCGCAGCGCATCGCCGAACAGGGCCATGTCGCCGGCGACCAACGAGTCGATCGTGTAGAAGCCGGTGACATGGGGCGGGGGTTCCACCCGCGGTGACAGCCGACCGGGACCTGGCGCGATGCCCCAGGTGGCGTAGAAGAGGAAGAGGAAGATCAGACCTACCCAGAAGACCGGCAGGGACGACCCCGCGAGCGCGAACACCCGGATGCCGCCGTCGACGAGCTTGCCGCGGTTGCGAGCGGCAACCACCCCGAGGGCGATCCCGAGGACGATGGACAGCAGGAGCGCGAAGGTCGCCAGCTCGAGGGTCGCCGGCAGCCGGGACGAGAGGTCCGACAGGACCCCGGACTTCGTCCGGAACGAGGTGCCCATGTCACCCTGCGCCAGGTTCTTCAGGTAGATGACGTACTGCTCGGGCAGCGACTTGTCGAGGCCCCACCGCTCCTCTGCTGCCTGCACCACGTCGGGGTTGTTGAGGTTGCGCTCACCGACGATCGTCGCCAGCGGGTTCGAGACCGAGTGCGAGAGCAAGAAGGCGATCGTGACCACTCCCCACAGGAGCAGCGGCATGAGCGCGAGTCTTCGCGAGACGAAACGGAGCACGATGGTTCCCTCCTGTCGAGGTGGTCAGCACCTTGACGGACCGGGGGACGGCGGAGGTCGTCGCGGGGACGACCTCCGCCGGCGCCGCGGATCAGTCCTTGAAACTCATGATGCTGACGTCGAGGTTCCTGGTCACGTGGTAGTTGTTGCCGACGACGTCGGTGGAGCTGGCAAGCAGGATCTGGGGGTTGACGATCGGCAGGATGATCGCATCGTCGTACATCTCCTGAGCGAGCTCCGCGTAGGCCTGCTCCCTGGCCTCGCCGGACTCGCTCAGGGCCTTCGCGAGCAGATCCGTCTCCACGGGACGAGCTTCCATTCCAGCCCGGGTGGTCCAGACCGAGCCCTCCGCCAGGGAGAAGTACTGGACGTACTGGACCGGGTCCGGGTGGTCCGGAGCGAAGTAGACAGAGGTCATCGGGAAGCCCTTGGTGTTGATCTGGTCGACCCACTGCGAGAACTCGATCGGGTTCAGCTTCAGCTCGATCCCCACCGACGAGAGGCTCTGCTGGATCGCCTGGAACATGGTGCTGGCGTTGACGCCGTAGATGGAGAAGGTCGGGAAGGTCGCCTCCAGCTCGAAGCCGTTCGGGTAGCCCGCCTCGGCGAGCAGCTTCTTGGCGTTGTCGGGGTCGAACTCGGGCAGCGGGAGGTCCTGGGTGCCGACGAACCCGTTGGCGATGCCCGTCGCCTGCTTGTCGCCGTTGCCCGCCACGGTGGCGTCGATGACGGCGTCGTAGTCGATCCCCTCGCGGATGGCCTGGCGGACCCTCGGGTCCTGCAGCGCCTCGCCTCCGGCGACACCCGGTGAGAGCGCGACATAGATGAAGTTGAACGACGGGTCGATCGACATGGAGAGGTTTTCGTCGGCCTCGATCTGGTCAACGGCGTCGAAGCTGAGGTTCATCGCCACGTCGATGTCACCTTGCTGCAGCTGCTGGAGCTGCGCGGAGGCGTCGGTGACCTCCTTGATGGTGATCTTGGAGAACGCCGCCTCCTCGCCCCAGTACTCGTCGTTGCGAGCCATCACGAGCTCGGAGCCCTCCGAGTAGGAGCTGAGCACGTACTGACCCGACCCGGCGGAGTGCTCGAGGAACCAGTTCTCCGCCTGGTCCGTGGTGGCCGCGTCGGCATCGGCGGTGGCGCCGTTCTCGCTGGCGACGTCGGAGTTGATGACCCCCATGTACGAGGCGGACACGATGTTGAAGAACGCCGAGTTCGGCGCTTCCGAGGTGACCACCACCGTCTGCGGGTCCGGGGCCTCGACCGAGGCGATGCCGGCCATGAAGTACGCAGGCGAGCCATCGAGGTTCTTCAGGCGGTCCCACGACCACTTGACGTCCTTCGCCTCGACCGGCGAACCGTCGGCGAACACGGCGTCGGGGTCGAGGGTGAAGGTGAACACGGTGTTGTCCGCGTTGGCCTCCCACTCCGTGGCCAGGAGAGGCTCCAGCGGGTCGGTGGCGTTCGGTGCCCTGAGCAGGGTCTCGTAGACCGCCGAGTTGTAGATCTGACAGGTGTCGCAGAGGTTCCGCGAGATGTCGAGCGTGGTGACGTCCATGGCACGACCGAGGACGAGGTCGTCACTGCTCGCCGACGTCGTGGCGGGGTCCGAGCACGCTGCCAAGGCCACCGGGGCCAGGGCGAGCAGCGCGACGGCCCCGACACGACGTCGGCGATGAAGGCCGGGACGAGAGTTGACTGCGGTCATTCGGACTCCTTGTGGCGGTGGTTGTGAGTGGGTCAGGAGACGGTGGGAGCAAGGTCCGCGAACGCGGCCTCGGTGCGGGTGAGCGCGTCGTCGACCACCTCGAAGGTGTGGGCCGTCGACAGGAACATGTTGTGCCAGGGGTGGAGCAGCACGCCGTGTCGGACGGCGGCGTCGGTGAAGGCGAAGGCCTTGGTCTTGTCGGGGTCATCGGCAAAGGTCAGGATCGGCATCTGCGCCGGCCCGCTGAGCTCCGCGGGCATCCCGGCCGCGGCCGCCTGAGCGTGCAGCCCGGCGCGGAACCGCTCGCCGGCCGCCCGCATCAGCTCCGGGGCGTCGATCTCCACGGCTCGCTGCACCGTCGCGATACCGGCCGCCATTGGCACGGCGGAGAACCAGAAGGATCCGGTGACGTAGATCTCCCCCGCGGCCTCCTTCAGCGCGTCGACCCCGACCAGGGCCGAGACAGGGTGGCCGTTGGCGATCGCCTTGGAGAAGGCGGTCAGGTCGGGCCGGATGCCCAGGCCCTCCCACGCGCCGCGGACGTCGAGCCGGAACCCCGTGCGGACCTCGTCGAGGACGAGCGCGGCACCCTCGGCAGTCGCGAGCCGGCGCGCTTCGCGGGCGAACTCCGGGTCGGCCGGCTCCTGGGGGACGTGGGAGTCGTGGCGGAACGGGGTGACGATGATGGCCGCCACGTCACCGGAGTGGGCGGCCACCGCATCGCGCAGCGACGCCGCGTCGTTGTAGTCGAACTCGACGATGAGGCTGCGGTCCTCGGGCGTCGTGCCGGCGGGCTTGGGCGTGAACCAGTCGTTGGCCCCGTGGTAGGCCCTGCGCGCCTTGAGGAACCTCTTCTTGCCGGTTGAGGCCCGCGCCACGCGGACCGCGGTCGAGGTGGCGTCAGTGCCGTTCTTGCCGAACAGCGCCCACTCGGCGGAGGCCACGGTGCCGGTCAGCACCTCCGCAAACTCGACCATGCGGGCCGTGGGTCCCGACAGCGTATCGCCGAGGGCGGCCTGCTGGGCGGCCGCGGCCTCGACGGTCGGGTCCCGGTGCCCCAGCAGCATGGGACCGAAGGAGCACATGAAGTCGACGTAGCGGTTCCCGTCGACGTCCCAGGCGTAGGCACCCTGTCCACGCGACCAGAACTGTGGGAACGACGGCGGCATCGTCCGCTCGTTCACAGCCATGTGCCCGTACATCCCGCGAGGGATCACCCGGGCGGCCCGCGCGCGCAGCTCGGCGTCGACCTGGAGCTCGTGCGTGGCACGACCCGTCGTCATCGTCACTGCTGATTTCCCTTCGCCGTCCAACAGGGAGTACGTTGCATTACGGATGTTCGAAATAACTTAACGGCGGCTCGCCGCGCTGTAAAGTGCTCTGGAGAACCCATTTCCGGCCGTTTCAAGCTCGCCCGGAGCGGCGTTCTCCGAAACGCCTCTTCGTACGCGTGTCGCGGGCGCCACCAGCGCTGCGAAATCCCCCACCTGACCCGGAACTGGAGCAAGATGCCCAAGATCGTTGACCACGAGGAACGCCGTCGCGAGGTCTTGGACGCCACTTGGCGCGTCATCGGGCGCGAGGGCCTGAACGCTGCCACGGTCCGGCGCATCGCTGAGGAGGCCGGCCACTCCAACGGAGTCCTGGCCCACTACTTCAACAACAAGAACGACATCCTGGTCTCGGCCCACCAGCTGGCCTACTCGCGCGCCCGGGCCCGCATCGCCAAGGCGACGGCCGACGTCGAGGGTCTCGAGGCGCTACGTCGCGCCATCCACGAGGCCCTGCCCTTGGACGAGGAGCGCCTGCTGGAGGCCCAGGTCGACGTGAGCTTCCTCGGCCTGACGGTCGGCGACGCCCACCTGCGCGAGGTACGCAGCGCCTCGGGCGAGATTTCGCGCGCACGATGGCGGTCCTACGTAGAGCGGGCGCAGGAGCTCGGCGAGGTCGACGTCTCGGTCAACCCCGATGACGTCGTCGACGACGTCATCGCCCTGATCGAGTCGCTGTCCATCGGCGCGATCATCACGCCCGAGCGTGTGACCGTGGCACACCAGCTCGCGCAGACCGAGCGGCTGATCAGCCGCATCACACGTCACGACCAGCAGGCTGGCTGACGCCCTCACGCAGGCCGACCCCGGTCAGGCGAGCACGCTCAAGGCAGGTGGCGACATCTCGACCTGGTTCGCGCGGCTGCGCCAGAACTCCAGGGTCGAGTCGAGATCGACGATCCCAGCGTCGGAGCCCAGACCCCCGGCGACGAGGGCAGCAGCGGCCGTGCCCAGGCGAGCCGCCTCGCTCAACGACCAGCCGTGGCCCAGGCCGGTGATGAAGCCGGCGACGTAGGCGTCGCCGCACCCGGTGGTGTCGACGACCGCACAGGTGAACGCCGGCACCACCTCGACGCCGGACTCGCCGACGACGATCGACCCGTCCGCCCCCGTGGTGGCGACCACCGTGCCCACGCCGAGGTCGCGCAGCTGCCGCGCGGCCTGCCGTAGGTCGTCGGTGCCGGTGAGGGAGCGCAGCTGGTCGTCGTTGGGGAGGAAGTAGTCGATCAGGGGCCAGATCTGCCGCAGCGTCTGCAGGGCGTCCGGCGCGATGCGGCTCCGGAGCAGGTCGAGGGTGATCACCGTGCCGGCCTCACGCGCCGCGCGCAGCAGCGCGGGGACGCCGTCCACCGCGAAGTCCCCGAGGGCGTCCGGCCCGCCGATGTGCAGGAAGTCGGCCTCGCGGACCAGGTCAGGGTCGACGTCGCCGGGGGCCAGGAAGCGCGTGGCGCCCGGGGCGTGGAGGGATGGGCGCTCGCCGTTCGGCCGGATCGGCAGCACTGTGAGCGTCGTCTGCAGACCAGGCTTCACGACCAGGTGACTGGTGTCGACGCCGTGGTCGTCGAGGAGCAGGCGGACCATCCGGCCGGCCGCGTCGTCGCCGATCGCACCCACCGAGGTGACGTGGGCCCCGAGCTTGGCCAGGTCGACGGCCGTCCCGGCGGCTGTCCCGGCGGCGGTGATGCGGCTCTCCTCGAGGAGCGCACCGCCCTGGCCGGCGGGGATCCCGCTCACCGGTCGGACCAGCACGTCCAGGATCTGCGGACCGAGGCACACCACGCGCGCGGTCATGCATAGCTCCGGGCGGTGCGCGCGGCGACGACGTCCTGCATCTCGGCGTCCGTGAGCTCTCGAGGCGTGCCGACCGAGGCTGCCTCGATGTACATCGCGCACAGCCACTCGACCAGTTGGGCCCGCTTGTAGGCCAGCTCGAGCGTGGCGCCGTGGGCCACCGCTCCGTGGTTCTGCATGAGGGC
The DNA here is from genome assembly GCF_054779555.1 of Nocardioides dilutus. NCBI lineage: Bacteria > Bacillati > Actinomycetota > Actinomycetes > Propionibacteriales > Nocardioidaceae > Nocardioides > Nocardioides dilutus. Next base: position 879,607 of record NZ_BAAGYA010000001.1, on the reverse strand, counting down.
TGCGACCCGGTCCTCCAGCGCCCCCATGACCCCCGCGGCCAGCTCGTCGGAGCCGTAGCGCGCGTACGGCGCCACCCGCAGCGACCCGCCTAGTTGCGCGACGTAGTAGTGGATGGTCGGCACCACGTCGAACAGCGTCGACAGTGCGGCGCTCTTCAGCCCGTGGTGGTGCACCACCGAACCGGCGTCGCTTCCGCGGTAGACCGACAGGTGCATGGGCACCTCCGACGACGGACGACGGCCCGCGGCGGCCTCGACCACGAGGCCGTCCATGTCGACGACGCACACGTCCGCCGCCGTCACGTCCGCGTAGGCGACAGTGGACGGCGAGATGACCACGAGGTCCCCGACCCGGGTGCTGACGTTGCCGGCCGTGCCGAGCACCAACCCGTCGGCGATCATCTGGCGGCCCGCGTCAGCGACCGCCTGCCGTTCGTCGTGCAGGATCATTCTCATCCTCCGTTGTTGGTTGGGCGGCTGAAGCGCACCCGGAAGGCGTCGAGGTGCCGGATGCCGCTGCCCTCGGTCCACTGAGCACTGCCGGTCGGCTCGACCTGCACGTCGGGCGAGGTCAGGGCACGCAGCGCCACCTCGCTGAGCAGGCGGGCGGCGTTGCGCCCCGGGCAGACGTGGGCTCCACCGCCGAACGTCGTGGCGTGTCGGACCGTCCGGGACAGGTCGAAGCGACCCGGGTCTGGGAAGACCTCGGGATCGTGGTTGCCGGCGACCCAGATCATGTGCACCGGAGTGCCCGCGGGAAGAACGTGGTCGCCGTGGTGGACCTCCTCCAGGGTCATCCGGGTGGTCAGCATGAGGGGCGGCGAGATCCGCGTGCCCTCCGTGAAGACTTGGGGGACCAAGGACTGATCGGCGCGAACGGCTGCCACGTCGCTCGGACTGGTGAATAAGTGGTAGGCGGCGTTGGTGAGCGCGACGCCCACGGTGTGGAAGGCATCGAAGAAGTTCGACGCCACGTGGGCCCGGAAGTCGACGGGAACGCCGTCCCGCTCGGCGCCGTGCACGCCCTGGGCGAGCTGCGTCAGCAGGTCGTTGGGGCCAGCGACCCACACCTGGTCGACCAGCGACTCCACCAGCGCCATGTACTCCCGGGTGGCGGTACGGGCCCGGGCGAGGTCGTCAGGCACGGGGTTGAACCGGAACTGCAGGTTCATCTCCTCCATCAGGTGCTGGATCCGGCCGGCGTGACCGGGCGGGAGCCCGAGCTGCTCGGTCCAGAACCGGGTCGCGAACACCGCGGCGAAGTCCGGCCCGAAGTCGACCTCACCCGTCCCCACCAGCTCCTCGACGAGATCGTCCACGACCCTCTCGGCCAGGGGCACGAAGGCCAGCACGGGTCGTGGCATGAGAGGGCGGGCCAGGGCCCGGCGGAGCTCGGTGTGCACAGGCGGGTTCATGGTGAACACCTGGTTGCCGAGGAAGTGCTCCAGCGGCTGTGTCCCCACCGGAGACTGAGTCCCCTGCCCACTCTCTCGCGCCCGGCGCAGTCGCTCGTTCGAGCGTCCGGTCAGGAAGGACACGGGAGCGTTGCCCACCGCGGAGTTCTCGGCCAAGGAGCGCAGCGAGGCGTTGCGCAGCACCACGACTCCGCCGTCGGGGTGGCGGAGCAGGTCGGCGTCACGTGCGAGCAGCGCGCGCGATGCACCGAGGAGGTCTCGCGACCACTCCGCGATCGGCACGAGGTCGGTGAGGAGCGGCAGGTCGGAGAGCTCCGCTGTCGGCGCTGCTGTCATCACGTACTCCTCTGTGTTGTCGGGCGCTGGGGCCTCAGTGTGGGTGGCCAGCAGCGTCCGCGGGCTGCCGAACGCGACGAGATCAGCGGTCCCTGATTCCGGATCCGGCAGGCAAGGGGGTGACGGAGGCCTGGCTCACCGCGGGCTCGAGGACGCCGTCGACGCGGCGGGCCACACCCCAGGGGTTGTCCGGGCGCGCGGCCTCGGGCAGCCACGCCGGGGGGGTCGACTGGTAGACCACCGCACGGACCCACCGAGTCAAGGCGGCAGCACCTACCGAGGTGTGAGCGGGTGAGGTCGTGGCGGGCCACGGGCCCCCGTGGTGCTGCGCCCACCCGAGGGCGACGCCGGTGGGCCAGGTGTCGACGGCGACCCGGCCGGCCATCGAGGCCAGCTGGGCGACGACGGCCTGCGCTTCGTCGTCAGCATCACCGCCGGTCATGACTGCGCCGACCAGACAGCCCTGCAACCTACCGAGCAGGTCGCGGAGCTCCTCGTGAGAGCCGTACTCCACCACTATCGACACCGGGCCGAAGCACTCTTCGAGCAGCCGCGAGCCGCGGGTCAACGCGGCCGCGGGCGCCTCGAGGACGACGCTGCCGGATGACCACCCCTCGCCCGCCCCTGGGACCTCGGCGACCACTGTGGCCCCTGCCGCGACCAGGTCGGCAACGCCGAGGGTGGCCGAGCGCGCGATCCCCTCAGTCAGGAGGACCGCCGGCGACGCAGCCCGGACGAGGTGCTCGCCGACCGCGGCGGCAACGCCGTGACCAGCGGGGACGAGCAAGAGGCCCGGCTTGGTGCAGTACTGTCCCGCACCCAGGGTGAAGGACTCGACGAACCCCGCGACGAGCCGCGGCAGGTCAGCCATGCCGCTCGTGGTCACGACGACCGGGTTGACGGTGCCCATCTCGGCGAAGACCGGGATGACCTCGTCGCGCTCACGCGCGGCCTGCCAGAGTGCCATGCCACCAGCCTGCGACCCCGTGAAGCCGACGGCCCGGACCCGCGGGTCCTGGACGAGCGCCAGACCGGCCTGCATCCCGTGCACCATCGAGAGCACGCCCGCAGGGGCTCCGACCTCGTCGAGCGCCCGCGAAGCGAGCTCCACCAGCCGCACGCTGAGCAGCGGGTGGGCGGGGTGGGCCTTGACGACCACGGGACACCCGGCCGCCAGCGCCGACGCGGTGTCGTGGCCCAGGACGCCGAAGGCGAAGGGGAAGTTGCTGGCTCCGAAGACGGCGACAGGCCCGACGGGATGGTGGATCCGCCGCAGCTCCGGTGTGGTCTCGGTCGACGCGTCGACGGCGATGCCAAGGTGCGAGCCCTCCTGGGCCACCCGGCTGTAGAAGCGCAGCTGGCCGGCCGCGCGAGCGATCTCGCCCCGGAGCCGGACAGGTCCGAGGCCGGTCTCCGCGTCAGCGAGGGCGACGAGGTCCTCGACCGCCGCCTCCAGGGCGGTCGCGACGGCCTCCCACCACGCATGCCGCCGCCGGGGCGGGGTGGCGGCGACCTGCGCCGCCGCTCCGGCCGCGCGGCCGACCGCGGCCTCGACCTCAGCGCACGTGCTGTCATCGACTGAACCGTTGACCGTCCCGTCGTACGGTCGGAAGCTGCGCGCAGCACTCACGTCCACTCCTCATCTCGACGATGTGGCGCTAGGGAGGTTACATCACGGACGTCCGAAATAGAACTTCCGTCATCTGGCTCACCGGAAGGCCGACTCCCCCGTCATCGCCTGTCCGATCGACAGCGCGTGCATCTCCGACGTGCCCTCGTAGGTCAGGACGGACTCGAGGTTGGCCATGTGCCGGATCACGGGGTACTCCAGGCTGATGCCGTTGGCGCCCAGGATGGTGCGCGCGGTCCGGCAGACCTCCAACGCCTCACGCACGTTGTTGAGCTTCCCCAGGCTTACCTCGACCGGCAGCAGTCCGCGGGCGTCCTTGGCCCGTCCGAGGTGCAGCGCCAGCAGCGTGCCTCTGACGACTGCCAGGGTCATGTCGGCGATCTTGGCCTGGGTCAGCTGGAAACCGGCGATGGGCCGGCCGAACTGCACGCGTGAGCCGGCGTACTCGACGGCGCACTGCAGCGAGGAGCGCGCCGCGCCCACGGCGCCCCAGACGATTCCGTAGCGCGCCTCGTTGAGGCAGCTCAGCGGGCCTTTCAGCCCGAACGCGCCCGGCAGCACCGCGTCGGCGGGTAGCCGGACCCCCTCGAGCACGAGCTCACTGGTCACCGAGGCGCGCAACGACATCTTGTGCTTGATGAGTGGGGCGGTGAAGCCCGGCACGTCGGTCGGGACGACGAAGCCGCGCACGCCTTCGTCGGTCTGCGCCCAGACCACGGCCACGTCGGCGACCGAGCCGTTGGTGATCCACATCTTGCGGGCGTCTAGGACCCAGTCGGCGCCGTCGCGGCGGGCACGGCTGCGCATCGAGACGGGGTCGGAGCCGGCGTCGGGTTCGGTCAGCCCGAAGCAGCCGATCGCGCGGCCGGCTGCCATGTCGGGCAGCCACCGCAGCTTCTGCTCCTCCGAGCCCCAGTGGTGGATCGCGAACATCGCGAGCGATCCCTGAACCGACACCAGGGACCGGAGCCCGGAGTCGGCCGCCTCCAGCTCGAGGCAGGCCAGACCGTACTCGGTGGCGGTCATGCCCGGGCAGCCGTAACCGTCGAGGTGCATGCCGAGCACCCCGAGCTCGCCGAGCCCGAGCGCCAGCTCGCGGACTCCCGGCAACTCACCTTCCTCGAACCACGTGGCGACGTGCGGCTCGACGTGGTCGGTGCAGAAGCGGCGTACGGCGTCGCGCACGTCGCGCTCGTCCTGGGTCAGCACGAGGTCGATCCCGGCGGGGTCCGCGGGCGAGAAGGTGCGGGGGGCGGCAAGGGTGGTCACGGTTCGTCCTTCGGGAGGGGGCGGTCGGGTCCGGCGAGCCAGTGGCGGACCTGCTGGTCGTGCTCGGAGAGCGTCGGGGGGCGCCGGGCTGGGGCCGGCGCGAAGCCGGAGTAGGTCACGGGGTGCGCGACGAGCGGCGTCGCGCCCTCCCCCGCCGGATGAACCAAGGGGTCCAGACCGAGGCGGGTCGCCAGGGCGAAGCCGCCGGCGACGTCCTGCACCTCGCCCGCGGGGACACCCACCTCGGTGAGCCGGGCCTGCCACACGGCCGCCGTGGCCTGGGCCAGCGGGGCCTCCAGCAGCCCACGCAGCTCGGAACGCGCCGCCACGCGGGCGGAGTTGTCCGCGAATCGCGGGTCTGAGCCCACCTCGGGGATGCCAAGGACCTGGCACAGCCGCCGGAACTGCCCGTCGTTGCCGCAGGCCACCACGATGAGGCCGTCGGCGCACTGCAGGGTCTCGTAGGGCGCGATCGACGGGTGCTGGTTACCCAGACGGGACGGCGACACCCCGGTCGCGAAGTAGGAGCTGGCCTGGTTGGCCAGCGAGCCCAGCAGGCTCATCAGCAGGTTGACCTCCACCGCTTGCCCTACCCCGGTCAGGTCGCGGTGGCGCAGGGCGGCGAGGATGCCGATCACGGCGTCCTTGCTCGTGAGCACGTCCACCAGCGCGACCCCGACCTTCTGCGGGTCGCCGTCAGACTCCCCTGTGATGCTCATCAGCCCGCCGAGGGCCTGCACGACCATGTCGTAACCCGGCAGGGTGGCGCCGCCCGCGCTGCCGAAGCCGGTGATCGAGCAGTGGACCAGCCGCGGCCAGCGGGCCCGGGTCGATGCGGAGTCCAGCCCGTACTTGGCGAGCGAGCCGACCCGGAAGTTCTCGACGAGGACGTCGGCGCGATCGATCAGGCGGTCGCACACCGCAAGGTCGTCGGGGTCGTCGAGGTCGAGGACGATGCTCCGCTTCGAGCGGTTGGCGGCGTCGAAGTAGGACGAGCCCGCGGAGGACCAGGGCGGCCCCCAGGACCGCGTGTCGTCGCCCCCTGCCGGGTGCTCGACCTTGACCACAATCGCGCCGAGGTCGGCCAGGGTCTGCGTCGCCAGCGGCCCGGCCAGCACCCGGCTGAGATCGGCGACGACGAGCCCGTCGAGTGGTCGGTGCACTGGGCCTCCTCTTCGATGCCGGGAGAATCCTATAAATTCTAGGAATGGTCAACCGAGGACTCCGCTTCAGTACGCTGCGCGGGTCATGACGCCTCCAGCCCAGTCGCCCGCCGCCTCCCAGCCGCGCCAGACCGCGCACGACGTGGCCCTCGTGTCGCTCCGCGCGCGGCTCTCCTCGGGTGCACTGCGGCCCGGGGACCGCATCCACCAGGAGCAGGTGGCCGCCGAACTCGGCACGAGCGTCGTCCCGGTCCGCGAGGCGCTGACCATGCTGCAGGCCGAAGGGCTGGTACGCCACGTCCCCCACCGCGGCTACCGCGTGGCCAGCCTGAGCCTCGAAGAGCTCTCCGAGACCTACCTGATCCGCAGACTGCTGGAGGACGAGGTCGTTCGGACCGCCACGCCCCAGTTGCGCGACGATCACCTCGAGGTCCTGCGGGCGGCCGCTGATGAGATGGAGCACCTAGCCGAGGGCGCCGACGTGACTGCGATGATCGAAGCGAACCGCCGTTTCCACTTCACACTCTTCGAGGCGGCCGACCGGCCGCGCATGGTCGACTTCATCCGCATCCTGTGGCAGACGACCGACGCCTACCGGTCGATGTACTACGGCCAGGACAGCGCGCGCCAGCGGGTCAACCACGAGCACCGCAGCATCATCGAGGCGCTCGAGGCCGGCGACGTCGACCGCGTCGTTCGCGAGCTCGAGGAGCACCGACAGCACGCGGTGGCCGACCTCGAGATCCGTCTCCGGGCCGGCGCCTCGGCCATCTCCTCGGCCGCCACGTCGACCCAGGCACAGTCATGACGCCGGCCGAGGAGCCCGGGACGGGGCCGGACGAGCGCGTCCTGCCGCCGTACCGCTCGTTGCCGCTGCTGCCCAGCGGGGTGCGGTCCGGCTGGCACGTGTTCGGCGAGGACGACCAGGTCGGGTTGCTGAACCTGCAGACGCCCGAGCGGGTCACGCGCGCTGCGCGGCTGGTCGTCACCGGCGAGACCTTCCCACTCGACGCCGACCTGTCGCTCATCGACCCGCCGCTGTTCGGGCGCGGCCCGGCTCGGCACCAAGTCATCGACTTCGGCGTCGGCTGGGACCTCGACGACAAGCTGGACGACTTCTACCCGCAGGCCTCCAGCCAGTGGGACTCCCTCGCCCACGTCGGCTACGCCCCGGATCAGTTCTACAACGGGGCGACGATGCGCGAGGTCAGGGAGGAGGGCCGCAACTGCATCGCCCGGTACGCCGCCCGCGGAGTGGCCGGGCGCGCGATCCTCCTCGACGTCGCGGCGGTCCTCACCGCACGTGACAACGACTACGACCCCGGCCGCAGCCGCGGCATCACGGTCTCAGACCTCGAGGAAGCCCGGGCCGCGGCCGGGGTCACGTGGCAGGCCGGCGACGTGGTGCTACTGCACACCGGCTGGCTGCGCTGGTACGCCCAGCAGAGCCGGGAGGTCCGCGTCGAGCTGTCCACCCAGAACGCTTTGACGTCGGTCGGCCTGGTCCGCGAACCCGAGGTCCTGGAGTACCTGTGGGACGCCCAGGTCTGCGCGGTCGCGGCGGACAACCCGGCCGTCGAGCAGCTGCCCTTCGACCTCTCGCCCGAGGCCTGGCCCTTCGGCTTCCTGCACCAGTGCCTGATCGGCCAGCTCGGTCTGGCTCTGGGCGAGCTGTGGTGGCTGCACGACCTGGCCGCGGCGTGCCGCCGCCACCGGCGCTACGAGGTGTTCCTCACCGCGGCGCCGCTGCACCTGCCGGGCGGGATCGGGTCGCCGGCCAATGCCCTGGCCGTGCTTTGACCGGACCCGTCCCGGGATGACGGCGCTCGCCCGCGGCGCTGGTCCCCACGCTGACCGCTCGAGCTAGGAAGCTGCTGATCAGCGCCCGGGGCAGAGCCGCAGCAGCTGGTCGACGACGGCTCGCAGAGCAGGACCGTCGTCGCCGGTCCTCCAGGCGGCGCGCAGGTGAACGTCCTCGGTGACCTCGTCCAGCTCGAGGAACACCACGTGCGGGTCGGAGGAGTTGGCGGCAACCGATCCCAGCGTGAGGTGGCACCCGACCTCGGCGCTGACCAGCGCCAGCGCGGTCTGGGTGTCGGGAGCCTCCTGCACGATCTCCGCCTCGAACCCGTGCCGCCGCGCGAGGCGCCGCAACCGGTCGGACAGCACCGCGCCGTCGTGCGGTGGGAGCGACACGAAGCCCTCCCCGGCGAGCCCGGCCATGGAGGTGCGCGACCGGCGGGCCAGCGGGTGGGTGTCGGGGACTGCGACCACCAGCGCGTCCTCGATCACCACCTCGGCGGACACGTCCGGCGGCACCAGGTCCCAGCGACCAAGAGCGAGGTCGCTCGCCCCGTCGAGCAGGCGGCGCATCGCCGGTTGGGCGAACCTCTCGCTGGACAGCTCGAGTCGGATCCCCGGACGGTGGGCCCGAACGGCGCGTGCGAGCTGGGCGACGATGCGATGCGTCGACACCCCTGCGAAATCGACGCGCACCACCCCAACCTGCCCCGTGGCCGCCGCGTGGACCGTCTCCACCGCGCTGGCCACCGAGGACAGCACGTCGCGCGCGGGCGCGAGCAGCGCCTGCCCTGCCGCGGTCAGCACGACCGACCGGGTGGTGCGGTCGAACAGGGTCGTGCCCAACTCGCGCTCGAGCTGCTTGATCGTGCGGCTGAGCGGCGGCTGTGCGGTGTGCAAGCGCTCCGCGGCGCGCCCGAAATGCAGCTCCTCGGCCACCGCGAGGAACGCCCGGACCTGCTGGATGTCCACGACGGTTGCCTCCAGGGAGATTGATATCGAAACGGTATCAGTGCATGGTGGATCAAGTATTGGACCGGACCCAATCCGGCCCGCGAGGGTAGGGCCGTGTACACCGGCAACCCCCACGTCCCCGACGACCTCTTCGCCGACGTCCTCGACCAGGTCAGGCTCTTCGTCCGCTCCAAAGCGGTGCCGCGAGAGACCGAGATCATGGCCATCGACGCCGTCCCGGACGACCTGCGCCGTCAGGCTGCCGAGATGGGGTTGTTCGGGTACGCCGTGCCGCAGGAGTGGGGCGGGCTCGGACTCGACCTGGTCCAGGACGTCGAGCTCGCCATGGAGCTGGGCTACACGTCGCTGGCGCTGCGCTCCATGTTCGGGACCAACAACGGCATCGCGGGCCAGGTGCTCGTCGGATTCGGCACCGACGACCAGAAGGCCCGCTGGTTGCCCGGCATGGCCGCGGGCGAGGTCGTAGCCTCCTTCGCCCTGACCGAGCCGGGGGCGGGTTCCGACCCGGCCGGGCTGCGGACCACTGCGACCTGCGACGGCGACGGGTGGGTGCTGAGCGGCAGCAAGCGCTTCATCACCAACGCCACCGACGCCCACCTCTTCGTCACCTTCGCGCGGCTCGACCCGGCGCCGGAGACCCACGACGGCATCGCCGTCTTCCTGGTGCCAGCGGACCTCGAGGGCGTCGCGGTCGGGGTCAAGGACGCCAAGATGGGCCAGGAGGGCTCCCGCACGGCGGACGTGACCTTCGACGGCGTACGGATCGGGCCGGAGGCGCTGGTCGGTGGACGGCCCGAGATCGGCTATCGGGCGGCGATGACCTCACTCGCTCGCGGCCGCATCCACCTCGCCGGCGTGGCGGTAGGCGCCGCGCAGCGGGCCCTGGACGAGTCCGTCGCCTACGCGGCGTCTGCGACGCAGGGGGGTGCGCCGATCGGGAGCTTCCAGCTCGTCCAGGCCATGCTCGCCGACATGGCCACTGGGGTCATGGCCGGCCGGGCGATGGTCCGCGAGACGGCCCGGGCCTACCTCACCGGAGACGACCGCAGGATCGGACCCTCGGCGGCCAAGCTGTTCTGCACCGAGATGGCCGGTCGGGTGGCCGACCTGGCCGTGCAGGTCCACGGCGGCACGGGCTACATGCGCGAGGTGCCGGTCGAACGGATCTACCGAGACGTTCGCCTGCTGCGCCTCTACGAGGGCACCAGCGAGATCCAGCGGCTCATCATCGGCGGCGGCCTGGTCCGCCAAGCAGGGGCGCGCGCATGAGTGCGCTGCCCCTCGACGGGGTGCTGGTGGTGGCCCTCGAGCAGGCGGTCGCGGCGCCCTTGGCCACCCGCAACCTGGCCGACCTCGGGGCGCGGGTGGTCAAGGTCGAGCGCCCGGGTGGCGGTGACCTGGCCCGTGGCTACGACCGGCTGGTCCACGGCACGGGCGCGCACTTCGTGTGGCTCAACCGCGGCAAGCAGTCGATGGCCGTCGACCTCAAGGTCCCGGCCACCCGCGACGCGGTGCGGCGCCTGGTCGACCGTGCCGACGTCGTGGTGCAGAACCTCGCCCCCGGCGCCGCGCGCCGGCTCGGGCTGGACGCCGCGAGCCTGCGGGCCGACAGGCCCGAGCTGGTCGTCGGCAACATCACCGGGTACGGCGCCGGAGGGCCGATGCAGGACCGCAAGGCCTACGACATGCTCATCCAGGCCGAAGCCGGCCTGATCTCTCTCACGGGCACGCCGGAGACCGCCGTGAAGACGGGGATCCCCGCATCCGACATCGCCTCGGGCATGTACCTCGCGCAGGCGGTCCTCGCCGCGCTGCTGCGACGCTTCCGCACGGGCGAGGGGGCGACCGTCGACGTCAGCATGTTCGAGGCCACCGTCGAGTGGGTCAGCCACGCTCTCTACTCGCAGGTCGCCACGGGGGCCCAGCCGGGACGGATGGTGACCGGCCACGCCTCCATCGCGCCGTACGACGCCTACCCGACGGTCGACGGCGAGCTGCTCATCGGTGTGCAGTCCGAGTCCGGGTGGCTCGCCCTGACCCGGGTGCTCGGCATCGAGGACGCCGCGGCCGACCCTCGGTTCGCGACGAACGTCGACCGCGTGCGGCACCGAGACGCCTGCGATTCGCTGGTCGCCGCACGCACCAGGTCGTGGACGACCACCGACCTCGATGCGGCACTGGCGCGCGCCGGCGTCCCGGCCGCCCAGGTGCGGTCGATGGAACACGTCGTGGCGCACCCGCAGCTGCGCGAGCGCGACCGCTGGCGCACGGTCCGCACGGAGCACGCCCTCGTCCCTGCGCTCCTCCCGCCGGCGACGTTCGCCGACGTCGAGGCGGTCATGGGCGATGTCCCCGCCCTGGGGTCGCACACCGTCGACCTGCTGCTGGAGTCGGGCCTCGACCGCGCCGGGGTCGACGAGCTCGTCGCCAGCGGCGCCGCCGTCCAGGCAGCCGCGCCGTTCCCCGTCCTGCATGTCACCTGACCCCGAGCCGAACAGGAGAGAAACCGTGGACGCCTACGTCGCCGGAGGAGCCCGCACGCCGATCGGGCGCTACGGGGGTGCACTGGCCGGGCACCGCCCTGACGACCTGGCCGCGCTTGTCGTGGCAGAGACCGTGCGTCGCTCGGACGTCGACCCCGCCGGCCTAGACGAGGTCGTCCTCGGGGCCGTCAACCAAGCCGGCGAGGACAACCGCAACGTCGCCCGGATGGCGACGCTGCTGGCTGGGCTGCCCGAGACCGTGCCCGGCTACACCGTCAACCGGCTCTGCGCCTCGGGCCTGAGTGCCGTCGTAGCAGCCCGCCAGGCCATCGCGGCCGGCGACGCCGACCTGATGCTGGCGGGCGGGGTGGAGTCGATGACCCGGGCACCATGGGTCATGGAGAAGCCGGCCCGGGCCTGGGCGAAGCCCGGGGCCGCCTTCGACACCGCGATCGGGTGGCGCTTCCCCAACCCCCGCTTCGACCGGGAGACGACGCTGTCGATGCCGGAGACGGCCGAGCGGGTTGCCCGGCGGTGGGGGCTGCGCCGCGACGAGCTCGATGCGTTCGCGCTCGCCTCGCACCAGAAGGCGGTCGCGGCTCGCGACAGCGGTCGCTTCGACGCCGAGATCGTCGCGGTCGGTGACACCGACCGCGATGAGGGCCCGCGCGCAGACACCGACCTGGAGGCGCTGGCCCGCCTGCGCGCGGTCACCGGGCCCGACGGGGTCGTCACTGCGGGCAACTCCAGCTCCCTGAACGACGGGGCCGCCGCCCTGCTGGTGGCGTCGGAGCGGGGGCTCCGGAACCACGGACTCGAGCCGCGCGCTCGCATCGTCGCCGTCGCGAGCGCCGGGGTGGCGCCCGAGATCATGGGAACCGGGCCGGTGCCGGCCACGCGCAAGGCCCTCGCGAAGGCGGGGTGGACGGTCGACGACCTCGACGCGGTCGAGCTCAACGAGGCCTTCGCCTCGCAGGCTCTGGCCTGCATCCGCGAACTAGGACTCGACCCCGAGACCGTCAACGCCGACGGCGGCGCCATCGCGCTCGGCCACCCGTTGGGAGCCTCGGGCACCCGCATCCTGCTGACCTTGCTGGGCCGGCTCGAGCGCACCGGCGGCCGTCGCGGACTGGCCACTCTGTGCGTCGGCGTCGGCCAAGGTGTGTCGGTGCTGGTGGAGCGGTCGTGAGCGAGTCGGCCCTCCTCGTGGAGGAGCGCGACGACCGCGTCGTCGCGACGCTCGATCGTCCCGCAGTGCGCAACGCCATCGACCGCGCGACCGCGCAGGCGCTGCACCACCTCTGCGCCCGGCTCGAGCAGGCTCCCCGGACGCTCCTACTGACCGGGGCAGGCGGGCACTTCGCCGCGGGGGCAGACCTCACCCAGATGCGGGACCGCCGACGCGACGACGCCCTCCGGGGCATCAACTCCTCGGCCTTCGACCGCCTTCGGCGACTGCCGATGCCGACGATCGCGCTCATGGACGGCTACGCGCTCGGCGGCGGAGCCGAACTCGCCTATGCCTGCGACTTCCGAATCGCCACGCCCCGCGTCCGCATCGGCAACCCTGAAGCCGGGCTAGGGATCCTGGCCTCGGCCGCTGGCACCTGGCGGCTGCGCGAGCTCGTGCCGGAGAGCGTGGCCAAGGAGGTACTCCTGACCGGGCGGATCCTCGACGCCGACGCCGCCCTGGCCGTCGGGCTGGTCAGCGAGGTTGTCCAGCCGAATAGCCTCCTGGCCGCCGGGCATCGGTGGGCTGACCGGATCGCCGAGCAGGTGCCGCTCGCCGTCCGGCTGACCAAGGCGGTGTTCCACACTCCGCGCGAGGCCCACCCCTTCGTCGACGACCTGGCCCAGGCCGTTCTGTTCGAAACCGAGGAGAAGCACGAGCGGATGACCGCGTTCCTGGAGCGGAGAAGCAAGTCGTGACCGGCGTGGCCGGGACCGTCGGGGTCTACGGCGGAGGACGCATGGGCGCGGGAATCGCCCACGCCTTCGCGGTGGCGGGTCGGAAGGTCGTGGTGGTGGAGACCTCCGCGGCCACCGCGGCCGCTGCGCGCGCTCGGGTGGAGGCTGCGCTGCGACGGGCGGCGGAGCGCGGCACGCTCAGCGGCCCGGCCGACGCAGTCCTGGACCGGGTGGTGACGACTTCAGACCCCGCCGAGCTGAAGGACGCCGTCCTGGTCGTCGAGGCCGTGCCCGAGCACGCCGAGCTCAAGGCCACGGTGCTGGCCTCGGTAGAGCGCCACGCGCCGGGGGCATGGCTAGGGTCCAACACCTCCAGCCTGTCCATCGACGACCTGGCCGCGGGTCTGTCCCGCCCCGAGCGGCTGGTCGGGCTCCACTTCTTCAACCCGGTCCCGGTCAGCGAGCTGGTCGAGGTCGTCGTCGGGTCGGCCACGGCCGAGGAGCTGGTCGAGCTCGCGCGCTGCTGGGTCGGTGAGCTGGGGAAGACCGCGATCACCGTCCGCGACTCACCGGGCTTCGCGTCGTCCCGGCTCGGGGTCGTGCTCGCTCTCGAGGCGATGCGGATGCTCGAGGACGGCGTGGCCTCGGCGGCCGACATCGACACCGCGATGACGCTGGGCTACAAGCATCCAGTGGGGCCGCTGCGAACCACCGACATCGTGGGGCTCGACGTGCGGTTGGCCATCGCCGAGCACCTGGCACGCGAGCTTGGCGAGCGGTTCACCCCGCCGCAGGTGCTCCGGGACCTGGTGGCCGCAGGCCACCTGGGCCGCAAGACGCATCAGGGCTTCTACACATGGCCGTGACCGAGCCCGCAGCTGAGCCGGTGACAGGGCGGATCTGAGCTCCGCGTTGGCCTGCACGATTGGCGAGCCGGTCTGGTAGGCGAACATGTCGGGTTGCTCAGCGACGAACCGTGTCCCGGCGCCCTTGGGGCGCTTCCTGGGTTGGGGGGTGACGAACCCGCGGCGGGTCAGAACCCGCCAGATCGTCGAGACCGACGGCAACCGGTCGGTCCCCGCCATCTGCAGGTGGCTACGGAGGTCTCCGCACCGGCGTCCAGCCCCTGCTTGGACAGGTCCTTGCGCAGCCGGACGATCTGGTCCTCCAGATCCAGGCTGATCGCCCGCGGGTTCGAGTGCGGTCGTCGGGACCGGGGCTGGAAGGCTGCCTGGCCCTCGGCTTCGTAGCGTCTGACCAGCCGCTGAACCCAGTAGCGGGAGATGTTGTAGTCACGGGCGACCTCGCTCTTGGAGCGGCCCTCGACCTTGACCGACACGATGACCAACTCCGCGAGCGACATCCCGCACCACCGCCCAGGCCGACCCTTCGGGCACCGCTTGCCCTGGCGGCGCCAGCGGGTTCGTCCTGTGGGATGTCGACACCGAGCCCTACGGCGTCGACAACCTCGTCGACGAACGCGGCAACAACGACGGCTGGGCCTGCGCCAAGCCCATCTACGTCGTCACCGAGGACGACGGGACTCCCTTCCAGATCTACAACTTCATCGACAACAAGTTCCAGTCCTAGCTGCCGGGTGATCAGGCTCCCGCGCAGTCGAAGGTCGGCTCCAGCTGACTCGGCCCCGGGCCGGCGGGGTCCTCGCCTGCGAGGAGAGGCCCGAACAGGTAGGCGAGCGCATCCAGGTCGCACTGCGAGAACAGCGGGTCAGGTGCGCCGCCGATCCACTCGTAGCCCATGAGGTCCATGCTCTCGCGCAGGTTCGTGGCGTGCCCCAGGCCCAGGGCGTGCCCGAGCTCGTGGAGGGTCACGTAGAACAGGTACTCCGGCGTGTAGCCCTCCTCGGTGGCGAACTCCGAGCTGACGATGATGTTGCCGCAGCCGTTCGCGCCACAGATGGCGTAGCCGGCGAAGACCACGCCACCGGCGTGGGGGACGTAGTGCACCACGATGTCCGCGGCCTTCCGCGGCTGCCCGGTGACGTCGGTCAGCGTGATCTGGCCGTCGAAGCAGTCACGGAGGACCTCGTCCCAGGCGTCGATGGCATCCCGGACCGCGTCCACGTGCGGCTCGGAGACGTTGGGGGCGGCCTGCACGGCGACCGTCAGGTGGGTGTCCTCCCAGACGTACTTGTTGGGGTAGTAGTAGTTGAGGATCACCAACGCCTCGGCGTCGGACTCCGGCAGGGCGCAGTCCGCGCTCGCTGCCTGGGCGGTCGAGGTCGGCTTGGCGTCGGCCGTGGTGACGGCGAAGCCAAGGCTGCCCACAAGAGCAGCGAGCACGAGGATCACTCGTCTGAGTTGCATGGGGCGCTCCTGTCTCTGGCTCGAAGGAGCCCTGAGCAGGAGCACGGGCTCCAGGATCTGAAAAGGACGCTACGCCGAGTAGGCGGCCGTTGGTAGATACCTGGGGTCGCGGTGAGGCCGAGCTCGAGGACCTGCTGGTCGCGGAGCTCAGTCCGGCAGCCTCTCGCCGCGGGCTTCGACCAGGGTCGCGGGAGCGGTCAGCCGCCACGCCTCGAAGGTGAGCTCGGCGAGCTCGTCGCGCTCGACACGCTCGAGGTGGGCGACGACCCAGCCGAAGCCGTAGGCAGTGAACTGCACCTCGAAGACCTCGGGACGCTCGGCGACCAGGGCCTGTTGCTCGGCGATCGTCTGCTTGAGCCCGACGGTCCGGGTCGGCTCCCACAGGTAGGCGAAGGTGCGGCCCGAGACCGCGAACCTGCGGTAGCGGTCGTGGTCGGTCTCCACCACGTCCTCGAGCTGGTGGACCAGCTCGAGGAAGTCGGTGATGCCGGTCCCTCCCACCGCATGGACGCTAGTGGTTGCCTTCGCAGGTTCGGGTGGGCCGTACGGCAGGATGCCCGGCATGAGCCCGGTGAGGCCGGCCGACGCCCTGGCCCTGCACGACCTGGTGCACCGCTACGCGGCGTACGCCGACGAGCGGCGGCTCGACGACCTGGCGGGGCTCTTCGACGCCGACGGGGTGCTGGTCACCCCCGGCGGCACCCACGAGGGTCGCGAGGCGATCCGGCTGCACCTCTCCGCCCTGGACCGCGTCGAGGCCACCCAACACCTGGTCGCGGGCGAGGTCTTCGATGCGCGGAGCGAGGACTCGGCCACGGGCCGGGTGGTGGCGCAGGCCCACCACCGCACCGGTGGGCGAGACCACGTCTGGCACCTCGTCTACCGCGACGACTACGTGCGGCGCGACGGTCGCTGGCTGTTCCGGCGCCGCGCGATCGAGGTGCGCTGGACCGAGGAACGGACCTAGGAGTAGGCCGAGTCAGCTGGCAGCCCGCTGGGTCGCGCCGTGCCAGCGGGCGAACTCCTCGAGATAGGTCTCCGGGTCCTCGAGCATCAGCGCGTGCCGGCGGTCGTCGAGCACCCGGCCCGTCCAGTCGGGACGGCGGGCCAGCACCGCGCGGAGCACCTTGGCCGGCACCAGCGCGTCCCGGGTGCCGCCGAGCACCAGCGTGGGGGCCGTGATCCGGTCGATGGCTCGCCAGACCCGCCGCGGGTCGGTCCACAAGCCAGCGATCGAGCGGGTCGCGCTGCGCAGGGCGCGCCGCCGTGAACGGACCGTGGTGGCGTCGTCACCGCGGAAGTCGGCCGCCATCAGCTCGAGCAGAGTGCGGTCGACGCTGTCGGGGTCGGGGTAGATGAGCTTGAGCAGCTGCCGGTTGCGGTGCTCGGTCAGCTCGGGGCCGGCGATCCCGACCACGCCGAGGACGGCGGCGCTGAAGGTCGAGACAGCGACGGGCGCCATCCCGTCGACGGTCGCCCGCGCCGGGACCAGCAGGCCCAGGGGCGTCCGCGGCGGCAACGCGGGGGAGACCAGCACCAGGCGGTCGACCCGCTCGGGGTGCCGTGCGGCAAGCAGGACCCCAATGAGCCCGCCCATCGAGTTGCCGTGCAGGGTGAACCGGTCCCAGCCGAGGGCGTCCGCGACCTCGAGCACGAACTCGACGTAGCCGCGGACCGTCAGCGTGTCGTCGTCACGAGCCGTGGTGCGACCGAACCCGGGCAGGTCCACCGCGACGACCGGCCCGTGCTCCGCGAGACCGGCCATGATCTCCACCCAGGTGACCGACGAGCCGCCGAGCCCGTGGACGAGGAGCTGGGGCTCGCCGCCCGGAGTGCCGTCGGCCCGGAGGACCCGGACGGGGCGGCCGCCCACCTCCAGCTCCGTGTCGACGACTCCGGGCCAGGCGGACAGGCGCGTGCTCATGCGTCAAGAGTGCCCGGTCCAGGCACATCCCGTGACCAGACACCCAGAGGGCGCGTGGTCCTCGAGCCTCCAGCTGCTCCTAGCGCCACCTGAACGAGGCGAGGACGGAGGCCACCAACGCCGCGTAGGCCGCGGGGTCGGCGGCGTCGAAGGCCATCCGGACCTGGATCACCCGACCCTGGTGGTCCAGGCCGACGTCGTGCTGGATCTTCGTGTCTCCCTTCATGCGCCACTGGACGTAGTAGGCCGGCGCGCCGTCGAGGAGGACGTCGGGCTGACGCTCGATGATCGCGCCCTTAGGCAGGCTCCGGTTGTGGTAGCGCACCTGCTCGTCGAGGGACAGCTCGGTCGCGTAGTTCTCCCGGTCGCTGAGCGAGATGACCTGGGTGGTGGGCACGTGCCCGGCCGCCGAGGCATAGGTGACGATGTCGGGAATCCGCTCCCACTCCCCCGCGGGCGCGTTGACCTGCGAGGTCTCCTCCTTGAGCAACAGCCCGGAGGCCGGAACCACGGTCGGCTCGGTCGCGGTCGGCTCGGTCGCGGTGGGCTCGGTGGGGGTGGCCTCGCTGCTCACCGACCCGGTCGGAGCGGTCGGCTCGGAGGGAGACGGACCGGACGACGGCGGGTCGTCGCCACCGCAACCGGCGACGAGCAGGCCGACGGCGAGCCAGCCCACCACCCCGGACCTGACCGTCCTCGACGTTGCCGACACGACCGACTACCCCTTCGCCTCCGAGCCGACCCGAGTGGGACCGGCGGCGTGCGACCACCGTATCCAGACCCCCAGAATTTCCGTTGTTTGGCCGTCCATCGGCGCGGGTAGGCACCGATCGGCCACCGCATGAGACGAACCCTGGGAGGAGCTGCGTGTTCACCGCTGGAGATCTGCTTGCCTTCGGGTTCACCGACGACCTCGTCGACCGCATCATGCGGTTCCTCGACGACAGCGCCGCCGACCTCAGCGGCTCCAAGCCCGAGACCGTCGTCCAGGGCGCGTTCGGCGGGGCTCCGGCGAGCGTCACCTGCTCCGGCCACGCCGGCAGGGCGCGCCACCATGTCGTCGAGGCGATCAACGACATGGTCAACGGGCTCCAGGGCTACCACTCGTCGCTCGACGGCATGAGGCGCCGTGCCCACCAGGTCGACGACATCACCGAGAGCGACATCAACCGGCTGATCGTGCGCGCCGAGGACTGCGCGGCGACACCCAGCGTGGGCTCGCCGAGCCAGTGCGTCGCGCCGAGCAGTGCCTCAACAAGCGGTGCCGACTCGTGACCCGCGGGCCCCAGCAGCAGCGGCTGCGCGACTATCTCGCGAGCGCCAACCAGGACGAGCTACGCAGGGCTGCCCGGCAGTGGCATGAAGGCCAGCTCCTGCTCCAGTCGATCAGCGAGCAGCTCGACCGGATGTCCGGTGAGATGGCCACCAGCGACGACGAGGAGTTCCAGGGGAGGACCGCCGACGCGGCCCGGCTGTCGTTCGTCACCTCGTCGAAGGCGATGGCGGACAAGGCCACCCAGCTGAGGCAGGGCACCGGTGCCTTCGAGCAGTCCGCGGCCGCGCTGGACACCGCGATCGCCGAGCGCGACGCCCTGGCGCAGGGCGACGGGGCCCAGCCCCCCGTCCGACCCAGCACCCCGCCAGGCTCGACCGACCCCGCCGACGTGCGCGCGCAACGCGACTTCGACACCGCGAACGCGGCCTACTGGGAGAAGTACCACGCCGACGAGCGGCGCGCCGCGGACGCCATCACCGCACTCGACCAGTCACACACCGCGGCCGGCGAGGTGTTCAAGAGCATCCACGGTGAACCCGACCCCGTGGCTCCCTCCGGTGGCGGAGGTGTGGACTCGGGTGGTGGTGGCGGCGGCGTGTCCCCGCCGGTCGGTGGCGGTGGCGGCGGCCGGGACACCGACTTCGACCCGACCGACGGCACCGACCAACCGGACGACCACACCGACAACACCGACAACACCGACGACGACCCCGACACGACCCCTGACGGCACCACGGTCCCCCCTGGCACCGGAGGCCCGGTGTTCGGCGAGCCGACGGGGCCGACCGGGCCAAGCGGCCCCGTGGGCACCACGACTCCTGGTGTCGGGGCCGGGCCGGTTCCGACAGCCGGTCCAGCCGGTCCCAGCACGCCCATCGCGGGCGGCGTCGCCGCCGGGCTGGGGGTCGGCCTGGCCGGCGGGCTCGCTGGTGGCGTCGCGGGTGGGCTCGCCTTCCCCGGCACGGTGGTCGGCACGGGC
Organism: Nocardioides dilutus; assembly: GCF_054779555.1. Classification (NCBI taxonomy): domain Bacteria; kingdom Bacillati; phylum Actinomycetota; class Actinomycetes; order Propionibacteriales; family Nocardioidaceae; genus Nocardioides; species Nocardioides dilutus. The sequence continues at coordinate 860,122 of NZ_BAAGYA010000001.1, read as the reverse complement.
GGAGCGGCCTCGGGCGGGCGTGGGATCGGCGCCGGCGGCCCCCGGGGCGCCGGGTCACCGGTCCTCGGCCGCGGCAGCGGCATCGCCGGGGTCGGCAACGGCGCCGGGACCGCCCGCGGCAATGCGCGCGGATCCGGACGCGCGGCTACCGGCGGCGCCACGGGCCGCGGCGCGGGGCGCAGCGGAGCACGTGGGGCGGCCGGCTCACGCGGGACGCTCGCCGGCGTCGGTGCCGCCGGCGGCGGCAGGTCAGACCGCCGCGGGGACAAGCGCCGCCCGGGCGAGGACCACGAGCTGTTCGACGACGGGCAGGACTGGCTCGACGACGAGGACGTCTACGACGGCGTGATCGACTGACTGGTCAGCGGCCGCACTCAGCGACGACGTTCAGCGGCGGCGAGTGGCGCCCCACAGGCCCACCCAGATCCCGACCACCGCTCCGCCCAGCCCGATCGCCTTCTGCGAGGCGCTCATCTGGTGGTGAACCGGCAGCCCGCCCAGCAGGTCGGCTGCGTCGGCGCCACCCGAGGCCAGGAACCAGCCACGGGTGTCCTTGCCGCGCACGGCGGCCTGCACGAGCAGGCCGCCGATCAGGAAGTCGCGGTAGCCCATCGACCGGAGGAGCAACCGGGCCGTGGGCTCGACCTCGCCCTTGTCGCCCCACATCCGGTTCGCCCTGAGCGGGTCGACCAGGAACGAGATGCCCGAGGCCAACCGGATGCTGCCCGCGACCAGCGCGGCGGTGTCCACTGCCATGGCGGGACTCTAGGGGTGGGACGTCCGGCGGCGCCTACTTCTGCGGCCACTCCTTGGCGACCAGCGTCAGCACGTCGTAGGTCGCGACCGGCTCGCCGGCGGCGTTGGTGACCAGGGCGTCCCAGCGGACCTCACCGTAGTCGGCGGTGGCCCGGGGCGTGATCTGCTTGACCGTCAGGGTCACCGCGATCGTGTCATCGGCCTTGACCGGGGTGAGGAAGCGGAGGTTGTCGACCCCGAAGTTGGCCAGGACCGGGCCCGGGTCAGGGTCGACGAAGAGCCCTGCGGCCAGCGAGACGATGAGGTAGCCGTGCGCGACGATGCCGCCGAAGAGCGGGTTGGCAGCGGCCGCCTCCGGGTCGGTGTGGGCGTAGAACGTGTCGCCGGTGAACTCCGCGAAGTGGTCGATGTCGGCCCGGGTCACCTGCCGCGGGGCTGATGCGATGGTGTCGCCGATCCTCATCTCCGCGAGGCTCTTGCGGAACGGGTGGACGCCGTCGTCGCGACGTCGTGAGCCCGTCGTCCACCGGCCGGTGATGGCGGTCATCAGGTCGGGCGAGGCCTGGACGGCGGTGCGCTGCATGTGGCCCAGCACCGCGCGTACGCCGCCCAGCTCCTCGCCGCCGCCGGCCCGTCCGGGGCCACCGTGGACCAGCATCGGCAGCGGTGAGCCGTGACCCGTCGACTCGGCCGCGTCATCGCGGTCGAGGACGTGGACCCGGCCGTGCCAGGGGGCGATGCCGAGGACCACGGAGCGGGCCACCTCGGGGTCGTGGGTGACGACGGACGCGACCAGCGACCCCTTGCCGCGGGCCGCCAGCTCGACTGCCTCCTCGACGGACTCGTAGGTCAGCACCGTGCTCACCGGCCCGAATGCCTCGACGTCGTGCGGCTCGACGGCTCCTGGGTGCGCGCGCAGCAGGACCGGACCGAGGAACGCACCGCGCTCGGCGTCCCCGTCGACCAGTCCTGGGTTGCCCGGGCGGTCCGGGTCGCCGTGCACGAGGTCGGCCGAGGCGCGCAGCGACTGGATCGCCTTGCGGACCTCCTCGCGCTGGTCGAGGCTCGCCAGCGCGCCCATCCGCACGTCGGGGTGGGCCGGCGTACCGACGGTCACCGCCGCCAGCCGGGCGACCAAAGCCTCGACGACGGTGTCCGCCATCGCGGCCGGCACGATCGCGCGCCGGATGGCCGTGCACTTCTGGCCGGCCTTGACGGTCATCTCGGTGACCACGCCCTTGACGAAGAGGTCGAGCTCGGGGTCGTCGGCGCTCACGTCGGGCCCGAGGATCGAGCAGTTGAGCGAGTCCGCCTCGACACCGAGGTGGACCCCGCCGTGCAACACCTGCGGGTGGTTGCGCAACAGGCCGGCGGTGTGGGCCGAGCCGGTGAAGGCCACCGAGTCCTGCACGGTGAGCTCGTCGAGCAGGCCACCGGCACCGCCCGCCAGCAGCTGGAGCGACCCCTCCGGCAGCAGGCCGGACTCGATGATCCGGCGGACGACCGCTTCGGTGAGGTACGCCGTCTGGCTGGCCGGCTTGACGATGCTGGGCAGGCCGGCGAGGAAGGCCGGCGCGAGCTTCTCGAGCATCCCCCAGACCGGGAAGTTGAAGGCATTGATCTGCACCGCCACACCCGGGCGCGAGGTGTAGACGTGCTGGCCGACGAAGGTGCCGCCCTTGCCGAGCTGCTCCAGCCCGCCGTCGAGGACGACCGTGTCGTTGGGCAGCTCGCGCACGCCCTTGCCCGCGAAGCCGAAGAGCGTGCCGAACCCGCCGTCGATGTCCACCGCCGAGTCGCGCCGCGTCGCGCCGGTGCGGAACGACAGCTCGTAGAACGCCTCCTTGTCGGCCATCAGCTGCTTGGCGAGCGCCTTGAGGATCCCGGCCCGCTCGTGGAAGGTCAGCGCCCTGATCGCGGGCCCGCCCACCGTCCTGGCATGGGCGACCATCGCGCCGAGGTCGAGCCCGGTCGAGGACAACCGGGCGACCTCCTCGCCGGTCGCGGCGTCCAGCAGCGGCTGGCCCTCGTCGGCGGCGGCGTACCACCGGCCGTTGGCGTAGCTCTCGAGCAGACGTGAGTTTTCGGACCCGGCCATGTGTGGCAGACTAATACCAGACCGATCGGTCAGTAAATCGGTCAGGACTGCATGCGGAGGACCGACCATGACGACCGCTCTGGACGAGGGCGAGCTGCAGCGGGAGTTCGACGACGTCATCGCGCGCAACGACCGCATCGAGCCCCGCGACTGGATGCCCGAGGGCTACCGCAAGACCCTGGTCCGCCAGATCGCCCAGCACGCCCACTCCGAGATCATCGGCATGCAGCCGGAGGGCAACTGGATCACCCGGGCACCGTCGCTGCGCCGCAAGGCGATCCTGCTGGCCAAGGTCCAGGACGAGGCCGGGCACGGGCTCTACCTCTACTCCGCCACCGAGACGCTCGGGGTCTCCCGTGGCGAGCTGACCGAGATGCTCATCGAGGGGCGCCAGAAGTACTCCTCGATCTTCAACTACCCCACGTTGTCGTACGCCGACGTCGGCACCATCGGCTGGCTGGTCGACGGCGCCGCGATCTGCAACCAGGTGCCGCTGTGCCGCACGTCGTACGGCCCCTACGGCCGGGCGATGATCCGGATCTGCAAGGAGGAGTCGTTCCACCAGCGGCAGGGCTTCGAGCTGCTGATGACGATGATGCGCGGCACCGACGAGCAGCGCGCGATGGTGCAGGAGTCGGTCGACCGGTTCTGGTGGCCGGCGCTGATGATGTTCGGCCCGCCCGACGCCGACTCCCCCAACACCGCGCAGTCGATGGCTTGGGGCATCAAGCGCAACACCAACGACGACCTGCGCCAGCGCTTCGTCGACATGACCGTGCCGCAGGCCGAGGCGCTCGGCGTGACGCTGCCCGACCCCGACCTGCGCTGGAACGAGGAGCGTGGCTCCTACGACTTCGGGCAGCCTGACTGGGAGGAGTTCATGCAGGTGGTCAAGGGCAACGGCCCGTGCAACCGGCAGCGGATCGCGCACCGGCGGCGCGCCCACGAGGACGGCGCGTGGGTGCGGGAAGCGGCCCTCGCGTTCGCCGCGAAGGGGGACTCATGACCGACCAGCGCGAGTGGCCGCTCTACGAGGTGTTCGTGCGCGGCAAGCGCGGGCTCAACCACGTGCACGTCGGCTCGCTGCACGCGGCCGACGACGCGATGGCGCTGCAGAACGCGCGCGACGTCTACACCCGCCGCAACGAGGGCGTCTCGATCTGGGTCGTCCGCGCCGACGCCATCGCGGCCTCCAGCCCGGACGAGAAGGACCCGCTGTTCGCACCCGCGGGCGACAAGGTCTACCGGCACCCCACCTTCTACTCCATCCCCGACGACGTCCCGCACATGTGACGGGACCAGTGACGGACACGGACATGGACCACGGAACCCCCGACCCCAGCCACGAGGACGGCAGCGTCTACGCCGACCTGCTGGGCAGCGACGACTCGCACTGGGCCTTCGGACACGATTTCGAAGACCCGCTCGCGGGCGTCGACACGACCGTCCCCGAGGGCCTCGACCCAGCCGAGCTGGCGGCCTACTGCCTCGCCCTCGGCGACGACGCCCTGGTGATGTCCAACCGGCTCGCGGAGTGGTGCAGCAACGCCCCGGACCTCGAGGACGACATCGCGCTGGCCAACATCGCCCTGGACCTGCTCGGCCAGTCCCGCCTCCTCCTCTCCCGGGCCGCGGCCGCCGACCCGTCGGTCGTGCCGGTGCTGCCGGAGGGCTCGCCGGTGCCCGCCGAGGACGCGCTCGCGTTCTTCCGCGAGGCCCATGACTTCCGCAACGTCCGCCTGGTCGAGGTCCCGAACGGCGACTTCGGCCACACCGTCGCCCGCCTGCTGCTGTTCGCGACCGCTCGGCTGGCGGCGTTCGAGGGTCTCTCCTCGCACGCCGACCCGGTCCTGGCGGCGATCGCCGCCAAGGGCGTCAAGGAGCTCGCCTACCACCGCGACTACGCCGCCCGCTGGTTCGTGACGCTGGCCCAGGGCACCGAGGAGTCGCGGCGCCGCGTGCTCGCCGGGCTGACCGACGTGTGGCCCTTCCACGCGGAGCTCGTCGACGCCTATGCCGCGGGCGCCGACACCGACGTCGTGCTGGACCAGGTCTTCGCGGCGGCCGAGGTGGATCGCCCGGAGGTCGGGCCGATGTCCGGCTCCGGCCACACCGAGGCGCTCTCCCGGATGCTGGCCGAGATGCAGGTCGTCGCCCGGGCGCACCCGATGGGGCAGTGGTGACCATGACGAGCACCGCCCACGCGATCGCCGCGTCGGTGACGGACCCCGAGATGCCGATGCTCACGCTCGAGGACCTCGGCGTCCTGCGCGACGTCCGGGAGGACGGGTCCGAGGTCGTCGTCACGATCACCCCGACCTACTCCGGGTGCCCGGCCATGGCGACGATGCGCGACGACCTGGTGCACCGCCTCCAGGACGCCGGCTATGACGCCCGGGTCGAGATCGCGCTCGCCCCGGCCTGGTCGAGCGACTGGATCACCCAGCGGGGTCGAGCGGCCCTGCGTGCCCACGGCCTGTCCGCTCCCGGGGCGGCCCCGCGGCGTACCGGCCCAGTCGCGCTCAACCTGCTGCCGACCCGGCGCGAGGTCAGCTGCCCCCGTTGCGGCAGCGCCGAGGTCTCGCTCATCTCGGAGTTCGGCCCGACCGCGTGCAAGGCGCTCTACCGCTGCTCCGCGTGCCTCGAGCCCTTCGAGCACGTGAAGGAGCACTGATGCCGGTGGTTGAGGTGCGAGCGGAGCGAGCCTCGAAACCAGCGTTCCACACCCTGACCGTCGCCGACGTCGAGGAGCTCGCCGACGACGCGGTGGCGGTCACCTTCGCGGTGCCCGACGACCTGCGCGATGACTACGCGTTCGTCCCGGGCCAGTCGCTGACCCTGCGCCGTTTCGTCGAGGGCCGCGAGGAGCGGCGGCAGTACTCGATCAGCGCCCCCGTCGGCTCGCCGCCACGGGTCGGCGTCCGGGAGATCCCGGGTGGGCTCTTCTCCCGCTGGCTGGTCCGGGAGCTCCGGCCCGGCGACGCGGTGGACGTCCAGACCCCCAGCGGACGCTTCTGCCCGGACCCGGTGTTGCTCGAGGGCGGCCGGCACCTCTGCATCGCGGCGGGGTCCGGTATCACGCCGATGCTGTCGGTGGTCTCGACCGTGCTCGGCAACGGCGGCGACGTCACCCTGCTCTACGGCAACCGGACCACGGGCTCAGTGATGTTCGCCGAGGAGCTGGCCGACCTCAAGAACCGGTACGGCCCGGACCTCCAGCTCGTCCACGTCCTGTCCCGGGAGCCGCGCGACGTCGAGCTGTTCTCGGGACGCCTCGACGCCGACCGGCTGCGGCGACTGCTGACCGTCCTCGCTCCCGCGGCGACGTTCGACCACGTGTGGATCTGCGGACCGCACGCGATGCTCGAGGACGCCCGCGCCGTGCTGGCCGAGCTCGGCGTCCTGGCCGAGCGGGTGCACTTCGAGCTCTTCTACGTCGACGCCCCGCCACCGGAGCTGCACCGGCCCGAGGCCCGGGCGACCGGCGAGACCACCGAGGTGACCATCGTCCTCGACGGGCTCACGACCACCGCGCCGCTCCCCCGGGACGTCCCGATCCTCGACGGCGCCCAGGCGACGCGGGCCGACCTGCCCTTCGCCTGCAAGGGCGGCGTGTGCGGCACCTGCCGGGCCAAGGTGACCGAGGGCGCGGTCGACATGCGCCGCAACTACGCGCTCGAGCACGCCGAGGTCGAGGCCGGCTTCGTGCTGACCTGCCAGTCCTTCCCGCTGGCCGACCCGGTCACCGTGGACTTCGACGCATGAGCCAGCACCACGTCCACGAGATGTGGGCCGCCGACGTGGCCAGCCGTGCGCTCGGCATGGACCTGGTCGAGGTCACCGAGGGCGCCGCCGTCGTCCGGATGGCTGTGCGCGACGACATGGTCAACGGCCACGGCATCGCCCATGGCGGACTGGTCGCCGCGCTCGCCGACAGCGCCTTCGCACTCGCCTGCAACTCGCACGGGGTGCCCACGGTCGCCGCGGGCTTCGACGTCTCGTTCCTCCGCCCGGCCCGGACCGGCGACGTCCTGACCGCGACCGCGGCCGAGCGGGTGCGCGACGGGCGCTCCGGCATCTGCGACGTCACGGTCCGCAACGGCGACGGTGCCGTCGTCGCGGAGTTCCGTGGCCGCAGCCGGGCAATGCCGCCCTCCTGAGAGGTTGCCTGGGCGGGTCGGGTAACAAGGTCCCATGCAGCAACGACGCCTCGGAGACCTGTCCGTCAGCGCGGTCGGCCTCGGCGCCATGCCGATGTCGGTGCGCCAGACCAACGACGAGGCGCAGGGGATCGCGACGATCCGCGCCGCCGTCGAGAGCGGGGTCACCCTCATCGACACTGCCGACGCCTACTGCCGCGACGAGAGCGAGTTCGGGCACAACGAGGTGCTGATCGCCAAGGCACTCGCCGTGGCCGGCGCGGGACCCGACGACGTGCTGGTCGCGACGAAGGGCGGCCACACCCGCACCGGAAGTGCCTGGACGCTCAACGGCCGGCCCGACTACCTGCGCGAGGCCTGCCTCGCCTCGGCCCGGCGCCTCGGCGTCGAGCAGATCGGGCTCTATCAGTTCCACCGCCCTGACCCGGCCGTCCCCTACGCCGACAGCATCGGCGCACTCAAGGGCCTGCTCGACGAAGGGCTCATCGCGCGAGCCGGGATCTCCAACGCCAGTCCCGCCCAGATCCGCGAGGCTCACGAGATCCTCGGCGTCGGCCTGGTCTCGGTCCAGAACCAGTACTCCCCGTCGTTCCGCTCCTCAGAGCCCGAGATCGACGTGTGCGAGGAGCTCGGTCTCGCGTTCCTGCCCTGGAGCCCGCTGGGCGGGATGGGCGGGGCGGCGGACCTGGGCGACCGTTTCGCCGCCTTCGGCCGGGTCGCCGCCAAGCACGGGGTGAGCCCGCAGCAGGTGGCGCTCGCGTGGGAGCTGGCCCGGTCCAGCACCGTCATCCCGATCCCCGGCGCCAGCCGCCCGGAGTCGGTCACGGACTCGACCGCGGCGGTCCACCTGCAGCTGGACGACGAGGACCTGGCTGCGCTGTCGTGAGCAGTGCCCAGGGCGGTCCTAGCGATGCAGCCCGTCGAAGGCCAGTGTCGCGATCGCCTCGGCCAGGTCGTGCGCGTCGATCCCCCGGCCGGGTATGTGCCACTCCACGAGCGAGTTGACCATCCCGAAGAGCAGCCGGCTCACCAGGTCGGGCGGCAGGTCGGTGCGCAGCGACCCCTCGGCGACGGCCGCCTGCACGAGAGCCGTGAGTCGGGCGTCGATGTGCCGGCGCCGGGCGAGGGCCTTGAGCTCGATGTCGCTGTTGCCCCGCACCCGCAGCAGCAGTGTCACCGCTGGCTGGTGGGCCACCAGCACCTCGACGCTCTGCCGGACGACCGACCGCAGGCGCTCGTAGGCCGAGGCGCCGGCCATCCCCTCGGCCACGGTGATCGCGGACTCGAGGCCCTCCAGTGCCTCGTCCAGCGCCTGCGACAACAGGTGCTCCTTGCTCGGCACGTGGTGGTAGATCGCGGACTTCGTCACCCCGAGCTCGGCGGCCAGGTCACCCATGCTGGTGCCGTCGTACCCATGCCGGTTGAAGAGGTCGATGGCGATCCGCAGCACGGCCGCCTGGTCGTGGCCCGGGCGGCCGCGGCGAGGCCCACCAGACACCGTCATGCCGCCCAGTCCACCACGGTCACGACGTGCTCGCCGCTGAGCCCTTTGAGCTCGACCTCTCGCTCCTCAGCAAGCACGATGTCCTCGCGCTCCTCCACGGCCTCGGCCACGCTCTCGCTGACCAGGATCTCGCCGCCCGACGCGATCCCCGCCACCCGCGCGGCCTGTGCGACGTTGCGGCCGAAGATGTCGTTGTCGCGGTGGACGACATCGCCGTAGTGGATGCCGATCCGGACGAGCACGGTCGCCTTGCCCCGACGACTGCCCTTGTCGAAGGCGCGCTGCACGGCGATTGCGCAGCGAACCGCGTCCTCGGGGGTCGGGAACGCGACCATGAAGCCGTCACCCTGGGTCTTGACCACCTGACCGTGGTGACGGTCGACCGCCGAGCGCACCGCCGAGTCGTGCCGGGCCAGCAGCCTGACCCACTCGCGGTCACCCAGCCGCTCGTTGAGCTCGGTCGAACCCTCGATGTCGGAGAACAGGATCGCGACGCGGCCGTCGGGTCCCGCCAGGGACATGAGCGCGGGCCGCTCGACCTGGGCCCAGCCGGCCAGGTCCTCGATCGAGGTGCGGATCGCCCCGCCGAAACCCTTCTCCCGGACCAGGTTGGCCGTCTCCCAGACGCCCTTCACGAACTCGTCGGCCGTCGGCACCAGCCGCTTCGGGGGGCGCTTCTTCCCGCTGGCGTCGAGGGCGGCAGCGAGCTTGGCCCGCAGCAGCCGCTGGGTACGCCGGCCCTTCAGCCAAAGCCCGGCGAGGACCAGCACCAGCGCGCCCTCGACAGACGCCGCGACGATCAGCAGCAGCGCGCCCGTGTCCACGGCTCGCATGGTGGCAGATCGCCAGAGAAGGGTCAGTCGCCGACGCCCAACGCGACCAGCAGCACGCTGAAGAACGCGACCGGCGCGAGGAGGGCGTGCACCGCGGCAGTCGGCCTGGCGAAGGACAGGACGTCCCGAGCTGCGGCGAGGTAGGCCCGCGCTCCGGTCGGGACCGTCACACCGGCTCGGACTGCCCGCGCCCGCCAGCCCTGGACCATCAGCGTGTCGCCGAGGGTGTTGACGACGACGAGCAGGGCGAACACGGCCCAGGCCAGCCAGGCGCGGTCGTCCCCCACGACGTACGCCGTCCACGCGGCGAGGGTCGAGACCGCCGCGACCAGGTGGAAGAGCACGAGCCGCGGGAGCGGGCGTCCGGAACGGACGAGGCCGGTGAGCATGGTGAGCCCGAGGGCGACCGTGACGACCAGCGCGGCGAGGGCGACCCGGGCGAGCACGTGGCGACCCTACTACGTTCGTAGTGCCCTGTCACTACTATTGTAGTGAAATGGCCGGCAACCGGGAGCGCTCACTCAGGGCCGCCGTCGAGCTCCTCGGCAGCGGCGGCATCCGGGCGCTCACCCACGGCCGGGTCGATGCGGCCGCCGGACTGCCGAGGGGCTCGACGTCCAACCACTTCCGCACCCGGGCGGCGCTCCTCGACGGAGTCCTGGCGTGGATGCTGGAGCAGCAGCTGCACGAGCTCGGGACCGCCCTGGACGTCGACAGCGTGGACGAGCTCGTCGACGCCCTCACCGCGTTGTTCGCACACATGACCGGCCCCGACCGGTCAGTGACGGGCGCCCGGATGGTCCTCATCGTCGAGGCCGCCCACGACCCACACCTCCGCGAGGTCCTCGCGACCGGCCGACGGACGGTCATCGACACGCTCGGCCCCACCCTGGAACGCCTCGGCGCCCCCGACCCGCAGCTCGCCGGCCAGGCCATCGCCGCCTGCCTGCAGGGGCTCTTCCTGCGAGAGCTCGGCGGCATCGACGAGCTCGACCCGCGGCCGGTCATCGACCTGGTCGTGCGGGCCGCCGTCGCCTCGACTTGAGCTGAACCGCGGTTGAACTCCTACCGTGGCCGGGTGACCACGACGCCGGCGCCGACCACGCCGCTCCTGGCGCCTGCCTACCGCTGGGCGACGATCGGCATGGTCAGCCTGATCTTCCTGTTCGCCTTCGAGGCGATGGCGGTCACCACGATCATGCCGACGGTCGCCGCCGACCTGGAGGGACGGGCGTGGTACTCGGCGACGTTCTCGGTGACCCTCGCCGCGAGCATCGTCGGGATGGTGTCGGCCGGCATCTGGGCGGACCGCCGCGGGCCGCGCGCGCCGATGGTCGCCTCGGCCGTCGTCTTCGGGGTCGGCCTGCTGGCCGCGGGGCTCGCCCCAGGCATCGAGGTGTTCGTCGCGGCCCGCTTCCTGCAGGGCCTCGGCGGCGGGGCGATGACCGTCGCTCTGTACGTGCTGGTCGCCCGGATCTACGCCCCCGTCGACCACCCCCGGATCTTCGGGGCGTTCGCCGCGGCCTGGGTCATCCCGTCGATGGTCGGGCCGACCATCGCCGGCGCGGTTGCCGAGACCGCCGGCTGGCGCTGGGTCTTCCTCGGTGTCGTCGGGCTGGCCGCGGGGGCCACGGCGATGCTGCGGCCGGCCCTGCGCGACGTCGCCGACCGCCCCGAGCCGTCGCCGGTGGCCTCCGTGCGCCGGCTGGCGCTGGCCGTGGTCGTGGCGGCGGGGGTCGTCTCGGTCGACCTCGCGGCGCGGGCCGACGGCCGCGCGGCGTACGCCCTGGCAGCGGCGGCGCTGCTCGTCGTCGTGGTCGCGGCCCGACCCCTCCTCCCCGCGCGGACGCTGCGTGCCGCCCGCGGGCTGCCGTCGGTCGTCGCCCTGCGCGGCATCATCTCCGCGGCGTTCTTCGCGACCGAGATCTACGTGCCCTACCTGCTCCAGGAGCACTACGGCCTCGCCCTCTGGCTGTCCGGAGCGGCGCTCACCGTGGGCGCGCTCGGGTGGGCCGGGGCGTCCCAGGCCCAGGCCCGGCTGGGCAGCAGGCTCGCGAACGCCGTCGCCCTGCGCATCGGCGCGCGGCTGCTCGTCGCCGGGATCGGGCTGGTCCTCGCCACCGCCGCGCTCGACCTGACCCCGTGGCTCGTCGGTGTCGCCTGGGTCGTGGCCGGCAGCGGGATGGGCCTGATGTACCCGCGGATCGGGATCCTCGTCCTCGAGTCCTCCACCGAGGACGAGCAGGGCGCCAACACCGCCGCCATGTCGATCGCCGACGCCGCCGGGGGCGCGACCGCGATCTCGCTGACCGGTCTGCTGTTCGCCGGCCTGGGCACGGCCGCCGACCTCGCGCCGTTCGTGGGCGTCTTCGTCATGACCTCGGCGCTCGCGCTGGTGGCAGTCCTCGTCTCACGGCGCAGCACTGCGGTTGGATGAGCCCCGTGAGCGACGGTCGGTTCAGTGCAGACGAGATCACCACGGCGTACGCCGCCATGCACGAGCGGGTGCAGGAGCACGCGACGTCGGGCAACTGGGACGACTTCGCGCTCAACTTCACCGAGGACGCCGAGTATGTCGAGCACGCGTTCGGCACCTTCCGCGGCCGCGACGCCATCCGGGAGTGGTCGGTGCGGACGATGACGTCGTTCCCGGGCGGGGTGATGACCGGGTTCCCGCTCGCGTGGTCGGTCGTGGACGTTCCGACCTCGCGCCTCATCTGCGAGGTGCGCAACCTGATGCCCGACCCGGGTGACGGCTCGCACCACGAGGAGTCCAACCTGACGATCATGACCTACGCCGGCGACGGCCTCTTCAGCCGAGAGGAGGACGTCTACAACCCCTTGCGGTTCATGAAGATGTCGCTGCGCTGGGCCCGGATCGCCGAGGCACACGGCAACCTGTCCGAGGAGGGCAGGGCGTACGTCGCGCAGTTCGGCGGGTGAGCCTTGACCCCGTCTGACAGGCTCAGCCCATGAGGAGCGCGGCCAAGCGGGTGGTGCTCGAGGTGGTCGGCTGGGTGCTCGTGCTGGCGGGCATCGCCGCGCTGGTGCTGCCGGGCCCAGGCCTGCTGCTCCTGGCCGCCGGGCTGTTCGTGCTGAGCCAGCAGTACGAGTGGGCGGAGCGACGCGTCGACCCGATCCTGGACCGCGCCATGATCGGCGCGGCCATCGGGGTCGAAGCGCTGTGGAAGGTCGCGCTGTCGGTGCTGTTCGCACTGGGGCTTGCTGCCTGTGGCGTGCTCTGGATCAAGTCGCCACCGGTCCCCGACTGGTGGCCCTTCGCCGAGTCGTGGTGGCTGCCCGGGGGCGCGGCCACCGGGATCACCCAGGTGGCCTCGGCGATCATCGCGCTCGGCCTGATCGTCTGGAGCTACCGCCGGTTCCACGGCAGGCCCGATCGGGTGCAGGAGCTGAAGGAGCGGGCGGCGGCCCGCGCCGGCTGAAGCCAGGCGTCCTCAGCGCACCCGGGCGCTCTCGACCAGGGCGCTGAGCTCGGCCACGACCTCGTCGAGGGGTTGCGAGTCCCGCGAGGCACGGGCGAGGGCCACGGCTCCCTCGGTCGCCGCGACGACGGTCCGCGCCAGCCGGCCGGCGCGCCTGGCCGGCACCCCGGAGGCGCGCAGCGCCTTGGTCAGGGCGTCGTGCCAGTCGGCGAAGACCTCGCGGGCGACCTCGTGGTGGCGGGGGTCGGTGGCGACGGCGGCCGCGACGACCGGACATCCGGCGGCGTAGTCACTGGACTCCAGGACCCGCCGCCACCGGTCGGCGAAGACGCTAAGCACCGCGTCGGTGCCCTGGGTCGGCGCCTCCCGGATGAGCCGGGTGACCTGGTCGCCGACCAGGCGGACGGCTTCGTCGACCAGCTGGGCCTTGCCGTCGGGGAAGTGGTGGTAGGTCGAGCCGAGGGGCACCCCGGCCTGGATCGCCAGGTCGCGCAGGCTCATCGCGTCGACGCCGCCAGCCGAGATGACCTTGGCCGCACCCACCACCATCCGGTGCCGGGTGTCGGCCCGGCGCCCGACCGCCCCGGCGGCGGGACCGGGGACGGGCTCAGCGGTGTCAGTGGTCACAGGACAACTCTATTGCGCGTTCTATGACACCCGTCATAACCTCGCCGCATGACGATCTATGACACTCGTAATAATGCGGTGCTCCCCCGGCCGCTGACGGTCGTCGCCGACGACGGCCGCGAGCTGCGCGCCACCCGCTTCGAGCCGGTCACCGAGGCCCGCGGCGCCGTGCTCCTGGCCCCGGCGATGGCCACGCCGGCCGCCTTCTACGCGGCGTTCGCGACCTGGCTCGCCGAGTCCGGCTTCCACGTCCTGACCTTCGACTACCGCGGCACCGCGAGCGTCGAGGAGATGAGGGCCGAACGCGGCGACGTGCTCCGCTGGGCCGGCGACGCAGCCAGCGCGCTGGAGGCCCTGCTGGACGAGGGCCTCGGCCTGCCGGTCACCTGGGTCGGCCACAGCCTGGGCGGCCAGCTGCTGCCGTTCGCCCGGCACGACCTCCTCGACCGGGCGCTGATGATCGCCGCCGGCTCCGGCTACTGGCGCTACAACCAGCCGTCCATCCGCCGGCGGGCTCCGCTGTTCTTCCGGGCGATCGCACCGCTGGCGATGCGCGCCGCCGGCTACTACCCCGGCCGTCGGCTGGGGATGCTCGGCGACGCACCGTCGGAGGCCATGCGCCAGTGGTCGCGGTGGTGCCTCAGCCCCGACTACTACGGCGTCGACGTACCCGACCTGGACCGCCGGCTGGCGGAGCTGGCCGTGCCGATCGCCGCGGTCTCCTTCACCGACGACGAGCTGCTGAGCGCGCGCAGCCACCTCGCCCTCGAGGAGATGTACGCCGCGGCGCCGGTCGAGGCCCACCGCCTGGCGCCGGCCGACCTCGGCCTGGAGCGGATCGGTCACCACGGCTTCTTCCGGGCACACCTGCAGCCGAGCTGGGACGCCGTCGTGCTGCCGCACCTCGCGACGCGCTGAGCCCTGGTTCCGTCGGTCCTCGGCCGTAGGGTCGGGGACCGATGGCGCTCCACCTGCACCGCGCCCCGCGGACCGACCTGCTCGCCGACGCGCTCGGCGACCTGCTGTCGACCCCGTTGGACGACCCGTTCGCCACCGAGCTCGTGCTGGTGCCGGCGCGCGGGGTGGAGCGGTGGCTGTCCCAGCGGCTCTCCCACCGGCTCGGCGCGTCCTCACAGGTCGACGGTGACGGCGTCTGCGCCGGGGTGGAGTTCCGGTTCCCCCGGTCGCTGGTCGCCGAGCTGACCGGCACCCGCGACGAGGACCCGTGGGCGGCCGCCGAGCTGGCCTGGCCACTCCTCTCGGTGCTCGACGCCTGTCTCGACGAGCCGTGGGCGGCCACCCTCGCCACCCACCTGGGTCACCGCGACACCGGCGACGAGGCGGAGTTCCGTCGCGGTCGCCGCTACGCCGTGGCCCGGCGGCTGGCCGGCCTGTTCGCGTCCTACGCCGCACAGCGGCCCCAGCTGCTGGCCGACTGGTCGGCGGGTGAGGCGACCGACGGCCTCGGCAGCCCGTTGGACCCCGACCTCGCCTGGCAGCCCCCGCTGTGGCGGGCGCTCACCGCCGCGGTCGACGCACCGGTCCCCGCGGTCCGGCACGCCGAGACGCTGGCCCGGCTGGCCGCGGGGCCGAGCGACCTGCCGCCGCGGGTGTCGTTGTTCGGCCACACCCGGATGCCGTCGACCGAGATCGAGCTGCTCCGGGCGCTCGCCGACCACCATGACCTACACCTGTGGTTGCCCCACCCCAGTGGTGACCTCTGGCACCGCCTGGCCGACCTGACCGCACCCACGACCCGGCGCGACGACGTCAGCCACCGCCGGGTCCGACACCCACTGCTGGCCTCGCTCGGCCGCGACCAGCGCGAGCTCCAGCGCAGCTTGGGCGCCGGCCACCACGGCGAGGAGGTCGCCGCCCCCGACCTCCCGGACACGCTGCTCGGCCGGTTGCAGTCAGACCTGCGCGCCGATGCCGTGCGGCCCGCGGGCCGCGTGCACGACCCGGCCGACCGGTCGGTCCAGGTGCACCGCTGCCACGGCCCGGCCCGCCAGGTCCAGGTGCTCCGCGAGGTGCTGCTCGGGCTGCTCGCCGATGATCCGACGCTGGAGCCGCGGGACATCCTGGTGATGTGCCCGGACATCGAGCACTACGCGCCCCTGATCACCGCCGCGTTCGGGCTGGGCGAAGTCGTCGAGGGTGGCCACCCCGCCCACCGGCTGCGGGTCCAGCTCGCCGACCGCGCCCTGTCCAGCACCAACCCGCTCCTGGGCGTCGCCGCCCAGCTGCTCGACCTCGCCGGCAGCCGCACCACGGCCAGCGCGGTCCTCGACCTGGCGCAGAGCCCGCCCGTACGCCGCCGGTTCGGCTTCGTGGACGACGATCTCGACACGCTCGCCGGCTGGGTCCGCGAGTCCGGGGTGCGGTGGGGGTTCGACGCCGAGCACCGCGAGCCGTTCGGGGTCCGCTACCTGCAGAACACCTGGCGCTTCGGCATCGACCGGGTGCTCACGGGCGTGGCGCTATCCGACGACTCGCAGACCTGGCTCGGCACGGCACTCCCGCTCGACGACGTCGGCAGCAACCGGGTGGAGCTGGCCGGCCGCTTCGCGGAATACGTCGACCGGCTGGTCGCCGCCACCGACGGGCTCAGCGGCACCCACCCGCTCACGGACTGGCTGTCCGGGCTGGTCGACGGCGTACTCGCGCTGACCCGAGTCGAGCGGGCCGACCAGTGGCAGGTCGGGCAGATGCAGCGCGAGCTCGCCCGGGTCGAGGTTGACGCCGGTGAAAGAGCCGCCAGCACGCTTCGGCTGGCCGACGTGCGGGCCATGCTCCAGGACCACCTCCAGGGCCGGCCGACCCGCGCCAACTTCCGGGCCGGCAGCCTCACCGTCTGCACGATGGTGCCGATGCGCTCGGTCCCACACCGGGTGGTCTGCCTGCTGGGGCTCGACGACGGGATCTTCCCGCGCCAGCGGATCGTCGACGGCGACGACGTCCTGGCCCGCAACCCGGTCACCGGCGAGCGGGACATCCGTTCGGAGGACCGCCAGCTCCTTCTCGACGCCATCGGTGCCGCCACCGAGCGCCTGGTCGTCACCTACACCGGCGCCGACCCGCACAGCGGACAGGACCGGCCGCCCGCCGTACCCCTCGGCGAGCTGCTCGACGCGCTCGACCGCACCACCGAGGCCCCCGTCCGCGACGCGGTCGTGGTCAAGCACCCGCTCCAGGCCTACGACGTCCGCAACGTCGAGCCCGGGCGCCTCGGTGTCCCGACCCCGTTCACCTTCGACCCCCAGATGCTGCGTGCTGCGGTCGCTGCGACCGGGCCGCGCACGCCACCGCCGCCGTTCCTCACCGCGCCGCTCGCCACCCCGGCGAGCACTCGCGCCGGAGCCGCCGACATCTCGCTGGACGATCTGGTCAGGTTCTTCAAGGACCCGGTCAAGGGGTTCTTCCGAGCCCTCGACCTCACCCTGCCGTGGGACGTCGACGCGGTCAGCGACGCGATGCCCGTGGAGATCGACACGCTCGACACCTGGGGCGTGGGGATGCGGATGCTCGAAGACATGCTGCGCGGCATCCACCCGGACACCGCGCGCGACATCGAGTGGCGACGTGGGGCGCTGCCGCCCGGCCAGCTCGGCTGGCGCAAGGCCACGGAGGTCCGCGAGACCGCGATGAACCTTGCCGTCGCCGCGCTCACCCACCGCCAGGTCGCGCCGCAGGCCTACGACGTCGACGTCCAGCTGCGCGGTGGGCGACGGCTCACCGGCACCGTCACCCCGGTCTACGGCGACCGGCTCGTCGCGGTGGGCTACTCCCGGCTCGACGGCAAGCACCTCCTCGAGTCCTGGGTGCGGCTGCTCGCCCTGGCCGCGGGACACCCGGACCACAACTGGACGGCGCTCACGATCGGCCGGGCGCCGCGCGGGAGCCAGGCCGCCCAGCGGCTGCTCGGGCCCGCTGCCACGGAGCCGCTCGGTCTGCTCAGCGACCTCGTCGACCTCTATGACCAAGGTCGCCAGGCGCCGCTGCAGCTGCCCCTGAAGACCTCGTTCGCATGGGCCTGCGCCGTGCGCCAGGGGCAGGACCCCCGGGCCGAGGCCCTCAAGAAGTGGAAGTCCAGCCGCTATCCGGGCGAGGACGCCGACCCGGCGCACGTCCGGGTCTGGGGCGAGCACGCCGACCTCGACGTGCTCACCGAGCTGCCGGCGCTGGCCGAGCGGCTGTGGTCTCCACTGCTCGACAGCGAGCGGGGGCCCCTGTGACCGCCACGGGCTCCTTCGAGCTGCTCGCCCCGCTGCCCGCCGGCCCGACCACCACGGTGCTGGAGGCGAGCGCGGGCACCGGCAAGACCTACGCCCTGGCCGCGCTCGTCACCCGCTACGTCGCCGAGGGCGAGGCGCAGCTCGACGACATGCTGCTCATCACCTTCAGCCGCGCGGCCAGCCAGGAGCTGCGCGAGCGGGTTCGCGACCAGCTGGTCCGGGCCGCCGAGGCGCTCGAGGACCCCTCGCTCGCCGACGACGACCTGCTCACCCACCTCGTCACCGGCACCGAGGACGAGCTCGCGGCCCGGAGGCTGCGGCTGCGCGACGCCCTGGCCGGCTTCGACGCCGCGACCATCGCGACCACCCACCAGTTCTGCCAGCTGGTGCTGCGCTCGCTCGGCGTCGCCGGTGACACCGACGCCGGCGTCACGCTGGTCGAAAGCCTCGAGGAGCTGGTGAGCGAGGTCGTCGACGACCTCTACCTCCAGCGGTTCGGCGACGACCGCGACACCCCGGTGATGACCCGCGCCCAGGCGCTGGAGCTCGCCCACGACGTCGTGCGCAACCCGCGCGCCCGGCTGACCCCGGTCGACCCGCCCGCGGACACCAAGGCGGCCACTCGCCGCGGCTTCGCCGACGACGTGCTCCGCGAGCTCGAGCGGCGCAAGCGCCTGCTCGGCATCCTGGGCTTCGACGACCTGCTGTCCCGGCTGGCCGTCGCGCTCGAGGCCGAGGACGCCCCTGCCCGCGAGCGGATGCGCCGACGCTGGTCGATCGTCATGGTCGACGAGTTCCAGGACACCGACCCGGTGCAGTGGGAGGTGATCGAGCGCGCCTTCGTCGGCCAGGTGACGCTGGTGCTGATCGGCGACCCGAAGCAGGCGATCTACGCCTTCCGCGGCGGCGATGTCGTCACCTACCTGCGCGCCCGCGAGCGTGCCGACGCGCTGCTCACCCTCGACACCAACTACCGCAGCGACGCGCCCCTGGTGCAGCGCCTGCTGCGGGTCCTCGGCGGCGCCGCGCTGGGCCACGACGACATCGTGGTGCGCGAGGTCGAGGCGCGGCAGACCGCCCACCGGCTCGCCGGCGCCCCCCACAACGACCCGTTCCGGCTGCGCGTGGTCTCGCGCGACTCTTTCGGCATCCGCGGCACGCGGACCATCCCGATGGACGACCTACGGCCCTTCGTCGCTCATGACCTGGCCGCCGACGTCAAGGCGCTGCTGGCCTCCGAGGCGACCTACGACGGGCGCCCGGTGCGGGCCCGCGACATCGCGGTGATCGTGGAGAGCCACCGCGACGCCCGGGCCTGCCGCGACGCGCTCGCCGAGGCCGGCGTACCCGCCGTCTACACCGGCGACACCGACGTGTTCGCCTCCCAGGCCGCGGCTGACTGGCAGTGCCTGCTCGAGGCGTTCGAGCAGCCCGGACGTTCCGGGCTGGTCCGGGCGGCAGCGACCACGATGTTCTTCGGCCGCACCGCGGCCGAGCTCGCGACCGACCCCGTTCTCACCGACGACACCGCGGAGACGCTGCGTCGGTGGGCCGACCACGCCAGGGCCCGCGGGATCGCGGCCGTCCTCGAGGCCGCCTACGTCGCGGGGATGGCCGAGCGGGTCCTCTCCCGCTGGGGGGGCGAGCGCCACCTCACCGACGTCGAGCACCTAACCCAGCTGCTCCACGAGGTCGCCCACCGCGACGGGCTCGGGCTGCCGGCGCTGCTGCAGTGGCTGCGCCACCAGCGTGAGCAGCGGGCCGGGGCCGCGGAGCGCAACCGTCGTCTCGACAGCGACGCGGCCGCGGTGCAGATCATGACGGTGTGGGTGAGCAAGGGCCTGCAATACCCACTCGTCTACCTGCCCTTCGCGTTCAACCGCAACGTCCGGATGGGCGAGGCCGTGCTCTACCACGAGGCCGACGGCACCCGCTGTCTCGACATCGGCGGTGCCGGGGGTCCCGGCTACTCCCAGGTCACGACCAAGGGCCGTGCCGAGATGGCCGGCGACGACATCCGGCTGACCTACGTCGCGCTCACCCGAGCCCAGTCACAGGTCGTGGCCTGGTGGGCGCCGTCGTGGGACGAGGTCAACGGGGGGCTGTCCCGGCTGCTGCGGGGCCGAGTGCTCAACCAGGCCGAGGTTCCCGACTCCCTGCCGGCCAAGGTCGACGACGCCGCCGTCCTGGACCACCTGCGCAAGTGGGAGGCCGCCGGCGGACCCCACCTCGAGCGCGCGGAGCCGGCAGCTGACGTCCCCCAGCCGGCCGGAGCCGCGGCGCCTACCGATCTCGGCGTACGCCGTTTCGACCGGTCCATCGACGTCGCCTGGCGCCGCACGTCCTACTCAGCGCTGGTCCGGGCCGCGGAGGAGACCGGCGGAGTCACCTCGGAGCCCGACCTGTCGGTGCGCGCCGACGAGCTCGCCGGCGAGCTCGCGAGCCTGACCGACGACGAGGCGCAGATCGCCACCGAGCCGCCGGGCGAGCAGCCCGACGGTCTGCCCTCGCCGATGGCCGAGCTGCCGTCCGGCGCGGCGTTCGGCTCGCTCGTGCACGGCGTCCTCGAGCTCGCCGACCCCCACGCCGGTGACCTCGAGGCCGAGCTGCGGCGGCACATCGAGGACCAGCGCGTCTGGTGGCCCGTGGACACGCCCACCGACGAGCTGGCCAGGGCGCTGGTGCCCCTCCACCACACCTCGCTCGGGCCGCTCGCGGGCGGGCTCACGCTCGGCGAGATCGGCCTGGCCGACCGGCTGTGCGAGCTCGACTTCGAGATCCCGCTGGCCGGCGGCGACCGCGCCCCTCGCGTCGAGGTGTCCCTGGCCGACGTGGGCGTGCTGCTCGACCAGCACCTCGCCGATGACGACCCGCTGCGCCCCTACGCCGCCCGGTTGCGGTCGCCCGGCCTGGGCGCCCAGTCCCTGCGCGGCTACCTCTCCGGCTCGATCGACGTGGTGCTGCGGGTGCCGGGCGCTGCCGAGGGTGACAGCGTGCCGCGCTACCTGGTGGTGGACTACAAGACCAACTGGCTGGGCCCGGCCGAGGCGCCGCTCACCGCGGCGGCCTACTCGCGCGACCGGCTCGCCGAGGCGATGCTCCACTCCGACTACCCGTTGCAGGCGCTGCTCTACGTCTTGGTGGTCCACCGCTACCTGCGCTGGCGGCAGCCGGGCTACGACCCCGCCGTTCACCTGGGCGGCGTGCTCTACCTCTACGTCCGCGGCATGTGCGGGCCCGAGACGCCCGAGCACGGCGGCCACCCCGCCGGCGTGTTCTCCTGGCAGCCGCCCACCTCGCTGGTCACCTCACTGTCCGACCTGCTGGACGGCCGGCCATGACCCTGCTGAGCGCCGAGATCGACGACCCGCACGACCCGCGGCTGGCCGCCGGCGCGGCCGGTCTGCTGCGGACCTTCAACCAGGCCGGGGTCCTCGACGTCTCCGACGTCCACGTCGCCCGCCGGCTGTGCGTGCTCACAGGCGAGGAGGACCCACTGGTCGCGCTCGCGGTCGCGTTCGTGGTCCGGGCCGTGCGCGGCGGCTCGGTCTGCGTCGACCTCGGCTCGGTCGCCGACCCCGAGCTCGATGAGCTGCCCTGGCCGCAGCTCGACGCCTGGCACGCCGCCGTCCTGGCGAGCGGCCTGACGTCGGGCGACAAGCCGGTGCTGCGGGTGCTCGAGGGCGACGACGCCCGGCTGCTCTATCTCGACCGCTACTGGCGGGAGGAGGAGCAGGTCCACGGCGACCTCGTCGGCCGCCCGGCCGGTGGCCACCAGCCCGACGAGACGTGGCTGGCCGCCGCACTCGACCGGGTGTTCCCCGCAGCGGGCTACGACGAGCAGCGCGCCGCCGCCCGGGTGGCCCTGACCCACGCCACGACCGTGCTCACCGGTGGCCCCGGCACCGGCAAGACGACGACGGTCGCGGCCCTGCTCGCCCTGTGCGCCGAGCAGGCGGAGCTGGCCGGCGACCCACCGCTTCGGATCGCTCTCGCCGCACCCACCGGCAAGGCGGCCGCGCGTCTCCAGCAGGCGGTGGAGCACGAGGTCGCCGACCTGCCCGCCGCCGACCAGGCCCGGCTCGCCGGCGTCCGTGCGGTCACCCTCCACCGGCTGCTCGGCGCCCGCCCCGACACCTCGTCGCGGTTCCGCCACCACCGCGACAACCGGCTCCCGCACGACGTGGTCGTGGTCGACGAGACCTCGATGGTGTCGCTGACGATGATGGCCCGGCTGCTCGAGGCCGTCCGGGGCGGCAGCCGGCTGATCCTGGTGGGCGACCCGTTCCAGCTCGCGTCGGTGGAGGCCGGCGCCGTGCTGGCCGACCTGGTCGACGCCGTGCAGCAGAAGACCCGGATCGCGGTCGCCGCGCTGGTCACCTCCCACCGCTTCGGGGAGTCGATCGGTGGGCTGGCCGAGGCCGTCCGCCGGGGAGACGCCGACGAGGCCGTTGCGCTGCTGGAGGCCGGCGGTGACCACCTGGCCCTGATCGACGTCCCCGACCCGGCCGCCGCGATCCGGGGCCTGGTCGCGCCACACGCGCTCGAGGTGGTCAGGGCCGCCGAGCGCGGCGATGCCCCCCTGGCCCTGTCGCTCCTGGAGCAGAGGCGGCTGCTCTGCGCCCACCGCGAGGGCCCCTACGGCGTACGCCACTGGAACACACAGGTCGAGCGCTGGCTCGGCGAGGACACCGGTGAGCCGATCTGGTCTAGCTGGTACGCCGGCCGGCCGCTGCTGGTCACCGCCAACGACTACGGCATCGGCATCTACAACGGCGACGTCGGGGTCGCCGTCCGGCCACCCAGCGCCAGTGCGTCTCGCGCGCTGCGGGCCGCGATCGACGCGAGCACCGGTCTCCTCGACCTGGCCACCAGCCGGGTGGCGCAGGTCGAGACCATGCACGCGCTGACCATCCACAAGAGCCAGGGCAGCCAGGCCGACGAGGTCGTCGTGGTGCTGCCGCCCCCCGAGTCCCGCCTGCTCACCCGCGAGCTCTTCTACACCGCCGTCACCAGAGCCCGCACCCGGGTGGTCGTCGTGGGCTCGCCGGAAGACGTACGCGCGGCGATCCAGCGCCGAGCCGTGCGCGCGACCGGTCTCCGGCAGCGGCTGGCCGGCCCGTCCACCCCCTGACCACCCCGAAACCTCTTCGACACGGGGCTCACGTAGCGTGATCGCGTGCCCTACCTCCTGCGCGTGGAGCTCCCCGACGTCCCCGGTTCGTTGGGGCGCGTGGCGACCGCGATCGGTGAGGCCGGCGGCGACATCGAGGCCATCGAGATCGTCGAGAAGCGCCACGACGACGGCACCGCTGTCGACGACGTGCTGCTCGAGATGCAGGGTGGCGCCATGCCGGACTCCATCGTCTCGGCGTGCAACAGGCTCGACGGCGTGCAGGTGCTGTGGATCAACCGCTACGCCGCCGGCGGCAACCTGTTCCTCGACCTCGAGGCCGTCGAGGAGCTGACCACCGACCCCGAGAAGGCTCTCGACCGGGTCGTCGACCTGTTGCCGGACGTGTTCCGCGCCGACTGGGCGGTGCGGGTGCACCGGCTGCACGGAGTCACCCAGCGCACCGGGGCGGCCCCCGCGGACCTGCCGTTCGTCGAGCTCGAGACCGCCGCCCGCGTCGACCTGGACGGTGACGAGGTCAACATCTACGCCGGCGCTCGCATCGACGGCAACGAGCTCATCGTGCTCGGCCGCCGCGGCGGACCCGAGTTCGTCGACGCCGAGCTGGCCCGGCTGAGCCACCTGGTGTCGTTGGCCGCCTCGTTGTCGCGGCCGTAGCTTCTTCCGTCCCAGCCGCAGCTTGCGAGGTCTCGTGACGGTCGCTGCGCGACCTCCTCGACCACCGCCACTCGCTAGCTCGCTGCGCTCGCTGCGCTCGTTACCCGCTCGAGCAGGAACACCGGGATCTCCCGGTCCGTCTTCTCCTGGTAGTCCGCGTAGGGCGCGAACTGCGCCACCGCGCGTTCCCACCATTCGGCCCGCTCCTCGCCCTCGGCGAGACGTGCGACGTACTCGTGCGGCTCGGGGCCGTCCTGGAGGTCGACCCGCGGGTTGGCGAGGAAGTTGTGGTACCACTCCGGGTGGTCGGGGGCGCCGCCGTAGGACGCGATCGCCGCGTAGACACCGTCGTGCTCGACGCGCATCACCGGGTTCTTCCGGAGCTTGCCGCTCTGGTGGCCGACCGAGGTGATCACCACGATCGGCCACTCCGGGCGGCCACGGAGGATGTTGGCCCGCTCGCCGCCCGAGGCCTCGTACTCCTCGACCTGGTCGCGGACCCACTTCGCCGCGCTGGGCTCGTACTCGCCTTGCAGGGTCATGACAGTCCGGAACCCGATCGGCCCCCGGGGCATTCCTCTACTGCTCGACGCGCAAGCCGGGGGTGGTGTCGAACCAGTCGCCGGTCGTCGCCGCCGGGTCGCCGTCGTCCCAGTGGGCCGCCTTGAACTTCCGTGTCGAGGCGTAGCTGGTGATGTAGCCCCTGCCGTCGAGGAAGCGCGAGCACCGGTTGGGCAGCTTGTACTTGATGAGGTCCTTGTCGAAGTCCGGCTTGATCTTGATGCCGCGGCACTTCTCGGCGTGGTAGCCGTCGAACTCGTCATCGGGCCCGAACACCCAGTTGACCTTCCTGATCTTGCCCTTCTCGTTGATCCGCAGCTCGAGGAAGTTGCCGTATCGGGGCGAGAACGGGTCGTCGTTCGGCTGGTTGTAGAACTGGACGAACAGCCGGAGCCGCTTCTGGCGACGCAGGTCCTTGAAGCGCAGCTTGGCGGTCGCCCCTCTGCTGTTGTAGGTCACCGTGAGGGACTTCATGTCGATGTCCTTGTGGACGACGTCGAACTCAGAGGTGTCCTGGACGGTCTCGCGGCCGGCGTTCGCCGGCGCCGGGACCAGGGCGAGCGAGGCGGCCAGCACCAAGGCCGCCAACCGAGAGATGCGCATGGGCCACGGTAGTACGGAAGTGGCCCTCAGCGGACGCCGCGGATCCGGGTCACGAACACCGAGCCGAGCACGCTGGCGAGGAACGCGACGGCGTAGACGACGAGGTAGCCGGTCGAGAACCCCTCGCCGTCGGTGTCGACGGCACCACCGGTGGCCTCCACTACCGCCAGCAGGACACCCGCCAGCACCGGTGCGAAGACCTGGGGCAGGGCGTTGGCGATGTTGATGACGCCCAGGTCCTTGGCCCGGTCCTCCGCCCCGGGCAGCACCTCGGTGATCAGGGCGAAGTCCACCGAGGTGTAGATGCCGTAGGAGCACCCCATCACCGCCGCGGCCGCGACCGCCATCGGCCAGCTCTGGCCGGCGCCCAGCAGCAGCGACGCGGACCCGGCCACCAGGCCGGACCAGATGACGAAGACCTTGCGCCGCCCGAGCCGGTCGCTCCAGGCCCCGAACACGACCGTTGTCAGCACCAGGGTCCCGGCGTAGATGGCGGTGAGGGTGAAGACCCGGTCCTCGGCCTGGTCGGAGGTGAAGCCGAGCACGTCCTGGAGGAAGTAGAGGAGGTAGAGCAGGCCCAGCGCGTTGCCGAGGTTGACCAGGAACCGGGTCAGCCAGGCCCAGGCGAAGTCCGGGTGCTCGCGCGGCGAGATCCAGAACGAGCGCAGGAAGCGGCCGGCGTCGAAGGGCTCGCGATACGCCACCGGCAGCGCGGCGTCGTTGGCGTTGAAGCAGAACGGGGCCACCGTCAGGAGCAGGAACGCCGCCGTCGCGAGGTAGCCGGTGGCGATGCTGCCGGTGGCGGCCGCGATGCCCGTCCCGCCGACCACCCCGATGGTCTGCGCGACCGCGACGATGCCACCCACCCGGCCGCGCCGCGAGACCGGGACCTGGTCGGGGATCATCGCGGTCACCGCGGCGAGCAGCGCGTTGAGCGACGCCTGTACGCCGCACCAGCCGACGACCATCCACCACACGCTGTCGGCTGCGGACAGGAACGCGAGGGCCAGAGCGCCGCCGAGCGCGCCGCCGATGATCCACGGCAGCCGCCGACCGGCCCGCAGCGTCGTCCGGTCCGAGAACGCCCCCGCGACCGGGTTGCAGATCACGGAGGTGAGCGCACCGAGCCCGGTGACGAGCGCGAGCACCTGCTCCTTGTTGGCGGGGTCGATCGCCTCGGCCTGCTGGGCGAGCAGCACCTGGATCGGGCCGAAGAACCCGGCCCACAGCCCGATGCTCGCGACGGTCAGCAGGCCGACCCAGCGCGCGCCCGGGTTGTCGGTGGGCTCGGCCAGCGCCCGCGGCAGCGCAGTGGGGGTGCTCACCGGGACATTCACCCACAACCGCCGGGACTACGGTGAGCAATCGTGAGTGCCCTAGACGGAGTGTCGGAGACCTTCGACCCGCAGGCCTGGGACGACGTCCCCGGCTTCACGGACCTGACCGACCTGACCTACCACCGGGCGAAGGCCCACGGCACCGTCCGGATCGCCTTCGACCGGCCCGACGTCCTCAACGCGTTCCGGCCGCACACCGTCGACGAGCTGCTCCGGGTGCTCGAGCACGCCCGGACCTCCAGCGACGTCGGCTGCGTGCTGCTCACCGGCAACGGGCCGAGCAGCAAGAACGGCAAGCGGTCCTTCTGCACCGGCGGTGACCAGCGGATCAGGGGACGCACCGGCTATCAGTACGCCGAGGGCGAGACCGCCGAGACCGTGGACAAGGCCAAGCTCGGGCGGCTGCACATCCTGGAGTGCCAGCGGCTCATCCGGTTCATGCCCAAGATCGTCATCTGCGTCGTGCCCGGCTGGACGGCCGGCGGCGGCCACAGCCTGCACGTGGTCTGCGACCTGACGATCGCCAGCGCCGAGCACGCGCGGTTCAAGCAGACCGACGCGGACGTCGGCTCCTTCGACGGCGGGTTCGGGTCTGCCTACCTCGCCCGCCAGGTCGGCCAGAAGTTCGCCCGCGAGATCTTCTTCCTCGGCCAGGAGTACTCCGCCGACGACGGCGTCCGGATGGGCGCGGTCAACAGGGCGGTGCCGCACGCCGAGCTCGAGGCGACGGCGCTGGAGTGGGGCCGGCTGGTCAACGGCAAGTCCCCGACCGCTCAGCGGATGCTGAAGTACTCCTTCAACCTCATCGACGACGGCCTGGTCGGCCAGCAGCTGTTCGCCGGCGAGACCACGCGCCTGGCCTACATGACCGACGAGGCCGCCGAGGGTCGCGACCAGTTCCTGGAGAAGCGCGAGCCGGACTGGTCGCCGTTCCCTTGGTACTACTGAACGTCCGCGCGCATGTGCGGCGTCAGCCGCAGGCCTGCCGAGCGACAGAGTGGCCGATCAGGTACGCGTCGTCCATGGCGTCCCGGAAGTGGATCCCGCCCCAGATGCGGGACATGAACGCGTCGTGCTCGAGCGTGTCCAGGCTGCTGTACGTGCGCCGGGAGCCGGCGCCGTTCAGGGTCAGCGGGATGTCACCCAGGTGGCAGCGAACCGTCTCGGCGAACGCGCCGGTCAGCGTCCCGTGGCCGCTCGGCCAGTCGGGGTAAGGCGGGACGGGCAGCACCGGCGTCCAGTCGGGCACCGGTTGGGTGAGCGGGTCTCCGTCGTCGGAGGTGATCGCCGCCGTCGGACGCCAGAATCCCTCGGTGAGCTTGTGACGCCAGGTCTGGCGCATGCCCTCGGCCGTGGCGCGATCCAGGTCCGCGAAGAGGTCGGTGGTTTCCTGAAGTCTCAGCGGATGCGCCCGGAGGTGGGCGATCAGCGCGTTGCGGTAGAGCGCGAAGGCCGGGACGTTGAAGAACGTCGCGGTCGCCGCCTTGTCAGGGTCCGCGCCGGCCCGGCCCTCGTCCCGGACCTCGGCCAGGTCGGCGCGGTAGGCGGGGCTGCCGACGGGGTCGGGGCCGTCGACGACAACCGGGCGGCCTCCGGCGATCCGGTCGACGAAGCCGTACCACGGCACAGCCATCGGCCGTGGGTCCGCCCAGACCCCGATGCCTGGCTGTCTGCTGTAGACGATCGTCGGGTCCCCCCGCCCATCGTCGGCGCGCGAGGCGATCACTGCGGCAGCGGCCTCCGCCCCGATAGCGACTCCGGCGTCCTGTGCGGGACCGTCGGGGACGTCGGAGAGGCTCTCGTCGAGCTTGGCGTCGAGGGTGCCGGCCGACGCCGGGAAGTACTCCGCGAGGACGTCGTGGGCGGCACGGGCCACCGCCGCGGCCTCGGAGGAGCTCGCGGTCTTGAGTGACTTCCCGACCGCCCTGTCGACCGCCGTGCTCGTGAACGACAGGTACATGCCCTGGGCTGGCGAGAACGGCACCGTGGTCAAAGCGGTGGCCTGCCAGACAAGCGCGATCTCCGCGGGTTCAAGCGGCTCTGCGGCCGCTCCCTCCGTGCCGGGAACGGCGACGAAGACGAGCCCGGCGGCGACGGCTGCTGATGTGAGGACAGCCACTCGGCGATGTATGAGGTTCATGCGTTTCTCCTTCTGTGAAGTCTGGGCCGCCCGCGTGACCTGGCGGCTACTTCTGGATCTGGATGGAGTCGAGGACCTGCTGCAGCTCGGCCATCTCCTCCGGAGACATGCCGCCGGGCCGGTAGTGGCTGGTGAACACCGCGCGTTCGCCGTCCACGTCGACGACGTAGATCCTGAGCAGGCCGTCGGGGGCCAGCCACAGGTAGTTCTTGGGTCCGTTGAGCCAGATCTGGACTCCGGTCCCGGGCCCCACGAAGCAGTCCCTGGTCTGCAGACGGTCGGGGACCCGCAGGTCGACCCGGGTCGCGGGGTATCCGCCCAGGGTGGTCTCCACGGTGGTCTTGGCCGGGCCGGTCTGGGCGAGCAGCGCGTCGACCAGGTCCTCGACGCCGGGGCCGACCTGGACCTCGGCGCCCTTTTCGCCGCTACAGGCATCGGCGTAGATCTTGGTCACCACGAACGGTTGGATACCGAACTCGTCGTCCTGTTCGCTGTTGGTGTCGAACAGGTTGCCCTCTCGGACCCTCCAGTCCTCCGGGAAGGTGATGGTGAAGTCCACCGCCGACCACATGCTCCTCGGCACCAGGTAGGTCCCCGGTCCGACCACCCCGTCCTCGCTCGGCAGCGACCGCGGCGGCTGGTCGACCACGGGGGGCGCGCCGGAGTCGTCGCGGTCGAAGGTCCGCAGGCCGCCCAGCGCCCCGAGCAGCACGACCACGACTGCCGCCGCGGCCCAGACGGTCTGGGTCCGGCGGCGCCGGACGCCCCGGCGCTCGATGGGCTCGAACTGCGGCGGTTCGACGGCCTCGGACGCGACGTGGGCGATGTCGGAGCGAAGCAGCCGGTCGAGGTCAACCACGGTGAGCCTCCTCACTGGAGTCGGGAAGGTCAGCGAGCAGGACGGCCAGCGCAGCTCGTCCTCGAGAGAGCCGGGACTTGACCGTCCCGACGCTGGCACCCGTGGCGCCGGCCACCTCGTGGATCGGGAGGTCGGCCAGGTAGAACAGGGCGATCGCCTCGCGCTGTGCCGTCGGCAGTCTGCGCAGAGCGGCCATCAACGCCATCCGTTCGTCGTCGAGCGCCGGCGGGCCGGCTCTGTCGTGCTCCCGGTGCACGAGCCGCATGCTCCTGCGGTGGCGCGTGCGGCTCACGTTGACCGCCACCGTCCGCAGCCAGGCCTCCGGGTTGTCCAGCCGCGCGAACGTGCGCTGGTGCTGCACGGCTCGGGCGAAGGCCTCGGCAACGACCTCCTCCGCCTCGGTCAGGTCGCCGCACACGGCGTACAGCTGTCCGACCAGGCGACGGTACGACGCCTCGAAGACAGCGCGCACGGTCTGCACGTCGGCGGTGCGTGGCACACCAACGACCGGTTGCATCGGGTGCGCGACCATCACGGCCTACTTCTGGATCTGAATGGAGTCGAGGACCTCTTGCAGCTCGGTCTGGTCCTCCTGGGAAGTATGCGCGGGCCGGTACTGGCTGGTGAACACCGCGCGTTCGCCGTCCACGTCGACGACGTAGATCCTGAGCAGGCCGTCGGGGGCCAGCCACAGGTAGTTCGTGGGTCCGTTGAGCCAGATCTGGACTCCGGTCCCGGGCCCCACGAAGCAGTCCCTGGTCTGCAGACGGTCGGGGACCCGCAGGTCGACCCGGGTCGCGGGGTATCCGCCCAGGGTGGTCTCCACGGTGGTCTTGGCCGGGCCGGTCTGGGCGAGCAGCGCGTCGACCAGGTCCTCGACGCCGGGGCCGACCTGGACCTCGGCGCCCTTTTCGCCGCTACAGGCATCGGCGTAGATCTTGGTCACCACGAACGGTTGGATACCGAACTCGTCGTCCTGTTCGCTGTTGGTGTCGAACAGGTTGCCCTCTCGGACCCTCCAGTCCTCCGGGAAGGTGATGGTGAAGTCCACCGCCGACCACATGCTCCTCGGCACCAGGTAGGTCCCCGGTCCGACCACCCCGTCCTCGCTCGGCAGCGGGGCCACCGCGGCCGACGACGTCTGCGAGGTTTCAGCAGGTGGTGTCACCTGCGGAGCACCAGCATCTGCGTCGCCTCGGCACGCGGACAGGGTCGCGGTCAGCAGCAGGCCGCACACGACGGCGCCTGCGGGTGAGGGTGGCGTTCCCCGGAATGGCTTCCATGTCATGCCCCCACGACCAGCCAAGGGGCTGAAAGGTTGCATGGATCTTCTTCGTCAGGTCGTGCATCCTTTCGGGCGACTCGGCAGTCGTGTGGTCATGAACCTGAACCTCCGACTGGGGACGGTGTCGGTGCGCGGCGGGCCCGAGCTGGCCGGCCTGCTGCTGGTTGTCAGCCTGGCCGGATGCGGGGGCGACTCCGAGCCTTCGGCGGCGGCACCTGTGCGCTCAGCGTCGCCGCCGGCGGGGGCGACAGCCTCCACCACACTCCTCTCGATCCCCGAGTGGGATGCCCAGGATGAAGGTGCGCACGTACCGATCGAGCCGGGCACCTATCTGATCCCGAGCTCGGACTGGTCGGTCGCGAGCTTCACGGTCACCTTCCCGGAAGGCTGGACGGTGCAGTACGGCCACGTGTACGCCAAGCACTCCGATCAGCCTGACGAGTTCGGGTTCTACGGAGTCGTGGTCGAGGAGATCTTCGCGGACACGTGCCGAGGAGAAGGCGGACCGACCAGGGCCGTCGGGCCAGGCGTGGACGCCCTCGTCACCGCCTTGCGGGAGCAGAAGGGCGGGGCGCTGACGACGAATGTCACGGAGACTACGTTCGGCGGCTACCCAGCGACCCGCCTCGACCTCAGGATCCCGGAGCGCCTTGATCTCAGCAGGTGCCAGATGGCCGAGTACGGGTTCACCGGGCTCCAGGTCTGGTACAGCGAGCCCACGGACAAGTACTTCGTCCTCCTCCCCGGTGGCGCCGCGACGGTGTACGTCGTCGACGTGGAAGGAGAGCGCCAGGTGTTCCTGACGCAGGTCGGCAACCCCGACTCGGAGGCCGACCTGGCCGAGCTCGAGACGGTGCTGGACTCGATCGACATCGAAGGACAGACGGCTCCTGGGTGAGCAGCGCCCTCGGTTGTACCGGGGCCAGACCTATCCTGTCTCGGTGTTGGACCTGATGACGCTCGTCGCGGAGGGCGCGGTCGTCTGCCCGCGCTGTGGCGCCGTCCTCGGGGCGGACACGGGTGGCTGGCGCTGCTCCAACACCGCCTGTGCCCACGCCACCGACCTGTTCCCGGTCGTCGCGGGCGTGCCGGCCCTGGTCGACTTCGAGCACAGCGTCCTCTCGGCCGAGTCGCTCACGGCCACCTCGGCCGCCTCCCTGGTCACTCGCCCGGACCGTCCCGGCGTCGTCAAGCGGATGCTCCACCCGGCCAACAAGCAGGCCCCGCGGCTCGCCGGCCGGATGGTCGACCTGCTGCTGGCCGACGCCGCCGCGACCGGCCGCCGCCCACGCATCCTGGTCATCGGTGGCGGCACGGTGGGCGACGGGTTGGAGGCGTTGTACGCCGACCAAAGGGTCGATCTGGTCGCCTTCGACGTCTACGCCAGCGCCAACGTCCAGCTGGTCGCCGACGGTCACCGCATCCCGTTCGCCGATGGGGTTGTGGACGGCGTGATCATCCAGGCCGTGCTCGAGCACGTCCTCGAGCCGACCGTGGTCGTCGGCGAGATCGGGCGCGTGCTGCGCGACGGTGGCCTGGTCTACGCCGACACGCCCTTCATGCAGCAGGTGCACGAGGGGGCCTACGACTTCACCCGCTTCACCGAGTCCGGCCACCGCTACCTGTTCCGCGAGTTCGAGGAGGTGGAGAGCGGCCAGGTGGCGGGCGCGGGGACCTCGCTGCGGTGGTCGGTGAACTACTTCGTCCGAGCGCTCACGCGGTCCGCCACGCTCGGCCGGCTGGCCGGCCTGGCGTTCTTCTGGCTGAGCCACCTCGACCGGTTCCTGGACCCGAGACACTCGCTCGACGGCGCCAACAGCGTCTTCTTCCTGGGCCGCAAGGGCGGGCCGGCGATGACGCCGCCGGACGCCATCGCGCACTACCACGGCGGGATGTGATGTCGCACCGATGAAGGTGGTCGTCCTCACCGGAGCCGGCATCTCCGCGGAGAGCGGGGTGCCGACGTTCCGCGACGCCGACGGCCTGTGGGAGGGCCACCGGGTCGAGGACGTGGCGACGCCGGAGGCCTTCGCCCGCGACCCGGCCACGGTCCAGCGGTTCTACGACGCCCGCCGCGCCGCTCTCGCCGCGGTCGAGCCCAACCCGGCGCACAGGGCCCTGGCCCGGCTCGAGCAGTGGCTGCACGACGACCTGCTGGTCGTGACCCAGAACATCGACGACCTCCACGAGCGCGCCGGGTCGACCCGAGTCCTGCACATGCACGGTGAGCTGCTCTCCGCGCTGTGCGGGGCCTGCGAGACGCGCACGCCGTGGCATGACGACCTCGGCCACGGGCCGGAGTGCCCGCAGTGCGCGGCCGCCGACCTACGGCCGGACGTGGTCTGGTTCGGCGAGGTGCCCTACGAGATGGAACGCATCTTCGACGCCCTGGAGGTCTGTGACCTGTTCGTGTCGATCGGCACCTCGGGCGCGGTCTACCCGGCCGCCGGCTTCGTCAGGGCCGCCCGCGCCTACGGCGCCCGGACCCTGGAGCTCAACCTCAAGCCCAGCGAGGGCAGCCTGTTCTTCCACGAGTCGAGGCAGGGGCCGGCCGGCCTGCTCGTGCCCGCATGGGTGGACGAGCTGCTCGCCTGAGGCGGTTACGGTGCGGGTATGACGAAGCTGGTCGCACTGCTCACGCTCCTCACCCTCGCACTCGGCTCCGCAGCCGGTCCGGCTTCGGCCGCGGAGCGCAAGGTGCCCAGCCGCGAGCAATGGCTCAAGGACGTCAGCAAGGTGATGAAGGGCTCGGGTGCCTACCTGCGTGAGCGCACCGAGTCCGGCGACACCGGCCTCGCGGTCAACTTCGACATCGACAACTCCTCGATCGCGTCCTACTACGACGGCCCCCAGGCCGGCGCGATCCCCCGGATCCTCAAGTTCGCCACCGTCGCCCAGGGACTCGGCGTCGCCCTGGTCTTCAACACCGGACGACTCAATGTCCAGCGTCAGCGCACCCGCACCCAGCTCAGCGACGCCGGATACGACGTCGCGGCCCTGTGCATGCGGAGGAAGGGCGAAACGATCCGGCACGGCAAGCAGCGCTGCCGCAACCGCTTCATCGCGGCCGGCTACACCCTGATCGCCAACGTGGGAAACAACCCGACGGACTTCACCGGCGACGGTTACGAGAAGGCCTACCGGCTCCCCAACTACGGCGGCGAGCTCGGCTAGGGGCTAGCCCCGTGCCAGCCGATCCCGCATGATCCGCTCGAGCCGGTCGACGTCCTGCTCGAGACCCAGCTTGGGCGCGAAGCCGCGCACCGCCTGGATGAACATCTCGCCCGACTCGATCACCCGCGGGTCCATGTGGCCGAACACCTCGAGGGCGACCACGCCGTAGAGCACTGTCCATCCCTGCATGTAGAGCCACGCGAGACCCCGGTCCTCCTCGGCCAGGTCGTCGACCTTCGCGGGGATCAGCGGGTCGAGCACCGCCTCCCGCACCGCGGGCGGGAGCTCGTCGAGAGACGGGATGGGATGACGGTTGTGCTCCCACAGCGCGCGCATCTGTCCGGTCATGAGATGGCCCGAGCTGGCCTGGGTGATGAGCTCACGCCGGATGCAGTTGGCGTCGGCCACCGGGTTGGCGAAGACCAGCCCGAACTCGCGGGGGTTGGCCAGGGCCCACATCCTGAACTCCATGCTGGAGGCGACCAGCCGGCCCGCGTAGTCGTCCTCGGGCAGCGCGTCCGCAGCGGCTGCGAAGGTCACGGTGGCCGCCTTGTCGATCTCGAACGCGACCAGGTCGACGAGCTCCTGGTAGTTGGCGACGTAGCGGTAGAGCGCCGGTGCGGTCAGGCCCATCTTGGTCGCGACCGCACGCAGTGACAGCTCCGCTCCCTCGGCGAGCAGCTCCCGGGAGGCGGCGACGATCTCGTCGTAGGTCGCCTCGCGCTGGCGTTCCCGCCGGGACTGGGCGGGGGTCTGGACCTGGGTCACGCATTCCTCCCCTGGGTGGTTGACAGCCGGAGTTTACACCGTTTACGGTGAACGCCGTTCACTTACTTTACATCAATCACTGGAGTTGTGGGGAGTCACCATGATCGAGCGTTGGGGGTCCTTCGTGGCCCGTCGGTCGCTGGCCGTGCTGCTGGCCGGGCTGGTGGTCGCGGTGGCGGCCGCGGCGTACGGCTTCGGGGTCTTCGACTCGCTGTCGCGGGGCGGTTTCGACGACAAGGACTCCGAGTCCGCGCGCGAGCTGGCCCTCGAGCAGGACACCTTCGGCAACCAGGGCGTCGACGTCGTCGCGATCTACTCCAGCGAGGACCTCACCGCCTCCGACCCGCAGTTCCAGGCCGAGGTGCAGCGCCTGGTCGAGAGCTACGCGCCGGGCACCACCAGCCGGGTCGTGCCCTACTACGCCGCCCCCGACCCGTCCGAGCTGGTCAGCGAGGACGGCCACGCCGCGCAGGTGCTGATCTCGCTGGCGGGCACCAGCCAGGACGACTACCTCACCAGCTACGACGAGCTGGCGCCGACGCTCGAGGCCGATCGCGAGACGGGCCTCGAGACCAACGTCGCGGGCGCGTTCGCGGTCTTCGACGACGTCAACGAGATCACCAGCAAGGACCTCAAGCGGGCCGAGATGATCTCGATGCCGATCGTGCTGATCCTCGCGCTCCTCATCTTCGGAAGCCTCGTCGCGGCCTCGATGCCCGCCCTGGTCGGCCTGCTCGCGATGGTGGGCGCCCTGGCCCTGGTGCGGGTGATCACCGGTTTCACCGAGGTGTCGATCTTCTCGGTCAACGTCATCTCGCTGCTGGGCATCGGGCTGGCGATCGACTACGCGCTGTTCGTGGTCAGCCGGTTCCGCGAGGAGCTGGCACAGCTGCCGTCCGACGATCCCGACGCCGCGGCCACCGCGATCCGCCGCACCATGTCGACGGCCGGCCGCACCGTGCTCTTCTCCGGCCTGACGGTCGCCGCCGCGATGTCGAGCCTCCTGATCTTCCCGCAGGCGTTCCTCAGGAGCATGGGCTACGGCGGCATGGCCGCGGTCCTCGTCGCGATGCTCGCGGCCCTGACCGTGCTCCCGGCGGCACTCCGGCTGCTCGGGCGTCGCGTCGACGCCGGCCGGCTGCCGTGGCGCCGCCGTCGGCCCGTCGTCGTCGAGGACGAGCACGGTCGCTGGGCGGCGCTGGCCCGAGGGGTCATGCGCCGGCCGTGGCTCGTCATCGCCGTGACGGTCACCGGGCTGCTGCTCATCGCCTCGCCGTTCCTCGGGGCCACCTGGGGCAGCGTCGACCACAAGGTGCTGCCCGAGGACGCACCGGCCCACGTGGCGGCGGCGAAGCTCTCGGAGTTCGGCCCCGAGACGTCCAGCGCCGAGCTGCTGCTCACAGGTGCGTCCGAGGCCGACGTCTCGGCGTACGCCGGCGACGTGGCCGCGCTCGACGGGGTTCTGGACGTGCAGCCGGTCGCCGCGGAAGAAGGCAGCGCGCTGCTGCGCGCCACCTGGGAGGGCAACTCGCAGACCGAGGCCAGCCAGGCCCTCGTCGAGGACATCCGGGCGGTCGACCCGGCGTCGGGCCAGGTGCTGGTGGGCGGTCAGTCCGCGGCGACCGTCGACCTCATCGACTCGGTGGGCTCCCACCTGCCGACGATGGGGCTGATCGTGGCCGGGGTGATGCTGCTCCTGCTGTTCCTGGCCTTCGGTTCACTTGTGCTGCCGGTCAAGGCGGTCGTGATGAACCTGTTCTCCATCACCGCCTCGTTCGGGGTCGTCACCTGGATCTTCGCCGACGGACACCTTTCCGGGCTGCTCGGCTTCTCGCCGCAGGGGTTCCTGGACGCCACCAACCCGATCCTGATGCTGGCCATCCTGTTCGGTCTCTCGATGGACTACGAGGTGTTCCTGCTCTCGCGGATCCGGGAGCAGTGGGACCGCAGCGCCAAGGGCCCGGGCGACAACGACCTGGCCGTGGCCACCGGCGTGCAGAAGACGGGCCGGATCATCACCAGCGCCGCGGTGCTCCTCGCGGTCGTGATCGGGGCGTTCGCCACCAGCGGCATCGTCTTCATGAAGATGCTGGGCATCGGCATGCTCGTCGCCCTGCTCGTCGACGCCACCATCGTCCGGGCCCTGCTGGTCCCCGCGACGATGAAGCTCCTCGGCCGCTGGAACTGGTGGGCACCGGCCCCGATGGCCCGGTGGTGGAGCCGCTACGGGTTCCGTGAGGACGAGGCCCCGCCGGCTCCCGACCCGGACCGCGAGCTGGCGTCCGTGTGACCGTCTCTGTGACCGGGCCGGCCACCCCCTAGGGTGACCCAATGCGCTCACGAGCACGGGGATCCCTTGTCGTCGTGACGGCCCTCGCGGCTGTCCTCACCGGCTGCGGTGACAGTGGCGACGGCGGCGGGGAAGACGGAGGGGACTTCGCCGGGCAGTCCGCGGACAAGATCGCCGAGGCCGCCAAGGACGCCATGGGAGACCTCACGGGGGTCACCATCGACGGCACGCTGAGCTCGGACGACCAGGTGATCGACATCGAGATGTCGATCGGCGAGGGCGGCAACTGCTCCGGATCGTTCGGCACCCAGGGCGCGACCGCAGAGATCCTCGGCGTGGACGACACGACCTGGTTCAGGCCCGACGAGGCGTTCTGGGAGCTGTCCGCCGGCCCCGAGGCCGCACCGCAGATCATCGCGGCCGTCGGGGACAAGTGGGTGACGCTGCCCGCCGACGACACCTCGTTCAAGCCGTTCTGCGACCTCGAGGAGTTCCTCGGCGAGCTGATCGACGACAAGGGCGCCAAGTACGAGAAGGGCGAGCTCAAGGAGATCGACGGCGAGGAGACGATCGAGATCATCTCCGACCGGCCGGAGCAGGGCACCTCGAGCGGCTACGTCCTCGTGGACGGCGACCACTACCTGGTCAGCATCGTCAAGGAGGAGGGCGAGGACCCGGGTGAGGTCACGTTCTCCGGCTTCAACGAGCAGCCGGACGTGGAGGCACCCGCCGAGGACGAGCAGATCTCCCTCGACGAGCTGGAGTCCGGCGGCTACTAGACCTGGCCCACGAGGCAGCCGGCGTGCGGAGGCAGGGTGACCGAGCCGTCCCGCAGGTCCACGCCTGACTCCGTCTCGAAGAGCAGCTCGCCCGCGGCGACGTCGACGACCTGCTGCTGCTCGCCGAAGTTGACCACCACGGTGAGCCCCCCGCGACGCATGGTGAACACCCGTGTCTCCTCGTCGGCCGTGCACTCGGCGAACGTCGGTGAGGTGAGCTCGGCATGCTCCCGCCGCAGCGCCGCCAGCCGTCGGTAGACCGACAGCATCCGTCGGCCGCGAGGGGTGGCCGGCTCCGACCAGTCGAGCTTGGAGCGGTCGTACGTCGCCTCGTCCTGCGGGTCGGGCACGGTGTCGGGGTCCCAGCCGTGCCTGGCGAACTCGGCGAGCCGGCCCTCCGAGGTGGCCCGGCCGATCTCCGGGTCGTTGTGGCTGGTGAAGAACTGGAACGGCGTCGAGGCCGCCCACTCCTCGCCCTGGAACAGCATCGGGGTGAACGGCGAGCACATCGTCACGAGCGCGGCGCACGCCAGCTGGTCGTCGTCGAGCGCCTCGGTCAGCCGGTCCCCGGCCGCGCGGTTGCCGATCTGGTCGTGGTTCTGGCTGCAGATAACCAGCCGCCACGGCGGTACGGCGTCGGTGTCGATCGGGGCGCCGTGCTCCCGCTCGCGGAACGACGACCACGTGCCGTCGTGGAAGAACCCGCGCTCGCAGACCTTCACCAGGGCGGCGAGCGGCGCGAAGTCGGCGTAGTAGCCGTGCGTCTCACCTGTGAGGGCGACATGCAGGGCGTGGTGGAAGTCGTCGCTCCACTGCGCGGCCAGTCCGTAGCCCCCCTCTCCACGCGGCGTGATCATCACCGGGTCGTTGAGGTCGGACTCCGCGATCAGCGTCAGCGGCCGGCCCAGCTCGGCCGCCAGCGCGTCGACCTCCGCCGACATCTCCGCCAGCAGGTGCACCGGCGAGGAGTCGACCAGCGCGTGCACGGCGTCGAGCCGGAGGCCGTCGACGTGGTAGTCCGCCAGCCACATCCGCACGTTGTCGAGGATGTAGCGGCGCACCTCGGCCGAGCCCTCGCCGTCGAGGTTGACCAGGTCGCCCCAGGTGTTGCGACCGGTCTTGAGGTAGGGACCGAACAGCGGCAGGTAGTTGCCCGACGGGCCGAGATGGTTGTGCACGACGTCCTGGACGACCCCCAGCCCCGCCTGGTGGCAGGCGTCCACGAAGCGTTGGTAGGCGGCCGGGCCGCCGTAGGTCTCGTCGACGGTGAACCAGCCGACGCCGTCGTAGCCCCAGTTGTGCGTGCCGTCGAACCCGTTGACGGGCATCAGCTCCACGAGGCCGACACCCAGGCTCAGCAGGTGGTCGATCCGGCCGATCGCGGCATCCAGCGTGCCCTCGGGGGTGAACGTCCCGACGTGCAGCTCGTAGACGACGGCCCCCTCGAGGGGGCGCCCGGCCCAGTCTCCGTCGCCCCACTCGTACGCCGCGAGGTCGACGGTGCGCGAACGCTCGTGCGGCCCGTCGGGTTGGCGGCGCGACCTCGGGTCGGGCAGGACGCGGTCGGACTCGTCGAGCAGGTAGCCGTAGTCCACCTCGCCGTCGGGCACCGGCCCGGCCGGGGTCCACCAGCCATCCTCGCTCCGAGCCATCTCGACGACGTCATCCCCCACGGCGAGCCGCAGCCGGTGGGGGAGCGGCGCCCACACGTCGAACCGGCCGCGCTCCGGCGCCGAGGTCATGAGTCGCGCACCAGGAGCGCGACCGGGTAGGGCCCGAGGAGCTCCGTCATCCGGTGGCTCGCCGGCCTCCCGGTGAGCACGTCGGTCCAGGTGCCCGCCGGCAGGGCGAGCTCGGTGTCCCCCCAGCCACGCGCAGCGAGCCCGACCGGCAATCGGGTGGCGACCGCGACGACGCCGCCGCGGTCGAAGGCCAACACGTGCTCGGCGGCCTCACCGGCCGCGGCCACGGGCGCGTAGGTCGTGAAGAGCTCGGGCCGGTCGCGGCGCAGCGTGAGCGCGGAGAGGACGACCGCGGCCTTGAGCCATGCCGGGTCCTCAGCGCCGTCGAGCACGGCGGCTCGGTGGGCGAAGTCGACCGGACGCCGGTTGTCCGGATCGACGAGGCTCTGGTCCCACAGCTCGGTGCCCTGGTAGACGTCCGGGACGCCCGGCATGGTCAGCGCGACCAGCTTGGCGGCGAGCGCATTGCTGCACGCCGGGCCGTCGACCCGGTCGGAGAGCTCGCCGAGGACCGCCACCACCCGGTCGTCGTCGAAGGCGGCGTCGACGGCGGCCCGCATGGCCGTCTCGTAGTCCTCGTTGGGGTCGGCCCAGGTGGTGCGGTCACCGGCCTCCCGCATCGCCTTCTCGGCGTAGGCGTGCAGGCGGTCGCGCAGGGCCGGCTGGGGGGACCCGGACCAGACGCCCAGCACGGCCTGCCACAGCAGCGACCCGAAGGCCTGGTCCGGCACGGGCACCAAGCGGAGCAGCTCGTCGAGGGCCGCCTCCCACGCGGTGGGGATCTCGGCGAGCACGGTGAGCCGCGCCCGGGTGTCCTCGCTGCGCTTGGTGTCGTGGGTCGTGAGGGCGGTCATCGCCTGCGGCCACTCCGACTGGCGCCGTGCCAGCGCGGTGTGGAAGTCCGCGACCGGGACCGAGAACACGCTCGGGTCCCCGCCCACCTCGTTGAGCGAGGTCAGCCTCGGGTAGCGGTAGAACGCGCAGTCCTCGACGCCCTTGGCCATGACCATCCCGCTGGTCTGCTGGAAGCGAAGGGCTGCCGGATGCCGTCCGTCGCGCAGCATGGGCTGGATGCGGTCGAACGCCGGCTCCAGGTCGGGCCGGCGGCGGCGCGCGTCGGCGAACGCGTGGTCGAGGTGGGCCCGACCCTCGGGCAGGTAGGAGCGGTAGACCGGGAAGCAGGCGAGCAGCTCGGCGACCGCGTCCACCAGGGACGGTGGCTCCGGTCGGGTGCTGCCCTCGACCTCGGCTCCCGACAGGTCGCGCACGATGCGGCGTACCTCGGGGTGCAGGGCGCGGTCGGCGACCGCGCGCTTGGTGCCGTGGACGAGGTCCGCCCAGTCGGTGGGGGCGCCGAGGCTCTCGGCCAGCCGGGTCAGGGGCTCCTCCCCCGCCGGGTCGGTCAGCACCCGGTCGACCAGGGCCAGCGCGTCGTAGCCCGTCGTGCCGGCGGTCGACCAGGACGTCACGAGCCCTTCGCCCGGCTCGAGGATCTTCTCGACCACGACGTAGGCGTCCCCGGTCAGGGTCGCGAGGTCGTCGAGGTAGCCGCCGGGGTCGCGCAGGCCGTCCGGATGGTCGACCCTCAGCCCGTCGACCAGGCCCTCGTCGAACCAACGGCGGATCTCGACGTGGCTGGCGTCGAAGACCTCACGGTCCTCCACCCGGATCCCGGCCAGCGAGTCGATGGTGAAGAAGCGGCGGTAGTTGAGGTCCGCACCGGTCCGGATCGAGCCCCCGCCGGCCGTCCAGTCGACGTCGAAGAAGCCGGCGTAGGCCGACTCGCGGCCGTGCTCCAGCACGTCGGCCCACCAGGGGTTCGCCTCCGGGGTGGCCACGCCGACGTGGTTGGGCACGATGTCGACGAGCACCCCCATGCCCAGCCCGCGCGCCTGCGCGGAGAGGGCGGCCAGTCCGTCGGCACCGCCGCGGGCCTGGTCGACGCGGTCGTGCCGGACCACGTCGTAGCCGTGCTCCGAACCCGGCTCCGCCTCCAAGATCGGAGAGAGGTAGACCCAGTCGACGCCGAGCTCGTGGAGATAGGGCAGCACGGCCGCCGCCGCGTGCAGGTCGAACGACGGCGAGATCTGCAGCCGATAGGTGCTGGCGGGGGCGCGGGCGGGGGTCACTTCGTGCGGGTACCCACCGGGGCCTGGGCGGCGACGGACGCGGCCACGGACAGGTCAGGCTCGGCCTCGGGCGTGGAGTGCTGCCGAAGGACGAGCACGCTGCGGTGCTCCATGTGGAAGGTGCTGCCGGCCGCGCAGGTCGCGGCGGCGTCGGCGGTGCCGCCGGTGTTGATGACGACGTCCCAGGCCGCGGCGTACTCCTCGGGCGGCAGGGTGAGGTCGACCGACCCGTCGGCGTTGAAGTAGATCAGGAAGTGGTCGTCGTGGATGGTCTCCCCGCGGGCGCCCTTGCCGGCGATGCCGTCGCCGTTGAGATACATGCCGATCACCTGGTCGTCGCCGGCCCAGTGGTCGTCCTCCATCGCGTGCCCGTCGGGGTGGAGCCACACGATGTCGTTGAGGCGCTCCTGGCCCTTGGGGCCAGTGCGGACCGTGGAACCGGTGAAGAAGCGCTTCCGGCGGAACGTGGGGTGGCTCTGGCGCAGCTGGACGACGGCGGCCGTGAACTCGAGCAGCGGGCGGTCGATGTCGTCCCAGTGCACCCAGCTGAGCTCGTTGTCCTGCGCGTAGGTGTTGTTGTTGCCGTGCTGGGTCCGGCCCAGCTCGTCGCCGTGGAGGAGCATCGGCACCCCCTGACTGAGCAGCAACGTGGCCAGGAAGTTGCGCTGCTCGCGGGACCGGGCGGCCAGGATCTCCGGGTCGTCGGTCGGCCCCTCGACGCCGTGGTTCCACGACCGGTTGTGGCTCTCGCCGTCCTTGTTGTTCTCGCCGTTGGCGTCGTTGTGCTTGTCGTTGTAGGACACCAGGTCACGCAGCGTGAACCCGTCGTGGGCGGTGACGAAGTTGATGCTCGCGAACGGACGACGCCCCGAGTGCTCGTAGAGGTCGGAGGAGCCGGCCACCCGGGAGGCGAACTCCCCCAGCGAGGGCTCGCCACGCCAGAAGTCCCGGACCGTGTCGCGGTAGGCGCCGTTCCACTCCGACCACTGCGGCGGGAACCCGCCGACCTGGTAGCCGCCGGGCCCGATGTCCCAGGGCTCGGCGATCAGCTTGACCTGGCTGACCACCGGGTCCTGCTGCACGAGCTCGAAGAACGTCGCCAGCCGGTCGACGTCGTAGAACTCGCGGGCCAGGGTCGAGGCGAGGTCGAAGCGGAAACCGTCGACGTGCATCTCGGTGACCCAGTAGCGCAGCGAGTCCATGATCAGCTGGAGCGAGTGCGGGTGGCGGACGTTGAGGGAGTTGCCGGTGCCCGTGTAGTCCATGTAGTAGCGCGGGTCGTCCTCGACGACCCGGTAGTAGGCCTGGTTGTCGATGCCCTTCATCGACAGCGTCGGCCCGAGGTGGTTGCCCTCGGCGGTGTGGTTGTAGACCACGTCGAGGATGACCTCGATGCCCGCCGCGTGCAGCGACTTGACCATCGACTTGAACTCCTGGACCTGCTGGCCGAGGTCGCCTGTCGAGGAGTAGTCGGAGTGCGGCGCGAAGAAGGCCAGTGTGTTGTAGCCCCAGTAGTTGCGCAGGCCCTTGTCGAGCAGCGTGCTGTCCTGGATGAACTGGTGGACCGGCATCAGCTCGATCGCCGTGATGCCGAGCTTGGTGAGGTGGGCGATGACGGCGGGGTGCGTCAGCGCGGCGTAGGTGCCGCGCATCTCCTCCGGGACCTCGGGGTGCAGGTAGGTCAGCCCCTTGACGTGGGCCTCGTAGATGACCGTCTGGTTGTAGGGGATCGCCGGACGCCGGTCGCCCTCCCAGTCGAAGAACGGGTTGATGACCACGCCATAGGTCATGTGCGGGCCGGAGTCGTCGTCGTTGCGCGAGTCCGGGTCGCCGAAGTCGTAGCCGAAAAGCGCCTGGTCCCAGTCGATCTCCCCCGTGGTCGCCTTGGCGTAGGGGTCGAGCAGCAGCTTCGCCGGGTTGCAGCGCTGGCCCTTGGTCGGGTCCCACGGCCCGTGGACGCGATACCCGTAGCGCTGGCCGGGCTGCACGGTCGGCAGGTAGCCGTGCCAGACGAAGGCGTCGACCTCGCTCAGCTCGACCCGGGTCTCCACGACCTGACCCCCCGCGCCGAGGTCGAACAGGCACAGCTCGACCTTCTCGGCGACCTCGCTGAACAGCGCGAAGTTGGTGCCGCTGCCGTCGAACGTCGCCCCCAACGGGTAGGCGTTGCCTGGCCAGGTCTCCATGCTCCGCACCCCTCCGTAAGACCCCCGATTGGAACGATCAAACCACAGGTCAGCGGCTGGCCGTCCTTTGGTAGCGGCTGATCGACAGGGGCGCGAACACCCCGATGATGAGGGCCACCCACGCGAGCGTGTAGACCTCGGGATGCTGGAGAGCCCAGACATCGGGCACCACCGCGTCCGGGCCGAGGTTGCCGAACCTCTCCCGGGCGACCTGGGCCACGGCGGAGACGGGGTTCCAGTTGGCGAACGTCGCCAGGGCGCTCGGCATGTAGCTCGTGGAGACGAACGTGTTGGCCAGGAAGGTCACCGGGAAGATCACGATGAACGAGGCGTTGTTGACGACCTCGGGAGTCCGGACCACCAGCGCGACGAAGGCCATGACCCAGGAGATGGCATAGGCGAACAACAGGATGAAGAGGAACCCGAGGACCGCATCGACCACCGACGTGCGGATCCGCCAGCCGATGAGCAGGCCGGTCGTCGCCATCACCACGAGGCTGAGCACGTTGATGCCGACGTCGGAGGCGGTGCGGCCGGAGACCACTGCGGAGGACGACATCGGCAGCGACCGGAACCGGTCGATGATCCCCTTCTGCAGGTCCTCGGCCAGGCTGTAGCCGGTGAACGTGGCCCCGAAGATCACGGTCTGGACGAAGATCCCCGGCGTGAGGAACTCGCGGTAGCCCACGCCGGTGTCCTGGGTGCCGATGGCTCCGCCGAACACGAACGCGAACAACAGGACGAACATGATCGGCGAGATGAGCGTGAAGACCAGGAGGTCAGGCACGCGCAGGATCTTCTTCAGGTTGCGCCGGGTGATGGTGACGGTGTCGCCGACCGCTTCGACCACGTTCATGACCGGTCCTCCTCGGTCTCGTCCACCGCACCGTGACCGGTGAGGTGCAGGAACACGTCGTCCAGCGTGGGCCGGCGCAGTCCCACCTCGTCGAGGCGCACGCCGTCGGCGTCCAGTCGCCTCAACAGCTCCACGAGGTCCTGGGACCCGCCGTCGACGGGAATGGTGAGCCGGCGGCTGCGCTGGTCGGGCCGGGCCTCGCCGACGCCGAGCCCGCGGGCAGCGGCCACCGCTCGGTCGA
Organism: Nocardioides dilutus; assembly: GCF_054779555.1. Taxonomy (NCBI): domain Bacteria; kingdom Bacillati; phylum Actinomycetota; class Actinomycetes; order Propionibacteriales; family Nocardioidaceae; genus Nocardioides; species Nocardioides dilutus. The sequence continues at coordinate 815,725 of NZ_BAAGYA010000001.1, read as the reverse complement.
GGTCCACCGGGTCGCTGAGCGTCGCCTCGATGCTCTCGCCGCCGACCTGCGACTTGAGCTCGTCGGAGGTGCCGAGTGCGATCACCCGGCCGTGGTCGATGACCGCGATCCGGTCGGCGAGCCGGTCGGCCTCCTCGAGGTATTGCGTGGTGAGGAGCAGCGTCGTGCCGCCGGCCACGAGGTCGGCGATCACGTCCCACATGCCTGCCCGGCCGCGGGGGTCGAGCCCGGTCGTGGGCTCGTCGAGGAAGAGCACGGGCGGCGCGGCCACGAGCGCCCCGGCGAGGTCGAGCCGCCGGCGCATCCCCCCGGACCACCCCTTGACGACCCGCCCGGCCGCCTCGGTGAGGTCGAAGCGCTCGAGCAGCTCCTCGGCCCGCGCCCGGCTCGCGCTGGCGCCGAGGTGGTAGAGCCGGCCCACCATCTCGAGGTTCTCGAACCCGGTCAGGTGCTCGTCGACGGCGGCGTACTGACCGGAGACGCCGATCCGGCGGCGCAGCTCCTGACCGTCCCTGACCACATCGAGCCCGAGCACCGTCGCGGTGCCCGCGTCGGGCTTGAGCAGGGTGGTGAGCACCCGGACCGCTGTCGTCTTGCCGGCGCCGTTGGGGCCCAGGAGACCCATGACGGTCCCCTCCTCGACCTGGAGGTCCAGCCCGCCGAGGGCGACCACGTCGCCGTAACGCTTGTGAAGCCCCGAGGCCTCGATCACGTTCGCCACGACTCCATGCAAACATCCCCTGCCGACACCCGGAGGAATGGACCCCGTTGACGATGGGTTGGGACACAGCGTGACGTCCACGCCGCCGGTCAGCCGCGCCGACGTGGGCCTGCGCAGCGAGCGCGGGCCGGTCCTGCTGGCCGTGATGCTCAGCGTGGGGTTGGTCGCCATCGACGCCACCGTGCTCGCCACCGCGGTCCCGGCCGTGGTCGAGGACCTCGGTGGGTTCACCCAGTTCCCCTGGCTGTTCTCGGTCTACCTGCTGACCCAGGCCGTCACGGTTCCGCTCTACTCCAAGCTGGCCGACCAGTACGGCCGCAAGCCGATGATGCTGACCGGCCTCGGCATCTTCCTGCTCGGGTCGCTGCTGTGCGGGCTGGCGTGGAACATGACCTCGCTGATCGCGTTCCGAGCGGTCCAGGGCATCGGCGCGGGCGCCGTGCAGCCGATCGGCATGACGATCGTGGGTGACATCTACTCGATCCAGGAACGGGCCAAGGTACAGGGCTACCTCGCCGGGGTGTGGGCGCTGTCCGCGGTGGTCGGCCCGACGCTGGGCGGTCTCTTCTCGGACTACATGTCCTGGCGCTGGATCTTCCTCGTCAACCTGCCCGTCGGCGCGGCCGCCCTGTGGATGTTCCTGCGCCGTTTCGAGGAGAGGGTGGAGCCGGCCCGGCACCGGATCGACGTGCTGGGCTCGCTGCTGCTCACGGGCGGCGGCCTCACCCTGCTTCTCGGGCTGCTCGAAGGCGGGGTCCGGTGGTCGTGGTCGTCGTCGACCAGCATCGGTCTCTTCACCGCCGCGGCGGCGATGCTGTCGGCGTTCGTGCTGGTCGAGCGCCGCGCCAGCGAGCCGGTCCTGCCGCTGTGGGTCTTCCGGCACCGGGTGATCCTCCCGGCGACGCTGACCGCGCTGGTCGTCGGCGTCCTCCTCATCGGGCTCACCTCCTACATCCCGCTCTACGGCCAGTCCGTGCTCGGCCACAGCGCCCTGGCGGCCGGCTTCGCCCTGGCCGCCCTGACGCTGGGGTGGCCGCTGTCGGCGGCCAACGCCGGCCGGCTCTACCTCACCATCGGCTTCCGCTCGACGATGGTCCTCGGTGCCGTCCTCGGTCTCGCCGGGTCACTGCTGCTGCTCACGCTGGACGGCGACAGCTCGCTGTTCCACCTCGCGGTGCCGTGCTTCGTGATGGGGATGGGGTTCGGCTTCGCGGTGGCGCCGTCGGTCATCGCCGCCCAGTCCGCGGTCGGCTGGGAGTCGCGTGCGGTCACCACCGGCGTAACCATGTTCGCCCGGACCGTCGGCAGCGCGATCGGTGTCGCGGTCTTCGGAGCCCTGGTCAACGCCCGGGTCACGGACGCCGCCGGCCTCAGCGGCCCCGACCTCGAGCACCTGTCCCCGGAGATCCTCGAGCCCGCGATCCGGACCGTGTTCGTGGGGTCGGCGATCGTCGCGGTCGCCCTGGTCGCGGTGAGCCTCCTGATGCCGCGCCGGATCCATACCGAGGAGTCGGCCCAGGAATCCGGCCAGTGACCGTCTAGCGACCCCTTTTCAAGCTGGCTCGGCAGTTGGATGATCGGCGCATGACCACGCCGGCGATGCCGCCGTTCGCGCGGGCGCACCACGTGCCCGAGGCGGTCTACGGCCTGGCCGCGGCCGTCGCCCTCCTCGGCGCCAACGCCGCAGGCATGGCGGTGTGGTGGTGGGGCGAACAGGGCACGAGCACGCCGACCCGCACCTGGATGGCCGGCATCCTCACCGCGCTGCTCGTCGGGTGCGCCCTGTCCCTGATGGTGCGGCACCCGATGGCTCGGCGGGCGGCGGTCGGCGCGCTCGCACTCGCGGTCGTGGCTGACGCGATCCTTGTCGGTTACCAGCTGGCGGGCCTGCGCTGACGACCGAGCCGGTCGACGTCAGGACCGAGAATTCCTGAGCACAGCCTGTCCTTCGTTGCAGCACCGGCCGTCGGTCGCGACGATCGAGCCATGACCACGGACGCGCCGGACATCGACCCGGGGTTGCCCGACGAAGGCGCACTGGGCGACCTGCAGGCCCAGCCGCACGATGACGAACCGCACGAGGCCGGCTTCCGAGGACGCCTCAACTGGCTACGCGCGGCCGTGCTGGGCGCCAACGACGGCATCGTGTCGACCGCCGGGATCGTGGTGGGCGTCGCGGGCGCCACGCCCGACCGGACCTCGATCGCGATCGCGGGCATCGCGGGGCTGGCGGCCGGCGCGCTGAGCATGGGGACCGGCGAGTACGTGTCGGTCAGCACGCAGCGCGACTCCGAGCTGGCCCTGTTGGAGAAGGAGCGTCGCGAGCTGCGCGAGGAGCCGGAGGAGGAGCTGGAGGAGCTCGCCGGCCTCTACGCGGCCAAGGGTCTGACCGAGGACCTGGCTCTGCAGGTGGCCCTCCAGCTCACCAAGCACGACGCGCTGGGTGCCCACGCCGAGGCCGAGCTGGGGATCGACCCCGACGACATCACGAACCCGTGGAGCGCGGCGTTTGCGTCGATGGCCGCCTTCACCCTGGGCGCCCTGCTCCCGCTGTTCACCATCTTGCTGGTCGGTGCCGACACACGGGTCGCCGTGACGGTCGTGTCGGTCGCGGTGGCGTTGGCGCTCACCGGCTGGAGCAGCGCCAAGCTGTCCTTCGGACCCGCGGGCCGGGCGGTCGTCCGCAACGTCGCCGGCGGCACCATCGCCATGCTCGTCACCTACGGAATCGGCTCGATCGTCGGCACCCAGATCTGAGACCCTGCGGGCATGCTGACCATGGAGCAGGCCGCGACCTTCGGGGTCGCCTCGGTCCTCCTGACCCTGATCCCCGGCCCGACGGTGCTGTTCGTCATCGGGCGGTCGCTCTCGCTCGGCCGCCGGGCCGGCCTGTGGAGCGTCGTCGGCAACACCCTGGGCCTGCTGCCGATCGTGGTCGCGGTGGCGTTGGGTGTGGGGGCGCTGGTCGCCGACTCGGTGGTCGTCTTCACCGTCGTCAAGATCATCGGTGCGGCCTACCTCGTCCACCTCGGTGTGCAGGCCATCCGGCATCGCGGCGCGGACGTCGACGCCGTCGAGACGGCACCGCGCAGCACGCTGCGCATCGTCCGGGACGGGTTCGTGGTCGGGGTCAGCAACCCCAAGGCGGTCGTGTTCCTGGCGGCTGTGCTTCCTCAGTTCGTCGACCACTCGGCGGGCGGGGTCACCGGCCAGCTGCTCGCCCTCGGCCTGGTCTTCATGGCCGTCGCGCTGGTCTCCGACAGCGCCTACGCCTACGCCGCGGGCACGGCTCGCGAGTGGTTCAGTGGCTCGCCCCGCCGGCTGTCACGGATGCAGGGCACCGGCGGGCTGATGATGATCGGGCTGGGAGGGTCGCTGGCGCTCACCGGCCAGAAGTGACCAGGTCACGTGGAGTGAGCCGGATGTTCGTGGCGGTCCAACCGCCCGACGAAGCGGTCGAGCACCTCGATGAGTTCCTCGACGTACGCCGCGAGGCCGCCGACTTCCGGTGGGCGACGACCGAGCAGATGCACGTGACGCTGGCCTTCCTCGCCGCGGTGCCCGAACGCCGGGTGGACGACCTTGTCGAGCGGCTGGCGCGCGCTGCGACAAGGCGCACTGCATTCGACACCCGCATCGCCGGCGGCGGCGCCTTCCCCGGTCCTGTGGACGCCAGGGTGCTCTGGGCGGGCCTCGAGCTCGACGAGCACGGCCGGACCGAGCTGGCCCGGCTGGCGACCGGTGCCCGGGCCGCGGCGGCCAGGGCCGGGATCGAGGTCAGTGGTGGCCGCTTCCGGCCACACGTCACGGTGGCCCGGCTCCGCAGACCCGCCGAGGCCACCCGCTGGGTGCGCCTGCTCGAGGGCTACGCCGGGCCACCCTGGCGGGCAGACCGGATCGAGCTCGTCGAGTCCTTCCTCGGCCAGGGGCCGCGTGGACGTCCCCGTTACGAGACAGTCGACACATTCCCGCTGACGTCCCCCTGAGGTAGGTAGGGTCCGCCACGTGAAGATCGCCGTAGCCAAGGAGACCCGGGAGGGCGAGACCAGGGTCGCGATGGTCCCCGAGCTGGTCGGCAAGCTGACCAAGCTGGGCTATGACGTCGCGGTGGAGCCCGGGGCCGGTCTGCACGCGCTGGTCTCCGACCAGGAGTTCACCGACGCCGGGGCGAGCCTCGACGGCGAGGCCATCGCCACTGCCGACGTGGTGCTCTCCGTGCAGCCGCTGGCCCCGGACGCCGTCCGTCGCCTGCGTCGCGGCGCCGCGACCATCTCCTTCCTCCCCGTCAACCAAGAGCTCTCCCTGGTCGCCGACCTGCGCGACGTCGGCGCCACCTCGTTCGCGATGGAGCTCGTGCCGCGCATCTCCCGCGCTCAGTCGATGGACGCGCTGTCCTCGCAGGCGCTGGTCTCCGGCTACCGCTGCGCGATCGTCGCTGCCGGGATGCTGCGCCGCTTCTTCCCGCTCAACATGACTGCTGCCGGAACCGTCCAGCCCGCCGACGTCGTCGTCCTCGGCGCCGGGGTCGCCGGACTCCAGGCGATCGCGACCGCGAAGCGGCTGGGCGCCGTCGTCCGTGCCTACGACGTCCGCGCGGCCGCCGCCGAGGAGATCCGGTCGATGGGCGCCAAGTCGATCGACCTCGACCTGGACACCCTCGAGGGCACCGGCGGCTACGCCCGGGAGATGACGGAGGACCGCGCGGCCCGCCAGATGGAGCTGCTGACGCCGTACGTCGCCGAGGCGGACGCCCTGATCACCACCGCCGCGGTCCCGGGTCGCAGGGCTCCGCTGCTGGTGACCAGCGCGATGGTCGAGCAGATGAAGCCGGGATCGGTGGTCGTCGACCTCGCGGCCGAGACCGGGGGCAACGTCGAGGGAGCAGTCGCCGGCGAGGTCGTCCGGATCGGCAACGCCCAGGTGTGGGGCGGCAAGAACGTGCCCTCCCAGATGCCCGGCCCCGCCTCCAAGCTCTACGCGCAGAACCTGGTCAACATCCTGACCCTGATGACCACCACCGGCGAGGACGGCGTGGGGTCGTTCACCCCGGACTTCGAGGACGAGATCGTCGCCGGCGCGTGCGTCACCCACGACGGTGAGGTCCGGCACGAGGCCACCCGCGAGGCCCTACAAGGAGGCCCGGCATGACAGAAGGCGTCGTCTGGCTGACGATCTTCATCCTCAGCGTCTTCGTCGGCATCGAGGTCATCTCCAAGGTGTCCTCGACCCTGCACACCCCGCTGATGTCCGGGGCCAACGCCATCCACGGCGTGATCCTGCTCGGGGCCATCCTGGTGACCGGCAGCACCGACAACAACGTCGCGCTGGTCGTCGGGCTCGTCGCCATCGTGCTGGCCGCGGTCAACATGGTCGGCGGCTTCGTGGTGACCGACCGGATGCTGCAGATGTTCGTGCGCAAGAAGCCTGCCAAGGTCGAGGCCGGGAAGGGCGACGCATGATCCCCACCTGGGCCCAGCTGCTCTACCTCGCCGGCGCGGTCGCCTTCATCCTCGCCCTCAAGGGGCTCTCGGGGCCGAAGACCGCCCGGGCCGGCAACCTCATCGGTGCCGGTGCCGCGGTCCTCGCCTGCGCGATCCCGTTCTTCTACGTCGACGACATGCAGCACGTCCCGCTGATCCTGGCGGCGATCGCCGTCGGCTCCGCCGGCGGCTTCTACGGCGCCCGGGTCGTGCAGATGACCCAGATGCCACAGATGGTGGCGCTGTTCAACGGGGTCGGCGGCGGCGCCGCTGCGCTGGTCGCGCTCGTCGAGCTGCACGAGATCGTGGAGCTCGACCACCTCGGCCTGGATGTCGAGACCTTCGTGCTCGTCGCGACCGCGTTCACGGTCCTGGTCGGGTCGGTCTCCTTCGCGGGCTCGATCGTCACCTTCGCCAAGCTCCAGGACCTGATGACCTCGCGGCCGGTGGTCTTCCCCGGCCTCCCGGTCGTCTTCGGCGCCAGCCTCATCGGCGCGGTCGTGCTGAGCGTCCTGCTGGTGCGCGAGCCGTCCATGACCATCGGCATCGTCCTGGGGCTGGTCGGGCTGCTGGTCGGCGTGCTCCTGGTGCTGCCCGTGGGCGGCGCCGACGTCCCCATCGTCATCTCGCTGCTCAACGCGTTCACCGGCCTGACCGTCGCCGCCGGCGGCTACGTCCTGAGCAACACACTGCTGCTCGTCGCCGGCACGCTCGTCGGCGCGGCCGGCACGTTCCTCACGCTCCTGATGGCAGGCGCGATGGGCCGCTCGGTGGCAAACATCCTGTTCGGTGCACTCAAGGGTGGCTCGACCCTCGGTGCGGGCGAGGCCTCGGACCGGCCGGTCCGCTCCGCGGGTCCCGAGGACGTGGCGATCCTGCTCGGCTACGCCGACAAGGTGATCATCGTGCCGGGCTACGGCCTCGCCGTGGCCCAGGCCCAGCACACCCTGCGCGAGCTCGTCGACGTGCTGGCGGCGCGCGGCACCGAGGTCGACTACGCGATCCACCCGGTCGCGGGCCGGATGCCCGGCCACATGAACGTGCTCCTCGCGGAGGCCCAGGTCCCCTACGAGCAGCTCATCGAGATGGACGACATCAACGGTGAGTTCAAGAACACCGACGTCGTCCTGGTCGTCGGCGCCAACGACGTGGTCAACCCGGCGGCGCGAAACACGCCCAGCGCCCCGATCTACGGAATGCCGATCCTCAACGCCGACGAGGCGAAGCAGGTCGTCTTCCTCAAGCGGTCGATGCGGCCCGGCTTCGCGGGTATCGAGAACGAGCTCCTCTTCGACCCGACGACGACGCTGCTCTTCGGCGACGCCAAGGACACGCTCGGCAAGGTGCTGAGCGCCGTCAAGGCCCTCTGATCCGGCTTCTTCCGTCCAGACGTTTACACCGCCGGGGATCGCGGTACACCCTGGATCAGGGAGGGACTACCCCCCGAAGGTGGTCCGATGCTGAGCCACGACGCACCGAAGAACGAGGCACCGAAGACCGAGGCACCGAAGAACCTGGTCGAGGAGTCCTACGAGGCCCTCAAGGACCCGGAGCGCGGCTACGAGAGGCGCGACGCGGTCTGCGGCGCCATCGGGCTGCTGGTACTCCTGCTGATGCTCCTGATCGCCACCGGCACGGTGCCGCTCTACGACTGGCCGGCCCGGGCATAGGAACCTGCTAGCCGACGACGCCGTACAAGCGGTCCCCCGCGTCGCCGAGGCCGGGGACGATGTAGCCCTTGTCGTTGAGCCGCTCGTCCATCGCCGCCGTCACCACCGTGACCGGGGTGTCGAGCCCGGCGAGCTCCCTCTCGAGCCGCGCGCACCCTTCGGGAGAGGCCAGCAGACACACCGCGGTGATGTGGTCCGCGCCGCGCCTGGTCAGGAAGTGGATGGCCGCGGCGAGGGTGCCGCCGGTGGCGAGCATCGGGTCGAGGACGAAGCACTGGCGCCCCTCGAGGCTCTCGGGCAGCCGCTCGGCGTAGGTCACCGCCTCGAGCGTCTCCTCGTCACGTGCCATCCCGAGGAAGCCGACCTCCGCCGTCGGCAGCAGCCGCATCATCCCGTCGAGCATCCCGAGCCCGGCCCGCAGGATCGGCACCACGAGGGGCTTGGGTGCCGCGAGCCGCACGCCCGTTGTCGGGGCGACCGGCGTGACGATGTCGACCGGCTCCACGCGCACCTCTCGGGTGGCCTCGTAGGCGAGCAGGGTGACGAGCTCGTCCGCGAGGCTGCGGAACGTCGGGGAGTCGGTGTCCTGGTCACGCAGAGCCGTCAGCTTGTGGGCCACGAGAGGGTGGTCGATGACCTGGGTGCGCATGGCGGAAACCCTAGTGGGCGCTATACCTCTGGCCGCGTGGGCAGGTGTCTGACACTGTTGAGGGGTGACCACCGTGCCCGGCCCCGGAGCAGACGACGGCGTGGACTTCGCCGTCGCCGCTTTCCGCGCCGACGGCGAGTGGCGCGTCGAGGACCTGACCCACGACCACCTCGGTGACATCGCGACCCTCGCCTCCGCTCTGCGGCGCTTCCCCGGTGACGCCGGCGCGCTGGCCATGGTCGCCATCGACGAGGACTTCTTCGTCCTGGTCCGCGTCGAGGGCGCCGACACCCGGGTGCTGCTGTCGGACATCACGGCCGCCGACGAGTGGGAGCTGGCCGGCTCCGCGATCGAGCACCTCGGACTGCCGGCGCCCGACGGCCTGGGCGACGACGACGACGTCGAGCCGGTCCCTGCCGGCCACCTCGACCTGCTCAGCGACCTCGGCATGCCGGCGATGGATCTCGGGGTGCTGCTGGACGACCCCGACCTCTACCCCGACGAGATCCTCTCCGAGGTCGCCGGCCGGCTCGGCTTCGGCGAGCAGTTCGACGACATCGTCGGCTTCGCCTCGGCCTGAGGCGGGCGGGCCGTGCAGGTCGACCCCTGGTTGGCACCCATGCGTGCCGCGCTGGACGAGGCGCGCGCCGCGCTGGCCACCGGCGACGTGCCGGTCGGTGCGGTCGTGACCGACCCCGACGGGCAGGTGATCGGCCGCGGCCGCAACGTCCGCGAGGCCACGGCGGACCCGACGGGCCACGCCGAGATCGTCGCCCTCCGCGAGGCGGCCACCCATCGCGAGGGCTGGCGGCTCGAGGGCTGCACGCTCGTCGTGACGCTGGAACCCTGCACGATGTGCGCCGGGGCCGCGGTCCTCAGCCGGGTGGACCGGGTCGTCTTCGCGTCGTTCGACCCGAAGGCGGGCGCGGTCGGCAGTCTCTGGGACGTGGTCCGGGACCGCCGGCTCAACCACCGGCCCGAGGTGGTGAGCGGCATCCTGGCCCACGAGGCGTCCACCCTTCTGGGTGACTTCTTCGCAGCACAGCGGGAGACAGCAGCGGAATAGGGCACCTAGGCCATACCCGTCCTTGGCGGATCGGGGTAAGAATGCGCCCATGGGAGGGTTTCCGCTGTCGCGCGCGCTGGTCGCGGCCGGCTTCGCTGCGGCGGTGACGGTGGGGCTGTCCGCGCCGTCCTACGCCGACGACACCGTCGTGGTCCGCGGCACCGCCTTCCCCGATGCGTCGACCCAGCTGGCCTATGTGGGCTGCACCGACCTGCTCGCCCCCGACGAGGGGTGGGGTCAGCAGGCGCCCCAGCCCTACATCGGCCGGGGACCGGGTCAGGCGCCGGCCGGCCAGCGCAGCCTCGGCTACGACCTGACCGGCGGCACCGCGATCGGCTCCCAGCACGTCGTGTCCTCGATGGTCGCCACCACCACGGCATCGCTCAGCGTCTTCGCCGAGGAGGGTGCCCAGGGTCTGGCCGTCGCCGGCTACCAGGAACCCGCGGACGCCGGGACGCACCTGATCTGGTTCGGCATCGCGCCGGTCGCTGCCCCCGCCGGCGTCTGGCACACCGTCGACGCGGCACCGCTGGCCTACACCTGGACCAAGTACGACATGTCGACCCGCACTCCGGTGGCAGTGCAGCCGACCGCCGCGGCCCAGACGCTCGCCGAAATGGCTGCGGCGCACGGCGGTGACGGCCCGGGCCTCTACGCGATCACCTTCGGGTGCGACGGCGCGCCGTTCTCGATGGACGCGATGCGCATCGGGTCCCCCGGTCACGTGACGACCTACGACATCGAAGGCCTTGCGACCTCCCTGTCGATGTCGGGGTCGACGACCCACGTCACCGCCGGCCGCGACGTGATCCTGCGCGGCGTCCTGCGCTCGTCGACCGGCACCCCGATCCCGGCGGCGACGGTGATCCTCGAGCGACGCGTGGGCGAGAGCGGACCGTGGGAGGCCGTACGCGTGGTCGCCGCCGACGACGCCGAGGTCGTCGCCCGGCTGTCCCCCACGCAGACCGCGGACTACCGCTGGAGGTTCGTCGACCGCCCGCTGGCCGAGGGCACCGTGTCCCCGACGTTCTCGGTCACGGTGTCCGAGCCCACGCCGGACCCGACACCCGCACCAGAACCCACGCCGGACCCCACCCCGACACCCGCACCGACACCGACACCGACACCGACACCCACACCCACACCCACGCTGCCGCCGCCGCCGTCGCCGTCGGAGACGCCCGCGCAGGAGCCGGTCCCGGCAGACACCCCCTCGGAGGGGGTGTCCCCCGAGGTTGCGACCGGTTCGCCCACCGCGACCGGACAGCCGTCACCGGACGCCTGATCGAGTTCAGCCCCGGAGCACCTGGACGCGTTCGGTCAGCTCAGCCTCGGAGATCCCGTAGGTCTCCCTGATGCTGACCCCGTCGGCGGTGATGTCGAAGGACGCGACGTCGGTGTAGACGCGGTCGACGCAGCCGAGACCGGTCAGCGGGTAGGTGCACTCGGGCACCAGCTTGGGGCTGCCGTCCTTGGCGAACAGCGTCATCATCACGAGCACGCTCCGGGCCCCGATGGCCAGGTCCATCGCACCGCCGACGGCGGGGATGGCATCGGGTGCCCCGGTGTGCCAGTTGGCCAGGTCGCCGCCGGCCGAGACCTGGAAGGCGCCGAGCACGCACACGTCGAGGTGGCCGCCGCGCATCATTGCGAAGGAGTCGGCATGGTGGAAGTAGGAGGCCCCGGGAAGCTCGGTCACGGGCTGCTTGCCGGCGTTGGTCAGGTCCCAGTCCTCCTCGCCCGGGACCGCGCCCGGGCCCATGTGCAGCATCCCGTTCTCGGTGTGCAGCACCACTCCCGACTCCGGCGCCAGGTGGTCGGCCACCAGGGTGGGTAGGCCGATCCCGAGGTTGACGTAGGACCCCGGCGCGATGTCGGCGGCGACCAGCGCGGCCATCTCCTGCTTGCCCAGCGGCTTGCTCAGCGGCGTGCTCATACGGTCACCACCCGGTCCACGAAGATGCCGGGGGTGACCACGGCCTCCGGGTCGATCCCGCCGGCCTCGACGACCTCGGCGACCTGAGCGATCACGGTGGTCGCGGCGGTGGCCATGACAGGACCGAAGTTGCGGGCGGTCTTGCGATAGACCAGGTTGCCGACAACGTCGGCCCGATGGGCACCGACCAGCGCGACGTCACCATGGATCGGATACTCCAGCACGTAGGTGCGGCCGTCGATCACCCGGGTCTCCTTGCCCTCGGCCAGCGGCGTGCCCACCCCGGTGGGGCAGAAGAACGCGCCGATGCCGGCGCCCGCCGCCCGCATCCGCTCGGCCAGGTTGCCCTGCGGCACGAGCTCCAGCTCGACCTTCCCCTCGCGGTAGAGACCGTCGAAGACCCACGAGTCGTGCTGGCGGGGGAACGAGCAGATCATCTTGCGCACCCGGCCCTCGGCGAGCAGGGCCGCCAAGCCGGTGTCGCCGTTGCCGGCGTTGTTGCTGACGACGGTCAGGTCCGACGCCCCCCGGCGGATCAACGCGTCGATCAGCTCGACCGGCATCCCCGCCATCCCGAAGCCGCCGATCAGCACGGTCGAGCCGTCGGCGACGTCGGCGACCGCTGCGTCGGCGTCCTCGAAGAACGTGGTGCCGCTCATGCCGTGCTCGCCGGGTTGTCCAGGACGACAGCCAGCGCCTGGCCGACCCCGATGCAGATCGCGGCGACCCCCCAGCGGTCGCCGGACTCGCGCAGCCGGTGGGCGAGCGTGGCCAGGATGCGTCCGCCGGAGGCGCCGAGCGGGTGTCCGATCGCGATCGCGCCGCCCTTGGCGTTGACGATCTCGGGGTCGATCATCCCTTCCTTCAGCCAGGCCTCGACGCAGGCGAGTGACTGGGCGGCGAAGGCCTCGTTGAGCTCGACGGCACCGACCTCGGCCCAGCTGATGCCAGCCCGGGCGAGCGCCTTGTGCGCCGCCTCGACCGGCGCGAAGCCGAAGTCCTGCGGCGCCAGCGCGTGGGTGCCCCGCCCGGCGATCCTGGCCATCGGCTCGAGGCCTCCGAGCCGCGCCGAGCCGGCGGCCTCCGAGCCGATCAGCAGGGCCGAGGCGCCGTCGTTGAGCGGCGAGGCGTTGCCGGCCGTGATGGTGCCGTCCGGACGGAACGACGGCTTCAGGCCGGCCAGCTTCTCGACCGTGGAGTCCGCCCGGATCCCCTCGTCGCGGGCGAGCTCGTCGAGAGGCGCGACCAGCTCGTCGTAGAAGCCGGCCTCCCACGCCGCGTGGGCCAGGACGTGCGAGCGGACCGCGAACTCGTCCTGCCGTTCACGGGAGATCCCGAACCGGTCGGCGAGCAGCTCGTTGGCCTCACCGAGGGAGACCGTCCACTCGGCCGGCATCCGGTGATTGACCAGCCGCCACCCCAGGGTGGTCGACACGGCGGTGACGTTGCCGGCGGGGAAGGCCCGCGACGGCTTGGGCAGCACCCACGGCGCCCGGGTCATGGACTCGACGCCCCCGGCCAGGACGACCTCCGCGTCCCCGGACTCGACGGTGCGCGAGGCCTGCATCGCCGCGTCGAGGGAGGAGCCGCACAGCCGGTTGACCGTCACCGCGGGAACGGAGACCGGCAGGCCGGCCATCAGCACGGCCATCCGGCCCACGTTGCGGTTGTCCTCGCCGGCCTGGTTGGCACAGCCCCACACCACGTCGCCGATCGACTCGGGGTCGAGCGCCGGCGCCTTGGCCAGGACGGCTGTCACCGCGGTCGCAGCGAGGTCGTCGGGACGTATGTCGGCGAGCGCCCCGCCGAACCTGCCGAACGGCGTACGAGTGGCGGCATAGAGGAAGGCGTCGGTCACCCTGGCAGGGTAGGCCGAGGACGTCGATGTATTCCAAGGCTGAATGTTGATCGATTGATAGCCTGGATGCATGGATCTCGAACGGCTCCGCTCGTTCGTGGTCCTCGCCGAGCAACGCCACTTCGGCCGTGCGGCGCAGCAGCTGAGGATCGCCCAGCCCGCCCTCTCCCGTCAGCTCCAGGTGCTCGAGCGCGAGGCCGGGACCGCGTTGGTGCTGCGCTCGACCCGGAGCTTCGAGCTCACCGAGGCCGGCGAGCTCCTGCTGGGCCGCGCACGCCAGCTGCTGGACGACGTGCGTCGGACCCAGGAGGACCTGCGGCTCGTGGCCCAGGGTCGGATGGGCGTGTCGTCGGTCGGCTTCGTCGGCACCGCGACCTACGATCTCCTCCCCCGGGTCGCCAGGCTGGCCAGGGCGGAACTCCCCGATCTCGACCTGCACGTGCACGGCGAGCTGTTGGCCCCCGATCTGGTCGACGGCCTGCTCGACCGGACCTACGACGTCGCGGTCACCAGACCCGTCGGGCCGGGGCGGGGGATCCTCACCAGCCTCCTGCGCCGGGAGCGGCTGGTGGCCGTCCTGCCCGCCCACCACCGGCTCGCCGATCGGCAGCGCATCGCGCTGCGTGACCTCGCCGGGGAGACCTTCGTGATGCACCCACTGGCACTCGCGTCGAGTCTCACCGAGGCCGTGCTGGCCGCCTGCTCCCGGGAAGGGTTCACACCGCCGGGCATCGTCGAGGTGACGGAGACGTCCACGCTGGTCGTGTCGGTCGCGGCCGGGCTCGGCGTCGCCGTGGTCCCGCAGCCCGTGCGCACCCTGAGGCTCGACGGCGTGAGCTATGTGTCACTGCGCGAGGCGCCGTCGATCGACCTCTGCGTGGCCGTCCGCGAGGACGACGCGCGGCCCTCGACCGGTCGGGTCGCCGACCTCATCGGTCGTTCGATCCACTAGGACCTGTGTCTCGGCAGGCACACCCGGAAGGTGGTGCCGTCGGCCGTGCTCCGACAGGTCACCGACCCGTCGTGCGCGTGGACCAGGGACTTGACGATGGCCAGGCCGAGGCCGGTGCCGCCCTGGCTCCGGTCCCGACCCGGGTCGGCCCGGTAGAAGCGATCGAACACCCGCGGCACCACCTCGGCCGGCATGCCGGGGCCCGCGTCCGCCACGGCGAGCTCGACCACGTCGTGACGCACGTGCACCGACACCACGACGGGCGACGACACAGGCGTGTGGTCGAGTGCGTTCTCGAGCAGGTTGGTGACGACCTGGCGCAGCCGAGCCTCGTCGCCCATCACGACCGGCGGCTGGTCGGCGGGGCTGTGCCTGAGCGTGATGTCGCGCTCCGGCTGGCGGGCCTCGGCGTCGATGACGGCGTCCGTCGCCACGCTCAGCAGGTCGACGGGTCGTCGTTCGAGCGGCCTGGCCTGGTCGAGGCGCGCGAGCAGCAACATGTCGTCGACCAGCACCCCCATCCGCGTCGACTCCGACTCGATCCGACCCACCAGGGTGTCGAGGTCGCGTCCTTCGCGCATGAAGCCGTTGCGCCACAGCTCGGCGTGCCCACGGATGGTCGCGAGCGGCGTACGCAGCTCGTGGCTGGCGTCGGAGATGAACCGGCGCAGGGTGTTCTCGGACTCGGTCCGGGCGCCGAAGGCCCGCTCGATCTGGCCGAGCATGCCGTTCAAGGCACCGGCCAGCCGTCCCACCTCGGTCTTCTCGCGGAACGACGGCACTCGCTCGGACAGGTCTCCCTCAGCGATCCGCTCGGCGGTGTCCTCGATCCGGGTGAGCGGTCGGAGCCCGAGGCCGGCGATCAGCCAGGCGGCGACGCCGGTGAGCGCCAGCACCAGGACGCTGATCAGGGCGGCGATCCGGGTCAGTCTGCTGACCGTGGCGTCCGCGTCCGCGAGCGAGACCGCCAGCACGAGACGCTGGCCGCTGGTCTCCTCGCTGATCACGCGCAGGCGCCACCTGTCCTCGTGGTCGAGCGACGGCACGGTGAGGACGTCCGTCGTCGTCGTCGGCAGCGAGGCCAGGTCCGGCGCGGCGTCCCCCAGGTCAGGCCCCAGCGAGCACGCCACGTCGCCCTGGGCGTCGAGGACCAGGAGGACGAAGTCGCTGCGCAGTCCGCGAGGGTCGCGTGGGTTCTCGCAGAGCTCGTCGGGCGGCGGTCCGGAGGTCGGGGGACCTTCCGCCGATGCGGGGTCGCCCGCTGAGATGGAGGCGACCTGGCCGTCGACCCGGTCGACGAGGTAGGAGCGCAGCAGCAGGATGCCGGTCACGTTGGCGACGGCGAGGCCGATGGAGACGAGCAGGACCATGCCGAGCACGAGGCGGGCGCGGATCGAGATCCCCGTCGAAGGTCGCGACATCATCCCGGCCTGGTCCGCAGCACGTAGCCGACCCCGCGCACGGTGTGGATCAGTGGCGGGTGGGCGGCGTCGACCTTCCGGCGCA
The DNA here is from genome assembly GCF_054779555.1 of Nocardioides dilutus. Taxonomy (NCBI): domain Bacteria; kingdom Bacillati; phylum Actinomycetota; class Actinomycetes; order Propionibacteriales; family Nocardioidaceae; genus Nocardioides; species Nocardioides dilutus. The sequence goes on along the minus strand of NZ_BAAGYA010000001.1, from coordinate 799,887 downwards.
GATAGCTGATGTAGGACTCGACGACGCCGGCGTTGCCGTTGAAGTCGTAGTGCCAGACGTGGTCGAGGATCTGCGCCTTGGTCATCACGCGGCCCGCGTTGCGCATCAGGAAGCGGAGCAGGGAGAACTCGGTGGGCGAGAGGTCCACGAGCTCGCCGGCCCGCCAGACCTGGTGCTCGTCCTCGTCCAGGACGAGGTCGGCGTAGGTGAGCCGGTTGGCCGGGCGTTCCTCGGTCGACGGGTGTGTCCGGCGGAGCACGACGCCGACCCTGGTCACGACCTCCTCGAGGGAGAAGGGCTTGGTGACGTAGTCGTCGCCACCGAGGGTCAGCCCGGCGATCCGGTCCTCCAGGGCGTCCCGAGCGGTCACGAACACGGCGGCCATGTCCGGGTTGACCGAGCGGAGGCGGCGCAGCAGGTCGAAGCCGTCGGTGTCGGGGAGCATCACGTCGAGCAGGGCGAGGTCGACGCGGTGCCTGCGCGCCAGCTCCAGGGCCTCTGACCCCTGGCTCGCCCGCAGGACGCGGTAGCCGACGAAGCCGAGGCTCATGGAGAGCATGTCGAGGATCGGCGCCTCGTCCTCCACCACCAGGATCTGCACGTCGGCCGCCGCGGGGTCAGGCGCGATCGTCCCCATGGTCGTCGACCCTGCGGGGCCAACCTGCGAACGTCCTCGGAGAACCCTGGCAGTTCCCTGTGAGCGAACCGTGGACTGCCAGGGAACTGGCAGAGCCGTCCCAGCGCGGTCGTAGGTTGCCCGGCCAGCCTCGGCTCCGTGAGTGCCGACAACCCCGCTCCTGTCCTCCCCGGTTCTCGGTGGCGCGGCCGCTCGGGCCTCGTCGTCAACGCGGTGATCCTGCTCGCGGTGCTGATCGTCGCGGCGCTGACCGTGTGGACGGTGCGCGGCTCCGACGACGAGGGTGGCGCCGGGGACACCCAGACGGCCACCGTCGACACGGGCGACGTGACGGCGACCGTGTCGGCGAACGGCAACGTCGCCTCGGGACGCACGGTCAACGTGGACTTCGAGGGCAACGGCGGCGTCGTCCAGGCGATCTACGTCAAGGCGGGACAGAAGGTCCGCAGGGGGCAGGTCATCGCCCGCGTCGACCAGACCTCGGCCAGGCAGTCGCTGCGGATCGCGCGGGCCCAGCTGTCCTCCGCGGAGGCGTCGTACGCCACGACCGTCGAGGGCCAGACCTCGCAGGAGCGGGCGCGCGACGCCCAGACGGTGCGTCAGGCGGAGCTGCAGGTGCGCACGGCGCGAGAGAATCTCCGGGCTGCCCAGCAGAGTCTGTCGCTCACGCGTCAGCAGCAGAACGCCGCGCTGCGCCGGGCGCGCACCTCCCTCCAGCGGGCCGAGGAAGCCCTCGCACAAGCCAGTGCGGCCCACCAGGCCAACCCGACGGCCGAGACCCAGCAGGCCGTGACCGAGGCCCGGGCCACCGTCTCCGCGGCCCGCACCTCCTTGGTCCAGACCCGGGACACCCGGGCCTCGAGCCTGCTGCAGGCGCGCCAGCAGGTCTCGTCGCAACAGCAGCAGCTGTCCTCGGCGCAGGCCAGTCTGGCCTCCACCAAGGCCGGCGTGGCGGTCAACCAGCAGGCGCCCCGGTCCGGCACCGTCGCCGCGGCCCAGGCGCAGATCGAGAACGCGCGGGTCGGCGTCGACCAGGCGCTGACCACCCTCGAGCAGACCACGCTCCGGGCCCCGGTCGCCGGGACGGTCGCCCAGGTCAACGGCTCCGTCGGCCAGCCCTCGACGTCGACCGGCTCGAGCACGTCCACCACGACCGACTCGTCGTCCACGACGTCCAGCACGGGTTTCGTGACCCTGACCAACGTCAAGCTCCTCCAGGTCACGGCGGACGTCGCCGAGGCCGACATCGCCGACGTCGCGGTCGGCCAGCCGGCGACGATCACCCTGTCCGCGAGCGGCGAGACGTTGCAGGGGTCGGTGACCGCGGTGGACGCGGTCGAGACGGTGACCAACAACGTCGTCGAGTACGGGGTGACGGTCACGCTCGAGAACGCCAAGGGCGTCAAGCTCGGGCAGAGCACGCAAGTGGTCGTGACCACCGGCTCGACGCAGGGGGTCCTGCGGGTGTCGAGCAGCGCACTGACGACGATCGGCGGGCGCACCACGGCCACCGTGCAGCACGACGACGGCACCACCAGCACGGTGACCGTGGTGACCGGACTGGAGGGGGACGGCTTCACGGAGATCCTGGACGGTCTCGCCGAAGGTGACGTGGTCGTCCTGCCCCAGCAGGCCGACTCCTCAGGTGGCTTCACCTTCCCCGGCGGCGGCGGGCTCGGGGGGCTCGGATGACCGAGGCCCGCCGTCGCCGGCACACCGTGGAACTGAGCGGCCTGCACAAGATCTACGGCCACGGCGATGTCGAGGTACGCGCTCTGGACGGCGTGGACCTGCAGATCGAGCACGGCGACTACGTCGCGGTCATGGGACCGTCGGGCTCCGGCAAGTCGACGCTGATGAACATCATCGGCTGCCTCGACGTGGGCACCTCGGGCCGCTACCTGCTCGACGGCATCGACGTCCGCCGACTCGACGAGTCTCGGCTGTCGCTGGTCCGCAACCGCAAGATCGGCTTTGTCTTCCAGAGCTTCAACCTGGTCGCCCGCACCTCGGCCCAGCGCAACGTCGAGCTCCCGCTCGCCTACGCCGGTGTCCGTGCGGCCGAGCGGGCCCGACGCGCCGCGGCTGCGCTCGCCCGGGTGGGGCTGTCCGACCGCGCCCACCACGTGCCCGCGGAGCTGTCCGGGGGCCAGCAGCAGCGGGTCGCGGTCGCGCGGGCGATCGTCACCGAGCCCGTGCTGCTGCTCGCCGACGAGCCGACGGGCGCGCTCGACAGCCACAGCACCGCCGACGTCCTGGGTCTCTTCGACGAGCTCGCCGTCGGAGGCCGCACCGTGGTCGTCATCACCCACGAGGACGAGGTCGCCGCGCATGCCAAGCGGGTGATCCAGATGTCGGACGGGCGGATCGTCGCCGACGTGCGCCAGGCCGAGGTGCACGAGCCACCCCCGCGGTGGAGACCGGCCGAGGTGCCGGTCGCATGAACGTCCAGGAGAGCGCACGCTTCGCCTGGCAGGGCGTCACCGCCAACAAGACCCGCTCGGCGCTGACCACGCTGGGCATCCTCATCGGGGTCGCGGCAGTGATCGTCCTGGTCGCGGTCGGGACTGGCTCGAGCCGAGCCGTGCAGGAGTCCATCAGCTCGCTCGGCAGCAACACGCTGACGGTCACGGCCAGCGCCGGCGGTGGCGGCGGTCCGGGTGGCGGTCCCGGTGGCGGCTTCGCCGGGCCGCCGGGCGGTGGTGGGTTCCCGGGTCTCGGCGGAGCCGAGACCACGACCAGCGAGACCGCCACGTCCACCCGGGCAGCCGAGATCACGATGGAGGACGCCGAGGCGATCGCCACCAGTGAGGACACCACCCATGTGCTCGGCGTGGCACCAGTGGTCAGCGCACAGTCGGTCACCGCGACGTACGAGGGCGCCTCTCACGACGTCAGCACGTTCACCGGAACCACCGCGAGCTATCTGCTGATCGACAACTCCGAGGTGCAGTACGGCCACACCTTCACCGACGACGACTACACCTCACACCGGCGGGTCGCCCTGCTGGGCCGCACGGTGGCCGAGGAGCTCGTCGGTGACGACGTCAGCGAGGCGATCGGAAAGCTCGTCTCGTTCAACGGGTTCCAGTTCGAGGTCGTCGGCGTGCTCGCCGAGAAGGGCAGCACAGGTCCGCAGGACCAGGACGACCGGGTCATCGCCCCGGCCACGTCCGTGCGCGACACGCTGTCGGGGTACGGCCCCCTCGACTCGATCTCGGTCAAGGCCAGCTCCGCCGACGCGGTCGAGGACGCCCAGGCCGAGGTGGAGGCCGTCCTCGACGCCCGCCACGACGTCACGTCGTCCAGCCGCGACTACAGCGTCAGCAGCGCGTCGTCGATCCTCGAGGCGGCGACGTCGTCCAACGAGACGTTCACGGTGCTCCTCGGTGCGGTGGCGGCGATCTCCCTGCTCGTCGGCGGCATCGGCGTCATGAACATCATGCTCGTCACCGTCACCGAGCGCACCCGCGAGATCGGCATCCGCAAGGCCATCGGAGCGAGCAAGGGCGACATCATCGGCCAGTTCCTCGCCGAGGCCGTCCTGCTCTCGTTGTTCGGCGGTCTCGTCGGCGTCGCCGCCGGCCTGGTCGGGTCGCAGTTCACGATCCTCGGCGTCGACCCCGTGGTCGCTCCCTACTCGGTCGTCCTCGCCTTCGGAGTCGCCATCCTCATCGGCCTCTTCTTCGGCCTCTACCCCGCCAACCGGGCCGCCTCGCTGCGCCCAATCGAAGCCCTGCGTTACGAGTGAGGACCCACATGACCCGCAACCCCAGCGACGAGTCCATCCTCGAGGAGGAGTGGCTGGCCGCCCCACGACGGCGCTCGCGACTGCGAACGGTCCTCGCCGGCCTGCTCGCCGCCTCGGTCTGCTTCCTCGGCGGGACCCTGGTGCAGAAGCACTTCGGCACCGACTCGTCTGCGGCCGCGGCCGGACCTGCAGGGCTGCCCGAGGGGCTGCCCGAGGGCTTCCCCGGAGCCGGTGGCCAGCTGCCCGGCGGGGGCGGCGTACCCACGAGCGCGGACGGTCCAGCGGACGCCACAGCGGAGGGCGCGGCGGACGACGCGGGCGCCGTCGTCGGCACCGTCGTGGGCATCGACGGCGAGGTGTGGATCGTCGAGGACCTCGGCGGAGAGCGTCACGAGGTGCTGGTCACCGACGACTCCGACGTGGTGCGCGAGACCCCCCTCACCCGCGACCAGGTCGCCGTGGGCGACCGCGTCGACATCTCCGGCACGAGGAGCGACGGCCAGCTGACGGCCGAGGACGTGACCTTGCGCTGACCACCACGACGCCCCACCCACCAGCACCACCGAGAGGAACGACATGACCATGCTGCAGCCCATCGCCGTCGCCACCGCGCTCGGCGTCCTCGCCCTCGTCGGCTGTGGCTCCGACGAGCCCGATGCCGCCGACGACACCGGCACGACCCAGACCGACCGGCCGAGCGGGGCTCCGAGCGGCGCCCCCGGCCTCGGCAACGTGGACCTCGAGGCGATCCAGGAATGCCTGGCCGCGGCCGGGCTGGACGACGCACTGCCGACCGACCTGCCCACCGACATGCCCACCGACTTCCCCACCGACGGCACCCCGCCGGAGGGCTTCCCGTCCGGCGGACCCGGCGGCGGTCTGGGGGCCCTCCAGGACCCGGAGGTGCAAGCGGCCCTCGAGGCGTGTGGGATCGACCTCCCCCAGGCTCCCGGCGCAGGTCAGTCCTAGCAGGCTGGGGAGGGCAGGGTCATGACCGCCGCTCGTCGCGGCATCGCGTGGGGGGAGGTCGGCTCCCCGCCCAGGCTGCTGGTGGTCGAGGACGACCGGAGCATCGCCGAGCTCATCGCCTTCTGGTTCCGGTCGAGCGGCTGGGACGTCGCCGTCGCGCACTCGGGCCCCGAGGGCGTGGCCCAAGGGGTGGCGTTCCATCCGGACGCGGTGGTCCTGGACGGCATGCTCCCCGGCTACGGCGGGCTGGAGGTCATGCGTCGTCTCCGGGTGACCAGCCCGAGGCTGCCGATGGTGCTCAGCACCGCCATGGACTCCGACGAGGACCGGCGCGCGGCCCTCGACGCCGGGGCGGACGCCTACCTGGTCAAGCCCTGGTCGCTGCAGACCCTCCAGGAGACCGTGGAGTCGCTGGCCGGGCGGCCCCGATGAGGGTCCGACGCGCCGTCGCCGGTCTCTAGTCCTCGAAGACCTGCTGGGCGATCCGGAACGCCGTGTTGGCGTCCGGGACCCCGCAGTAGACCGCGGTCTGCAGCAGGATCTCCTTGATCTCGTCGTGGGTGAGCCCGTTGCGCACCGCCGCCCGCAGGTGCATGGCGAGCTCCTCGTGGTGGCCCCGGGCGATGAGGGCGGTGAGCGTGATGATCGAGCGGCTGCGCCGGTCCAGGCCCGGCCGCGTCCAGATGCCGCCCCAGGCGTAGTCGGTGATGAGCTCCTGGAAATCGCGGGTGAACTCGGTGGTGCCGGCGATGGCCCGGTCCACGTGCTCGTCGCCGAGCACCTCCCGCCGGACCTTCATCCCTGGTGAGATCTCCTCGGCGGCGTCCGGGTCGTCCGACCCGAGGACGTGCCGCCGAATCAGCGCTGCGACGTCCTCGGGCCGCTCCGCGGGCGCCAAGTGCGAGGTGTCAGCCAGCTCGACCAGCGCGCCGCGGCGTACGCCGGTGGCGATGGCCTCGAGGTGCGCCACGGTCGTGACCGGGTCGTCGGCGCCGGCCACGGCCAGGAGCGGGACGTCGATCTCGCCGAGCCGGTCCCGCACGTCGAAGCCGGCCAGCGCCTCGCAGACCCGGACGTAGCCCAGGTCGTCGGCGTCCTGGAGCGCGTGCAGCAGGCCCGACACCGTCCCCGGGTCTCGGTCGGCGAAGCCCGGCGCGAACCACCGGCCCGCGGCCGAGCCGACCAGGGCCGAAGTGCCGGAGGCCTGGACCTGGCCGATCCGGTCGGCCCACACCGACTCGTCGCCGATCCTGGCGCCCGTGCAGAGCAGCACGGCCGACCCCACCCGCTGCGGGGCGTCGAGCAGCAGCTGGAGGCCCACGCAGCCACCGACCGAGACACCGGCGTAGGCGAACGGGGCGCCGGGCCGGTGGTCGGGCCCGCCGCGCTGGGCCTGCACCTCGTCGACCACGGTCAGCACGCCGGCGGCGAGGTCGGCCATGGTGATCGGCTCGTCGGGCACCGACCGGTTGTGGCCGTGCCCGGGAAGGTCCCAGGCGAGCACGTCGAAGTGGTCGGTGAGGCCCGCGGCGGCCTCGGTCCACAGCGTCGTCGCCGAGGTGCCCAGCGACGGCCCGAGCACCAGCAGCGGCAGCTCGGCCCGGTGCGCCGCGCCGGTCATCCGGACCGCGGTGATGGCAGGGGTCACGGGATGGTCTCCACGGGGGTCTCGGTGAGCGTGACCTTGGCCCGCTCGAGGACCGAGTCGACGAGCTCGGTCGCGATGCCGAGGTAGGCGAACGACGGCACCTTGCCCGCGAGCTCGGCCATCGACCACTGCTCGGCACCGACCGACTCGCGGGCCGCGTGCAGGGTCGTGGCCATCCGGCCCTGGTCGACCTCGAGGTCGGCGACCAGGTCGAAGGCGTGGGAGCCCGCGACCAGGGTGCGGCGCACGAGCTCGCGCAGCGTCGCCCACTCGGCGTGCCACGCGCCGTCGGCGCGCTCGTCGTTGTGCTGGGCGGCGGCCAGATGGAGGGTCGCGCCCAGCATCGGCGTGGTCATCGCGGCCCTGCGGACCAGGACCGACAGAACCGGGTTGTGCTTCTGCGGCATCGTCGACGAGCCGCCGCCGGTCCCCTCGCTGAGCTCGGCGATCTCGGGACGGCTCAGGGTCAGCACGTCCTCGGCGATCCGGCCCCACGCGTCCGTGCAGCGGACCAGCGCATCACCGAGTCGGGTGACGGGGGTGCGCCTGGTGTGCCACGGCGCGGACGGGGCGAGGTCGAGCCGCTGGGCGACCTGCAGGACGAGGTCCTGGGGACTGCCGCCGAGCTCCACGACCGCGGCGTGCGTGCCGGCCGCCCCGCCGATCTGCACGGGGAACACCAGGCGCTCGAGGTCGTCGTAGGCGTCGAGGACGCCGGCCAGCCACTGCGCGGCCTTGAGCCCGAAGGTCGTCGGCACGGCGTGCTGGGTGAGCGTGCGGGCCACCATGGGCGTGCCCCGGTGGGTGGTGGCCAGGACCGCGAGCCGCTCCGCCTGTCCGCGGATGTCGACCTTGAGCTGGGCGACCGCGTCCTGCGCCATCAGCATGAGTGCGGTGTCGACGACGTCCTGGCTGGTCAGGCCCCGGTGCAGCCAGGCCGCTGCCGTGGGCCGCTCGTCCTCCAACGTGCTGCGCAGCAGTCCGACCAGCGCCCCCGCCGGGTTGCCACCCGCCTCGGTCTCCTCGGTCAGCCACTCCTCGTGGTAGTCCTCGATCAGGCCCGAGAGATCGGCGCGCGCATCCCCGGGAGCGATGCCTGCCTCGACGAGCACGTCGAGCCAGACCATCTCCACCGCGAGCATCGCCTCCCGGAAGGTCTGGTCGCTGAAGTGCTCGTCGGCGCGATGGTCGCCCGGCCAGAAGGAGTAGCCCACAGCGTCAGTGTCGCGGATAGGTGAGGAACACGGTCTCGCCCTCGCCCTGGATGCGGATGTCGAAGACGAAACCGGACGCGTCACGCTCCGCGACGAGCGTGCCGCGCCGCTCGGGGTCGACGGTGGCGAGGAACGGGTCGTCGGAGTGCTCCGGGAGGTAGGCCCGGGTGAAGAGCCGGTTGAGCAGCCCGCGGGCGAAGACGGTCAGGGCGAAGAAGGGCGCTCCAGGGGTGAGCGTGGAGAACGAGTAGTGACCCGTGTCGTCGGTCGAGGCTCGGCCCCAGCCGGTGAACGTGAAGCCGTCGCGACGCAGCGAACCGGCACCGGACGGTACGTCGCCGTCGGGCGCGGCCTGCCAGAGCTCGATCAGCGCGTCGGGCACCGGGTCACCGTGGCCGTCGAGCACGCGTCCGTGCAGCTGGACCGCGTCGGGGTGGCCGGCTGGGACCAGCACCGAGTCGCCGTCGAACGGGAGTGCGTAGCCGAAGAACGGGCCGATCGTCTGGCCTGGGGTGGGGATCAGAGTCATGCGTCGACGTCCTCCTCGAGCGGCGTCCGGTGGGTGCCGGTCAGCACGATGTCCCAGCGGTAGCCGGTGCACCACTCGGGCTGGGTCACGTCGTGGTCGTAGGTCGCGACCAGCCGCTCGCGGGCGGCCGGGTCGACGATGCCCTGGTAGATCGGGTCGAGGGCGAACAGCGGGTCTCCGGGGAAGTACATCTGGGTGACCATGCGCTGGGTGAACTCGGTGCCGAAGAGCGAGAAGTGGATGTGCGCCGGCCGCCAGGCGTTGCGGTGGTTGCGCCACGGGTAGGGACCGGGCTTGATGGTCGTGAACCGGTAGACGCCGTCGTCGTCGGTGAGGCAGCGCCCGGTGCCGGTGAAGTTGGGGTCGATCGGGGCCGGGTGCTGGTCCCGCTTGTGGATGTATCGCCCGCCGGCGTTCGCCTGCCAGATCTCCACCAGTTGGTGGCGCACCGGTCGCCCGTCGCCGTCGACGACCCGGCCCGTGACGACCATCCGCTCGCCGATCGGCTCACCGCGGTGCTGGATCGTGAGGTCGGCCTCGAGGGCGTGGACGTCCTGGTGCCCGAACGCCGGCGCCCACAGCTCGACGCCCTCCGGGTCCGCGTGGTGCAGGTCCTTGGTGGGATGGCGTAGCAGGCTGCTGCGGTAGGGCGGGTAGTCCAGGCGCGGCTGCGTCTCGGGCCCGGTCTCGGCTCGCGCCGCGACGTACTCCTTGGCGATGGCCGCGATCTCGTCGTCGACCTCGGCCTGGGTGGACAGGTTCACGCCAAGTGACGCTAGGGGCCAGGGGCCCTCACCCCTAGCGCTTGCTTCCGTTGAGTGGAAGTGTGAGGACGAGCATGGCCGGCCGCACCTCCACTCCTGGCGCCAGCGTCACCAGCAGGGCGCTGGCACTGCTCGGCGCCTTCGACGAGAAGCACCGCCGGCTGTCGCTGACCGAGCTCGCAGCGCGGGCTGAGCTCCCACTGCCCACCGCGCACCGGCTCGTCGCCGAGCTCGTCGACTGGGGCGCGCTCGCGCGCACCACCGACGGCCGCTATGTCGTGGGGCGCAGGCTGTGGGACCTCGGGCTGCTGGCGCCCATGCAGACCGGCCTGCGCCAGCTCGCCTCGCCCTATCTGCACGACCTCTACGGCGCGACGCTGGCCACCGTCCACCTCGCCGTGCGCGACGACCTCGAGGTCCTCTACGTCGACCGGCTCGCGGGTCACGCATCCGTGCCGGTGGTGAGCCAGATCGGGTCGCGCCTGCCCATCCACGCGACGGGGGTCGGGAAGGTGCTCCTGGCGCACGCACCGCCGGAGGTCCAGGCGCGGGTGCTCGGGGCGAGGCTGGCGCGGCTGACGCCGTACACGATCACCCAGCCGGGGGCGTTGCGCCGCCAGCTCTCGCGGGTGCTGCGCGACGACTACGCGACCACGGTCGAGGAGATGTCGCTCGGCGCGTGCTCGGTCGCGGTGCCGATTCGGCGCGACGAGTCAGTGGTCGCCTCCTTGGGCATCGTGCTGCCGCGCCTCGGCAAGGACCGGCCCCGCCTGGTGGCCGCGCTCCAGGTCGCGGCGCGCGGCATCGGACGCTCCCTGAGCGAGCTTCCGGCCAGTGGAAGTGGGTCGTAGGCCCTCCCGCCCCGGCGGCGCCAGACTGACCGCATGAGAACCGAGGTTGCGATCATCGGCGCCGGACCGGCCGGGCTGCTGCTCGCCCACCTGCTGGCCGCCGACGGCATCGAGTCGGTGGTCGTCGAGAGCCGCAGCGAGGAGTACGTCGCGGCGCGGATCCGCGCCGGGATCCTCGAGCAGTCGACGGTGGACCTGCTGCGCGACAGCGGCCTGGGTGACCGGCTCGAGCGCGAGGGCGACGAGCACCGCGGGATCTACCTCCAGTGGCCCCACGAGCGCCATCACCTCGACTTCGTGGACCTGACCGGCCGCTCGGTCTGGGTCTACGGGCAGACCGAGGTGCAGAAGGACCTCGTCGCCGCGGCCCGGGCCCGGGGCCAGGAGATCCACTACGAGGTGAGCGACACCGCGCTGCACGACCTCGAGTCCGAGCGGCCGTCGGTGACCTTCACCGACTCGTCGGGGGCCGCCCAGCGCCTCGAGGCCGACGTCGTCGTCGGGTGTGACGGCTCGTTCGGCCCGTCGCGCACCTCGGTTCCTGAGCCCCTGCGGCGTTCGTGGGAGAAGGTCTACCCCTACTCCTGGCTCGGGGTGCTCGCCGACGTCGCGCCCTCGACCGACGAGCTCATCTATGCCTGGCATCCCGACGGGTTCGCCTTGCACTCGATGCGCTCGGCCACGGTGTCCCGGCTCTACCTCCAGGTGCCCAGCGAGACCCCAGTCGAGGAGTGGTCCGACGACCGGATCTGGGAGGCCCTGGCCACGCGCCTGGGCCACGGCCAGGACGGCTGGACGCTGACACCGGGCCCGATCACCGAGAAGTCGGTGTTGCCGATGCGCTCCTTCGTCCAGTCGCCGATGCGGTACGGCCGGCTGTTCCTCGCGGGCGACGCCGCCCACATCGTGCCGCCGACGGGAGCCAAGGGCCTCAACCTCGCGGCCGCCGACGTGGGCCTGCTCGCACCCGCCCTCGTCGCGCTGCTGCGCAAGGGGGACGACGGCCTCGCGGCGGCGTACTCCGACACCGCCCTGCGCCGGGTGTGGCGGTGCACCCACTTCTCCTGGTGGATGACCACCATGCTGCACACCAGCGGCGACCCGTTCGACGCCCAGCTGCAGCTGTCCCAGCTGAGGTGGGTCACCTCGAGCGAGGCCGGCGCGACAGGCCTGGCCGAGAACTACGCCGGCCTCCCGATCGGTTTCTGACCCCACAACCCCGGGAGCCCCATGTCCACCGTCCCCCGCCGAGTCGTCACCGGCCACACCGCCGACGGCGTCTCCGTCGTCCTCTCCGACGGGCCGGTCCCGGTCAGCCGTGAGCTGCCCGAGGACGGCGTCGCGTTCCACGAGGTCTGGAACACCACGGGGGCGCCAGCGCCGCTCACCGCGGCCGAGGATGCCGACCCGACCGAGCGCGAGCTGGCCGTGCCTCCCCCGCCGCTGGGGACCAAGATCCGGATCAACGAGTTCGCGCCGGGGTTCCTGGACGAGCGCGGACTGCAGTCCCCGATGCATCGGACCGCGTCCGTCGACTACGGCATCGTGCTCGAGGGCGAGATCACCTTGGTCCTCGACGACTCCGAGGTGACCCTGCGGGCGGGCGACATCGTCGTGCAGCGCGGCACCGACCATGCTTGGGCCAACCGCGGCGACACCGTGGCCCGGGTCTGCTTCGTGCTGGTCGACGGTGAGTTCACCCCGGAGCTGGCGGCGACGCTGCCCGACGGCGCCCTCGACCGGCTGTCTCGGAAGGGCCCCCGGGACTAGGGCGCGTCGCCGGGGACCAGCCCCGCCAGCAGCTTGTCGCCGATCCGGCGCAGGTCCACGAGGTCGCGCGCGGTGAGCCGGTCGATCACCAGCTCACGCACACTCTCGAGGTGGTGTGGCCAGGCCTCCTCGAGCCGGCGCAGACCGGCGGCGGTCAGGGTCACCAGCCCGACCCGGGCGTCCTCACCGGCGGCCCGACGCACGACGAGGCCGTCGTCCACCAGTCCGGCGATGATGCGCGTCAGCCGGCTCGGCGAGACCGTGGCCCCGAAGGCGAGGTCGCCCATCCGCAGCGTCCGCTCCGGCGCCTCCGACAGCCGCATGAGCACGCCGTAGCGGGTCAGTGAGATGTCGCTGCGCCGCTCCAGCTGGTCGTCGATCGCGCGGGGCAGCAGGACCATCAGCTTCGCGAGCGACCGCCAGGCGGCCTCCTCGGACTCGGTCAGGGGCACCGGCTTCGACGTCACGCCTCCAGTCTCCGCCAAAAACTTGCGATAGCAAGGAATAGGGCCGCGGGATCACTTGCTAGAGCAACTATTCCGCCCGCAAGCCCTCAGCGAATCGAGCATCACGATGGACGTCCTCACCTGGATCCTCTCCGGCCTGCTGGCCGCGGTCTTCCTCGCCGCCGGCCTCAACAAGCTCGCCGGCCCGCGGGAGCGGCTGCTCGCCAACCCCCAGATGGGCTGGGTCGAGGACCTCACGTCCCCGCAGGTCAAGGCGATAGCCACGCTCGAGGTGCTCGGCGCCGTCGGAGTGGTGGTGCCGTGGCTCGTCGACGTCGCCCCGGTCCTCAGCCCGGTTTCCGCGCTCGGCCTCGGCGCGATCATGCTCGGTGCGCTGGTCACCCACCGCCGCCGGGGAGAGCTCGCCAAGGTCGGCCCCCTCAACGGCGCCCTCCTCGTCCTGGCCGTCGGGGTCGCGGTGCTGCGGTTCGCCCAGCTCTGACCGCCGAGCCCACGGCTTGTCCCCGCCGCCTCGGCTCAGCGCCCCCGGCTGCGCAACGCCTCCAGGCCGTCAAGGACCAGCTCACGGCCGATCTCGAACTCCTCACCGAAGTCGTAGCCCGGCTGCATGACATGCTCCTTCGCGATCTCCGTCATGTAGGGGTAGGCGCCCTCGAAGGTCGCCATGATCCCCCTGGCCAGCTCACCCGCGTCCTCCGGCCTGCCGATCGGGAGCGAGGTCTCCTGCACGGCGAACCCGTAGACGTAGCTGTCGATCAGCGCGTAGGCGTGGGCCGCCGCGGCCACCGAGAAGCCACCCCGACGCAGGGTCGCCAGCGTCGCTTCGTGCCGGCTGAGCGACGCGGGGCCCGGCGTGGTGCGCGACTCCATCAGGGCGATCGCCCACGGGTGGCGCCGCAGCGCCTCGCGCGCCGAGCCCATCCGGCGGGAGATCTCGGGGCGCCACGGTCCCTCGGGCGACGGCGGGTCGATCTCGGCGAAGACCAGGTCGACCAGGCCGTCGAGGATCTCCTCCTTGGTGGAGACGTAGTGGTAGACGGCCATCGGTGAGGCACCGAGGCGCTTGGCGACCGACCTGATCGTCAGGCCTGCGAGGCCGCCCTCGTCGGCGGTCTCGAGGGCTGCCTGCAGCACCCGGTCGCGGCTCAGCTGTGTCTGTCGCGGCAAGTCGTCATCCTTCCGGGTCGGCCTTCCGGGGTGGCGGTCTCGTACTTTGTACAGTACCGTGGCTTTACTAAGTACGAAACCCCGACGCGACAACGACCCTAGGAACCGCCATGAGAGCCATCACCCAGGACGCCTACGGCCCGCTGGAGGTCCTGCAGCCGGCCGACCTCCCCCGCCCGACGATCTCGCCGGACGAGGTGCTCGTGGAGGTGGCCGCCGCCGGCCTCGACCGCGGCACCTGGCACGTCATGCACGGCAAGCCCTACCTCGCTCGCCTCGCTCTCGGTCTGCGCCGGCCGAGGCGGCGGGTGCCCGGGCTCGACCTGGTCGGGACCGTGGCCGAGGTGGGCGCGTCGGTCCCGGGCTGGTCGGTCGGCGACGAGGTCTACGGGATCGGCAAGGGCAGCTTCGCGGAGTACGCCGCGGCCAATCCCGGCAAGCTCTCCCGCCGCCCGGCCGGGCTGACCGACGAGCAGGCCGCCGTCGTTCCCGTCTCGGCACTGACCGCCTGGCAGGCCGTCACCCGCGCCGGCCGGGTCGAGCCGGGACACCAGGTGCTGGTGACCGGAGCCTCCGGCGGCGTCGGCACCTATGCCGTGCAGGTCGCGGTCGCCCTCGGCGCCGAGGTCACCGCGGTCTGCAGCGCGGGCAAGGCCGACCTCGTCCGCTCACTGGGCGCCACGCACGTCCTGGACTACGCGACCGACGATCTCGCCGACGGCACCAGGCACTACGACGTCATCGTGGACATCGCCGGCAACACGCCGCTCAAGCGGCTCCGCCGGGTGCTCAGCCCTCGTGGCCGGGTCGTGATCGTCGGCGGCGAGACCGGGTCGGCGCTCGCAGGCGGGCTCGGGCGACCGATCTGGGGCGCCCTGACCTCACCGGTGCGCAAGCAGAAGGTCGTCATGTTCCTGGCCAAGGAGACGGGCGCCGACCTGGGCCCGATCACCGACCTCATCGAGTCGGGGCGGCTGACCCCGGTCGTCGACACCGTGTTCCCGCTGGAGAAGGCGGCCGACGCGATGGCCCACCTGGAGTCCGGCCGGACCCGGGGGAAGATCGCGATCTCGGTCAGGCCCTGACGAGGACCTTCTTGGGAGCGAGCATGCCTTCCTTGCGGGCGACCAGCACCGCGGCGGCGATGGTCACAGCCGTCGCGAGCACGTTGAAGGTCACCACGGAGACTCCCTGGACGAGCACGAAGGTCTCCAACGACTGCGAGTAGAGGAGCCAGAGCACGAAGACCGCCTTGCCGAGACACAGGGTCGCCCACATGATCGTGAGGTTCCGGAAGAGCCGCTGGACCCGCGGTCGCAAGGACAGCTCCTTGTCCATCGGGTAGAAGTCGCCGGCGAGGCGGGCCACCATCGGCCGGGCCGAGGCGAGCGAGAGCAGGAACGCCGCGCCGACGACGGCGTCGCTGATCACCGGCTGGAGGAAGTAGAGGAAGGTGCTGTCCGCGGCCAGGGCGATCAGTGTTCGGCCGGTCAGGATCGTGGCGGTCAGGATCAGCAGACCGGAGGTGCGCCGGCCCGTCAGTGCCCGGAACGCGATCGCCCCGTAGGCCCAGCCGAGCGCCGCGACCATCGCGGTCCAGACGCCGGTGGTGGCGAAGAAGGCGTAGAAGAGCGCGATCGGCACGACACAGGCGACCAGCAGGCTCTGCGCGACCCGGCGGACGATCTCGCCGAGGTGCGGACGTTGGGCAGGCTCCAGCCCGGTCTCGGTGGGGGAGAGGCCGGGGGGAGCCATGTGGCCGACTCTCGCCGAAGCAGCGGGAGCGCGGGACGGAATCACGGAAACCGGGACCCACTGGTCCTGACCTGCTCGTCCACCGCTCGTGCAAATCTCGGCGGTTCTCGCACCTGATGCCACCGGCGCGCCTATCCTGCTCCGCTCGCCGTCCGAGATGTCGACCACCAGTGACTCCAATACACCCTGCGTTGCCGTGCTGTGTGCAAGGGCATGTCCCGGGTGAGATCTCTACCCAGGACACCACACAACCGGCGCGGGACCGCAAACGGCGACTCCCCATCCCAGGGCTGATTAGCCTGCTGGCATGCGCCTGAAGCTCGGCCGGCCGGACATCGAGCACTACCGACAGCGCTTCGACGTCCCCGCCGCCGAAGGCGACCTCGCCGTCACCTTCCTCGGCGTCGCGACGCTGCTCTTCGACGACGGCGAGTCGGCGGTGCTGTTCGACGGGTTCTTCTCCCGGCCGTCGCTGCTCAAGGTCGCGCTGCGGCCGATCCCCCCGGACCACGACCGGATCGACGCAGCGCTCCATCGCATCGGCTTCGGCGACGGACGACGCCGGCTCGGCGCGGTGGTCCCCGTGCACACGCACTTCGACCACGCCATGGACTCGGCCGTCGTCGCGGGGCGGACCGGCGCGACGCTGGTCGGTGGCGAGTCCACGGCGAACGTCGGCCGCGGCGGCGGCCTCGCCGACGACCGGATCCAGGTCGTCACCGACGGCGAGCGGGCGACGTACGGCGCGTTCACGCTCGACTTCGTGGTCTCGGAGCACTGCCCGCCCGACAGATTCCCCGGCACCATCGACGCGCCGGTCGTGCCGCCGGTCAAGGCCACGGACTACCACTGCGGTGAGGCCTGGTCGGTGCTCGTCACGCACACCAGCGGCCGGTCGGCCCTCGTCCAGGGCAGCGCCGGCTTCGTGCCCGGCGCCCTCCAGGGCCGGAGCGCGGACGTCGTCTACCTCGGCATCGGCCAGCTCGGCGTCCAGAGCGAGGACTACATCCGCACCTACTGGGCCGAGACCGTCACCGCCGTCGCCGCCAAGCGCGTCGTGCTCATCCACTGGGACGACTTCTTCCGCGGCTTGGACAAGCCGTTGCGTGCTCTCCCCTTCATGGGTGACGACCTCGACGTGACCATGCGGGTCCTTGGGGAGCTGGCGGCACAGCAGCAGGTCGCGCTCCACCTCCCCACGGTCTTCCGGCGCGAGGACCCCTGGACGGACCTGGGCTGAGCGTCAGGCCGACAGCTCGGCCAGGGTGTCCTCGACCCAGTCGGCGACGAAGGCGTTGATGTGCGGCATGTGGTCGAGCCCCACGTGCTCGGCGGCACCCTCGTCCACGGTGAAGATGCGCAGCTCCCGCTTCGGGCTGTTGACCGCCTGGTCGTACGACTGGTGGGCGTAGTCCACAGAGATCTGCCGGTCGTTCTCGCCGTGCGCGATGAGGAAGGGGACGGTGATCTTCTCCACGACGCCGTTCAGGTGGATGCCCTCGGCGTACTCGATGAACTTGTCGACATCGTCGAAGCCCCACACCCAGAGCACGTGCTCCCAGTAGTGCGGGACGGGGTTCTCGCCCTCGCGCTGGAGCCGCTTCTTCTGCACCTCGCCCCAGTTGTGGTTGGCGCCCCAGACGGCGACGAACCTGAGCCGCTTCTCGTACGCCGCCGCGCGCGGGCAGTAGTAGCCACCGAGGCTCCATCCGGCCAGGCCGATCCGGTCGGCAGCCACGTCGCTGCGGGTCTCGAGGTAGTCGACGCAGGCCGAGGCCCAGTCCTCGGTCTCGATGCGCGCCTTGAGGTCCTGGAAGCGCAGCGCCTCGCCCGAGCCGGGGCAGTCGACCATGAGCACCGACACCCCCCGCGCCCGCATCTCCTGCGGCCAGCCGGAGGTGTACATGTGCTCCTTGGTGGAGTCCAGGCCGTTCCACATGACCACGCACGGCACCGGCTCGCCGTCGGTGCTCGCGTTGGAGAAGTAGGCCGGCAGCGTGGTCCCCTCGAAGGGGACCTCGACCCGGGTCGTCCACGGATCCGCGATCTCGAAGACCTTGGCGAAGGCGTCCAACGCCTGCTGGTAGAAGGCACGACGGTCCGGGTCGGCGTTGCTCAGCATCCGCTCCGCCTGGCAGACATAGAGCCCGGAGCGGTACCACTGCTGGCCGGCGGTGCGCAGGTGGCCGGCGGCCTCGGAGGCCCGGGCCTGGGCGGCCACCTGGTCGGCCACCGCCTTCCACGACTGCATGAACAGGCGGCTCCCGGAGTCGACGTCCGGCGCCTCCCGGGCCGGCCGGCAGGCGCGGTCGACCTCGTCGATGGCGCCGCCGTTGTTCAGGGTCGCGCACACCCCGAGGTTCCAGATGTACTTGGGCCCGGTGAAGTACTCGAACATGGCTCCGACTGTGGCCCGTGGCGGCTCCGCCCGGAAGCCGGACGTCGTGATGCCGGTCATCGGTGGGCGCGATGCCTGCCGATGACGACTGCCTATCCTGGGCACACAGTGGCATGCTGGAAGGAGTCACCCTTGTCCCCGCTGGCGTCTTCACTCTCGCGCCCAGGAGAACGGTGACTCGCATGTCACAGACCCAGCAGTCCCGAGCCACGCAGTCACCAGCCGGGCACCTGAGCGCCGACGACGTCGCGAACATCGAGCGCGAGCTGGACGCACTGCGACAGCGCGTTCTGGACAGCCGGGGCGCCCGCGACGCGGCGTACATCCGGCGCGTGATCCTCGTGCAGCGCAGTCTCGAGCTGGGCGGTCGCCTGGTGCTGCTGGCGGGCCGTCGCCGCCCGGCGTGGCTCCTGGGCACCGCAGCCCTCTCGCTCGCCAAGATCCTCGACAACATGGAGATCGGGCACAACGTGCTGCACGGCCAGTGGGACTGGATGCGTGACCCGAAGATCCACTCGACGACGTGGGAGTGGGACCACACATCGCCGGCCCGTCACTGGCAGCGGACCCACAACGACACGCACCACAAGTTCACCAACATCGTCGGCAAGGACAACGACCTGGGCTGGGGCATCATGCGGGTCGACGAGAGCCAGCCGTGGCAGCCGAGGCACCTGGCGCAGCCCGTCGTGAACTTCGTGACCGCGTGCATCTTCGAGTGGGGCATCACGACCTACGACCTCGACCTCGGCGCGACCCTGCAGGAGAGGCGCAACCCGTCACCCGAGACCCGGGTCCGGCTGCGCGAGGCCATGCACAAGGCCGGCCGCCAGCTCGCGAAGGACTACCTGGTCTACCCGCTCCTGTCCGGGCCGGGCTTCCGGCGCACGCTCGCGGCCAACGCCACGGCCAACCTGGTCCGCAACCTGTGGAGCCACTCGGTGATCATGTGCGGGCACTTCCCCGAGGGTGTCGAGACCTTCGAGCAGGAGGTCCTCGACGAGCACGAGACGCGCGGCGAGTGGTACCTGCGGCAGATGCTGGGCTCCGCGAACATCTCCGGCGGCCCGTTGCTGCACCTGATGACCGGCAACCTGTCGCACCAGATCGAGCACCACATCTACCCGGACCTGCCCAGCGTCCGCTACGGCGAGGTCGCCGTCGAGGTCGAGGACCTCTTCGAGCGCTACGGGCTCAGCTACAACGCCCGCCCGGTGGTGCGCCAGGTGGCCTCGGCCTGGCACCGGGTGGTCCGGCTGTCGCTGCCGAACGGCTGGCTCGAGGAGACCAACCGCAGAAACCTCGGGCGCCAGCTGGTGGCGCTCGGCCGGATGGTGAGGCGCGGAGTCCCGAACCCGGAGTGAGGCGAGGCGGCCGCGTCGGCCCGGAGCTGTCGGTGTCACCACCTACTGTCAGCCCGGTGATGACTCCATGAGCAAGGAAGCAGCAGTCCGGGCGATGCGGGAGGCCCGTTACGCCCGGAGGTCGGCCACCGCGCCGCTCCCCGCCAAGCCGTTGAAGCTGGTCAAGCCGGGCGCGGAGCTCCCGGTCGCCCCGCCCGTCGTGGACACCTCGGCAGCCGAGCTCTGCGGTCACCGGTCGATGAACGGCCGCACCTGCACCCGCGAGCAGGGCCACACGGCCAAGAGCCACCGCTACGGCTGACCCTCGTCCGCCCACCTCGGGTCAGGGGCTGACCAGCCCCGACTCGTACGCCGCGATGACGGCCTGGACGCGGTCGCGCACCCCGAGCTTGGCCAGGACCGTCGCCACGTGCGTCTTCACGGTGCCCGGCGAGACCCCCAGCTCCGCGGCGATCTCGGCGTTGCTCTGGCCCCTGGCCAGGTGGACCAGCACCTCGCGCTCGCGTGGCGTGAGCGCGAGGTCGGGGACCGCGCGGACCGGGCCCCGGTGGTCGCGGAAGTGCGCCACCACCGCGGCGGTGACGGCCGGGTCGAGACGGCTCTCGCCGCGCGCCACCGCGGCGACGGCCTCGAGCAGGTCCTCCGCGCGGACGTCCTTGAGCAGGAAGCCCGCGGCACCCGCGGCCAGCGCCGCGAAGACCAGGTCGTCGGTGCCGAAGGTCGTGAGCACGAGGACGCGCGTGCCGGGCAGCTCCGCGGTGATCCGCCGCGTGGCCTCGATGCCGTCCATCTCCGGCATCCGCAGGTCCAGCATCGCCACGTCGGGCTGGGTCCGGTGGGCCTCGGCCACGGCTCGCACGCCGTCGCCGACCTGCGCGACGACGACGAAGTCCTCGCGGCTCCCCAGCATCGTCACGATGCCGTCCCGCACGAGCTGCTGGTCCTCGGCGACCAGGATCCGGGTCCGCTCGGTCATACCCGAGCCCCCGAGCGCAGCGGCAGCCGAGCGGACACGACGTACTCGTCGCCCCGCACCCCGGCCTCGAACGTCCCGCCCAGAGCGGCGGCCCGCTCACGCATGCCGGCCAGTCCGCGGCCCGCGGCCCGAGGGTCCCGATCGGCTCCCGACGCCGGCTCGTGGGAGTTGGCGACCGTGAGGCACAGCCGCGAGCCGCTCAGCTCGAGCTCGACACGGGTCGGGACCAGGCCCTGGTGACGCATCACGTTGGTGAGCGCCTCCTGCACGATGCGGTACGCCGCCAGACCGGCGCTGGAGCCCGCGACCGGGTCGCCGGTCAGCAGCTCCGGTGGCCTGCAGACCAGGTCGACGGGCAGACCCGCCTCCTTGACCCCCTCGACCAGACCCGCCACAGCCGCCAGTCCGGGCAACGGCGCGTGCAGCTCGCCGGCCCCGTCGCGGAGGACCCCGAGCATGCCGCGCAGCTCGGTCAGCGCCGTGCGGCCGGACTCCTCGATGGCGGCCAGCGCGTCGCCCGTCCTGCCCGCCTCCGCGCCGAGCCGCAGCCGCTCGGCGCCGGCCTGCACGACCATGACCGACACGGCGTGCGCCACGACGTCATGCATCTCGCGGGCGATCCGGTCCCGCTCGGCCTGGGCGCTCTCGGCGGCCGCGGTCCGTGCCTCCACCTCCAGGAGCGCGGAGCGGCCCGCGTGCTCGGCGGCCACCTCGGTGCGGCGGCGCACGAACGTGCCCGCCGCCCACGCTCCGGCCCATAGCATCCACGGCCAGAAGTCGTCAGGATGCCCTTCCTCCGTGACGATCCACGCGACGCCCGTGAGCACGGCGGTGACCGCGCCAGTGGCCACCGCCCGGACCCCGCGGGTCAAGGACGAGGCCGTGTAGAGGGCGACGAGCACCGGCAGGATGGCCAGCTGCGGGGCGAACTCCCCCGTCGCCACCGCACTCACGGCGAAGTGCCCTGAGCAGACCACCACCGCGACCAGGGCTGGGTGCGACCGCCGCCAGGCCAGCGGCACGGCGACGACGACGGATCCGAGCAGCAGCGGTCCGCGCGGTGTCATGTCGGCGTTCGGTGCGACCTCGGTGACCAGCAGCACCAGGAACAGCGTGGCCAGCGCGGCGTCGACGGCCGACCAGCCAGCCGGTCGCCGGTCGGCCGACCAACGCGACGCGGACAGGGTCTCGGTCACGCCTGAATGCAACCGCGTCGGTGCCGCTCCGGCCTCTGCCGGACGGGCTAGTCCCGCCGGTGGTCCTCGCCCGGACGGCAGAGGGCGATGGAGGTCGCGCGGCCGATGGCGCGCGCTCGTCGCGCTCCTAGCGTCGACGGCATGACAACTCTCAGAAGGACCTTCATCGCCCTGTCCCTCACCTGCGGCGCAGCCTGGCTGCTCAAGCAGGTCGCCATCGTCGCCTCCGGAGGAGGGGACGCCGAGTCGACGCTGATCGCCGCCCTCTGGGCGACCGGGATGATCACGTTCGTCCTGGCCTCCGCGACCGGAACCGCGCTAGTGCTACGCGCGCTGCCCACGTGGGCGCGCGTCGTCGTCGGCATCGTGGCCGCGCCGGTCTCGTTCCTGGTCCTCGGGGCCCTCGACCCCGTCGTCGACGCGATCTACACGGCCGACGGCTGGTTCGCCCAGGAGATCCCGCTCGTGCTCGCCGCGCTCGTCATGGCAGCTCTGGGTGCGCGGACGCTCAGCGGCACCCGCGACGCCTGAGCTCCCGGCGCTCTGGCCCCGTCCAGCCTTTCGATCCCGGCGCTGGCCGGTGGTCGTTCAGAGCTCGACGTACACCTCGTCGCCCTCGACCACGACGTCGTACGTCGTCAGCGGCGATGGCTTCCTGCCGAGTGCGATCATCCTGCGCGACCAGCGCGGCATGTCCCTCCCGGCGAAGCCGGGCGCCCAGTCGAGGTTCTCGCCCGATGCGAGGTCGAACCGGGAGTTGTGCCACGGGCAGACGACCTGGCCGTCGGCGTACCTCACGCCACCTGGCCCTTTGGTGAGCGAGAGGCCCAGGTGGGGACAGCGATTGCGGGCCGCACAGAGGGAGTCCCCGGCCAACCCGACCACGACGGGCGTGCCCGCAACATCGACGGCGTGCAGCTCGCCGTCGGCGAAGTCCGCCACGCTGCCGACCCTGACTCGACCAGGCATGTCACGTCTCCTCACCTCGGGTGGGTGGTTCCGTTCTACCAGTGGGACGTGGTTGAACGTGGCTGTCGTGTGTGGCGGCAAGCCCGGTGAACGAGAGCGCGATCCCGGCAGTAGGGCTGGTTCAGCCTTGGCGTCAGCCGCGCGTGAGCCGACCGTCAAACGCGGCGGAGTAGGCGCATCGCCGAGCAGCAGATCCGGTCAGGGATCGTCATGCGGACCTTGCCGATCCGTTAACGGGTTGTGCAGGCAGCGCGGTGCGAGTCGCGCGACATCAGCTCTGCGTGGTTGGTGGGCAGGTCAGAGATTGCGCTCGTGCTCAGCACCTTCGGCGGGCCGAAGTTGGGCCGGAACGTGGCTCAGTCGCCGTCGCGCAGGGCGAGCAGCTCCACCTCGGCACGCTCGCACTCCGCGCGGAGCACCTCGGCGTCGCCGAGGGCGTGGGCTAGTACTGTCGCGCCCTGCATTTTGGCGACGAGTTGGGTCGCGGCGTCGACGGGGCGCGGGTGAGCCATGGCGGAGTAGTTGACGGCCGCCCAGGCGATGGTGGCGGCGAAGATCTCGCCGGCCTCCGCGCCGAGGTCCGGACTGGTCCTCGTGAGGTCGCTGCAGAGCCCGCCGATGGGGCAGCCTCGCGCGGTCAGCAGGTCTGCGCCTTCGCTGGCATGGCGGACGAAGCTGATCAGCCGCTGCGCCGGGTCATCGCTTTCCGCGTCCCAGCGCCTCCGCAGGGCGTCGTACTCCTCTCGGCGTGTGCCGACGACGGCCGCGGCGAGCTCGTCCCTGGACTTGAAGTAGTAGTAGACGTTGCCGATCGGTACGTCGGCTTCCTCGGCGATGATGGCCAGCGTTGCGTTCGACAACCCGACCCGGTGGCTCAGCTCGGTCGCCGCGGCGACCAGGCGCTCGCGCTTGTCCTTGACGGGCATCGTCTTCCTCCGTGGGCGGGGTCGGTCAGAGGGCGATGACAAGAATGATCGCCGCGACAGCAGAGGTGGCCGCGACCAGCAGCGCGGCGGCAAGCGGGCCGCGACGTTCGACCGGGACCGACGGCATCAGCCTCGAGAGACTGGCCAGGACGGCGAGCGGCGGGGCGGCCCGCCAGACGTCCCGCTCGATCTTGCTGCCTCCGGCGCGCACGATGCCGGGCAGGTGCCCTACTGCGCGCATCAGCGGGCCGACCATGGCGCGACTCGTGCCCCGCACCTCCGCGCCGGCGAGAAGGGCGGTGACGGCTCGACGCAAGCCGGCGTCGTCGTTGGCCCAGTGGGCGCGGTACGCGACGGTGCCGTCCGGTCGGACGAGGTAAGCGGAGTTCGGCTTGGGGCTGAACCGGCGGTGGACCGTGCCGTCGATGTCGTCGACCGCGACCTCGTACGCGATCCCGTGGTGCTGCCTCAGCGCCTCGGCGTGGGCACGCTTCTGCGCGGGCGTGCTCGGCTGCGGGATCAGGTCGCCCGGGTGGGCTTCGCGGGTGTTGATGAACACGAAGCGTACGTCGTCCCCGAACTCGCGGTGGAGCTGCGCGAGCCGCGGAGCCGCGCTCTCGGTCACGGGGCAGGTCCGCGACCCGAAGACCATCAGCACCGGTCGCGACCCAAGGGTGGAGTCGGAGAACGTGCCGCCGTCGAGGAGGTCCACGGCGAAAGCGGGCACCTGGTCGCCGGGGCCCGGGTCCTGCGAGCTGAACCACAGGTCGTCGATCAGCAGTCCGGTACGAAATGACTCGAAGCGATAGGCCGGTCCGGCGTCGTGGGATGGGCGCGGCATGGCAGGGCCGCCGGTGGAAGCGGAGCTGCGCAGGGTCATTGGTGGTCTCCTCTGGGGGGTGCGGTCAGGACGTGTGGTCGTGCGTGGGCATGGGCTTTGAGGGAACGGGTGACGCCGAGCAGTCGGACGGCGGTCTCGCTGAGGCGACGGGAGGCGGTGCCAGCCCGGCCGCCCGGGGCGATCACGACCTCGCTCCGCCTGCGCTCCATGGCACGGACGATCCGGCGGGCGGCGCGGGTGGCGGTGACGCTTGGCATCCACGGAAGCTCGCCGACCATGCTCGCGTCGAGGCGGTCCAGCATCGTGTCGCCGCGGAGCGGCCCCGGGATGGCGGTGGTGACGTGAACGCCGGACCCGCGCAGCTCCAGCGACAAAGACCAGCCCACAGATCGCAGGGCCGCCTTGGTCGCGCCGTACCCCGCCAGGTACGGCGACCCGGCGAGGCCGAAGGTCGAGGAGATGTTCACGATGCCTCCGAACCCGCGGGCGACCATCTCAGGCAGCACGGTCCGGGTGAGGAGAAGCGGCGCGGTGAGGTTGGTGGCGATGACGGACTCGAGCTCGTCGGGCGAAGACTCGGCGACCGAGCCCACTGTGGCGACGGCTGCGTTGTTGACGAGGACGTCGATCTTCCCCCACCGGTCCAGGGCGTCGTCAACCAAGCGCCCCCTGTCCGCCGCGACGGTGACGTCGCCGGGGTGCACGGACGTAGAACCCTTGCCGAGTCGCGCGGCCACCTCGAACAGGGCGGCGCGGTCGCGCCCGCCGAGGGCGACGCGGTAGCCGCGCGAGACGAGAGTCGTGGCGATCGCCGCACCAAGGCCGCGGGAGGCACCAGTCACAACCGGAGGAAAGGGCGTCATGACTTGCATGTTAGTCAGACAACTAACTAACATCAAGTCGGGATGCAGACGCCTCCATGGTCCAGCGTTGTCGGCGCTCAGTGGGGGCGCCCGAGCCGGTCGCCTTTTGGGGGCGGGGCGACCCTCGGCCCGCTGCGACGGGGACACAGCCTCGAAGCGCGCCGCGGGCAGGACGCTGCAGAACAGCGCAGGGCCACGCGCCGTCATGCCGAGCGCAAATGGGACGTCCGGCTCCGCGCCATCGACCACCTGCTGCATCCCCTTTGCGCGCGTCTTGTCACCGTTGCCGAGCATCCGCTGGGAGCTGCGAGACCTGGTTGCCGACTAGCGCAACGCCAGGACGCACTGCGGTTGGGCCTCGATGCCGCTTCCAGCTCGTCCTAGGTTTGCCCCTGAGTGGCCTGTTGACGCCTGTCTGAGTCCTCAACGCGGAAGCCGCCGCGTCATCGTGGGCGGAAGGACGCATGCCGCTCGGCCTGGGCGTTGTTGGTCTGAGTCAGGCGGCCCAGTCGAGCCGGATCTCGGGCAGGTTGCGGTAGATCTCGACCACGAGCGGGAGGTCGCTGGTGCAGCCTTTGAGGGCTCGGGTGCCGGTGTGGTCGACGAGGTAGTGGCCGCCGTGGGGGTCGCGCCAGAGATAGATCCCGGCGAAGGGCTGCCGCATCTGCCAGCCGCCGTGGGTCTTGATCCGGTGGTGGGTGGTCGTCATCGGGCCGTAGTTGCCCACTCCTGAGACACCACCCTGGTCGTGCGGGATGGTGTGGTCGACCTGCTGCTGGCGCGACAGGCTGGAGGAGAACGGGAAGACATCGGCCGGCGTCATCAGATGCACGGCCTGTCTATGTCGATCCGGGATCTCGTAGGCATCGACCGGCGCCATCCCCTCCAGGTCGAGGACCGGGGTGATCTTGAACCGGCACATCGGGCCCAGGACGTCGCGGACCCAGGCCTCGGTGACCGGGCCGTGCCCCTCGAGCCGGGCGATCCCGGTGCTGTCGGCGCCCGGGTAGAGGTGGACGTAGAGGTTGACCACCGGGGCACGGTCGTCCAGCTTCGCCCCGGGGTCCTGGTCGGCGCCGGGGGTGAGCAGCATCAACACCGCCTGGACGGTGCGTTCGTCCTCGGTCAGGTCGGGGAAGTCCTCGGCGATCGCCTCGCTGTAGGCATCCACGCTCGCGGCGATCTGCTCGATCACCGGGACCGGGCCGCGGACCAGGAAGGAGGCCATCCCGTGCGCCTCGGCGCGGAGCTTCTTCGCGAACGTCGCCTTGCGGGCGCGTTCTTCCTTCTCCCGGGCCACCGCGGGGTTGGCCTTCGCGATCGCCGCTACGACCAGCGCCTCGAACCTGGTCCACGGGATCCGCCCGTCCGCGGACTCGGCGACCGCGGCGTCGACATATGCGGCCTCCTCGGCCGGCAGGTCACGGGTCTGCCGCACCACGAACCGGGCGTAGGAGGCCTTCACCTCGCCCGCCTCCACACGCGCCCACAACCGCGGCGACCGGTGCACCAGGTCCAGCGCGTCGGCCATCAGCTGACCCGCCGCGAACGTGGTGATCCCCATCCGGGCCCCCAACGCGGCGGCGGCGAACTCGGTCACCTCCGGGGTCCCGTCCCCGCCATAGCACCGGGCCCGCTCCCGCCCCGGCCGGTCACGGTCCCGCGGGTCCAGCCGGTCCCGGGAGTGGATCAGCGCCCACTTGTAGGCACCCCTCAGCTGGTCGACCTGAGCGGTCCGCTCCCGCTCGGCCGCGTCGCCGGCAAAGGCGAGGACATCGTCCCCACCCATGTCGTCCAACGCCGCCGTCCCGACCATGCGCCAACCCAAACAGAGACCACCGACACTGAGGGTCCGGCCGCCGCGGGTCTTCCACACCCCTGCCGTCGCGGCTTCGAGAGGCAGCTCAGCTGACCGTCGGACTGACCCGTCCGGACAGGGCCCCGAGCCCCTCGACCTCCAACCGGACGACGTCGCCCGGTTCGAGCGGCGGCGGAGTCCGGGAGCCGTTCCGACCCCAGAGCTCGGCCAGGCAGCCACCGCCACCGGTCGTACCGGAGGCCAACAGGTCGCCGGCGACCACCAGGGAGTCGCGCGAGGCGTGGCTGATCATCTGCGCGAACGACCAGCCCATCGACGACAGCCGGTCGCGACCGACGAGCTCGGCGTTGACGTACGCCCGGCACTCCAGGTCCAGCGAAGGCAACTCGTCGGCGGTGACGATCGTGGGGCCGATCGAGGTCGCGAAGTCCTTGCCCTTGGCCGGGCCCAGCCCGACCTGCATCTCACGCGCCTGGAGGTCGCGAGCGGACCAGTCGTTGACGATGGTGTAACCGAAGATCGCCGTCTCGGCCTCCTCCTCCGTGACTGAGCGGCAGTCGGCGCCGACGACGACGGCGACTTCCATCTCGAAGTCGAGAGCCCGGCACGAGGCCGGCCGTGGGATCGCCTCGCCCGGTCCGTAGAGCGCGTGCGGGTTGGTGAAGTAGAAGTGCGGCGCGTCGTACCACGCCTCCGGGACGCCGGTGGCGTTGTCGATGGAGCGGCGCACGCCCTCGACGTGGGACTCGAAGGTCACGAAGTCGCGGATGCTCGGTGGCTTGTAGGGCAGCAGCAGGTCCGACTCCGCGAACGGGACCGGCTCGTTGCGGACCGCATCGGCACCGACCTCCAAGGCGCGCTCCAGTCCGAGCTCGACCATCTGCAGGACCGAGAGCGGCAGCAAGTAGGCCGCGTCGCCCTCGAGCACGGCCGCCCCCTGGCGCAGCGTGGCGAGCCTCATGCGGGAGGACGGGTCGCGTCGGCGATGCGCTTGTGCGAGACGTGCGCGGTCAGGCCTCCGTCGATGACGATCTCGGCGCCGTTGTAGTAGGCGGAGTCGTCGGACACGAGGAACACGATCGTGGGCGCGATGTCCGCGGGCACGCCGACCCGCCCCAGCGGGATCTCGGCCAGCGCCGCGTCGGTGAACGCCGGCGACGCGTCCGCCATCAGCGGGGTGTCGACCAGGCCGGGCATCACCGCGTTGACCCGGATCCCCCGCTCCCCCAGCTCGAGCGAGGCGGACCGGGTCAGACCGCGCAGCGCCCACTTGCTCGAGGTGTAGGCCGCCGCCGCGTGTCCGGACATCGCCGCGACCGAGCAGATGTTGACGATCGAGGAACCCCGCGGCATCAGCGGGACCAGGGCCTGGATGCCCAGCAACGGACCGGTCACGTTGATCTCGAAGGTGCGGCGCCAGGTCTCCACGCTCACGTCGGGTAGCCGCTCTCGGGCGGCGACCCCGGCGTTGTTGACCAGCGCATCGACCCGGCCGTGCTGCTCCTCCAGCCACCCGGCGAGCGCGGCCCAGTCCGACTCCGAAGTGACGTCGAGGCGACGCTGCGTCACTCCTGCGGCAGCAGGCGCCGCGAAGTCGAGCACGTCCGTCGCCACGACCTGAGCCCCGGCAGCGGCCAGCGCGTCGACCTCGGCCGCGCCCTGTCCACGCGCGGCGCCGGTGACGACGACGACCTTGCCGTCCAGCCTTCCCACGTCGATGTCCTCTCCGGGTTCGGCCGTCACTGACGCGAACGGCGCCGGGCGCCCAGCCAGGTCGACAGGCCGACCGCGATGAGGAGTGCGATGCCGTTGAAGACCGGCGAGACCCACGAGTCGGCACCCGAGAGGGTCAGTCCGGAGACCGAGAAGGACACGAAGAGCGCGCCGATCACCGTGCCGACGACGTTGAAGAAGCCGGGCCGGATCGCCGTGGCGCCGAGGAAGACCGCAGCCAGCGCCGGGAACAGCAGCGCCGTCCCGGAGTCCGCGGTCGCCGAGCCCGTGCGGGAC
This sequence comes from Nocardioides dilutus, assembly GCF_054779555.1. NCBI lineage: Bacteria > Bacillati > Actinomycetota > Actinomycetes > Propionibacteriales > Nocardioidaceae > Nocardioides > Nocardioides dilutus. The sequence continues at coordinate 771,003 of NZ_BAAGYA010000001.1, read as the reverse complement.
AGCTGCAGGACTCCGGCGGCACCGGCGATGGTGCCGGCGATGACGAACGCCAGCAGCACGTTGCGCCCGACGCGCAGGCCGACGAGCCGCGCGGAGACGGGGTTGGAGCCGACCGCGTAGAGCGAGCGACCGTAGGGCGTGTGCGACAGGACGTACCACGCGACCAGCGCTACGACCGCGACCACGGCCGTCACCTGGGGCAGGCCGGCGATCTTCGAGGAGCCGAAGATCCGCAGGTCCGGCGAGATGCCCTGGAAGATGGTCTGCCCGCCGGTGTACCAGAGGATGATCCCGCCGAGCAGGGTCGCGACCCCGAGTGTCGTGACGAACGGGTTCATCCCGAACACCGTGACCGCGACTCCGTTGACCAGCCCGACCAGTGCACCCATGGCGAGGCAGGCGATGACGCACACGGACAGCGGCATGTCGTGGCGCGCCATCAGTCCGGCGGCCAGCACCATCGAGGCGGCCGTGGTGGCGCCGAGGGAGAAGTCGATGTGGCCGGCGACCAGGGGGAAGACCGCGGCGATCGCGATCATCAGGACCGCGGTCTGGCCGCCCAGCACGACGTTGACGTTCGAGAGGGACGCGAAGATGTCACCGCTCTTCGGCGAGACCGAGAAGTAGAGACAGATGCCCGCGGTGAGCAGCAGCAGCGCGTAGCGCTCGGCCAGCCCGAGCAGCGGGATCCGTTGCTCGACCGGCACGTGCACGGGCTCCACCCGGTGTGGGGCGTGCTCCTCGACCTCGGGCGGAGCGGGGAGTGGCTGGTTGTCAGTGCTCACGCTCATCGTTCCTCCTGCTGGGCACCGGTCGACCGGAGCAGCTTGCGGGTCAGTACGTCGGGATCGAGACCGTCGGCGTCGAGCTCCTCGTCGGCCCGGCCCTCGCGCAGGATCACGATCCGGTCGCAGAGGGCCAGCAGCTCGCTGGCGTCGGAGGAGGCGACGAGGACGGCGCTGCCGCGGCGCGCCGCCTCGCGGATCGTGGCGTAGATGTCGACCCTCGACATCACGTCCACTCCTTGTGTCGGCTCGTCGAGCAGCAGCAGGGCGGGGTCTCGCTGCAGCCAGCGCGCCAGCACCACCTTCTGCTGGTTGCCGCCCGACATGGAGGAGAAGAGGGCCGAAGGACCGGCGGCCTTGACTTTGAAGTCGGCCATCAGCCGGCGACCCACGTCGCTCTCCCGGCGCCGGTTCATGCCACGTATCCCCCAGTAGCTGCGCAGGTGGGTCACCGACAGGTTGTCGGTGATGGCGAGATCGGGGAACGCCGCTTCCCGTCCGCGGTCCTCGGGCACGTAGGCGACCCCCGCGACCATTGCGTCGGCGACGCCATGCGGCCGGTAGCGCCGCCCGTTGAGGGTGACCTCGCCGGCATCGGGCTGCCGGTCACCGAAGAGCATGCGCAGCAGGGTCGAACGACCGGAGCCGACGAGCCCCGCGATCCCGACGATCTCGCCCATCCGGGCCTCGAGGTCTACGCCGCGCAACGGCCCGCCGGCCAGGCCGCGCACGCGGAGCCGCTCGCGCGAAGTGGCGGTCGTGTCGCCGACCGGGCGCAGCGCGTTGACGGCGCGGCCGGCCATCAGCTCGACGAGCTCGTCCTCGGTGGGGCTCGCCTCGACGAGCGTCGAGACGGTGCGGCCGTCGCGGAAGACCGTGAAGTCGTGGGCGACCTCGAGCACCTCGGTCATCCGGTGCGACACCATCAGCACGGTCTGCCCGAGCTCGGCCCGGCGGCGCAGCTTGGCGAGCAGCAGCGCGGACTCGTGCTGGGCCAGCGACGCGGTCGGCTCGTCGAGGACGAGCACGAGGCCTTCGTCCGCAGCCGCCGGGCGCCCGCCCGAGCCGGCGTCCTGGAGCGCCCGGGCGATCGCGACCATGGTGCGGTCGGCCGGCCGGAGCTCGTTGATCGGCGTCCGGGGGTCGACGTCGAGCTCGTAGTCCTCGAGCACATCCCGCACCCGGGCGTGCAGCGACCCCCAACGGATCGCCGAGCCGGCCCGGGTCGGGTAGCCCGCGTCGAACGCGAAGTTCTCCGCGATCGACAGGCCCTCGAACAGGCCGAGGTCCTGGTGCACGAAGCGCAGCCCGGCCTCCCGGGCGTCGGCCGCCGTCCAGGAGGCGAGGTCCTGGTCGCGACCGGCGACCTGCACCCGGCCGGCGTCGGCCTGGTGGACCCCGGCGAGCACCTTGATCGCGGTGCTCTTGCCCGAGCCGTTGCCCCCGAGCAGTGCGTGCACGGTGCCGGGTCGCACCGCCAGCGAGGCGTCGTCGAGGGCCAGGGTCGCGCCGAAGCGCTTGGTGAGACCCGCCACGGAGAGCGCCGGGACGCTCCCCGTGACGGGTGACACCGAGCCGGGCAGCAGGGTCATGTCAGCTGACGCCCCACAGCGCCTTGTACTCGGACTTGAAGTCGACGTTGCCCTGGTAGTCCCCGCCCTCGGCGGGGAGATTGTTGTCGGCGTCGACCATTTGGAAGCCGTCTCCCTCGACGACCGGCTCCTCGCCGTTCAGCACCCGAATGGCCGTGTCGACCGAGCCCCAGGCACCCCACTCGGTCGCGTAGCCCAGCACGCCGTTCTGTCCTGCGTCGGTCCGGACCAGCTCCATGTTGGCAGCGTCACCGAAGCCGGACGCGACCACCAGGTCCGCCTGCCGGCCGGAGGCGACGACGGCCTGGGCGAAACCGGTCGGCATCCAGCCGCCGACGGGCACGTAGACGGCGTTTGCCTCGGTGGCCTTCTGCAGCGCGGACGCGAACTTGTCGGTGGCGGTGCCGCTGACGAAGTCGTTGTTGGCGAGCTCCAGGGTGTCGACCACCTCGCAGTCCTCGCAGGTGGCGAGCTCGGTGTTGAAGCCCTCGGAGAGCCACGGGCCCCAGAGCGGGTCGGTGAACTTGACCTCGAGCACCTTGGCCGCCGCGTCGGTCGAGCCGATCAGGTAGTCGGCGGCCGTGGCGCCGGCCTGCGCCCAGTAGTCCTTGACCGAGAGGCCCTCGAGCTGGAGCCGCTCGCTGGCCCACAGCTTCTCGCCGCCGACGGAGTCGCAGTCGGCGCCGCCGCCGCCGATCACCTGGACGCCGGCCTGCTTGGCCTCCTCGAACGGCTGCTGGATCGCCGGGCAGTCGATGCCGATCGGGATGATCACCTCCGCACCGGCACTGGTCGCCTGCCGGACGCAGTTGCCCCAGCCGTCCGGGTTGAGCTGACCGTCGCAGGTCTTCGCGGTCCAGCCGACGAGCTCGGCCGCCTCGACGGCCGCCGCGGTGGGCGTGGCGCAGGACGGCACCTGCTGGCCGCACGAGACGACCCAGAGGTTCACGCCGGGCTTGGGCGTGGTCGGCGTGGTCGGCGTCGTGCCGGTCGTTCCCGCGAACGCCGCCTCCAGGGCCTCCTTGGCGGTGTCGCTCGTGGCGTCCTGGACGGCGCTGTCCCCGTCCGCGGTGCCCTCCGAGCACCCGGCGGCGAAGAGCGCGACCAGCGCGACCCCCACCAGTGCCAGGGACGTGCGGCCCGGCGTCGACTTCCTGCTCATGCGTAGCTCCTTCGTGTGTGGCGGCCTTGCCGCCTGGATGTTGCTGATGTGAGCCCGATCACCACCGTGCGAGGGTGACATCGCGGGAGGCCACCCGGAACGGGCCGCGTGCGGATGGCAGGCATTCGCCGACCCAATGGGGGCTCGTGCCTGCCCAGGACTCATCCGGGGTTGCGACCGACGAAGAACTCGCGGAACGGATCCGGCGTCGGTTCGAGTCCGGCGTCCACGAGACCCTTGCGCAGGGCGGCCATCTGGGCGTCGTGGATGCGTTGCGTGGGCAGCCGCAGCGGGCCGCCGTTGTAGCCCTGCAGCCAGCCCTGGAACTTCCACGCCTGTCGGTTGATGAACGCCCCTCCGTGGAGCGCGGGCGACAGGCTCGCCTTGATCTTGCGGGCCGGGTGCAGCTGCCAGTAGATCTCCGTGGCCGCGTCGTACTGCCCCGTCCTGAGCAGCTCCATCACGCGAGGGATGGTCGGGCCGTAGTACTCGTGGTCGCTCGTCGCGGACAGCTGGATCGGCATGACCTGACCGAGCGGGATGAGCTCGCTCTCGATGGGCACGGAGATGACCACCTCGTCGCCGAACAGGCGGTGGCACTCGATCACGCCCTGGATGCCGGGGAAGCCTCCCTCTGCCTTGATCACCGCGATGTTCGGGCAGTCGTCGAGGAGCCGTCGGACCAGCCGGGCCGGAATGTCGGAGGGATGGATGCGGGAGCTGAAGCCCCACAGGAACATCGGGAACAGGATGACGGCCAGGTCCGTGGCGTCGCACACGGCCTTCGTGTAGTCGTAGATCTCCTGCTCGGTCTCCGGGTAGAAGTTCGGTGGGTAGGAGAGCAGCACCAGCTCGGCACCTGCTCTCTCCGCGCCTTGCACGGCCTCGATGTTCTGCTCGAGGTCGCTCCAGCTGCCGTGATGCACGACCACGAGGTCGTCGCCGGCCTCGTCGCGCATGATCCGCAGGAAGTCGAGGTACTCCGGCAGCGTGATGCTCACCTCGGACACCCCGAGGGTCCCGAGGAAGCCGTGCTGCTTGGCGAGGCGTACGTCGTGGCGCACGGCCACCTCGTTGAGCCCCCGTAGGTCACTGGTGAACGACGGGATCGTGCAGCTCACGGCGCCCACGAGCTTCTCGCGGGCCCAGTCGCGGGCCTCGGTCCGGGTGTAGGTGGGCATGGTCACGCCTCTCGTGGTCGGGTCACTTCTGCTGGGGGTGGATGTCCACTGGGAGCCGCGCCCCCAGGCCGAGGCGTTCGGCGTTCCGCGCGCACATGGCCGCGACCGCAAGGTCCTGGACCGCGGATCCGACCGACTTGTAGAGCGCGATCTGCTCGCTGTGGGTGCGTCCGGGATGCCGCCCGCCCACCAGGTCGGCGAGCGAGACCGTCTTGGCGGCGACGTCGACGCCGGCGTCTCGTGCCGCGATCAGGTCGCCCGTGTCGTCCAGGACCTCGTCACGGGCATCGGCGACCACGAAGTCCGCACGCGCCAGGACGTCGGCGTCGACCTCGCGCTGCTCGGGGAGGGTCGAGCCGACCGAGACGACGGTGGCGCCCGGGCGCAGCCAGGCGCCACGGAGCGTCGGGGTCTCGTCGCGGGACCGGGCAGCGCAGATGACCAGTGACGCGGCCTCGACCGCGGACTCAGCGGACTCGGCAGCGGTGATCGGCACCGGCAGGTCGGCGAGGTCGGCGACGAACCCGGCACGGCTCTCGCTCCGGGGGCTGTAGGCCTGCACCGCCTCGAGGTCGCGGATCGCGGCGAGGGCCCGCACGTGGTTCCTCGCCTCGAAGCCCGAGCCGATGACCGCGACGCTGAGCGGACCCGGGCCGCCCAACGCGTCGGCCACCAGGGCCGAGGTCGCCGCGGTGCGGAACCCGGTGACCGAGTGCCCGTCGAGGATGGCGACGAGCTCCGCGGTGCGCTGGTCGAACAGCGTGATCAGGTAGGACACCCGCCCGGCACCCGGTGCGGCCGCGATGAGCTTGAGGCCCATCAGCCCTGGCTCCGCTGGAACCCCGCTCAGCGTGCGCAGCCAGCCGTGGTCGCCCCGAGCCATCGTCCGGCCCGGGAAGCGGGCGTCGTCCGGGTCTGCCGCATAGGCCTCCCGGATGGCGGCGACGGCCAGGCTCCACTCGAAGACCTCGCGCACCGTCTCGTCGTCCAGCACCCTCGTCATGAGCATATTGGACATTGGATATTCTTGTTCGGGAAGCCGGCCAGGGCGCATGCCTGGCATCAGCGACGGCTGGGGAGGTGCGGGACATGGCCGGGATCCACCGACGGATGGCCGACGAGGTGTTCGACCGGCTGCACGAGCGCATCATCACGGGCGACCTGGCCCCCGGGGACCGGGTCGACTCCACTGAGATCGCCGGGTCGCTGGGGGTAAGCCGGACCCCGGTCAGGGAGGCGATCCTCCGGCTCGATGCCCAGGGTCTGGTCGAGCGGCAGCCCTACCGTGGGGTCGTCGTCACCGCCGTGGACGAGGCGGCGGCCGAGGAGGTCGCGGCGCTGCGCATCCACCTCGAGACCCTCGCGGTCCGGGCGGCGGTCCCGCGGCTGCAGGCAGCAGACCTGGCGCGTATGCGCGATCTCCACCGCGAGCTCGAGACCGTGATCGCGGGACCCGACGCGCAGCGAGGGTTCGCCGAGCTCAACCGGGAGTTCCACCTCACGCTCTACAGGGCCGCCGGGTCTCCGACCTTGGTCCGGCTGCTGAGCGAGCTGTCGGGGCGGGCCGAGCGGATGCGCCTGCACTTCGACGTACGCCAGGGCCGGGCGCTGGACGACCACGCCGGGATCCTGGCGGCATGCGGTGCCGGCGACGTCGAGGAGGCCGTCGCCGCCACCCGCGAGCACATCCTGGGCGCCTTCCTGATGATGATGCCGGAGGGGTACACACCCACGGCGGGATCAGTTCTGGAGATCGCTGTGGCGACCAGCGCAGGGTCGCCCGGCGAGGGTCACGCGACCACTCCACCCCCGGGGAGCACCGCGGACCAACCACCGTCCACGACGAGGTTGGCCCCGGTCACGTAGGACGCCTCGTCGGAAGCGAGGAAGAGCGCGCACCGCACCGCCTCCTCCGCCCGGCCAATTCGGCCGAGCGGTATCGCCGCGGCGATCGCTCGCATGGGATGGTCCTGGGCCAGCAGGTCACCGCGGGTCGCCGGCGTCTCGATCATCCCTGGACTCACGCAGTTGACCCGGATCCCGTACGGCGCGCCCTCGGCCGCCAGCTGCTGGGTCAGTGCGATGACGCCGGCCTTGGTGACTGTGTGGGCCACCCTGCCGTTGGTCATCGAGCCCCTCATGCCGGCGGTCGAGCCCACCAGGACGACGGCAGCGTCCGCGGACGCTTTGAGATGCCGCCAGGCGTGCTTGACCGGGTAGAAGACGACGTCGAGCTCGTGGCGGAGCACGAAGTCCCACTCCTGGGCGGTGACCTCCTCGAGTGGGTGGAAGCGGGTCGCACCCGCATTGGCGTAGAGGATGTCGATGCGCCCGTGCTCCTCGGCGGCGCGATCGACCCACTGCCGGACCGCGTCCTCGTCGGTGAGGTCGACGCGGGCCACCCCCGGGGCTTCCTTGACGTCGCAGCCGACGACGGTGGCACCCTCGGCGGCGAAGAGCTCGGCCGCGACCGCGCCCTGCCCTCCGGCGGTCCCGGTGATCAGGGCGACCCGGCCGGCCAGGCGACCTCCGGACGGCGCGGTCATCTCCGGCCTCAGACCGGTGGCGCGACGAAGAGGCCCCGGTCCGGGTCGTTGAAGCTCTCCCTGGCGATGATCTCCGACATCGGGTCGGCGGTGCCCCAGACGTCCTGGGTCATCGGGTCGGCGATGTCGTAGACCGAGGGGTGCCACGGGTCGGTCTCGATCTTCTGGAGCTCGGTCGTGTACTCCATCGTGTTGCCGCTCGGGTCCAGGAAGTAGGAGAACGTGTTGTTGCCGGCGTTGTGGCGGCCCGGCCCCCAGATCTTCTTGATCCCGGCACGCATCACCCGCCCGGTGCCGCGCATGTATTCGTCGAGCCCGCGCATCTCGAACGACACGTGGTGGACCGAGGGGTGCGGACCCTGGGCGATCGCCAGGCTGTGATGCCAGTCGTTGCAGCGCAGGAAGTGCATCAGCTCGCCCATGTGCTCGCTCCAGAGGCTGTCGGACAGCTTGAAGCCGAGGGTGTCGACATAGAAGTCGCGGGTGGCGTTGACGTCGTTCGAGTTCATCACCGCGTGCGAGATCCGGACCGGGATGGCCTCGCCCTCCTCGATCGCCCGGTGCTGCCGGGTCTCGACGTCGGCGCTGATCTCGACCGTGCGACCGTCGATGTCGAAGAAGCGGAAGCCGTAGCCGCCACCGGCGGACTGGAGCTTGTCGGGCTCGCTGACGATCTGGACGCCCTCGCGGCCGAGCCTGGCGGCCAGCGCATCGACGGCCTCCGGGCTCTCGGCCCCGAACGCCACCAGGTCGAGCCGCTTCTCCTCGGACTTGCGCAGCCGGACGACGTACTGCTCGGGCGAGCCCTCGGCCGCGAAGTAGGAGAGACCGGAGTCGGTCCCCTGCTCGGTGAGGCCCCAGGTGTCGCGGTAGAACGCGCGCTGGGTCTCGTAGTCGGTGACGGCGAGGTCCACGTGGCGTAGGTGGGTGATGCCGTGCTCGTTGAGGTGGCTGCTCATGCTCGCGACGCTACGAAGGATCCGCCCTACCTGGAACGCGCCAGGTGTGATGCCAGCCATCCACGGCATCGGCGGTCAGCCGAGGACCGACCCGCCGCCGTCCACGACGATGTTGGTGCCGCTGACCCACGACGACTCGTCGGAGGCCAGGAAGATCGCCGCGTTCACCACGTCCGCAGCCTGGCCGTGCCGGCCGAGCGGAATCCGGTCGAGGACGACCCTCCGCATCCGCTCGGACGGGTCGGCCAGCATCGGTGTGGTGTTGGGGGTCTCGACCAGGCCCGGGCTGATCGCGTTGGCGCGGATGCCGTGCGGCCCACCCTCGACGACGAGCTGCAACGTCAACGACAGCACGCCGCCCTTCGCCGTCGAGTGCGCGTTCTGCGGCATGAACTCCACGCCGCGCAGCGCCGCGATCGAGCCGACGTTGATGATCGAGCCACCGCCGTGCGCCTTGAGGTGCGGCCACGCGGCCCGCACCGTGTAGTAGACGAGGCTCAGCTCGTTGCGCATCGTGAAGTCCCACTCCTCGACGCTGAGCTCGTCGATGGCGCCGAACCGCTGCGCGGACGCGTTGTTGTAGAGGACGTCGATGCCGCCGTACGTCGCCACCGCCGCGTCCACCCAGGCGCGGGCGGCGTCGGCGTCCCCGAGGTCCACGCCACCCATGCAGGTGATCTCGCCGCCCTCGGCACGCACCGCGGCCTCGGTGGCCGCCGCCCCTGCGGCGGACAGGTCGCATCCCACGACCCGTGCCCCCTCGGCCGCGAACATCGACGCCGCGACGACACCGATGCCGCCACCGACACCGGTGATGAGTGCGATCTTGCCGGCGAGACGGCCGGTCATGCACGGCTCCGGTCGAGCAGCTCGACGAGGTTGCCCTCCGGGTCGGCGACGTAGGCCATCCGGACGCCGGGCTCGGGCGAGGGCCGTGGGGACATCCGGTCGGAGGCCCCAGCCGTGACCAGGGCGGCGTACGCCGCGTCGACGTCGGCGACGTCCAGGGCAAAGTGCCCGAAGCCCCGGGTCAGGGCGGCGTCGACCGGGTCCTTGGCCTGGAGACCCGCGACCGAGCCGGGTCGGTGCAACAGCTCGAGACGCCAGCCGTCGGGCGAGCGCAGCATGACTCCGGAGAAGTCGACGTGGTCCAGGGCGAACTCGAGCTCGACCCTCAGGTCGAAGGCCGAGCAGTACCAGCGCGTCATCGCCGGCAGGTCGGCGACGTTGAGGCCCACGTGGTCGAACCTCATCCCGCGAACCTCATCCGACGAACATCGTTCTGACGTTCGTGAACTCGCGGGTCCCCTCGGCCGAGAGCTCGCGGCCGTAGCCGGAGCGGCCGACGCCGCCGAACGGCAGCCGTGGGTCGGAGGCGACCATCGCGTTGACGAACAACGCTCCGGACCTGATCCTCCGACCCACGGCCAAGGCGTGCTCCGCATCCCCCCAGACCGAAGCACCCAGGCCGTATTCGGTGTCGTTGGCCAGTCGGATTGCCTCGTCGTCGTCCCGGGCCCGGACGATCGAGGCCACCGGGCCGAAGGTCTCCTCGACGAACGCGGTCATCCCCGGCACGACGTGGTCGAGCACGGTCGGCTCGAAGTAGAAGCCGGGTGCGTCGACCGCGGACCCGCCGCAGACCAGGACCGCGCCCTGGTCGACCGACGCGGACACCTGCGCGGCGAGTCCGTCGCGCAGGTCGTCGCGGGCCATCGGCCCGACCGTCGTCACGGGATCGGTCGGCGAGCCGACGACCAGCGCCCCGACCCGCTCGACGAACAGCGAGACGAACTCGTCGGCCACCGACCCCGCCACGATGAAGCGTTTGGCGGCGATGCAGCTCTGCCCGGCGTTGCCGAAGCGCGACTTCACCGCGGCGTTCGCGGCGGCGACCAGGTCGGCGTCGTCGAGGACGACGAAGGGGTCGGAGCCACCGAGCTCCAGCACCGCCTTCTTGAGGAACCGCCCCGCCGCGGCGCCCACGGCCTCGCCGGCTCGCTCGGAGCCGGTCAGGGTGACGGCGGCCACGCGTGGGTCGCCGATGATCCGCGGGGTCATCTCGCCCAGCTGCGAGTCCGCGAGCACGACGACACCGAAGAGACCGTCCGGCGCACCGGCGTCCTCGAACAGCGCGGCGATCGCCAGCGCGGAGCCGGTCACGTTCGGCGAGTGCTTGAGCACGCCTGCGTTGCCGGCGACCAACGCGGCGCACGCGAAGCGCAGCACCTGCCAGAACGGGTAGTTCCAGGGCATCACGGCGAAGACGACGCCGAGCGGCTCGTAGGACACCCACGAGCGCGAGGCCGCGGACGCGAGCTCGTGGTCGGCCAGCCAGCCCGCCGCCGAGTCCGCGACCACCTCGCAGTTCCACGCGCACTTGTCGACCTCGGCCAGCGCCTCGGTGAGCGGCTTGCCCATCTCGGCGGTGATCAGCGCGGCGTACTCCTCCCGGCGCTCGGTCAGCAGCTTGCCGACCGCGCGCATCAGGTCTGTTCGCTCAGCCAGCGGTCGCGTCGACCAGGAGCGGTACGCCGCGTCGGCGGCCGCCAGGACGGCATCGACCTCGGCCTCGCCGTGTGCGTCGTACGTGGCCAGGTCGGCCCCGGTGGCGGGGTCGACCGTCGTGATGGTCGGGCCGGACATCAGACCGCTTCCACGACTCTGCGCCGCGCGGCCGGCACGGGGGGCACGGTCTCGGTGTCGACGACGACGGTGTTGCGGATGGTGCCGAGCCGCTCGATCGTCATCTCGACCACGTCGCCGACCTGGAGCGGTGGCGGGGTCAGGGTTCCGGTGCGCCCCCACGACTCCGCGAGCGACCCACTCGCACACGTACCGGACGCGAGCACCTCGCCGGCCTTGACCCAGGAGGCGCGGGAGGCGTGGGAGACCAGCTCCTCGAAGGTCCACCCCATGTGGCCCGACCGGTCACCGCCCACCCGCTCGCCGTTGACCTTGACGGTCATCTCGACGTCGAGGAAGCCATCGGCGTCCCGGCAGCCGTCGAGCTCGTCGGCCGTGACGACCCAGGGGCCGATCGTGGTGGCGAAGTCCTTGCCCTTGGACGGACCGAGCCTGAGCTTCATCTCCTTGCCCTGGACGTCGCGTGCCGACCAGTCGTTCATCACGCAGTAGCCGCCGATGGCGGCACCGGCCTCCTCCGGGGTCACGTTGCGGACGTCGCGGCACACGACCGCTGCGATCTCGAGCTCGAAGTCGAGCCGCTCGGTGCCGGGCGGCATCGCGACGTCGTCGTAGGGGCCGGTCACCGCGTGCGGGGCCATGAACAGGAAGGCGGGGGCCTGGTACCACTCCGGCGGCGGGCCAGGGTTGCCCTGCCCGCGCTCCATCCCCTCGACGTGGGCCTCGAAGGTGAGGAAGTCACGCATCGCGACGGGGTAGACCGGCGGCAGCAGGACCACCTGGTCGGAGGTGAAGCCGTCGCCCTGGGCGGCGACGTCGGCCGCCTCCTCGCGATCCGCCGGGTCCGCGGCGAGCAGCGCGACCAGGTCGGTGCCGTCGGGGAACGGGTGGACCCACCAGCTCGGGCCGTCACCCACGACGAGCCCGGTTCGGCGGGTCCCGACCGGCTCGTCGGTACGCCGGAAGGCGGCCAGCTTCACCTGGATCAGCCGATCGTCTCGAAGAACGCGCGCTCGCGGTCGGCCAGCACCGGGATCGCCTGCTGGAGGGCGTACTCCTCGAAGTGCGCAGAAGCGCCGTGCGCGGCGTAGGCCTCCTCGTCGTCGTAGATCTCGAAGAGCCGGAAGATCCCGGGCTCGGCGGGGTCCTGGTAGGCCTGGTAGAAGCGGTTGCCCAGCTCCTCGCGCGAGGGCGGGGTGAGCTTGGCGATCGCGTCGCGGACGACGTCCTCCTTGCCCGGCTGGGCGGTCCAGGTCGCGCAGACGACGTAGGCCATGGATGCTCCTCGTGCTGGGGTTCCGGTGGGGGGCGGGCGAGCGGCTCACTCACGCTAGGCCCGGGTCCGCGCGGGCGGGAAAGAGCGGACGCCGATGGCTGGCATCACGGCGACCAGGGTTCCGGCGCAGCCGTCGGGAGAGTTTCCTGTGACCGACCGCACACAGTCGTCAAGGAGTCCCTCATGCCCGAGTCCCAGGTCAGCCGAGTCCTCGTCGTCGGCGGCGGTATCGCCGGCGGTGTCCTGTCCCTCGCCCTGGCCCAAAGGGGTGTCGAGGTCGTGCTCGTCGACCTGCGGCGCACCCTCGGCGGGGTCGGGCACGGCATCACCCTGCAGGGCAATGCCCTCAAGGCGTTCCGGGCGGTCGGCATCTACGACCGCCTCGCCGAGCGGGGCTTCCCGTTCAGCCACCTGCGGCTCAAGACCGCAGACGGGCACGTCATCGCCGAGATCCCGACGCCCCCGATGGGGGGTCCGGACCTGCCCGGCACGATGGGCGCGGTCCGCGGCGACATCGCCGACATCCTCGCCGAGGAGGTGGCCGCCGCCGGGGTCGACGTACGGCTCGAGACGACGGTCACCGACATCGACGACCGCGGTGACTGCGTCGTCGCGACCCTGTCCGACGGCAGCACCGAGACGGTCGACCTCCTGGTCGGTGCCGACGGCATCCGGTCCAAGGTCCGCGCCATGATCGGCATCGAGGCCGAGCCGGAGCCGGTGGGCATGGGGATCTGGCGCACCGTCGCCGAGCGACCGGCCGAGATGGACTGCTCCGAGATGTACTACGGCGGCCCGAAGTACAAGGCCGGCTACACCCCCATCTCCGAGGACCTCTGCTACGCGTTCCTCCTCGAGGAGAACCTCGACCGCTCCTTCGTCGGCGAGGGCCCCAACGGCGCCCTGCTCAAGGAGCGCGGCCAGGGCTACGGCGGCATCTGGGGCCAGGTCCGCGACAGCCTCGCCGACGACGCGATCGTGAACTACCAGTGGATCGAGGCGATCCGCGTCGACTCACCGTGGTACCGCGGCCGGACGATCATCATCGGCGACGCGGCGCACGCATGTCCCCCGCTGGTCGCGCAGGGGGCGGCGATGTGCGCCGAGGACGCCGTGATCCTTGCCGAGATGCTCACCTCCGGCGACAAGGTGGAGGACGTGCTGCCCGGGTTCATGGAGCGTCGGTTCCCGCGGGTCAGCATGGTGCTCGACGCCAGCCTGACCCTCGCCGAGTGGGAGATCCACCCGGACACACCGGGCGCCGACCCGGGCCGGGTCATGGGCCAGACGCTGCACGCGCTGGTGGAACCGGCCTGATGGCCCTGCCGCTGGTGGGGCGCGGGGAGGCAGGGTTCGAGGAGGCCCGGTTCGCCCGGGTCTTCAACCGGCGGCTGACCGGCCGGCGGCCGGCCGCGGTCGTCCGGCCCGAGACCGAGGCGGAGGTCGTGGCCGCCGTCCGCCTGGCGCGGGAGCGCGGCTGGCAGGTGGCGGTCCGGTCGGGCGGGCACAGCTGGGCGCAGTGGTCGGTGCGCGACGACGCCCTGGTGATCGACCTCGGCGCCTTGCAGGACATCTCCTACGACGAGCAGAGCGGGATCGTCTCCGCCGGTCCGGCGACCAAGGGCGGTGCCGACCTCTCCCCCTTCCTGGAGTCGCGAGGCCGGTTCTTCCCCGGCGGTCACTGCCCCACGGTGGGCATCGGCGGCTTCCTGCTGCAGGGCGGCCAGGGCTGGAACGCCCGCGGCCTGGGCTGGGCGGCCGAGTACGTCGAGGCCGTCGACGTCGTCACCGCTGCCGGCGAGCTGGTGCGCGCCTCCGCCACCGAGAACAGCGACCTCTTCTGGGCGGCCCGCGGGGCGGGGCCGGGCTTCCCCGGCGTCGTCACCCGGTTCCACCTGCGCACGCTCCCCCGGCCGGGTCATGTCGCCCAGACCGTGCACGCCTACGCCCTCGACGACTTCGACGAGGTGATGACCTGGCTGCACGAGACGCACGCCTCGGTCGCCGACACCGTCGAGATCGTGGCGCTCACCAAGACCGACCCGACCCTGGCGCCCACCCCGGTCCTGCTGGTCACCGCCCTCGCCCTGGTCCCGTCAGCGGCCGAGGCCTCCACGGCCCTGGCGCCGTTCCGACGGTCCCCCGCCATCGACCGGGCGCTGCTGGTGCTCGACGCCGTCCCGACCACGCTCGGCGAGCAGCGCGAGCGACAGCTCGCCGACAACCCGGAGGGCCACCGCTGGGCGGTGGACAACGCCTGGCTCAGCGGTCCCGCGTCGTCCGTGGTGCCGGCGATGCGGCGCGCCTACACCACCCTGCCCACCGACAAGTCGTTCACCATCTGGTTCTCGATGGCGCCGCTGCGCCCGCTGCCCGACATGGCCTTCTCGCTGCAGTCGGAGATCTACCTGGCGTCGTACGTCGTGTGGGAGGCGCCGGAGGACGACGAGCGCTGCGTCGCGTGGCTCGACGGCGCGATGGCCGACCTGCAGCCGGTCACCGTGGGCCAGTACCTCGGGGACAGCGACCTGTCCCGCCGTCAGGTGCGGTTCATGTCCGACGAGGCGTGGGCGAGGTTCGAGTCGATCCGCGCGGCCCGTGACCCCGATGTCCTGTTCGTGGGCTATCTCGCGGGTGCCGACGGGCCGACGAACCGCAACCACTGGGACTAGGGAGTGGCCCCCGCGCCGGTCAGCTCGTCGCGCACGGCGTCCAGCCGGCCGAACAGCCAGCGGTGCGCCGGGTCGGAGAGCCGGTCGTGGTCGAACCAGTAGCCCTCGGCCAGCACGATCTCGCCGAACGGCGGTTCGACCACCACCAGCGGGCTGTCGTCGCGCACCTGCATCCGGGCCAGCAGCTCCGGCACGACGGCGACCATGTCGGTGCCCTCGATGACGAACGGCAGCGGCAGGAAGCCGTAGACGGTCAGCGCGATGCGCCGGTCGATCCCCAGCTCTCCGAAGGCCCGGTCCACAGGCGTCAGCACGCCCGGCCCGAAGGACGCTGCGGCGTGCGGCAGCACGGTGAGGTCCTCCCGGGTGAGCCGGCCTCCCGCCAGGCGCGGGTTGGAGCGGTCGGCGATGACGACCATCCGGTCCCGCCACAGCGGTCGCGACTCACCGGGGAAGCCGTAGCCCATCGGCGCGATCAGGGCGTCGTGCTCGACCAGCGCCGTCGACGACGTCGTGACGTACGGCCCCAGGTGCCCGATCGAGAGCCGCACGCCGGGCGCCTCGGCCTCAACCAGGCGCACCAGCGGTTCGTGCACGACCGCGATGGCGTAGTCGCTCATCGCGAGCCGGAAGGTGCGCGACGACGTCGCCGGGTCGAACTCGTCCTCGAGGTGCAGCGCGGAGCCCATCAGGCGCAGCGCGTGCTGGACCTCGGGCAGCAGGTCGCGGGCGAACGGCGTCAGCTCGTAGTCGCGCCCGGCCCGGACGAGGAGCTCGTCGTCGAACCGCCGCCGCAGCCGCGCCAGCGCCGCGCTCATCGCCGGCTGGCTCAGCTCGAGCCGTTGCCCGGCCCGGGTCACGTTGCCCTCCTCGAGCAGCACCTTGAGCGGCAGCAGCAGGTTGAGGTCCGTCCCTCCCAGCGCCATGCGGTCACACTAGAGTGACGGCGGTCACTCGAGGAGGAGTCCTGAAGGAACGGCTGCGCGAGGTCGACGCGAACCTCCTGCTCTCGCTCCACGCCCTCCTCGAGGAGCGCAACCTCACCCACGCCGGCGAGCGGATGACGATGAGCCAG
This sequence comes from Nocardioides dilutus, assembly GCF_054779555.1. Taxonomy (NCBI): domain Bacteria; kingdom Bacillati; phylum Actinomycetota; class Actinomycetes; order Propionibacteriales; family Nocardioidaceae; genus Nocardioides; species Nocardioides dilutus. Next base: position 755,109 of record NZ_BAAGYA010000001.1, on the reverse strand, counting down.
CCGGCGATGAGCGGTGCCCTGGCCCGGCTCCGCAAGCACTTCGACGACGAGCTCCTGGTCCGCTCGGGTCGCGGCTTCGAGCTGACCCCGCTGGCCGAGCAGATCCGGCCGGTCGTTGCCGAGGCGGTGGAGGCCGCGGAGGCCCTGCTCGGCACCCAGCGTGCCTTCGACCCGGGCAGCAGCACCAAGCGCTTCACCGTCAGCATGTCCGAGTACGCCATGACCGTGCTCGCCGAGCCGCTCATCAACGCGCTCGCCGAGCAGGCCCCCGGCTGCACGGTCGCCCTCGACCCCTACGACGTACGGCCCGACGAGTTCGAGGCGCAGCTCATGCGCCGGGACCTCATCGTCGGCCCCCTCGGGTTCGACTTCCCAGGGCGGCTGCAGCCGGTCTTCACCGACGAGCTGGCCTGCCTGGTCGCGCGGGACCACCCTCGCCTGAAGGACGGCGCGCTCACCCTCGACGACCTGCAGCACATGCCGCACGCGGTGGCCGAGTTCGCCGCGGCGGGTGAGCGGCGCCGCCCGCTCGAGGTCGAGCTGGATGCGAAGGGCGTCCACGACCGGGTCGTGCTGGTCCGGGTCGCAAGTCTGCTGACGCTCCCCTTCGCCGTCTCCGGCACCGACATGTGCGCGTTCGTGCCTTCCCGGCTGGCACGGCGCTGCCTCGACGTGCTCGACCTGGTGATCGCCACCACGCCGCTCGACCCGATCACCATCACCGAGGCCGCGCACTGGCACCCCCGCCGTGAGAACGAGCCCGCGGTCGTCTGGCTGCGCCACCTTCTCTACGACGTCGCCATCACCCTGGAGGACGCGCGCGGCTGAGCGGATGTCAGGGATCGTCCTCGACGATGGCCACGGCCCTTGTCGTCCCGGCCCCCGTGCGGCTGACTGGTGCCATGACGTGGGACGACGGCACGCCGTACGTCGAGCAGCTGGCGCCCGGCGTGCATGCCTACGTCCAGCCCGACGGCGGCTGGATGGTCAACAACTGCGGAGTCGTCGTCGACGACGCCGGCGCGGCCGTGCTGGTCGACACGACCTCGACGGAGCGCCGCAACCGGGCCGTCCTGGCCGAGGTGGCCAAGGTCAGCACCGGCGCGCCGTACGCCGTCGTGAACACCCACCACCACCCCGACCACACCTACGGCAACGGGTTCCTGCCCGCGGAGACGCTGGTCATCGGCCACGACAAGTGCCGCGAGAAGGTGGTGGAGGCCGGGCTCGAGGCGACCAGGGTCATCACCGCGCCGGACTACGGCGACCTGGTGCTGCGCCCGCCGGAGATCACCTTCTCGGAACGGATGACCCTGCACCTGCGCGACCGGACCGTCGAGCTGCTCCACGTCGGCGTCCCGGCGCACACGACGAACGACGTGCTCGTGTGGCTGCCCGAGCACAAGGTGCTGTTCAGCGGCGACCTCGGGTTCAACGGCGGGCAGCCCTTCGTGCTCGAGGGGTCCGTCGCCGGTTTCCGCAGCGCGATCGCGCAGATGCAGGAGCTCGCGCCCGAGGTGCTGGCGCCGGGCCACGGCCCGGTCTGCCGTGGCGAGGAGGTGGCCGCCCTGCTCTCCGGCATGGACGACTACCTCGCCTTCGTCGAGCATGTGGCCGCCGAGTCGCACGCCGCCGGGCTCACGCCGCTCGAGGCCGCGCACAAACACCGCGACAATGCCTACTCCAGCTGGGCGGAGACCGAGCGCTTCGTCGGCAACCTCACCCGCGCCTACGCGGAGATCGACGACCCGGACAACTGGGCGCCGCTGACCGTCCCCCAGGTGTGGCCGGACATGGTCGCCTTCCACGGCGGCCCGATCGCCTGCCACGCCTGAGCGCTCACGACCGGGTCGACTCGCGCGCCACCAGCTCGGGGGTGAACAGCACCTGCCGGTGCTCGTGCTCGGGGTTGGCTGACTCGTCGAGCACGAGCTCGGCGGCGGCGCGGCCGAGCTCGCGGCGTGGCTGGCGGACCGAGGTGAGCGGGACGGCGGCGGCGGCCGCGAACTCGATGTCGTCGTAGCCCACGATCGCGAGCTGCTCGGGCACCTGGACGCCGGTGCCGATGGCGTGCTGCAGCAGGCCGAGCGCCGTGAGGTCGTTGCCGCAGAAGGCCGCTGTGGGACGGCGCCCGCCCGGCAGCCCGGACAGCCGGGCCCCGGCCTCGCGCCCACTGGCGACGTCCAGTGACTCCGTCTCCACGAAGACGAGGTCCTCCGCCGGCAGCCCCGCATCGGCCCACGCATCCCTGGCTCCCTGGAGCCGCTCGCGCACCTGACCGAGGGTGAGCGGTCCGCCGACGAACGCCACTCGTCGGTGGCCGCGGTCGATGAGGTGCTCGGCGGCGAGCCGACCGCCGAGCAGGTCGTCGACGGAGACCGAGCAGAAGGACCGGTCGGAGCGGGTGCGGTCGACGATCACGACCGGCGTGCCGCGCCGGCGTACCTCGTCGAGCTTCGCCGAGTCGGGGTCGACCGGCGTGACCAGGATGCCCTGGACGCGCTGCTGCTGGAGCAGGTCGAGGTGGGCGACCTCCCGCTCGGTCCGCTGGTTGCTGTTGCACAGCACCACCGACAGGTCGACGGCCTCCGCCGCAACCTCGATGCCGTGTGCGACGTCGGTGAAGAACGGGTTGCCGGCGTCGAGCATCACGTAGGCGAGCGTCCGGCTGGTCCCGGCCCGCAGCTGGCGCGCCGACTCGTTGCGCACGAAGCCAAGCTCGGCCATCGCCTTCTCCACCCGGTCCCGGGTGCTGGCACTGACCCGCTCCGGGCGGTTGAGAACGTTGGAGACGGTGCCGAGCGAGACGCCCGCCAGCGCGGCGACGTCCTTGACCGAGGAGGAGCGCGCGCCGTTCGCCATTGGCACTCCTCCCACTCAGCCGTCCACTCAGGCGTTGAAACGTTGGTCACACCGTAGTGGGTCCGCTGACCTGGTGCCGTCGTCAAGGGTGATGACACTGCATGTCACCTGGGGGTTGACACTGTGATGGCAGTCACCTACGGTCCTCCGCAAGAAGTGAAACCTTTCAATCCGAGGACGAAGACATGCCCAGCTCCCCCGCGACCCCGGTGGTCGAGCTGGTGGGCGTGCAGAAGTCCTTCGGCGCCGTCCGGGCCCTGCGCTCGGGCAGCCTCAGCGTCCGGGCCGGCTCGATCCACGCGCTGGTCGGCGAGAACGGCGCGGGGAAGTCCACGCTGGTCAAGATCGTGGCCGGCGTGCACCGCCGCGACGCCGGCACGTTCCGGTTCCAGGGCGAGGACGTCGACTTCGGCTCGACCGCGGAGTCCAAGTCGGCCGGCATCGCGGTGATCTACCAGGAGCCGACGCTGTTCCCCGACCTGTCGGTCACCGAGAACATCTTCATGGGCCGCCAGCCCCTGCGCGCCGGCCGCCGCATCGACCGGAGCGCCATGTACGCCGAGGCCTCGGCGCTCTTCGCCCGGCTCGGCGTCAGCCTCGACCCGCGCCGGCCGGCCCGCGGGCTCTCCATAGCCGACCAGCAGATCATCGAGATCGCCAAGGCGATCTCCCTCGACGCGAGCCTCCTCGTCATGGACGAGCCGACCGCGGCGCTCAGCGGGGTGGAGGTCGAGCGCCTGTTCGCGATGGCCCGCAGCCTGCGCGACGAGGGACGCGCCCTGGTGTTCATCTCCCACCGCTTCGACGAGGTCTTCACGCTGTGCGACACGGTCACGGTGATGCGCGACGGTGACTACGTCTCCACACAGGCCATCGCGGACACCACCGTCGACCAGCTCGTGTCGCTGATGGTCGGGCGGGAGGTGGCCGACCTCTTCCCGAAGACGCCGGCCCCGATCGGAGACGTCCTCCTCGAGGTCGAGGACCTGCAGTCGCCCGGCAACTTCCACGACATCAGCTTCCAGGTCCGCGCCGGCGAGATCGTCGGTCTCGCCGGCCTCGTGGGCGCCGGCCGCAGCGAGATCGCGAGGGCGGTCTTCGGGGTCGACGGCTACACCTCGGGCTCGGTCCACCTTGACGGTCGCCCGGTGCCGAAGTCCTCGCCCCGGGCCGCGATCGACGCCGGCATGGCCTACGTCCCCGAGGACCGGCGCAAGCAGGGCCTCGTCGTCGACGCCTCCGTCGCTCGCAACGTCGGGGGCGTCATCCGCAAGGGCCTGGCGAAGGCCGGCCTGGTCACGGCGGCCATGGAGAACCGGGCCGCGGCGCCGTGGGCCTCCCGGCTGGCGGTCAAGACCAGCGCCCTGGACATGGCGGCGAACACCATGAGCGGCGGCAACCAGCAGAAGGTCGTCCTGGCCAAGTGGCTGGCCACGAACCCCAAGCTCCTGATCATCGACGAGCCGACCCGTGGCATCGACGTGGGGACCAAGGCCGAGGTCCACCGACTGCTCTCCGAGCTCGCCGGCCAGGGACTCGGGATCCTGATGATCTCCTCCGAGCTGCCCGAGGTCCTCGGCATGGCCGACCGCGTCCTGGTCGTCTGCGAAGGGCGGATCAGCGCCGACCTCGACCGCGCCGAGGCGACGCCCGAGACGGTCATGCACGCAGCCACCCATGCGCCTACTGGGGAGGCGGCCCGGTGAACAGCACCGACCTCAAGCACGCCGACGGCACCGACGTCACGGTCGGTGAGGCGCTCCTGGTCGAGCCGAGCTCGATGTCGGCGGGACGCCGTGCGTTCACCACCGTGGTGAGGTCGCGCGAGTTGTCGATCCTCCTGGTGCTGGTCGCCGTCACCGTCGTGGCCACGGCCAAGAACGACAGCTTCCTCTTCAGCTCCGACGGCTGGCGCAACTTCCTGCTCAACCCCTCGCTGCTCCTGCTGCTGGCGGTCGGGCAGGCGGTCGTGATCATCACCCGGAACGTCGACCTCTCGGTCGGGTCGGTGATGGCGCTCTCGGCCTACCTGACCGGGCGGCTCTTCATCGACCAGCCCGGGATCCCGGTCGTCGCGGTCTTCGCGGCCTGCATCCTGCTCGGTGCGCTGCTGGGTCTGGTCAACGGTGCGCTGGTCGCGTTCTTCAACGTCCCGTCGCTCGTCATCACGCTCGGAACGCTCTACATCTACCGCGGGATCATGCTCACCTGGGCGGGCAGCGACCGGATCAACGCCGGCGACATGCCCGCCGGCTTCCTCTCCCTGGGCACGAAGGCCTACGCCACGGTGCCGGTGCTGACCATGATCGCGGTCGTCGTCCTGGTCGCGGTCGGCTACTACCTCCACACCGCACGCGGCGGGCGCGAGCTCTACGCCCTCGGCTCGGACCCGGACGCCGCCGTGCTCTACGGCCTGCGCGTCAAGCGCCGGCTGCTCGCGGCGTTCGTCCTCAGCGGCGCGCTCGCCGGTCTCGCCGGGGTTCTCTACACCGCCCGCTACGGCACCGTCAGCTCGAGCGTCGGGTCGGGCATCGAGCTGCAGGCGGTGGCAGCCGTCGTCATCGGCGGGGTGGCGATCTTCGGCGGGAGCGGGACGGTGTGGGGCGCGGCCATCGGCGCGTTCCTGCTCGTCACGATCAACCGCGCCCTGCCCAGCCTCGGCATCGAGGACTTCTGGCAGCGCGCCGTGATCGGCGCCCTGATCCTCGGCGCGATCGTCCTCGACCGGGTGCTCGCGCTGCGCCAGGCCCGCAAGCTCGCCGAGGCGAGGGAGCTCTCATGACGACGTTCACCACGCGGTCCACCACAAGGTACGCCGACTACGCCCAGCCCGCCTGGCGCCGGCTCCTGCTCACCCGGGAGACAGCGGTGATCGCCCTGACCGTGGCGGTCATCGTCTACTCGCTCGCCAACGTCCCCAACTTCGACGGCCCGCTGACCCTCAAGTTCCTGCTCCAGGACATCGCGCCGATCCTGCTGATCGCCCTGCCCATGACCGCGGTCATCATCACCGGTGAGATCGACCTGTCGGTCGCGAGCGTGGTCGGCCTGAGCAGCGTGCTGCTCGGCGTGCTGCACGAGCACGACGTCCCGATGCTCGTGGCCGCGCTGGTCGCCCTCGCCGTCGGGACGCTGTGCGGTGTGCTCAACGGCTTCCTCGTCGCCTACGTCGGCCTGCCGTCGCTGGCGGTGACCATCGGCACCCTCGCGCTCTTCCGCGGCATCGCCGTCGGACTGCTCGGCACCAAGGCCGTGACCGGGTTCCCCGACACCTGGACCGATCTCGCCACTGGGACGATCGGCACTTCGAGCATCCCGCTGGTCATGATCCCGTTCGCCGTGCTGGCCCTCGTGTTCACGCTGCTCCTGCACTTCTCGACCTTCGGGCGCGGTGTCTACGACATCGGGCTCAACGACGAGGCCGCCCACTTCACCGGTGTCGACGTCGCTCGGACCAAGTTCATCCTCTTCGTGCTGTCGGGCGCCGTGTCCGCGCTGGCCGGCATCTACTTCACGCTCCGCTTCGGCAGCGCGCGCGGCGACAACGCCAGCGGCCTGGAGCTCCAGGTGATCGCAGCGGTGCTGCTCGGCGGGGTGTCGATCTTCGGCGGCCGCGGACGCCTCCACGGCGTGCTCGCCGGAGTGGTGCTCATCGGCGTGATCGCGAGCGCACTGCGCCTCGAGGGCGTGACCGTCAACGTCACCAACATCATCATCGGCGCCCTGCTGGTGCTCTCGGTCGTCTCCACCAGCGTCCTGGCGCAGGTCTCGGCCAGGTCCCGACGTACCCCGGCTCCGGGCTCCCCGGAACCGACCTCTCCCGAGCACGCGGCACCAGCCGGCGTATGAGGAAACAACGAAAGGTAGATCAGATGAAGCAACACTCGAGGCGGACGGCGTCCTTCGCCGCCCTCGCCCTCGCGGCTGCCTTGGCCCTCACCGGCTGTGGTGACGACAGCGACGACGGCGGTGACGGCGGCGGTGACGGCGGCGGCGACCTGAGCATCACCATGCTGCCCAAGAACCTGGGCAACGCCTACTTCGACACCAGCACCACCGGCGCCAAGGAAGCCGCGGAGGAGCTCGACGCCAGCCTCGAGGAGGTCGGCCCTGACACCGCGAGCCCGGACGCTCAGGTGTCCTACATCAACACGGCCGCCCAGCAGGGCGTCAGCGCGCTGCTCCTCTCCGCCAACGACCCCGACGCGCTCTGCGACGCGGTCGCCGAGGCCCAGTCGGCCGGCACCAAGGTCGTCACCTTCGACGCCGACACCAACCCCGACTGCCGCGACCTGTTCATCAACCAGGCCACCGCCGAGGGAATCGCCCAGAAGCAGCTGGAGCTGATCTCGGAGCAGATCGGCGGCGAGGGCGAGATCGCGATCCTGTCCGCGAGTGCCAACGCGACCAACCAGAACGCCTGGATCGAGATGATGGAGGCCGAGCTCGAGTCCAACCCCGACTACGCCGGCATCACGCTCGTCGACACGGTCTACGGCGACGACGAGGACCAGAAGTCCTTCGACGCCACCGAGGCCCTGCTCCAGAACCACCCCGACCTCAAGGGGATCATCTCGCCGACCACGGTGGGAATCGCGGCCGCGGCCCGCTACCTCTCCGAGTCCGAATACAAGGGCAAGGTCGCGCTGACGGGCCTGGGCACGCCCAACCAGATGCGTCCCTACGTCGAGGACGGCACCGTCGCGTCGTTCGCACTGTGGAACCCGGGTGACCTCGGCTACCTCGCGACGTACGCCGCGGTGGCCCTGGTCAACGGCGACATCAAGGGCGAGGAGGGCGACACCTTCGAGGCCGGCAAGCTCGGTGAGTTCGAGGTCGGCGCCGACGGTGAGGTGCTGCTCGGTGAGCCGTTCACCTTCACCGCGGACAACATCGGCGACTTCGACTTCTGATCCGTCAGGTCGGAGAGCGACGACCCGTCCGGCCGGCACCCTCCTCCGCCGGCCGGACGGGGCACCACCACCCAGAGCAGGGAGACAGAGATGCGCGTGTGCTTCCAGCTCCAGGTCAAGCGGGATCGGATCGACGAGTACCGACGGAGGCACGCGGCGGTGTGGCCCGAGATGCTGCGGGCCCTCGCCGACACCGGGTGGCGCAACTACTCGCTGTTCCTCCGCGAGGACGGGCTGCTGATCGGCTACGTCGAGACACCTTCGCTCGAGGACGCCCTCGCCGGGATGGCGGCCACCGACGTCAACGCCCGGTGGCAGGCCGAGATGGCCGAGTTCTTCGAGGAGCTCGACGGCGTGCCGCCGGACCAGGGCTTCCTCGTCCTCGAGGAGGTCTTCCACCTCGAGGACCAGCTCCCCCCACGCTCTACCCATTGATGCGGACCAACTGATGCGACCAACGATGCGAGAAGTGAGATGAAGACGTTCAGCCAGATCAGCCACCTGCTCGAGGGGCAGGCGATCGAGGTGCCGTCGTGGGCCTACGGCAACTCCGGCACCCGGTTCAAGGTGTTCGGCACCCCGGGCACGCCCCGCACGGTGCAGGAGAAGCTCGCCGACGCCGCGATGGTGCACCGGCTGACCGGCCTGGCCCCCTCGGTGGCGCTGCACATCCCGTGGGACCTGGTCGACGACTTCGCCGCGCTGCGCTCCTACGCCGAGGACCTCGGCGTCGCGATCGGGACGATCAACTCCAACACGTTCCAGGACGACGACTACAAGTTCGGCGGCCTCACCCACCTCGACCCCAAGATCCGCCGGAAGGCGATCGACCATCACCTCGACTGCGTCGACGTGATGGACGCGACCGGGTCGCGCGACCTGAAGATCTGGCTCGCCGACGGCACCAACTACGCCGGCCAGGGCGACCTGCGCGGCCGTCAGGACCGGCTCGCCGAGTCGCTGGCCACGATCTACGACCGCATCGGCCCAGGGCAGCGGCTGGTGCTCGAGTACAAGTTCTTCGAGCCGGCGTTCTACGCGACCGACGTCCCCGACTGGGGCACCGCGTACGCCCAGGTGGCCGCGCTCGGCGACCGCGCCGTCGTCTGCCTCGACACCGGCCACCACGCGCCGGGCACCAACATCGAGTTCATCGTCATGCAGCTGCTGCGGCTCGGAAAGCTCGGCTCGTTCGACTTCAACAGCCGCTACTACGCCGACGACGACCTCATCGTCGGCTCGGCGGACCCGTTCCAGCTGTTCCGGATCATGTTCGAGGTGATCCGGGGCGGCGGCTACGGGGAGGGCTCCGAGGTCGCGTTCATGCTCGACCAGTGCCACAACGTCGAGCAGAAGATCCCCGGGCAGATCCGGTCCGTTCTCAACGTGCAGGAGATGACCGCCCGCGCGCTCCTCGTCGACCTCGACGAGCTCGCCGCGGCCCAGGACGACGGTGACGTCCTCGGCGCCAACGCGCTGGTGATGGACGCCTTCTACACCGACGTACGCGCCGACCTCGCCACGTGGCGCGAGGAGCGTGGCCTGCCGGGAGACCCGATGCGCGCCTACCGCGAGAGCGGCTACCAGGAGCAGATCGAAGCCGACCGCGTGGGCGGCTCACAAGCAGGATGGAACTAGTCCCTCATGACCTACACCGGCACACCCACCGAGCTCATCGCCAGGTCGAACAGACTGGGCGCCGACCCGACGAACACCAACTACGCCGGGGGCAACACCTCCGCCAAGGGCACCGAGACCGACCCGGTCACCGGCGAGCCGGTCGAGCTGCTCTGGGTCAAGGGCTCCGGTGGCGACCTCGGCACGCTGACCGAGTCGGGTCTGGCCGTGCTGCGGCTGGACCGGATGCGCGCACTCGTCGACGTGTACCCCGGCCTCGAGCGCGAGGACGAGATGGTCGCGGCGTTCGACTACTGCCTGCACGGCAAGGGCGGAGCCGCGCCCTCGATCGACACCGCCATGCACGGCCTCGTCGACGCCGCGCACGTCGACCACCTGCACCCCGACGCCGGCATCGCGATCGCCACCGCCGCCGACGGTGAGGCCCTGACGAAGGAGATCTACGGCGACCGCGTCGTCTGGGTGCCGTGGCGCCGGCCCGGCTTCCAGCTCGGCCTGGACATCGCCGCGATCAAGGCGGCCAACCCGCAGGCCGTCGGCTGCATCCTCGGCGGCCACGGGGTGACGGCCTGGGGCGACACCTCCGAGGACTGCGAGCGGAACTCGCTGTGGATCATCGGGGCCGCGGCCGACTACCTCGCCGCGCACAGCAAGGCCGAGCCGTTCGGGCCCGTGCTCGACGGCTACGCCGCACTGCCGGACGCCGACCGTCGTGCTCGGGCGGCCGCGCTCGCGCCGACCATCCGCGGCATCGCATCGGCAGACCGGTCGATGGTCGGGCACTTCACCGACTCCGACGTCGTCCTGGACTTCCTCGCCGCCGCCGAGCACCCGCGGCTCGCCGAGCTGGGCACCTCGTGCCCCGACCACTTCCTGCGCACCAAGGTCAAGCCGCTGGTGCTCGATCTCCCTCCGACCGCCTCCGTCGAGGAGTCGGTCGCGAGGCTGCAGGAGCTCGCGACGGCGTACCGGGCGGACTACCGGGCCTACTACGACCGGCACGCCACCCCGGACTCCCCTGGCATCCGCGGCGCCGACCCGCTCATCGTGCTGGTGCCGGGCGTGGGCATGTTCAGCTTCGGCAAGGACAAGCAGACCGCGCGCGTGGCCGGCGAGTTCTACGTCAACGCCATCAACGTGATGCGCGGAGCCGAGGGCGTCTCGACGTACGCCCCGATCGACGAGTCCGAGAAGTTCCGGATCGAGTACTGGGCTCTCGAGGAGGCCAAGCTCCAGCGGATGCCTGCGCCCAAGCCGCTGGCGACCCGGATCGCCCTCGTCACCGGTGCGGCCGGGGGCATCGGCAAGGCGACCGCCAAGCGCCTCGCCGCCGAAGGTGCCTGTGTCGTGGTCGCGGACCTCGACGGCGAGAAGGCCGCCGCCGCGGCCGCTGAGATCGGTGGTCCCGACGTGGCCGTCGGCGTCGCGGCGGACGTGTCCCGCGAGGACGCCGTCCAGGCGATGGTCGACGCCGCGGTGCTGGCCTTCGGCGGCCTCGACCTGGTCGTCAACAACGCGGGCCTGTCGCTCTCGAAGTCCCTGCTCGAGACCACCGAGGCCGACTGGGACCTCCAGCACGACGTGATGGCCAAGGGGTCGTTCCTGGTCACCAAGGCCGCGGCGAAGGTGATGATCGAGCAGGCGATGGGCGGCGACGTCGTCTACATCTCCAGCAAGAACTCGCTGTTCGCCGGTCCCAACAACGTCGCCTACGGCGCCGCGAAGGCCGACCAGGCCCACCAGGTGCGGCTCCTTGCCGCCGAGCTCGGCGAGCACGGGATCCGGGTCAACGGCGTCAACCCCGACGGCGTCGTTCAGGGCTCCGGGATCTTCGCCGGTGGCTGGGGCGCCAACCGCGCCGCCGTCTACGGCGTGGAGGAGAAGGACCTCGGCGCCTTCTACGCCCAGCGCACGATCCTCAAGCGCGAGGTGCTCCCCGAGCACATCGCCAACGCGGTCTTCGTGCTCTGCGGCCCCGACCTGACCCACACCACCGGCCTGCACGTCCCCGTGGACGCCGGCGTCGCCGCCGCGTTCCTGCGATGACCGTGCCATGAGCGTCACCGTCGCCGCGGTCGACCTGGGCGCCTCCAGCGGCCGGGTCGTCGTCGGGCGGGCCGGCCCGGACGAGCTGTCCATCGAGACGGTCGCCCGCTTCCCCAACGGACCCGTCCAGCACGCCGACGGGCTCCACTGGGACCTGCCGGGGCTGCTCGAGCACAGCCTGGCCGGCCTGCGCGCGGCCGGCCCGGTGGCGAGCATCGGCGTGGACTCGTGGGCCGTCGACTACGGCCTGCTGCGCGCGGGCGAGCTGCTCGACCTGCCGTGGTGCTACCGCGACCCGCGCACCGAGGCCGGCGTCGCGGCGGTGCACGGCCAGGTGACGCCGGAGGACCTCTACGCCCGCACGGGCCTGCAGTTCCTGCCGTTCAACACGATCTACCAGGTCGCGGCCGACAACCGGCTCGCCGAGGCCGACCGGCTGCTGCTGGTGCCCGACCTGATGACGTGGTGGCTCACCGGCCAGGCGGTGTGCGAGCGCACCAACGCCTCCACCACGGGTCTCCTCGACGTGCGCACCGGCGACTGGGATCCCGAGCTGCTGGCGCTGGTCGGCCTCGACCGCACTCAGCTGGGCGAGCTGGTCGAACCGGGCACGGTAGTGGGCACCCGCGATGGCACACCGGTGGTGGCCGTGGGCTCCCACGACACCGCGTCGGCGGTGGTGGGGGTGCCGATGACCGAGCCGGACGCGGCGTACGTCTCCTGCGGCACGTGGGGGCTGGTGGGCGTCGAGCTCGAGGAGCCGGTGCTGAGCGAGGCGAGCCGGCTCGCCAACTTCACCAACGAGGGCGGCGTCGACGGGCGGGTCAGGTTCCTCACGAACGTGATGGGCACCTGGTTGCTGTCCGAGACGATGCGGGCTTGGGGCGAGACCGACCTGACGTCCTGGCTCGCGCGGGCGGCGGCGTACGGCGGGCCGGTGCCGGTCTTCGACGTCCAGGACCCGCGCTTCCTCCCGCCCAACGACGCCCACAGCGACATCCCCGCCCGGATCGCCGACTGGTGCCGGGAGCGCGACCGGCCCGGGCCCGAGGGGCAGGTGGCAGTCGTCCGCAGCATCGTGGCCAGCCTCGCCGACGGGTTCGCCGCCGCGGTCGAGCAGGCCGCCTCGCTGTCGGGCCGGGACGTGCGGCGTGTGCACGTGGTCGGCGGCGGCGCGCAGAACACCCTGTTGTGCGCGCTGCTCGCCGACCGGCTGGGGCTGCCCGTGCTCGCGGGCCCCGTCGAGGCGACCGCGTTGGGCAACGTCCTGGTGCAGGCTCGCGCGAACCATGCTCTGTCCGGCAGTCTCGAGGCGCTGCGGTCGCTCGTCGCCCGCACCCACCCGCCCGTCCACCACCTCCCCACGAAAGCTGGAGCCTCTCGGTGAAGCGTCAAATGCCTAGGGCGCACGACCTGCGGCCGCTGCTGCAGTTCAAGAAGCCCGAGCTGTCGGCCAAGCGTCGGCGGCTCGAGAAGGCACTGACGATCGAGGACCTGCGCCGGGTCGCCAAGCGGCGCACGCCCAAGGCGGCGTTCGACTACACCGACGGCGCCGCCGACGGCGAGGTGTCCCTCGCCCGCGCCCGTGAGGCGTTCGGCGACGTCGAGTTCGTGCCGTCGATCCTGCGCGACGTCTCGACGGTCGACACCTCGCGCGAGGTGCTGGGCCGGCGGGTGGCCCTGCCGTTCGGGATCGCCCCGACCGGCTTCACCCGGATGATGCACACCGAGGGTGAGATCGCGGGCGCGACTGCGGCCACCGCAGCCGGCATCCCGTTCTCGCTCTCGACGATGGGGACCACCTCGATCGAGGACGTGGCCGCCGCGGCGCCTGCTTCGGCGGGCGGGCGGAACTGGTTCCAGCTCTACATGTGGAAGGACCGCGACCGGTCGATGGCGCTGGTCGACCGCGCGGCCAAGGCCGGGTTCGACACCTTGCTGGTGACCGTCGACGTCCCGGTGGCGGGCGCCCGGCTCCGCGACGTACGCAACGGGATGACCATCCCGCCGCGGCTCTCCGCGCGGACGGTGGCCAACGCGATCCCGCGCCCCGCCTGGTGGTTCAACTTCCTCACCACCGAGCCACTGGCGTTCGCCTCGCTCGACTCGTGGTCGGGGACGGTGGCCGAGCTGCTGGACACGATGTTCGACCCGACGGTGACGTATGAAGACCTCGCCTGGATCCGCGAGCAGTGGCCCGGCAAGGTCTCGGTCAAGGGGGTGCAGAACGTCGCCGACGCCCGCCGCCTCGCCGACGCGGGGGTGGACGCGATCGTGCTGTCCAACCACGGCGGCCGCCAGCTCGACCGCGCGCCCGTGCCGTTCCACCTGCTGCCGTCGGTCGTGAAGGAGGTCGGGAGCGACCTCGAGGTCCACCTCGACACCGGGATCATGTCCGGCCAGGACGTCGTCGCCGCCCTCGCCCACGGCGCCCACTTCACGCTGATCGGACGGGCCTACCTCTACGGGCTGATGGCCGGCGGCCGGGACGGCGTCGACCGCACCATCGAGATCCTCCAGGGCCAGATCGAGCGGACCATGCGCCTGCTCGGCGTCCGCACCCTCGACGAACTCGGCCCCGAGCACGTGGTGCAGCTGCGTCGCCTCGGTCCGCGGCGATAGTCCCAGACCTTCGGCACAGACGTTCGGCACGGGGACACGCCGAACGGCTGTGCCGAAGGTCAGGGACTATCCGCCGGCCGGCCGATGAGTCCGGTCGCCTTCGTAGGTCAGAGCCGCCATGACCACTCTCGACTTCGGCCCGACGACGAGCGCGCTGGCGGCACTGGTCCGCGGCGTCGGTGACCATCAGCTGGGCGACCCGACGCCGTGTCCCGACTACTCCGTCGCCGACCTGTGCGACCACATCGGTGGCCTCGCGTTCGCGTTCACGCTGGCCGCCCGCAAGGAAGAGATCCCCGGCGGCGGCCAGCCGTCGGCCGACGGCTCCCGGCTCGAGGACGGCTGGCGCGCGCGGATCGCCGCCCAGCTCGGCGAGCTCGCCGTCGCCTGGAAGGACAAGACGGCGTACGACGACCTGACCATGGCGGGCCCGGTCGAGATGCCGGGCCCGATTGCCGCCCTCGTCGCCCTCGACGAGGTGACCGTGCACGCCTGGGACCTCGCGGTCGCGACCGGCCAGCCCTACGCCGCCGACCCTGCGGCCGTCGAGGCGTGCGCGGGCTTCGTGGCCCAGTTCGACGCCCCGACCGACGGCACCCTCTACGGGCCGCCCGTCGACGTTCCCTGGGACGCACCGGCCCTGGACCGGCTGCTCGGCGCGACCGGGCGCGACCCGCGCTGGTGCCCTCCGTCGGGGTCGGACAGCAATTCGGCGGCGTGAGACCCAACCGGTAATCTCTCCGGCGGTGGCGTGTCCGAGCGGCCTAAGGAGCACGCCTCGAAAGCGTGTGTGGGTGCAAGCCCACCGTGGGTTCAAATCCCACCGCCACCGCCACACCTCGGCGGCATCCGTGCAGGTCAGCGACTTGCGAGGATGCCGCCGAGTCGTGTTTCGGGGGCTTGTCGTCACGGCGTGCCCGCCCGACGAGGTCGCTGTCGCCGCGGCCACGATCCACTAGGTTCGCCGTCGTGCCGACCCGCGACGAGCAGGACGAGGAACTGCGCACTGCGTTGACGCGGCTGGTCAAGCAGCTGCTCCACGAGGAGCCGGAGGCCAGGCGCGGGAACGACCTGATGCCGGTCCTGGACGCGCACCTCGGAGTCGCAGCCGATGAGCTGCCGGTGGTGGTCGAGCCGATCTCGGGGCACCGCTGGGCCGACACGGACATCGCGCTGGCCTCGATCGTCGCGCGCGACCCGGAGGCCACGCTCGTGGGAGTGGGAGGTGGCGACCAGCGGCACCACAGCTCCTTGGGCGACCTGATGTCCCAGGCCGAGTGGGGCCGGTTCCGCAGTGGGCAGGTCGACCGCCTCAACGTGGCCACCGGGCCCGACTCCGAGCGGGCCACGGTCTCCTTCGGTCTGCACTTGTTCGACCACGACGGCTCGCCGCTCGTCGTGCTCCAGCGGGTCGGCAGCCCGCAGTACGGGTCCGAATCCCGACTGGAGGTGCTGGCGACCGATCCGGACGCATGCGCGACGTTCCTCGCTGAGCTGCGCGAAGAGGCGATGCGGCACAGCGTGCTCCGCCGCCAGGTCATCAGCTTCAGCGGGAATCCCTACGAGCGATCGATGTCCGACCTGAGCTTCCACCACCGCCCGGACCTACCGGCCAGCCAGGTCGTGCTGCCCGAGGGCACGCTGCAGCAGGTACGCGCTCACGTCGTCGGCCTCGCCGAGCACCGCGGGCGCCTGCGTGAGAAGGGCCAGCACCTCAAGCGGGGCATCCTGCTCTACGGCCCGCCGGGCACCGGCAAGACGCACACGGTGCGCCACCTGTTGAGTGCAGCACCGGAGGCCACCGTCGTGTTGCTGAGCGGCACCCAGATGGCGCACGTGGCCGCGGCCGCCCAGATCGCCCGAGCGCATCAGCCGGCCATCGTCGTGATCGAGGACTGCGATCTGATCGCGGAGGACCGCGACCACCACCACTACGGCGGAGGTCCCTCTCCCCTGCTCTTCACGCTCCTGGACGCGATGGACGGACTCGACCCGGACGCCGACGTGGTCTTCCTGCTGACCACGAACCGCGCCGAAGCGCTGGAGAAGGCGCTCGCGCAGCGACCCGGGCGCGTGGACCTCGCGGTGGAGATCCCCCTGCCGGACGAGCCCGCTCGACGCGCGCTGATCGATCTGTACGGCGCCAAGGTGGCGTTCTCGCCGGACGCCGTGGCCCGGGCCGCCCGGGACTCGGTCGGCACCACGGCCTCCTACGCCAAGGAGCTCGTCCGTCGAGCCGTGCTGCACGCCGCCATGGATGGCCGCGAGCCCGGTGACGATGACCTGGCCGCCGCGACAGCGGAGCTGCAGTCCGACTCGGCGGCGCTGACGCGTGCGTTGCTCGGGTCCGGCGAGCACTCCATTGCCTCCGACCTGTAGTGCGGATGCCGAAGACCCAGGTCCCCACGGAGTCACGACCAAGGGCCCTGGCGGGACCGGCCGCGCGCGGGCATCGTCGGTAGGGACTGCGAAGGGTGGTCCTCATGGCCACGCGGTGGCGGCTCTTGTGCGCGGCGTTGTTGACGATCTCACTGGCTACGGCCTGCGGTGACGCCGGCGACGTGTCCACGGGGAGCTCTCCGAACAGCACATCCGGTGCCGGGATGCCGGTTGTGGTCGACACGGACCTGGCGGTCGACGACCTGGTCGCGTTGGCGTTCCTGCTCTCGTCGACAGAGGCCGACGTCCGGGCAGTGACGGTGTCGGGCACCGGAGAGGTCCGCTGTCCGCAGGGCCTGAAGGTGATCCGCAGCCTGCTCGCCGTCACCGGCGACGATGACACCCCGGTGGCGTGCGGGGGCTCGACACCGCTGGCCGGAGACCATGAGTTCCCAGCGGAGTGGCGTGACCTGGCCGACAGTGGCTGGGGCCTGGACCTGTCGGCGGCGACGGCGCCGGCCACCGATCGCACCGCCGTCGACTTGCTCCAGGCCACCCTGGCCGAGGGACGGGTCACCCTGCTCACCCTCGGCCCGCTGACCAACGTCGCTGAGACCTTCCGCGCCGACCCCGGCCTGGCCGAGGAGGTGGCGTCGATCGTCGTGATGGGCGGTGCCGTCGACGTCCCCGGCAACGTGTCCGGTGACAGCATCGGGACGTCCAACGCCGAGTGGAACATGTACGTCGACCCCACCGCTGCGGCGGAGGTGCTCGCCTCGGGGGCACCGATCGTGCTGGTGGGCCTCGACGCCACCGACCAGCTCCCGATCACCGGTGACTTCGTCGAGCTGCTCGGCGCGAACACCCACACGGCGGCCGCGAAGCTCGTGGACCAACTAATCCGCAACAACCCGCAGGTCTACAGCGGCGAGGCCTACTTCTGGGATCCGCTGGCGGCCGCCGTCGTGGTGGACCCCGGGCTGGTCGACGCGGAGGAGGCGACTGTCAGCGTCATCACCGCGCCGGGGCAGGACAACGGCAGGACGGTCCGCCGCGACGACGGGGCCGCGGTGACGCTCGTCGGCCGACCGCGCCCCTCCGCCTTCGAGGAGCTGCTCCTGCGCACCCTCGACCAGGTCGAGCCGGATGCTGCCCTCGCCCGACCGCCGGTTCCGGTCGGAGATGCGACGATCCGCTTCGACGGGAGCGCGTGCGGCTACGACGGTCCGGCGTCGGTGCCCAGCGGACGCATGCGGTTCACGTTCGAGTCGACAGACCCTGCCTGGACCGGGGCCGTGGTGGGCCTGACCGGTGAGCTGACCATCGAGAAGATAATTGCGTGGCTCGAGGCACACCCCGACAGCCAGGAGCCGGTGCCCGGAGTGGACCGGGCGACTCCGGTGCAGGCCGGATTCACCATGTTCGTAGACGTGGCCTCACCACAGGTGGCGGTGGTCTGCGCCTCCGAGGCACCCATCCCGCTCGTCGCCGGCACCATCGACGTCGAGTGAGCACCGTCTGCTCGTGCCGGGCGCGGTGACCGACCGGTCAGGTGCCGGTGAGGTCGGCGTACTCACCGCGCTCGCTGCTGCGCGGCGGCCGGAAGGCGCCGATCACCAGCACCACGAGCCCGCCACCGATCACCGCGGCGCCGAGCACCAGCCCGGCCGGACGGATCCGGTCGCCGGAGAGCACCGACGACTCCGCCGCCCGGTCCGACGCCGCCTGGCTGGTCGCCGCGCCGCCCACGAAGAGGGCACCGAGAACGGCGAGCACGACGAGCAGGCTGACCCTGGCGAGCTGGCGCACGACCAGGTCACGCCACTGGTCCACGGTGCGGTGTCGCATGACGTACCTCCCCATGAGTCGTCGGATCAAGTGTGACCAGCGCTCGTCGAGGATGCCTTCCTCCGTTCGGACATTTCTCCCAGGACGCCAGGACGGTCCGGCTGTGGAAGATTCGGGCCTCATGAACGTGCGCATCGAGACCGACGGCCCAGTCACGACGGTGGTCATCGACCGCCCGGAGGCTCGCAATGCCGTCGACGGCCCCACTGCCGAAGCCCTGGCCGACGCCTTCCGGGCCTTCGACGCCGACCCGGCGGCGTACGTCGCCGTGCTCACCGGTGCGGGGGGAACGTTCTGCGCCGGCGCGGACCTCAAGGCGATCGGTACGCCGTCCGGCAACCAGGTGCGGCCGGTGGGCGAGGGCGACGGCCCGATGGGCCCCACTCGGATGCGGCTCGGCAAGCCGGTGATCGCGGCGATCGAGGGCTACGCCGTCGCCGGCGGGATCGAGCTGGCGATCTGGTGCGACCTTCGGGTGGCCGCGCAGGACGCCACGCTCGGTGTCTTCTGCCGTCGGTGGGGGGTGCCGCTCATCGACGGCGGCACCGTGCGGCTGCCGCGGCTGGTCGGCACCGGGCGCGCCCTCGACCTGATCCTCACGGGTCGGGCGGTCGGCGCCGCCGAGGCGCACACCATGGGACTCGTCGACCGGGTCGTGCCCAGCGGGCAGGCCCGGCAGGCCGCCGAAGCGCTGGCCCACGAGCTGGCGGCGCTGCCCCAGGACTGCCTGCGCAACGACCGGCTCTCGGTGCTCGAGCAGGAGGGCCTGGCCGAGCAGGAGGCCCTGCGGGCCGAGCTCGAGCACGGGATGCGGTCGCTGAGCTCCGGGGCGCTCGAGGGTGCGGCTCGGTTCGCGTCCGGGGCCGGACGCCACGGGACCTGAGTCCGGCCATTGCGGGGATCAGTCAGGACAGACGACGACGAGGGTGCCGGGGCGCTCGCCCCGGAAGATCCTCCAGCCCCGCTCGAACGACACCGCCTTGGTCTCGCCCCGCGGGGTCCGCACGATCGTCTTGCCCGATGCACCGGCGCAGCGCGAGTCGGTGCCGGCCCGCTCGGCCAGCCGGGCGGAGGCATCGGTGGAGCTCGGGCGGTCACCGGCAGGGTTGGCGATGGCGCCGCCGAGGGTGAGCGCGATGGCGGTCCCCGCCAGAGCAGTGGTCGCGGCCATCTTGACCGCGCGCACCGCCAGGACCGCGCGTCGGCTCGGCTGGCGGATCATCTGTTGAGCTCCCCGTGGGTGTGTGGATCGCCCTCGACGGAGGGCCTCATGGAGTCCAACGAGGACGAGCCCACAGGGGTACGGCGACGGGTGGCTGCGAGGATGAGCCCATGACGTGGTTCGCCTCACCCGACGACGCCGGGACGCGGCTGGGCGAGGTGGGCTACCTGGCCGACCCCGCCACCGCGACGACGGCCTACCTCGCCGGCGCGCTCGAGAAGCCCCTCCTCGTCGAGGGACCCGCCGGAGTCGGCAAGACCGAGCTGGCCAAGGCGGTGGCGCGGGCGACCGGCGCCGACCTGGTCCGCCTCCAGTGCTATGAGGGCCTCGACGAGGCCCGGGCGCTGTATGAGTGGAACTACAAGAAGCAGCTGCTGCGCATCCAGAGCTCGCAGGGTGACGACCAGACCTGGTCGGAGACGCACGACGACATCTTCAGCGAGGAGTTCCTGCTCACCCGGCCGCTGCTGACCGCCATCAGCCGCGAGGAACCCACCGTCCTGCTGATCGACGAGGTCGACAAGACCGACGTCGAGGTCGAGGGCCTGCTGCTCGAGGTGCTCTCGGACTTCCAGGTCACGATCCCCGAGCTGGGCACCGTCGCCGCCGTACGCCGCCCGCTCGTCGTGCTCACCTCCAACGCGAGCCGCGAGCTGTCCGAGGCCCTCAAGCGGCGCTGTCTCTACCTCCACCTCGACTACCCCGACGCCGAGCGGGAGCGCCAGATCGTGCTGTCGCAGGTGCCCGAGCTCGAGGCCAAGGTCGCCGAGCAGCTGGTCGCCACCATCGGCCGGCTCCGCGAGCTCGAGCTCAAGAAGGCGCCGTCGATCGCGGAGTCCGTCGACTGGGCGCGGACCCTCATCGCGCTGGAGATCCACGACCTCGACGACAAGGCGGTCGACGACACCCTCGGGGTCGTCCTCAAGCACTCCTCCGACCAGGACCGGGCGGTCCGCGAGCTGCGGCTGCGCAAGTAGATGAGCACCAGCGGGCTGGTCGACCGGCACATCGCCTTCCTCGAGGCGCTGCGCGGCGCGGGCCTCTCGGTGTCGCTCGCCGAGGATCTCGACGCGGTCGCGGCACTGTCGGCACTGCCGTGGGACCACCGAGCCACCGTGCGCGACGCCTACGCCGCCACGCTGGTCAAGAAGCAGGTCCAGCGGCCGACCTTCGACACGCTGTTCGACGTCTACTTCCCGGCGCTCGTCGGTGAGGGTGTGCAGGGGTCGGAGACGGGGGGCGGCGACGACGCCGGTCCGGTGCGCGACAACGCCGAGGCGCTCGCCGAGTTCCGCGAGCAGTTGCTCGAGGCGCTCGCCGCCGGCGACGAGGAGCAGCTGGCGCGGCTCGCCGTCGAGATGGTCGGGCGGTTCGGCGCGATGCCGGGCCGAGGGCCGGGGCTGTCGAGCTGGTCGGCCTACACCGCGCTGCAGCGAGTCGCCCCCAGCCACCTGGTCGACAAGATCGTGGCGGCGCTGCTGGCCGAGGGAAGGACCGAGGAGGAGGCGGCGCGCGTGGCCGGACGGCGGGTCGGCGCGTTCACCCGCCAGGTGGAGGCCGACGCCCGGCGCCGGATCGCTGAGGAGAAGGGACCCGACCACGTGGCCAACGTGGCGGTGAAGCCCAGCATCGACCGGCTCGACTTCACCACGGCCCGCAAGGCCGACCTGGAGGAGATGCGCCGCGAGATCTACCCGCTGGCCCGCCGGCTCGCGACCCGGCTGACCAAGGAGCACCACGCCCGCCGCCGCGGCCCGCTCGACTTCCGGCGTACCGTCCGGGCCTCGATGTCGACCGGCGGCGTACCCCTGGTCACCCACCACCGACCCAAACGCCCGCACCGCACCGAGCTCGTCGTGCTCTGCGACGTGAGCGGCTCGGTGGCCAGCTTCGCCCAGTTCACGCTGCTGCTGGTGTTCGCGCTGCGCGACCAGTTCCAAAAGGTCCGCGCGTTCACGTTCATCGACCACGTCCACGAGGTCACCCACCACTTCCGGCCGGGCGCCGACGTCGCCGACGTGATGAGCGACCTGGCGGCCTCGACCGCCCACGCGGCGCTCTGGGGGCGCACCAACTACGGCCGGGCGTTCACCAAGTTCACCGAGGAGCACGCGGACGCGCTGGGCCCCAAGTCCTCGCTGCTCATCCTCGGCGACGCCCGGTCCAACTACAGCGACCTCGCCCTCGACCGGCTGCAGACGATGGCCGGCGCCGCCCGGCACTCGTGGTGGCTCAACCCCGAGCACCGCCGCCACTGGGACACCGGCGACTCGGTCGCCGGGAGGTACGGCGAGATCGTGCCGATGGTCGAGTGCCGCAACCTCACCCAGCTCGGGGAGTTCGTGCACGACCTCGTCTAGGTCGAGTCTCCAGGCGCGAGGTAGCCCCAGGCGCGCAACCGGTCGAGCTCGGCCGCGAGGTCGGGGTGGTCGGCCACCGCCTCGTCGGCGGCGCGCGCCCCGGCCAGGTAGGCCTCGCCGGGCGCGGCACCGGTGGTGTCGAAAACCACGTCGGTGCGGTTGGCGGCCCCCGCGTTGAGCAGGGACCCGAGCAGGGCGACCGGGTCGTCGCGGTCCTCCAGCGACAGCACCCGGACCGAGTCGGGGATCCGCGGCACGTGCGCGGAGGGTGCTCCGGCGGTGACCACGGCGTCGACCGTGAACGCGCCCGACGGCGGGGCCGCGGCCAGCTCGGCGGCCAGGACGCCGCCGTGGCCGATGCCCACCAGGAGCACCCGGGCGTCGTCGTCGCCGTCGAGGGCGGCCTCGATCGTGCGCACCGCACCCAGGCGGTAGGCGGCCAGGTCGGCCCCGACCAGGTGTGGGCCGCCGGCCGTGGCCTCAGGTGCCGCGGGCGAGCCCAGCAGCACCAGGTAGCGGCTCGGCGCGGTGCGCTGCACCAGCACGAGCTCACCGGCCAGGAGCACCGCCGACATCAGGTCGGCCAGCGAGCGAG
Organism: Nocardioides dilutus; assembly: GCF_054779555.1. NCBI lineage: Bacteria > Bacillati > Actinomycetota > Actinomycetes > Propionibacteriales > Nocardioidaceae > Nocardioides > Nocardioides dilutus. The sequence continues at coordinate 732,624 of NZ_BAAGYA010000001.1, read as the reverse complement.
GGGTGGCGAACGGCGCCGAGGTGACGTCGCCGGGCGTGGTGTCCGCTGGGCCTGTGGTGGGGTCGGCGGGGTCGACGAGCGCGCCGGCCACGTCACGCACCGCGGCCGCGGCGTCGTCACGCATCGGCGTGACCCCGATCGCCCGCAACCCCCCAGCCGCTGCGCGGCGGCCGGGCTCTCCGGACAGCAACCCGGCGGTCAGGAGGGCACGCAACTGGAGGCCGTCCAGCAGCCCGCCGCCGGTGGTGACGTGGTCGAGGAGCTCGGGGTGTCCGGCGGCGAGCTCGGACAGGTAGGCCGCGACCTCGTCGCGGTCGAGCGCGCCGGTCTCGACGAGGCCGGCGCTCACCACCGCCCCACCGAGCTCGACGGCGGGCGCGAGATAGCCCACCGCACGCCCGGCGATGGAGCCGAGGGTGGCCGACGCGATCGTGCGCAGGCCGTCGATCCACTGGTAGGTCACCACCGTCGCCCGCACCACCAGGGCGTCCGCGTCGAGCTCGAGGGAGCGGGTCAGCAGGCCGTGCTTGCCGGTGGTCGCCGCGCGGACGGCCTCCTCGGCCCGGGCGTACGTCGCGGGCGCCAGCTCAGCGGTCTCGGTGACCGCCGGGTCGCGCAGCACCTCGGCGCCCAACCCGGCCCTGGCGCGCAGCTCGGCACCGGCCGAGTCGAAGGAGTCGGCGAGGGCGAGGAGCCGGTCATAGGTCTCTCTCATGTCCCGGGCGTCCTGACGGCAGCGAGGACCGGTGCGAGGTCGGTCGCGAGGTCCTCGGGGATGACCCGGTGGACCTCGACGTGGAGACGGCCGTCGACGGTGTGTGGGCGGACCGCGCGCCAGCCGTCGCCGACCAGGGTCCACGCGACCACCCCGACCGTGGTCGCCGCTGCCCCCGAGACATCGGCCACCAGCGCCCGTAGCCGGCCCTGCGGCTCGCCCGCGAGCGCGGTCAGCACCGTGCCGACCTCGATGTCGGTGAGCAGGTCGCCGGTCTCGTCGGTGACCCGGCCGCGATGCTGCGCGGCCAGCACCGGCAGCAGGTCGGAGCGATGGGAGCGCACGGCCTCGACACCTGCGTCCGCCAGCTCGTGCGGCAGGTCGACGAAGCCCGGGACCCGCGACTCCCCCAGCGGCAGGTCCTCGGGGATCACCGCCACCCGGCCCAGCTCGTCGGCCCAGGCCCAGGTCGGGAACCACGCCAGCTCGAACACCAGCCCGTCGGCGGTCGACAGCGACGCGACCGCATCACCCGACTGGCGGTGCCACGCTCGCGCCTGCACGCCTCCTGCGACCACGTCCAGGTCGAGCGCGAACCTCGGTGTCGCCAACAGCCCGACCGCCCCGAGCAGGCCGCGGTCGACCTCGCCGCCGACGAGGAGCCCGCGCCGGGTGAGTGTCTCGACCGGGGGCGCCAACCGGGCCAGCGCAGCCTCGTAGGCCGCCGAGTCCTCCTCGGTGGCCACACCACCGAGCCGGCCCGCGAGCCCCGAGTCGCCCCCCGACGGTGGCGTGGTGAGGTCGAACGGCAGGGGCGCGCCGCCGGCCGCCTGGGCCGCGTGAAGCAGCTCGGGGAGGGTCAGGCCGACCCGGCGCGGCAGCCCGTCGAGGAGGTCGCGCGGACCGGGCCGGGGCGGTCCGAGGTCGATGGTCGGCACGGGTCTCAGCTCTCCGGCTGACGGCGGGGCAGCGTGACGCCCAGCCAGTCCTTGTGGCCGGGTGCGGGCCCGTCGAAGCCGTCCAGGACACCGTCGGCGACCAGCGCCCGGCTGCGGCGCTCGGTGACGTCGATGGCCTCCTTGCGGACGTCGACCTCCGCGCTGTGTGCCTCGAGGGAGTCGGCCGCGGTCTCGTGGCGTGCGGCTGCGTCCCGCAGCTGGGCGGCACGCTCACGGGCTCGCTCACGCATCGCGTCCGCGGCCCGCCCACTCCAGTGCAGCGTCTCGGACCGGGCGACGAGCTGGTCGGCCAGGGCGCGGATGTCGTCACCCTGCTCGCGCAGCCGGGCGGCGTGCTTGCGCACCACGTCGCTCTCGCCGTACATCCCGCGCCTTCTTCCCGAGCCTGCTGCGAGCAGATGTTACGGCGCCCGGGTGATCTGGAAGACCTGGCTGGTGACCTGGCCGCCCGAGCCCAGGAACCCGTGCTCGTGGAGGCTGCCCACGCTGGTCACCACCGAGGGATGCGTGGAGGCGTCGACCGCGGCGCCGCCCTCGACGTAGACGTCGTAGTCGTGGTGGGCCTCGATCCCGGGCCCCGGCTCGGCGTCCACGACCACCGTGGTCTGCTCGACCGACGGCGGGTTGGGCTCCCCGTCGAGCTGCGGCACGAGGTCGCCGTGCTGCTCGATCGAGAGCACGTTGAGGCCTGCCGGGTAGCCGCCGACCTGGGCCGTCGGGGACCCCGCGGTCACCACGTCGGTGACCGTGTAGCCGCTGTCACCCGCGGCGATCGCGACAGCCTCCATGCCGCCTTGTGAGTGCCCGACGATCAGGACCGGCTCGTCCGCCCCGATGCCCGCCTCCGCCATCGCCTGCAGGATGCCCTGCTGGTAGTCGTCGACCTCACCCGCGATCAGGCCGAGGTTGGTGCCCAGGTCGCGGACGTCGTCGTCGGCGGTGGTGGGCAGGGTCAGCAGGTCGTCGGTGCCGGGCAGGTTGACGATGTGCACGACCTGGCCGCCGACCGTGGTCACCGTCTGGACCTCGATCGTGCCGTTGGCGGCCGAGTCGGCGCCCTGGGACAGTGCGGCGATCTCGGCAAGGTGGTCGAGCAGGTCCTCGACGCTGGACGGCTGGTGACCCGAGGTCGTCTCGAGGAGCTCCACCACCGGGTCGCCGTCGGGGTAGAGGTCTTCCAGCACGTCCGCGGCCTGGTTGGTGGTGAACGTCGGCAGCAGACCGCCGGTGAAGCCGGCGAGCAGGCCGCCGCCGCCGTTGACGACGTGCTGGACGAGCAGCGGGTTGTCCGTCACCAGGTCCTCGAGCCCGTCGACCAGACCCTCGCCACCCATCGCTACCGCGATGGGGAGACCCGCGACCAGGGCCGGCGCACCGAGCGCCAGCGCCATCCCGAGCTGGCGGCCGAGGAGGTAGTCGATGACCTCGAACGCGTCGTGCCGGGCGTCGTCGGCGCTTTCGAAGAAGGCGACCGAGCCGCGGATGGCGACTGCGTCGGCCTCCCAGGCCGTGCACTCGACTAGGAGCCCGTCGGGCCCGGTCGTCGCCGCGACCACGGCGGCCTCGGCCAGGATCGCTGTGCCCGGCGAGAGGATCGAGGACTCCAGGAGGTCGTCGTCGACCAGGGTGCGACCACCGGTGCGGGCCATCGCGCGCAGCCGGTCACCGGCTGAGTCGTAGGTGTCGGCGAGCCCCCGCATCGCGGCGTAGGACGCCTCGAGGCCGTGGGAGCCACCGCTGACCTGGAGGATGACCGCCGGGTCGTCGGTCATGCCGCAGCTCTCAGGTCCAGGCCTGGCAGATCAAGGCTGGGCAGATCAAGGCCCGGGAGGTCGACGGTCAGCCAGTCCTTGTGGCCCGACGGCGGCGGCACGAACCGGTCCAGCAGGTCGTCGAGCGGATCGACCAGCCCCCCGACGAGGCCGAGCACGCCGGCGATCCGGTCCCGGGCGGCCGCGACCAACGCCATCACCCGCTCCTCGATCAGGGCGATCAGCCGCTTGACCCGGTCGACCGCCGCCGCGTGGTCGTCGAGTGCCGAGGCGGCGTCGTCGTGGAGCCGTGCGGTCCGTTGCAGCTGACCGACCCGGTGGCGGGCCAGACAGCGCATGGCGTCGGCGGCCACGCCCTGCCACGGCACCGCCTCCGCGCGGGCGAGCAGCGTCTCGGCCTCCCAGCGGATGTCGTCGCCCTGCCGGCGCAGGCCGCGGGCCAGCGCCCGGATCGCTTCGGTGTCGCCGTACATGTGGTCCTCCCGAGAACTCGTTCGGGGAACCGGATGCCCGCGCGACGGCCCGGCGAAACGACGGCCTAGAGGACTGTGGACAGCCGGGCCAGTCCTTCCTCGATGTCGGACTCGGGACCAGCGAAGCTGAACCTGACGAACCGGTGGCCGGCCTCGGTGTCGAAGTCGACGCCCGGGGCCACGGCCACGCCGGTGCGGGCCAGGAGGTCGTGAGCCCACGGCATCGTGTCGTCGGTCAGGTGGCCGACGTCGGCGTAGACGTAGAACGCGCCGTCGGCGGGCGCGAGGCCGGTGATGCCCAGCTCGGGCAGGGCGTCGAGCAGGAGGCGGCGGTTGCCGGCGTACCGCTTCACGTGCCCGTCCAGCTCGTCGTAGGACGCCGGGTCGAACGCCGCGAGACACGCGCGCTGGGCGATCACCGGCGGACAGATCGTGAAGTTGCCAGTGAGCACGTCGACGGCCCGGCGCAGCCGGTCGGGCACCAGCATCCAGCCGATCCGCCAGCCGGTCATCGAGAAGTACTTGCTGAAGCTGGCGAAGACGACGGCCTCGCGGCTGGTCTCCCAGGCGCTGCGGGCGAGCTTGTCGCCGCCGTCGAGTGGCGCGTACTCGATGCCGTGGTAGATCTCGTCCGAGACGAGCTGCACCTGGTTGTCCTCGCACCAGGTCGCGAGCGCCCACAGCTCGGTGGGCAGCAGCATGGTGCCCGTCGGGTTGGCCGGGCTCGCCACCACCAGCCCGTGCAGCGGCTGCGCCTCGTGCAGCGCGGCGACCTGCTCGACGGTCGGCTGGAACCTGGTCTCCGGGCCGGTCGGGACCTCCACCACCTCGATGCCGAGGGCGGTCAGCACGTTGCGGTAGCAGGGGTAGCCGGGCCGGGCCATCGCGACCCGGTCGCCCACCTCGAACGCCGCCAGGAAGGCGAGCAGGAAACCGCCGCTGCTCCCGGTCGTGACCACGACGTCGTCGGCGTCGACCTCGATGCCGTGCGCGCGGCGGTGGTGTCCGGCGATGGCCTCGCGGAGCTCGCGGATCCCGACCGCCGGGGTGTAGCCGAGCGGGTCGCCACTCTGCAGCAGCCGGACCGCCTCGGCGTTGACCGGTGCGGGAGCGCCGGTCATCGGCTGGCCCGCGAGCAGGTTGACCAGGTCGCCGTGGGTGCGTTGCCGTTCGGCCGAGGCCGCCAGCAGGTCCATGACGTGGAACGGCGGCACGTTGGCGCGGGAGGCCACGTGCCAGCGGTTGTTCACGATCTCGAGGCTAGAGCAGCGTGCCTTCCGGATCTGCGCCCGAAGAACGAGCCCTCGCCGAGCTGGGTGCCCGAGCAGTAGCCGGCGCCGTCCTGGGCGAGGTTGCTGGCGCACGCCCCGGCGGCATACAGCCCGCGGATGACCGAGCCGTCGGGCCGCTGCGCCTGGCCGTCGACGGTGACCCGGATGCCGCCGAGGGTGAAGCCGGCGTAGAGCGCCTTGCCGAGCGTGAGGTCGTAGGCGCCCCAGGGACCGGTGTCCTGCGGCGCCAGCCAGTCCGGGTGCTTGTGGAAGTCCGGGTCCTCACCCTTCGCGGCGTACTCGTTGTAGCGGTCCAGGGTCTTGGCCAGCGAGCCGGTGGGCAGGCCGAGGCCCTCCTCCATCTCGGCGACCGTCTCCCAGCCGTCGATGAACGGGCACAGCGGCATCGTCGGGTGCTCGATGTGCTCGCTGTCGACGATGAGGTAGGCGGCCTGGTCGGGCTGCTTCATCGTGTAGTAGGACGTCCGCGCGTGATAGCTGTCCTCGGCCACGAACCGCTCGCCGAGCTTGTTGACCACGATGCCCTTGACCAGCACGGAGGGCGGGTAGAACGGCGCGGTGATGAACGGTTCGTCCATGTGCTTGAGCTCGGCGCCGACGGAGGCACCGAGCCGGATGCCCAGCCCGTCGTCGTACGTCGAGCCCAGCGTGAAGAGCTTGGAACCCAGGGCCGGGGTGTGGGCGGCGACCATGTCGGGGTTCATGACGAACCCGCCCGCCGCCAGCACCACCGCGCCTGCGCGGAGGTAGCCGGTCTCCTCGAACGAGCGCCAGGCCACCCCCACCACTGCGCCGGAATCGTCGACCACCAGGTGTGAGGCGCCGGTCTCGTAGCGGACCTCGACGCCGGCCTCCTCGACCTTGCCCCGCAGCAGGTCCATGACCACCCGGGTGCCCTCGGTGTCGCCGGGCACCGGCACCTTGTGGCCGCGCGGCGCCGGCACCGCTTGGTCGCGGTAGGGCCAGACCTTCTCGTTGCCGGTGAACATCAGCCCCTGGGTGCCGGGCTGGATGACGGCCTTCTCCGGGTAGTAGGACCGCTCGAACTCGAAGCCGAGGTCCTCGAGCCAGTCCAGGTGCTCGGCGGCACCCTCGCAGTAGGCCCGGATCTTGTCCGGCTCCGGCTCCTTGGCGGTCGCGGTGAGGTACTTGACCATCTCCTCGACGTCGTCGTCGTGGCCGGTCGCCTTCTGCACGGCGGTCCCACCGCCGAGGTAGAAGTGGCCGCCGGACATGCTCGAGGTGCCGCCGTGCACCGCGGCGCGCTCCAGCAGAAGCACCCGGGCCCCGCTGCGCGCCGCCTCCAGCGCCGCACAGCCACCGGCGATGCCGAAGCCGACCACCACCACGTCGTACGCCGGCGCGTCGGCCGGCAGGTCCGCGGCGGATCGGACGTCGGGAAGGTCGGTGCCTGAGGCCATGTCGGCAAATCTAGAACACGTTCCACTTCTGGGCGATCCCCTGGACCACCCGGTCCAGCCATTCCGTTCGGGGGCGCACGTGAATACGGTGCCGCCATGGCGACTCCGAGCATGAGCATGAACAAGGTCATCCACTGCGCCGTGCGCCGTGACCTCAAGCGGTTCCGGGCGGCTCTGGACTCCTTCCAGGACGGCGACCGGGCCAGGGCGGGCGCGCTCCACCGGGCCTGGGAGAACTTCGACCAGCAGCTGACCCACCACCACGAGGGCGAGCACGAGATCGCCTGGCCGGCCCTGCTGGCCGTCGGGATCACGCAGGAGGCCATCGACCAGTTCGACGACGAGCACGACGCGATGGCCGCGGCGCTGGCCGAGAGCCGCGACAAGATGGGCCGGCTCGCCTCGTCCGCCTCCCGGGCCGACGCCGACGCCGCCGCGTCCTCGATGGCCAAGCTCGAGGAGGTGACGGTCGCCCACCTCGACGCCGAGGAGCGGGTCAGCGAGCCGCTCTACGCCGACCACCACGACCACCCGGCGATCAAGGAGATGGGCAAGAAGTTCAGCAAGCAGCCGATCGGCGTCGCCGGCACCTTCTTCGCCTGGGTCCAGGACGGCGCCGGACCCGAGGAGATGACGGCGCTCAGGGCCGAGGTGCCCGCGCCCGTGGCCGCGCTGCTCCCGCTGCTGTTCGGACGCCGCTACCGCAAGGAGGTCGCGCCCGTCTGGGCGACATCCGGCTCCCATTGACCCGCGACGGCGGCCGCCGGCCTCGCGCTCGGTAGGGTGAGATCCCGCCACCCGCACGAGCTGAGGTGACAGTGAACCTCGACGTCCACCAGCTCGACCAGTTCGTGCTGTGGGGGTCAGCGGTCACCCTGCTTGCCATTCTCGCGGTGCGCATCAGCTCGCGTGCCGGGCTTCCGAGCCTGCTGCTCTACCTCCTCATCGGTGTCGCCCTCGGTGAGGATGGGCTCGGCATCAGGTTCGACGACGCCCAGGTCGCGCACGCCCTGGGTTTCGCGGCGCTCATCGTCATCCTCTCCGAAGGCGGTCTCACGACGTCGTGGCACGAGGTCAGACCGTCGATGCGACTCGGGGCCGCCTTGGCCACGCTCGGTATCGCCGTCTCGGTCGGCGTCATGACGCTGGCCGGCCACTACCTCCTCGGAATGTCCTGGGAGCTCGCCGTCCTGCTCGGCGCAGTCACCTCGCCCACGGATGCGGCCGCCGTGTTCTCGGTGCTCCGCGTCGTCCCGCTACCGAAGCGGCTCCAGGGTGCCCTCGAGGCCGAGTCAGGGCTCAACGACGCGCCCACCGTGGTGCTGGTGACGCTGGTGTCCACGGGCGCGTTCACCGACCACGGCCCGCTGGGTGCCTCGGCACTGATCGCCTATGAGCTCGTCGCCGGTGTCGCGATCGGTCTGGCCGTCGGCTTCGGCGGCGCCTGGGTGATGCGCCGGGCGGCCCTCCCCGCGTCCGGTCTCTACCCGCTGTCCGTGCTCACGTTGTGCTTCCTCGCCTACGGCGGCGCGGCGGGCCTGCACGCCTCCGGCTTCGCCGCGGTCTACGTCGCAGCGCTGACGTTGGGCAACCAGGAGCTCCCGCACCGGGCAGCGACCCGGTCGTTCGCCGAGGGCTCCGCCTGGCTCGCGCAGATCGGTCTGTTCGTGATGCTCGGGCTGTTGCTGTCCCCGGGCAGGATCACCCTCGCCCACGTCGGCTCGGCCGTCCTCGCGGGGCTGGTGCTCACGTTCGTGGCCCGACCGCTGTGCGTGTTGGCCAGCTCAGTGGTGGACCGGATGTCGTGGCGCGAGCTCTCCTTCCTCTCGTGGGCCGGGCTGCGCGGGGCGGTGCCCATCGTCTTCGCCACGATCCCCTTGAGTGAGGGCGTGGACGGCTCGAGGCGGCTCTTCGACATCGTCTTCGTCCTGGTGGTGGTCTACACCCTGCTGACCGGGCCGACGCTGCCCACCGTCGCCAAGGTGCTCAAGGTGACCCGGCGCTCGGAGCCGCGGGGTCTCGACATCGAGGCCGCGCCCCTGGAGCGGGTCGCGGCCGACCTCCTGCAGATCAGCATCAGCCCGGTCTCGAAGATGCACGGCGTCGAGGTCGGCGAGCTGCGGCTGCCGCCGGGATCCTCCGTGACCATGGTGATCCGGCAGGGACAGACACTGGTGCCGGAGCGACGCACGGTTCTCAAGAGCGGCGACGACCTGCTCGTGGTGACGCCACGCCGGCTGAGGGAGGCCACCGAGGAGCGGCTGCGCCAGGTCAGCGCACACGGCCGCCTCGCGCAGTGGCTGGGCGACCCCCGGGCCAAGGGTGGGTCCTGACGACGGCTACAGCGCCGGGCCGCAGACCACGATGTCGACGTCGGTGACGATCGAGGGCCGGCCCTCGAAGGTCTCCTCGAACTCGTCGCCCACGACCACGACGATGCCCGCCGCGCCCGGGTCGGCCTTCTCCAGGACCTCGGCCTGCCCCAGCCGCGAGCGCACCAGCAGGACGGCCGGGTTGTCCGCATCGGTCGTCCAGATCTCCACCCGGGCGACCCGGGTCTTGTCGGGGGCGTTGCGGGTCTGTCCCTCGGCGAACCCGTCGGAGACGAGCTCGGCCATCGTGCGGCCCGCCAGCCCTTCGCGCTTGCTCGCGTTGAGCACACTGACCGTGACGTCCTGCGGATAGATCCGCTCGCCGGCCGGGAAGCTCGTGTCCACGCAGATCGGCGCATCGACCTTGCCCGGGAACGGCTTGGTCACCTGTGCGAACCCCCAGCTCACGCCGAGGACGAGCAGCAGCGCCAGCACGACCAGGGTCAGCGCCGACTTCATGCTCGGGACCAGGTTCATGGAGACCTACGCGACCTTGTGGACCCGGGCGTGCAGGACGTTGCGCTGCTGGAGCGCGGCGCGCAGGGCCCGGTGCAGGCCGTCCTCGAGGTAGTACTCGCCGCGCCATTCGACGACGTGCGCGAACAGGTCGCCGTAGAAGGTGGAGTCCTCGTCCAGCAACGCCACGAGCTGCAGGGTGTCCTTTGTCGTGACGAGCTCGTCGAGGCGCACCTGACGCGGTGCGACTGCGGCCCATCCCGTGGCGGTGAGTCCGTGCTCCGGGTAGGGACGGCCCTCCCCCACGCGCTTGAAGATCACGCCCGCGAGCATAACTGCGGCCCGCATAGGCTCCGGCCATGACGGAGACCGCCGAGCCAGCTGCTCACGCCGACCACCCCATCGTCGCGGCCGTCGCACCCGGCTACGCCTTCACGGAGACCTCGCTGGAGCTCGGTGGACTGATGCTCGACGCCGAGACCCTGAGCGACACCCGCATCCGGATCCCGTTGGCGATGCTCAACCGCCACGGGCTGGTCGCCGGCGCGACGGGCACCGGCAAGACGAAGACGCTGCAGCTGCTGGCCGAGCAGCTGAGCGCCAACGGCGTCCCCGTCTTCGCCGCCGACGTCAAGGGCGACCTGTCCGGGCTCGCCACGCCCGGCGAGCCCAGCGACAAGATCACCCAACGCACCCGGTCCGTGGGCCAGACGTGGACGGCCACCGGTTTCCCGGTCGAGTTCTACGCCCTCGGCGGCCAGGGGGTCGGCATCCCGCTGCGGGTCACCATGTCGTCGTTCGGCCCGATCCTGCTGTCGAAGGTCCTCGGCCTCAACGCGACCCAGGAGTCGAGCCTGGGCCTGGTGTTCCACTACGCCGACCAGGCCGGCCTCCCCCTGCTCGACCTGGCCGACCTGCGCGCCGTGGTCAGCCACCTCACCAGCGACGAGGGCAAGCCGGAGCTCAAGGCGCTCGGTGGCCTGTCGGCGGCCACGGCGGGCGTGATCCTGCGCGAGCTGGTCAACTTCTCCGACCAGGGCGCCGACGCCTTCTTCGGCGAGCCCGAGTTCGGGTCCGCCGACCTGCTCCAGACCACGCCGGAGGGCAAGGGCCTCATCTCCCTGGTCGAGCTGCCCGACCTCGCCGACCGGCCGGCCGTGTTCTCGACGTTCCTGATGTGGCTGCTGGCCGACCTGTTCAACGACCTGCCCGAGGTCGGCGACATCGACCGGCCCAAGCTCGTCTTCTTCTTCGACGAGGCCCACCTGCTGTTCCGCGACGCGTCCAAGGACTTCCTCGAGCAGATCGCCCAGACGGTGCGCCTGATCCGGTCCAAGGGCGTCGGCGTCTTCTTCGTGACCCAGAGCCCGACCGACGTGCCCGACGAGGTGCTCGCCCAGCTCGGATCCCGGGTCCAGCACGCGCTGCGCGCGCACACCCCGAACGACGCGAAGGCGCTCAAGGCGACCGTCAACACCTATCCCAACGCGGCCTACGAGGACCTCGGCGAGGTCATCACGACCCTGGGCATCGGCGAGGCGGTCATCACCGTGATGGGCGAGCGGGGCGCGCCCACACCGGTCGCCTGGACTCGGCTCCGCGCACCGGAGTCGCTGATGGCGCCGACCGCCGCGGAGGCCATGCAGGCCACCGTCGCCGCCAGTCCACGATTAGCGAAGTACGCCGCGGTGGTCGACCGCGAGTCCGCGCGCGAGCTGCTGGCCAAGAAGCTCGAGGAGGGCGCGGCCAAGGCGGCCGCGGAGAAGCAGGCCGCCGCGGAGGCCGCGGAGCGTGCCAAGACGGACTCGAAGTCCTCGAGCAAGCCGCCGGCAGGCTCGACCGGCTCGTCGCGCCGACGCACCAAGCAGGAGGACGGCGTCGTCGAGCAGGTCGTGAAGTCCGGCGCGTTCAAGCAGTTCATGCGGACCGCGGCCGCCGAGATCGCCCGCGGCATGTTCGGCACCGGCCGCCGCTGACCGGCCGCCCGAGCGGCACGCGTCAGCGGTGGGTCACGTCGACCGGGTCACGTGGACCGGGTCAGGCGGACCAGCGGAGGGACTCCGCGATCTGGTCGGCCAGCGGGTGCACCCCGTGCAGGTCCTCGCGCTCGCTCATCAGCTCGTGCAGGGCGAGCGAGTGGCGTGACCGGATGTTGTTGCGCAGCGTGCGCAGCCGCTCCTGCTCGAGGTCGATCTCGACCTCCAGGCTCTGCTGCTCCGCGTCGAGCGAGGTGGGATCGGCCATCTCGTCCTCCATGGGTTCGGGCCGGCGTCCCGGGTGGGGAACGCCCGCGTGTGGTGGGTGGTTGAATCCTGGACCGGCAACTTCGCCGCGAGGTTGACGCGGGGTTACGACCAGGTTCCGCTTACTCCACAACATATACACAGGTTGTGGACTATCGAGGCTCCTTGGGGAGCGGCCGGAGATCAGACCGTCGGCTCGGACCAGGCCATCTGGACGACCTCGACGCCCCGGTCCCGGGTGACGAGCCGGCCGCGGCCGGGAGGGGCGAGGCTGGGTCGCTGGTTGCCGAGCAGCGGGCCCTCGTCGGGGTTGCCCGACAGCATCAGGCCGGGCATCGCCAGGTCCCGCAGCGACTGCATGACCGGCTCGTAGAGCGCGCGGGACGCGCCACCGGACCGGCGCGCCACGACGAGGTGCAGGCCGACGTCGCGGGCCTGCGCCAGCAGCGGCTGCAGAGCCGCGACGGGTGAGCTCTGCTGGGTGGCGACCAGGTCGTAGTCGTCGACGAGGACGAACAGCTCGGCACCGGACCACCAGGACCGCTCGCGCAGCTGCTCGGGCGTGACGGTCGGTCCAGGGATGCGGCCCTCGAGGTAGGTCGCGATCTCGCGCAAGGCCGGGGTGGCCTGGGCGGCGGACGTGACGTAGTTGAGGAGGTAGTCCTCGGGCACCTCGCCAAGCAGAGCGCGACGGTAGTCGACCAGCAGGATCTGGGCCTGCGCCGGGGTTCGCGTGCGCATGATCTCCTGCGCCAGCGTGCGCAGGATCCCGCTCTTGCCGGAGCCGCTGTCGCCCAGCACGAGGAGGTGCGGCTCGTGGGCCGGGTCAAGCATGACGGGGGCGAGGTCCTTCTCGTCGATGCCGACGACGAACCGGTCGGCTGGCGGTCCGGCCTGCTCGCGGACCTCGGCCAGGTCGACGCGCGCCGGCAACAGCCGCAGCTTGGGCCCGGCCGGCCCGGTCCACGCCGCCCGCACCCTCGCGACCAGGTCGTCGACGCCGTCGCCGAGGCCCCCCGCGTCCGCGACGCCGTCGATCCGCGGCAGGGCGCCCAGGAAGTGCAGCTTGCTGCCCACCAGGCCCCGGCCCGGCCGGCCGGCGGGCACCTGAGCGGCTATCCGCCGGTCGATCTCGGAGTCGACCGGGTCGCCGAGCCGCAGCTCCAGCCGGGTGCCGAACATGTCGCGCATCGCGGCCCGGAAGTCCGACCAGCGCGAGGCCGCCGCCACGATGTGCAGGCCGAAGGTGAGCCCACGCGTGGACAGCTGCTGGATGGCGATCTCGAGGTCGTCGAAGTCCGACCTCAGGGTGCCCCAGCCGTCGATCACCAGGAACACGTCGCCGTAGCCGTCATCGGCGCGGCCCTGGTCCTCGGCCCGCGCCCGGCGCAGCCGGTAGGTCTCGATGGAGTCGATGCCCATCCGCCGGAAGTAGGCCTCGCGCCGGTCGACGATGCCCTGCACCTCAGCCACGATCCGGCTGACGACGTCCCGCTCCGACCTGGTCGCGACGCCGGAGACGTGCGGGAGCCCGGCCAGGGGCGCGAACGTCCCGCCCCCGAAGTCGAGCACGTAGAACTGCGTCTCCTGCGGTGTGGAGGTCAGGGCCATGCTCGTGACGACCGAGCGCAGCAGCGTGCTCTTGCCGCTGCGCGGACCACCCACGACCGCGACGTGGCCGGCCGACCCGGACAGGTCGACGCTGAGGGTGTCGCGCCGCTGCTCGCGCGGCCTGTCGACGGTGCCCAGCGGCACGGTGAGCGCGCCCAGGCGTCGCCACTCCTGCGATACCAGTCCGAGCCGCGGGTCCACGGCGAGGTCGGGCATGAGCCGGTCGAGGGTGTCGGGCGCATCGAGCGGCGGGAGCCACACCTGGTGGGCGGCCGGGCCCTTGCCGACCATCCTCGCGACCGCGATGTCGAGCAGGGAGTCCTGCTCGCCGGGATCGACCGGCGGCGGGGACGGCTCGTCCTCGGCCACCTCGACTTCGAGCTTGAGCACCTCCGAGATCGTGAAGGGGAGGATGCCCTGCAGCTTGCCGCCCTCGTCGCGGCGTACCCGCACCCGGCCCGTCGGTGGCCCGGAGACGTACGCCGCCTTGAAGCGCACCAGCGTCGTCGGGTCCGGCTTCAGGTAGCCCAGCCCCGGCACCGCGGGGAGCTCGTAGGCATCAGGGACGCCGAGCACGGTGCGGGACTCCTGCGCGCTGAAGGTGCGCAGGCCGACCCGGTAGGACAGGTGCGACTCCAGCCCGCGCAGCCGTCCCTCCTCGAGCCGCTGGGAGGCGAGAAGCAGGTGAAGGCCCAGCGACCGGCCCAGCCGGCCGATGGCGACGAAGAGGTCGATGAACTCCGGCTTGGCCGAGAGCATCTCGGAGAACTCGTCGACCACGATGAACAGCGACGGCAGCGGCTCGAGCTCCCGCCCGTCGACCACACCGGCCACCCGGGCCTTCTCGTAGTCGCGGACCGAGGCGAAGTTGCCGGCCTCGCGGAGCAGCTCCTGGCGCCGCACCATCTCACCGGACAGCGCGTCCTGCATCCGGTCGACCAGCGTGAGCTCCTGGGCCAGGTTGGTGATCACCGCCGAGACATGAGGGAGACCCGACATGCCCGCGAACGTGGCGCCGCCCTTGAAGTCGACCAGCACCAGGTTGAGCTGCTCGGGCGAGTGCGTCATCGCCAGGCCGAGGACCAGGGTGCGCAGGAACTCCGACTTGCCGGAGCCCGTCGCCCCGATGACCAGGCCGTGCGGGCCCATGCCCTGCTGGGCGGACTCCTTGATGTCGAGGTTGACCACGGCACCGGCGTCGGAGGTGCCGATCGGGACGCGCAGCCGGTCGCGCGAGGGTCGTGACCTCCAGGCCTCGTCGGCGTCGAAACCGTGGACGTCGCCCAGCCCCAGCAGCTCCATGAAGTCGACGTCGCCCAGAGCCTCCGGTGTGCTCTCGAGCGGCCCACCGGCGGCGACCGCGCGCAGGGGCGTGAGCCGGCGCGCGAACGCCTCTGCCAGCGGCAGCGGGCACTGGTCGACCTTGGCCCGCACGGTCTCCTCGCGGAGCCGAAGCGCGCGTACGCCGTATCGGCCGTCGGCGAGCGGCTCGCCCTCGAGCTGCAGCCGGAGCCGGGTGGAGTCCTGGAGCTCGTCCCACCGCACGGGCAGGTCGAGGACGGTCACGCCGTGGACGCCGTCGTTGGGGACGACGTGGTTGCCCGGAGGCAGCTCCACGCCGTCCAGAACCAGGAGGATGTGCGGGGCAGCGGGGCGCTCGTCGGCGCCGAAGCGGGGGCGCTCGCCCAGGTCGGCCGGCAGCAGGGTGGCGAGCTCGTCCAGCGAGGTCGAGACCATGCGCATCGGGCCGACGGCGTCGGAGCGCCGGGTGCTCTGCCCGTGTGGCAGCCACTTGAGCCAGTCCCAGTGAGCGAGATGCTGGTCGGCGGCGAGGACAGCGACGACGAGCTGCTCCGGCGACTGGAACGCGGCCGCCGAGCAGATCATCGCGCGGGCGAGCGCGCGGGCGGGCTCCTCCGGCCCGCAGACCTCGATCCGGTCGAAGGCCCGCAGGTCGACCGAGGCGGGCAGGTCGGGCTGGAGCCGGTGGACGACCAGGAGCCGGTGCAGCGCCGAGGCGGCAGCCGGGTCGACCTGGTCCACGGGTGCGCTCTCTGGCGGCACCAGCTCCAGGGCGAGGGGCTGGTGGCACAGGCCGTAGCGGACGTGCAGGAAGCTCGGGTCGGCGCTGCCGTGCTCCCACAGCCGCGAGCCCTCCTCGGCCAGCGCGGGCAGCGCGGCCGGGTCGGGATGGTGCCAGGTCAGCGCCTTGCGCTGCTGGTCGGCCGCCTCGCGGGCCACCTGGCGGACGTTGCCGAGATAGCGGAGGTACTCGGTCCGCGTGCCGGTCACCTGCTGCACGCGCTGCTTCCGCTGCCGGTCGAGCTGGACGACGATGAAGCCGAGCGTCGCGAACAGGAACATGCCGGCGGCGATGTAGTGACGTCCGCCGGTGTTGGTGCCGGCCATCGTCGCCACCAGCACGATGGAGCCGAGGCTGCCGAGCATGGGGATGGCGTTCATCAGCACGCCACTGGCGCCCTCGGCCTGCTCGATCCGCGGCGGCGGCTGCAGCTCGAGCCGGCCGACCGGCAGCTCGGGCTCGTCGAGGCGCCCTCCGCGCAAGGTGGTCGGCGCTGTCTGCGCCGCCGAGACCTGTGTCACCGCGTCGGACGTGACCGTCACTGGCGCCTCCTGCCTCCCGAGCCGGCTGTGCGTTGACAGGGTAATGACGTACCCCCGGCGCGGACTATCGTGCGTCAACACCGCTCTCCACCCCTTCTCGGGAGGCACCGTGGTCGACGCCGTCGGGAGGCGACGCTCCGTCGCCGTCTCGGGCACGCTCGCGATCACCGTCCACGGTCAGGGCGGGGTCGTCGACCTGCTGGTGCCCACCGGCGCCTCGGCCGACGACGTCGCACGGGAGTACGCCGCCCAGTGCCGGCTGACGTTCGTCCCCGCCCTCCACACCCGCGACGGGCGCGGGCTCGCGCCCGAGGCGTCGTTGGCGGAGGCCGGCCTGCCCAGCGGGGCGGTGCTGGTCGCCGCCGGCCACCCGCGTGCCGGGCGCGCGCCTGGGGAGCACGACCCGGATCGCGGCCGCTGGTGGCGGACCGACGTGCCCGGCCGGTTCTCCCTCACCTGGTGCACCGTCGCCGTCGGGGCGGCCGCCCTGGCCGGCTGGTTCGCTGCTCACACCGAGGGCCGCGAGCACGACGTGGCGGTGCTCCTGCTGGCCGGCACCGCCGTGCTCGGCGTCCTCCCGGTCGGGGTCCACGGCCCACACCGGGTGGCGGCCGCGCCGGCGTTCGGGGCCGCGGCGGCGTTCGCGACCATGTGGTCACCCGAGCCGGAGAAGCTGCCGGCGATCGTCGGTGTCTCGGCCCTGGTCGCTGCGGTGACGGCCGGCTTCGCAAGGGCGCTCGACCGCCGGTCCGAGGAGGTGCTGCGGGTCTGGGTCGTCGCCGGCGTCGCGCTCTTCGTGCTGACGGGCGCTGGCGTGCTGGTGGGTGTCGCCCCCGAGGTGGTGTGGGGCGCGCTGCTGGTCCTGGCGATGCTCGCGGCGCGGTTCGTGCCGGGTCTGGCCGTCGACGTACCGGACCAGTTCCTCATCGACATCGAGCGGCTCGCCGTCACCGCCTGGTCGGCGCGGGACCGGCCGCGTGGTCGCCGGGGTCGCACGGTCGTCCGGCCCGAGGACGTCGCGGTCGTGGCGGCCCGTGCCTCCCGCACCGTGACCGCCGCGGCCTGCGCCATCTGGGCCGTCGCGGCGATCTCCGCACCGCTGCTGCTGGTGACCGCCAGCCTCCCGGTCGACCGGGTCGGCGCGCGGGTGCTGGTGGGTCTGGCCGGTGCGGCGCTGCTGCTGACCGCGCGCAGCTATCGCCACCGCGGGGCGCGAGCGATGCTGCGCGCGGCCGGCCTCACCTGCTGGGCGGCCCTGCTCGCCGTGCTGCTCGGCCTGATGGGCGACGAGCGCCGCTTCACGCTGGCGGTGACCGCGATCGTCCTGGCGGCGTTGCTCGTCGTGGTCTCGGTGGCCAACGGCCGCGGCTGGCGCTCGGCCTGGTGGTCGCGCCGCGCCGAGGTGGCCGAGGGTCTCGCCGGGGCCGGCGCGATCGCCGCCCTGGTCGTCGCGTCCGGACTGTTCCGGACCCTGTGGGAAATCAAGTTCCGGGTTTAGCAGCAGTGGCCAGGGGTAGGTCCGGGTTGTCCGGCGACCAGCCGGCTTCGGTTCACTCGGGTGGCTCGTGCCGCCGCAGAGAAAGGAACGGCAGATGAGCTCCTCACCCCACCAGACCAGCGCCGCTGACCAGGCTCTCACCCGCGCCGCCGCCATGGTGGCCACCGCCAAGGTCGACTTCGACCGGCGGGCCGCCGCCCTCAACGACCAGATCGCCGGCATGGCCGCCCGCTGGCAGGGCTCGGGCGGTCTGGCCTTCCAGAACCTCCAGCGGGCCTGGCAGGAGAAGCAGGCCACGATCACCCGCGCGCTCAACGACTTCGAGCAGTCCCTGGTCGTCACCGACCGCGACTTCACCTCCACCGACGACACGCAGGCCCAGGTCTCCACCAACAACCTCGGCCGCCTCGACGGCGTCCCCACGTCCCTCTGATCCACCTCAACCAAGCCTCAGACACTCAAGAGCAGGAGACAGACCATGGCAGGATTCGACGGACTCCTCGTGGACCACGCGGCGCTCGACCAGGCGGCCCAGGACCTCTCCAACGCGGTGCGCGACATCGACGCGCGGATGAACCAGCTCGAGGACGAGCTGCGTCCGCTGCAGAGCGACTGGACCGGTCGGGCCAAGGACCAGTACGGCATCTCCAAGCAGCGCTGGAACACCGCGATCTACGAGATGCTGACCGTGCTCGGCCAGACCAGCACCAGCGTCACCCAGTCCAACGCGGACTACATCTCGGCGGACCAGCGCGGTGCGCAGTCCTTCACGTACTGACAGCTCGGGGTGAAGGGGCCGGCGCAGGTGCGCCGGTCCCTTCCCGCGTCCCGGCGCGGCGCTTCTAGCGTTAGCATCCCGAGGCGGACTCGGACACCACTCGGGAGGCACGATGACGCAGACGCCATTGGGCCCGTCGGTCGGCGCGTCCGGTCTGGTGCGCGTCTCGGTGTCGTCCGGAGCCCGTCGCGTCGACCTGGTCCTCCCCGGCTCGGTGCCCGTCGCCGAGCTGGTGCCCGAGCTGGCTCGCAGCGTCGGCCTGCTCAACGCCGCCACCGTCCACGGCGGCTACCGGGTGGTCACGGCCTCGGGACGCGAGCTCTCCGGTGAGAGCGGCCTGATCGTCCAGGGCGTCGAGGACGGCGGCCTCCTCACCGTGACGGCGGGCGTCGACCAGCCGCCACCACGGATCTACGACGACATCGTCGAGGCGATGACCGACGTCGTCGAGCGCGACCTCGAGCCGTGGTCGCCGGCCTCCGGGCGGCGTACGGCGTTGAGCGCGGCCGGGCTGCTGATGGCTCTCGGTGGTGTGGCTCTGTTCATCCAGCACGACTCGCTGCTCGCCGGCATCGCCGCCGGCGTGGTCGCGGTGGTCCTCGTCGCGGGCGCCGTCGTCCTCTCCCGCGCCCAGGGTGAGCCGGAGGCCGCGGTCGCCGTCGCCTGGATGGGGGCCGGCTACGCCGCCCTCGGCCCGCTCATGCTCGCGCTTCGCGACGACCAGCCCTTCTTCGGCGCGGCCCTCGGGTCCGCCGGCGCGGGCGCCCTCGTCGCGGGCCTCGTGTGCGTGGTCGGGCTGGGTGAGGGCCGCGTGCTCACGATCCCCCCTGCCGTGGTCGGCGCGACCGCCCTGGCCGCCGGGCTCGTCCTGCGCGGTCTCGACGTCGACGCCGCGGTGCTGCTGACCACCACCCTGGTCCTGGTGGTGCTGGCCGGCAGCGTCTTCCCCTGGCTCGCGCTCGGCGTCACCGGGACCAACGTCGACCAGCTCTTCACCCAGGCCGACATCACCGCCGACCCCGGCGAGATCGACCCGGCCCGGGTCGGCACCGACGCCCGGATCGCCCACCAGATCCTGGTCGCCACCTCGGCCACGGTGGGGATCCTGCTGGTCCTGGTCGCCCCGCTCGCGGTCAGCCTCGGGCTCTCCGGGACGCTCCTGGCCGTCGACGCGTGCCTGGTCGTGATGCTGCGGACCAGGCAGTACCGCACCGGCACCGAGGTCCTGGTCGGGCTGGCCTCGGGCATCCTCGGCCTGGCGTCCGTCGCCGTCTCCCTGCTGTGGCTGCACCCCGACTGGCGGCCGACCGCGGCCGTCGCACTCGCGGCCACGGGCGCCGTGCTGCTCGCCGTCACGCTGCTCCCCGGCGTCCCCTCGTTGCGCCGGGGCCGGCTCGGGGACCTCGCCGAGACCGCCTGCCTGCTGGGGCTGCTGCCGCTGCTGGTGCTGGCGACCGGCGTCTACTCCTCCATCCGGTCCTAGGCCCAGTTGCCGATGGCCACCAAGAAGGACCTCGTCGAGGCCCACGCGTTCAGCCGGCGCCGCCTGGTGACCGCGTTCCTCTCCGGCGCTCCCGGGGGCCGCGAGGTGGAGCCCGCGCGTCCGGGCCGCACGATCGTCGGCGGGCTCGCGCTGGCCGTGCTCCTGGTCGCCGCGGCCGCCATCGCCTCGGTGCTCGCGTCGAAGACCGAGGAGGACTGGAACAAGGTCGGCCTGGTCGTGAGCCGCGAGGAGGCGGCGCCCTACGTCATCCTCGAGGACGAGGACGACCCCGAGCTGATCCCCATCCTCAACATCACCTCGGCCCAGCTCATCCTCGGCGCCGACGTCGAGCCCACCTACGTCGAGCAGGACGTCATCGAGCAGCAGACGCCGGGCGAGACGATCGGGATCTTCGGGGCACCGCAGACTCTGCCCCGCCCGGACCGCTTCATCGAGAACGGCTGGACGGCGTGCACGGGCGACGGGCGCGGGATCATGCTCGGGCTCCGGACGGCACCCGACGTCGACGCCGTCGACCGGGGCGGCCTGGTCGTGACCAACCAGGGCCGCGACTACGTCGTCGCCCGGGCCGGTGACCTCGCGGACGTCCAGCGGGCGATGCTCTACCCGCTGCCGGCCGCCGGCACCGGGACCGACTCCGTGGACGCGATGCTCAACGAGCTCGGGCTGCGCGAGCGCGCCGAGGCGGTGGAGGTGCCCGAGGACTGGCTGCAGCTGTTCCCGGCCGGCGGCGAGCTCACCTGGGCGTCGTTCCAGATCACCGGGGCCGGCAAGCCACCGCTCGACCCGGCCCCCTACCCGCCCGGGGCGGAGGTGGGTGACTACTGGGTGGACGGCGACGAGGGGCTCGTCCTCACCGAGACCGGGCCGATGCGGCTGTCCGCGTTCGCGCTGCAGGTCTACCGCTACAGCCCCGTCCCGGCCTCGGAGCCGGGCCGGCCCGGCCGGCTCCCGCGGCTGCTCGAGGGGGAGCCGCCGCTGCTCAGCGAGGAGACCCGCACCTACCTGGAGGCGAGCTGGCCCGACGAG
This sequence comes from Nocardioides dilutus, assembly GCF_054779555.1. NCBI lineage: Bacteria > Bacillati > Actinomycetota > Actinomycetes > Propionibacteriales > Nocardioidaceae > Nocardioides > Nocardioides dilutus. The sequence continues at coordinate 711,876 of NZ_BAAGYA010000001.1, read as the reverse complement.
CCGCTCGAGCAGCTGACCGGCAACCCGTGCGCGCTGCTGGTCACCGACCCCGACGGCGTTCCCGGCGTCGAGCTGGTGCACAACCCCGGCGACGAGCTGTCGGCCGCGGGCCTCGACGACCCGCTCCTGATCGACTACTCCATCGAGGACGGCCGCGGCGCCTACGTGCAGTCGGGCGACTGGGACGACACCAGCGGTCTGCGGTCCTACGTCGTCGACCCGCGCGGCACGGCCTACTCGCTGCTCGACGCGCAGACGGTGGAGAAGCTGGGCTACGACCAGGTCCCGGTGCCGCTGGTGCCCGACAGCTGGGTCGAGCTGTTCGGCACGGGCGTCGACCTGTCGACCGCCGAGGCCCTGTGCCCACCGTCCCCGGAGGCCGCTGCTGACCGCGAGTGCCGGGAGCTCACCGGTTGATCCGCCCCCGCGCCTTCCTGGCCGCAGCGCTCGTGGCTGGCGGCCTGGTCGTGACGACCTCGGCTGCGCACGCCGTCGAGGACGCGGAGTGCGAGCAGGGGACCCTCGAGGACACGTTCTCGACCGGCCGGGAGAGCGCAGCCCTCGCCGAGCTGGACGTCGACCGTGCCCACGAGTGGCTCAGCCGCCGCGGTGAGGGACTCGGCGAGGGCGTGGTCGTCGCAGTGGTCGACTCCGGCGTCGGGGCCTCCCCCGGCGTCGAGGTGGCCGAACGCCCCGTCGTTGTGCCCGGCCTGCAGCCGGACCACTACCACGGGTCCGCGGTGGCCGGCCTGGTCGCCGGAGCCGGCCGCAGCGAGGAGGCCGGCGGTGCGGTGGGGATCGCGCCGGACGCAGAGATCCTCGACCTGCAGGTCTACGACGACCCCACCGGCGACAACGGCACCCCGATCCTCACGACCAACGTGGTGCGCGCCCTCGATGTCGTGCTCGCCCGGCGCGCGGCCGGCATGAACGTCCGGGTCGTCAACATCTCCCTCAACGTCGCGCCCGACGAGGCACTGGCCGAGCGGGTCCAGCAGCTCTGGGACGCCGGAGTGGTGACGGTGGCCCCGACCGGCAACCGGCCTCGCAACGACCCCGGCGACAGCGGCGCCGCCCTCGTGCCCGAGGAGCAGTTCGCCGAGTTCCGGCCCGGCGAGAACGCGCGTGACGTCGTGCACCCCGCGGCGTACGACCTGGTCCTCGGCGTCAACGCCTCGATGGCCGGCACCGGCGGCGCCGACCCGCACGAGTTCGTCCTCGAGAACTCCGCCACCGACCTCGCCGCCCCGACCGCCGGCGCAGTGTCCTACACCGTCAACGGGGGCACCTGCCTGCTGAGCACCCCGGCCACCTCCTGGGCCGCCGCCGAGGTGAGCGGCGTGCTGGCCCTGTTGTTCGCGCACTTCCCCGAAGACACGCCGGCGATGGCGGTCAACCGGCTGCTGCTCACCGCGGACGGGCGCCCGGACATCCCCGACTGGCTCGCCGGCGCCGGCGACGTCCAGGTTTACGACACACTCACCCGCCCGCTGGCCATGGACGAGCAGGGAATCGCCCAGCAGACCTCACCGGAGCCCGACACCCAGGTCTACGCGGCCCCCCAGCCCGAGCCGGACGTCCTCGCCTCGGCCCGGCGAGAAGCGGTCTGGTGGGGGCTGCTCGGCGGCGGTGCCTTGCTGCTCGCGCTGGTGCTGCGGCCGGTGCTCGCGCGGCGGCGTACGCGCTGACCGATCGCCGGTCGGGTCCTGAGGTCGTTCACTGCGGCTTGCGGGCAACGACGCTGGCATAGGCGATGTGCCCGAAGAACGATCCCGCCGCCGCTCGCCGACGTGCCTCGGCGCGCAGCGCTGCGCCCAGCTCCTCACCGATGTCCTCCGCAGCCAGCATCAAGGCGACCCCTCGATCGATCACCGAGGTCATGTAGCCGTCCCCAGCGATGTCCACGAACCCATGGCTTCGGAACGACTCGATCTCGAACCCGTGATCGCTCAACATTGCTGGGAGCCGCCTCACGAGCCAGCGATCGGTCACCGAGCTGGCCATCATCGCGTCCGCACACCGCTGCAGCGGATCGTCGTCGCTCAGCGCGACGGTGGTTGTCGCGTAGTCGCCCTCGAACGCGGCGCAGACACCCGTCGGCCGGAGGACCCGGGACACCTCGGCCACGGCGCGCTCGGGGCCCGGCACGTGAACGAGCACGGAGTCCATCACGACCACGTCGAACGACTGGTCCTCGAACGGCAGGTCCCTGGCGTCGGCCACCCGGAAGGAGAGGTGCTCGAGGTCACCAGCCGCATCTGAAGCACGGGCGACGAGCGAGGGCGCCAGATCGGTGCCGATGACACTTGCCACGCCCTCGCGTCGTGCCAGCACTCGGGTCAACACTCCCGTCCCGCAGCCGACCTCCAGCACCCGGGCATCAGGCGGGAAGGGGATGTCTGCCAGGAACTCGGCGCGCATCGAGCGCTGCTGCTCATCGGCACCCCGGGTCTCGAGAACCTCGGCGAGACTCCCCTGAGTCGCCTCGTCGAGCTCGGCGACCCGCGCCCACACGTCTGCCATCGGCACGTCCTTCCGCCCTGCGCCACTCCAGACGATGGCAGCACGGCGGCCCCGCCTCCACAACCCGTCAGTTGCTTACGCAGTTGTGACGTCGTCGGGCATCGACGCAGGCTGGTGCGTGGCCGGCAAGTCTTTGCGTCACCGAAGCGGAACGGAACTGGCGGAGGATAGGGGATTCGAACCCCTGAGGGCTGTTAACCCAACCCGCTTTCCAAGCGAGCGCCATAGGCCACTAGGCGAATCCTCCGCGGAGGAGGTTACCGGCCACCCGAGCGCTCGTCCCAATCGCCTAGAGTTGGCCGCAACCCCCCGCGTGGCGGCACCTCGCCCAATCCCCCAGGGTCGGAAGACAGCAAGGGTCAGTGAGCTCTGCCGGGTGCGCGGGGGGCCTCTTCTTGCTGGGACTGCGCCGGGACGCCCCTGTGCCGTGTCGGCACCGACAACTAGGGTTGCCGGGACATGGACGCCCCGCTCGCGCTCTACCGCCGCTACCGGCCCGAGACCTTCGCCGAGGTCATCGGGCAGGAGCATGTCACCGAGCCCCTGCGCGCCGCCCTGGCCAACAACCGGGTCAACCACGCCTATCTGTTCTCGGGGCCACGCGGGTGCGGCAAGACCACGAGCGCCCGGATCCTGGCGCGGGCGCTCAACTGCGAGAAGGCCCCGGTCGCCGACCCGTGTGGTGAGTGTGAGAGCTGCGTCGACCTCGGCCGCGGCGGCCGCGGCTCGATCGACGTGATCGAGATCGACGCCGCCTCCCACGGTGGTGTCGATGACGCCCGTGACCTGCGGGAGAAGGCGTTCTTCGCGCCGGTCCGCAGCAAATACAAGGTCTACATCATCGACGAGGCCCACATGGTCTCCACCCAGGGCTTCAACGCCCTGCTCAAGCTGGTCGAGGAGCCGCCGGAGCACCTCCGCTTCATCTTCGCCACCACCGAGCCCGAGAAGGTCATCCCGACGATCCGCTCGCGCACCCACCACTACCCGTTCCGGCTCATCCCGCCCCGCCTGCTGTCGTCCTACCTGACCGACCTCTGCCAGCAGGAGGGCGTCCAGATCGAGCAGGCCGCCCTGCCGCTCGTGGTCCGCGCCGGGGCCGGCTCGGCCCGCGACACGCTCTCGGTGCTCGACCAGCTGATGGGCGGTGCCGGCGAGGCCGGGGTCACTCACGACCTCGCGGCCGACCTGCTCGGCTACACACCGGACACGCTGCTGGACGAGGTGATCGACGCGTTCGCGGCTGCCGACGGCGCCGCGGTCTTCGGGGTCGTCGACAAGGTCATCGAGACCGGGCAGGACCCGCGGAGGTTCACCGAGGACCTGCTCCGCCGGCTGCGTGACCTGGTGATCGTCGACGCCGTCCCCGAGGCCACCGCGACCGGCCTCATCGACGTCTCCGAGGACCAGGGCGAGCGCCTGGTGGCCCAGGCCGCCCGGTTCGGCAGCACCGACCTGAGCCGGGCCGCCGACATCCTGGCGACCGGGCTCACCGAGATGCGCGGGGCCACCGCGCCCCGGCTGCTCCTCGAGCTCATCTGCGCGCGGGTGCTGCTGCCCGGCGCCGACCACACGACGATGGGCCTCGGTGCCCGGCTCGACCGGCTGGAACGCCGCCTGGACATCAGCGGCCCACCGCCCGCCGCGCCCGCCCCGCCCGCCCCGGCTCCGCTGCCCGCCCAGGACCGCCCGGCGGCCCAGCCCGCCCTCGGCAACCCGGTGCAGACCGACGCCGAGCCGTCCGCCACCGAGGAGGTGGCGGTGTCTCCGACGATGCCGCCGACCGCCGACCCCCGGCCCGAGGACACCGCGCCGCCCCCTCCGGCACCCGCGCCCACGCCGGTCGCCGAGGCACCGCCCGCGGCCGAGGCCCCCGCCCCGTCGGGCTCGCTCAGCCTGGTCGACGTACGCCGTCTCTGGCCCGACATCGTCGAGGCGACGAAGGTCCGGCGGCGGATGGCCTGGATCCACCTCAGCCAGAACTGCCAGGTGGTCGGCCTCGACGGCACGACCCTCACGCTCGGCTTCACCAACGCCGGCGCCCGCGACAGCTTCGTCAGCAGCGGCTGTCCCGACGTGGTCCGCGAGGCCGCCATCGACGTCGTCGGAGCCGACTGGCAGATCGACACGATCGTCGACCCGGGTGCCCAGCCCGGTGCCGTCGCAGACGCCCCGGTCACCGTGCGCGGGGCCGTGCAGCCCGAGCCCGACCCGGCGCCGGAACCCGACCCCGCTCCCCAGCGGCCGCCCGCCAGCTCAGCGGCCCGCAACGCCGCCCGGGACGCGATCCAAGACACCCGTGCCGCCGGCGCGGAGGTGCCCAAGTCCGACGACCTCCGAGCGGCGGACGCCGATGCCGACCGGGACGACCTCGTCATCGACGAGGCCACGCTCGGTTCCGAAGACCTGCTGGCCCGCGAGCTCGGGGCCCAGATGATCGAGGAGATCCCCCATCAATGAAGGCACAGCCATGACCAACAACCCCTTCGAGGCGCTCGGCGCCGGTGGCTTCGACATGAACGCCCTGCTCCAGCAGGCCCAGCAGATGCAGGAGCAGCTCGCCTCGGCGCAGGAGCGGCTCGCGGACGCCACGGCCGACGGCACCGTCGCCGGCGGCGCGGTCACCGTGACCGTCAACGGCGTGGGCGAGGTGGTCAAGGTGGCCATCAAGGCCGGGCAGTTCGACGGCGCGGACCCCGACGACCTCTCCGACCTCGGCGACATGATCGTCGCGGCCTACCGCGACGCGAAGGCCCAGGCCGACGCGATGGCCTCCGAGGCCCTCGGCCCGCTGGCCGGCGGACTGGGCGGCCTAGGTGGTGGAGCGGGCGGCGCGGCGGAGCCACCGCCGGGCCAGATCGGGTTTCAGTAGGTCCGATGTATGAGGGCGTGGTCCAGGACCTGATCGACGAGCTCGGCCGGCTGCCGGGCGTGGGGCCCAAGGGGGCCCAGCGGATCGCGTTCCACCTGCTCCAGGCCGACGCCGCCGACGTACGCCGGCTGGCCGAGGTCCTCGTGGAGGTCAAGGCGAAGGCGCGGTTCTGCTCGGTCTGCTTCAACGTGTCCGAGGACGAGCAGTGCCGCATCTGCCGAGACCCGCGCCGCGACCCGGCGCTGCTGTGCGTGGTCGAGGAATACAAGGACGTCGTGGCCATCGAGCGCACCCGCGAGTTCAAGGGCCGCTACCACGTGCTCGGCGGGGCGATCTCGCCGATCGACGGCATCGGTCCCGACCAGCTGCGCATCCGCGAGCTGATGACCCGGCTCGCCGACGGCACCGTGACCGAGGTGATCCTGGCGACCGATCCCAACCTCGAGGGCGAGGCGACGGCCACCTTCATCACCCGTATGTTGAAGGACCTCGACCTGACGGTCAGCCGGCTCGCCAGCGGGCTGCCGGTGGGGGGAGACCTGGAGTACGCCGACGAGGTGACCCTCGGCCGGGCGTTCGCGGGAAGGCGGAGTGCCCGATGAGGGACACGACGAGGGAGACGACGAGGGAGACACAGTGACCGATGACACCTCGGACGTCGAGGGCGACGTCGCGGTGGGGGCCATGCTCGACTCGGCGACCGAGGACTTCGCCCAGCAGATCGCCAACTCCGTCGAGAGCTTCCTGCTGGCGCTGCGCGCCATCGCCCAGGAGAACGACGTCGGCAGCGCGATCCCGCTGCTGCTGCTCGAGATCACCCAGATCTCCCTCGCCGGGGCCCGGATGGGTGTCCAGACCGACTTCACCCCCCGCGAGGAATACCAGCCCGACGTCGGCCCCGAGGCCGACCTCGAGGGCCTGCGGCTCCGGCTGGCCGAGATGCTCGACCCCATCGACACCTACAGCTATGTCTTCGACGCCTACGCTCCGGAGGTCGTCGAGAGCCAGCTGTCCGACGACATCACCGCGATCGCCAGCGACCTGGAGAACGGGCTTCGCCACTACCGCAGCGGTGACGTGGACGAGGCCCTGTGGTGGTGGCAGTTCTCCTACATCGCCTCGTGGGGCAACCTCGCCGGCGTCGCGCTCAACGCGCTGCTCTCCGTGGTCTCCCACAACCGCCTCGACCAGGACTTCAGCCTCGACGCCGACGACGTCGCGGCCGCCGATGAGATGCTCGGGGAGGCCGGCGCACCACCCACCTAGACTTGTGCGACGTGGGAATCGTTGTCCAGAAGTACGGCGGGTCGTCGGTCGCTGACGCCTCCGCGATCAAGCGCGTCGCGCAGAAGATCGTGGAGACCAAGCGCGCCGGCCACGACGTCGTGGTCGCTGTCTCGGCGATGGGCGACAGCACCGACGAGCTCCTCGACCTCGCGGCCCAGGTCTCCCCGCTTCCCCCGGCCCGTGAGCTGGACATGCTGCTCACCGCCGGCGAGCGCATCTCGATGGCCCTGGTCGCGATGGCGATCTCCGACCTCGGCTTCACGGCCCGCTCGTTCACCGGTTCCCAGGCCGGCGTGATCACCGACTCGGTGCACGGCAAGGCCAAGATCATCGACGTCACCCCGGGACGCATCTCGGCGGCCCTCGACGACGGCCACATCGTGATCGTTGCCGGCTTCCAGGGCGTCAGCCAGGACACCAAGGAGATCACCACCCTGGGCCGGGGCGGCACCGACACCACCGCGGTCGCGCTGGCCGCGGCGCTCGAGGCCGACGTCTGCGAGATCTACACCGACGTCGACGGCGTGTTCACCGCCGACCCCCGGATCGTGCCGACCGCCCGCAAGCTCGACCGCGTCACCTACGAGGAGATGCTCGAGATGGCGGCGTCCGGGGCCAAGATCCTCCACCTGCGGTGCGTCGAGTACGCCCGCCGCTACAACATCCCCATCCACGTCCGTTCGTCGTTCAACAAGCTCGAGGGCACGGTCGTGGAAGGCAGCATCAACGACCCCGCTCCAGACCAGGCCGAGGAGGCCACCATGGAAGCAGCGATCATCGCCGGCGTCGCCCACGACCGGAGCGAGGCCAAGATCACCGTGGTCGGCGTACCGGACAAGGTGGGCGTCGCGGCCCGGGTCTTCGAGGCGCTGGCCGCGGCCCAGATCAACCTCGACATGATCGTCCAGAACGTCTCCGCGGCCGCGACCAACCTCACCGACATCTCGTTCACCCTGCCGCGTACCGACGGCCAGAGCGCGATGGCCGCCCTCGCCGGGCTGCAGAGCGAGGTCGGCTACGAGCGGCTGCTCTACGACGACCAGATCGGCAAGGTGTCGCTCATCGGCGCCGGGATGCGCTCCCACCCGGGCGTCACCGCCAAGTTCTTTTCCGCGCTGGCCGAGTCCGGGGTCAACATCGAGATGATCTCGACCTCGGAGATCCGGATCTCCGTGATCGTCGACGAGGCCGACGTCGACACCGCGGTCGCGGCCACGCACACGGCGTTCGACCTCGACTCCCACGAGGTCGAGGCGGTCGTCTACGGAGGCACCGGCCGATGACCCGTCTTCTGAACGTCGGCATCGTCGGCGCGACCGGGCAGGTCGGCGTGGCGATGCGCCAGATCCTCGAGGAGCGCGAGTTCCCGGTCGGTGAGATCCGGTTCTTCGCCTCGCCCCGCTCCGCCGGGACCGTCCTTCCCTACGCCGGTCGCGAGGTGGTCGTCGAGGACGCCGCCACCGCCGACCCGAGCGGGCTCGACGTCGCGCTCTTCTCGGCGGGCGCGACCACCTCACGCGCGCTCGCGCCGGTCTTCGCCGACGCCGGCGTCATCGTGGTGGACAACTCCAGCGCCTTCCGCAAGGACCCCGCGATCCCGCTGGTGGTCTCCGAGGTCAACCCGGACGCCGCGGCCGCGGTGATCGCGGCCGGGCACGGCATCATCGCCAACCCCAACTGCACGACCATGGCCGCCATGCCGGTGCTCAAGCCGCTGCACGACGAGGCCGGCCTGGTGAGGCTCATCGCCTCGACCTACCAGGCCGTGTCCGGCTCGGGCATCGCCGGCGTCGAGGAGCTCGCCGCCCAGGTGGCCGCGGCGGGCGACAAGGCGCCCGAGCTCGCCTACGACGGCGAGGCGGTCGCCTTCCCCGAGCCGCAGAAGTACGCGCGCACCATCGCCTACAACGTGCTGCCGATGGCCGGCTCGATCGTCGACGACGGCCTCGAGGAGACCGACGAGGAGCAGAAGCTGCGCCACGAGTCGCGCAAGATCCTCGGCCTCCCCGACCTCAAGGTCTCCGGCATCTGCGTGCGGGTGCCGGTCTTCACCGGCCACTCGCTGGCCATCAACGCCGAGTTCGAGCGGGCGATCACCCCGGCCAGGGCCCGGGAGATCCTCGCCGGTGCGCCCGGCGTCGAGCTGTCCGACATCCCCACCCCCCTCCAGGCAGCCGGCAAGGACCCGTCGTACGTCGGCCGCATCCGTCAGGACCCGGGCGTCGACGGCGACCGCGGGCTCGCGCTGTTCGTCTCGGGCGACAACCTGCGCAAGGGCGCCGCCCTCAACACGATCCAGATCGCCGAGCTGATCGCGTCGGCCTGAGGAACGAAGGCCGTCGCGGTCAGCTCAATGGTGGTCGAGCAGCCCGCGCGGCTGAGCCTGCGAAGCCGCGACCGGGCGTGTCGAGACCTCCGCAGCGAGAGCTGGGACTGAAGTAGTCGCCCAGCGACTCAGTCCCGGGCCGGCTCCACGAACGTCGCCGTCACCCAGTGGGACAGCAGGAACGTCGCCACCGAGACCAGCGGGATGACGATGATCATCCACCACTCGAAGAGCGCGTCGATGAGGAACAGCAGCGCCACCACGCTGGTCAGCCCCACCGCCAGGAAGCTGGTGCTGCCCGGCTCCGGTACCTCACACAGCCGTAGCACCACCGTGCCGAGCACCACCGCCAGGACCAGGATCGCGAGCAGCAGGAAGATCCCTGGACCGCCGCAGCTGTTGGTGCCCTGGATCCGGCTGCACAGCTCGAACGACGCCGAGGTCAGGCCCACGACGAGCCCGCCCACCAGCAGCCCGGTGAGGGCCGCGGCCAGCCGTCCGGGCAGCAGCGGGCCGGTGCGCGGCCGCTTGGGCGGTCGCGGCGGTCGCGGCGGTGCGGCCGGCGCCGTTGGTGACGTCGGCGCCGCCGATGGCGCGTCGAGACTCACGGTCTGGCTGTCCGGAGCCGCTGGTGACGACCATTCCGTGGGTCTCGACGCCGGGGGCGCGGCCGGGGGCGCGGCCGGGGCGGTCGGGGCAGCAGCGATGCCCGTGTCGGTGCCGGTGTCGTCCAGGATCGTCGTCGGGCTGTCGTCGCCGGGCGGTGCAGTCGGTGGGGTCGGTGGAGTCGGGGCGGGCTTGGCCTTCTTGCGCCGGAAGAGCCTCGGCGGCTCCAAGGAGGGCCCGCTCGGCTCGTGCTCGTCAGCCATGCGCGCAGTGTCTCACTCCGAGACGGGCACCATCGTCCGCTCGTCGCCGGTGAAGATCATCCGGCGCCCTCGCATCGAGCCGACGTGCGCCACCGCCGCCCGCCACTCCTCGCTGGCGAGCGCCGAGTCCAGGGCCTCCCGCGAGTCGAAGCTCAGCACGGACATGCCGTCCCAGCCGGCCGACTTCTCGTCGATGCCGTCGACGAGCTCGGTGTGCAGCCAGCGGCGCAGTCCGGGCAGGGGGTAGGTGACCTCGGCGTGCTCACCGCGCCACCACTCGATGAACTGCTCGTGGGTCCAGTCGCCGGGTCGAGCGGCAAGGACGATCAGGTTGTACACCGCGTCAGCCCAGGGCCCGGAGGCACGCGCCGGTGTACATCTCGCGGACCTCGTCGAGCGTCATCGGCCCACCCGGCCGATACCAACGCCACACGCTGACCACGATCGCGAGCACCAGGACCGCCATGGCGTGGGGGTCCCGCTCCGGGAAGTCACCGGCCGCCATCCCGCGGCGGATCAGCCCGGTCCACTCCTCCTCGATCTCCCGGACGAGCACCCGCGCCTTCTGGCGCTCGACCTCCTCCTTCTCCGAGGGTCGCGGGGTCGCGAGCATGTCCATGTGGCTCTGCAGGATGCGCATCTGGAGGACCTCGCGCGGGCTCACGTCGTAGGCCACGGCGATCGCCGCCTCGAGGGCCTTGTCGGCCCGTTCCACATCGGCGGTCGCCTCGCGGACCGCTTCGAGGGACCTGCGGAGCTCGAGGCTCATGATGGTCAGCAGGCAGTGGGCCTTGGACTCGAAGTAGTGGTAGAGCGCGGTCTGTCCGATCCCCACCTGGTCGGCGATCGTGGCCCACTTGGTGTGCTCGTAGCCGTCCTTGCCGAACTTCTCGATGGCGGCGGTGAGGATGAGTGCGCGCTTCGAGCGCGGGCCCTCGGTCTCCGGCATCATCCGCGCCTTCGCCAACGTGGCCACCCCGTCCGAGTCTGCTCTGCGAGCTCTGGGCACTGACTGCTCCAATCGTCGGTGTGATGCTAGCAAGGTGAGATGAACTCAGGTCATTGCGTGCAGGTCCGCCGCGAGCCGGACCGCGTCCGGCCGGGACAGCTTCCCGACCCGGTTCTGCGGAAGGTCGGGCACGTCGAAGACGAACTCGGGCCACTTGGCCTTGGGGAAGCCCTCGGCCGCGAGATGGTGCGTCACGCCGGCCAGCCCGAGCGGGGCGCCGGCGGACACCACGAGGGCGGCCACCCGCTCGCCGAGCATCTCGTCGGGCACGGGGACGACGCAGACCTGGGCCACGCCGGGGATCCTGGCCACCGCGGCCTCGACCTCGTTGATGTCGATGTTGCGGCCGCCGCGGATGATGATCTGCTTCTGGCGCCCCGACACCGTGATCGTCCCGTCGGCGTTGAGGCGCACCAGGTCGCCGGTCGGCAGGAACCCGTCGGGGGTGAGCTCGGGAGGCTGCGGTCGACCACCGCGGGCGTAGCCGACGAAGAGGCTGGGGCCACGCACCTGCGCGGCGCCCACCTCGCCGGCCGGCAGGGTCCTCCCCTCGTCGTCGACCGCGCGCACCACCGTCCCGGGGAACGGCCGGCCGTCGCAGGCCAGCCTCGTCCCGGGGTCCTCGTCGGGCCGCGTGGTCGTGTGGCCCAGGCACTCGGACATGCCGAACACCCGGATCAGCTTCGTGTCGAGGACCTGCTCGGCGCGACCGAGGGCACCGGCGTCCATGGGACCACCGCCCACGGTCATGGCCTTCAGGCAGGAGAGGCGGCCCTGCGCCTCCGGCCGGACCGAGAGCTGCAGGGCCATCGTCGGCACCAGCATCGTCCAGCGGACGTCGCGGGCAGCCATCGCCGCGAGCGCCTCGTCGGGCCGCCACGACTCGATGCACACCATCGGGGCGCCGAGCATCGCGGGCAGGTACATCCCGAAGCAGAACGCCGCCACCGACGAGAGCGGGACGAAGGCGCCGACGGCGTCGCCGGGCCGGAGGCCGATCGCCTCGATGGTCGAGCGGCCGGCGTACCGCAGTGACTCCTCTGACTGCACCACGGACTTGGCGCGGCCCGTCGAGCCGGAGGTCATCGCGATCGCGACACCGCCGGCCCAGCGTGCGACGTCGCTGACGGGACCGCCGGAGGTGACCAGCGCCCAGCCGTCGAGGGCGGCTCGCTTGTCCGGCATCGCCTCGCTCGAGACGCCCCAGTGCTCGAGTACGTCGTCGGACGCGACCACCGCGTCCGGTGCGATGTCCTCCATCGCCAGCTCGAACTCCGCCGCTACGGCGTGACTGCTGAGCACCGCCACCGTGCCGCCGCGCAGCCCGACGGCGAGCGCCGTCGCCAGGGTCCGCCAGGTGTTGTCCGCCTGGACCAGCACCGTGGGGGATCCACCCAGGGCGTCCTCGAGCGCGGTCGCCAGGTCGGCCGCGTGGCGCATGACCTCGCCGACGGTGTGCTCGCCGAGCGGGTCGACCACCGCCAGGTCACCGGGCGCCGATGCGGCGCGCGCGGCGTACTCCTCGGCCAGCAGACGCATCCGTGCTCCTCCTTCTTGGTCCCAGTGTCTACCGAGCGGTCCAGCCGCCGTCGACGACCAACGTGTGGCCGGTCACATAGCTGGAGGCGTCGGACGCGAGGAAGAGGAGTGCGCCGTCGACCTCGCCCGGCTCACCACCCCGGCCGAGCATCGTGTTGCGGCGCACCCAGCCGGCCGACTTGTCGTTGCTGAACAGGCCGTCGGTCATCTCGGTGTCGAACCAGCCGGGGACGATCGCGTTGACCCGGACGCCCCGGCGTCCCCACTGCCCCGCGAGCTCGCGGGTCAGGCCGATCACCCCGGCCTTCGAGGCGGCATAGCTCGCGCCACCGATGGGGGCCGTCGAGACCATGCCGATCACCGACGAGATGTTCACGATCGACAGCGACCCACCGTCCGAAACAGTGGCCGCGACCGCCGCCGCGAGGTGGAAGCCGGCGGCGAGGTTGAGGTCGAGCAGGGCGGCGAAGCCGGCGACGGTCTCGTCCTCGGCATTCGGCACGCCGGGCATGCCGGCGTTGTTGACCAGGACGTCGACGCGTCCGGAGACCCCGGTGGCGACCTCGACGAGCAGCGCGCGGTCCTCCTCGCAGGTCACGTCGCAGCGGACCGGGACGAGACGCCCTTCCCCTGGTGCGCCGGTGTCGACCTCCTTGGCGAGCACCTCGAGCCGGTCGAGACGGCGGGCCCCGGCGACGACCGTGGCTCCCGCGCCGACCAGGGTGCGCGCGAACCCCTCGCCCAGCCCGGACGAGGCGCCGGTCACGATCGCGACCCTCCCGGTCAGGTCGAACAGCGCGGGCACGCGGCCACCGTTGGTCATGTCCTGCGTCTCCGATCAGTAGACGGCGGTCCGGCCGCCGTCGACGGGGATGACCGCTCCGGTGGTGTAGCCCGCGGAGTCGCCGGCCAGGTGCACGACCAGGCCGACCAGCTCGTCGGGACGTCCCAGGCGGCCGGCCGGCAGCCGGTCGACGACCTTGCCGACGAACTCCTCGTCCCAGCCGTCGGCCATGTCGGTCGCGAACGCGCCCGGCATCACGCAGTTGACCCGGACGTGCGGCGCGTACTCCTGGGCGAACGCCATGGTCAGCGCGTTGAGGCCGCTCTTGGACGCGGCGTACATCGCCTCGGGGGGACTGGGCCGGAGCGCGCCGATGCTGGAGATGTTGACGATCGAGCCGCCACCCGCCGCGGCCATGCGTGCGCCCGCGACGGCCATCAACCGGAACGGGCCCTTGAGGTTGACCTCGATCGTCTTGTCGAAGAGTCCCTCGGTGACGGAGTCCAGCGTCGACGAGAGGGGGGCGATGCCGGCGTTGTTGACCAGGATGTCGAGCCGCCCGTGGTCGGCGTACACCCGGTCGACCGCCGGCGCGATGTCGTCCCACCGCCCGACGTGCAGCGCCAGGGGCACGGCCAGGACTCCGGTCTCCTTCGTGATCGCCTCGGCCGCGGCCTCGCAGGCCTCGGCCTTGCGGCTGGAGACCACGACCGTGGCCCCCTCCTTGGCGAGGCCGAGCGCGATCGCGTAGCCGAGCCCCCGCGTGGCTCCGGTGACCAGAGCGACCCTGCCCTCGAGCGACGTCATGGCCGATATCCCGCGAGCTCGAGCTTGCCGATCGTGCGCAGGTGCACCTCGTTGGGCCCGTCGGCGATCTGCAGGGCTCGCGTGATGGCCCAGAGCCGGGCCAGCACCGTGTCGTCGCTGACGCCCGCAGCGCCGAAGGTCTGTACCGCGCGGTTCACGACGTTGTGCGCGACCTCCATCGCGACGACCTTGATCGCGGCCACCTCGGAGCGCGCGGCGGCGTTGCCCTTGGTGTCCATCAGCCACGAGGCGTACAGCGTGAGCAGCCGGGCCTGGTCGATCTCCACCCGGCTCCGCGCGATCCACTCGCGGACCACGCCCTGGTCGGCGAGCGGGCCACCGAACGCCTCGCGGTCGACCGCACGGCGGCACATCATCGACATGGCCCGCTCGGCGAACCCGATGGCCCGCATCGCGTAGTGCATCCGCCCGGGCCCGAGCCGGCCCTGGGCGATCGCGAAGCCGTCGCCCTCGGCGCCGAGCATGTTGGTGGCCGGCACCCGCACGTCGGTGAACTGGACCTCGCCGTGTCCGAGCCGGTCCTCGTAGCCGAACATCGTCAGGTCGCGCAGCACCTCGACGCCCGGGGCGTCCGCCGGGACCAGGATCATGCTCTGCTGGCGGTAGGTCGGACCGTCCGGGTCGGACTTGCCCATGAAGATGATCAGCCGGCAGTCCGGGTCGAGGACGCCCGAGGTGTACCACTTGCGGCCGTTGAGGACGTAGTCGTCACCCTCGCGGCGGATGGTCGCGGTGATGTTGCGGGCGTCGGAGCTGGCCACCGCCGGCTCGGTCATCGCGAACGCCGAGCGGATCCGGCACTCCAGCAGCGGCCTCAGCCACTGCTCCTGCTGCTCGGGGGTGCCGTACATCGCCAGGATCTCCATGTTCCCGGTGTCCGGTGCCGAGCAGTTGAGCGCCTCGGGACCGATGATCGACCGCCCCGCCAGACCCATCAGTGGCGCGTACTCCAGGTTGGTGAGCCCCGCACCCCACGAGCCGTGGGTCATGAAGAGGTTCCACAGGCCCAGCTCGCGCGCCTTCGCCTGGAGGTCCCGCATCACCTGCGGCTGCTCGTGCCGGTTGTCCGCCGCGGCGACCTGGTCGTCGTAGACGGGCTCGGCGGGGTAGACGTGCTCGTCCATGAACACCTGCAGGCGGTCCTGCAGGTCCCGGGTCCGGGCGGAGGGCTCGAAGTCCACGTCGGTCTCTCGTCTCGTCAGGGGGCTGAGGGCAGCGCGGACAGCCCGGTCTCGATCAGCCGCTGGATGGTGTCGGGCAGGCGTTCCTGGTCGGGGTCGTGATGACGGCCCTCGCGGTGGCGGCGCAGGTTGTGCCCCATGATCGCCGCCATCTTGTAGCGGCCCAGCGCGTCGAACCAGGCGAGGTCGTCGACGCGGCGGCCGTCGCCGGCGTACGCCGCGACGAGCTCGTCGGCGGTGGGCAGCCCGGGCACCTCCCGGCCCACGCCGGGGAAGTTGGCGCCGTCGGCGAAGACCAGGAACCAGCCCAGCTCGACGCGCGGGTCGCCGACGCTCCAGATCTCCCAGTCGATGAGCGCGGCCGGCTCGAAGCCGGAGCAGATCAGGTTGCCGAGGCGGTAGTCGCCGTGGACCAGGGTGGGGGCGATCGCGGCGGGCACCGAGTCTGCGAGCCGCTGCCGGAGCCGCTCGGCGTCCGGCACGAGGTCGGGCGGGACGGCCGCCATGGTGCGGGCCCACCGGTCGAGCTCGTCGTGCGGGCTCAACGGGTCCGCGTCGACCGGGACCTTGTCGAGGGGCACGTCGTGCAGGGCCGGCAACGTCTCGGCCGCGCGCAGCATCCGGGCCGCGGCCAGCTGCGACGGCACGGCGGGGTCGTCGAGCACCGGCTCCAGCGACTCGCCCTGGACCAGCTGCATGGCGAACCAGGCCGGCTCGGTCTCGTCGACCGCGACGACGGCCGGCACGGGCACCGCGGTCGGGGCGAGGGCGTCGATGATGCGGGCCTGGCGCAGCATGTCGTGGCGGCCGATCGCCTTCTGGCCCGGCGGCACGGACTTGACCACCAGCGCGCCCGCGCTGGTCTCGACCCGGTAGGTGAGGCCCGAGTGGCCACCGGGCAGCCGGGCGAAGAGTCCCACCTCCACGTCCGACCACTGTCGGCGCAACACAGCGCCGACGCGTTCGCACAGCCCGCGCTCGTAGACCTCGGTGCTCATCTCGATGGCTCCCGAGGCAGGCCGAGGACGCGCTCGGCGATGATGTTGTGCTGGATCTCGTCGGTGCCGCCCGCGATGCGGTATCCCGGGGCTCCGAGCAGGTGCTCGGTCCACGCCCAGGTGCCCCAGCCGCCGTCGTCGGCCGCCAGCCGTGGTCCCAGCAGCAGCCTCACGACCTCGGAGGTCCGGGCCATGGTGTCGGTTGCCAGGAGCTTGCCCACCGACGCCTCGGGGCCCGGGTCACGGCCGGCGACCACGGCCGCGGCCACCCGCATCCCGGTCAACCGCTGCACGTAGCTCCTGGTCACCAGGTCGGCGACCCGGTCGCGCTCGAGCTCGGTGAGCGGTCGGTCGAGATGATGGGCCAGCTCGACCGCGCGGTCGGCGTTGGCCAGCCCCAGGCTGCCGGAGTCGAGCCGCTCGGCCGCGAGCACGGTGAGTGCGACTCTCCAGCCCTGTCCCACCGGACCCAGCCGGAGATCGTCGGACAGCTCGACCCCGTCGAGGTAGACCTCGTTGAAGGAGCTGCCACCCGTCATCTGACGGATGGGCCGCACCGTGACCCCGGGCGCGTCCATCGGCACCAGGAAGACCGTGAGGCCCGCGTGCTTGGGCGCGTCCGGGTCGGTGCGCGTCACCGCGACACCCAGGTCGGCGACCGGCGCCCCGGAGGTCCACACCTTGTGTCCGTCCAGCACCCAGTGCCCGTCGCGCTCGACGGCCCGCGTGCGGACGGCGGCCAGGTCGGAGCCGGCCTCGGTCTCGGAGAAGAGCTGGCAGGCGATCAGGTCGGTGCGCAGCATGCCGCGCACGTAGCGCTCCTGCTGGTCCGGGGTCCCCCACTGGGCGACGGTCGGGGCGACGAGCTGCTGGGTGACCGAGAACATCTCGGTGCGGCGAGGGACGTCGAAGGCGTCCTCCTCCTGCCGGAACCTCAAGGCGTACGACGTCGGCAGGTCGCGCCCGCCGTACTCCGCGGGCCAGGTGAGGGCGCCCCAGCCGGCGTCGTACTTCGCCTGCTCGTAGGCGCGGATCCGGTCGGTCTCGGCCCGCTCCTCCTCGGGGGTCCAGTTCTCGAAGACCGCGACCGAGTCCGGCCCGACGCCCCACTGGGCGGCGGAGCGAGGCTCGGCCATCGAGGACAGCCAGCGCCGGGCGTCGGCGGCGAAGTCGTCGAGGTCGGGCAGCTGCGTGGTCATCGTCATCCCTCAGACCGCCAGCACCGTGCACGCACTGATGCCCGGAGCCCCGTAGACATGGGTGAAGCCGATCCGAGGAGCAGCGACCTGCCGGGCGCCCGCCTCGCCGCGGAGCTGGGTGACGATCTCGTGCACCTGGCGCAGACCGGAGGCGCCGATCGGCTCGCCGTTGGCGATGCAACCGCCGTCGGTGTTGACCGGCAGCCGGCCGGAGATCTCGGTCTCGCCGCCGGCCACCATCGCCTCCTGCTCGCCGTCCTTGCAGAAGCCGCACTCGGCGAGGTGCATGACCTCGGCGCCGCTCTCCGTGTCCTGCAGCTGAGCCACGTCGACCTCGTCGGGGCCGACACCCGCGGCCGCGAAGGCGGCGGCCGCGGCGTCGGCGCTGACGCTCGAGGGACGGCCGGTCCCCTGGATGGAGGGACTGAAGACCTCGAACGAGCCGAAGCGGCGGGTGCGGCTGACCGCGCTGAGGAGGTGCACCGCACGCCCCATGCGCGCGGCCGCGGAGTCGCTGGCGAGCACGATCGCGGCCCCGCCCTCACCCGGTGAGCAGAACATCAGCCGGGTCAGGGGGTCGTTGACCATGTCGGCAGCGGCGATCTCGTCGGCCGGGATCGGCTCGCGACGCCAGGCGTTCGGGTTGAGCGAGCCGTTGCGGTAGGCCTTCTCGGCCACCAGGGCCAGGATCCGCTCGCTGATGTGGTGCTCGCGCAGGTAGCGCGTGATCTTGATGCCGAAGAACTGGGTGGTCACCATCAGGCCGGCCTCGCCGTACGCCGCCGGCAGCCCCCAGTCCTCGGGCCGCGGGTCGAACGCACCCCGCGGGTGCTTGTCGAAGCCGACGGCCAGGGCGATCTCGGCCGCGCCGGACCGGATGGCGTGCACCGCCGACATCAGCGCGCTGCCGCCGGTGGCACAGCCGTTCTTGACGTTGGTGAACGGGATCCCGGTGAGGCCGAGGTCCGCCACGAGGGTGTCCGCCAGGCCCGACCCGTCACTGCCGCCGAACGCCACCTGGACGTCGGTCCACGCGATCCCGGCGTCGCGGAGCGCGGCCTCGATGGCCTGGAGGCCGAGCTCCCGTCCGCTGAGCCCCGGTTGCCGGCCGAACTTGGACAGCCCGGCGCCGACGATGGACACCCCGGTGCTCATCGGGCCGTCCCCGTGGCGAAGCGGGGCACCGGCTCAGCGGCCACCAGGGTGACCTCCGCGTCGCCCTCGAGCTCGGAGAAGTCGGCGCAGTCGAGGACGGCCTCCACCTTGACCCCTTCCGGCAGCTCGACGTAGCCGACGGCGAACGGGACGAACCCGCCTTCCGGGACGACGTACGGCGGCGACTTCGGTGCGAACCGCTGCACCGTGAAGCCCCAGACCGTGCCCCGTGGGCTCAGCTCCACCTGCTCCGTCGAGTGGCCGCAGCTCTGGCAGCCACGGGCCGGGGGGAAGGCGACCGTTCCGCAGCTCGGGCAGCGGCTCCCCGTCAGCGACCGACCCACTTGGGTTCACGCTTCTCGAGGAACGCGTTGACGCCCTCGCGGGCGTCCTCGGACTGCAGCGCGTTGCCGACGGCCAGGTGCTCCATCACCATCAGCGACTGGATGTCCGCGTCCAGCCCGCGGTCGATCGTCATCTTGGTCAGCCGCATCGCGAACGGGCTCTTGTCGATGATCGGGGCGATGAAGTCCTTGACCAGCTGGTCGAGCTCGTCGGCGGGGGCGGAGGCGTTGATGAGGTCGAAGTCGACGGCCTCCTTGCCCGTCAGGAGCTTGCCGGTGAGCATCAGCTCCTTGGTCTTGCGGATGCCGATCATCCGCGGGAGACGGTAGATCGGGCCGGCGCCGCCGAAGAGCGCGCGCCGGATGTGGAAGTCGCCGATGAGGGCGTCGTCGGCCGACACCGCGAAGTCGCAGGAGATCATCAGCTCGAAGCCGCCGGCGGTGACGTGCCCCTCGAGGACGGCCACCGAGGGGGTGTTCATCGAGTACAGCCGGTCGCACACCTTCGCCGACAGGACGGCGACCTCCATCGCCGTCGTCGTCCCGACGTAGTCGGCGAGCAGCTCGTCGAGGTCGAAGCCGGAGCAGAAGGTGCCGTCACGCCCGCGCAGGATCAGCACGCGCAGGTCGGGGTCGCTGTCGACCTCCTTGATGATCTCGTCGAGCCGGTGCAGCAGCTCGACGGTGACGGCGTTCTTCTTGTGCGGGCGGTTGAGCCACACGCGGGCGATCTCGCCGTCCTTCTCGAGCACGACGTGGTCGGTGACAGGCATGGCCGTTTCCTCTCCTAAGTTGAACTGAATCCACTTCAGTCTGGGCCGCCGGGCCCCCGATGTCAAGGCGTGCGACGAAGTCCCTGGATCTGGCTTCGTCAGGGCCCCGTCGCCCGGCGCAGCACGCGCCTGGCGATCGCCCAGCGGTGCGTCTCGGACGAGCCGTCGTAGATGCGGAACGGACGCACCTCCCGCAGGTAGCGCGAGAGGAGCGTGTCCCCGGAGATGCCGAGCGCTCCGCAGATCTGGACGGACCGGTCGACGACCCGACCCACCGCCTCTGCGACGTACGTCTTCGCGATCGAGCTCGACTGCGCGGCACTGCGCCCCTGGTCGAGCTCGGCGCAGGCCTGCCAGATCAGCAGCCGCGACGCCGCGAGGTCGATCTCGGAGTCGGCGATCATCGCCTGCACCATGCCGAGGTCGCCCAGCCTGGAGCCGAAGAGCTCGCGCTCCGCGGCCCGCCGCACCGCGATCTCCTGGGCATGCCGCGCGAGGCCGAGCCAGCGCATGCAGTGGGTCAGCCTCGCCGGTGCGAGCCGCACCTGGGCGTAGTCGAAGCCCTGGTCGACGGCGCCGAGCACGGAGTCCTCGGTGACGTGGACGTCCTCGAGCTCGAGCTCGCAGTGACCGCCGAAGAACCCCTGGTCGAGGGTGTCGATGTGCCGGGTGATCCGCAGGCCGGGCGTGTCGGCGTCGATGAGGAACATCGTCGCGCCGCCGCGGTCGCCCGGGCTCCCCGACGTACGCGCCATGCAGATCGTGTAGGCCGCCCCGTCCGCGCCGGTGATGAACCACTTGCGCCCGTTGACCAGCCACCCTCCGGCCGTGGGCGTCGCCGTCGTCGAGAGGGCGGCCGGGTCGGAGCCGGCGCCCGGGGCGGGCTCGGTCATCGCGAAGGACGAGCGCACCGCGCCCTGGGCGAGGGGGCGCAGGTAGCGCTCCTTCTGCTCGGGGTTGGCGACGGCCTCGAGGAGGTGCATGTTGCCCTCGTCGGGCGCGGCGATGTTGAGGGCGAGGGGTCCGAACAGCGACCAGCCCGCCTCTTCGAAGACCACGGCCCGGCCGCGCATGTCGAGCCCGTGCCCGCCGTACTCCGGCGCGACGTGTGGTGCGAAGACCCCCGCGTCGCGGGCGGCTTGCTGGAGGTGGGTGCGCAGCTCCTCGCCACCCGCGTCGGCCACGCCGGCGAAGCGCTCCTCCTCGGGAGCGACGACGTCCCGGACGAACGCCGCCGTCCGGGCGGCCAGGTCGGCGACGTGCGGTTCGGGGGTCAGGTCGATGGGCATCAGGTAGCTCTCGTCAGGCGTCGAGGGTCTCGGCGAGCGCCAGGGCACGGTCGGCGATACGCACCGCCTGACGGCCGCGCGCGGTCATGCGTTCGTCGGAGGTCTCTCCACGTAGGTGTCGGACGTAGAGCTGCTGCATGATGACGGCCGTCTTCCAGCAGCCGAACGCCTCGTACCAGACGACGTCGGCACGGGTGAGCCGCTGCCGGGTGCGCGCGGCGTAGCGCTGCACGACCTCGTCGCGGCTCGGCAGGCCGAGGTTCTCCGCGCCCGGGACGCCCTCGGCCGGGGTGGCGCCCTCCGGCCAGTAGTTCAGCAGCGTCCCCAGGTCGGTGAGCGGGTCGCCGAGCGTCGCCATGTCCCAGTCGAAGACCGAGGTCACCCGGTCCGGGTCGCCGGGGGTGAACTGGCAGTTGTCGACCTTGAAGTCGTTGTGGACCAGCGTCGCCCGGCCGGACTCGGGCAGGTGCCGGGCCAGGAGCTCGGCGACCCGGTGCATGGTGCCGCGGCGCCCGGTCGCCACCGCGTCCCAGCGACGGGTCCAGCCCCGCACCTGCCGCTCCAGGTAGCCCTCGGGCCGGCCCAGGTAGCCCAGGTCGCACTCGGCCGGCTCGACGAGGTGCAGGTCTGCCAATGCGTCGACCACGGCGAAGCCGATCCGGCGCCCGGGCTCCGGACCGACCGCCAGCTCCTCCGGCACCCGGTCCCACACCACGACCCCGGGTCGGTACTCGGACACGAGGAAGTGCGTCCCGATGACGCCCGTGTCCGCGCAGTAGTGCACACCGAGCGGCACGCGTGGGTACGCCGCGTGCAGCCGCGACAGCACGGTGTACTCCCGGAGCATGTCGTGAGCACCGGTCGCGATCACGCCGAACGGCGGTCGTCGTACCACCAGGGCGTCCTCGCCGAACCGGACGAGGTAGGTCAGGTTGGCCGAGCCGCCCAGGAACTGCCGCACCGAGAACTCACCCTGAAGGCGAGGCAGCGCCTCCCGCAGGTGTCGCTCGAGAGCCGCCCAGTCGAGCTCCTCGCCCGGACGGACGTCCGCGACCTCGGGTCGCGGCGCGGCGTCGACGGTCGCCTCGGTCGTCAGGTCGGTCATCACAGGCCCAGCAGCCCCGCGACGAGCGACCGGTGGGCGCTGCCCGAGCCGAACGTCGCCTCGTCACCCAGGGCCCGGCGCAGGTAGTAGTGGGCGGGGTGCTCCCAGGTGAAGCCGATGCCGCCGTGCAGCTGGACGGCCTCGTGCGCGACCCGGATGACGGCATCACTGCAGACGGCGGCCGCGACCGCCGAGGGCAGCTCGGCCGAGAACGGGTCCTGGTCGAACAGCACCGCCGCGTAGCGCACCGCCGACCGCGCGCGTTCGAGGTCCACGAGCACGTCGGCGAGCCGGTGCTTGATCACCTGGAACGACGCGAGCGGGCGCCCGAACTGGTGACGCACACCCAGGTGGGCGCGGGTCAGGTCGAGCAGTGCGTCGATCATGCCCACGTGCTCGGCGGCCAGCCCGACCCGCTGGAGGATCGCCAGCTCGGTCCTCAGGGCGTCCGTCTCGTCCGTCGGCGCGATCAGGTGGGTCAGGGCGCCGTCGAGATCGAGGCGGGCCTGGCGGCGGGTGAGGTCCAGGACCTCGAGCTCGGTGCGGGTGGCCACGCCCTCCCCGCGAAGGTCGACCAGGTGGATCGACTCGCGTCCCCGGGGTCCGATGCCGACGACCACGAGGTCGGCCGCGCCGCCGACCGGCACGCGGCCGATGCGGCCGCTGGTCGTGGTGGACCCCGGCGCCTGCGACAGCGTCAGGGCTGCGTCGGCCGCCTCCGCCAGCGCCATGGTGACGACCAGCCGGCCCTGCATCACTCCGGTCACCACCTCGTCGGGCACGGCGCCCGCGGGCGCCGCAAGCACGGCCCGCACACCCAGCACGGAGGAGAGCAGGAGCGGCTCGGGCAGCAGCGCCCGTCCGGCCTCCTCGAGCAGGACGGCCAGCACGGCCACCCCGTAGCCCTGACCGTGGCGCTCCTCCGGGACGGCCAGCGACCCGACGTCCATCTCGTCGTTG
The DNA here is from genome assembly GCF_054779555.1 of Nocardioides dilutus. NCBI lineage: Bacteria > Bacillati > Actinomycetota > Actinomycetes > Propionibacteriales > Nocardioidaceae > Nocardioides > Nocardioides dilutus. Next base: position 688,835 of record NZ_BAAGYA010000001.1, on the reverse strand, counting down.
AGCAGCGACCACAGCTTGGGCGACCAGCCCTCGGGGAGCTCGGCGGCCCGCCGTACCTCGTCGTGGGGAGCGTGGGTCTCGAGAAGGTCGCGCAGCACGGAGCGCAGCTCCTCGTGCTCGGGCACAGGAGCCAGCAGGGCCGAGTCGGCAACAGGCCACGGCTGGGCAGGCACGACTACCTCCAAACTGAACTGACTTGAGTTCAAGTTAGCCCACGGGCGAGGCCTAGAGCAAGGGGCGTCTCGACAACCACGGCGCATTTGAACTAACTTCAGTTTCATGCCCGAGACCACGCTCTCCCGCTACTACGCCACCCTGGACGAGGGCCGCATCGACGACGCGCTTGCGATGCTCGCCCCGGACGTGCGGTTCGTGATGTTCCTGCCCGCCGGCACCCGCCGGGGCCAGGGGCGCGCGGAGATGGGCGCCTACCTGGGCGGCCGCGGGGTGCCCGACCGGGTCCATGTGGTGATGCGCCAGTCGCGCGACGGCGACGTCGAGTTCGTCTACGGCCGCGTGACCGACGGGGGCTCGACAACCGGGCGGTTCCTGTCCGGCGTCCGCCTGGGCGCCGACGGGCTGATCGCCAGCTACGAGGTCACCTTCGACACCGAGCACGTCCTGGTGGAGGGCTGATGAGCGCGACCCCGTTCCTGGAGGCGTGGTTCGAGATCATGGACTCCGACACGCCCGAGCGCGTCCTCGACCGGATCACCGACGACTTCGTGATGTCGATCCAGTTCTCGAAGGGTGACGGGCAGAGCGCGGAGTTCCTCGGGGACCGCGCCGGCCTGGTGGCCTACCTTGAGCAGCGGGAGAAGAGCGTGCTGGTCCACGAGCTCACCCACGGCGCGCGGGTGGAGGACGTCGAGCTGGTCCTCGGTCGGACCACGCGCGACGGCGCCTTCGAGGCGACGTTCAACGCCTCGGCACTCATCGACCCGGCCACCGACAGGTGCCGGCGCCTGCTCATCGGGCGCACCCCGCAGCTCGAGTTCCCCGACTGAGCCCGTCGGAGCTGCCGGAGCTGCCGAGGGCTCAGAACCCGCGGCGGTAGGCCTGGGCGACCGCGATCCTTTCGTGAGCCATCCGCACCGCCGCAGCCCGAGGCTCGAGCGAATCGGCCTGCATCAGGCGCAGCACCTCGAGCACGTTGTCGCGGATCTTGGTCCGGATCGTCGAGAACGCGACGTCGCGGTCACCCCCGCGGTGCTCGACCGCCGCGCAGATGACCCCACCGGCGTTCGCGATGACGTCGGGCACGGTCAGCACGCCGCGTTCGTGCAGCTCGCGCTCGGCCTCCGCCGTCACCGGGATGTTCGCCCCCTGCAGGACCACCTTGGCCCGCAAGGCATCGACGTTCCGCTTGGTGATGACATCTGGCTGCGCGGCCGGCACGAACACGTCGCAGTCCAGGGCCATGAGCTCGTCCCGAGGGACGTCGGTGCCGCCGGGGAACTCGGCGACCGGGCGCTCGTGCTTGAACAGGACGAGCGCCCCGATGTCGAGGCCGCCGGGGTCGTAGACGGCTCCTCGACTGTCAGACACCCCGACCACCAGTGCGCCGCGTTCGGCGAGCTGCAGTGCCGCGTGGCGGCCGACCGCCCCGAAGCCCTGCACGACGACCCGAGCCCCCCGGACCTCGAGAAGCCCAGCCTCCTGCAAGGTGTCGGCGCACACCGCCAGGCCGTACCCGGTCGCACCCAGCTCGTCCAGCGGGATGCCGCCGAGCACCGTGGGCAGCCCGACAGAACGCCCGATCTCGTCGCTCACCCAGGCCATGTCGGTCTCACCCGTGCCCATGTCCGGTCCGGGGATGTACTCCGTCACGTCCCGGATCGCGACCGCGAAGGCGCGCACCACCCGTTCCCGCGTCGCGGGATCCAGGGCCCGCGGAACGGTGATCCCTGCCTTCGCGCCGCCGTGCGGCAGCCCCGCCGCGGCGTTCTTGATGGTCATCGCGCGCGCCAGCCTGGCGACCTCCGCCGCGTCCACGGACGAGGTCATCCGTACGCCGCCGATCGCGGGCCCGAGCGCCACGTTGTCGATCACGACGGTCGCCTGGCAGCCTTCGGGCAGGCGCGCGAACAGCACCTTCTCCGGCCCCAGGTCGCTGACCGGCCACGAGGCGCTCGCCTCCGTCACGACCGCCGACCCTGCGGTGTTGCCTGCGCTCACTGTCGCCACCTCCTCCGTCGGCGTCGGCCGACGTGCCTCACCCCTCACCATGGGACGAGTCGCGGCTCGGGCCAACGGCCCAAGGGCCCGGAGGGTCGGGCCAGCGGTCCCTTGCTCGGGGCGCTCGTCCACCGTTGCCTCGAGGGGGTGACGCCGGCGGGCGCGTGGGTCAGCGCGCGGTGTAGCCCCCGTCGGCGTAGACCTCCGAGCCGGTCATGAACGTCGAGTCGTCGCTCACGAGGAACGCGACGACCGCGGCGATCTCCTCGCCGGTGCCGAGCCTGCCGATGGGGGTGTTCGCGAGCATCGCCTCGTGACGTGGCGTGCCCTCGTAGCGCTCGAGCAGCTGGGCGGTCCCGATGAAGCCCGGGTGCAGGGAGTTGACCCGCACCCCGGAGGTCGCCCAGTGCAGCGCGGCGTTCTTGGTCAGCGTGCGGACCGCCCCCTTCGCCGCGGCGTACGCCGCGCTGTTGCCGAGCCCGCCCACGGTGCCGAGGATGGAGGAGACGTTGACGATCGAGCCGCCGCCGGACGAGGCGATCAACGGACCCAGGTGCTTCAGGCCCAGCCACACCCCGGTGGACCCGATCGACATCACCTGTTCCCAGTTCTCCACGGTCTCGTCCTCCACCGTCGCGAGGCTGCCGATCGCCGCGTTGTTCACCAGGCCGTCGAGGCGGCCGTACCCGCGCTGGATCAGGTCCGCGACCTCGACCCACTGCGCCTCGTCGGCGACGTCGAGCCGGGCGGTCAGGTGACGGCCGGTCCCCGGTAGGTCGCCGGCCAGCTCCTTGCACGCCGGCTCGTCGAGATCGGTGACGACGAGGTGGGCACCTTCCTCGGCGAGCCGGACGGCGGCCGCCCGGCCCAGACCGCCCGTCGCACCGCTGAGGAAGACCACCTTGTCCTTGAGGCGTCGCTCCACCGTCGTCATGTCGTTCCTGTCGTCGGGTCAGCCGATGCTGACGAGTGTCTTTCCGGTCGTGCGGCCCGCGATCATCGCCGCGAGCGCCTGGGGCGCAGCCTCGAGGCCGGCGAAGACGGTCTCGCGGTGCACGAGCTCGCCGCTGCGCAGCCAGCCGGCCAGGGTGCGCTGCATCTCCGCCCTCAGGTGCAGGTTGCTGCTGCCGCGGAAGCCTCGCAGCGTCAGGTCCTTCGAGACGGCGAGGAACAGGTTGCGTGGCCCCGTGGCCGCGGACTCGTATTCCGAGATCGACCCGCACATGGCGATCCGGCCGTTGCGGTTGAGGACGTCGAGGGCGGCCTCGAGATGGTCGCCGCCGACGGAGTCGAAGTAGACGTCGATCCCGTCGGGAGCCAGGTCGCGCAGCTGCCCGACCAGGTCACCGTCGCGGTAGTTGAAGGCCTCGACGCCGAGCTCGTCGCGAAGCCAGGCGACCTTGTCGCCGGATCCTGCGCTGGCGATCACCCGGTTGCCCTTCAGCTTGGCGATCTGCGCGGCCAGGCTTCCGACCGCACCCGCCGCAGCGGAGACCCAGACGGTCTCGCCGCCCTTCATCGCGTCCACGACGTGCAGGCCGGCGTACGCCGTGAGCCCCATCCCGCCGAGCGGCCCGAGGAACAGCGACGGCTCCACACCGTCGGCGTCGAGGCGCGTGAGGGTGCCGATGCCCCCCAGCTGCACCTCGCCGGGACGGACGGCCGCGAACTCCCGCCAGCCTTGGGCGTGCGAGACGAGGTCTCCGGGAGCGAAGCCCGACGCGCGGGACTCGACCACTTGGCCGACGGCCATCACGCCGTCCATGGCACGGCCGAGGGGGAACGCGACGAAGTAGCCGGCGGGCGCGTCCGGCCGCAGCCGCAGCCGGAGCCCCGGGTCGACCGACGTCCACGTGTTGCGCACCAGGACCTGCCCGGGTGCGGGGTCGGGTACGTCGACCTCGACCACCTCGAAGTCGTCGGGCGTGACCGCGCCGACCGGGTAGCGCAGGACCCGGATCTCGCGCCCGACCCGGGTCACGACACGTAGCCCAGGTTGTGCAGGGCCCGCTCGAGCCCGGCGAGCAGGGAGTCGATGTCGGCCTCCGTGTGCGTGGTGCTCAGGAGGAACGAGCCGAAGCTGAAGTGGTAGAAGCCCTCGTTCATCAGGGCGACGCCGAGGTTCGTGATCTTCTCGCTGTCGTCCTGCATGCGGGTCCGGTAATCGACGACCGGCTCCGGCGCCCAGTGCATGGCGAGGATGTGGCCGAAGCCGGTGGCGTGGAGCGGAAGGCCGTAGCGCACGCCGATCGCGTCGATGCCGAGGCGGGCGCGCTCGCCCAGCGCCTGGACCCGCGCGTGGACCTCCGGGGTGAGCATCTCCAGGCAGGCGATCCCCGCTGCCAGTGCCGCCTGGTTGCCCCCGAATGTCGAGGCCGCGGTCACCGGAGCGCGGCCACCGTTCTTGTCGGGGTCGAGGAGGTCCATCAGCTCGGTGCTGCCACCCAGCGCCGCCAGCGGCAGGCCGCCGCCGATCGCCTTGCTCATCGAGGTCAGGTCGGGGCTGACGCCGAAGTGGGCCTGCGCGCCGCCGTAGGCGATGGGGAACGTCACCACCTCGTCGAAGATGAGCACGATGCCGTGGCGCGCCGTCACCTCGCGCAGGCGCTGGAGGAACTCGCGGGTCGCCGGCACCATGCCGGCCGCGCCCATCACCGGCTCGACGATCACCGCGGCCAGCTCGGAAGCAGAGGCCTCGATGACGGCCTCGGCACCATCGGGGTCGTTGAACGGGAACTCGACGACGTCCTGGGCGACTCCCGGGGTGACGCCGGGTGGGATGCGGTCCTTGATGAAGCTGATCGTCGAGCTGCCGACGACCAGCACGTCGGCGATGCCGTGGTAGCTGCCGGTCGCCTTGGCGAGCTTGGTCCGCCCGGTGTGGGCACGAGCCAGTCGCAGGGCCAGCAGGTTGGTCTCGGTGCCGGACACCATGAAGCGCACGCGGTCGACCGACGGCATCCGGTCGACGAGCAGGGAGGCCATCCGGTAGCTGAGGTCCCACTCGGGCGAGCCGTACTGCGACCCCAGCGGGAGCTGACGGGACACCGCCTGGTTGATCTGCTCGTTGGCGTGCCCGTGGATCAGCACCCAGTCGCCGATCCGGAGGTCGAGGTACTCGTTGCCGTCGACGTCCCAGACTCGCGACCCCTTGCCCTTGTTGAGAAGGACCGGGTAGGGCATCTGGTACCACATCCCGCCGGCGTGCCCGGTCGGGATCAGGTCGCGGGTGCGGTTCAGCAGCTCCCAGGACTTCCGGGTGCGGTCCAGGTAGCGCTGGTGCTCGCCGGCGTGGATGGGCACCCCGTAGGCCATCGGCTGGGCATCGGCAGTGACGGTCATACTGAAGTGATATCAGTTTGAGTTCGGATGTGCAATGCTCATCGAGTTATTCCTCATGAGATTTAGCCTAGCGGGAGCGAACCATGAGCCCAGCGCAGCCGGTGTTCACCGGAGCCGACCACCTCGGTGTCGTCACCCGCGACCTGGACGTGGCCGTTCGCACGTGGGCGGATCACTACGGCGTCGGACCGTGGCGTGTCTACGCCTACGACGAGACGACGATCGAGGCGACGTACTGCGGCGTGACCGGGGCGCTCCCCATGCTGGCCGCTCTGTGCACGCTCAATGACACGTTCCGGCTCGAGATCATCCAGCCTCTGACCGACAGCGGCCCCTACCACGACTCGTTGCTCGCCCATGGCGACGCGGACCACCTGCACCACGTCCGGCTCACCGCTGCTGACACGGCGACGGCGCAGGCTGCGCTGGCCGGTCAGGGCAACGACGTCGTCTACGACGCCGCCTTCGCAGGGGCGGGCGCCACGGGCCCTCGCCTGCATGCCCGCTACTACGACACGGTGCTGGAGCTGGGCTTCCTGCTCGAGGTCGTCGAGCGCCCTGCGTCGTTCGCGATGCCCGAGCCCGTGCGTATCTACCCGCCGGTCAGCGGAGCTCGCTGACGAGCTCCTCGAACACCCCCACGTAGGCGGCCACGTCCTCATCGGTGTGTCCCAGGCCGGCCATCCACTGCAACGGCCGTGCGGGGGTGACGAACAACCCGCGGTTCATGAGGTAGAGCCAGGCGAGCCTGCTGAGCTCCGTCGGGTGGGCACGACCCACTTCCGTGTGGTCGCGGGCCGGCGAGGCGGTCAGCGACACGAAGCCACGGGCTCCGACGAACGCGCCGTGCCCCGCCAGGCCGGCGCGGTCCAGGACCGCCCGGCAGCCGTCGACCATCAGCGCGCCGAGCTCACCGAGCTGCTTGTGTGCCTCCGGGGTCAGGACCCGCTCGAGGTTCTCACGAGCCACGGCCATGGCCAGCGCGTTCCCGTTGAACGTGCCGACCTGATAGACACGTCGCGAAGCGACCAGGTCCATGGTCGTCGCCGAAGCCCCGACGGCCGCGACCGGGAGGCCGCCGCCCAGGGCCTTGCCGAGCGTCACCAGGTCCGGCTCCACGCCGCACTCGCCGGTGAAGCCTGCAGGCCCCACGGCGAACCCGGACTTGACCTCGTCGAAGACCAACAGCGCCCCGTGCCTGCGCGTGACGTCGCGGACCGCAGCGAGGTAGCCCGGCTCGGGCATCAGGACGCCCATCTGGAAGACCGGCTCGACGATCACGCAGGCAGCCGGCCGGCCCTCGGCAGCGAGTCCCCCGAGTCGCGCGTCCAGCGCCTCCGCGTCGTTGAACGGCGCGGCGACGGTCAGGGCCACGACGTCCGCCGGGATCCCCTCCCCTGCGGGGGCTGACGGCAGTGAGACCACGTCGGCGCCGCCGTCGTCGTCACCGACCGAGACCAGCACGGCGTCGTGGTGGCCGTGGTAGGCGCCGAACATCTTCACGACGACGTCGCGACCGGTGGCCGCCCGGGCGATCCGGAGCGCGTCCATCGTGGCCTCCGAGCCGGTCGTCGCGAACCGCCAGCTGTCCAGCTTCCAGCGGTCGCGCAGCGCGGTGGCGACCGCGACCGCGTCCTCTCCCGTGGCACCGACGTGGGTTCCCCTCGCCGCCGCGCGCGCGATGGCGTCGGTGATGGCCGGGTGGGCGTGCCCCTGCAGCATCGCGCCGAAACCGTTGTGGAAGTCGCGCCGGGCGTTCCCGTCGACGTCCCACACGGTCGAGGCCAGGGCACGCTCGAGGTAGACCGGCCACGGGTGCTGCAGCTGGAAGGAGGACACCACGCCGCCGGCGAGCACGTCGCGGGCTTCGCCGTAGGTGGTCCGCGACGCGGCGTTCGCGGTGGCGAACCGTCGCTCCTCCCGGTCGGTCAGGCTCTGGACAGTGGCCGCGCCGACCCGCTGCTCCCCGTCGCAGGTGAAGGCGCAGGTGAAGCGGTCACCGCCAGGCGACCACGTCATCGATCCGCCCGCCGGCCCGGGCCTCGAAGTCGCCCCACAGGTGGAGGATGTGCTCCCGCGCCAGGGTCTCGGCCTTGCGGGCGTGACCGTTGACGATCGCGCGCGCCAGCGCTGCGTGGTCGTGCTCGATCTGCGCTCCGGACTCGGTGAGGTCGATCCGCTCCATCATCAGCTCGGTCAGGATGTGGTTGATCGACTGCAGCAGCAAGACGAGCACCCGGTTGCCGCTCAGCCTGCCGATCTCGGAGTGGAACGCCGCCGCACTGTCGAAGACGGCCCGTGGGTCGTGACCGAGCTCGGTCTTGACGAACGGTCGCATGGCTTCCTCGACCTGCTCCCGGTCCTCCTTGCGCGCCACTCGCGCGACCAGGGTGGGCTCCATGTCGAGCCACGCCTCGAAGACCTCCCGGTAGGTCGCCCCGGCGACGTGGAAGTAGAGCGACGCGGAGCGCGCGAGGTAGGCCGCGTTCACCGGCGCGACCCGAGGACCGCCCCCGGGGCCACGCCGGATGGAGATGAGACCCTGCACCTCGAGGAGGCGCAGCCCCTCGCGGAGAGTCTCGCGGCTCACCTCGTAGACCTTGAGCATGTCCGGCTCGGGTGGGAAGCGGTCGCCCACCCGGTAGCCCTGCTGCACGAGGTCGTCGATGATCCGGCGGGCCACCTCGACCGAGGCCTTCTGCGGGCTGGCGGCCTCGCCGGAGTGCCGGTCGAAGTGCGGCCGGTACTCGATCGGGAGCCCGCCCGAGCCGTTGGTCACTGATGCCCCTTCGGGTTGCACGACGCGACGCCGCCGGCCGGTCGAGACGCAAACGCAGGACCTCGGCGCTCCCGCGGAGCCTAGTCGCTCGGTCGGTCACAGGAAGGACGTCCCGGCCCGGGTCTCACGCCAGCCGATCTCCATCCGCTTCTCCCGGATCAGCCACCGGCCGTCCTGGCGGGACAGCCGGTCGTGGTAGCGCGCGACGATCACCGCCGCCTCGTCGGGGCGGTCCCGAGTGATCTGGTATGACGTGTGGTAGGTCAGCGCCGTGGCCTCGTCACCGTCGACGTCGACGTGGTAGACGCTCAGCAGGTGGTGCTGCCAGCCGACGTCGGCTCCCTTGTCGCGGATGAACGCCACCACTGCGTCGGCGCCCTCCAGCCAGTCGCGGGCGCCGTACTTGGCCCGGGCGTCGTCGGCCAGAAGGGTGCGCAGGCGCTCGTGGTCGCCGGCATCGATCGAGGACGCATAGCGGTAGAGGGTCTCCTCGACCTCCTCCCGATCGCTGCGGGTCCGCGGGGTGTGCGCGGTGGCGGACATCAGGTCTGGTTCTCCGAGCGCCCTACCGCGACGTACGCGCCGATGGTGGCGAGCTCGTGGTCGCCCCGCGCCTCGAGGAGGGACCAGACGAGCGAGCGGAGCTGCTCGTCGCCCGCGTGGGACAGGTCTGCCGCACGCGCGAGCGCCTCGCCGGCCAGGGCGTAGTGGCGCTGGACCTCGGAATAGGTGAGGTCGCCCGGCCGCGAGGACCGCAGGGCGTCGAGCGCGTCCTGGACGGGCGCAGGCAACGCGCCCTTCGTCCCCGCCTCGGCCAGCCCCGTTTCGATCGCGTCGGCCTCCTGGAGCATCCAGGCGATCTCGTGGTCGGCCCGCACCGCCGCCATGTCGAGCATCGAGAGCATCATCTCGACCTCGACGAGCAGGGCCGGGTCGCTGAGCTCGGGAAGGACCTTGGCCCGCAGCTCGGCCGACACCGAGCGCACGAGCTGGGATGTCGACGGGCTGGTGATCATCGTCCCGCCTCCTGCCCGGAGCCCGACATGAGCTCGGCGATCGTGCGCAGCCAGGCGTCGTGCATGAACGGGAGAGCGACGGCGACGTACCCGACGTTGGTCGCCTGCGTGCGCCCGTCGGCGTAGGCACCCAGCTGCTCCATGATGTCCTCGAAGCAACCCAGGGACGCGGCGACCGTGAAGTAGCGCAGGATGTCCGGGTTGAGCTGGCTCTCGGCGAGCCCCGTCTCGGCGCGGTACGTGTCGCACACACGGTCGAGGAACAGGCTGACGAACGGGGCCGGGTTGGAGCGCTCGGTGAACAGCCACCAGCCCAGGTCCTCGCGTGGGTCGCCGATGTGGGTCATCTCCCAGTCCACTGCGTAGAACGTCTCCTGGGCGTCGACCAGCACGTTGTTCGGCTGCATGTCCCCGTGGACCAGCGAGAGGGGCACAGGCTCGGGACGGTTGGCCTCGAGCCAGCCGGCGATGTAGCGCAGCAGCGGCACGGGCTCGGGATATGCCCTCTCCACCGCACGCCATCGGTCCTCGCAGCTCGCCATGTAGTCCGACCAGGAGGACGGCCGCTCCACCGACGGCGGGAGGCTGTCGAGCCGCACCCGGGTGTAGGACGCCAGCAGCTTCGCCAGGCCGACGGCGCGCCGCTCCCAGGCGTCCAGGTCGCGGTCGTCGTCGGAGTCGTCCCGCCACAGCTCCAGGGTGTTGCGGCCCGGGACGCGCTCCATGATGATCGCCGGCCGGCCGAGCTCGTCGCCGTGCTGGTCGAGCCATCGCGGGCCCGGGATCCGGACGCTCCCCTCGACCTGCAAGGAGGTCAGGAAGGCCCACTCCTGCAGCCGATCGGTCACCAGCATCGTGGTCAGCTCGGGCGGGTCCATGCGCAGCACGAACGACTCGGTGGCGTCCGCGCCCGTGACGTCGAAGTACCACATCTCGCGGCTGTAGCCACCGATGAGCCGGCGCACGCCGGACACCCGGGCACCCCCGTCGAGAGCGCCCCGGGCCCCGAGGTATCGGGTCAGGCGCTCGGTCATGGCCCCGACCGGGCCGTCGCCGTCGCCGATCTGGTCGGCGACCTTGGTCACCTGCTGCAGAGTCTCGGTCATCGACATTCCTTCCTCTTCATGGCTGTTCACGACAGGTCACGGCCACCCCGCGCCCGGGACGTCGACCTGCTGGACCTCCACCCGCCCGACCCGCGACTGCGCCGGAGGCGCTCCCAGCGCGAACTCCTCGTTCGCGCCGTCGTGTCGCGACGGTGCGAGCACCAGGAAGAGCGACCGGCCGTCGTCGCCGCCGAGCATGCAGGCGATGCATTCCCAGGGGGCGGTGTCGATCACGTGCGTCACCTGTCCTCCGTCGACCACGCGCACACAGGCCTGCGGCTCCGGCTGCGCCGTCCAGACCCCACCTTCGGCGTCCATGCAGATGCCGTCGGGGTGGTCGAAGGCGGCCGGCAGCGCGGCGAAGACCCGCTCGCTGCCGAGAGAGCCGTCGGCAGCGACGTTGTAGGCGGTCAGCCGCGCGCCGTGGCTCTGCGCGACGACGAGCGTGCCGCCGTCGGGAGACACGACCGCGCCGTTGGGGAACATCAGCGTGCCCGGCTGAGCCTCCGCCCGCCCGTCGGGACGGACCAGGACTAGGGACGTCGCGCGACGCACGTCCACCGGCTGGCCGCGGTAGCGGTAGGGATAGCCCGCGTTGCCGACGTACGCGCGGCCCTGGCCGTCGACGACCATGTCGTTGCAGGCGCCGGGGCACAGGTCGCCGAGGTCCGCGTGCTCGACGAGCCCGCCGTCCTCCAGCCGGAGCAGCTTGCGCTCGAGCATCGAGACGACCAGCAGGCGTCCGTCCGGAAGCCAGCCGAGGCCCGACGGGTGGTCGTCGAGGTCGACGACCACCTCGCTGCTCCCGTCGAGGCCGACGGAGAGAACCCGCTTGGCGAACACGTCGGACAGGTAGAGCCTGCCGTCCCGCCAGCGCGGGCTCTCGCCGAACGCCAGGTCCTCGAACACGAGCTCACGCGTCACGTGTCACCCCTCGGTCCCGGGTCTTCGTCGGCGGGACCGACCAGCAGGCGGTCACGGAGCCGTCCCAGGTCATCCCGGGAGACCCCGGCCGGTCCGGCCAGGTAGTCCTCGGCGCCGCCGAAGCGCTCCCGCAGGTCCGCGAGCAGGCCGTGCATCACGGCCGGCTGCGCGTCGAAGAAGGCCCGGACCCGGTCGAGGTCGGCGCCGAGGTCGGCGAAGCGCACCTGGAGGTCCGCCAGGAGCGGCTCGGAGTAGTGCTCCTGCGACAAGGCGTAGTCCTCGGCCACGGTCGCGTCGTCGACGCCGAGGAAGGACAGGAGGAGCGCGACGGCGACACCCGTGCGGTCCTTGCCGGCGGTGCAGTGGACGACGGTCGCCCCCTCACTGCCCGCGACCAGGCGGGTCACCTCGCCGAACTCGGCCGGGTAGTGGGTGAGCAGCGTGGAGTAGATGCCGATCATGTCGTCGGCGTCGAAGTCGGCGATCTCGCCGGCGAGCATCCGGGTCGCGATCGACTTCAGGTGCGCCACCCGCGTCCCGATGGGCAGCTGGGTCACCGTGATCCCGGACGCCGCCAGCCACGGTGGCGTCACCTCGGCCCGCTCGGGCTCACGGCGCAGGTCGGCCACGGTGTCGACCCCGAGCGACCGCAGCACCGGGACGTCGGCCTCGGTGAGCTGGTCGAGAGACCCCGACCGGTAGACCACGCCCCGGCGTACCCGGCCCCCGTCGGAGGTCGGGTAGCCGCCGATGTCACGGAAGTTGGCGCTGCCCTGCAGAGGGATCCGTCTCTCCCTCGTGTCGCAGTCCCGGGTCATCGGAGCGCCCCGCCGGGAGCAGTCGAGCTCTCCGCCGACTCTTCCTGCCGCGCGGGCGGATCGCCGGCCGGCTCGGCGCCGTCGGGCGGGGCCGGTGGGTCCGACCTGCGGCGTTGGGCGCGGCGCAGCCTGACGAGCCCGGTCCGGCTGGCCAAGGTGACCGCGGCGAGGAGGGCGACACCGTTGAACATCGGCGTGATCCAGTAGACACCGCTGGTGAAGGCCAGCTGGAGACCCTTGACGCCGAAGGCCAGCACGTAGACCGCGACGAGGGTGCCCCAGACGTTGGGTCGGCGGGTGAACTGCGTCGCGCCGAAGAAGACCGCCGCGAACGCGGGGAACAGCAACGGCGGGCCGAAGGAGTTGGAGTAGGTCCCGATCTTCATGCCGTAGACCACTCCGCCCAGCCCGGCGATCAACGCGGACACGACGAGTGAGCCCCAGACGAGCCCCTCGGTCTTGACGCCGGAGAGCCGCGCGGCCTCGGGGTTGGACCCGGTGGCGAACATGTTCCGGCCCAGCGGCGTCGCCTGGAGCACGTACCAGACGACGAGGGCGAGCACGATGAGGTAGGCGAACACGATGGGGACGCCGGCGATGTCGCGGCGCCCGAAGCTCAGGAACTGCTCGGAGAACACGCCCGAGATCTGCCGGTTCTCCGAGAGCCACAGGGACGACGCCGCGAGGATCTGGCTCATGCCGAGGGTGGCGATGAACGAGTTGACCTTGAAGCGGACCACCAGAAGTCCGGAGAGGAAGCCGACCACGCCGCACGCCCCGATCGCGAGGAGCGAGGACACCACGGCGTTCAGCTCTGTGTTCGCCTCGAGCCAGGTCAGCACGATCAGCGAGAAGGCCAGCATCGCGCCGACCGACAGGTCGAACGCACCGACGACCAGCGGGACGAGGATCGCGATGGCCAAGATGGCGATCACGACCTGGTCTGCGGCGACGAGGCGGAACGTGACCGAGGTCAGGAAGGTGTCCGGGATCCACAGCCCGAAGAGCACGATGACGAATGCGAACAGGTAGAGGGCGCTGGCGCGCTCGAGGCTCGGCGGGCGCAGTCGCCTCAGCGCCCGGCTTGGGTTGTCTGAGTTGTGGCTCACGATGAGTCCTCCGGCTGGTCGGTGTCGGGACGTACGGCGGCCCGCTGGCCGGTCGTCAGTTGGTGGTGCTCGATCGCTTCGGAGGTGAGGGCATCCCCGACCAGGGTGCGAGCGACCTTGCCCTGGCTCATGACCACGACCCGGGTGGACAGCCGGGCCAGCTCGGTGGTGTCGGTGGAGCAGAGGACCACGGCGGTGCCGGCGGCTGCGATGCGCTCGATCCAGCCGTGCAGGTCGGCCTTCGACCCGATGTCGACACCCTGGGTCGGCTCCTCGAGGACCAGCACGGTCGGCTCGACCCGAAGCCATCGGCCGACGACGACCTTCTGCTGGTTGCCTCCCGAGAGCTCGGTCATCCGGCGCTCAGGGTCCGTCGGCCGCACCTCGAGGCGGTCGACCCAGGTCCCGACGTGGCGGCGCTCGGCGCGGACGTCGAAGCGGCCCTTCCTCCAGAAGTCCCGCAGGCGGCTCAGGGTGAGGTTCTCCCGCAGGGTGCCGTCGGTGATGACCGCGTGGCCCGCGCGGTCGACGGGCACGGTGCAGAGCCCGGACCGGATCGCCGCGCCCGGGTCGGCGGGTGCGATGGTCCGACCTCGCACGCTGACCGCACCGCCCCGATCGGCCCGCCCCGACAGGAGCCCCGCGATCTCGTCACTCCCCGAGCCGACCAACCCGGCCACGCCCAGCACTTCGCCCGCGCTGACGTGCAGGTCGACACCGTCGACGACCACGCCCGTCAGGTTGCTGACGGTGAGGATCGCCTCGCCGTGGGGCTCGGCAGGCACGTCGTGCTCGACGAGCGCGCGGTTGAGCCGGCGCCCGAGCATCAGCTCGACCAGGTGGTCGTGGTCGAGCGCGTCGATCGGCTCCTGACCGACGAGTGCTCCGTCGCGCAGGACCGAGACCCGGTCGGCGATCTGCAGCACCTCGTCGAGGTGGTGGGAGATGTAGAGGATCGCGGTTCCGCGGTCGGTGACACGGCGCATCGCGTCGAACAGCGTCCGCGCGTCCTCACGCGGCAGCGACGAGGTCGGCTCGTCGAGCACCAGGAGCGGGACGTGGGACATGTCGTCGAGGGCGCGGGCGATCGCGACCGCCGTACGTTCCGGCGCCGTGAGGTCGATGACCTTCGCGCTGGGTGACACTCGCTCGAAACCGATCGCGGCGAGAGCCGCGGCCACCCGGGCGCGTTCCTGTCGCGGTCGGAGCCGCCCCACCCCACGGGTGGCCCCGACCATGAAGTTGTCAGCCACCGACATGTCGTCGACCAGGCCGAGGTTCTGGTGGACGAACCGGAGTCCTGCGGCCCTCGCCGCATCGCTCGAGCCGAGCTCGAAGGGCCGTCCCCCCACCTCCGCCGTCGCTCCCGGATCGGGCTCGAAGAACCCGGACAGGATCTTGACGGTGGTCGACTTGCCGGATCCGTTCTGGCCCATCAGCGCGTGGATCTCGCCGCGGCGGATCTCGAGGTCGAGGTCGCGGAGCACGGTGGCGGTCTCGAACGTCTTCGAGACCCTCGAGAGCCGGACCGCGGGGTGCTCGTCCCCCTGGACCCGCTCATGGCCGAGCACTGCGGCAGCCATCAGCGGACCAGCATTCCGGCGTCGATGGGCAGGGCGACCCCGGTGACGTAGCGCGCCTCGTCCGAGGCCAGCCACAGGACGGCGTTGCTGACGTCGACCGCCTCGATCATCGAGACGTCGAGGGCGTGCCGACCGGCCATCAGCTGCTCCATGTCGGCGAGCGTCGGCTCGGCCACGTCGGGCAGGTAGCGACGGAACGCGGCCTCGTTCATCGTCATCGCGGTCCCGACCATCGTCGGGTGCACCGAGTTGACCCGGATGCCGAGCCCGCCGACTTCGGCCGCGAGGCTCTTCATCAGCCCGACGACACCGTGCTTGGAGGCCGCGTAGTGGGAGATGCCGGGCCCGGCCTTCAGCCCGTTGACGGAGTTGACGAAGATGACGGCGCCGCCACGTCCGGACTCGATCATCACCGGGATGCATGCCTTGGCGGTGTGCCAGCTGCCGGTGAGGTTGACGTCGATGACGTCGCGCCAGGCCTCCTCGGTGAGCTCCCAGGACCGGCCGAACGAGGCGATCGCGGCGTTCGCGCAGACGACGTCCAGCCCTCCGAAGTGGTCCGCGGCCAGGGCCGCGGCGGCCTGGAGCGCGGCCAGGTCCCGTACGTCGGCCTCGACCGTCACCACTGACCCGCCGGCCTTCTCGACCAGGAGCGCGGTCTCGGCGAGGTCGGCGTCGGTCGCCAGCCCCGTGCTGGCGTTGTCGATGTCGCGACAGATGTCGAGCGCGACGATGGCCGCACCTTCCTCGGCCAGCCGGATCGCGTGGCTGCGCCCCATGCCGCGCCCCGCGCCGGTGATCAGGGCGACCTTTCCCTCGAGTCGTCTCATCACAGTCCTTCAGGTTCTCGCCGGCCGTCGGCCACGCAGGTCGTTGGTGGGGTCCCAGCCCCAGGGCAGGTTCAGCTCGGGGCTCGGTTCGCGGAGCACGACCGGGTGGTGGGGCCAGACCGCGACGCTGTCTCCCGACCGGCCTCGGTCCGCGTCCTCGGCGAGCAGCTCGACCAGGACCCGGCCGACGTCCCGCGGGTCGAGCCAGGCCCGGGAGAGCTCCGGAGGCAGGTCGTCGTCGGGGGCGAGACCGACGTGCGCGCGCTGCATCGGCGAGTCGGTGGCCCCCATCGACAGGGCGTTGACCCGGACGCCGTGCGGGCGGAGCGTCATCGCCCAGGTGCGGGTGATCCCCCAGAGCGCCCACTTGGAGGCGTCGTAGAGGTCCATCCCGACCCACCCGGGCCGACGCGGCTGTTCTGCCCACGGGCAGTCCGGCGCCTCGGAGTGGTCGATGGGCACGGGCCACCAGCAGGTGTGCACGTGGTCGGTGACCACGTTGACGATGTGGCCGCCGCCGTCGACGACGAGGTGCGGAACAGCAGCGCGCGCGCAGAGCACGGCACTGAGCAGGTTCGCCTCGAGAAGACGGCCGAAGAGCTCGGTCGTCCCCCCGACGCCGTCGAGAGGAGTGGAGCGAGCCGCGATCCCGGCGTTGTTGACCAGGATGTCGAGGCCTCCCAGCCAGGTGGTCGCACGGTCTAACACCTCGGTCACCTCGTGCGATCGGGTCAGGTCGGCCCGGAAGCTGCGCAGCTGACCTTCACCTCCCGCATCGGCGACGTCGATGACCGCCACCCGGGCGCCGGCGCGGACCAGCGAAGCGGCGAACTCGCGGCCGAGGCCGCCGGCCCCACCGGTGACGATCGCCCGGCGGCCCGACAACGGCTGTGACATCACGGTGCACCTCCTGCTCGGTCCGAGAGTGCTCCCGGACGGGTGGGCCGGCCAAGGGGTCGGCCGCACCCGTCCAGGCAAGACGGCCTCAGCCGACCTGCCAGAGCGCCTTGAACTTGTCCTCGAAGCCCTTCGGGCCGAACCAGTCCGCGTCGGTCGGGAACACAGTGCCGACGTTGGACTCGTCCGCCACGGCCAGCGGAGCGTAGGCGTACGTCTCCGGGTCGATGCTTTCGCCGGCGTCGAGGCGCAGCATCGCGTCCATGACCATCCAGTACACGTACGGCTGCGCGTTGAGCGTGCCCGCGTCCATCCCCTCGCCCTTTGCAATCGCGGCGAGATCGGAAGGATTGGCACTGGCACTGATCAGCTTCACCTTGTCCGCCAGGCCCGCGGCCTCAAGGGCCTCGTACACCCCGGTGCCGAGGTCGGCGAACCCGAAGAAGATGTAGTCGATCTCCGGGTCGGACTGGAGCTTCGACACCACCTGGGAGGGGATCGACCCGTTGCTCATGTCGGGCACGCTCAGGCCGAGCTCCTCGTACGAGCAGGTCGGGCACGCCTCCTTCATGTGGGCGGCGTTGGCGTCGTTGGTGACCTTCATGATCGGGATGTCCGGGACATTGACGTAGAGCATCTTGGCCTTTCCGCCGGACTTGGCGATCGCCCAGTCCACGGCCGCCGGGTAGATCTTCCCGACCCACTCGGGACCTGCGCTCGAGACGTAGACGCCGTTGCCGTCGGCGCCCTCGGCCGGATCTGTCCCGTAGGTCACCATGACCGGGATACCTGCCGCCTTGGCCTTGGCAACCGCCTCACCAGCAGTCGCGAGCGAGAGCGCGGCGCCAACGATGTAGTCCGCCTCAGCGGCGATCGCCTGCTCGACGCCCGCCGAGAAGGCCTGCGCGTCGGTCGGGTCGAGCAGGACGGTGGTGAGGTCCCACCCGACGGCCTCGGCCGCGGCCTTCATGCCCTCCTGGGCGACCTGCGTCGTCGGCAGGTTGAGGACCAGGAAGTGCACCGACCGGCCCGTTGCCGGCTCGCCGGGCAACGGCTCGGAGACGTTGATCGTGCCGGGGTCGACGAGGTAGTCCTGCAGCCGGGTCGACGCCGCGTCCGCGGCCTCGGTGGCGGCGGCGTCGTCGCCGCTGGACGGGCTCGAGGTGCCCGACTTGTCGTCGGAGTCGCCGCAGGCGGCAGCGCCGAGAGCCAACACCAAGGCGGCGGCTGCGCCGCACGTGCGGCGGATGATGCGGTTGCTTCTCATGGACTTCCTCACTCGGGATCGGTCGGACAGCGGGCCGACAGGCACGTCTCCCGTGACGTCCTTGTGACTGGCGTCACCGTCAGCAGCGATCGCAAGCCAACACCTTCCGAACCGTTGTGGTCAAGTATTTCTCATGATAAATACCTGAAGTGAATCCAACTTGTTTCCAGTGCCCCGTGGGGGCCGGCCCAGCCGTCGGTCTCAGAGGCCACGTTCGGGAAGGAGCGTCATGCAGCCGTCGATGGCTCCGCGGACCGAGAGTGTCCGGTCCAAGCGAGGATCCATCGTGGACGCGGCAATCGACCGCTTCGGCAGCGATGGCTACGAGCACACGAAGTGGTCCACGATCGCCGACGACGTCGGGCTCGGGCAGACGGCCCTGTACCACTACTTCGAGTCGAAGGCGCACTGCCTCCTGACGATCATGCGCATCGAGCTGACGCAGTCGCTCGAGCGGTTCCGCCGCGTGACGAGCGTCGCGGACGACCCGGTCGAGGCGCTTCGCCTCGCGGTCCACTCGGCGTACGAGGGCACTCCGCGGGACGCCCTCCAGCGTCGGATCCTGCAGAACCATTTGGATCTGCTCAGCACGCCGAGGCCCTGGGAGAAGGAGGAACAGGAGCGCCAGAGGTCCCGCGCACTCGTCCGCGAGATCGAGGAAGCCTGGACCGATCTGATCGCGCGGGGGGTGCGCAGCGGTGAGTTCACCCAGCGCGACCCGCTGATGTCGGCACGAATGGTCCTTGCGCTCGTCGTGGGCGTGTGGCGCTGGTACCGCCCGGGCGGCCCACACACGCTGGACCAGATCGGCGCACTCAACGCGGACGCCGCTCTCCGCATCCTCGAGTAGGCCGTGGTTCTTCCCAGAGCTCCTCAGGACGACTACCGGTAGCGGCCCGACAGCATGCCACCGTCGACGACGTACTGGCCGCCGGTGCAGTAGGACGAGCGCTCCGAGAGCAGGAACAGCACCAGCTCGGCGACTTCCGCCGGGAGCCCGTAGCGGTTGATGGGCAGCTTCGGTCCGAGCCCGCTCGGCATCCCGGTGTCGACGGGTCCGGGGTGCACGGAGTTGACTCGAACGCCGTACTCGCCCAGCTCCATGGCCGCGGCCTTGGTCAGTCCGGTGACCGCGAACTTCGAGGCGACGTAGCCGATGGAGTTGGTGAAACCGGTGAGACCTGCCACGGACGAGATGTTGACGATCGAGCCTCGGCCGGCCGCCCGCATCACTGGCGACACAGCGCGCAGGCCGTAGAAGACACCGGTCTGGTTGACGGCGACGACGTCGGCCCAGTCCTCGTCGGTCATCTCCCAGTGCACCGCCCTGCGGATGATGCCGGCCACGTTGACCAGACCAGTCGGGCCGCCGTGCTCGGAGAGTGTCCGGTCGACGACGCGGTCCCAGGACTGCGCCTGCGTGACGTCGTGCTGGATACAGACGGTGCCGGGATGTTCGCGCGCGGGCTCGATGACGTCGGTGGCGACCAGGCGCCACCCCTCGTGCTCCAGTAGCGTGCAGATCGCCGATCCGATGCCGCCAGCCGCACCCGTGACGATCGCGACGGGCGAGTCCTCGCTGGAGTCGGTCACCGGACGGCGGGGATGACGTGGCGGCCGAAGAGTTCGAGCGACCTGGCTGCGGCGGCCTCGTCGGTGGCCTGGGTGACCACGCAGAGATGTGTTGCCGCGACGGCTGCGGCGTACTGCCGCACCTGGTCGGCGCATTCACCGGGTGTGCCCGCGATCGCGCGGTCCTCGGCGAACTCTCGGAGGGTCACCCGATCGCCGGCCTTGACCTTCGAGATGATCGCCGGGTCCTTGTCAGCCCGTGCGCCCGCGTCCCAGTAGTCGGTGTAGAAGCGCAGGACGGGCTCCAGCCACTCGGCCTCGACCTGTTGCTGCGTCTCGCCGATGCCCAACTGGCGCATCAGGCAGACGTCGCGGCCCCGTCCCTCGACCGGGGGTGCGGACCGGTACGCCGCCGACACCTCGGCCAGCTCTGACACCGGGCTGCTGAGCCCAGTCATCCACCCGTCGCCCAGCCGCGCCGCCCGCTCCATGGCGCGCCCGGTGCGGGCTCCGATCCAGATCGGTGGGTGCGGCGTCTGAAGGGGCCTCGGGACCAGGTTGGGCACGCTCTCGTCGTCACCCTGTGCTGTCCAGGCACGGGGGATCAGGTCGAGTGCCGCCTCCGTGCGGGACACCCGGTCCTCGTACGGCACGCCGAGGGCGTCGAACTCGTAGCGGCGGTAGCCGATCCCGACGCCCAGCACCGCGCGACCGCCCGAGATCTCGTCCAGCTGCGCGACCTGCTCAGCGATCTCGATCGGGTGGTGGAGCGGGAGGATGACGATCCCGGTGCACAGGCGCAGCCGCTGGGTCACGGCGGCGATGGCGGTGAGGACCTGCAACGGCGTCGAGAAGTAGCGGGGTGTGAAGCGATGCTGCCCGACGACCACGAAGTCGAACCCGACCTCCTCGGCCAGCTGGCACAGGCGTCTCGTGCCGCCGAACGGGTCGCGGTCGCTGCGGTCGATGATGTTGGGCAGAAGGAACCCGAATTGCATGGTGTGTGCTCCTGGAGGTCGGGCAAGGATGGATGCGATACCGGACGGTTGAGGCCGAGAGGTGCCCGTCCAGCGGCTACTCGCCAGCGGTCGTCCGCGCCGTGGCGGCGGCGGCAAGGCCGAAGACGACGGCCGATGCGACTCCTCCGGCATAGGCCCTGTTCCAGAGACCGCCGGTGTCCGACCCTGCGGCGAGCAACCCAGGGATGACCGCGCCCGTGGAGTCAAGAACTCGCGCTCGCGAGTCGATCTGGATCCCGCAGAAGGGGAACGTGATGGCCGGGATCGTCTCGAGGACGTAGAACGGCGGTTCATCCAGCGGAGCGGCGTCCAGGTGTCGCCCGGGGGTGAGTGTCCGACCGGCTCCGGCCCTGGTGTTGAAGAGCTCGATCGCCTCTCGGATCCTGCTGCCGTCGTACCCCCACTCCTCGGGGAGCAGGTCGAGCTCGTCGATCGTCCGTGCCACGCCGGTGCGGCCGCCACGGCGGGTGGCCAGCGCGAACTTGTCCAGAACGTCGGCGCCTTCCACATACGCCGACGCGTTCCAGGTGCGATGGACCCGACTGTCGAAGACCAGGAGCCCTCGTGCTTCGGGCTGCTCCGACAACGCGATGGTGGTCAGGTGGTCCCCGAGGGTCTCGTCGGCGAACCGCTCGCCGCTGAGATTGAACAGCAGCGCGTGCTCGCTGAAGTACAGCGACAGGTCGATGAAGTCGGCCGGGTCCGCGAAGGGGATGCCGCTCGGGACCAGGTGCCCGTAGAAGCCGGCTCGCTCGAACCCGACCGCGGCGCCGACAGATCGCGCCAGCTCCACGCCACCACCGCGGCTGTTCGGGTTCGAACGCACTGGGAGACTGCCCGCCCCCGGGCCCACGAGCTCCTCACGCAGCTTCGTACTTCCCTGGAAGCCGCCGGTGGCAAGCAGGGTGTGTCGGGCCCTCAGTTCGTGTGACCGTCCGTCGGCAGTTGTCACCCGCGCGCCGCCGATCACACCGTCGGCTTCGAGCAGCTCTGAGGTTGCGGCCCGTAGCCAGACTTGGCCGCCCGCCTGCTCGACCAGCTTGCGGCAGGTGTCGATGTAGTGGTTCGTGTCGAACTTGTGCCCGATTCCGAAGGGGAGGATCCGCTGCGGTCGGTCGACCTCCACGCCGGTCGAGTCGATCCAGGAGACCGCCTCGGAGAAGTTGTCCACGACGACCTCGCGCAACTCGCGAACCCCATGCGGGTTCTGCTCCTCCATGACTTCCCGTGTCGGCGCGGTCCAGATGTACCCCGCGTATCGTCCGGAACCCCCCACGTCGGTTCCGACCTCGATGAGCACGACTGACATCCCCTTGTGTGCGGCACTGGCCGCGGCGGTCAACCCCGCCATGCCACCGCCGATGACCAGAAGATCCACGTCGGGTGCCATCCACGATCCCTTGCGTTGAGGTGGTTCGCAGGCTAGCCCGGAAAACGAATTCGGTTCAAGTGTTCGGCCTCTATTCCTACGGAGGAATACTTGAACTCAGTTCACCTCTGGTGCGATACTCGTCGCAGTGACGGCCCTCACAACGCGATGCATCGGACGCCGATCACGTCGACTCGAGAGGTGACCACGTGTCTGCGGAACTGAGGTCAAGGTTTCAGGAGTTCATCCGGGCTCGCTCCGACGATCCCGAGTCCGTCCATGTCACCAACGCGCAGGCCCTCAGCGGCGGGTGGAGTCGCGTCATGTACACCGTCACGGTGGAACGTCAGGGCGTGGAGTCGAAGTACGTGTATCGGTCAGATCCCGATCCGATCGACGTCCATTTCCCCACGAGCCGATCTGACGAGTGGGAGGTGCTGACCGCCCTGGACGGGCTCGACACGGTTTCCATTCCCGAGCCGCTCTGGTTCGACAGCGACGGGTCGGACTTCGGACGCCCCGCGATCGTCATGGCTCATGTCGACTGCGAGAGTCTCCTGTCCATCGCTCGGCGGTCGGAGCAGCAGGACTTCCCATCCATGGCCTCACGCCTGGCGGAGCTGCTGGGATCCCTGCATCGCGTGCGCCCGGAGCAGCTTCCATCTCGACTTGGCCGCCACCGGGACTGGGACAGCTACATCGGCTCCCGGATCGAGCTGTGGCTCGATGCAGAACGACAAGCACTCGCTCCGGACCCGTTCCTGAGGCTCGTAGCCTCCTGGCTCGACGCCAACAGGCCCGAACCTGTCCCGCTGGGTTTGGTGCACGGCGACTTCCATCCGGCCAACGTCATCGTGACCAGTGACGACGAGTACATGGCGGTCGACTGGGAGCTGGCCCACGTGGGAGATCCCCGAGAGGACCTCGGCTGGATGGCCTTGGCCGCAGTGGCTCAACCTCCGGACCTCGTGGGTAGCGACCCTGACAGCTTCTACGCGAACTACTGCAAGGTGGCCGAGCTCCCAGTCGAGGCGATCGACGAGAAGGCACTCATGTACTTCCTCGTCCTGGGGTCGACCGACTGCTACCTCGGGAGCCTCGCGCGACTCGCGCGACTCTCGACAGGACAGTCGCGCACCGTCGGATCGGCCTACATGGCCCAGGTCTCACCCGGGATGGCGCGCATCATCTTCGACGCGATGAAGCGTCACGAACAACTGTCGAGGGGCTGACCCGCATGTTCACCCGACCCACCAGCGCTGAGCTGCTGGATGCTGTGAGCTCCCTTCTTCGCGACCTCCGCGACCACCCCGAGAGCGCGTCGGCTGCTCAGCTCGAGGTTGCCCTCGAGGTGACCGGTGTGATCGAGCGGCGCCTCGAGAACGAGCCACGCGGGCTCGTTGCCGGCATCCGGGAGATCGAGGATCTCTCGAGAACCGCCCTGGCGCTGCACGCCGACGACCCTGATCTGCGCGAAGCCATCGATTCCTACGAGCAAGCGTGGCCGGCGGGCCTCGACGCAGCTGAAGGTCTCAGCCAGTACGAGGCCGCGGGTGCGTTGCTCTCCGCGGTCTCCGATGTCTCGTACCGTCACTCGGACACCGATCTCATCGACCAGGTGTTCCAGGTTCACGCGCGTCGCTTCGAACGCCTCTCCCGTGTGGTGGGCGACTTCGAGGCGAAGGGACGCACCTGACGCACACGCAGAGCCACATGTCTCTGTTCGCCACAAGCGCACGTCACCTCGAAGGAGCGGCATGAGCAAGAAGCTGGACGGCAAGGTTGCGCTCATCACCGGCAGCACGCGCAGCATCGGCAGGGCGATCGCCGAGGAGTTCCTCGCCGAGGGCGCCTCAGTGGTCCTGAGCGGACGATCCCACGAAAAGGGCGCCTTGGCGCTCAAGGAGCTGGATGCGGGCGATCGCGCGCACTTCGTGGCGGCCGACGCGCTCGAGCAGGACCAGGTCGAGAAGCTGGTCGACCAGTCCGTCGAGCAATTCGGGGCGCTCGACATCCTCGTGAACAACACCGGCGGGTGTGACGGGTTCGCGTTGATCCACGAGCTGTCGGACGCGGCCTGGAACCGGGCGCTCGACTGGACGCTGAACTCCGCGTTCTGGGCGACTCGACGAGCCCTGCCCGGCATGCTCGAACGCGGATGGGGGCGGATCATCTGCATCTCGTCGGTCGAGGGCAAGCGCGCCAGCCAGCCCGCAATCGGCCACTACATCACCAGCAAGCACGCCCTGAACGGGTTCGTGAAGGCCGTCGCAGTGGAGTACGGCGCCCGCGGTGTGACCGCGAACGCGATCTGCCCCGGAGCCGTCGAGACTGACAGCATGGCGGTCGGCGGCCGCCTGGCTGCCGAGGCTGCCGGCATCAGCTATGAGGAGTTCCTCGGGCAGTACGCCGGTCAGGCGATGATCGGAAGGCTGAACACGGTCGAGGAGGTCGCCGCGGTCGCCGCCTTGCTCGCCGGCCCCGCCGGGGCCGGCATCACCGGCGCGCTCATCAACGTGGATGGCGGGACGAGCCCCTGGTGATCACCGCGGCCCGTTGTCCGGGAGCACAACGAGCCGCCCGGTCACCCCGCCCTCGTGCAGGCGGGCATAAGCCGCGACCACCTCGCTGAACGGCACCTCCTCCACCACGGGTTGCAGCAGTCCCTGCTGGGCGAGCTCCACAACGGCCACCAGGTCCGCTCGGGTCCCCCAGAACGGCGCGCTGACGCCCCAGCCCAGGGGCAGCGCCAGTCCCTTGCCGACCGCCATGCTGCCGCGCGCACCCCCGACGACGACCAAGCGTCCGCCCGGCTGGAGCACCGAGGCTCCGGCGGCCATGGTGTCGTCGGAGCCGACGAAGTCGAGGACGACATCGGCCCGGCCGCCGGCCATGGCCTCCTCGACCGTGGCTCCGGCAAGGTGGGCGCCGAGCTCCGTGGCCAGCTCGCGGGCCTCGGAGCGTGGGTCGACGGCGACGACCTGGGCCGACGTCGTCGCGCGGAGGATCTGCACGGCGAGGTGGCCGAGGCCGCCCACCCCGATGACGAGAGCCGTGCAGTCGCCCACCAGCGCGTCCTGCTCGCAGCGGATCGCGTGGTAGGCCGTGAGCCCGGCGTCGGCCAGAGGGGCGAGGACTGCCGGCGGGACGCCGTCGGCGGCCACGAAGTGGCGCTCGTCGGGCAGCAGGACGTAGTCGGCGAGCCCCCCGTCGCGGCCCAGCCCGCAGCCCACCCGGCCGCGCAGGTCGACGCAGTGGTTGTCCCGGCCGCGCAGGCAGTTGTGGCAGGACCCGCACGACCAGACGCCGTGGACCACCCCGTCGCGACCCACCAGCGCGGGGTCGGCGTCCTCGCCGACGGCGACCACCCGGCCCGCGACCTCGTGCCCGAGGGTCAGCGGCAGCTCGTAGGGCAACGTGCCGGCAGGGCACGTCATCACGAACAGGTCGGAGTGGCACAGGCCGACGGCGCGCACCTCGAGCAGCACCTCCCGCCCGCGCGCCACAGGCACCGGCACCTCGACGAGTTCCAGCGTCCCGCCCCAGTCCGGCAGGCGGTACGCCGACATCACGGCCAGTTCGGCACCTGCGGGCCGCGGCCGCCGACGGAGGCGAGGTAGCCGGCGGTGTCGGCCCGGCGCTCGCCCCACATGATCTCGAAGACCAGGCGCGAGATCTTCCAGGTGCCCTCGTGCAGGGTGAGCTCGTCGTGGTAGCGGCCGACGAGCAGGCAGACGTCGTCGTCGCCCTCGAACTTCTGGTACGACGTGTGGTAGACGAGCGCCGTCGCCCGGTCACCTTGCACGTCGACGTGGTAGACGCTCAGCAGGTGGTGCTGCCACACGCACGTCTTGGTCGCGTCCCGGATCCAGCCGATCACCGTGTCGGCGCCTTCGGCCGGGTCGGCGTTGCCGTACTGCGCCCAGAGGTCGGGGTGCAGCACGTCGACGAGGCCGTCCGGGTTGGCCGAGTCGATGCAGGATGCGTAGCGGTAGAGCGTGTCCTCGATGAGCAGGCGCTCCTCGACAGTGGTCATGGTCGGTCTCTTCCTGTTCGCTGGATGTGCATCAGACGGTCGCGCCGAGCCGGTAGCCCTCGGCGATCGCGTGGCCGATCCGCCGGGGAGTCACGCAGTCCCCGATCGCTGTCTCCGAGTCGCTGGGGCGTGCGCCGCGGATCAGCGCGTCGTCACCGATCCGCGGCTGGTGCCAGACGAGGAGGGCGGGCTCGGGGACCTCGAGGTCGGCGCCACCGAAGACGGGACGGAGCGCCGCGGGCCGCGCGGCGTCGTCCGGGACGACGAGCCGGGTGGCGACGTGCGTGGCCACGCCGGCATCGCCCAGCCGCCTCAGCAGCGGACCGACGCTCTCGTGGGGCACGCGAGGTGCCAGCGCTGTCATCGCGGTCGCGAAGATGACCTGCCAGCCCCGCTGGGCCAGCGCCTCGGCGGCGCTGTAGGCGGGCCAGAAGCCGTCGCCCTCGTCGTACACGACCGCCGGTCCGGGACCGGGTAGCGGCAGGGTGCCCGTGAGGACGTCCTCGACGGTGGCCGTCGGCCGGGAGCGCAGCGTGGAAGGCAGCGGCGCCGCCTTCGACCCGGTCGCGAGCACGACGTGGTCGGCGAGCCCCCGGATCTCTTCGAGGTCGTCCGGGGCGATCTCGGCTCCCAGGTTGACGTCCACCTTGAGCCGGCGTGTCTCCCGCTCCAGGTAGTCGACGATGTCGATCAAGGTCGCGCGGTGGGGCGAGGCCGCCGCGACCCGCACCATCCCTCCGAGCGCGGTGTCACGCTCGAACAGCGTGACCCGGTGGCCTCGTCCGGCACTGACGCGCGCGGCCTCGAGGCCGGCCGGACCACCGCCGATGACGTAGATCTCCTTGGGGCGGGTCACCTGGACCCCGACCGTCGCCGGTCGCCCGCGCCCCACCTCGGCGTTGACCGCGCAGTGGAGGTGCGGGTCGAAGGCGCGGCAGTCCTGGTTGATCCCCAGGCAGCCTCGGATCTCGTCGAGCCGCCCGGTCTGCGACTTGACCGGCAGGTCCGGGTCGGCGATGAGGGCCCGCGCCATGCCGACCAGGTCGGCGTGCCCGGCCTTGATGGCGTGCTCCGCGGTGCCGACGTCGCGAATCCGTTGCCCCACCAGGGTCGGGAGGCCCGTGGCGGCGCGGACCCGCGACGCGGACGGGACCGCCACCGCATCCGGACCGGTCGAGTCCTTCACGTAGGTTCCGCGCGTCCCGTGGGTGATGCTGAAGTAGTCCACGACGCCCAGCGCGGCCAGGTCCTCGCTGATCCGCACGCAGTCCTCGATGCCCATGCCTCCGGGGATGTCCTCCTCGCCGCTGAGGCGGACACCCAGCGCGAACCCGGCCGGGCTGACCGACCGCATCGCCTCGATCACCAGGTGGAGGAACCTCATCCGGTTCTCGAACGAGCCGCCGAAGCTGTCGGTGCGCCGGTTGGTCAGCGGCGACATGAACTGTGCAGGCAGGTAGCCGTGCGCGGCGTGGATCTCCACGCCGTCGAGGCCGGCTTTGACCAGGTTGTCCGTGGAGACCCGCCAGCCTTCGATGATCGCGTCGATGTCCGCGACGGTGAGCTCGTGCGGCGGGTAGGGATCCCTCGGTGTCTTGATCGACGACGGTGCCATGGGTGCCTGGTCGGACTCGCCCCCGATCAACTCCCGGCCGAGGTGGACGAGCTGCCCGACGAGGCGCGCACCGTGCCGGTGCACCACGTCCGCCTTCTCCTTCATCGCGGGCACGACGGCGTCCTGGTAGGCCTCGACCAGCTTGCCCGACCGCAGCGCGGACGTGGGATGGACGACCATGGCGCCGGCGACGACCAACCCCACGCCACCTTGCGCGAGGCGCTCGAAGTGCTCCACGTCGCGGTGCGTCGGGACGCCGTGCTCAACGAGGCTCGTGCCTGCGGGCAGCGCGACGAGCCGGTTGCGCAGGTCGAAGCCGCCGAGCCGGAACGGCGAGAAGACGTGTGGGTAGCTGTCTTCCATCAGTTGCTCCTGCGGACGGGTGTCTTCTGGGTCTGGGGCGACGAGGTGCTGCTGGTGCCGCGCCGGCCGGGTCTCGGGAGGGGCCGGCCGGCGCGGAGCCTGGTCAGGCCGCCGTGCCGGGTCCGGTCCCGCGGCGTACGCCGGCGGTGACGGCCTCGGGGAGCGCCTTGCTCGGGTCGACCGAGATCGTCTTGTAGTGCAGGAACTCCTGGTAGGCGGTCGGCCCGTGCTCGCGACCGATACCCGACTTCTTGTAGCCACCGAACGGCGAGCCGAGGTCGGCGGCGAACGTGTTCACGGAGTACGTGCCGGCCCGGATCTTGCGGGCGACCTCGAACCCGTGCGCGTCGTCGGCGGTGAACACCGCACCGGAGAGGCCGAGCTCGTTGTCGTTGGCGATCCGGATCGCGTCCTCCTCGCCGTGGTGAGGAATGAGGGAGGCCATCGGGCCGAAGATCTCCTCGCGGGAGACCCGCATCGTGTTGTCGGCATCGGTGACCAGGGTGGGCTCGTAGTACCAGCCCCGGTCCAGGCCGGCCGGCCGGCGACCACCTGTAGCGATCGTCGCGCCCTCCTTGCGGGCGAGCTCGACGTACTCCTCCACGCGGGCCCGCTGACGCTCGGTGACCAAGGGGCTGATCACCGTGTCGGCCTCCATGGGGTCGCCGATCTTCAGCGACCGGAAGCCCTCCACGAGTGCCTCGGCGTAGTCGTCGTACTGGGCGGCGGGGACGACGAGCCGGGTCAGGGCCACGCAGCTCTGGCCGGCGTTGGTGCCGACGCTGGCGCCGATGAGCACCGGAAGGGCGTCCTCCAGCTTGGCGTCGTCGAGCACGATGGCCGCCGACTTGCCGCCGAGCTCCAGCACACACGGCTTGATCAGCTCGCCGCAGGCGGCGGCGATGCGTGAACCCGTCTGCACCGACCCGGTGAAGCTCACCATGTCCACACCGGGGTGGCGGACCAGGTACTCGGCCTCGGGGGCGCGAGCGGCGACGATGTTGATCACCCCGGGCGGCAGGCCGACCTCCGCGCAGATGTCCCCGTAGATGAAGGTGGCGAGCGGGTTGGGCTCAGTCACCTTCACGACCGCGGTGCACCCGGCGATCAGTGCGGGCGCCACCTTCTGCGGGACTGCGGGGAACGCGAAGTTGTAGGCCGGGAAGGCGGCGACGACGCCGACCGGCTCCTGGACGACCAGGCTGGCGCCGGCCATCGGGATGATGCTGCCGCCCTCGGAGCTCGCCGCGAGCGGGCCGAGGTCGCTGAGCCGGACTTCCTCCGTCACGAGGCCGCGGCCGATCTCGGCGTTGTAGTTGAGGCTCATCACCGGGGAGACGACCTGGTAGACCTGCGAGAGGAACAGCGTGCAGCCGAGCTCCTCGGTGATCAGCTCGGCGAGCTCCTTCTGACGCCTGGCGATGGCGTCGGCCATCCGCGTCAGGTAGTCCGCTCGCTCGGCCGGGCTCAGCCGCGGCCACTCACCCTCGTCGAAGGCCCGGCGCGCGGCGCCGACGGCGGCATCGATGTCGGCCCGCGAGGCTGCCGGGACGTGTCCGATGACCTCTTCGGACCGGGGTGAGACGACGTCGAACCGGTCGTCGGTCTCGGCCCGGCGCCAGGCGCCGTCGATGAAGAAGTCCTGGTGGTCGAATTGCGTCATTGGGGTGACCCTTCACTGATGGGTTCGGGCCCTCGGCCCGCTGTGCTCTCGGATCCCCGAAGTGAACCAAGTTCGATTCAATTTAGAACATCGTGACGCCGACCACAAGAGGCAGATCCGCTCCTGGGTCGAGGTCTCTCGAAGGTCTTGTCACCGGCGCGTGACCGGCGTTACAGTCGAGGCTACTCGGACCCAAACCGAACTCAGTTCGTGCGCCGGTCACCGCCGACGCCTTCGCAGGGAGAGAGCACACGATGACCATGACCGACCCAGCACCCGTCGGCGGGGCGTCGACCGACCCGGTGGACCCGGCAGAGGTCCCGGCAGAGGTCCCGTCTCGGTTCTCCGGGCGGGTTCCCAGCGGCTGTCCCGTGGTCCACGTCGACGCCTCTCCTCCCCTGGAGGTCGGCAGTCACTGGCGCAAGGCCGCCGAGCTGCGCGAGACCAGCCCGGTCTTCCTCAACAGCCACGCTCAGGGCTACTGGATGTTCACCAGGTACGACGAGGTCCGGGAGATGTACCAGCACCCGGAGATCTTCTCCAGCGAGTCGATCACGCCCTGGGACCCCGAGCCTGCCTACCGGTTCGTCCCCACCCAGATCGACCCGCCCGAGCACAGCAAGTACCGCCAGCTGATCAGCCGCTGGTTCGCTCCCAACGCGGTCAACCGGATCGCCCCGCAGGCCCACGAGATGGGCAGGCGGCTGGTCAGCGACCTCGCGGGGCGCGGCGAGTGTGACTTCATCACCGACTTCGCGATGCGGCTGCCCACCGAGATCTTCTTGGAGATCATCGGCGTCCCGCACTCCGATGCCGACCTGTTCGTCCCGTGGGTGGAGGACTTCTTCGCCGGCTTCGGCGGCGACCTCGAGCAGCAGCAGGCGATGGGTGCGGCGCTGGGCTCGATCCGTCAGTACTGGATCGACGTGCTCGCGGCTCGGCAGGACGACACGGACCAGCGGGAGCACGACTTCGTGTCACTGCTGCTGCACTCGACCGTGGACGACGCCCCGCTGGGCGACGACCTGATCCTGGACATCCTGACCGTGCTGGTCCTCGCCGGCCTCGACACGACGCGCGGCCAGCTGGGCTACCTCTTCCGCCACCTCGCCGAGAACCCGGACGACCGGCGCCGCCTGGTGGCCGAACCGGAGCTGATCCCGTCGGCGGTCGAGGAGTCGCTGCGCCTCTACACGAT
Organism: Nocardioides dilutus; assembly: GCF_054779555.1. Classification (NCBI taxonomy): domain Bacteria; kingdom Bacillati; phylum Actinomycetota; class Actinomycetes; order Propionibacteriales; family Nocardioidaceae; genus Nocardioides; species Nocardioides dilutus. The sequence goes on along the minus strand of NZ_BAAGYA010000001.1, from coordinate 658,151 downwards.
CATCTTCGGTGACGGCCGCAAGGTGGCCCAGGACACGGAGTTCCACGGCTGCCCGCTGCGCAAGGGCGACATGGTCTACGGCCTGGTCTCCGGAGCCAACCGGGACCCGCGGGTCTACGACCGGCCCGACGAGTTCATCGTGGACCGCAAGGCCAACAACCACCTCGGGTTCGCGGGCGGACCGCACCGCTGTCTCGGGGCCCACCTGGCCCGGATGGTCATGAGAGTGGCCGTCGAGGAGTGGCTGAAGGTCATCCCCGACTTCGAGGTGGCGACGAAGACCCCCCTGATGGAGCGCGGCGGCGGCGCCATGATGACCCTGCTCAGCCTCCCGCTCACCTGGGAGGTGTCGGCATGAAGCTCGAGTTCAGTGCCACGCTGTGCCGGGGGCACGGCCGCTGCTACACCCTCGCCGAGGACCTGCTCACCGAGGACGACGAGGGCTTCGTGACCGCCCGCGGCCAGATCGTCGACGTACCCCCCGACCAGGTCGACGACGCGCGCAACGCTGCGGGTTCGTGCCCGGAGAGCGCGATCACGATCCTGGAGGACTGACCGGACCAGGTCAGGGATCAGGTGGCTCGACGCCCGGCGGCGATGCCGCCGTCGATGACGAGCTCGGCGCCGGTCACGTAGGCGCTGTCGTCGGAGACGAGGTAGAGCACGGCCTGCGCCACCTCGTCCGGCTGACCGCGGCGGCCCAAGGGGATCGTCCGCAGGTAGGCGGACCAGTCGACGTCGGCGAAGTCCGGGCGATCGGTGATGGCCGTGTCGATGCTGCCCGGGCTCACGGCGTTGACCCGGACGCCTCGCTCGGCGAGCTCGAGGGCGGCGACCCGGGTCAGCGCGGACACCCCCGCCTTGGAGGCGACGTAGGCGCCGAGGCCGGCGGTCGGCAGCACGCCGTTGAGCGAGGAGATGTTGACGATCGACCCGCCGTCGGCGAGGTGGCGACCGGCGACCCGGAGGCCCAGGAACGTGCCGGTCAGGTTGAGGTCCAGGATCCGGCGGAAGTCCTCAGCCGTGGTCTCGAGGATCGGTCGCCTCAGAGCTGCGCCGGCGCAGTTCACGAGCGTCGTCAGCCGGGACCCGCCCTTCTCGAGCTCGCCGACGGCCGCTTCCCACGCGGCCTCGTCGGTCACGTCGAGGGCGACGAACGAAGCCCGGTCGCCCAGCTCCGCCGCCAGCAGCCTGCCCGAATCCCGATCGACGTCGGCCAGGTGGACGACGGCCCCCTCCCGGTGGAGCAGACGGGCGATGGCCGCCCCGATGCCCGCCGCCGCGCCGGTGACGAGGGCGGTCCTGCCCACGCACCGCTGGGTCACCGGTCCCTCACCGCCACGCGAACGGGTCCGGCACCGTGACCGGTGCCGGACCCGCTCGAGGAGAGACCGATCCCTACTTGCCCCACAGCGCCTTGAACTGCGCCTCGTAGTCCTCCACCATCGGGAACGCCGCCGACGTGTCCTCCGGAGCGGTGTCCTTCTTGACCAGCCAGAACCGTGGGCCTGACTCGAGGACCGGCACCCCTGCCCAGTGGCGGGCGAGAGCGTCGAGCATCAGGTAGTCGTAGGAGTAGAGGTCGGTCGGCATCAGGGCCTCGATCGCCCCGGTCTCCAGGTCCGCGAAGTTCTGCGGACCGCCGCCCTGCCCGACGATCGTGACCTTGTCCGCGAGGCCCGCGGCCTTGAGCGCCGCCGGCAGTCCCGAGGCCAGCGCGTCGGTCACCGACAACGCCACGTAGTTGACGTCCGGGTGGCTCCGGAGGTAGGAGACGATCCGGTCGGGAGCGTCCTTGCCGAGGGCGGTCAGCGGGATGTCGAGGTTGTCGACACCGCACGAGGGGCAGTACTTCTTCATGCCCTCCTCGAAGGTGGCGCCGACCTCCGCCAGGATCTCGAACGCCGAGATGTTGACGTACACCGCGTCGGCCTTGCCCCCACTGTCACTGACGACCTCGGCGGCGAGGTAGTCGCCGATCGGGGCGTTCTGCTCGGCGGTGGCGGTGTTGTAGAGGATCCCGTCGTCGGTCGTCGCGAGCGAGCAGCACGTCACGAACTGCACGCCGGCGTCCTTCGCGTCCGCGATCTGCTTCGCGTAGGCGTCCTTGTCCGCGGCGTTGAGGATCACCGCGTCCGTGCCGTTGCGGATCGCTGAGTCGATGGCGCCCTGCACCTTCTCGGGAGACCCGTCGGTGGCGACCTGGTCGACGGTCCAGCCGAGGATCTCCGCCCCGCGGGCCAGGATGGGCCCTTGGACCGCACACGCCTCGACTCCGCAGCTGACGAAGGTGATCTTCTTGCCGGTCGGGATCGGCTTGTCGATGGGTGTGTCGACGCTGATCGTCGTGGGGCGCACAGCGGCCTTCGCGACCGTTGCCTTGGCGGCTTCGAGGCCGGCGGTGTCGACCTCCGTCGACGACGACGCTTCACTGTTGTCGCCGCAGGCGGTGGCGGCGAGCAGGATGGTGGCGATCGATGCGATCGTCACGACCCACCTCAGGCGGCGTTCGGTGGGGCTGTGTGCGGACATGGTTCTCTCTTTCTGTGTGGGCTTCTCTGTCCCGAGACGCATGAGTGACCCGTCGTCCGACGGCGTCATTTCGAGACGGGTTGACTGTCCGGATCCGGATCCGGATCCGGGTCAGCGGGACGGGCGGCGAGGGTGGTCCGGCGCTGCAGGCCGGTGACGGTGAGCGCGGCGATGAGGACGATCCCGACGAAGAGCGAACCCGACCACTGCGGTGCGTTGGCCAGACCGAGACCGGTGACCCCGGTGCCCAGCAGGAGAACTGCGATCACGGTCCCGCCCGCGTTGAACCGCCCGTTCTTGAGTTGGGTCGCCCCGAGGAACACCGCTGCGAAACCGGGAAGGAGGTAGGGCGTTCCGGCAGTCGGTGACCCCCCGCCGAGCACGGATGCCAGCACGATGCCGGCCGCCCCGGCGAGCACACCAGAAGTGACGAGACTGAGGAACTGCAGCCGAGCGACCCTGACACCGGCCAGCCGCGCGGCGTCCGGGTTGAAGCCCACGGCGTAGAGCCGTCGACCGGTCGCGGTGTGCTCGAGGACGTACCAGATGCCGACGGCGACGAGCGCGAAGTAGAACACCGGGAGGGTGATGCCCCCGACCGTGGTCTGGCCGATCTTGGAGAACCCGCCCGCGAGCTTGGCGTCGCTGATCGGGGTGTCGTTGGTGATCCAGGTGACCACCGCCTGGAGCAGCGAGCCGGTGGCGAGGGTCGCGATGAAGGAGTCGATCTTCATGCCCACGACGACGACGGCGTTGACGAGGCCGATCACGAGCCCGATCACGAACCCCATCAGGACCGCGGGCACCAGCGGGACGCCGTCGACCACCAGGTGCGTGACGGCGACACCGCACACGGTCATGTTCAACGCGAACGACAGGTCGAAGACCCGGGCTGCGAGGGGGATGGTGACCGAGAGGGCGGCGAGCCCGGTGATCGCGTTGGCGTTGAGGATCTGCTTGGCGGTCGTGATGTTGGGGAACGTCTCGGGCACCCACACCGAGAACACCGCGATGATGGCCAGCCAGACGTAGATGGCCCCGACCTTGTCGACGGCGAGGCGGGAGACCCACGTCGAGGCGACGCTCGGCGTGTGGGGTGCCGGGTCGGCTGGCTGGGCCGTGGTCATGACCCGTTCGTCGGCTTTCGAGCTCATTGGTCCGCTCCTTCGATGGCTCTGATCAGCACGTTCTTGGTCAATCCCTGGGCGGCGAGCTCCTCGGCGACCACGCCGTCGCGCAGGACGAGGATCCGCGTGCAGAGGGCGAGCAGGTCCCCCTCGTCGGACGAGGCGACGACCACCGCGAGACCTTGGGCGGCCAGCTCGGCGATGATCCGGTAGATCGACACGCGCGTGCCGATGTCCACACCCGCCGTCGGCTCACAGAGCACCAGGACCTGAGGATCTCCCGCCAGGCAACGGGCGAGGATCACCTTCTGCTGGTTGCCGCCGCTCAGGGTCGAGATCGGCGCCCCAGGTCCGGCGCTCACCAGGCTGAGTCGCTCGCTCCAGGTCTCGACGAGATCGGTCTCGTCCTTGGCCGACAGCCGCCCTCTGCTCCCGAGTCGCTGGAGGGAGGACAAGGAGATGTTCTCGGCGACCGTGAACTCCGCGATCACGGCTTCGGTCTGGCGGTCGGCGGGGACGAGCGGGATGTCGAGGTCGCGCGCCTGGCGTACGTCGTACCACCTGTCCGACAGCGCCGGAAGCCGGATCTGCCCGTCGGCGAGGACGCCGGCCTTCCCGGCAAGGGCGTAGGGCAGCTCGAGCGCGCCTGCGCCCGCGAGCCCCGCGATGCCGACGATCTCGCCGGCGCGCGCCTCGAGGTCGACGCCTCGCAGCCACTTGCCGCGGACGCCCCGGGCCTCTAGCCGGACCGGCTGGTCGGTCTGGGTGACGATCGGTGCGCGGAAGTCAGGATCGACCTCGTCGCCGACCATCCGGTTGGCCAACGCGCGGGAGTCGAGCGTGCTCACGTCGTAGGTGCCGACTCGTCGCCCTCCACGCAGGACGGTGACCCGATCGGCGAGGGAGAAGATCTCGTCCATCCGGTGCGAGACGTAGAGGACGCTCGTGCCGCGTCTGCGCACCTGGTCCACGACCTCGAAGAGCCGCTCGACCTCGTCGTACGGCAGCACCGCAGTCGGTTCGTCGAGGACCAGGACGCCACCGCCGTCCCAGCCCTGAAGCGCCGCCGCGATCGCCACCACCGTGCGCTGCACCGGGGTCGCCGCGGCCAGCGGCCGGTGGATGTCGAGGTCGACGTCGAACGCCGCGAGCACCCGGCGGGTCTCCGCCTCCTGCTGCTTCCACAGCACGCGCCCACCGAAGCCACGCGCGAAGCCTCCGTGCAGCGCCAGGTTGTCCTGGGCGCTGAGCTCCAGGATCAGACCGAGGTCCTGGTGCACGAAGCGCAGGCCGTCGGGCACCGACCTGCCCGCCTCGAAAGGAACGCCGTTGAGCTCCGCGGTGGCACCCGGATCCGCCGAGTGATAGCCCGCCAGCACCTTGATCAGCGTCGACTTGCCCGAGCCGTTCTGGCCCATGAGCGCGTGCACCTCACCGGGGCGGATGTCGATCGAGACGTCGTCGAGGGCCCGGGTGCCCGGGAAGGTCTTCGACAGACCGCGGACCGTCAGCACCGGCGCTGCCGACGCGTCGACCCGAGCCGGCCCTCGTTGGCCGCCGGACGCGTCACGTTGGGGGGCGTTCGTCGTCATCGGACACCACCGCTCTCTGGATCGAAGCGAACCGAGTTGAGTTCAGTTCATTCCAGAGTCAAGCACGCCATCCCGTGTGATGGCAACCACAGAGCACGACAAATTTGAACCGACTTTGGTTTCGTCAGGCGGTTGCCGAGCGAGACGAGAGCCTTGCCAAGTCAAAATGAATTCAGTTAAGTTACCGTCCTGCTGTCGAGCGCCCGAGGGGGACTCAGATGTCGTTCGTGCTGATCCATGGGGCCGCGTGCGGATCGTCGAGCTGGGAACGCCTGATCCCGCTGCTGGACGGCGAGGTCCTCGCTGTGGATCTGCCCGGGCGTGGCAGCAGGGCTGACCAGGACGTCCGCGCCGTCACCCTCGAGGACTGCGGCAAGGCAGTGGTGACCGACATCCTGGCCGCCGACCTCACTGACATCGTCCTGGTCGGCCACTCGTTCGGCGGGGTCACCGTGCCCCGGGTCATGTCCCTCCTGCCGGAGCGGATCCGCCAGGTCGTGCTCGTATCAGCCGTCGTGCCCGAGGACGGCACCCGGGTCCTCGACCAGATCGACCCCGACGTGCGCGCCGCGGTCGAGGCCAGCATCGCCGGAGGCATCTACTCGATCGACGCTGAGGCCGCGCGGGCGATGCTGTGCAACGACGCGGACGCCGAGCAGTCGGCCTTCATCCTGGAGCGGATGGTCGACGACTCAGCCGCGCTGCTCACCGAGGTCGTGGACCTGAGCGGCTACACCCTCCCCGTGCCGCGCACCTACGTCCACCTCTCCGAGGACCACTGCTATCCCCCGGAGCTGCAGACACGGTCGAGCGAGCGCATCGGTGCCGACGTCGTCACACTCGACGCGGGCCACATGGCCCTGGTGACCAGACCGGACGAGGTCGCCTCGATCCTCAACGGCTTGCACGCGAGCTGACACACATCCTCGCTTGCCTGGTGGCTCACCCCAGGCGAAATGGCCGACAGCCGGACCCCACGGGGTCCGGCTGTCGCCGATGTCCTGAGACATCACATCGGTCGGGCTGACAGGATTTGAACCTGCGGCCTCCTCGTCCCGAACGAGGCGCGCTACCAAGCTGCGCCACAGCCCGATCGCGGGCCCGATCCGGCTGGGCCCACAAGCCGGGGAGCATACCGGAGCGGACGGGGCGCTCCCCAATCGGTCAGGCGTCCCGGGACGTCAAGGTGAGAAGGGTGGCCTCGGGCCGGCAGGCGACCCGGATCCGTGCGTAGGGCGACGTCCCGAGGCCGGCCGACACGTGGAGCCACGAGGACCCGGGGTCGCCGGGCCGCGAGTCGGCGGGGTGTCGGTGCAGCCCCTTGGCCCGGGCGGGCTCGAGGTCGCAGTTGGTGGTGAGCGCGCCGACGCCCGGCAGGCAGACCTGGCCGCCGTGGGTGTGGCCGGCCAGCACGGCGTCGTAGCCGTCGCGGGCGAACTGGTCGAGGACCCGCAGGTAGGGCGCGTGCGCGACGGCCAGGCGCACGTCGGCGTGCGGGTCGGCCGGGCCGGCGACGTCGTCCAGCCTGTCGTAGCCGAGGTGCGGGTCGTCGACACCCGCGATCGCGAAGGTGAGGTCACCGACCTTGACCGACTCCTTCCGGTTGGTGAGGTCGGTCCAGCCGGCGGCGGCGAAGGAGTCGCGCAGCTCGGGCCAAGGGAGCTTCGGCGTGTGTGTCGAGCGGCGGCCGTCGTCGGGGAGCAGGTAGCGCAACGGATTGCGCAGGCTCGGCTCGAAGTAGTCGTTGGAGCCGAAGACGAACACTCCCGGCACGTCGAGCAGGGCGCCCAAGGAGGACGCCACGACGGGCACGGCGTCACGGTGCCCGAGGTTGTCGCCGGTGTTGACGACCAGGTCGGGGCGCAGCAGCGCCAGCCCGCCCAGCCACTCCTGCTTGCGCCGCTGGCCGGGTGTCATGTGGATGTCGCTCAGGTGCAGCACCTTGAGTGGACGCGCCCCGGCAGGGAGCAGCGGCACCTCGACCCGGCGCAGGGTGAACTGTCGGGCCTCCCAGGCGGCGTATGCCGTCAGTGCGGTGCCGGCGACGGCCCCGGCGCCGGTCAGGCCGCCGACAATGCGGGTGAGTGACACGCCGCCACACTGACACAATCGACCACATGAGCAACCTCAAGGACCGCCTGCGCACCGACCTGACCGCCGCCATCAAGGCGCGCGACGAGGTGCGGTCCTCCACGATCCGGATGGTGCTCACCGCGATCACCAACGCCGAGGTGGCCGGCAAGGAGCACCGCGAGCTCACCGACGACGACGTGATCGGCGTGCTCTCCAGCGAGGCGAAGAAGCGCCGGGAGGCGGCCACCGCCTTCGAGGAAGGCGGTCGCGCGGAGATGGCGGACAAGGAGCGCGCCGAGGCCGCGGTCCTGGCCGACTACCTCCCCGAGGCGCTCAGTGACGAGGACGTCGCCGCCATCGTGACCGCCGCGATCGAGCAGACCGGCGCCGCGGGCGAGGGCATGAAGGCCATGGGCAAGGTGATGGGCGTCGTGCAGCCTCAGGTGAAGGGCCGTGCCGACGGCGGCGCGGTCGCGGCGGAGGTGCGCCGCCAGCTCGGCTAACGGCCGCCGTTCCCGTTCCCGTTGCCGTTGCCCCCGCCGTTGCCCCCGCCGTTGCCCCCGCCGTTGCCGTCTCCGCCGCCGTCCTGACAGCGCTTGCGCTTGCACGGGGGCGGCGCGGCGACGGTCTCGCCCGCGCCGGGCACGGTGGAGGGGTAGACGAAGTCCACGTAGTCGAGGGAGTCGTCGTAGATCTTCATCGCGTCACCCCAGATGGGGGCGGCGAAGCCGGACCCGGACGCGGAGGGGACGTACTCCCCGCCGATGGTCTGGCCGGCGAGCCCGATCGGCACGCCCAGCGCGTTGGCGCCGCCGATCATCGCGGCGGCGGCCAGCTGAGGCGTGTAGCCGACGAACCAGACCGACTTGCCCTCCTGCGTGGTGCCGGTCTTGCCGGCGGCCGGCTGGTCCAGCGCCTGGGCCTGGGCGAAGCCGCCCTCGATCACACCGCGGAGCACGTCGTTGACGGCGTCGGCCGTGCTCTGCTGCATCACCTGGGCACAGTTGGACGCATAGTCGCGGATCTGGTTGCCGGCCGAGTCGAGGATCGCCTCGACGGGACGGGAGTGGCAGTGCAGGCCTCGGGCGGCGAAGGTGGCGTAGGCCTCGGCCATCTCCAGCGGGCTCACCGGCGCGACACCCAGGGTGAACGACGGGACCAGCTCCGCGCCGTTGCCCTGCCGGTCGCCGTTGGGGCTGGTCAGGTCGACACCCATCGCCTTGGCCATCTCGTAGGGCTTGCAGATGCCGGTCTCCCGGGTCAGCTGCATGTAGAAGGTGTTGACCGAGTAGCGGGTGCCGGAGTAGAGGTTCATCCGGCCGCTGGAGGTCGAGTTGTCGATGTTGAACGGCGGCCCGCCCTGCTCGGAACCGGGGCAGCTGGCGAAGTCGCTCGGGTTGAAGCTCATCGACGGCGGGGAGTTGTAGACCTTGTTGAGCGGGATGCCTTGCTCGAGTGCCGCGGCGAGCGTGAACACCTTGAACGTCGACCCGGCCTGGCAGCACTGCGAGTCGCCGAACTTCTGGGGGACGACGTAGTTGAGGTAGGTCTCGCCGGCTCGCTTGTTGCGCCCCATCGGCCGCGACTGGGCGATGGCCTTGACGTTGCCGGTCCCGGGCTCGACCACGGCGAGCGCGCCGATGGCCTGGTCGCGCTGGAAGACGTGGGCGCGGACGGCGTTGTCCGCCACCCGCTGCATGCCGACGTCGACGGTGGCCTTGATGGTGAGACCGCCGGTCTGCAGGAGGCGCATCCGATCCTCGGGGGTCTTGCCGAGGCGGGGGTCCTTGGACAGCCAGTCCAGCACGTAGTCACAGAAGAACGGCGCGTCGGTGCGCACACAGCCGTTGCGGGACTCCTGGACGTCGAGGCCGAGGTCCCGCTCCTTGAGCCGCTCCGCCTTCTCCCTGCTGATCACATTGAGCTCGGCCATCCGGTCGAGGACGACGTTGCGGCGGGCGACGGCTTTGTCCTCGCTGTTGGTCGGGTCGTACTCCGACGGGTTCTTCACCAGGCCGGCGAGCAGTGCCGCCTGCCGGGCCTTGAGCTGACTCGCGTTGACCCCGAAGTAGTGCTTGGCCGCCATCTGGATGCCGTAGACGCCGTCACCGAAGTAGGCGGTGTTGAGGTAGCGCTCGAGGATCCAGTCCTTGCTGTAGTTCTCCTCCAGCGCGGCGGCGTAGCGCAGCTCGTTGAACTTGCGCGCGTAGGTGTCGTCCGACGCCGCCGCCTGCTCCTCGGGTGTGTCGGCCTGCTGGATGAGGGTGAGCTTGACGAGCTGCTGGGTGATCGTCGAGCCACCCTGGACGACTCCGTCGTTGGCCTGGTTGGTGATCATCGCCCGCAGCGTGCCCTTGAAGTCGAGCGGGCCGTGGTCGTAGAAGCGGTAGTCCTCGATCGCCACCACGGCCTTCACCATCATCCGCGAGACGTGCCGCAGCGGCACGTTGACCCGGTTGCCGCCGTCGACGTAGAGGGTCGCCAGCACGTTGCCCTTGTTGTCCAGAACCAGGCTGCGCTGCGGCAGCGCCTCGGTGGTGAGCTCCTGGGGGAGCTCCTCCATGGTGTCGGCGAGGTTCTGGGTGCCCACCCCGGCCAGCCCGGCGAAGGGGATCGCCAGGCCGGCGACCACGACGCCGAGCACGACCGAGACGGCCGCCATGACCACCAGGTGTGACAGCACGCGGTGCGCCGGGAGGCGCTCGCTGCGGGGCATGGGCACGGCCCCAGAGTAATGGGGCGGCACCAACGGGCTGTTTTCGCGAAAGCCCGGGGTATACCCCCTGGGGTACATGCCCCAACCTGGGGTGCAGAACGCCTCATCAACGCCACGGACACGGAACTGACCCCGGATCAGGCGTCAGATGCTCGTGCGACCCACAGAACAGTCGGCCGAACGACCCCCTCCCAGGGGACCTATGACCGTTCGGGACTAGTCATTTCGGACTATGGAGGTCGAATCGATCGCCCGCTGCCCCCAAACCTGTTTACTTCGTAACTTTCTTCCTACGGGGAGGGAGCACCCCGAGACCTCAGCCCCTAGGGGCAAACAGCGAAATCTCGGAGATCAGGTGGGCAGAACAATGTGGATCGAGGACTGGACCCCCAAGGCCGTGTGCCGCAGCGCGCAGCCCGATGAGCTCTTCGTCCGCGGGGCCGAGCAGAACAAGGCCAAGCAGATGTGCACCGGCTGCCCGGTGCGTACCGAATGCCTCGCCGAGGCCCTCGACAACCAGATCGAGTGGGGCGTGTGGGGCGGCATGACCGAGCGGGAGCGCCGGGCGCTGCTTCGTCGTCGTCCGAACGCCTCGTGGCGCTCGGTCCTCGAGGCGGCCCGCACCAAGGCCACCGAGACCGTGGTCAACGCCTGAGGCACTGGCGACACCTGCGACACCCAACTGAATACCCACAGACCCGTCCTGGCGTGGGAACTGCACTCGCGTCAGGGCGTAGAGCTCGCGGCCGGTTGACGTCACGAAAGTGACCTTCATCCGGCCGCCAGCATATTTCCGACCTCCCTGAGCCCCTCCAGGTCGTGCACATCCCCCGCCAGCGCAGGCACCACGACCGTCGGCACCTGCGGGTGCGCGGCCGCGAACCGGCCGCGCAACACCGCCTCGCGCTCGCACATCCGGACCCGGTCGGCGTGCAGGCGGAGCAGACCGGCCGTGACCGAGCCTCGTCCCGCCCGCTGCAGCCGGCCGGCCGCCGACATCGCCTCGTCCGCGGACAGCGTGCCCGTCGGTGCCGGAGTGGCCCGGTTGACCACCAGTCCGGCCAAGGGCATCCGCTCCTCCCCCAGCCGCTCCACGAAGTAGGCCGCCTCGCGCAACGCGTCGGACTCGGGGGCCGCCACGACCAGGAACGCCGTCCCGTCTGCCTGGAGCAGCGCGTAGGTCTGCTGGGCGCGGGCCCGGAAACCCCCGAACACCGTGTCCAGGGCGGCTACGAAGGTCTGCAGGTCGGTGATGAACTGCCCGCCAAGGATCCGCGACAGCGCGCCGGTGACCAGGCCGAGACCCGCGGTCATGATCCTGGCCGGTCCCCGGGCCGGTGCCAGGAGCATCCGCACGAATCGGCCGTCCAGGAACGATGACAGCCGCTCCGGTGCATCGAGGAAGTCCAGAGCAGATCGGGACGGCGGGGTGTCCACCACGATCAGGTCGTAGGTGCCGGTCTGCTGGGAGTCGCGCTGGAGCTGGCCCAGCTTCTCCATGGCCATGTATTCCTGGGTCCCGGCGAACGAGCTCGACAGCGCGATGTAGAAGGGGTTCTCGAGGATCTGCTTGGCCTTCTCCGGCGTGGCCTGGCTCTCCACGACCTCGTCGAAGGTCCGCTTCATGTCCAGCATCATCGCGTCGAGCGAGCCACCCTGACCCGCGCCGCCCACGCCGACCACCGGACGCGGAGTGTTGTCGAGCGCCTCGATGCCCATCGACTGCGCTAGCCGGCGGGCGGGGTCGATGGTCAGGACGACGACCCTGCGGCCCCGTTCGGCCGCGCGCAGGGCCAGCGCCGCGGACGTGGTGGTCTTGCCGACGCCGCCCGAGCCGCAGCAGACGATGATCCCGGTGCCGGGGTCGTCGATCAGCGCGTCGACGTCGAGCACCTTCGTCGCGGTCGCATGGGCGGCCAGCGGGCCGACGCGGGGGTGGCTCCTGGTCATGCCAACCCCTGGTCCTTGAGGGCCTGGGCCAGCTCGTAGAGCCCGCCCAGGTCGACACCGCCGGCCAGCCGGGGCAGGTCGTACGCCGGCACGCCGAGGCCCTTGACGACCTTGCGCTGCGAGTCCTCCAGCGCCCTCCGCTCGGCGTGGTCCCGCGCCTCCGACAGCAACCCGTCCAGCAGCGCCTCGTCGACGTCGACCCCTGCTTCGACGAGGTCGGCCCTGATCCCCTCCCGGTCGAGGATGCCCTTGCGGGCCGCCGCCAGGTCCTTGACCTTGAGGTCGCGCGGGCGCACCAGGTTGACGACGACGCCACCGACCGGCAGCCCGGCGTCGTGCAGGTGCTCGATGCCGTCCGCGGTCTCCTGGACCGGCATCTCCTCGAGCAGGGTCACCAGGTGCACGGCGGTCCGCGGTGACCGGAACAGGGTCATCATCGTGTCCGCTTGGTGCTTGATCGGCCCTACCTTGGCCAGGCCGGCGAGCTCGTCGCTCACGTTGAGGAACTGGGTGATGCGCCCCGTCGGCGGGGCGTCGAGCACCACGGCGTCGTACTGGCGGGCGCCCTTGTTGCGGCTGTTGCGCTGCACCGCCTCGAAGACCTTGCCGGTGAGCAGGACGTCGCGGACCCCCGGCGCGATGGTGGTCGCGAACTCCACGACCCCGAACCGGTCCAGCGCCCGCCCGGCGCGACCCAGCTTGTAGTACATGGAGAGGTACTCGAGCAGCGCGGCCTCGGGATCGATGCTGAGGGCGTGCACGGTCCCTGCGGACTGGCCCTCGGCCGCGAGGCCGGTCGCCAGCCGGCGTTCCTCGTAGGGCATCGGCTCCACGTCGAAGATGCGGGCGATGCCCTGGCGGCCCTCGACCTCGCAGAGGAGGACGTGCTTGCCGTGGGAGGCGAGCGCGAGCGCGAGCGAGGCAGCCACTGTGGTCTTGCCGGTCCCGCCCTTGCCAGTCACCACGTGCAGGCGCACGCGGGGCCAGTCGGTGCTCACGCGGACAACCGTAGGACTAACGTGCAGGCCCATGGACAAGGTGGTCTCGTCGGCGGCCGATGCGGTCGCGGACATCCCGGACGGTGCGACGCTCTCGGTCGGGGGCTTCGGGCTATGCGGCATCCCCTCTGTGCTCATCAAGGCGTTGCTGGATGCAGGCACGACCGACCTGGAGGCGGTGTCCAACAACGCCGGGGTCGACGACTGGGGTCTCGGGCTGCTGCTGGGTGCGGGGCGGCTGCGGCGGATGGTGGCGTCGTACGTCGGTGAGAACCAGGAGTTCGCCCGGCAGTACCTCGCCGGTGAGCTCGAGGTGGAGCTGACGCCGCAGGGCACGCTGGCCGAGCGGATGCGGGCCGGCGGGTCGGGGATCGCGGCGTTCTACACCGCCACCGGGGGCGGCACGCAGGTCGCCGAGGGCGGGCTGCCGTGGAAGTACGACGCCGAGGGCAACGTCATCAAGTCCTCCCCGCCCAAGGACACGAGGACCTTCGACACCGTGGACGGTGCTGGTCAGATCGTGGCGCGGGAGTTCGTGCTGGAGGAGGCGATCGTCGCGGACTTCGGGCTGGTGCGGGCCTGGAAGGGCGACCGGCACGGCAACCTCGTCTACCGTGACTCCGCGCGCAACTTCAACCCGCTCGCAGCGATGTGCGGGCGGGTCACCATCGCCGAGGTCGAGGAGCTGGTCGAGCCCGGCGACATCGACCCCAACCACGTGCACACCCCGGGGGTGTTCGTCCAGCGGGTGGTCGCACTCACCCCGGAGCAGGCCGCCGACAAGCGGATCGAGAAGAGGACGGTCCGCCACAGAGAGGGTGGAGCCCGATGAGCTGGACTCGTGAGCAGATGGCCGCCCGGGCGGCCTCGGAGCTGACCGACGGCTCCTACGTCAACCTCGGGATCGGGCTGCCGACCCTGGTGCCGAACTACGTGGCCGACGACGTCGAGCTGGTGCTGCAGTCGGAGAACGGCATCCTCGGCGTCGGGGCCTACCCCTTCGAGGGCGAGGAGGACCCCGACCTCATCAACGCCGGCAAGGAGACCGTCACCCTGCGCCGCGGGGCGTCGTTCTTCGACTCCGCGACGTCGTTCGGGATGATCCGCGGCGGCAAGATCGACGCGGCCATCCTCGGGGCGATGCAGGTCTCGGCCACCGGCGACATCGCCAACTGGATGATCCCCGGCAAGATGGTCAAGGGAATGGGCGGCGCCATGGACCTGGTCCACGGCGCCAAGCGGGTGATCGTGCTGATGGAGCACACCGCCCGCGACGGTTCATACAAGATCGTCAACGAGTGCTCGCTGCCCTACACCGGCCGCGGCGTGGTCCAGCGGATCATCACCGACCTCTGCGTCCTCGACATCACCCCGACCGGCCTCACGCTGGTCGAGCTGGCCCCCGGCGTCACCGAGGACGAGGTCCGCGAGAAGACCGAGCCCGAGCTGGTGTGACTGTCGTCGGCGTTGCCTAGGGTCGTCATATGGCGATCGCGACCTGGCAGGACCTCTGCATCGACGCCGTCGACGCCGAGCGGCTCGGACGGTTCTGGGCCGAGGTCCTCGGCCTCACCTACGTCGCGCACGACGACGGCGACGCCCAGCTCGACGGGCCGACGCCGGAGCACCGGGTCTGGATCAACGCCGTCCCGGAGCCGGTGACGGTCAAACAGCGCGTCCACCTCGATGTCCACGTCGCCTCCGTCGACGACGTGCTCACGCTCGGCGCCACGGCCGAGGACGTCGACTCGTTCAAGTGGAAGGTGCTGCGCGACCCTGAGGGCGGTGAGCTGTGCGTGTTCGAGCGCGCTCCCGACGACGAGCGACTGCGGAGCTACCGGCTCTACGAGATCGTCGTCGACTCGGTTGCGCCGCGCACCATCGCCCGCTGGTGGGCCGACGTCCTCGGGGGCACGCCCGGCGGGAAGGACGAGGACGAGGCATGGGTGGAGCGGATCCCGGGCGCGCCGTTCGACTGCATCGTCTTCGGGACCGTGCCGGAGTCCAAGACCGTCAAGAACCGGATCCACTGGGACGTCAAGACCGACGACCTGTCGCTGCTCACAGAGGCCGGCGCCACGGTGCTCCAGCGACACCCGCGCTGGACGGTGATGGCCGACCCGGAGGGCAACGAGTTCTGCGCCTTCCTGCCTGACCGGGAGGAGTGATGGCGGCCGAGCTGCCCGAGCTGCTCGTCCCCGACGCCGCGGCCCTGCGCGACTGGCTCGAGGAGCACCACGCGAGCTCGGACGGCGTACGGCTCGTGCTGGCCAGGAAGGGCAGCACGGAGACCACGCTGACCTGGGCGCAGGCCGTCGAGGAGCTCCTGTGCTACGGCTGGATCGACGGCCAGGGCGGCAAGCGCAACGAGGGCAGCTACACCATCCGGATCACGCGTCGCCGGCCGCGGAGCATGTGGTCGCAGCGCAACGTCGAGCTCGTCGAGCGCCTGGAGGAGCAGGGTCGGATGCGCGCCGCCGGACGGGCCGCTGTCGAGGCGGCCAAGGCCGACGGCCGGTGGGCGGCGGCGTACGCCGGCCCGGCGAGCGCCGAGACCCCGGACGACCTGCTGGTCGCGATCGCTGCCGAGCCCGAGGCCCAGCGGATGTTCGACGTGCTCACCAAGACCAACCGCTTCGCGCTCTACCACCGGCTCAACGCCGTGAAGCGGGCCGAGACGCGGGAGCGCAAGATCCGCGAGTTCGTCGCGATGCTGGCCCGGCACGAGGCGCCGTACCCCCAGAAGGCACGACCTGAGTAACGTGCCCGCATGACCAAATGGGAGTACCTGACCGCGCCGATCCTCACGCACGCGGCGAAGCAGATCCTCGACAACTTCGGGGCGGACGGCTGGGAGCTCGTGCAGATCGCTCCCGGTATGAACCCGGAGAACCTCGTGGGCTACTTCAAGCGCCCGGTCGAGGGCTGAGCGGCGGTGAGCACTCCCGAGGAGCGACTCGCAGAGCTCGGCCTGGAGGTGCCGGCAGTGGCCGCGCCCCTCGCGGTCTACGTGCCGGCGGTGCGGTCCGGCAACCACGTCTACACCTCCGGGCAGGTGCCGCTGCGCGCGGGTGAGCTGATGGCCACCGGCGTCGTCGGGGCGGGCGTGACCCCGGAGGAGGCGTTCGCCTGCGCCCAGCAGTGCGCGCTCAACGCGATCGCCGCGGTCAAGGCCGAGATCGGCGATCTGTCCCTGGTGAAGCGCGTCGTCAAGGTCGTCGGCTTCGTGGCCAGCTCCCCCGACTTCACCGGCCAGCCGGGCGTGGTCAACGGCGCGTCCGAGCTGCTCGGCGCGGCCTTCGGCGACGCCGGGGTCCACGCGCGCTCGGCGGTAGGCGTGGCCTCGCTGCCGCTCGGTGCGCCGGTCGAGGTGGAGATCATCGTCGAGATCGCCGACCCCGCGTGAGGACCGCGCCGTGAAGATCCCCCTCCCGCCGGTGCCGTTGCCGGCGCGGCTCGCCGACGTCGCCAAGGAGTACGCCGAGGGCAGCCGGACGCCGGTCGAGCCGCGCAACGCGGCCACCGTGGTCCTGCTCAAGCCCTCCGAGGAGGGCCCGGTCGTCTACCTCCTGCGGCGCCACGTCTCGATGGAGTTCGCCGGCGGCATGTTCGTGTTCCCGGGCGGCGGGGTCGACGAGCGGGACTTCGACGCCTCGGTCGGCTGGGCGGGGCCGCCGCCGGCCGACTGGGCCCAGCGGCTGGGCACCGACGAGGACATGGCCCGGGCGCTCGTGTGCGCGGCGGTGCGGGAGACGTTCGAGGAGTCAGGGGTCCTCCTCGCCGGCACGTCGCCCGACGACGTCGTCGCCGACACCACGGGTGAGGACTGGGAGGCCGACCGGGTCGCCCTCGAGTCGCGCGAGCTCGCCATGCACGACTTCCTCAACCGGCGCGGCCTGGTGCTGCGCACGGACCTGCTGGGTTCGTGGGACGGGTGGCTGACGCCGGTCTTCGAGCCCAAGCGCTACCGCACCTGGTTCTTCGTCGCCCTGCTGCCCGAGGGCCAGCGCACCCGGGATGTCTCCTCGGAGTCCTCCGAGGTGGTCTGGCTCCCCGCCCGGGTGGCCGCCGACCGGGCCGACGCCGGCGAGGTGTGGATGCTGCCCCCGACCTACCTCACCTGCCTGGAGGTCGGCACCTTCGACACCCCTGAGTCGGTCCTGGCGGCCGCGGACCGTGAGGTCGACATGTTCACCCCGGCGGTCGAGCCGTCGGGCGAGGGCTGGACCCTGTCGATGCCCGACCGGCTCCGTCCCCTGGTCGCGCAGCGGCACCGCCCGTGACCGACGCCTGGTCCGGAGGCACCTTCGGCGACCGGGCGCGCTGCCTGCTCGCACCCAACCCGGGGCTGATGACGCTCGACGGCACCAACACGTGGCTCCTGCGCGAGCCCGGCTCATCACGGTCGGTGGTCGTCGACCCGGGCCCGATCGAGGACGGTCACGTCGACCGGGTCGACGAGGAGACCGGCGACGTCGCCCTGGTGCTGCTCACGCACCACCACTTCGACCACTCCGAGACCGCGGTCGACCTGGCGACCCGCAAGGGCTGCCCCGTGCGCGCCCTCGACCCGGCCTACTGCCACCAGGCCGATCCGCTCGCCGACGACGAGGTCATCGACGTCGACGGCCTACGGCTCCAGGTCGTGCTGACACCCGGGCACACCGAGGACTCGGTCTCGCTGCTGCTGCCCGCCGAGCGGACCCTGCTCACCGGCGACATGGTCCTGGGTCGCGGGACAACGGTCATCGCCTGGCCGGACGGCAACCTCGCGTCGTACTTCGAGTCCATCGAGCGGATGCGCGACCTGGCCGCCTCCGGTTCCGTCGAGTCCCTGTGGCCGGCCCACGGGCCAGTGCTCGACGACGCCCGCGGGGTGCTGGACTACTACCTGGTCCACCGCCGTCAACGGCTCGCCCAGGTCGAGGACGCCCTGACGCAGCTGGGTGTCGACGTGCCCGACCTCGAGGACGAGGCGCTCCCCCGTCGGGTCGTCGAGATCGTCTACCAGGACGTCGACGAGTCGCTGTGGGGCGCCGCCGAGTGGTCGGTCCGGGCCCAGCTCGCTTTCCTCGCCGCCCGTTGATTCGGGACATCCTGTTCGCCGAATCCGGACTTCCTTTCCCCTGACTCGGGACATCACACGTCCACAGCGTGAACGACAAGCGGTCTCTCCACAGGCCGGGTAGCTGCTGGCTGCGGTAACCCGGCGTGGCCAGCACCGTGTCGGCATGAATCTGCTGCCCAGCTGGCCCGACCATCCGTTCACCCCGGCGGACCTTCGCGCGCTCCAGATCCCAGAGGGACGGCTGCGTCGAGCCGTCAGAGCAGGCGACGTACGACAGGTCGTCCGCGGAGTCTTCGTGTCGGCGGAGACTCCGGACACCATCGAGATGCATGCGCGTGCGGTCGCGCGGGTGGTTCGTCCACACCACGTCGTCTCTGGTCGCACCGCGGCCTGGCTCCACGAAGTCGACGTCTTCGTGTGGGGCGAGCGCGACCTGGTGCCGGTCGTCGAGACCTGTGCACTGCGCGGACACGAGCCCACGGCGATCAGCGGGGTGGACGGACGCACCCGTGACCTCCGCCCGGAGGACATCACCACGGTGCATGGCGTCAGTGTCACCACCCCCCTCCGCACAGTCCTTGACCTCGGCTGCTGCCTTCGGCGTCGCGAGGCTTACGCTGCGCTCAACGCCATGGCAGCACGGCATGGCTTGACCCGCGAGGACTATCTCGCCTCTCTGCCGCGCTTCCGGCGCCGTCGCGGTGTGCGCCAGCTGCGCCCGCTGGTGCAGATCGTCGAACCGCGCGTGGAGTCCGAGCGCGAGTCCTGGGTGCTCCTGGAGATCCACGACGCGACCCTGCCGTGCCCCAAGCCGCAGTACTGGATCCACATCGACGGAGTCCCGACCTTCCGTCTCGACTTCGCCTATCCCCACCTGCGGGTCTGCGTCGAGTACGACGGCGAGGAATGGCACCTGAAGACACCCGAGCAGCGGGAGGACGACGAAACCCGGCGCGGCTGGCTGCGCGACAACGGCTGGACCGTCATCGTCGTGCGCCGCGGCGACTTCACGGGCCAGGCGCGCGACCGGTGGCTCGCCGAGCTGCGCCAGGCACTACGGCCGGGATACAGCAACCGGCGCTGGTGACGGGTTCCCCCGACTCAAGGGTCAGGAAGTCATGACTCGACGGACAGGATGTCCCGAGTCAACGGGCCCGGCGGGCCAGGCGCTCGACGTCCATGATCACGACCGAGCGCGGCTCCAGGCGCAGCCAGCCGCGGGAGGCGAAGTCGGCCAGCGCCTTGTTGACGGTCTCGCGGGAGGCGCCGACCAGCTGGGCCAGCTCCTCCTGGGTGAGGTCGTGATGGACGTGCACGCCGTCGTCGGCGGTGCGGCCGAACCGGTCCGCGAGGTCGAGGAGCGCCTTGGCGACCCGACCGGGGACGTCGGAGAACACCAGGTCGGCAACGACGTCGTTGGCCTTGCGCAGCCGGCCGGCCAGCTGGGCGAGCAGGCCGCGGGCGACGACGGGGCGGCCCTCGAGCCAGCGCAGCAGGTCCTCGTGGGAGAGCGAGGCGAACGTCGAGTCGGTCACCGCGGTGACGGTGGCCGACCGCGGGCCGGGGTCGAACAGCGACAGCTCACCGAACATCTGGCCCGGGCCCAGGATCGCCAGCAGGTTCTCCCGGCCGTCGGACGACGTGCGCCCGAGCTTGACCTTGCCGTCGAGCACGACGTAGAGCTTGTCACCGGTGTCGCCCTCGTGGAACAGCACGTCGCCGCGCCGCAGGCGGCTCTCGGCCATCGACGACCGCAGTGCTGTGGCCGCCTCGTCGTCGAGGGCGCTGAACAGCGGCGCCTGACGGAGTACGTCGTTGTCCACGGCTTTTCCTCTCGACTGCGCGCTCGGGCAGCGCCACTCAGGCGCCGGCGACCGGACACCGCGAGAATCCTAACCAGTGGAATGGGTCACAGGCACCAGACCTGCCGAGAGCGGACGTCCGAGCGGGACGTCAGAGGTAGCGCAGGGCGAGGTAGGGCGCTGTCAGCCCGACCGTGACCACGGTGACGACCAGGCCGTACTTCGTGAACTCCCAGAACCCGATCCGGTGGCCGGCCCGCTCCGCCAGGCCGAGCATCACCACGTTGGCAGAGGCCCCGATGGCCGTGGCGTTGCCGCCCAGGTCGGCACCGAAGGCCAGCGACCACCACAGTGCCTCTCCGTTGCCGGGCATGGTGGGCACCAGACCCACGACGACCGGGGACATGGTGGCGACGTAGGGGATGTTGTCCACGATCGCCGACAGCACCGCCGATCCGAAGAGCAGCACCATCGAGGCGAGCCCCAGCCGGCCGTCGGTCGCCTCGGCGAGGCTGGTGGACAGGTCGCCGATGACTCCCGACTTGACCAGGCCACCGACCATGATGAAGAGGCCACCGAAGAACACCAGCGTCGGCCACTCGACCTCGCTGAGGGCGTCACTGAGCTCCACATCGGTGACCAGGAGCAGCAGACCCGCCCCCAGCAGCGCCACCACCGAGGGCTCGTAGTGCAACACCGGGTGCAACACGAAGGCAGCGACGACGACGGCGAGCACCGCCAGCGACTTGACGAGTAGGCGCGTGTCCTTGATGGCTTCCCGCTCGTCCAGCGCCATGACCGATTCGGCCCGCTCCTCGTCGTAGACGAACGCCGAGCGGAAGAGGACCCGGCACATCAGGCAGAAGACGACCATGAGCACGACGACCCATGGGGCCATGTTGATCAGGAAGTCGTTGAACGTCAGGTCTGCCCGGCTCGCGATGATGATGTTGGGTGGGTCACCCACCAGCGTGGCTGCGCCGCCGATGTTGGAGGCGAGCACCTCGGCGATCAGGAAGGGAACCGGCCGCAGCCCCAGCCGCTCGCAGACCAGGAAGGTGACCGGCGCGATCAGCAGGACGGTCGTGACGTTGTCCAGCACCGCTGAGGCCACCGCGGTCAGCACGCACAGCATCACCATCAGCCGGTAGGGCCGGCCCCGGGAGCGCTTGGCGGCCAGGATCGCGAGGTACTCGAAGACGCCGGTCTGCCGCATCACCGAGACGATCACCATCATCCCGAGGAGCAGGAAGATGACGTTCCACTCGATCCCGCTCTCCTCGTCGAAGAAGGCGGCCTCCGCGTCGCTGATGTGCAGCAGCAGCACCAGACCGGCGCCGACCAGCGCCACTTTGGTGCGGTGCACCCGGTCGGCCACGAGGAAGATGTAGGCGCCTGCGAACACGGCGACGGCCAGGAAGGCGTCCACGGAGCTCCGATCGGGTCGACGACGACGACGCCGACCAGACTTCCCGGCACACCGGTGCCCACCCTAGTGGCCGCGGGATCGCTGTTGACGCGAGGCTAGGCTCGGGACGTGAAGGCCCGCGACCTCGCCGTCCCTTATCCCACGGTCCAGATGCAGACCGATGCGCTCACCGCCGCTCGCCTGCTGACCGAGCACAACCGCCCCGGGCTGATCGTCGTCGACGAGAACAACCACCCCGTCGCCGTGCTCCCCGGTTCACAGGTGCTGCGGGCGCTGGTCCCGACCTACGTCCAGGACGACCCGGCGCTGGCCCGGGTGCTGGACGAGAAGTTCGCCGACACGATCAGCGACCGGCTCGCCGACCACACCGTCGCGGAGCTCGTTCCCAAGGACCGCCCGGCTCTCCCGGTGGCCAACGACGACGACACCGTCCTGGAGCTGGCGGCGATGATGGCCGCCAACCGCTCGCCGTTGGTCGCGGTGCTCGACGGCAAGGGCAAGGGCGCCGCGCTGCTGGGCGCCGTGAGCATCTACGACCTCCTGGGCCGGCTCCTCCCGGCCGCCAAGGCCGACTGACACACACGCTGGCGCGTCGGCACCGCCGCCTATCCTTTCCGCGTGCCCCGCGCTGCCGCAGTTCCACCTACCCGCACCGGGCTGGTGCGGCAGGCGCGCCGGATCGACCGCGTCCTCGCCGAGACCTACCCGGACGCCAGGTGCGAGCTCGACTTCGACAACCCCTTCGAGCTGCTCGTGGTCACCGTGCTGAGCGCGCAGACCACCGACAAGCGAGTCAACGCCGTCCGGCCCACGCTGTTCGCCGCCTTTCCCGACGCGGCCGCCATGGCCGCGGCCGACCGGGAGACCCTGGAGGGGATCATCGGCCCGCTGGGGTTCTTCCGCGCCAAGACCGAGTCGCTGCTCAAGCTCAGCGCCGCCTTGGTCGAGCGGCACGACGGCCAGGTGCCGCCCCGGCTCAAGGACCTCGTCGAGCTCCCGGGCGTAGGTCGCAAGACCGCCAACGTGGTGCTCGGCAACGCCTTCGGCATCCCCGGCATCACCGTGGACACCCACTTCGGCCGGCTCGCCCGCCGGTTCGGCTGGACCGAGGAGACCGACCCGGTCAAGGCCGAGCACGCGGTGGGGGCGCTGTTCCCCAAGCGCGACTGGGTGATGCTCAGCCACCACCTGATCTGGCACGGCCGCCGGTGCTGCCATGCCCAGAAGCCGGCCTGCGGTGCCTGCCCGGTCGCCAAGTGGTGCCCGTCCTACGGCGCCGGCCCGACCGACCCCGAGACCGCGGCCAAGCTGCTCCGGACCGAGGGGCGCGCATGAGACGCACCACTTGGGCCACAGCGGCGCTGGTGGCCCTGCTCGCTAGCTCCCTGTCGTCCTGCGGAGGGGACGATGACAAGGCCGACATGCTCCCGCCGCCGGATGGGCCGCCGCCGTCCTCAGTGAAGGTCGACACCCCCGAGCTGCGCCAGCTCAAGGCCGCGGCCGGGATCGAGGACTGCGAGCCGGGCCCCGGCGGCGGCGCGCTGCCCGCCGTGGAGGTCGCCTGCCTGGGCGGCGGTCCGGCCGTCGACCTCTCCTCGCTGCGCGGCCCGATGGTGATCAACATCTGGCAGTCGGCCTGCACGGCCTGTGAGAAGGAGATGCCGATCCTGCAGGGCTTCCACGAGGCGTACGGCGACCGGGTGGCCGTGCTGGGCATCGACTCGACCGACGTGTTCCCAGGCACCGCGCTCGAGCAGCTCGACGAGCGCGGCGTGACCTACCCGCAGCTCGCGGACCCGGGCGGCGACCTCCAGGACACGGACACGTTCTCCCGGGTGCGCGGCTATCCCTACCTGGCCTTCGTCGACACGGACGGGCAGATCACCTATGAGAAGTTCGGAGCCGTGGAGTCCGCCGACGAGCTCGAGTCCCTGGTCGAGGAGCACCTCGGGGTGAGCCTGTGACCCGGCACCCTGGACTCCCCGACTGGCTGCGTCCCGTCGAGGACGCGGCCCGCTCGATCACCGTCCACGACCTCACCCGCTTCATGCCACCCGAGGACGAGGAGACCCGGGAGTCGGCGGTGCTGATCCTCTTCGGCGAGCACCCCGACCACGGGCCCGACCTGCTCCTCACCGAGCGCAGCCACACCATGCGCTCCCATCCCGGGCAGGTCTCGTTCCCCGGCGGCACCATCGACGCCGGCGAGACCCCGGAGCAGACCGCGCTGCGAGAGGCCTGGGAGGAGACGGGCCTCGACCCCGACGGAGTCGACGTCTTCGCCGAGCTGCCGCCGCTGTGGCTGCCGCCGAGCGGGTTCTCGGTGATCCCGGTGCTGGGGTGGTGGCGGGAGTCCAGCGTCGTGAGCGTGGTCTCCCCCGACGAGGTGCACGCCGTCTACCGGGCCCCGCTCTCCGAGCTGCGCGACCCCACCCACCGGATCACGGTCCAGGGTCCGGTGCCGGGCTGGCGCAGCCCGGGGTTCCTGATCGGCGACGACCACGACGTCATCTGCTGGGGGTTCACCGCCGGGGTGATCGCCCGGCTCTTCGAATACCTCGGCTGGATCGAGGACCTGCCCGACGCACCCGTGCAGGAGCTGCCCGACTACATGCTGGTCGGCCGACGGGTCATGAGCGCCGAGGATCTCGAGGACCTGCCCAAGCCCAACACCGACTTCCTCAAGCGGCGCACGTGACGCCGCGATGAACGTCCTCGACTGGATCCTCGTCGCGGTGGTCCTGGCCTACGCCCTGTCCGGCTACTGGCAGGGGTTCGTCACCGGCGCCTTCGCCACCTCCGGACTCCTGCTCGGCGGGCTGCTCGGCGTCTGGCTGGCCCCGATCGCCCTCGGCGACGCCCAGCCCTCGCTCCTGGTCTCCCTTGGGGCGCTCTTCATCGTGATCCTGGCGGCCTCCCTCGGCCAAGGACTGCTCCAGTTCGTCGGTGCCCGGATCCGCGACCGGATCACCTGGCAGCCCGCGCGCGCCATCGACGCGGTCGGCGGTGCCGCCCTCAGCGCCGCGGCCGTCCTTGTCGTCGCCTGGGCCCTGGGGGTGGCAGTCTCCGGCTCCCGGATCGGCGGGATCACCGGACCGGTCCGCAGCTCCGCGGTGCTGGCCCAGGTCAACGAGGTGATGCCGGCCGCCGCGGGCCAGTTCCTCGAGGCCTTCAACGACGTCGTCGGCACGACCTTCTTCCCGCGCTATCTCGAGCCGTTCTCACCCGAGCGGATCGTCGAGGTGAGCCCTGGGGACAAGCGGATGAAGAGCGACCCCGACGTCGTCCGGGCAGGCGAGTCGGTGCTCAAGGTGCGCGGCACCAACGACTGCGGCCGTGGGGTGGAGGGCACGGGCTTCCTCTACGCCCAGGACCGGCTGATGACGAACGCGCACGTCGTCGCCGGTGTGGACGACCCGGAGGTGGTCGTGGGTGACGACAACGTGCCGGCGACCGTCGTCGAATACGACCCGGAGCTCGACATCGCCATCCTCGAGCTCGACAGCGGCTCGCTGCCGCTGCTGCCCTTCAACGACCCGGCGACGCCGGCGAAGTCCCGCGACTCCGTCGCGATCCTCGGTTATCCCGAGGACGGGCCGTTCGACGTACGCGCCGGGCGGATCCGCGACGAGCAGCGGCTGAGCTCGCCCGACATCTACGGCGACGGCAAGGTCATCCGTGAGGTCTACTCGTTGCGCGGGCTGGTGCGGCCCGGCAACTCCGGCGGCCCGATCGTCAGCTCGGCCGGCGAGGCCGTCGGCGTGGTGTTCGCGGCCTCGGTCACCGACGAAGACACCGGCTACGCGCTGACCGCGGCCCAGGTCGCCCAGGCGGCCGCCCTGGGCGTCACCAGCGAGGACGCGGTGTCGACCGGGGACTGCGCCGGCTGAGGTAGCCGCTACGCCTGACCCTTCAGAGCCTTCGGGATCTCCTTGCCCTGCTCGATCGCCCGCTCCGGTGCCTTGACCTGCTTGACCTTGCGGTAGCCGAGGAACCCCAGCAGCCCGGCGAGCAGGATGTAGAGGCCGAACACGATCAGGAACGACCAGTGCAGGCCCAGCCCGGCCCAGTGGATGAAGTAGGCGATCGCGACCGACAGCATGATGACGCCGAGCAGGGCGATGAACGCGGCGCCGGCGAACAGCGCGATGCCCATCCCGCCGGCCGTGACGCTCACCTTGAGCTCGGTCTTGGCGAGCTCGATCTCCTTGGTGATCAGCGAGGAGATGTCGCGACTGGCGTCGGCGACGAGCCGGCCGATCGTCGGGTCGTCAGGGCTGGGCCGCTCGGAGCTCACGCACAGGACAGTACCCAAGGGCGGCCGGCGGTCAGGAGGGGTCTTCGACCCGGTATACGTCCGGTATCCCGTCGTGGTCGTCGTCCCGCTCCTCGGCCTCACAGATCCGTCGGTAGACCCGGTTGCGGGCCCGGAGAACCGAGGCGGCCATGAGGCCGGCCAGCATTGACCCCACCAGGACCGCGACCACAACGTGGTCGTGCTCGGCCGAGCGCTCGAAGGCCAGCTCACCGATCAGCAGCGAGACCGTGAAGCCGACGCCGGCGAGCATCGACAGCCCGATCACGTCGACCCAGGACAGGTCGTCGTCCAGGTCCGCGTGGGTGAAGGTGTGCAGGAGCCAGGTGGACCCCGCGACACCCAGGGTCTTGCCCACGACCAGTCCCGCGACGACGCCGAGCGCCACGGGGTCCGACAGCGCCTCCCGGAGACCGTGGAGGCCGCCGATGACGACCCCAGAGGCGAAGAAGGCGAAGACCGGTACGGCGAACGCGGCGGAGACCGGGCGCACCCGGTGCTCCACCGCCTCGGCGGGGCCGGGGCCCTCGTCGCCGTCACGGGCCCGCACGGGGATCGTGAAGGCCAGCAGGACGCCGGCCACCGTGGCGTGCACCCCGGACTCGTGGACCAGGGTCCAGGTCGCGAAGGCGAGCGGCAGGAGTAGCCAGGGCGAGAAGACCCGCCGCTGCACCAGCACCCCGAACGCCAGCGTCGGCAGCGCGGCGAGCGCCAGGAACGCCAGGTCGAGGGACTCGGTGTAGAAGACCGCGATCACCGTGATCGCCAGGAGGTCGTCGACGACGGCCAGGGTGAGCAGGAAGGTCCGCAGGGCCACCGGAAGGTGGGTGCTGATGACCGCCAGGATCGCGAGGGCGAACGCGATGTCGGTCGCGGTCGGGATCGCCCAGCCGCGCAGCGAGCCGTCGCCGTAGGCCGCGATGGCGACGTAGAACAGGGCCGGCACGACCATCCCTCCGACCGCCGCGACGACCGGCAGCGCCGCGCGTCGGGGGTCGCGCAGGTCGCCGGCGACGAACTCGCGCTTGAGCTCCAGGCCGGCCACGAAGAAGAAGACCGCCAGCAGCCCATCGGCGGCCCACGTCGCCAGGGTCAGGTCGAGGTGCAGTGCCTCCGGACCGACGACCAGGTCACGCAGGTCGAGGTAGACCTCGGAAGCCGGGGTGTTGGCCCAGACCAGGGCGACGGCCGCGGCCACGATGAGCAGCAGTCCGCCCGTCGTCTCCGCACGCAGGATCTCCGCCACCCGCGATGCCTCGGGGAACGTCCCGCGCGCGAACAGGCGCGAACGATCAGGGGTTGGCTGCTGCACGAGGGCACTCCCGGGGTCGACGACATCATGCCGACCAGGCTTCCCGGCGCTCCACCTCCCAGGCTACCGGCGCCCTCCACGCGCCGCCGGTGCGGCCGCCGACCGGGAACGCGTAGCTCACCGTCGCACCGTCGCGCTCGCGTTCGGCGTCCGGTGCCTGTCGCGCGACCATCCGCGACACCGCACGGTTGCGGGACTCGCTGAACACCTCGATCCGCTCGATCCCACGGGTGCCGGCGGTGGCGATCAGTCGATGGGCCAGCTCGGTGCCGATGCCCCGGCGCTGGTGGCTGTCCGTCACCACGACCGCGACCTCGGCCGCCCGGGACGGGCCGAGCCGCACCCATACGCCGTGGGCGACGAGTCGTTCGGCGTCCCACGCCAACAACGTCCCACCGCGCACGCCGTCGGGCAGCAGGGCGTCGACGAGCGCGGGTGACGGCCCGGCGCCGAGTGCGGTCTGGAAGCGGGCGTAGGCGGAGTCCTCGGAGAGACCGGCCAGCAGACTTTGGAGCGCAGCCCGGTCGCGGGTGGAGCCGGGCCGGTAGGCCACGTGACTCACGACGCCCGCCCGCCCAGGAAGCCGACGGACGCGGCGATGACGCCGGGGTCGCGCAGGATCCGCCCGTGCCCCAGACCGCTCGTCTCGAGCAGGGTCGCGCGCGGGCCGTACGCCGCCGTCACCAGGTCGGCCTGCCCGCGATCCACGACCCGGTCGCCGGTGTCGTGCACGACGAGGATGTCCCGACCGGGGGCCGGGTGCGCGGAGAACCGGTCCCAGATCCCGGTGTCGCCGTCGAACCACCGGCGCTCGATGGCTCGCCGCAGCTCTCGGTTGACGGCCGCCCCGGCGCCGATCCGCCGGCAGAACGTGTCGACCAGCGACCCGAAGTCCCCCACCCCGCTGATGGCGACCAGCCGATCGGCCGCGAGGCCGTGCCGGGCGGCGTAGAGCGACACCGGGACCCCGAAGGAGTGGGCGACTACGCCCTCGAAAGGGCCGTGACGCTCGGCCAGCTCGGTGATCACGACGTGGTGCTCGGGGATCGTCCGCGCGGGACCGCGAGTGGCGCCGTGCGCCCAGGCGTCGTAGGCCATGGGACTCCAGCCGTCGGCCACCAGAGCAGTCACGAAGTCCGCGAAGCGCGAGGCCCGGGACGCCCAGCCGTGCACGAGCAGCACCGGCCGGGCACCGTCCCCCCATCGGTAGGTGACCACCGGGTGCCCGGCACGGCCGGCCACACCGATCCGAGCCGCGCCCAGCACGGCGCGCTCGTCCGGACCCACCAGCGCCGGACGTCCCGGACGACGCCACAGCTCGAGCGCGGCAGAACCGGCCAGCCGGGGCGCGATCCGGGCGACCACGTCGAGGGTGGCGCCGATGCCGGCCGCGAGTCCGGTCGGGGTGGCCGGGTGGGCGTGGGTGTGGGTGTGGGTGTGGGTGTGGGTCATTGCGGAGCTCCCTGCGGTTGGAAAACAATACGAACGATCGTACTATTTGTTTCCCAACGTAGCCAACCGATTTAGGCTGTAGGCCACATGAGCAAGCAGGACGAGCAGGAGCCGCGCGACGGCCGGATCCGCCGCGGCGACCGCACCCGGCGCGCGGTGCTGGCCCGCGCCGTCGACATCGCCTCCGTCGACGGGCTGGACGGCCTCTCCATCGGGCGGTTGGCCGGCGAGCTCGAGATCAGCAAGAGCGGCCTGATCGGGCACTTCGGCTCCAAGGAGGAGCTTCAGCTCTCGACCATCCGGGCAGCCCGAGCGATCTTCGCGACGACCGTGCTCGAGCCGGCGATGGTGAACACCCGGGGCATCGTCCGGGTGCGGGCGCTGCTCGAGGCCTGGCTGGCCTACTCCAGCGACCGCCGGTTCCCAGGTGGCTGCTTCTTCGCCCGGGCGATGCACGAGTACGCCGCGCGCCCCGGCGAGATCCGGGACGCCTTGGCCGTCGTCGACGACGAGTGGCTCAGCCTGATCGCCACCTCGATCGAGGAGGCGCAGGCCGCCGGGGAGATCGACCCCACCGTCGACGCCGCCCAGCTCGCGTTCGAGCTCGACGCCTATCTCGACTCGGCCAACCTGCGCTCGCTGCTCGGCCGCGCCGACGTCTACGAGCGGGCCGCCCGATCGATGGCCGAGCGCCTCGAGTCGGTCGCGACGGTGCCCGCGGGGAGCTAGTCCTCGCCCTTGCCCTTGTCGAGACCTGCGGAGATCAGGTCCATCACCGAGCCGTCGGCCAGGGTGGTCACGTCGCCGACCTCACGGTGCTCGGCGACGTCCTTGAGCAGCCGCCGCATGATCTTGCCGGACCGGGTCTTCGGGAGCTCGGGGACGATCATGATCTGGCGCGGGGTGGCGATCGGCCCGATCTGGGTGCGGACGTGCTTGCGCAGGTCCGAGACGATGTCCTCACCACCGTCGCCGGCCTCGTCGCGCAGGATCACGAACGCGACGACCGCCTGCCCGGTGTCCTCGTCCTTGGCGCCCACCACCGCCGCTTCGGCGACCTTGGGGTGCGAGACCAGAGCGGACTCGATCTCGGTCGTGGACAGCCGGTGCCCGGAGACGTTCATGACGTCGTCGACTCGGCCCAGCACCCACAGGTCGCCGTCCTCGTCCTTCTTGGCGCCGTCACCGGCGAAGTACCAGCCCTGGTCGGCGTACTTGGACCAGTAGGTGTCCTTGAACCGCTGGTCGTCACCCCACAGGGTGCGCAGCATCGAGGGCCAGGGCGCGGTGAGGACGAGATAGCCGCCGGAGCCGTTGGGCACCGACTCGCCCTCCTCGGTGACCACGTCTGCCGAGACCCCGGGGATCGGGACCATCGCCGAGCCCGGCTTGCCGTGGGTGACGCCCGGCAGTGGGCTGATCATGATCATGCCGGTCTCGGTCTGCCACCAGGTGTCGACAATGGGAGTCCGCTCCCCGCCGATGACCTCGCGGTACCAGACGTAGGCCTCGGGGTTGATCGGCTCACCGACGGAGCCCAGCAGCCGCAGGGACGTCATGTCGTACTTGTCCGGGATCTCCCGGCCCTGCTTCATGAACGAGCGGATCGCGGTCGGTGCGGTGTAGAAGACCGAGACCTTGTAGTCCTGGATGATCTTCCACCAGCGGCCCTTCTCCGGGCTGTCCGGCGTGCCCTCGTAGAGCACCTGCGTGGTGGCGTTGGCGAGCGGGCCGTAGACGAGGTAGCTGTGGCCGGTGACCCAGCCCACGTCGGCGGTGCACCAGTAGACGTCGGTGTCAGCCTTGAGGTCGAAGACCGCCCAGTGCGTGTACGCCGCACCGGTGAGGTAGCCCCCCGTCGTGTGCAGGATCCCCTTCGGCTTCCCGGTCGACCCTGAGGTGTACATGACGTAGAGCGGGTGCTCGGAGTCGAAGAACTCACACTCGTGCTCGGGCGAGGCCTTGTCGACCGTGTCGTGCCACCACACGTCGACGTCGTCGTCCCACTCGACCTCCTGTCCGGTGCGCCTGACGACCAGGACCTTCTCGACCGCGCCACCCTGCTCGGCGACCTTGCCCCGGGCCTCGTCGACGGCCGGCTTGAGGGCCGACGCCGTGCCGCGCCGGTAGCCGCCGTCGGCGGTGATGACCACCTTGACGCCACAGTCGACCACCCGGGTCGCGAGCGCGTCGGAGGAGAAGCCGCCGAACACCACCGTGTGCGGGGCGCCGATCCTGGCACACGCCAGCATCGCGACCACGGTCTCCAGGATCATCGGCATATAGATCGCGACCCGGTCGCCCTTGCGCACACCGAGGTCGGTCAGGGCGTTGGCGGCCCGGCAGACCTCGTCCTTCAGCTCGGCGTAGGTGATCGAGCGGGCGTCGTCCTCCGGCTCGCCGACCCAGTGGATCGCCACCCGGTCGCCGAGCCCGTTGGCGACGTGCCGGTCCACGCAGTTGTACGCCGCGTTGAGCCGGCCGCCCACGAACCACTTGGCGAACGGCGGGTCGTCCCAGTCCAGGACGCGGTCCCACCGCTGCGCCCAGTCCAGCCGCTCGGCCTGCGCGGCCCAGAACGCCTCCGGATCGGCCGCAGCCCGCGCGTAGGCCTCCTCCTTGAGGTTGGCGTTGGCGGCCAGCTCGGCCGGCGGCTCGAACCGCCGCTCCTCACGGGACAGGTTTGAAAGTGTCTCAGTGGACAGGGTCTCTTCGCTCACGGACTCACTCCTCGTTCGTCACCACGGGCCTCGCTGGAAACTGACACCGGACACGGTCAGCCTGCACCGACCCTCCACCAGACAGGGTTGCCGGGGGGTTGCCCCCCGACAACCCCCCGGTCTCCCCTCCTGGGTGGGTGAAGTCCTACCCGGAGCCCCGTGTCTACGCAGCGTGTCTACACAGCCTGCCCACCGTGGGCGTCCAGCTCGCCGTGGGCGTGCTTGGCGACGAGGTCGGTTCGACCCGGGTAGCGGATCTCCTCCACCAGCTCCTGCATGAGCGCGGTCGGCTTCGTGGTGAACTGCGAGACCACGATGGTCACCACGAAGTTGATCAGCATCCCGATGAAGCCGAAGCCGACGGGGGCGATGTCCAGGATCGGATCCTTGCCCAGGAAGAACCACGCCGACTCCGACGGCAGCGTCCAGACGAAGTAGGCCACCGTGACCGCGAGTCCGACCCCCATGCCCGTCGCGGCTCCCGCCGCCGTGCATTTCTTCCAGAATATGCCCAGCACCAGGATCGGGAAGAAGCTCGCAGCCGCGAGGCCGAACGCGAGTGCCACCACCTGACCGGCGAACCCGGGAGGGTTGGCCCCGAGATAGCCGGCGGCCAGGACGGCGACCGCCATCGAGACCCGGGCGACCATGAGCTGCCGCTTCTGGTCGGCTTCCCGGTTGATCCGCTTGTGGTAGACGTCGTTGGCCACCGCGGAGGAGATGACCAGCAGCAGACCTGACGCGGTCGAGAGCGCTGCCGCCAGTCCACCCGCCGCCACGAGTCCGACGATCGGTGCCGGGAGGCCTCCGATCTCGGGCGAGGCGAGCACCAGGATGTCGTTGTTGATCAGCACCTCGTTGCCGGCGCCGCCGGTGAACTCGATGGCGCCATTGCCGTTGAGGTCGGTCACCGCACCGCCGTCGACGCCCGTGATGAGGCCGACGTCGGCCCACTTGTCGAACCACGACGCGTCGGCGAGGTTGCCGGCCTGCGACTCGCTGAGGATGTTGTACTTCGCGAACGCCGCGACGGTGGGAGCCGTGGTGTAGAGCAGCGCGATGAAGAACAGCGCCCACAGTGCCGAGTAGCGCGCGGCCCGCACGTTCTTGGCCGTGTAGAACCGCACGATCACGTGCGGGAGGCCTGCCGTGCCGAACATCAGGGTGGCCGTCAGGAGGAACATGTTGAGCTGGCCGCTGCCGGTGAGGGCGGAGGTGTACTCGGCGAATCCGAGCTCGGCCTGCAGCACCTCCAGCTCGTCGAGGATCTGGCCGAACCCGATCTGCGGCAGCGGGATGTCGGTCACCTTGGTCGAGATCGCCACCGCGGGGATGAGGTAGGCGACGATCAGCACGGTGTACTGGCACACCTGGGTCCAGGTGATGCCCTTCATGCCGCCGAGCACGGCGTAGAAGAACACGATCGCCATGCCGATCAGGACGCCGACGGTGGTGTCGACGCTGAGGAACCGGCTGAAGACGACACCCACACCGGCCATCTGGCCGACGACGTAGGTCAGCGAGACCACGATTGCGCAGACCACGGCGATGAGCCGGGCGGTCTCGTTGTAGCGGTCACCGACGAAGTCCGGGATCGTGAACTTGCCGAACTTGCGCAGGTAGGGCGCCAGCAGCATCGCGAGCAGGACGTAGCCGCCGGTCCACCCCATCAGGAACGCAGAGCCGGAGTAGCCGTTGTAGGCGAGCGCGATGAGGCCCGCCATCGAGATGAACGACGCGGCGCTCATCCAGTCGGCCGCGATCGCGGCACCGTTGGCCGGGGCCGGGATGCCCCCGCCGGCGACGTAGAAGCCGGACGTGGTGGAGACCCGGCTCGCGTAGGCGACGTAGATGTAGACCGAGAACGTCAGGACGACGAAGACGAGGGTCCAGGTCTGGATGGCAGTCATCTAGTGAGCCCCCTGCTCGTACTCGTCGATGTCGTTGATGTCGATGCCGTAGCTCTCGTCGAGCTTGTCCATCCGCCACACGTAGATCGCGATCAGCGCGAGGAACACCAGGATCGATCCCTGGTTGGCGAACCAGAAGCCCAACGGGAAGCCGCCGATCTCGATGTTGTTCAAGGCGTCGGCGAAGAAGATCCCGGCCCCGAAGGAGACAAGGGCCCAGATCGCCAGCAGGACGGACATCAGGGTCAGATTCGAGCGCCAGTACTTTCGGCGTTCATGCTCGTCCACGGCACCCTCCAGGTTGGTCACGACTGCGGAGCCACCCGGTTGTGAGCTCCGCCCGCCACGAAGGCAAGCAACGCGGCAAGGACACGGTCAAGACGCATCTATGGCGTCGGTCACACCTTGCGCCCAGTGGCCGGATGGGCTCGGCGAACGGTTCGGCAAGGAATCGGGCGCCACTCATCGGGGCTCCGAGGACCCGTTCGTCGTACGGAACTGACCGCTCGTCGCGTCAGGGCCGATGGTGCGGAGCGACGAGCGGTGCGTCCGTCGGCGCTCGAAGGGGTGCGCGACCCTGTGACCGCGTCTACCGTCTGTCCATGACCAGCCCCAGCGCCGACCGCGTCTCGCTCGGCGGGTCGTCCCGCCCCCGTCGCCCCATGCACCCGGCCCGCCGGAGGCTGATCCTGGGCATGGTCCTGATCATGGTCGGGTCGTTCCTCCCCTGGCTCTACGTCGGTGGGATCGCGAAGTCCGGGGCGTTCGGCCCTGGCCTGTGGACCTTCTACGCCTCCATGCTCGGTCTGGCCGCGGTGCTGCTCCCCTTCCACCGCATCGGAGCAGCACATGCGGCGGTCATGGCCGCCGTGGCCCTGGGGATCCCGGCGTGGCAGGTCGTGCACGCCATCGGCCTGGTGGGTTTCACCGGCTGGATGCCGGGTCCGGGTCTGGTCATGGTGGTAGCCGGCGGTGTGGTGTCCGCCGCGTGCTCGGTCAGGCTCCTGCGGGACCCCGCACCCACTGGCTGAGGCTCACCCCCGATCGAGGGGAACCACCTCTGGGGCGTGCAGCCGAACGATGAACCGGCTCGCGTGGCCGGGCACGGAGCCGCGCGTCAGCAGCGATACGCAGACCATGGCGGCGAACGCGAGCGGCACGCTCCAGGCGGCGGGCTGACCGAGCAGGACGTCCCGCCACGACTCGGGCGCCCGGACGTAGAGCGTCCAGGCCACGCCCGCCCCAGAACCGATCCCGCCGGTCACCAGCCCGGCCACCGCGCCCGCCGGCGTCAGGCCGCGCCACCAGATGCCGAGCACCAGCAGGGGGCAGAAGGTCGAGGCGGCCACCGCGAAGGCCAGACCCACAGCGCGAGCGACGGAGAGGTCCGGGGCCAGGACGGCGGCGGCCAGCGGTACGCCGACCGCGACCGTTGCGGCCACGCGGAACGCGGTCACCCCTGAGTAGCGACCGCCCAGCACGTCCTGCGCGAGCACACCGGAGACCGCGATGGTCAGGCCGGAGGAGGTGGAGAGGAACGCCGCGAACGCGCCCGCGGTCACCAGCCCCGTAAGCAGGTCGCCTCCAAGACCGCCGAGCATCAGGCGGGGGAGCTCCAGCACGACGGTGTCGTCCGCCTCCGCGCCGTAGGCCCGGCCCAGCGCGGCGTAGACCGGCGGCAGCAGGTAGAAGACGCCCAGAAGCGCCAGCACGACGAGCGTGGTCCGACGGGCGGCCCGCCCGTCCGGGTTGGTGTAGAAGCGGACCACGACGTGCGGCAGCCCCATGGTGCCGAGGAAGGTCGCGAGGACGATCGAGTACGTCGTGTAGAGGCCTTTGCCGCCCTCGCCGAGCGGCATCGACCAGCCGGCCCCACCCCCGGTCGGGTGCGGGCTCCCGTCACCGGCCCAGATCGCGAGCAGAACCGCGGCCGGCACCAGCAGCGCGGTGAGCTTCAACCAGTACTGGAAGGCCTGGACGAACGTGATGCTGCGCATGCCACCGCTGCTGACGTTGACGACCACGACCGCACCGACGACCACCGCACCGACCCACTTGGGCGCGTCGACCGAGGCAGCGAGGGTGAGCCCCGCGCCCTGGAACTGCGGCAGCAGGTACAACCAACCGATCGCCACGACGAGCACCGAGCACAGCGCCCGAACCCGCGGGCTGCCGAGGCGAGCCTCGGCGAAGTCGGGCAGTGTGTAGGCACCGCTCCTCCTCAGCGGCGCGGCGACGAGCACCAGCAGCACCAGGTAGCCGGCGGTCCAGCCCACCGGATACCAGAGCATCTGCGCACCGGCGGTCAGCACCAGCGCCGCGACGCCGAGGAAGCTGGCGGCGGAGAGGTACTCGCCGCCGATGGCGCTGGCGTTGAGACCGGCCCCGACACTGCGAGAGGCGACGTAGAAGTCGCTCGTGGTTCGCGAGATCCGCAGCCCGTAGGTGCCGATGCCGAGGGTCGCCAGCCCGACCACCAGCAGCGCGACCAGACCGGGTACGCCTTCGGTGCTCACTCGGTGCTCACTCGGGCTCCTCCGGCACGTGGAGCAGCACCGCGAAGTCGCGCTCGTTGCGTTCCACGCTCCGCACGAACCACCAGCCCAGGACAATCAGCCACGGGTAGACCAGGATGCCCAGCAGCAACCAGGCCAGCGGCAGTCCCGCGGCGTCCACCTTCGCCAGGTCCGGGAAGAGGTGGAAGAGCAGCGGCAGGCTGCCGACCGTCAACGCGAGCACGCCGAGGATGCGCAGGGCGAGCCCCAGCTGCGCGCGGAGCAGGCTGCGCAGGTAGACGTCGCCGAGCGGGGTCTGCTCGTCGATGTCGCCCGTACGGGCCCGAGGCGCGTGGGCGCGGCGCGGCGGGCCGGAGACCCGCACCCGGGCCGGGCGGTGATCGCTCATCGCTTGCCCAGGAGGTCACGCAGCTCGCGGGTGTGCCGACGGCTCACCACCAGGTCGGTCGACCGGTCTCGCGGGCCGACGGCGACGGTGCAACGCCCGGACTCCATCCGCATCTCGGTGACATGGGCGAGCGCGACCAGCAGCGAGCGATGGATCCGGATGAACCCCGCGTCGCGCCACTCCTGCTCGAGCGTGGTGAGGGGCACCCGGATCAGGTGGCTGCCCTCGGCGGTGTGGAGTCGCGCGTAGTCGCCACGCGCCTCGACGTACATCACGTCGCGACGGTCCACGAACCGCGTGACCCCGCCGAGCTCGACGGGGATCTGCAGGTCCTCGACCGGCGCCGGTGTCCGATCCCCCCCGTCGATCACCCGCCGGACAGCCTCGGCCAGCCGCTCCGCGCGGACCGGCTTGAGCACGTAGTCGACCGCGTGCAGCTCGAAGGCGTCGACCGCATGCGACTCGTGGGCGGTGACGAAGACGACCGGGGGCGGCGTGCGGAACCGCTTGAGCACGTGGGCCAGCTCCAGCCCGTTCAGTCCGGGCATCTGGATGTCGAGGAAGACCACGTCGACCTCGCGTTCCTGCAGGGTGCGCAGCGCGTCGGTCGCCGAGTCGCACGCGATGACCTGCCCGATCCGGGGGTCCTTGTCGAGGAGGTACTTCAGCTCGTCCAGCGCTGGTCGCTCGTCGTCGACGACCAGCGCGCGCAGTCGGCTCATGACCCCTCCCCCTATGCCGAGACACCGGGTGCGAACTTGGGCACCCGGACGGTGACCTTGGTACCCGCGCCGGGCGCGGTCTCCACGACCAGGCCGTAGTCGTCGCCGTACGTCGCGCGCAGCCGGGCGTCGACGTTGCCGAGCCCGACGGAGTCGAGCGACTCCTCCCCCGCGAGGGCCCGCCGCACCTTCTCCGGGTCCTCGCCCGCGCCGTCGTCCTCGACCTCGATCAGGCAGTCGTGACCACGGTCGTAGGCCTGGATGGTGATCGTCCCGCCGCCGGCGGCACCCTCGAGGCCGTGCCGGACCGCGTTCTCGACCAGTGGCTGGATGCACAGGAAGGGCACCGCGACGGGTAGGACCTCCGGCGCGATGCTCAGCTTGACGCTCAGCCGATCGCCGAAGCGGGCCTGCTCGAGCAGGAGGTAGCGCTCGATGGAGCGCAGCTCCTCGGTCAGGGTCGTGAAGTCGCCGTGCCGCCGGAACGAGTAGCGGGTGAAGTCGGCGAACTCCGTCAGGAGCGACCGAGCACGATCGGGGTCGGTGCGCACGAAGCTCGCGATCGCGCTGAGGGAGTTGTAGATGAAGTGCGGGCTGATCTGCGCGCGGAGCGCCCGCACCTCTGCCTCCATCAGCCGGGTGCGGCTGGCGTCGAGCTCGGCCAGCTCGAGCTGCCCGGACACCCACTGCGCGGTCTCGTCCGCTGCCAACGCCAGCCCCGCCGTGGGGTAGGTCGCGAACGCGGCCAGCGTCCCGACGATCCGCTCGTCCACGACCAGGGGGCTCACCACCGCCGTGCGCACCGGACACCCCGTCGCATGGCACGGCAGGTCGCCGCGGCCGAAGCTCTGGGTTCGCCCCTTCTCGACCGTCGTGGCCACCAAGCCGCGGACCTGAGCCCTGTGGTGGTCACCCTCGCCGTCCCAAGTGAGGCAGTCCTCGGTGTCGGTGACAGCCAGCGCGGGCGTCCCGAGCAGATTGCGCAGGTGCCGCACCGCTCGCTCCGCCGTCGCGCTGGTGAGGCCCTCCCGTAGCGCCGGCGAGGCCAGCGACGCGGCGTGCAGGGTCCGGAAGGTCGCGCGGTCGGCCTCCGAGCCGAGGTGTGTTCTCCGCCACAGCCGCATGCACACAGCATGACGGAATCTCCCCCGACCCGTGAGCCGTGAGCCTGTGAGCGGCGTGAGGCTGTGAGAACAAGTTGACGGTTCGGAGACGACGAGCCGACGGCCCCGTCACATCGGAAACCCACGATCGGACCACCCGATCAACGCAGGAGACCCGATGACCCTGACCGACAACCACACTGAGAGCGGTGCGCCGACCGCACCCCACCGCCGCACCGGGCGCTGGATCGACGACTGGCGCCCCGAGGAACCCGAGTTCTGGGAGACGACCGGCAAGAGCATCGCTCGACGCAACCTGATCTGGTCGATCTTCTCCGAGCACCTCGGCTTCTCGGTATGGCTGATCTGGAGCGTCAGCTCGGCCTTCCTGCTCGCGCAGGGCTTCACCTTCACGCCGCAACAGCTGTTCTTCCTGGTCGCCATCCCCAACCTGGTCGGCTCCTTGTTGCGGGTCCCCTACACGCTCATGGTCGGCAAGGTCGGCGGCCGCAACTGGACGATGGTCAGCGCCGCGCTGCTGCTGGTGCCGACGCTCCTGTTCGCCTACGCCGTGACGAACCCGAGCACGCCGTATTGGGCGTTCTGTCTGATCGCCGCGACTGCGGGCTTCGGCGGCGGCAACTTCTCCAGCTCGATGGCGAACATCAACTTCTTCTACCCGACGTCCAAGAAGGGCGCCGCCCTCGGCCTCAACGCCGCCGGTGGCAACATCGGCGTCTCGATCATCCAGTTCGCCCTGCCGCTGCTCGTGGGCGGCGCCGGCATCTTCGGCCTGGTCAAGGCATCCGAGGGCGGTATCAACCTCGAGCGGGCGGCCTGGGTCTACGCCGGACTCGCCGTCGTGGCCACGCTGGCGGCCTACTTCTTCATGGACAACCTCGGCACCGCCAAGACCGACACCAAGGCACAGCTGAGCGTGCTGAAGAACAAGCAGACCCTGGTGATGGCGTTCCTCTACATCGGCACCTTCGGCTCCTTCATCGGCTACTCCGCGGCGATGCCACTGCTGATCAAGCTGAACTTCTGGGTGCCGGACCCGGCACCACTCGGCACCGGCATCTACTTCGCGTACTTCGCGTTCCTCGGCGCCCTCGTCGGCTCGGTCACCCGCCCTCTGGGCGGCTGGCTGTCGGACAAGTTCGGCGGCGCGAAGGTCACTCTCGTCGCGTTCGCCGGCCTGATCACCTTCACCGCCGCCGTGCTGTGGACGCTCATGCAGCTCACGCCGAACCCGACGGCCGACGTCGCGATCGCCGAGGACAACAAGTCCTGGTTCCCGCTGTTCCTCGGATTCTTCCTGCTGGTCTTCGCCTTCACCGGCATCGGCAACGGATCGACGTACAAGATGATCCCGGCGATCTTCAAGACCGAGGCGGAGCGGGTCGGCGAGGCCGGCAGCCCCGAGCGCGAAGCGGCCATGCTGAACGCCACCAAGCGGGCCTCCGCCGCCATCGGCATCATCGGCGCGGTCGGCGCGCTCGGCGGCTTCCTGATCCCGATCACGTTCAGCTCCCCGTGGGTCACTGCCCCGATGGAGGCGACAAAGACCGCGTTCATGATCTTCACCGCCTTCTACATGGTGTGCGCCGCGGTGACCTGGTTCGTCTACCTCCGCAACCCGCACCCGGCCAGGGCCCACCTCAGCTACGCCGGAGTCGGGATCTGACCTCCCTGTGACCGACACCCACTGTCCCTACTGCTCCCTGCAGTGCGGCATGAGCCTCGAGCGTGCGAACCGCACGCTCGAGGTTCGGCCGTGGGCGGAGTTCCCCGTCAACGAGGGCGCGCTGTGCCGCAAGGGGTGGACCGCCGCGTCCCTCCGCGGCCACCGCGAGCGGCTCACCTCGCCGCTCGTGCGCGACCGGTCCACGGGTGAGCTGCGGACGGCGAGCTGGGACGAGGCGCTCGACCTGGTCGCGGCCGGCATCGCCGGGATCCAGGCGGACTCGGGTCCCGACGCGGTGGCGGTCTTCGGCGGGGGCGGCCTCACCAACGAGAAGGCCTACCAGCTCGGCAAGCTCGCCCGGGTCGCGCTGGGCACCAGCCAGATCGACTACAACGGCCGCTGGTGCATGTCGTCGGCGGCCTCCGCGGGCAACCAGGCCTTCGGGGTCGACCGGGGGCTCCCGTTCCCGTTGGCCGACGTCGAGGAGACCGACGTCCTGGTCCTCGTCGGCTCCAACCTCGTCGAGACGATGCCGCCCGCAGGCCGCCACCTCGACCGGCTGCGCGAGCGCGGCGGCCGCATCGTCGTCATCGACCCGCGGCGTACGCCGACCGCCGAGCGCGCCGACCTGTTCCTGCAACCCGTTCCCGGCGCCGACCTGCCCCTGGCCCTCGGCGTCCTCCACCTGCTCGACGCCGGCGGCGCGGTCGACGAGGACTACGTCGCGGCCCGGACCACCGGCTTCGAGGAGGTCCGGCGCGGGGCGGCCGCGTGGTGGCCTGAGCGGGTCGAGCGGGTCAGCGGCGTCCCCGCCTCCGAGCTCCGCGAGCTCGCGGACCTGCTCGCCGGCGCCGGGCGGGTCATGGTGCTGACCGCCCGCGGAGCCGAGCAGCACGCCCAGGGCACCGCCACCGTCCTCGGCTGGATCAACGTGGCGCTCGCCCTGGGCATGTGCGGGCGCCCCTTCTCCGGCTACGGCTGCCTCACCGGCCAGGGCAACGGGCAGGGCGGCCGCGAGCACGGCCAGAAGGCCGACCAGCTGCCGGGCTACCGGATGATCGACGACCCGGCCGCCCGGGCGCACGTCGCGGCCGTGTGGGGCGTGACGCCCGAGTCGCTGCCCGGTCCGGGCCGCTCGGCGTACGAGCTGCTGGACTCGCTCGGCACCGCGGACGGCCCCCGGGGCCTGCTGGTGTTCGGCAGCAACATCGTTGTCTCCGCCCCCAACGCGACCCACGTGACCGAGCGGCTGGCCTCGCTCGACCTGCTCGTCGTCGCCGACCTGGTGATGTCGGAGACCGCGGCGATGGCCGACGTGGTGCTGCCGGTGACCCAGTGGGCCGAGGAGACCGGCACCATGACCAACCTCGAGGGCCGGGTGATCCTGCGGCAGCAGGCTGTCGAGCCGCCGCCCGGTGTCCTCTCGGACCTCGACGTGATCGCCGCGCTCGCCGAGCGTCTCGGCTCGCCGGTGCCGTTCGCGGCCGACCCCGAGGAGGTCTTCGCCGAGCTGGCCCGGGCGTCGTCCGGCGGCCGCGCCGACTACGCCGGCATCACCTACGACCGGATCCGGTCCGAGCACGGCGTGTTCTGGCCGTGTCCCGACCCCGAGCACCCGGGGACGCCCCGGCTGTTCGCCGGCCGGTTCGCCCATCCCGACGGCCTCGCCCGGTTCGTCGCTGTCGACCACCGCGGTCCGGCCGAGCCGACCGACGACGACTTCCCCGTCCACCTCACCACCGGCCGGGTCCTCGCGCAGTACCAGTCCGGCGCCCAGACCCGGCGGGTCCGCGACCTGCCCGACACCGGTCCCTTCGTCGAGCTGCACCCGATGCTGGCCGACCGCGTCGGTGCCCGTGACGGCGAGCTCGTCGTCGTGGCCACCCGGCGCGGTGAGCTCAAGGCCCCGGCCCGGGTCGTCTCGACGATCCGCCCCGACACCGTCTTCGTGCCGTTCCACTGGGTCGGCGCCAACCGGCTGACCAACGACGCCCTCGACCCGTCCAGCCGGATGCCGGAGTTCAAGGTGTGTGCAGCGCGGGTGCGCGCATGAGGATCGTCATCGTCGGCGCCGGCATGGCCGCGGCGCGCCTCGCCGACGGGCTCTCCGGCCACGAGGTCACGCTGCTGGGCGACGAGGCCCACCCGCCCTACAACCGGATCCTGCTCTCCGCCGTCCTCGAGGGCACCCACGACGCCTCCAGCCTCGCGCTGCGGCTCGCGGACCACGTCGACCTCCGGCTCGACGCCCGGGTTGTCGAGATCCACCGCGACGAGTGCGAGGTCGAGCTCGCCGACCGGTCGCGCCTGCCCTACGACGCGCTGGTGCTGGCCACCGGCAGCATCCCGACCCTGCCGCCCATCCGCGGCATCGTCCGGGTCGACGGCCGGCTCGACGACCGGGTCCACGCGTTCCGCAGCCTCGACGACTGCCTGCGCCTCGACGCCGCGGTGCCGGACGCCCGGCGGGCGGTCGTGGTGGGCGGCGGCCTGCTGGGCCTCCAGGTCGCCCGGGCGCTCGGCGTCCGCGGCCTGGAGACCGAGGTCGTCGAGGGTGGCGACCACCTGCTGCGCAGCCAGGTCGAGGGCAAGGCGGGCGCGATCCTGGCCCGGGACCTCAAGCGGCTCGGCACCAACGTCTACACCGGCGCCCGCGCCACCCGGCTCACCGACGAGGGGCCCAGCCGACGATTGAGCCTCGACAACGGCTACGAGCTGGACGATGTCGACCTGGTGGTGCTCACCGCCGGCGGCCGGCCCTCGACCGCGCTGGCCCGGCGCGCCGGCCTCGAGGTGCGCCGCGGCATCGTCGTGGACGACCGCCTCACCACCAGCGACCCACGGATCCACGCGATCGGCGACTGCGCCCAGCACGGCGGCCGGGTCACCGGGTTCGTGCCGCCTGCCTGGGAGCAGGCCGGGGTCCTGGCCAGGGTGCTCGCCGGCGAGGAGGCGACGTACGACGGCAGCCGGACCGTGGCCCGGCTGCGGGCCACCGGCCTCGACGTCGCCGTCCTCGGTGACCCGCTGGAGGCCGAGGGCCAGGTCGTCGAGGTGTCCAACCCAGTGGTCGGGTCGCACCGCCGGCTGGTGGTCCGCGACGGGGTCGTCGTGGCCGCGACCCTGGTCGGCGACCTGTCCCGGATCGGGCTGATCACCCAGCACTTCGACCGGCGCACGGTCCTCGGCCCCGCCGAGCCGGGCGACCTGCTGATGCCCGACCGCCCGCCACTGCCGCACGTGCTCGGCGCCGACGCCGAGGTCTGCGCCTGCGCCGGCGTCTCCGCCGGGGCCATCAGGGCATGCGCCTCCCTCGCCGAGGTGCGGGAGACCACCCGGGCCACCACCGGCTGCGGCGGCTGCACCGACACCGTTCGCCAGCTCCTAGCCCAACGCACCACCCCCACCCTGGAAGGAACCAGAGCATGAGCCCCCAGTTCCGCCGCCGCCTCGTCGTCGTCGGCCACGGCATGGTCGGCCACCGCTTCGTGCAGGCCGCCATCGAGCGCGGCCTCACCGAGACCCACGACGTCGTCGTCATCGGTGAGGAGCCGCGACCGGCCTACGACCGGGTGGCTCTCACCTCGTTCTTCGAGGTCGGCGCCGACGCGCTCTCGCTGCTGCCCGAGGGGGAGTACGACGACCCGCGCGTCGAGCTCGTCGTCGGCACCGCCGTCGAGGGGTTCGACACCGAGACGCAGACGGTGCTCCTGGAGGACGGCCGGGTGGTCGAGTACGACGAGCTCGTGCTCGCGACCGGCGCCGCGCCGTTCGTGCCGCCGGTCCCCGGTCACGAGCTGCCGGGGTGCTTCGTCTACCGGACCATCGAGGACCTGGAGGCGATCCGGGAGGCAGCGGCCGGGGCCACGGTCGGCGCGGTCATCGGTGGCGGCCTGCTCGGGCTCGAGGCCGCCAACGCCCTGGCCCAGCTCGGCCTGGAGACGCACGTCGTCGAGATGGCCCCGCGGCTGATGGCGGTCCAGGTGGACGACGCCGGCGGGGCCACGCTGCGCCGCCACATCGAGGGTCTCGGGCTGAGTGTGCACACCGGCGCGACGACCACCGAGGTGATCGAGCGCGACGGGCGGGCCGCTGGCCTCGGCCTCAAGGACGCCGAGCCGATCCCGGCCGAGGTCGTCGTCTTCTCGGCGGGCATCCGGCCCCGCGACGCCCTCGCCCGGAGGGCCGGGCTGGACCTGGCCGAGCGCGGCGGCGTCCTGGTCGACGAGCAGTGCCGCACCTCCGACCCGCACGTCTGGGCGATCGGTGAGTGCGCCGCCCCCGGCGGGATGATGTACGGCCTGGTCGCGCCGGGCTACGCCATGGCCGAGG
Organism: Nocardioides dilutus; assembly: GCF_054779555.1. Taxonomy (NCBI): domain Bacteria; kingdom Bacillati; phylum Actinomycetota; class Actinomycetes; order Propionibacteriales; family Nocardioidaceae; genus Nocardioides; species Nocardioides dilutus. The sequence goes on along the minus strand of NZ_BAAGYA010000001.1, from coordinate 614,407 downwards.
TCGTCGTCGACGCCCTGCTCGGCGGCCCGGGGAGCTTCACCGGCGCGGACATGTCCACCAAGCTCAAGCTGCTCGGCGTCGACGTGGCCTCGTTCGGCGACGCGTTCGCCAAGACCGAGGGCGCCCTCGAGCTCGTCTTCGCCGACGCCGTCGCCGGGGTCTACAAGAAGCTCGTGGTCAGCGAGGACGGCGGGCGGCTGCTCGGCGGCGTGCTGGTCGGCGACGCGACGGCGTACGGCGTGCTGCGGCCGATGGTCTCCAGCGGCATCCCGCTGCCGGACAACCCCGAGGAGCTGATCCTCCCCCTCGGTCGCGGTGGCGTGGAGCTCGGCCTCCCCGACGAGGCCCAGGTCTGCTCGTGCAACGACGTGACCAAGGCCGAGATCACCGAGGCGGTGGCCGAGGGCGGCACCTGCGACAGTCCGTCGTGCGTCACCGCCTGCACCCGCGCAGGGTCCACCTGCGGCTCCTGCAAGCCGGTCGTCAAGAAGATCGTCGAGGAGTACTTCGAGTCGGTCGGCAAGGTCGTCGACCGCAGCCTCTGCGAGCACTTCCCGATGACCCGTCAGGAGCTCTTCGACGTCGTCGCGGTCCACGGCTACCGGTCCTTCGACCAGGTCGTCGAGGGCCACGGCCGGGGTCGCGGGTGCGACATCTGCAAGCCGGCGGTCGCCTCCATCCTGGCCTCGCTGGTCGGCGGGCACGTCCTGGAGGGCCCGACCCGCGTGCTGCAGGACACCAACGACGCCTTCCTCGCCAACATCCAGCGCAACGGCTCCTACTCCGTGGTCCCGCGCATCCCCGGCGGCGAGATCACACCGGAGAAGCTCATCGCCATCGGCGAGGTCGCCCGCGACTTCGGGCTCTACACCAAGATCACCGGCGGCCAGCGGATCGACCTGTTCGGCGCCCGGGTGGAGGAGCTGCCGGCGATCTGGCGGCGGCTGGTGGACGCGGGCTTCGAGTCCGGCCACGCCTACGGCAAGGCACTGCGCACCGTGAAGTCCTGCGTCGGCTCCACGTGGTGCCGATACGGCGTGCAGGACTCCGTCCAGCTCGCGATCGACCTCGAGCTGCGCTACCGGGGGCTGCGCTCGCCGCACAAGCTCAAGGGCGGAGTCAGCGGCTGCGCCCGCGAGTGCGCCGAGGCCCGGGGCAAGGACTTCGGGGTCATCGCGACCGAGAAGGGCTGGAACCTCTACGTCGGCGGCAACGGCGGTGCGACACCGGTGCACGCGCGGCTGCTGGCGGGCGACCTCGACACCGAGACGCTGGTCCGCTACCTGGACCGGTTCCTCATGTACTACATCCGCACGGCCGACCGGCTGCAGCGCACGGCCCCCTGGGTCGACTCGCTGGAGGGCGGCCTCGACCGGGTCCGGGAGGTCGTCGTCGACGACGCGCTCGGGCTCGGCAGCGAGCTCGAGGCGGCGATGGCCCGGCACGTGGAGGGCTACCGCGACGAGTGGGCCGCGACCCTGGAGGACCCCGACAAGCTGCGCCGGTTCGTCTCGTTCGTCAACGCCCCGGGTGTGCCCGACCCGCACATCACCTTCCGCGACGAGCGTGACCAGATCGCGCCCGCCGACTCCGCGGGCCCGGTGTCGCTGGGCGCGACGATCCCCGTGGGGGCGCCCCGATGACCCCGATGACGAGCACCGGGGTGGACACGTCGACCTACACCGAGGTGTGCCGCGTCGACGACATCGACGTCGAGGGAGGTGTCGCAGGTCTCGTCGACGGCGAGGCCGTGGCCATCCTGAGGACACACGACGGAAACGTCTACGCAATCAGCAACTACGACCCTTTCTCCAACGCCTCGGTGCTTTCGCGCGGCATCGTCGGCTCCCGCTCCACGGCGGAGGGCGACGTGCCGTTCGTGGCCTCACCGATGCACAAGCAGGCTTTCGACCTGCGCACCGGCCAGTGCCTCGACGACGCGGACGTCCGGATCCCGACGTACGACGTGCGGGTGCTCGACGGCTGCGTGCTCGTCGGCCCCGCCCAGGAGTTCCCGCAGACCTAGGAGACACAGTGAGCCTGCCGCTCACCGGCTACCGGATCGGCGTCACCGCCGCCCGGAAGGTCGACGAGCAGGTCGGCCTCCTGGAGCGCCGCGGGGCGGACGTGGTCTGGGCCCCAGCGCTGTCCATAGCGCCCAACCAGGTCGACGACGCCTCCCTGCGGGACGCGACGCTCGACGTGCTGGCCCGGCCGGTCGACCTGTTCCTCGCGACGACCGGCATCGGCATGCGGGCGTGGTTCGACGCCGCCGAGGCGTGGGGACTGCTGCCGGACCTCCTCGCGTCGCTCGAGCGGGCCGAGATCCTGGCCCGCGGCCCCAAGAGCGTCGGCGCCCTCCGCCGACGCGGGCTGCGCGAGCTGTGGGCCCCGGACTCCGAGTGTTTCGACGACGTGCTCGCCCACCTGCGGGGCCGGTCACTCGACGGCCTGCGGATCGTGGTGCAGGAGCACGGCCAGTCCCTCTCGATGGACGCCCACGCCCTACGCCGGCAGGGAGCCGACGTCACCACGGTCACCGTCTACCGGGTCGCCTCGGCCGAGGACCCCGAGCCGATGTTCCGGATGGTCGACCTGGTCGCGGACCGCGCTCTCCAGGCGGTCACCTTCACGTCCGCGCCAGCGGTTGCCGCGATGATGGAGGCGGCCGGCTCGACGGGTCGCCGCGACGACGTGATCGGCGCCTTCCAGGCCGACGTGCTGGCCGCCTGCGTCGGCCCGGTCACCGCCGCGGCGTTCGAGATGTGGGGCGTGCCCACGATCTTCCCGGACCGTTCGCGGCTGGGTGCCATGGTCAAACAGCTGGAGACCGAGCTGCCGTCGCGGACCGCGGGCACCACGCTGGAGGTGGCCGGTCACCGGTTGCTCGTCCATGGCGAGACGGTCCTGCTGGACGGCGTCGAGACCAAGCTCTCCCCCGCGCCGTTCGCCGTCCTGCAGAGCCTGATGGTCAACCCGGGGCACGTCGTCTCCCGTCGCGAGCTGCTGGCCGCGCTTCCCTCGGGGACGGCGGGCTCCGAGCACGCGGTGGAGATGGCGGTGGCCCGGCTGCGGGCCTCGATCGGCACCCGCTGCGTGCAGACCGTGGTCAAGCGCGGCTACCGGCTGGCGGTCTCGCTGCCCGGCTCGGTGCCCGGGTCGACGCCGGGGTCGCCGTCATGAGGCTGGTCACCGTCGCCCACGGGACCCGGCTGGCCGCCGGCAACCGGGTCGCGGCGGACCTCACCGCCGCGGCCGGCGTGGAGCTCGGCCTGCCCGCCACGGCGGCGTACGTCGAGCTGTGCGAGCCCTCGCTCGAGTCGGTGCTGGCCTCGTCGGCAGAGCCCACGGTCGTGGTCCCGTTGCTGTTGTCCACCGGCCACCACGTCCGGCACGACCTGCCCGCGTCCGTGGCGGGCGCTGCCGGGCCGGTGGTGCTCGGGCCGGCGCTGGGGCCTCATCCCCTGCTGGCGCAGGCCCAGGCCGAGCGCCTCCTCGTGGCGGGAGCAGTGCCCGGCCAGCCGGTCGTCCTGGTCGCGGCAGGGTCGCGCGACCCGCTCGCCGCGCGTGACCTCGACCAGGCCGGCCGCCTCCTCGCCCAGCGGTGGGGTGGGCCGGTCGCTGTCGCGACCCTGGGCGGACCCGGTGAGCGCCCCGCCGACCTGGTCACCCCCGAGTGCGCGGTGTCGCCCTACCTGCTGGCCGAGGGCCACTTCGCCGAGCGACTCCGCGAGCAGTGCGCCGGGGCCCGCGTCGTCGCCGGGGTCATCGGTGCCCACCGCCGCGCGGTGGAGCTGGTGGTACAGAGGTTCCGTGAGGCTGTGAGGGAGGTTTCACCAGGCGCGGTCGCCTGAGCGCAACGAGGTGAAACAGGCCGGCGGCAACGTTCCTCCATGGACACCGACCTGCTGACCGAGAGCCTGATGCTCGCCGACGCACCCGAGGACGGGTTGACCCGTCGCTTCTACGACATCCTCTTCGAGCGCTATCCGGACGTCCGCCCGCTCTTCGGCGCGGACCTCGGGCCGCAGGCAGCGATGCTCCGCACCGCCGTGCTCGCGGTGCTCGACCACCTCGACGACGAGCCGTGGCTGGCGAGCACGCTGGGCTCGTTGGGCGCCAAGCACGCGGAGTGGGGCGTCACCGAGCCGATGTACGCCGCGGTGGCCGAGTGCATGCTCGCCGCCATGGCCGAGCTCGCCGGCGACGACTGGACGCCGGACATGACCGCGGCGTGGACCGAGGCGCTGACCGCCGTGGCCGGGCTGATGCTGGCCGGCGACCCTGCCTTCCGGGCCGAGGCGAGCTGACCCCTGGGGCTTGCTCAGCCGGCTCAGCGGAAGTCGATGAGCAGCATGTCGGTGTCGGCGCCGTCCGAGGTCTGGGCGGCCGGCTCGGCCTCGACAGTGCTGGTCTCGGAGGTCCCGGTGTAGGACGCCGGCCGGTCCAGCACCCGGGTCCGGTAGCAGTGTGCGCCGTAGGGCAGCTGCATGCCGTCCATGCCGCGGCCGTATTCGCCGTAGAGAGCGAGCACCTCGGCGATCTTGGCCTCGCGCTGGTCAGGAGGAAGGGTCGCGATGTTGGAGCGGGAGAGCACGAGGTCCTTGATCGAGTGCTGGTCGACCTGCTGGCGGAAACGGAACACCGCGTGCTCGAGCTCGCCGAACAGGCCGGTGCCCTCCAACGCACCGGACGGGTCACGGAGCTGCTCCTGGGTGCCGATGATCGCGCCGAGCCTGCGTACCCACGGCACCCGCTCGTCGCGCTCGTTCCAGACCATCGACAGCCGGCCCCCGGGCTTGAGCACCCGGGCGATCTCGGGCAGCGCCTTGTCGAGGTCGAACCAGTGGAACGCCTGCGCGCAGACCACGACGTCGTAGGAGCGGTCGCCGGCCGGGATCTCCTCCGCGGACGCCTGTGAGGTGCGCACCTTCGGCAGGCGCTCGGAGAGCCTGGCCAGCATCGCCGCGTCCGGGTCCGTGGCGTGCACGTCGTGACCGAGGGCGACCAGCTGGTCGGTGAGCTTGCCGGTGCCGGCGCCGAGCTCGAGCACCGACACCGGGGCGTCAGCGGTCAGCCAGGCGGCCGCCTGACGGGGGTAGGTCGGCCGGCCGCGGTCGTAGGCGTCGGCCACCGCTCCGAAGGAGTGGGCGTAGTCGGGGGCGTCGTGGCTCATCACCGCCGAAATTACCCGGTGGGTAGCGTTCCGGCCGTGACCTCGCCCGCCGCGTCCTCGCCGAGCTCGCAGGAGTCGCTGAAGTCACTGGCGAACCTCGAGGGTGTCCCGTCGGCGTTCGCCGCGGCCCGCGACGGGATCGACGCGCTGCTGCGCGACCGGGGCCTGCGGCGCACGGCGCCGGAGATGACCGCGGAGTCGCTGCTTCGTGGCGCCCACGCCAGCGCAGTGCTCGAGGGCTCGGCGTCGTCCCTCGACGAGGTCCGGGCCGGGGCGGGCGACGAGGTCTCCCAGGACGCGGTCCGGCTCTCCACCGAGCTGCTGTCGTGGGGACCGACGCTGTCCCGCTCGCCGCTGCAGGTGCTGGCGCGCCTGCACACCGTGGTCGCGGCCCGGTCCCTGCCCGACGACCGGCTCGGCCGGCCGCGCGACGCGGAGTCGGCGGCCAGGCTGCACGGCGTGGCCGACGTCCTCGCCGCGAGTGCCGACACACCGGCGATGCTCGTGGCCGCCGTGGCCCACGCCGAGCTCCTGGCCGCAGCGCCCTTCGGGTCCCACAACGGGGTCCTCGCCCGCGCCGTCGAGCGCCTGGTGCTGGTCTCCCGCGGCGTGGACGAGAAGTCGCTGGTGGTGCCGGAGCTGGGCCACCTGGCCAACCGCGCGGCGTACGAGTCCAACCTCGGCGCCTACCGCGACGGCGGTCCCGCAGGGGTCCACGCGTGGCTGCTCTACGCCGCCGAGGCCTACGCCGCCGGGGCCGAGGCGAGCCCGCTCGCGGACGCCTGACACATGGCGAGTGCGGCCCAGGAAGGCCGCACCCACGCCCCAAGATCCTCCCTTCGGGGCTCGATTTCAAGGCCTTGTCTGCGCGCCCGAAGAGGCGTAGACATGAGGACAGACAACTACACAGACAACACGCGAGCCGGGTACCCACGCGGCGATCTACCCTCTCGAAGAGGGCGCTTGCCACACCGGAACCTGTCCGGGGCAGTAGTTAGATGTTGCACGCCTGGTAGCCGATCGGCTCACGTGTCAGCGGTGGCACTCGAGGTCCTGGAGAACTCGGGTGCCACCTGCATTTGAGGAGCGCAGCGACGAGCGTGCAGCCGAGCCTCCGAACGTCACGCGATGTGAGCTCGTGAACCGTCCGAGCGGGAGCTCAGACGCCCAGCCGCTTCTTCCGCGCGTTCGCCCAGAGCACCCCGCCAGCCGCCAGCACCCCGCTCACCGCCAGGACCGCAATGGTGTGTTTCGCCGGCGGCAGCGAGACCCGGCTGCGCAGCGCGACCGGCTTGGTGAAGACCAGGACCGGCCACCCTTTCGCCACCGCCACCCGGCGGAGCTCCTTGTCCGGGTTGACGACGTGCGCGTGCCCGACCACCTCGAGCATCGGGACATCCGTCACGGAGTCGCTGTAGGCGTAGCACTCGTCGAGGTCGTAGCCGCGCAGCTCGGCCAGCTCGACGATCGCGCGGGCCTTCTCCTCGGCGTAGGCGTAGTACTCGATCTGACCGGTGTACTTGCCGTCGACCACCTCCAGCCGCGAGGCGACCACGATGTCCGCCCCCAGCATGGCGCCGATCGGCTCGACCACCTCGGTGCCGCTGGTGGAGACGATGACGACGTCCCGGCCGGCGGCCTTGTGCTCCTCGATCAACCCGACCGCCTCGTCGTAGACCAGCGGGTCGACGACGGTCTGGAGGGTGTCGGCGACGATCTCGCGCACCGTGGCCACGTCCCACCCGGCGACCAGGGTCGACATGAACGCGCGCATCTTCTCCATCTGGTCGTGGTCGGCACCGCCGAGCACGTAGACGAACTGGGCGTACGTCGAGCGCAGCACCGCGCGCCGGGAGATGAGGCCGCCCGCCTGGAACGGCTTGCTGAACGCCATCGTGCTCGACTTGGCGATGATCGTCTTGTCGAGGTCGAAGAAGGCCGCGGTGCGTCCAGGAGGCCGCGAGGATGTCACCGCCGCGGCCATGCCTTCATCGTAGGTGGGCACCCGGCTGTGCCGCGGGAGATCCGGCTCGCGCGCACAAGCCCGGTGTGAAGCACGTTGTCCACAGGTGACGTGTCGTCGGGACCCGGCGGTCGCGGCCCCGGGCAGGGTCGCGTCATGCGCCCTCCTCTGGTCGTCTCGCGCGACTCACCTCTCCTCGAGGAGCTCATCCGCCTCACGGCGGCCGCGGGGGTCACCCCCCACGTGGAGCCGCCCGGGATCGCCGCGCTGCAGGGCTGGGTCCTCGCCCCGCTGGTCCTCGTCGGCCTCGACGCCGCTGCGGAGCTGCAGTCCTTGGGGCCACCTCGGCGCCCGGACGTGCACGTCGTCACCGCCACGCCCCCCGAGCACGGCGACACTGACACGACCTACCGGACGGCGCTCGCGCTGGGAGCGGAGCGGGTCCTCAGCCTGCCGGTCGACGCCGAGTGGCTGACCCAACGGCTCATCGACGCCGGAGACGACGGGCTGGCTCCGGGCCGCCTCGTCGGGGTGCTCGGCGGCTCGGGTGGCGCCGGGGCCACGACGTTCGCCTGCGCCCTCGCCCAGGTCGCCTCTCGGTCCGGCACCGCACTCGTCGTCGACACCGACCCCCTCGGCCCAGGGGTCGACCGGGTGCTCGGCCTCGACGCGACCGAGGGGGTGCGCTGGCCCGACCTCGAGACCACGACCGGGCGGCTGGGCGCCCGCGCCCTCCGGGAGGCACTGCCGGGGCGCGACCGGCTGAGCGCCCTGTCCTGGCCGGCCGGGCGCTCGGCACCCCTGGAGCCCGGCGTCCTGCGCGAGTGCCTTTCCGCCGCTCGGCGCGGACACGACCTGGTCGCAGTCGACCTGCCCCGCAGCGCCGACCCGATGGTGGCCGAGGTGGCCTCGCGATGCGACCTGGTCGTGCTCGTGGTGGCGCCCACCGTCTGCGGGGCGGCTTCCACGACGAGCACCGTGGCCCGGTTCGAGCAGCGCGGACAGTGGGGCGTCGTCGTGCGCGGACGGGGCCTGGATCCCGACGACGTCGCCCGGGTCACCGGGCTGCCGCTGTTGGCGGAGATGGCCGACCAACGACGGGTCGTCGAGTCCGTCGACCTCGGCCTCGGCCCGGTGCGCTCGCGTGGTGGGCCACTCGCCCGGGCGGCGTCCCGGGTGCTGGCGGCGGTGCGCCCGTGATCGACCGATCGGGCACAGCCCTGGTGGAAGTGGTCCGGGAGCGCCTCGCGAGGACGCCTGGGGAGCTGACGCCCCACCGGGTGGCCGAGGCCCTGCGCGAGACCGGCCGGCCGGTCGGAGACGCGACCGTCCTCACCGTCTACGAGTCCCTCCGGCACGACGTGGTGGGCGCGGGCCCGCTGGAGCCCCTGCTCCGGCAGGACGGGGTCACCGACGTGCTCGTCAACGGGCCTGGTCAGGTCTACGTCGACCGCGGCGCCGGTCTCGAGGGCGTCCCGGTCCGGTTCCCCGACGACGAGGCGGTCCGCCGGCTGGCCCAGCGCCTCGCTTCCCTGGGGGGTCGCCGGCTGGACGACGCGACCCCACACGTCGACGTCCGCCTGCCCGACGGCACCCGGCTGCACGCGGTGCTCGCCCCGGTCTCCCGGCCCGGCACGTTGATCTCGCTCCGGGTCCCCCGGGCCCGGGTCTTCAGCCTCGACGAGCTCATCGACGCCGGCACCGTGTCCCGCGCCGGAGCCGAGCTGCTCCGTGGGCTGGTGGCCTCCCGCGTCGCCTTCCTGGTCAGCGGGGGCACGGGCTCGGGCAAGACCACGCTGCTCTCCTCGCTGCTGTCGCTGGTCGACCCCGCGGAGCGGGTCGTGCTGGTCGAGGACGCCGCCGAGCTGCGCCCCGACCACCCGCACGTGGTCGGGCTCGAGGCGCGCACCGCCAACGTCGAGGGGGCCGGGGCGATCGAGCTCCGCACGCTGGTGCGCCAGGCACTCCGGATGAGACCGGACCGGCTGGTCGTCGGCGAGGTCCGGGGCGGCGAGGTGGTCGACCTGCTGGCGGCGCTCAACACCGGGCACGACGGCGGCTGCGGCACGGTGCACGCCAACTCGGCCGGCGACGTCCCCGCCAGGGTGGAGGCGCTGGCCCTGGCCGCCGGCCTCGACCGGCTCGCGGTGCACAGCCAGCTCGCCTCCGGGGTCGCGGCGGTCGTCCACCTCCGCCGCGGCCGCGACGGCCTACGCCGGCTCGCCGAGGTCGCGTTGCCGACCAGGGACACGGCCGGGTTCGTCACCATGACGCCCGCCGTGACCGTGTCCTCCGACGGCGGGCTCCGGGAGGGTCCGGCGGTGGCGCGGCTCCAAAGGCTGCTGGACGGCAGTGGCCGGTGAGCAGCGTCTCCGGGCTGGGGGCCGTCCTCGCCTCGGTGGCCGCCGTCGCGCTGCTGCTGACGCCACCGCGTCCGAGCGGTGCCGACGGTCGTGCGTGGCCGGGCTGGCTGCTCGTGGCGGCGGCAGTGACTGCGGCCGGGCTGGTCGCCGGGCCCGACCGGCTGGTGCCCACGCTCGTCGCGGCCGCCGCCTGCTGGTCGGGCTGGTCACTGTGGCGACGACGACGCCGACGTCATGAGGAGTGGCTCGTCGCGGAGCGGGTGCGCGAGGCGTGCGAGCACCTCGCCGCCGAGCTCGCGGCCGGCCGGCCGTCCGGCGCTGCCCTCGACCAGGTGGCCCTGAGCTGGTCGCCGTTGGCCCCGGTGGCCGAGGCCCACCGGGTCGGCGCCGACGTCCCAGACGCCCTACGGCAGGCAGCTTCCCTCCCGGGCGCTGCCGACCTGCGGCTCCTCGCGGCCGCCTGGCAGGTGGCTCACCGCACGGGCCAGGGACTCGCGTCGGCCGTGGAACGGGTCGCCGGTGACCTGGTCGCGACCCGACGCACACGTCGCGTGGTCGAGGGCGAGCTGGCCTCGGCCCGGGCCACGGCCAGGCTGGTCGGCGGTCTGCCGCTGCTGGCCTGGGCGATGGGGTCCGGTGCCGGCGGCGACCCGCTCGGGTTCCTGCTCGGCACCCCACTGGGGTGGGGCTGCTTGGTGCTCGGGGTGGCCTTCGGGGTGGTCGGTCTGTGGTGGATCGAGGCGATCGCGCGCAGCGTCCTCGACGGGGCCGACGGGCCATGAACGGCAGTGCGGTGGTGGCGGTGTGCCTGGGGCTCGCGGCAGCCATCACAATGCCTCCGGCGCCGCCCAGGTGGGCGCCGGCACAGGGCGGCCGCGATGTCGAGGCACCCGCCGGCGAGGGCTGGATGAGGCGATGGCGCCCCTTGTGGGCACTGCTCGCCGGGGGCGCGGCGGCGACGTTCCTCTCCGGGTCGCTGGCCTGGCCGGGCGGGCTGGTCGCCACGCTCGCGGTCTGGGTGGTCATCGGTCGGGCCGAGCCACCTTCGGTGCGACGGGCGCGCGAGAGGGCACGACGAGACCTGCCCCACCTGGTCGGACTGCTTGCCGACGCACTGCGGGCCGGCCAGTCGCCTACCGACGCGCTGGCCCTGGTCACCCGGGCTCTGCCCGGGCCCGCGAGCGACCGGCTGGCACCCGTCGTCCCGCGGCTGCGGCTCGGCGTCGAACCGCAAACCGTGTGGGCGAGCCTGGCCGCCGACCCCGCTCTGGCGCCGCTCGGCCGGGTCCTGTCCCGTGCCGAGGCGACGGGCGCCCCCATCGTCGGTGCCGTGGCCCGCCTGGCCGAGGCCCTGGCCGAGGACGTGCGGGGCGAGGTCGAGGACCGCGCCCGCGCGGTTGGCGTCAAGGCCGCGCTCCCCCTGGGGCTGTGCCTGCTGCCGGCGTTCGTCCTGCTGGGCATCGTGCCGGTCGCCGCCGGGATGCTCGACACCCTGGGCCTGTGATCTGGGCCTGTGATCTGGGCCCCTGACCACCAACCCTCCCCAGCGCACCTGTGACAGCGCTGCTCCACAGGTGGCCGCCGACCCGGCCTCGAGCGGGGCGGGCCTCGCGCAGAGTCGCTGCAGCCGGCCGCGACGCGGCCACCCGACAAGGAGGACTCGCATGCACCACACCACGCCCACCCCTTGCGCTCCGGGCCGCAGTGACGACGGCATCACCACGGCGGAGTACGCCGTCGGCACCGCCGCCGGCGCCGGCCTGGCCGGGCTGCTCTACCAGCTGCTCACCGGAGGCTTCGGCGACCGGCTGCTCAAGACGCTGTTCGACCACGTCTTGGGGCTCCTGGGCATCGGATGACCCGACCAGGACGGCAGGACGAGCGGGGGGCCGTGACGGCCGAGCTGGCGCTCGTCCTGCCGATGCTGGTGGCGGTGACAGTCGGACTGGTCTGGCTGCTGGCCGTCGGCAGCGCCCAGGTGCGCACCGTCGACGCGGCCCGCGAGACCGCCCGGGCTCTGGCCCGGGGCGACGAGCAGGCCGCCGCGCTCGCGCGAGGAAGGCAGGTGGCCCCACCCGGCAGCACCTTCACGGTGGTGCGCACCGGCGGCGAAGTACGGGTGACGGTCAGCGACGAGGTGACCGGCCCCGGCGGCCTGTTCTCCCGCCTGCCGACACCGACCGTCCGCGCCGAGGCCGTCGCGGCCGACGAGCAGGAGACGCCGTGAGCCCGCGCCGGTCCAGGGGCGAGCACGGCGCCGCGACGGTGCTGGCGATGTCGTTCCTGGCCGTGCTGCTCCTCGTCGGCAGCGCGTTGGCGGTCGTCGCCGCCATGGTGGTCGCCCACCGCGCGGCTCAGTCCGCGGCGGACCTCGCGGCGCTGGCCGGGGCGGGTGCCGTCGCCGAGGGCACCGACCCGTGCCTGGCCGCAGCCGGACTGGCCGCCGACAACCACGCGCGGCTGGTCAGCTGCTCGGTGGCCGGGCGCGAGGTGACCGTCGAGGTGTCGGTGCCTGGGCCACGCTGGCTCGGCCAGCCACACGACCTGACGGGCCGGGCGCGTGCCGGGCCCGCGGAGACTCAGATCGTCGGGCGATCCTCGTCGGCGTGGTCGCTGATGTCGTGGCGGCGCTCGGCGTCAGCACGGTCCAGCTTCTCGGACAGCTCGTTGAGCTTCTTCTGCTCGCGGCGGCGGGCCAGCCCACGCTTGGTGCCCCACTTGAAGATGGAGAACCCCCACAAGACCGCCACGCCTGCGGCGACCCCGACGATGAAGAGGCCGAGCGGCGAAACCTCGACGCCGACCAGCTCGATGTCACCGCCGACGATCTCGACGGTGAAGACCGCGGCGACGATGGCCAGGGCCCCGAGCGCGATCAGGATCAGTCCGAGCAGCAGCATGGGGGGACAGTACCGCTGCACTGCGCCGGCGGGCAGCAACCGGAGCGCGCGGATCCTCGGGACCGAGACGCCTGCGCCAACCTTTCACGGACGCCTTGCCAGCGTGATTACATTGGGGTCGGCGCAGGAGGGGTTCACAGGTGACCACCCCGCGGCTCGGACAGGGAGCACACGTGGATCTGACTCTTTCGACCCGAGAGGTCGACGGCACCACCATCGTCGCGGTCGGTGGCGAGATCGACGTCTACACGGCTCCCAAGCTGCGCGACAAGATCACCGAGCTCGTCGCTGACGGTGTCTTCAACATCATCATCGACATGGAGTCGGTGGAGTTCCTCGACTCGACGGGTCTCGGCGTCCTCGTCGGCGGGCTCAAGAAGGTCCGCGCCCACGACGGTGCGCTGGAGCTCATCTGCACCCAGGACCGGCTCCTCAAGATCTTCCGGATCACCGGGCTCGCCAAGGTCTTCGTCATCCACGACTCCGCCGACGGAGCGCTCGCCGCCCGCTGAGGCCACCGGCCGGTCGGCGGCCCCGTGCGACAGGTCACACCGGGTTCGGTGACCCGGTTTCCCATGCGTAGACTCCGGCTCGTTCCGTGCCCTGTCGGCCCTTCTGCGCAGGTGGACAGCCGGCGCGGCGTTCTCAGCTCATCCCTGATCTGCATGGAGGCAACCGCATGGCCGGGATCATTCCCGCTCTCGCCACTCCCCTCGCCATCGAGCTCGAAGGCACCAACCTGGTCCTCGTCGTCGTCGTCGCCCTGATCGCGCTCGGCGCGCTGGCGATGGGTGCGATGTTCCGCCAGGAGGTCCTGTCGGCCGACGAGGGTACCGACAACATGAAGAACATCGCCCTGGCGGTGCAGGAGGGTGCGGACGCCTATCTGCAGCGCCAGTTCCGCACCCTGGCGATCTTCGCGGCCATCGCGTTCTTCGCGCTGCTCGCGCTCCCCGCCGACGACGCCGCGGTCCGGATCTTCCGTTCCGTGTTCTTCCTCGTCGGCGCCGGGTTCTCGGCATCCGTGGGATACCTCGGCATGTCGCTCGCGGTGCGCGCCAACCTCCGGGTGGCCGCCGCAGCCAACACCCAGGGCCGCGACCCGGCGATGAACATCGGTTTCCGCACCGGGGCAACCGTCGGCATGCTCACTGTCGGCCTGGGCCTCCTCGGCGCCAGCGTCGTGGTGCTCGCCTTCCAGGACCAGGCCCCCAAGGTGCTCGAAGGCTTCGGCTTCGGCGCCGCCCTGCTCGCCATGTTCATGCGTGTCGGCGGCGGGATCTTCACCAAGGCCGCCGACGTCGGCGCCGACCTGGTGGGCAAGGTCGAGAACAACATCCCGGAGGACGACCCGCGCAACGCCGCCACTATCGCCGACAACGTCGGCGACAACGTGGGTGACTGCGCCGGCATGGCCGCGGACCTGTTCGAGTCCTACGCCGTCACCCTGGTGGCCGCGCTGATCCTCGGTTCGCAGGCGTTCGGCGAGAAGGGCCTGGTCTTCCCGTTGCTCGTCCCCGCGATCGGCGCCCTGAGTGCCGTGGCCGGCGTCTTCCTCATGAAGCCGCGGGCGGGCGAGAACGGCCTGGTCACGATCAACCGCGCGTTCTACCTCTCCGCCGCGGTCGGTGCCATCGGCAGCGCGATCCTCGCGTTCGTCTACCTGCCTGGTGAATGGAGCAAGCTCAAGGGTGCCGGCGGCTTCGGCGGCGTGTTCAGCCTCGGTGAGGAGCCCCCGACCAGCCCGCGGGTCCTGGCGGCCGGAGCGGTCGTCATCGGCATCGTGCTGGCCGCCGCCATCCTGGCGCTGACCGGCTACTTCACCGGCACCGACTACAAGCCGGTCAAGGACGTGGGCGCGACCTCGCGCACCGGCCCGGCGACGGTCATCCTCTCCGGCCTCGCGGTCGGCTTCGAGTCGGCGGTCTACACCGCCATCGTGATCGGCGCGGCTGTGTTCGGCGCCGCCCTGCTCGGTGGCTCGGCGGCGCTCTTCGCGGTGGCACTGGCGGGCTGTGGCCTGCTGACCACCGTCGGCGTGATCGTGGCGATGGACACCTTCGGCCCGGTCTCCGACAACGCGCAGGGCATCGCCGAGATGTCGGGCGACGTCAGCCCGGAGGGCGCGCAGATCCTGACCGAGCTCGACGCGGTCGGCAACACGACCAAGGCGATCACCAAGGGCATCGCGATCGCGACCGCGGTGCTGGCGGCGAGCGCGCTGTTCGCGTCCTACACCCAGGACGGGGTCGAGGCGCTGGCCGAGGCCAGCGGCGTGACCGGCGAGGAGGGCAGCGCGTTCGCGCTCGGCTTCCTGGTCTTCGACGCCAAGCTGCTCGTGGGCGCGCTCCTCGGCGCGGCCGTGGTGTTCCTGTTCTCCGGCCTGGCGATCAACGCGGTCGGCCGGGCGGCCGGCGCGGTGGTCTTCGAGGTCCGCCGCCAGTTCCGAGAGATCCCCGGGATCATGGAGGGCACGGGTCGTCCGGAGTACGGCAAGGTCGTCGACATCGTCACCAAGGACTCGCTGCGCGAGCTGGCGACCCCCGGGATCCTCGCGATCCTGGCTCCCGTGGCCGTCGGCTTCGGCCTCGGGGTCGGTCCGCTGGCCGGCTTCCTGGCCGGCGCGATCGTGACCGGCACCCTGATGGCGGTGTTCCTGGCCAACTCCGGTGGTGCCTGGGACAACGCCAAGAAGCTGGTCGAGGACGGCCACCACGGCGGCAAGGGCTCGTCGGCCCACGAGGCGACGATCATCGGCGACACCGTCGGTGACCCGTTCAAGGACACCGCCGGCCCGGCCATCAACCCGCTGCTCAAGGTCATGAACCTGGTCTCGCTGCTCATCGTGGCGGCGATCGTGGACATGTCCTACGGCGAGGGCGAGAACGACGTCCTGCGCATCATCATCGCGCTGGCCGCCGCCTCCGGCATCGCCGCCGCCGTGATCATCTCCAAGCGGCGCTCGACGGTCCTCGGCGACGACGAGGACACGCCCGCATCACCGGCGACACCGGCTCCGACGACCGAACCGGCCGTCTAGCCACAGGCTCCACACGCCGACCCGCCCGACCTGTTCGGGCGGGTCGGTGTCATTTCGGGGTCATCGAGGGAGCAGGACGACGAACGTCGCTCCGCCCTCCGGCGCGGTATCCACGTCGATCCGGCCGCCGAGCCGCTGGACCAGCCGGTGAGCGATCGCCAGCCCGAGGCCGGCGCCACCCGCCCGGTCCGGGTGGCGCTCGTGCAGGACGCCCGGCGCGAACGCGACCGCGGCCTCCTGCGCCGTGAGGCCAGGGCCCGAGTCGCTGACCTCGACCCGCACGCCCGCGTCGTCGGGCCCGGCCCGCAGGACGACCCGGTCGCCCCCGGCGCACACCCGCACCGCGTTGTCCACGAGCACGTCGAGGACCTGGCGCAGGCGGGCGCCGTCGGTCACCACGACACAGGGAGTCGTGACGGTCTCGACAGTGACCCCGGCCCGTTCGGCACGGTCGCGCCAGGCGACGGCCGCCTGCTCGACCACCTCGGCGACGTCGACCTCACCGGGCGAGAGGACGAAGTCGTCGGCCTCGAGGCGCGAGAGCGCGAGGAGATCGGCGACGTAGCGCTCCAGCCGCTGCGTCTCGGCGACCATGGTCCGGCCGACCGAGGCCGCCTCGTCCGGGCCGACGACGCCGTCGGCCAGCCCCTCGGCGTACCCCCGGATGGTGGTCAGCGGGGTCCGCAGCTCGTGCGAGACCGACCGCAGGAACTCGCGCTGCCTGCCCTCGCTGGTGGCCAGGGCGGCGTCCAGACCGCCGAGCGCGGTGGCCACCTCGGCGACCTCGAGGGTGGTCGACGCCGGCACGGGTACGCCGCGCTCGCCCGCGGCGAGCCGCCGGGCCGCGGTGGCGGTCTCGGCCAGCGGCCGGGACAGCCGGCGGGCGAGCACCGTGGCCGCCAGGACGGCGACCACCAGTCCGAGCCCGATCGCCAGGACGACCCGGCGCACCAGCCGGGCACCGACCGCGTCGGCCAGCCGGAGGTCCTTGGCGACGACCACCGCGCCGCCGTCCCGGGTCGGCCGGGCCTCGAGGAGGAGCAGGTCGCCGTCGTAGCGCGTCCGCGACGAGACCGGCCGCCCCTCGGCGAGCGCCTCCACGTCCTCCGGGGCGAGGGCGGCCGCGACCCCCTCGGCGCTGCCGTCGGGACCCACCAGACCCAGGATCACGTCGCTGTCCGCGGTCAGCCGGTCGAGCCGCTCGGAACGGAGCACCGCCGGGGGAAGCCTGGCCAGCAGCTCGGCCTGCTGGGCGAGCGGCTCCCGCACGGCGTCGCGGGTCGCGCCGGAGAGCAGCGGCGCGGTGAGCAGACCGGCCAGCAGCGCGCCGAGCACCGCCACGCCCGTCATCGCCAGGAGCAGCCGCGAGGAGAGGGAGCGCATCGGGTTGCTCAGCTCCGGACCCGGTAGCCGACGCCGCGGACCGTCTCGATCGGGCAGTGCTCGCCGAGCTTGGCGCGCAGCTGGGCGACGTGCACGTCGACCGTGCGGCTGGCCGCGTAGTCGGCCTGGCCCCACGCCGAGGCCATCAGCTCCGGCCGTTCCACGACCCGGCCACTGGCGGACATCAGCGCCGCCAGCAGGTTGAACTCGGTGACGGTGAGCGTGACCTCGTCCTCGCCCACCCAGACCCTCCGGGTCGCCGGGTCGACCCGGACCGGCCCCGCCTCGAGGCTGCGCCGGCCCGGGCGGCCGTCGCTGCGGCGCAGGATCGCCTTGATCCGGGCGACCAGCTCGCGCGGTGAGAACGGCTTGGTGAGGTAGTCGTCCGCGCCGATCTCGAGGCCGAGGACGCGGTCGACCTCGTCGTCGCGGGCGGTGACGAACAGGACCGGCGTCCAGTCACCTCGCTCGCGCAGCTCCCGGCAGACCGAGACGCCGTCCCGGCCCGGCAGACCGACGTCGAGCACCACCGCGACCGGCTTCAGCCGGGCCGCAGCGGCGAGGGCCCCCTCGCCGTCCCGCTCGACGTGCACGCCGAAGCCCTCGTCGACGAGGTAGCGGCGCTGCAGCTCCGCGATCTGAGGTTCGTCCTCGACGACCAGGACCAGACCGCGTCCGCCCTCCGTGCCCGTCATGCGAGTCACGCTAGTGGCCGCGGAGCTCACCGGACGGCGTCTCGACGCGCCCTTACCGAACCCGAACATCCGCCTGACGCTGCGGTCACCGCGCGCCGCCACCGTGGTCGACATCCCACTCATCCATGAAGGAGCACGTCATGTCCCGTCCCGTGATCACCACCGTCAGCGCCGCCCTCGCCGGAGCCGTCCTCGCCACCGTCACCGTCGTCGGGGTCACCAACGCCTACGCCGCGCCTGCCGCGGACCCGACCGCCGTCGACGAGCTGGTGGTGCCGTGCGGCGCCATCTGGAAGCGCCTCCCCCAGGAGCTGCGCGACGACCTGTTGGCCATCCAGGACCTGCCGGACGCTGACAAGCCGGCCGCGATCCGCGAGGTCCGCGCCGACGCTCTCGCCGGGGAGTACGGCGAGAAGGTCGCCGCTGCCGCCGAGCGCATCAAGGAGCGACGGGCCCGGCTCTTCACCCGCCTGCCCGAGGATCTGCAGGCCGACCTGAAGACGCTCAAGACCCTCCCGGACGCCGACAAGGTCGCCTACGCCAGGGAGATCCGGGCCGACGCGCTGGCGGGAGAGTACGGCGAGCGCGTGCAGGACTTCGCCGAGAAGGTGCAGGACCGCCGCGAGCAGTGCGCTGCCTGATCTCAGTGCCCGCTCAGCCGCCCCTGGCCGAGGTCACATCCGTGTGCGTGAAGTCGTCGCCCTTGAAGAGCAACGGCTCACCGGTCACCTTGGCCAGGGCGTAGGCCATGCAGTCGCCGAAGTTGAGCTGTGCCTTCGAGCCGGACCTCTTGCCGTACCTCGCGTAAGCCGCCCGAGCGAACCTCGCCTGCGCGGCATCGAAGGGGACCACGGTGATCTCGGCGTCCTCGAACAGGCGATCCAAGTCGTCGTGCCGGTCCTCTCCGACCACGATCGCGGTCTCCAAGGCTGAAGCCGCGGAGATCTTGGTGACGTCCCTGGACATGCTGAGCATGAACTCCGCCCGGTCCGGTTCGGCCTTGAGGATCGCCACCAAGGCGGACGAGTCCGCGATCAACGGGGCAGCCCCCGGTCGTCGTAGAGGTCGTCGTCGGTGAGGTAGGGCCCAGGCTTGGCGGCCGCGCGCAGGGCGATCTCCTCCATCCGACGGACCTTCTCCTCCGGCGTCAGCCGGGTCCGCTGGAGGGCCTCGGTGAGCGCGTCACGGACGGCACCCGTCATCGAGGTGTCTCTACGACGGGCGAGCTCGTGGGCCAGCCGGTACACCTCAGGATCCTTGATGTTGAGTGTCGGCACGACAGACATTCTACCGTCCACGGTAGAACTCACCCCGCCGCCTGCTGAGCCTCCAGGGCCCGGTCCCGGGCTCGGCACAGGGTGCGCCGGGTCGAGGCGAGCAGCAGGTCGGACCGGCCGAGCGGCAGCAGGTCCGGCAGCTCGTAGAGCCGCCCCGTCCGCTGGGACGTGAACTCCCGGTAGCCGACCAGGGCGCGGTGGACGACCTTGCCGTAGGTCGACGGGGTCGCGTGGAGCGCCAGCTCCTCCTTCAGCCGGGTGACGGAGATGCGGCGCTGGGGGCCGAGCACCCCGTTGGCCTTCGCCACGAGCCAGGCGACGCCGCCGGCGACCTGGGCAGCGGTGACCGCGTCGAGCACGATGTCGGGCTCTCGGTCCCAGACGCTCAGCAGGCAGACCCGAAAGGCGACACCGGCCTCCGCGTCGAACCGGCGCGCGGCGACCGCGTCCAGCAGCTCGGCGACCGCGGACAGGCGCGACCGCGCCTGTCCGCTGGCGACCTCAGGGAGGTCCGGGCAGTCCTCGAGTGGAGCGGGGTCGAGCGCGATCACCGCGCCGCGTCCTCCGCAGACGTCGTCGAGCCAGGCCAGCACCCGCTCGTACGTCGGCACGGGTGGTGGCGCCGGCCGCTCGCGCTCGCGGTCGAAACGCTCGGCGACCTCGGCCCAGGGGCTCCCCCCGACCGGCTCGGTCCAGGTCTCGACGAGCCGGCCGTCGACGTAGGCCACGAGCCGGAGCCGCTCGGCAGGATCGGGGCTGAAGGACTCGAAACCGCCGTAGGAGTCGCGGTGACGATAGGGATCGGGTGCGTAGCCGTGCATGGTGGGACCTCCCGGGACTCGACCGACTTCCGGGTCCACGCTGGCACGGTCCGGTGACCTCCCGCGGGGCTCATCCACAGGCCTGAAGGGGGGAACGGTCGACAGGTCGCGCTACCGTGTGCCGCCGTGGGCCGCTCGGCCCACGACTCTCGAATGCGCAGGACAGGCAGCAGTGGCACACAAGTTGGTGATCGTCGAGTCCCCGGCGAAGGCCCGCACGATCGGCGGGTACCTCGGTCAGGGCTTCGTCGTCGAGTCCTCCATCGGCCACATCCGCGACCTCCCGCAGAGCGCCGCCGAGACCCCGGCCAAGATCAAGGACAAGCCGTGGGGGCGGCTGGCGGTCGACGTCGACAACGGGTTCGAGCCCTACTACGTCGTGCCGCGCGACAAGAAGCAGCACATCTCCAAGCTCAAGTCACTGCTCAAGGACGCCGACGAGCTCTACCTCGCCACCGACGAGGACCGCGAGGGCGAGGCGATCGCCTGGCACCTGCTCGACGAGCTCAAGCCCAAGGAGGGCATCCCCGTCAAGCGGATGGTCTTCCACGAGATCACCAAGGCCGCGATCCTCGAGGCCGCCGAGCACCCCCGCGAGCTGGACATGGACCTCGTCGAGGCCCAGGAGGC
Source organism: Nocardioides dilutus (assembly GCF_054779555.1). Lineage (NCBI taxonomy): Bacteria > Bacillati > Actinomycetota > Actinomycetes > Propionibacteriales > Nocardioidaceae > Nocardioides > Nocardioides dilutus. Next base: position 594,159 of record NZ_BAAGYA010000001.1, on the reverse strand, counting down.
GCGGCGCATCCTCGACCGCCTCTACGGCTACGAGGTCAGCCCGGTGCTCTGGAAGAAGGTCATGTCCGGCCTGTCGGCCGGCCGCGTCCAGTCCGTCGCCACGCGCCTGGTCGTCGACCGCGAGCGGGAGCGGATGGCGTTCAAGGTCGCGTCCTACTGGGATCTCGAGGGCACCTTCGACGCGGGCGCCACCAAAGAACCGCGGATGTTCCCCGGCAAGCTGCACGCGATCGACGACGTCCGGGTCGCCAGCGGCTCCGACTTCGGCGACGACGGAGTGCTCAAGGACAAGAAGGGCGGCCGGGTCCACCTCGACCGCTCCTCCGCCGAGGCGCTGGTGGCGGCCCTGTCCGACACGACGTTCGCGGTCCGCTCGGTCGAGGCCAAGCCCTACCGGCGCTCGCCGTACGCGCCGTTCCGCACTACGACGCTCCAGCAGGAGGCGAGCCGCAAGCTCGGGATGTCGGCCTCGGTAACCATGTCGGTCGCCCAGCGGCTCTACGAGAACGGCTTCATCACCTACATGCGCACCGACTCGACGACGCTCTCCGACGGCGCGGTGCAGGCAGCGCGGTCGCAGGTCCGCGAGCTCTACGGCGCGGAGTACCTCCCCGACGCGCCGCGCACCTACGCGAGCAAGGTCAAGAACGCCCAGGAGGCGCACGAGGCGATCCGGCCCGCGGGCGAGACCTTCCGCACCCCCGCCGAGACCGGTCTGACGGGCGAGCAGTTCCGGCTCTACGAGCTCATCTGGATGCGCACCGTGGCCTCACAGATGAAGGACGCCGTCGGCCAGTCGGTCTCCGTCCGGATCGGTGGCGCCGCGTCAGACGGCCGCGACGTCGTCTTCTCGGCGTCCGGCCGGGTCATCACCTTCCACGGGTTCCTCAAGGCCTACGTCGAGGGCACCGACGCCGGCAAGCGCAGCGACGACGACCAGGTGCCGCTGCCCGAGCTCGCCGAGGGCGATGCCGTCTCCGCCGCGACGCTGACGGCCAACGGCCACGAGACCAAGCCGCCGGCCCGCTACACCGAGGCCACGCTGATCAAGGAGCTCGAGGAGCGCGAGATCGGCCGCCCGTCGACCTACGCCTCGATCATCGGGACGATCATCAACCGCGGCTACGTCTACAAGAAGGGCACCGCCCTGGTGCCGGCCTGGATCGCCTTCTCCACGATCCGCCTTCTCGAGGAGCACTTCCCGCGCCAGATCTCCTACGAGTTCACGGCGCGCATGGAGGACGTCCTCGACGACATCGCCGGCGGTCGCAAGGATCGCGAGACCGAGCTGGCCGAGTTCTACTTCGGCTCCGAACGGGTGCAGGGGCTGCATGACCTGATCACCAACCTCGGCGAGATCGATGCGCGCGAGCTGGCGACGTTCCCGGTGGGAGGCCCGGGCAGCGGGATCAACCTGCGGGTGGGTCGCTACGGTCCCTATCTCGAGGGACCGGACCCCGACGACCCTGAGGGCAACCCCACCGGCAGGCGTGCCAACGTCCCCGACGACCTGCCGCCCGACGAGCTGACACTGGAGAAGGCCAAGGAGCTGTTCGCCAACCCCGCCGGTGAGGAGATCCGGCTCGGCGTGCACCCCGAGACCGGGCTGGAGGTCGTCGCCAAGAACGGGCGCTACGGCCCCTACGTCACCGAGGTCCTGCCCGAGGACGCGAAGAAGAACGACAAGCCGCGCACAGGCTCGCTGTTCAAGTCGATGACGCTGGACACGATCACCCTCGAGGACGCCGTCAAGCTGCTCTCGCTCCCCCGTGTCGTCGGTGCCGACCCGGAGTCCGGTGAGGAGATCACCGCGCAGAACGGCCGCTACGGGCCCTATCTCAAGAAGGGCACCGACTCCCGCTCGCTCACCTCCGAGGACCAGCTGCTGACGATCGGTCTCGACGAGGCGCTGCGGATCTACGCCCAGCCCAAGCAGCGCGGCCGGGCCGCCGCGACCCCGCCACTCAAGGAGCTGGGTCCCGACCCGGTCTCCGGGCAGCCGGTGGTGGTCAAGTCCGGCCGCTTCGGCGAATACGTCACCGACGGTGAGTACAACGCCACCCTCCGCAAGGACGACACCGTCGAAAGCATCACCCTCGAGCGCGCGGCCGAGCTGCTCGCCGAGCGCCGCGAGCGCGGTCCGGCCAAGAAGGCTGCGAAGAAGACCGGTGCGAAGAAGACCACCAAGAAGACCGCGAAGAAGACCGCCAAGAAGGCGGCTGCGAAGAAGTCCTGAGCCCTGGGGAGGGATGGAGATGGCATGTGCCCGGACGGGCTTGGCCACGGTGACAGGGCTGCTCCTGGCCGCGACGATGGCGGCACCCGGGGGCGCCGTCGCCCCATCAGGACCCCTCGGGGCCACGCAGGTGAGCGCACGCGCCACCGACCTGGGTCTCGCGCCGACCGACGCTGCTCCCGGTGAGGTGTCCTCGGCATCCCATGTCTACGACGTGGGTCTCGGCCCCGAGACCCGTCATTTCACCTATCGCATCCCCAAGTCGCTGGCCGAGGCCGCACCGTCGACCGTGCCGGTGGTGGTCCTGCTGCACGGCGGGATCCCGCGAGGGACCGGCGACGAAGGCTTCATCCGGGACTTCCTCGACGGGATCGACGAGACCGCCGCGCCCTACTCGGGCTACGCCTACGTCTCGCTGCGCGCCGCCCGGCTGCTGCCGCGCCAGTGCCGGGACCGTTTCCAGCGTAGGCTTCTCGACCGGGCGGGCCGCGACCGCTGTCTCGCCCGGGCCGCACAAGGCCGGCAGCCGTGGCGGTTCGTGGGCGCCAGTGCGAGCGGCTCACCCGACATCGACGCATCCGACGCCCTGACCGTCGAGGACCCCGACGCCTACGCCGACGTCGCCACACTGCGCGCGCTCCTGGCCGACCTGCAGGCAACCTTCCCCAGTCTCGCTCTCGACCAGGTCCACCTCGCCACGTTCTCCTACGGCAGCCACGTGGCCGACCAGGTCATCTGCTCGGCCTCCTCGCTGGTCCGCGGCGTCGCGAGCATCACCGGGAGCTGGTTGACCGCACGGCAGTTCGGCGCCGACGGAACCCTCGGCGGAAACGACGGCAACACCGAGTGCGGGTCGGGACGCGAACCCGGGCACCGGGCTCTCACCGGCGAGTCGTCCGACGCCTACGGTCGGCGGCACCGCGGCTTCCCCTCGGCGCAGGGCACGGTTCGCCACCGGATCCCCGTGTTCCGTGCCCTCGGGCGCGCGGACCACAACCTCGAGGAGGGTCTCACCGCGGCGGTGGCGGCCCGCGTGATGGCTGCCCTCAACGGGGTCCGGGCGCGCCCGTCGTCAGTGGCACTGCTGCCCGACATCGACCCCGCGAGCGACGACGGCAAGGCGATGACCATGGCCGTTCACCGCACCCGCAGGTCAGGGGAGCGGCTGCGCGCGGTCCGGCCCCTGGTGATCGGCCAGTGCGGGCTCAGCACCCGGCAAGGCCTGCCGCGGTTCGACCCGAAGGTCGTCCCTGGGAAGGCGGGGCGCGGCTGTGACCACGGCGTGTGGGGCAAGAACGACGACGCGTCCATCGGCACGGACCAGCATTGGCCTCAGCTCGCGATCCAGTTCTTCGAGCAGCTCTGAGCCGAGGTCACCACACCCAGCTGAAGCCGACCAGCCCGGCCCGCAGGACCGTCCACGTGGCCGACGCGCGGTGCTCGTGGTCCAGGTCGACCAGCGCCGAGGCCACCGGCTCGGAGTCGGCCACCGTCGCCCAGGTGCTGAGGTGCACGGCGGCGGGCAGCCGGGTCGGGTCGAAGGACACCACCATCTCGACCTCGGTCTCCTGCGGTGATGCGGCGCGACGGACCACCGGGGCGGGGGCCTGTGGGAAGTCGAACGTCGTGGTGTAGGTCAGGTCGCAGGACTCACCGGCGCGCAGCGGTCTGTCGAGGGTGATCACCACTGCCCAGATGCCGTCGGCGACCTGCCGCGGCGCGTCTCCCGTGCCGCCCCCCGACACCTCGACGCTGACCGGCTCGGTGTCGAGGAGGTAGCGGCATGCGGTCACGTCGTCGACGAGGGCACGGACGGTCTGGGTGGTCCGGTGGTAGGCGGGTCGTCCGTCCGCGCCCAGGACGTGCTCGTCGCGCGTGCGGTCGACGGCGTAGCGACTCCTGTCGGGGAGTCCCTCGAGGCGCAGCTCGCCGGGCTCGTACATCGCCGGCGAGTCGCTCTCGAGCAGCTGACGCAGCCGGTCGCGTTCGCCCTCCTCGATGCCGAAGGCATCCAGGAACAGCTCGAGCTCGAGGTGGGTGAGCATGGCACCGCTGAGCCGGCTGCGCACCCAGTCGCGCCGCGCCCGTGGCCAGTCCCCCTCCTCGAAGTCCGCGAGCAGGCCCCGGTCGACGAGATAGGCAGCGACGACCTTGGCGACTGCCGTCTGGTTGAGGTCCCGGCCCCGGTAGGCTGCGCCGCGTTGCTCCCACAGGTGTCGATAGGGAAGCCCCGGATCTGCGAGAATGCGACGCAAGGCACGACCCGCGTCGACCCCCGTCATACGACCAGTGTCACTGATGTCTGGCGATAGCGGGCCTCCCTCGACATGATTCGACATCTGTCTCCCTACGGTCACTCCAGCGGCCACTCCACGAGAGCGGTGAAGAACGGGACCCGGCAACGGGTCAAGGGCCTGGGGGGTCCTTTCTCGTGGGGTGGTCGCCGCTATGTTCGCCGTGATGGACTTCCACGGGACCTACCTGCCACGCGGTGTCTTCGTCTGCTTCGAGGGCGGCGAGGGCTCCGGCAAGTCGACGCAGTCCCGGCTCCTCGCTCAGCGCCTGGAGGACCTCGGCCACGTCGTGCGGCTGACCTTCGAGCCCGGCGACACCGAGGTGGGCGCGCAGGTGCGCCGGATCGTGCTCTCCCCCGAGACCGGTGAGCTGTCGCACCGCACCGAGGTGCTGCTCTATGCCGCCGACAAGGCCGAGCACGTCGACACGGTCGTCCTCCCCGCGCTGGCGCGCGGCGAGGTCGTCATCACCGACCGCTACGTCGACTCGACGTTGGCCTACCAGGGCGCCGGCCGCGCGCTCGACGTGCGTGAGGTCGAGGAGGTGGCCCGCTGGGCGACCGGCGACGTCCGGCCGCACCTCACGGTCCTGCTCGACGTCGACCCGCGCGAAGGCTTGAGCAGGTTCGAGGGCCGGGACCGGATCGAGGCCGAGTCGTTCGACTTCCACGAGCGGGCACGGCAGTCGTTCCTCGACCTCGCGGCGGCCGACCCCGAGCACTACCTCGTGCTCGACGCGCGCGCCGACCGCGACGACCTCGCCGACCGGATCCTCGAGCGGGTCTCGCCGCTGCTCGGCCAGGCCACGGCCACCGTGGAGGCCCGCGCGTGAGCGTGTGGGACGACCTGGTCGGTCAGCACCGCACCGTCGAGGAGCTGCGCACCGCGGCTGGCGGCCACGGGATGAGCCATGCGTGGCTCTTCACCGGCCCGCCCGGCTCGGGGCGTTCCAACGCGGCGATCGCCTTCGCGGCCGCGTTGGAGTGCGAGCAGCACGACCCGCAGGCCAAGGGCTGTGGCACCTGCCCGCAGTGCCACACCGTCCTGGCCGGCTCGCACGCCGACGTGACCCTGGTGCGCACCGCGAAGCTGTCGCTGGGCGTGGCCGAGGTCCGCGACCTGGTCCGGCGCGCGGCGATGCGCCCGGTCGGGCTGGGTTGGCAGATCATCATCGTCGAGGACGCCGACCGGCTCACCGAACAGGCCTGCAACGCGCTCCTCAAGGCCATCGAGGAGCCGAACTCGCACACCGTGTGGATGCTGTGCACGCCGACGATCGAGGACGTCCTCCCGACCATCCGCTCCCGGTGCCGGCTCGTCACGCTGACCACCCCGACGACCGAGGACGTCGCCGCCTTCCTGGTCCGCGCCGACGGCGTCGAGCCCGGCCTCGCGGCCTACGCCGCCCGGGCCAGCCAGGGACACATCGGCCGCGCCCGGGCGCTGGCCCGCGACGAGGGCACGCGCAACCGCCGCCGCGAGATCGTCGGCTACCCCGCCAAGCTGACCACGCTGGGGGCCTGCATGACCGCCGCGGCCAACCTCGCCGAGGTGGCCAAGGAGGAGGCCGAGCTGATGACCGGTGAGCTCGACGCCCGGGAGAAGGTCGACCTCGACACCGCCTACGGCGTGGTCGAGCGCGGGCGCCGGCCCCGGGAGTACGCCCCGGCGCTTTCGGAGCTGGAGAAGGGTCAGAAGACCCGGGCCAAGCGCCGGGTGCTCGACGTCGTCGACCGCGGCCTGATGGACCTGGTGTCGGTCTACCGGGACGCGATCGCCCTGGGCACCGGGGTGCCGGGCCCCCTGGTCAACGAGGAGATCCGCGGCGACGTCGAGAAGGTCGCACGCACCTCAACCCCCGAGCTCAATCTGCGCCGGATCGGGTGGATCTTCGACGCTCGCGAGCAGATGCTCGAGTTCAACGTGCCGGTCCCGCTCGCGCTCGAGTCGATGATGGTCGCCCTCAAAGCCCCCGAAGGACGTGGCTAGCGGGGTGCGAGCGGCAATGATGTCCGCGTGAAGGACACGACGACCCGCGCTGTCGCGGCCCTGGTGGTGGTCGCGATGCTGCTCGCCGGCGCCGGACTGGCCATCTCGTTCCTGTCCGACGACTCCGGTGACCCCGACGGTGGTGGCTCCCCGAGCGCCCAGCCGGAGCTGCCGACCGTCGAGCCGACGCCCGACCCCGGCTCGTCCGACCCACCCGCCCCCGACCTGGCCGCCTTCTACTCCCAGGAGCTGGAGTGGGACGACTGCCGCGATGGCTTCCAGTGCGCCCGGCTCAGGGTGCCCGTCGACTACGCCGACCCCGGCGGCGCCACCATCGAGGTGGAGGTGCTCCGCGACCCGGCCGACGACCCCTCCGCGCGGGTCGGCTCCCTGGTCGTCAACCCCGGCGGACCCGGAGCTCCCGGCACGTCCTACGCCGAGCAGGCCGGCCAGGTCTTCCGCTCTGCGCTGACCGACCACTTCGACGTCGTCGGGTTCGACCCCCGCGGGACCGGCGCGTCAGCACCCGTCGACTGCCTCTCCGACCGCGAGATGGACGCGTTCCTGCAGGCCGACCCGGTCCCCGACGACGCCGGGGAGATCGGTGACGTCGTGGAGGGCCTCGAGAACTTCTGGGCAGGGTGCGTGACCAACACCGACGGCGGCGCCGACGGCATCGTCGCCCACGTCACCACGGTCGAGGCCGCGCGCGACATGGACGTGCTCCGGGCCGCGCTCGGCGAGTCGACACTCACCTACTTCGGGGCCTCCTACGGCACCAAGCTCGGGGCGACCTACGCCGACCTGTTCCCGGACAAGGTCGGCCGACTGGTCCTCGACGGAGCCGTCGACGTGTCGCTCGACTCCGAGTCCCTCAGCCTCGGGCAGGCGGCGGGCTTCGAGCGGGCGCTGACGGCCTACGTCGACAACTGCATCGACGAGGGCGACTGCTTCCTCGGCGACTCGACGCAGGAGGGGCTCGACACGATCGCGGGGATCCTCGCCGACCTCGACTCCGACCCGCTGCCCACGCTGGACGAGCGCGAGCTCACCGTCGGCACCGGCTTCCTCGGCGTCATCACCCCGCTCTACAACCGCGACTACTGGTACCTCCTCGACCAAGGGCTCGAGACGGCGCTGGACGGCGACGGGACGACGCTCCAGCTGCTCGCCGACGCCTATGCCTCGCGCAACCGCGACGGGTCCTACGGCGACAACTCGACCGAGGCGATCTATGCGATCAACTGCCTCGACGACCCCTTCGCGATCACCGCGGACGAGGTGCCCGACCACATCCCGCAGTTCCTGGAGGCCTCCCCGACCCTGGGCGAGGTGTTCGCCTGGGGTCTCATCGGCTGCGACGGCATCCAGGTGGAGTCCTCGGAGCCGGACCGTGAGATCAGGGGCACCGGCGCGGCGCCGATCGTCGTCGTGGGCACCACCCGCGACCCGGCGACGCCCTACGAGTGGGCGGTCGCGCTCGCCGACCAGCTCGAGTCCGGGGTCCTGGTGAGCCGCGACGGTGACGGTCACACCGGCTACAACTCCGGCAACCAGTGCGTGGACGAGGCGCTCGAGGCCTACCTCGTCGACGGGACGGTGCCCGAGGACGGGCTGGAGTGCTGATCGGAGACCACCGACGAAGGAGGTGGGATCCGATCGACGGTGGTCGAGCAGCGACCGCGGCATCGCGAGGAACGAGCGAGGCCGCGACGGAGCGTGACGAGACCTCCGCAGCCTGGGCTGGGACTGGCCACTAACGCCGGAGCGCGAGACGGCCCAGGCCGGCGACCGAGGACGCGAGCAGGCTCCCCCAGCCGAAGGCGTCGTCCCAGAGCACGATCCGGCCGTCCTCGACGAGGAAGGTGCCGCGCACCCAGAACGACGTGCGGAAACGCTTGAACGTGATCGTGTCCGTCCGGTCGGTGAGCACGACGTCACCGGACGAAGCGACGTGGTGCATCTCGATGGCCACGCCGACACCGCGGCGTTCGAGGTCGAGCAGCGCGCCGCCGACCCGGCGGCCGCGCAGCGTCGGCAGCCCGGTGTTGCGCCACTCGACGTCGGGATGGAGCAGCTCGACGGCGGCCGCCGTGTCCGGCACAGCGAGGAGGTTGAGGAAGTCCCTGACCAGGATCTCGGCGTCGTCCACGACGGCTGACGCTAGTCGCTACATCGGTGTGGCGATGGACTGGATCCGCTTGGTCGCCAGCTCGATCATCAGCTGGGCGGCCGGCGACAGCGTCGCGCCGGCCCGGTGCACGATCGCGAACATGTCGTAGAGCCTGGGCCGCATCGACACCCAGCCGGCGTTGGGCGCCAGGCGGGGCAGCAGCTGGACGGCGGCGCCGCGCGGGATGACGGAGTCGGCGAGCCCCATGCCCACGAGCTCGACGGCGATCTCGACGTCCTCGACCTCGATCCGGGTGGCCGGGTTGACCCCGGTCTCGTGGAGCATCTGCCGGAGCAGGGTGCGGACCGAGTCGGTCGCCCGCCACGTGGTCTCGGGCATCACCAGGGAGGCCTGGGCCAGCTTCTTCGCCGTGATGGGCGCGGCCAGGGTCTCCGGGTCGGCACTGATGTAGACGATCTCGTCGCGGGCCACCGGCGTGACCTGCATGCCCTCGCTCTCGACCGAGGGCATCGCGATCATCGCCGCCTCGAGGCGTCCGCGGCGCAGGTCCTCCTGCACCTCGCTGGAGTTCTGGCCCACCAGCTCCACACGTACGCCGGGGTGCCGGGCGAGGACGTCAGCCACGAGCCCGGCCCCCGCGTACAGCCTGGCGACCCCGAACATGCCGAACCGGATCGTGCCGGTCTCGAACCGGGTCACCCGCTGCGCCGCGAGTCGGGTCTCCTCCGCGGCCGCGAGGGTGCGCTCGGCGTGCGGGCGCAGGGTGTCGGCGACCGTCGTCGGCACGACGCCGCGCCCGACCCGACGGAACAGGGTGACCCCCAGGCTCTTCTCCAGGCCCCGGACCTGTTCCGAGATCGACGGCTGCGCGTAGCCCAGCTCCTCGGCCGCCCTGGTGAGCGAGCCGTGCTCGTAGACGGCCAGGAAGACGGTCAGCTGGTGCAGCGAGAGCATGCCGCCCAATCTATAGGCTCATCCTTGGGTTGGCATCGGAAAGCGAGGCTACCCCTATGTCTACTCGTTGGTCACACTTGACGTGTCGATCCCCTAGCCAGCACGAACGCCGGCACCGACACACGACGAGGAGGACCTCCATGTTCGACCACACCTGCACCGAGTGCGAGCGCCGCCAGCTGATCTTCCCGAGCCAGGTCACCTCGCTCGTCAACACCGACCACGGCATCGTCGTCGCCTTCACCTGCTGGTGCGGCGCCGAGCAGACGATCGTGACCGGCAACGCCGCCGGCCGACCGCTCGCCGAGCCCGTCGCTGCCTGACCCTTCGGACCTCAGGTCCGCGGCGGCAGCCCCAGGACCAGCCCCAGGCCGTCCACGGACCTGTCGGAGTTGCCGAGGGCCACCGAGCCGCGGCGCGCCTCGGGGCACACCACGACCATCGAGCGGAACCCGGCGGTCCCGCCGTTGTGGAACCAGGACTCCGGTCCGCCTCGCCCAGGGGTTCGGATCCAGCCGAGGCCGTGCGGTCCCCCGCTCGCGCCGAGGTGCGGTGACATCGCCAGCCGCATCGCGGCACCGAGGTCGTCGTCGGGTGGGACGAGGTGAGCGCGGATGAAGCCCTGCATGTCCGCGAGGGTCGACCACAGCGCGCCGGCGCCCGCCAGGGCGTCGAACCGCCACGCCGTCCGGCGCACCTTGCCGCGCCGGGTGTGCCCCGTGGCCGAGCGCGCGACCTGGCTCTCCGAACGCTCCACGACGGTGTCGTGCAGACCGAGCGGTGCCGTCACCTCGGCGGCGACCAGCGCCCCGTACGACGTCCCGCGATGGTGCGCGAGGGCGTGGCCGAGGAGTCCCATGCCCAGGTTGGAGTAGCGCTGCCGGCCCCGCCCACGCAGTCGGCAGCGGGGCAGTGCGGCGGCGAGCGCGGGTGCACCGACGTCGGCGTACGGGTCGGGGTCGCGTCTCAGCACCTTGCCCCACATGCCGGGCGGGATGCGCGGGAGCCCTGAGGAGTGCGTGGCCAGCTCGCCGAGCGTGATCGGCGGACCCGTCGGCCAGCGCCAGCCGCTCGGCAGGAGGTCGGCGACCGGCTGGTCGAGGGCGAGGTCACCCCGGACCACGTGCCGCGCCAGCACCAGGCCGGTGAACACCTTCGTGACCGAGCCGATCTGGAACAGCGTGGTCGCGGTGGGCGGCTCCCGACCCGCGAGGGTCATCGAGCCATCGGCGTCGTCCACCACGGCCAGCGCCAGGCTGGGAACGTGAGGTGCCAGCCGGTCGATCAGTCTCTCGAGGGTCGGCGTGCGCATACCCCGATCGTGCCGCCCGAGCGGTTCGTGGCCATCGGCCGAAGGTCGATCGGACCCCGACCTTGGTCTCCCCTCGCTCCCGGCCCCGGGGCCGGTCGCGAGTTCGGCAGCACCGCCCGCCCTCCGTATACTTCGGCAGGTTGCCCGGGCCATGACACGTCGAGTCCCGGGCAGTGCGCCGCCTTAGCTCAGTCGGTAGAGCGATTCACTCGTAATGAATAGGTCGTCGGTTCGATTCCGACAGGCGGCTCCGCCGAGGGCCCCTGACCTGCAGAGATGCAGTCAGGGGCCTCGTTAGTTCCGGCGCCTGGTCGATCTGCTCGATCGTCTCGCCGCGAGTCGCCGCACTCTCGAGCAGCGGTCCGACACCCTCAGTGCTGAGCCACGTCGTTGTCGCGGACGGAGTAGAGGACGGGCACCGGGCAGATGCCACCGGGGAAGGTCAGGCAGATCTGTGCCTGGACGACCGGGTTCAGGGGCTTCCCGCAGATGAACCGGTCACCGTTGGCGTCAAGGTCGGGCACGAAGACGTAGCCCTCGTCCTCCAGGTCGTCGAGGGACAGCAGCTGGTACGCGGCGGGGCAGCCGGTCTCTGGGGTGGTGGGCACGGCGGCCGCCAGGGCAGCGGCGGGCGCGAGGCCCACGCAGACAAGTCCAGTGCCCAGGACAAGTCGGCCGACAGTGGTGATTCGCATGGACTGACCTCCGTTCCGAGCAGGGCATCTGTCAGAAACGTAGGCAGCGGAGCCGCCTGAGGACATGTACATTTCTGCATACTCCGGATGACGTGGTGAGGCGATGTGGATGCGCGGGACGTCGTCAATCACCGCTGGTGAGGCCGCTCTCCTCGGCGAGATCGTGGAGGCCTGCAGACCGCCCTCTGACACGCCGCTGCCGCCTCGTGTGCTCGAGCTCGTGCGGACGCTGTTGCATGCGGAGGCGGTCGCCTTCAACGCGTTCGACACCCAGATGCAGCGCGTCAGGTTCCAGCAGTACGTGGAGCGCGACGGCAGCTACGGGTTCGAGGGCGACATCCTGACCGAAGCCGAGTCGGAAGCATTCTGGCGCTGCTACTGGGATCCGAAGCGTCGGTGGTGCCTTCCTGATCTGACCGGCGACTACACGCTTGTCTACACCGCGGACGACCTCACCAGCCTGCGCCAGCGTCGTGCATGGCACGACCAGTCCCTCGAGTGGTTCACCGAGCGGATGATCCAGGCGGTGCTTCCCGATAGCTCGTCCGGTCGGCACCTTCGGTTCTCAGGATGGCGCGACGGACCGAACTTCACCCACAAGGACGTCTTGTTCCTGAAGCTGCTCCGACCTCACTTCGAGCGCGCGTACGCCGCGAACGTCCGGGCACGACGTACGACGCGGAGGCTGACGCCCCGGCAGCTCCAGGTCATGGGCATGGTGCGGGCCGGGCTCTCCAACCGTCAGATCGCCAGGAAGCTGGACGTCAGCGAGGGGACTGTCCACAACCACCTGACGAACGTCTTCGCCCGCCTCGAGGTCCAGAGCCGGACCGCCGCCGTGCGCGCGGTGTTCGACGCAACCGAGGGATGGCCGGCCAGTCCGGGTTGACCACACACGATCCGGGCCTCTCCAGCGGCGGTCTCCGGGCCCGGGTCCCTGGCCCGCAGTATGCGTCAGCCCGCTGGTGCCACGCCCGGGCCGGCGGTCAGAACGGGTAGCTCGCCGGCTCTCCTCGCATCGTGATCCAGCGGGTCTCGGTGAACGCCTCGATGTTCGCCGCCGCCCCGCCGATCCGCCCCAGCCCGGACGCGCCGACGCCGCCGAAGGGGACGTTCGCCTCGTCGTTCACCGTCTGGTCGTTGATGTGCACGATGCCGGTCGGGATCTGCTCGGCGAGCGCCAGTCCGCGCATCACGTCGCGGGTGACGATGCCCAGCGACAGCCCGTAGTCGCCCTCCGCGGCCAGCTGGACCGCTTCCTCGACGGAGGAGACCCGGGTGACCGGAGCGACCGGGCCGAAGACCTCCTCGGTGAAGACGGGCGAGGTGAGCGGGACCTCGGCCAGCACGGTCGGCCGGTAGAAGAGCCGGTCGTACTCCCCGCCCGCGGCCAGTCGCGCGCCCTGGTCCACGCTCGCCGTGACCAGGCCGTGGATCTTGTCCCGCGCCCGCTCGTCGATGACCGGACCGAGCGCAACCTGCTCGGTGGCCGGGTCGCCGACCGGCAGGTGGCCGGCCTTCGCGGCGAGCTGGTCGACGAAGTCGTCGTAGATCCGGTCGGCGACGAAGTAGCGGCCGGTGGTCATGCAGATCTGGCCCTGGTGGAGGAACGACGCCCAGCCGGTCAGGCCGACCGCCTTCTCGACGTCCGCGTCGTCGAGGATCAGCAGCGCGGAGTTGCCGCCCAGCTCGAGGTGTGCCCGCTTGAGGTGCCGGCCCGCGAGCTCGCCGATCGACCGGCCGACCGCCGTCGAGCCGGTGAACGAGATCACCCGGACGAGCGGGTCGGTCACCATCGCCTCACCGACGTCCTTGCCGCCGGGGAGCATCTGCAGCACGCCGGCGGGCAGCCCGGCCTCCTCGAAGATGCGTGCCATCAGCGTGCCGCCCGTGACGGCCGTGCGCGGGTCGGGCTTCAGCAGCACCGCGTTCCCCAGCGCGAGCGCCGGAGCCACCGACCGGATGCCGAGGATGATCGGGACGTTGAACGGCGAGATGACGGCGACCACGCCGGCCGGGACCTGGCGGGCCATGGAGAGCCGGGGCTGCTCGCTGGGGAGCACCTGGCCGATCGGCTGGCCCGGCAACGACGCGGCCTGGTAGCACTCCTCGGCCGCGACGTGGATCGCGAAGTCGGCCATCGGGGGGATGGCGCCGACCTCGCGCACGTTCCAGTCGCGGATCTCGTCGGCGTGCTCGGTCCACAGGTCACCGGCCCTGCGGAGGACGGCCGCTCGCGCGGTGTGCGGGAGCGCCGCCCACTCCTTCTGCGCCTCCGCCGCGGAGGCGGCGGCCTCGGCGACGTCCTCGGCGTCCGCCTGGCCCATCGTGCCGAGCTCGTTGCCGGTGGCCGGCTCCACGACGGCGTACGTGCCGCCGCGTCCGTCGGTCCACGCACCGCCCTTGAGGACCTTGCCCTCCCACGCGACGCCGTCCAGCAGTGCCATGACCTACCCCCACACTTCCTCGGCGGTCTCGACGACCAGCCGTAGCTTGGCGAGCTCCTGCTCCTCGGTCAGCTCGTTGCCCTCCACTGTGGAGGAGAAACCGCACTGGGGCGAGAGGCAGAGCTGCTCGAGCGGCACGTACTTCGACGCCTCGTCGATACGCCGCTTCAGCTCGTCCTTGTCCTCGAGCTCGCCGGTCTTGGTGGTGACCAGGCCGAGCACCACCTGCTTGCCCTCGGGGACGAACCGCAGCGGCTCGAAGCCGCCGGACCGCTCGTCGTCGTACTCGAGGAAGAAGCCGTCCACGTCGAGCTGGGAGAAGAGGACCTCGGCCACGAAGTCGTAGCCACCCTCGGCCGCCCACGACGACCGGAAGTTGCCGCGGCACATGTGCGTGGTGACCCGCATGCCCTCCGGGCGGCCGGCGATCGCGGCGTTGACGTTGGCGACGTACTGCTCGTGCAGGTGCTCGGGGTCCCCACCCTGGGCCGCGACCATCGCCCGCTGCTCGGGGTCGTTGAGGTAGGCGAGGCTGGTGTCGTCGAGCTGGAGGTAGGTGCAGCCGAGCTCCCCGAGGCGCCGGACCTCCTCCGCGTACGCCGCGGTGAGGTCGGCCCAGAACGGCTCGAGCTCGGGATAGACCGACTCGTCGATCGCCGCCCGGCCGCCGCGGTAGTGGACCATGTTGGGCGAGGGGATGGTCAGCTTCGGCACCTGGTCGCCGGTCGTCACTCCGGACAGGAACTCGAAGGCGTCCCCGAAGATCGTGTGCCCGAGCCCCACCCGGTCGTGGACGCTCAGGGCCGCGGTCTCGAAGTCGAGGTCGCCGGCCCTGTTGTGGAAGTGCACCGCGAGCTTCTGGTCCGTCGGGTCCACGCCCTCGAGCTGGTAGATGAAGTCCATGTGCCACGACGTGCGCCGGAACTCGCCGTCGGTCGCGGTGCGCACCCCCGCGTCGCGCTGGAGGGCGACCACGTCGCGGATCGCCGTGTCCTCGGCGTCCCGCAACCCGGCGTCGTCGAGATCGCCCGCCCGGTGCCGGGCCCGCGCGTCGAGCAGCGCCGACGGTCTCAGCAGGCTGCCCACGTGGTCGGCTCGGAACGGCGGTAGCGTGCGGGCGGCCATCTTGCGAACGTACTCCCGCGTCGCGCCGTCGCGCAGCGTCCGCTTCCACTCAGCAGAAGGTCGACGTTGACTTAGCCTGTATCCACCGATGGATACAGGCTTAGCCTCGGTCGACGTACCTCCACGCTCGAAGGGGCACCGATGACCGCACCAGGCGACGAGACCGTCGGCGTGGTCGGCGGGGGGATCCTCGGGCTCGCGGTCGCGCGCGAGGTCGTTCGGCGCCGCCCCGGCACCCGGGTCGTGGTGTTCGAGAAGGAGAACCGGCTCGCCAGCCACCAGACCGGCCACAACTCGGGCGTCGTCCACGCCGGTCTCTACTACAAGCCAGGCAGCCTTAAGGCCGAGCTGTGCACGCGGGGCCGGGCGCTCATGCGTGACTTCTGCGCCGAGCACAGGCTGCCGTACGACGAGTGCGGCAAGCTCGTCGTCGCCGTCAGCCCGGACGAGATGGCCCGGTTCGAGGCGCTCGAGCGGACCGCCCGGCACAACGGCGTACCCGGCCTGCGTCGGGTCGACGGCGCCGCGATCACCGAGATCGAGCCGCACGCGGCGGGGATCGCCGCCCTGCACTCTCCGCGCACGGCGATCACCGACTACGTCGCGATCGCGGAGCGGATGGGGGAAGAGGTCGGGGCCGCCGGCGGTCAGGTCCTGCTCTCCAGCGCGGTGACCGGCGTCGAGCGAAGTCCCGGCCGGATCGACGTGCTCTGCGGGATGGAACGCCACGTGGTGGACCGGCTCGTCGTGTGCGGGGGGCTCGAGTCCGACCGGCTGGGACGGATGGTGGGAGGCACCGCGGCGCCGCGCATCGTCCCCTTCAGGGGCGAGTACATGTCCGTCGTCGCGTCCAAGCGTGACCACGTCCGCGGGATGATCTACCCGGTCCCCGACCCGCGTTACCCGTTCCTCGGCGTGCACTTCACCCGGCGCGTCAGCGGCGAGCTCGAGGTCGGTCCCAACGCGTTCCTCGCCCTGAGCCGCCGCCGCTACGGACGCATGTCGCTGAACACACGCGACCTGGCCAACACCCTGGGGTGGCCAGGTTTCTGGCGGTTCGCCGGTGAGCACTGGCGCACCGGCGTCACCGAGCTCCGCGGCGTCGTGTCCAAGCGTGCTTACATGCGGGCCGCACAGCGCTACGTGCCGGACATCGGGGTCGCCGACGTACACCGCTCCGGCCTGGGTTTGCGAGCTCAGGCGGTCGAGCGCGACGGCTCGCTGGTCGACGACTTCGTGATCCAGCAGGTCGACGGCATCACCAGCGTGCGCAACGCCCCGTCGCCGGCCGCCACCTCGAGCCTGGCCATCGCCGAGCACGTCGTGGACCGCATCGATCGGGAATAGGGCCCACGCGACTCGGGGTCGTCAGGCGAAGGTCAGGTGTGCATCGCCCGCAGGAGCAGCACCACGCCACGCGCCGTGTCGAGGTTGGCCGCGACGGCGACGACCGCCAGCCCCCACAGCGGTAGACCACTGATCGCCGCCAGGGCGAAGATCAGCAGCCGGACCTCGCGCCGGAAGAGCAGCCGCACGTCGGTGTCGCGGCCCACCGCGTGGATGTAGGAGATCAGCAGGCACCCGCAGCCGGCGGCGAACCCCCAGGCCCAGGCGGTCTGCGTGTGGCCGGCCCCGATCACCAGGCCGACCACCACGGCAAGGTCGGCGTAGCGGTCCAGCAGCGTGTCGAGCGCGGCGCCGCGGCGCGAGGCCCGCCCGCTCACCCGCGCGAGCTCGCCGTCGACGCCGTCGAGGGCGGAGCCGAGCAGGACGCCGAGCCCGCCCGCCGCCATCACCCACCGGTCGCCGACCGCGATCAGGCCGGACGCGAGCAGCGTGGTGGCGAAGGCCAGCACCGTGGCCACGTGCGGGCTGAGCCCGGTGCGCAGCAGCTGGCGGGTCAGTGGGCCGGAGATCCGCCGGTTGACGGTGCGGGCGATGATCTGGTCGGTCGGCTTGGGCCCGTAGCGGTGCCACATCGCCCGCTCCAGGGCCCGCACCCCCTCGGGTGTGTCGATGGCCGCCCAGAGCCCGGTGAAGTCGCAGGTGGTCATCTCGAAGCCGTGGTCCAACATCCGCCGCCGCACGGCGGCCCACGGCATCCCCGGGGCGTCGGCGGTCGCGGCCAGGACGTCGGCGACGTGGACGGAGCTGAGGCCGGCGTCGACCGCGGCGTACTCCTTCAGGTCCGCGGCCAGCTCGACCAGCCGGCCGTCGGTCGCGATCCGCGCCCGGACCGGCGGCACCCCTCCCAGGCCGCCCACCTGGCGCTGCGGATCACGGTCGACGGCCAGGACGTTGCGGCCCGGGGCGGCCATCAGCCGGCGTACGTCGTCGGCCTCGAACACGTGGTCGCCCATGACGACCAGGCACCTGTCCTCGTCGACCTGCCGGAGGCCGGCCAGCACCGAGGTCGACGTGCCCTGCTGCCAGTCCGGGTTGACCACCAGCTCGACCGGGAGGCCGTGGGAGTGGATGGTGGCGGCCACGTCCTCGCTCCGGTAGCCGGCCACCACCACGATCCGGGTCACGCCGGCCTCGCGCAGCACCTTGACGGTGCGGTCCAGCAGCGTCACACCGCCCACCCGCCGCAGCACCGTCGGCTGGAGTGACCGGGTCCGGTGCCGCGACTCCGCGGTGACGACCACAGCGGTCGTCGCCCGGGGCTGGGGTTCAGCCTCCGGGCGCGGGTCCATGGCTCGCAGTATGCGTCAGCACGTGCCCGGAGGGGGCGGGTCGATCGAGGCGGTCTACTCCCTTGTGCGTCAGACTCCGCACATGGAAGCGTCGGCCGGCCGGGTGTGGGTGCACATCGCCACCACCCAAGAGGTCGTCGAGGTAGGTCTCCGCACGATTCTGGAGACGGCCGATGCTCCCTTCGAGATCACTACCCGAGGTGCACCGGACGCAGAGCCCGACGTGGTGCTGTTCGACGTCATCCACCTGCGCGCCGGCGACACCACCGATCTGGAGGGCTGGCTCTCGGACACCGCGACGACCGTGATCGCGATCGACCGCACCCTGCGCCCGGAGCTCGGCGCCCAGGCCCGTGAGAAGGGTGTGGAGTGGGGCATCACGCTCGGCATCAAGGCCGAGGAGCTCATCCAGCTCATCACCGATGCGGTCACCGGGTCGCTCGAAGGCAGCGAGATCGTTCAGGAGTGGGAGGCGGGGAGCTGGCTCGGCCTGGAGGCCGGTCTGACCCGCCGCGAGTCGGAGATCATCGGCCTGGTCGTCAGCGGACTCGGCAACCAGGAGATCGCCGATCAGCTCTTCCTGTCGATCAACTCGATCAAGAGCCACATCCGCTCGGCGTACCGCAAGATCGGCGCCAGGAGCAGGGCGCAGGCCGTCGCCTGGGGTGCCGGGCATGGCTTCCCGGTCGACCGTCCGGAGGAGTCTCGACGAGACGACGCGGTCGACTGAGGTTCGCCTGAGGTTCACCGCGATCCGGGTCGGGTCAGCGGATCGTGACCTGGCGGTTGGCGAGGCCCGAACGGGCGGCGCGCTGCTCGGCGGTCAGCGGGGAGTCGTCGGCCAGCGCCTCGGCCAACGCGGCCGCGAAGTCGGTGGCCGGGTCCTCGAGCGCCTCGGGTCCGGTGCCGAGCGGCAGGTCCCAGACCGGGGTGAGGAGACCGTGGGCCCGGAACATCCCGACCAGCCGGCCGCCGTCGACGAGCGAGTCGCGGCCCGCCGCGTGCAGCCGCGACAAGGCGTCGAGCAGCTGGTCCTCCGGCTCGGGCATCACCCAGCGCAGGTGCTCCTTGGTCGTGACGTCGGTCCAGTACGCCGCCTCGACCTGGGTGAGCCTGGCCGTCGGCGAGGCCGCGGCGTTGGCGGCCTCGAGTCCCGCGGCGAGCGACCCGTCGTCCTCCACGTCGGCCACCCAGAAGTCGAAGCCGTCGTGCACCGTGACGTCGAGATGGTCGCCCTCGACCAGGTCCTGCAGCCGCGGACCCTCGCCGGGCGGTGCGGTCAGCCCCACGATGCCGGGCTCGGCCTCGAGCGCGAGGCTGAGCACCGCACCCAGGTCGCGGGACGGGTCGCCGAAGTTGTGCTGCACCTGGAGCCCCAGCCAGATGTCGCCGCTGTCGCGCACCATCGCCGGCGCCGCCATCGGCAGCAACGAGGCGAGGAGGACATTGCGATCGCTGCCCTTGACGGTCAGCGGAGCGGTCGCGGCCGGCACCAGCTCACGCAGCGCGATCACGTCGCACTCCGAGGGCAGGCCCTCGAACGGGCGCGCGACGTACGCCGCGGGCGCACCCGCCCCCGCGCCGTGGCAGGCCTTGTAGCGCTTGCCGGACCCGCACGGGCACGGCTGCCGCGGGCCGACCGCGCCCTCCGGCGTACCTGTCTCACGGGTCTTGGTGCGGGACTTCTTCGCCATGGTGGGAAACCTACCCAGGGCGGTCCTCGTCCCCGGGGGCGCCGTCGAGCAGGTGCAGCATGAGCGCCGGCCGGTCGCTGATCACGGCCTGGACCCCGAGCTCGAGGCAGAGCTTCAGGTCCTCCTCGGTGTTGACCGTCCACACGTGGATGTCGTGGCCGCGCCGATGGATCCGCCTGGCCAGCTCGGGCTCCTCGCGCAGCAGCTCGATGCCGGGTCCCACCAGCCAGTCCTTGCCGATCATCCGCCGCAGGACCGGCCACATGCTGGTCTTGTCGATCAGCATTACCAGCGGGACCTCGGGCGCCATCTGGTCGACCCGGCTGAGCGCGGTGAAGCTGAAGCTCATCACCCGCACCGGGGTGCCGGCCTTGTGCCAGCCGAAGTCGCGCAGGGTCTCGACCAGGCGCTTCTCGACCAGACCGCCGTAGCGGGTCGGGTGCTTGGTCTCGATCGCCAGCTCGACCCGGCGGTGGTAGTCGGCGGCAGTCTCCAGCAGCTTGCGCAGCGTGAGCACCCGGTCCATGGACTCGTCCCGGATGGGGGCCTCGTCGTCGAGGTCGGCCCAGGGGTTCTTCCACGAGGCGACGTCCAGCCGCTCGAGGTCGGCGAGATCCATCGTCGAGATCGCGTCGCGCCGGCCGGCCGTACGCCGCAGGTCCCGGTCGTGCACGCACACGAGGTGCCCGTCGGCGGTGAGCCGGACGTCGCACTCGAGGCCCTCCGCGCCGGCGTCCAGCGCGGCGACGTAGGCGCCCAGGGTGTGCTCGGCGTTCTCATAGCTCGCGCCCCGGTGCGCGACCACCTGCGGCCGCCCTGCCGGTGTCGCGGGGCTCATAGCCAGCATCATGACGGACCGATGACCTGTCCGGATGGGAGGTCCGCGCCGACGGGATGGAGTAGTTTATGTGCTAGAGGCATATACCTGGAGGTGGTCGTGCGCACCCGCGACGTGGCAACGGCGGTCCTGGCATTCGCGCTGACCGGGTGCGGGTCGGCCCAGGTCCAGGCCCCGGTCCAGGTCCCGGTCGCCGAGCAGGCCCTCGCGGACGTGGGGCGGCCGTCGAGCGCCTCCTTCGAGCACGGCAGCTTCGACTTCAGCAGGCAGATCAAGGGTGTGGGCAACGAGGATGATGACCGGCTGGCGAGCATGTCGTGGGACATCTACTACGTGCTCGACGACGGAGATGTCGGCGCGTGGGGGGCCGGGATGGATGTCTTCGGCTCGGCCGAGGCCGCCCGGGAGTCCGCCGAGGAGCTGGCGACCTTCTGGGTCTGCGACGGGCCGAGGGAGCCGGTCGAGGTCGAGGACCCCCGCTACGACCTGCTGGAGGCGTCGACGTGCAAGCGGCCGACCGGGGTCGGCTACTACGCGACCCTCAGCGCGGCGGACGGCCTGGTCACGGCGAACCTGGCGGTGGCCTCCCGCGACCGCGGCGTCGCCACCGCCGCTCTGGTGGCCGTCTGGGCCGAGTTCTCCGTCAGCGCCCAGCAGGTCGTCGACCACATCAGCTGAGCTCGCGCGCGTCGGCGCCGGCGGTGACCGGACACTCGCCACGCAGGTGGCCGCACGCGGCGGCGTCGCAGAGTCGGCAGATGGCGCGGGCCTCCGCGCGGCTGACCGCCCCCTCGTGCAGGATCGCCCCGGCCGCGCCGGCCAGGGCCCGCCGCTGGTCGTCGGTCAACGTCGCCAGCACGTCGTTCAGCGCGGCCGACCGGGCCGCGAGGACCCGCTCGGCGGTCGCTCGGCCCCTCCTGGTCAGGTGGACCAACGCCCGCCGTCCGTCGGTCCGGTCCGCGCTGCGCACGGCGAGCCCGGCTCGCTCGAGCCCGTCGACGACCCGCACCGCGCGCGAGTGGCTCACCCGGAGGCCCATGGCGAGCGCGTCGATGTGCGCGCCGTCCGCCCACGCGAGCAGGGCGGTCAGCCCCGCCGCGGACGCGCCCGTCGTGCCCGTCACGGGCTCGACCGCCTCGCGCATCCGGTCCGCGACCAGCAGCACTGCCGCACCGATCACGTTCTCGTCGTGACCGACCGCCGCCTCTTGCATGCCTCGAGCATAGAGAGCGCCGAGTCGCGACGTAGGTTGTCGACGTGACGATGCCGCCGGTCGGGCCCATGCCCTCGGTGTTCGTGCGGCCGGCGACCGAGCACGACGTCGCGTTCCTGACCGACGTCGTGGTCGTCGCGACCCGGGCCCAGGGCCGGCTGCCCGATGACTTCGACGAGTCGGCGTTCCGCGCGGGCTTCGCCGAGTGGACCGGCGAACAGGTCCGCGGCGAGGTGGAGCACAACCTGACGTCGGTGATCGAGATCGACGGCGAGCGGGCCGGCCGCCTCCGGGTCGTCCGGGCGCCCGACCACGTCGAGCTCGCGGGGATCCAGCTGCTGCCCGCCCATCAGGGCCACGGCATCGGCACTCACCTCGTCGAGCAGATCGTCACCGACGCCCGCAGGGCTGGGCTGCCTGTCCGCCTGTCGGTGGAGAAGGACAACCCGCGGGCGCGGTCTCTCTACGAGCGGCTGGGATTTGTCGAGGTCGGCGAGACCGAGTCGGACGTGCTCCTCGAGGCGAGCACGAGCGCCGTGCGCCCGGCACCCAGCAGCGGCCCGAAGGGCAGCGCGTAGCCGATCCAGTAGGCGAGCTCGAACGGCAGGAGGATCAACGACGCCGTCTGGCCGCGACCTCGCCACAGCGCGACGCCGACACCGACCTCGGCGACGCAGACGGCCAGGAAGCCGCCGAGCAGCACCGGCGTGGAGTCGATCCCTGCCGACTCGAAGGGTCCGTCGCCGTACGTCGGGAACCCCATGAAGGTCCAGACCTCGTCCTCACGGGCGAGGTGCACGAGGCCGGGGATGCCCGGCAGCCCGAAGCCGAGGCCGGCCACGACCGAAAGGACACCGGCGATCCGCAGCTTCACCGTGCCTCCTTCGGTCAGGCCTGCTGCCGAAGATAGCGACCGAAGTGCGGCACGGTGAAGGCGATCCGGCCGCGCTCGCCGGAGTAGATCAGGCCCTTCTTGAGCAGCGCGTCGCGCGCCGGTGAGAGGGACTGCGGCTTCTTGCCGAGGTAGGCCGCCACGTCGGCGGTCGCCACCGAGCCGACCGCGTCGGTGACCTCGTTGGGCAGCTCGCTGGCGGCGTCGGCCATGGCGCGCAGGTAGTCCCGCTCCCCCGGTGTCGCGCGCTCGTATCGGCTGCCGAAGAACCCGACGGCCAGCTCGCGCTCGGCCTCGGGTGCGGCGACCGCGACGTCGGCGCGGGTGATGGGCGAATGGGGGGCGAGGTCCCAGACCGTCTTGCCGTAGGCCTGGACGAAGTAGGGATAGCCGCCGGTCGCGTCGTACATCGCGGCCAGCGCATCGTCGTCGTACGACGCGTCCTCGCTCTGCGCGGGGGCGGTCAGCGCGCGGTCGGCCTCCTCGCGGGTGAGGCGGTCGATGCGCTGGTAGGAGAAGAGGCGCTCGGAGTAGGACTTGCTGGCGCTGAGGACGGCGGGCAGGTGGGGCAGTCCGGCGCCGACGACGATCACCGGCAGGCCGGCCTGGCCGAGCTCGTGGCACGCGGCGCACAGCGCGGAGACGTCGTCGGGCCCGAGGTCCTGCATCTCGTCGACGAAGACGGCCACGCCCTTGCCCGTGTCGGCGGCCAGGCCGCCCAGGTCGGAGAGCAGCTCGACCAGGTCGATCTCGATGTCGCCGGAGTCCGCCCTTCCCCGCACAGGCGCTGCGTCGATGCCCGAGCTCCAGCGGTCGCGGAGCTTGGCGCCGGCGGGCTCGCGCTCGGCGAATGCCCTCAGCACGCCGAGCAGGTGGTCGGACTCCTCCTGCTGGGGGTGTCCGAGCTCGCGCACGGCCTGGTGCAGGGCGCTGGCCAGCGGCTTGCGGAGCCGCTGGTCGGGGCGGGCCTCGAGCTTGCCGGTGCCCCAGCCCTTGCGGACCGCCTGGCTGCGCAGCGCGTTGAGGAGGACGGTCTTGCCGACGCCCCGCAGCCCGGTGAGCACCAGTGAGCGCTCGGGCCGGTTGTGCGCGACCCGCTCCAGCACGACGTCGAAGGCGCGCAGCTGCTCGTCACGGCCGGCCAGCTCGGGCGGGCGCTGGCCCGCGCCGGGGGCGTAGGGGTTCCGGATCGGGTCCACGCTCGGACGGTATCCGGGTCTCTAGCCGATTCCTTAGATAACTCGCCGAGCATGCAGCCTCGGGCGCGTGAGCGGTGGCTGAGGCACAGTTCCCCGCGCCAGAAACCTGCCTGGCTCACCGCTCGCCCGGGCCGGGGCAACTGAGCGGTGGCTGAGGCACAGTTCCCCGCGCCAGAAACCTGCCTGGCTCACCGCTCGCCCGGACCGGCGGCCCGGGCCGTCAGGCGGGCCGGGCGGCCCGGGCCCCGGCGTACGCCGACCCGAGGCCGGACGACAGGAACGCGATCAGGTCGGGGACCTCGTCGATGGCGAGCCGGAAGGAGCCCACGCAGACGTTCTCGCGCCACATCGACAGCACCACCAGGTCGGCCTCGGTGTGCCAGGAGACCCGGAGCGCACGGTCGGCGCCCCGCGCGTCGAGGAACATCGACGCCGCGGCCGGCAGGGGCGCGGTGTCCGCCATCTGCCCATGATGCTCCCGGCCTCGAAATCTGTCACCGGTCGGCGGGGGCGGACCTACATAGACTGACGCGCGTGCCCGAGCTGCCCGAGGTCGAGGCGCTGGCCCTCGACCTGGAGGGCCGGCTGGCCGGCCACGCGATCAAGACCGTGCACATCGCAGCGTTCAGCGCGCTCAAGACCTTCGACCCGCCACTGCGCGCGCTGGAGGGCGGCTCGGTCGAGGGCGTGACGAGGCACGGGAAGTTCCTCGACATCGACGTCTCCGGGCTCCACCTCGTCATGCACCTCGCCCGCGGCGGCTGGGTGCGGTGGCGGGACGAGGTGCCGACGCTGCCGCCCAAGCCGAGCGGCCGCAACCCGCTCGCGGCCCGGGTGGTGCTCGACGACCAGTCGGGGCTCGACATCACCGAGGCCGGCACCAAGAAGCGGCTGGCGATCTACGTCGTCCGCGACCCCCAGGACGTGCCAGGCATCGCCAGCCTCGGGCCCGACCCTCTGTCCGACGACTTCACCCTCGAGCGGCTGCGCGGCGTCCTCGAGGCCGAGGGCCGCAAACAGCTCAAGGGCGTGCTCCGCCACCAGGGCACCATCGCCGGCATCGGCAACGCCTACTCCGACGAGATCCTGCACGCCGCCAGGATGTCGCCGTTCAAGCCGGCGTCCACCCTCGTCGAGGGCGACGACGACAGCGAGCTCGTGGTGCTCTACGACGCCATCCGGGTCACCCTCGGCGACGCGGTCGACCGCTCCCGGGGCCTGGCCGCCAGCGAGCTGAAGAGCGAGAAGAAGTCCAACCTCGCCGTCCACGGCCGCACCGGCGAGGCCTGCCCGGTGTGCGGCGACACCGTGCGCGAGGTGTCCTTCGCCGACTCGAGCCTGCAGTACTGCTCCACCTGCCAGACCGGGGGCAAGCCGCTCGCCGACCGGCGGACCAGCAAGTTCCTCAAGTAGCCCGTCAACGTTTCGTGACCCGCCCCCGTCTCCAGGGGGGAGCAGGAACAGAACCGGGAGGCCGTGTGAGCGGGACCGACGAGGACTTCGCGGCGTTCGTCGACGCGCAGAGCCCAGCGCTGCTGGGTCTGGCACACGCGCTCACGGGCAACCGTCACGACGCCTGGGACCTGCTGCAGGAGACCCTCGTCAGGGTCGGCGAGAAGTGGCGCCGGATCGACCAGCCGGCGGCGTACGCCCGCACGGTGATGACCCGGCTCAACATCGACCGGATCCGGCGGCTGCGTCGTGAGCTGCCGGGACTGCGCTCGAGCGAGCCGGCGCCCGACGTCGGGCTGACCAGCTCCTCGCAGGCGTGGCTGGTCGAGGCGCTGGCCACGCTCAGCCCGCGCCAGCGCACGGCGTTGGCGCTGCGGTACGTCGAGGATCTCGACGTGCGCGGGATCGCCGACCGGATGGGGTGCTCGGAAGGAACCGTCAAGAGCCAGCTGTCACGGGGGGTCCAGCGGCTGAAGGACCATGCCGAACGAGTCGAGAAGGTGAACCGATGACCGAGCCCCAGATCCTCCAGGCCTACCGGAGCCTCAGCGCACCCACTGCTCCTCCCGACGACCTGCTGGCCGGTGTCGGCCGCCGCATCCGGCGACGTCGCACGATGCGCCGCGCGCTCGTCAGCGTGGCCGCAGTGGCAGTCGCCGCCGGCACAGCGACCCAGGTCCTCGGTGGCAGCGACGGCGGGGACCGCGTGGCCAACGACCCCGGGACGACCGACACCAGCTCGCTCACCTACACCGACACCGACGGTTCCACCTACACCTGGGAGGCCAAGGACATCGGACTCGCCTGCGCGACGAGCGAGCGCGACGGCAAGGCCTTCCAGGTCCTGACCCTGACGTCGAACGCGATGCTCCAGGCAGCCGCCCAGGACGTTGCCCCGCCCGAGGAGACCTTCACCGGACCGGTCCTGCACGTCGAGCTGCTGACCGAGAAGGTCCGGCCGGGCCAGACGTTCGACCTCCCCTACGAATCTGTGGATGGAAGCAGCGACCGGAGGACCATGACGTTCTTCTTCACCAACGGCGTCACGGACGACTCCAACGAGCTGAGCAGTGCCCAACCGGGCTCCTCCGGCACCGTCACAGTCCACGAGGCGTCATGCGACCCGACGCCGACACTGTCCATCGAGATCGACGGCACGCTCGGCAGCGAGGTGGACCAACCGGCGCTGGCGATCAAGGGCAGCTACCACTCGTAGGCTGGCCACGTGACCGGCATCCCCACCGTCTCGATCGACGGCGTCCCCGACCCGCTGCCCGACGGCCTCACCGTCCTCGACGTGCGTGAGCCCGTGGAGTGGGCGCACGGCCACATCGAGGGCGCGGTCCATGTCCCGCTGATGGAGCTGCAGGAGCGGATCGGCGAGGTGCCGGACGCGCAGGTGCTGGTGGTCTGCAAAGTCGGCGCCCGGTCCGCGCACGCCGCGGCGTTCCTCATCCAGCAGGGCCGCGACGCCGTCAACCTCGACGGCGGCATGCTCGACTGGGCCGCTGCCGGCCGGGACCTGGTGAGCGAGACGGGTCAGCCGGCGCTCGTCTTCTGACCCGCGCGCCAGTCCGGCTCCGGCACCGTCAGGGCGCCGGCGAGCCGGTTGAGGTAGTCGTCCCGCGGGATCTCGACCGCACCCAGCGTCGCGAGGTGCGGCGTCACCCACTGGACGTCGAGCAGCCGGTCCGCCGCGCGCGAGTCCGACAGCAGGTCGACCAGGCCGACCAGCGCGACCTTGGACGCATCCCGCTCGCGGTGGAACATCGACTCCCCCGCGAACAGTCCGCCGATCGCCACCCCGTAGAGCCCGCCGACGAGCCGGCCGTCACGCCAGGCCTCGACCGAGTGCGCCCAGCCGAGGCGGTGCAGCGCGACGTAGGCCTCGGCGATGTCCGGGGTGATCCAGCCCTGCGGCCGGCGCGGGTCGGCGCACGCGGTCACCACCTGGGCGAACGCGGTGTCGACCCGGATCTCGCACGCCCGTACGGCGCGGCGCAGCGAGCGCGACACCCGCAGCCCGTCCAGCGGGATGATCCCGCGCCGGACCGGCGAGAACCAGCACATCGGTGGGCGGACCCCGCCGTCGGGCATCGGGAACATCCCCCGGCGGTAGGCCGCGAGCAGGGTGCCCGGCTCGAGGTCCGCGCCGATGCCGACCAGGTCCTCGTCGTCGCCGGCCTCCCGGGGATCGCCGAAGTCCCAGACGGACCTGGGTGGCTCGACGGGCATGGACGGACAGTAGCCATCGGGGACGACGTGGAGCGCCTACCTAGGATCGCTGCATGAGCCTGACCAGCCGCGCCGCCAGCCAAGCGGGCCGCCAGCTCGCCCCGAAGATCACCCAGCTGGCCCCCGGGCTGACCACGACCTTCGTGCGCGAGGCCCTGCACCGCGCCATCGTCGGTGTTGGCCCGCTGCCGCCGGCGGCGCACGCGGCCGAGGCCCAGCTCAAGGAGCAGAAGGGCCACCGCGAGCGGGCGGTGCACGAGGTGATCGAGAACCACGTGCGCTACGCCGGCGCCCAGGGGTTCGTCACCAACATCGGCGGCATCGTCACCATGGCGCTCACCATCCCGGCCAACGTCTCCGGCCTGGCGCTGATCCAGTGCCGGATGATCGCCGGCATCGCCCACCTGCGCGGCTACGACCTCGACGACCCGAGGGTGCGCAACGCGATCCTGACCTGCCTCCTCGGCGAGGACACGGTCAACTCGATGATCAAGCAGCGCAAGCTGCCCGCCCCGCCGATGGCGCTGGCCACGGCGCCGGTCAACGACCCCGACCTCGACCGGATCCTGTCCGCCGAGGTCGCCTCCGAGCTGATCACCAAGGTGGCGGGCAAGCGGCTGGCGATCACCGTCGGGCGCCGGGTGCCGATCGTGGGCGGCGTGGTCGGCCTCAGTGCCGACGCCTACTCCACCTGGCGGATCGGCCGCTACGCCGACAGGGAGCTCCTCCCCCGCGCCGCGCGGTAGACCTTCAGCAGGCCCTTGCCTGGCAGGCTCCGCTCGAGCCGGCGGACGACCTTCTCGCGCAGCCGGTAGGTCGGCCGCAGGAAGGAGCGTTCCAGCGCGAGGTGCGACTCGTGCAGCTCGGCGTGCAGCCGCTCCTCCTCGCGGCGCAGCCGGGCGTTGTCGAGCAGCAGGGCCTTGATCGCGTCGACGGCCGCGTCGGCGACCTGGCGCTCGGCGGGGCGGTCCGGGTCGACGTAGTCGGTCGACGCCGGCGCGCCGAGGAGGTCGCTGAGCTCGCCGACGACGTCGTAGCCGCGGCGGCGGATCTCGGCGACCCACGACTCGGAGAGCTCGTGCACCCACGGGTGGATGTCCGGCGGCAGCGCGAGCCGGGGTGACGACGTACGCCGCGACAGCGTCTGGTGGGCGAGCAGCTCGCGCACCAGCGGCCGGTAGTCCGCGGGGGGCAGGTCCTTGTTGGCGCGGCGGTTGATCCGCCGGATGAGCGCGATCTCGGGGACCCCGAGCGACGGGTTGACCCGCTCGGCCTCCAGATCGAGGTCGAGGCCGTCGAGCCCGAACGCCGTGCTGAACCGCTTCCACAGCAGGTCGGGCGCCCCGGGCGGCGGCACGGTGACCAGGTGGACGTGCTCCGGCGGCAGGTCGTGGCCCCAGCGGTTGAGGATGTCGGGGATCTCCTGGACGCCCCAGAACCAGCTGCCGATCCGGCTCGCCCGCTCCGGGTCCTGGATCCGCTTGAGGAAGTCCTGGTAGCTCAGGCCCGCGCGGTGCTTGACGTTCTCCTGCCACTCGGCCGGGATCTGCCGCACCAGGTCGCGGACCGACAGGATCACGTGGACCTCGGTGCCGGCGCCGTAGCCGACCGACTCGAGCGCCCGCTTCACCTGGGAGCGGGAGGCGGTCGCCAGGATCTCGTGGCTGATGATCGCCGTGCCCGGGGCCTTGCGGACCGCGGCCGCCAGCTCGTCCCAGGCGCCGATCGCCTCGGCCTGCAGCCCGCCCCAGGGCATCTTCATCAGGTCGAGGGCGGCGAGGAAGTGCGCGTCGAACCGCTCCGCCGGGTAGGTGATGCCGCTGGCCAGCAGCTTGACCCGGTTGCGGAACAGCACGTCCTGGAGATAGGACGTGCCCGTCTTCGGGGTGCCGACGTGGAGCAGGACCCGCTCGCTCACCGGCGTCCACCTCCGCCGGCCGGGGCGAGCAGGAGGCCCAGCGCCAGGTTCAGCACGTGCTCGGACTGCCGGGCGGCCGAGTCCTCGGCCGGGAGGTCCGGCCAGCGCGGCAAGAGCGCGTCCAGGTCACCCACGACAGGGTAGTCACCGGCCCGGATCCCCTGCTGGACGAGCCGGGCCTGCTCCTCGAGCCACTCACGGTGCGCGCTCGGGACGACAGGACGCGGCCCGGGCACACCGGCGAGCCGAGGCAGCAGCACGGTCCGCATCAGCTCCGCGCGACGCGGCGGGGTCACCAACAGGCCGAGCGCGCCGGCCGTACGCCGGGCCAGCTCCGCCGCGTCCGCAGCCACGTCGGGCGGCACCGCCAGGCGGCGTACGCCGACCACCTTGGCGACCCGGGCCGGGTCGAGCACCACGCGCACCTGGTCGGCGCCGCCGAGCTCGCCGGCCCAGCGCGCGGCGGTCGCGGCCAGGTCGACCCGGCGCGGCAGCCGGCCGCGACGCCGCATCCCCGAGCAGTAGTCGGCCCAGTCGACCGCGCCGTCGGTGAAGCACGACGCCAGCCACTCGTGGGCGACCATCGTGGCCAGGTCGGTCCCCACCACCGCGGCGACCGCGCCCCGGCCACCCGGCGGTCGGCCCTGGGCGACCAGCTCGGCGCGCATGGCGCCGGCGAGCCACGGGTCGCCGGCCAGCCGGTAGCGAGTGCGCCAGCGCCGGACCTTCACCGGCTCGGCCGGCGGCCCGCCGGCCGCGACGACGTCCTCGGCGATCAGTCCGACGGCGACCCGCACCAGGTCGTCGGCGCTCAGGGTGGCCGGGTCGATCGGCGGCGGCCCGAACGCCAGGGGCTCGACGGCTCCCAGGAGCTCGAGGTCCTGCCGCCCGCGGCCGGGTGCGCTGGCGACCAGCACCCGCTCGACCAGGTCGGTCGAGACCCGCCCGGCCTGGTTGAGCCGCCGGACGAGCTCGAGCTGCTGGGCTCCGGGCAGCAGGCGGTCGCCCCCGCGCGGGTCGTCGGCGTCGGCCGCCGCGGCCAGCCAGTCGGCCCACGGGGTCGTTCCTCCACCGCGGAGGTGGTCGACCCACAGCCACGCGGCGGCGGTGTTGACGGTGGCGTTCATGACTCGCGCAGTCGGCGCGCGCCCACCCGCACCTTGTTGACGAAGGCCCGGTCCGGGTCGGGCCGGCGGGCCGCCTCGGCGGTCATCGCGGCCAGGGCGGCGACCGCGGCGTCGAGCTGCTTCTTGGCCGAGACCTTGTCGGGGTCGACCCACTCGGTCCCCTCGGGTGGCGCCAGCGGTCGCAGCTCGGCGAGGTCGCCGATGACGTGGACCCCGCTCTGCTCGAGCCACTCGATCCAGCGGTCGCTCTGCTCCTCGGCCCAGCCGAAGAGGTCGGGCGGGAGCCGCACGAGCCCGGACTCACGACCGCCGAGCTGGTCCTCCATCAGCAGGTCGCGGATCAGGTCGTCGTAGCGCCCTTGCTGCCGCGCGGTCCGCTCGACGCCGCGGTTGAGGCGCCGCAGCAGCTGCGTCTCGGCCATCCCGAGCGAGCGGTTGGCCCGCTCGCTGTCCACGGGCGCCCACGCCGGGTCGATGCCGAACGCCTCGCAGAACCGGTGCCACAACAGCTCGCCGCGCCGCTCGGCCACCCCCCGCCGCGGCACGGTCACCACGTGCACCTGCTCGGGCGGCAGCCCCGCTCCCCAGGTGTTGAGCACGTTGGGCAGGTCGAAGGCGCGGTAGAACCACAGGTCGCCGTGCTGCATCCGCAGGAGGAACTTGCGGTAGGACCACTTGCGGCCCTGCTTGATGCTCTCCTGCCAGGCGGCCGGCACCTGGCGGGCCAGGTCGCGGGCGCCGTAGACGACGTGGATCTCCGCGCCGCGCAGGTCGCGCTTGAGCTTGTCGACGTACGCCGGCCGCGCGGGCGCGAGGATCTCGTGGCTGAGGATCACCGAGCCACTGCGGCGTCGGGCGCGCCGGACGAACGCGTCCCAGGCGCCCTCGGCGTGCCCCGGCGTACCTCCCCAGTCCTGGCCGAGCAGGTCGAGCGCGACCCGGAACTGGAAGAGGGTCGGGTCGATGATCGGTGACCGCGACAGGTAGTGGACGCCCTGGTCCGAGAGCGACTTCGTGTTGAGCGCGAGCCGGTCCTGCACGTAGGACGTGCCGGTCTTGGGTGCACCGATGTGCACGTAGACGCGCTGCTTGACCACGGACCCAGTCTGACAGCGCGCCGACAGGTGCAACTCGCGCGGGCATAGGCGATCAGCGCACGGGCACGCGCAACCCGAAGCCACGGACCCGGGGCCGAGACTCGCGGGGGTGTTCAGCATCAGCACGCGCAACCCGAGACCACGGACGCTTGTATCTGCGACCGGAGGGAGCGCGCCCCGCGATCGGCCCGTCGCCCACGATGGACGGCGAAGCTCGCGAGCGGAGCGAGCGTCCGTCGTGGGTGCCGGGCAGAACTTGCGGGGGTATCGGGTCAGCGCGCGGGGTATCCCGCATCAGCACGCCGGCCCGAAGCCACGGACGCTTGAATCTGCGAGCGCAGCGAGCGCGCCCCGCGATCGGCCCGTCGCCCACGATGGACGGCGAAGCTCGCGAGCGCAGCGAGCGTCCGTCGTGGGTGCCGGGCCGAAACTCGCGGGGGTATCAATTGGCCAGCGCGCGGACCACGGCCGACGGGCTGGGACGCCCGAGCACCCCGGCCATCCAGGCGCTGGTCGCGACCAGGGCGTCGAGGTCGACGCCGTGCTCGATGCCCAGGCCGGTGAGCAGCCAGACGAGGTCCTCGGTGGCCAGGTTGCCGGTGGCGCTCTTGGCGTAGGGGCAGCCGCCGAGGCCGCCCGCGCTGGCGTCGAAGGTGGTGATGCCGGCCTGGAGGCCGGCGTAGGTGTTGGCGAGCGCCTGCCCGTAGGTGTCGTGGAAGTGCAGGGCGAGCTGGTCGCGCGACATCCCGGCCTCGACGAACGCCTCGACCAGGCTCGTCACTTGGTTGGCGGTGCCCACGCCGATGGTGTCGCCGAGGCTGAGTTGGCTCGCGCCGAGGTCGAACAGCCGCTTGCCGACGGAGACGACCTGGTCGACGGGCACGTCGCCCTCCCATGGGTCGCCGAAGCACATGGAGACGTAGGCGCGGACGTCGAGCCCGGCGTCGCGGGCCCGGCGCACCGTCGGCTCGAACATCGCGAACTGCTCGTCGAGGCTGCGGTTGAGGTTCTTCTGCGCGAACGTCTCGGTCGCCGAGCCGAAGATCGCGATGTGCCGGACGCCGAGCTCGAGAGCCCGGTCGAGCCCGCGCTCGTTGGGCACCAGCACCGGGCAGTCGCGGCCCGCCTCCCCGAGCTCGCCGATCAGCAGGGTCATCAGCTCGCCGGCGTCGGCGAGCTGGGGCACCCACTTCGGGTGGACGAACGACGTGGCCTCGACCACCGGCAGGCCCGCGGCGAGCAGGCGCCGGACGAACTCGGCCTTGTCGGCGGTCGGCACGGTGGTCTGCTCGTTCTGCAGGCCGTCGCGCGGGCCGACCTCGTAGATGGTGACGCGTTCAGGAAGGTGCATCGTCCGGCTCCACGTGGAACAGCGTGTCACCCAGCGCCACCTGGGCGCCGACCTGGGCGCCGACCGTCGTCACGGTGCCGGCGAACGGTGCTTTGAGGCTCAGCTCCATCTTCATCGCCTCGACCACCCCGAGCACCTGACCCTCCTCGACGGTGTCGCCCTCGGCGACCCGGACGTCGAGCACCGTGCCCGGCATCGGCGAGAGCAGCGTCCCGTCGCCGGCGACCGCGGTGTGCTGGACCATGAAGTCGGGTCTGTCGAACGCGAACCGCTGGCCGTGCTGCGCGACCTCGACCCGGTCGTGGCGGACGACGGCCACCGGATCCCGCTCCGGCGGGACGCCCAGGGTCACCGGCTGGTCGAGCTCGATCACGACCGGCGCCGCGGCCGACGCGATCCGGAAGCCGTCGGAGCGGAACGGGCCGGCCGGCTCCCGCTCGCGACGGAAGACGGCCCAGGCCGCCAGGTCGCGCGCCGGGCCGGGGTCGGGAGCGGGGAGGTCGTGCCGGTCGAGCCAGGCGGTGTCGATCGTGGCGTCGCGGAACTCCTCGCTCGCGACCAGCGCCCGCAGGAAGCCCGCGTTGGTGGTGAGCCCGAGGATCGCGGTGTCGTCGAGGGCCTGCACCAGCGCCTGGCGCGCGGCCTCGCGGTCCGGCCCGTGGGCGATCACCTTGCCGAGCATCGGGTCGTAGGCCGTCGAGACCACCTGTCCGGACTCCAGCGCGTGGTCGACCCGCACGGTGCTCGAGGTGGCCGGCCAGTGCACCTCCGTCGCCCGTCCGGCCTGGGGCAGGAACCCGCCGAACGAGTCCTCGGCGTAGACCCGCGCCTCGATCGCGTGGCCGGTGACGGTGACGTCGTCCTGGCCGACCGGGAGGGGCTCGCCCGCCGCGACCTGCAGCTGCAGCTCGACGAGGTCCAGCCCGGTCACCAGCTCGGTCACCGGGTGCTCGACCTGGAGCCGGGTGTTCATCTCCAGGAAGTAGGCCTCGTCGGTGTCGGCGTCGAGCAGGAACTCGACCGTCCCGGCCCCGGTGTAGCCGACCGCGCGGGCCAGCGCGACGGCCGACGACGTGACCAGCTCGCGGGTCGCGGCGCTGATCGTCGGGGCCGGCGCCTCCTCCAGGACCTTCTGGTGCCGGCGCTGGGTCGAGCAGTCCCGCTCCCACAGGTGCAGCACCGTGCCGTGCGTGTCGGCCATGACCTGCACCTCGATGTGCCGGCCGTGCTCGACGTACTTCTCCAGCAGCAGGGTGTCGTCGGCGAAGGCGCCGGCCGCCTCGCGCTGCGCGGAGAGGACCGCCTCGGCGTAGTCCTCCTGGGAGCGGACGATCCGCATGCCCTTGCCGCCGCCGCCGGCGGCCGCCTTGACCAGCACGGGGTAGGGCAGCTCCTGGCTGAGGGCCACCCGCGCGTCGGTCATCGAGTAGGACGGGACGACGGGTACGCCGGCGGCGACGGCGATCTCGCGGGCGGCGTCCTTGCGGGCCATCGCCTCCATCGCCGCGACCGGCGGGCCGACCCACGCCAGGCCGGCGTCGGTCACGGCCTGCGCGAACCCGGCGTTCTCCGACAGGAACCCGTAGCCGGGGTGCACGGCCCCCGCGCCCGCCGACAGGGCGGCGGCGACCACGGCGTCGGCGTCGAGGTAGGACGGGACGCGGACGACCTCGTCGGCCGCGCGGACGTGCAGCGCGTCGCGGTCGATCTCCGTGGCGACCGCAACGGTCCTCAGCCCCAGGCGACGGCACGTCCGGATGACCCGCAGCGCGATCTCGCCGCGGTTGGCGATCAGGACGCCGCCGGGCCAGGCGGCGTCGAGACCCACCAAATGGCTGCCCGAGGGGTCGTCTGACGACCATTTCGTGTGTCTCGACGGCGCCGGATCCATGCCCATCACATCCGCCAGATGCCGTAGGAGGGCTCGGCGATCGGCGCGTGCGCGGCCGCGGCCAGGCCCATGCCGAGCACCCGGCGGGTGTCGACCGGGTCGATCACGCCGTCGTCCCAGAGCCGGGCGGTGGAGTAGTAGGGCGAGCCCTGCGTCTCGTACTGGTCCCGGATCGCCGCCTTGAAGTCCTCCTCGGACACTGCCTCGTCGGGCCGCCGCACCTCCGCCAGCACCGACGCGGCCTGCTCGCCGCCCATCACCGAGATCCGCGCGTTGGGCCACATCCAGAGGAAGCGCGGGTCGTAGGCCCGGCCGCACATCCCGTAGTTGCCGGCACCGAACGAGCCGCCGATGACGACGGTGAACTTCGGCACCACCGAGCACGCGACCGCGGTGACGAGCTTGGCGCCGTCGCGGGCGATGCCCTTGTTCTCGTACTCCCGGCCGACCATGAAGCCGCTGATGTTCTGCAGGAACACCAGCGGGATGCCGCGCTGGTTGCACAGCTCGATGAAGTGCGCGCCCTTGAGCGCCGACTCGCTGAACAGGATCCCGTTGTTGGCGACGATGCCTACCTCGTAGCCCCAGACCCGGGCGAACCCGCACACCAGCGTCTCGGCGTAGAGCTGCTTGAACTCGTGGAAGCGGCTGCCGTCGACGATGCGGCGGATGACCTCGCGCACGTCATAGGGCGTCCGGGTGTCGGTGGGCACGACGTCGTAGAGGCCGTCCGGGTCCTCGACCGGCTCCTCCACGTCGTACGCCGTCAGGCTGGGCGGCTCCTCGCGCAGCGTGCCGACGATGGAGCGGATGATGTCGAGCGCGTGCGCGTCGTCCTCGGCGAGATGGTCGACGACCCCCGAGGTGCGGGCGTGCACGTCGCCGCCGCCCAGCTCCTCGGCGGTGACGATCTCGCCGGTCGCGGCCTTCACCAGCGGCGGGCCGCCGAGGAAGATCGTCCCCTGGTTGCGCACGATGATCGTCTCGTCCGACATCGCTGGCACGTAGGCACCGCCGGCGGTGCACGAGCCCATGACCGAGGCGATCTGCGGGATCCGCTGCGCCGAGAGGTTGGCCTGGTTGAAGAAGATCCGGCCGAAGTGCTCGCGGTCGGGGAAGACCTCGTCCTGCATCGGCAGGAACGCGCCGCCGGAGTCGACGAGGTAGACACAGGGCAGCCGGTTGTCGGCTGCGACCGTCTGCGCGCGCAGGTGCTTCTTGACGGTGACCGGGTAGTAGGTGCCGCCCTTGACCGTGGCGTCGTTGGCGACGACCACGCACTCGCGGCCGCTGATCCGGCCGATGCCCGTGACGATCCCGGCGGCGGGGACCGCGTTGGATCCCGGGGCGCCGTACATCTCGTACGCCGCCAGCGGGCTGAGCTCGAGGAACGGGCTGCCCGGGTCGAGCAGCCGGTCGACCCGGTCGCGCACCAGCAGCTTGCCGCGGGCGGTGTGCTTCTCGCGGGCGGCGTCGCTGCCCCCGCGGCGGACCACGGCGAGCCGCTCGCGCAGGTCGTCGGTGAGGTCGCGCAGCGAGCTGGTGGTCACCGCCCCAGGTTAGCGATCGTTAACCTGGCTCGCCACCCAGGCGCGACCGCCGACCCGGTCAGGCGAAGGCCCGCGGCGCCAGCGCTGGCGGCTTGCACACCCGGCACGGCTCCATCTGCCGCGAGAACGCATCCTCGAGGCCGACGACGTAGGCCTCGTCGCGGGCCTCGGTGAGCGTGCAGTCGAGCCGGTGGTAGGAGCTCCCGCCGGCCAGCACCATCGCGCCGCCTCCACCCATCGGCGCGTAGCCCGAGCGCGGGGCCGAAGCCCCGCCGGCGGCCTCGTTGGCCGCGGCGATCCGCTCCAGCACCGCCTCCAGCCGGGCCCGGTCCTCACGCGCGTTCTGCACGATCAGCATCGCCGCACCGATCACGACGATGGCGAGACCGACGAGGCCGCCGGAGATGAGGAACGGGAACTGGGCCATGATCGTGTTCTTGCCGGCCGCGCCGTTCCAGCCCAGGAAGATCGCGGCGAAACCGATCAGGCACAGCAGCACCCCGAGCTGGCCGCCGAGGCGTCCGAACGGTGAGGCGCCGACGGTCAGCTGCCGGGTGGTCTGGTCGTTGGGTGTGGTCATGGTTCCTCACGCTCCGAGGTAGGCATCACGAAGGTTGACGTCGCGGATCTCGTCGCCGACCACCTGGTGGGCCAGCGTCCCCTTCTCCATCAGCAGGGCCCGGTCCGCGAGCGGCAGGGCACCGGCGTTCTGCTCGACCATCAGCACGGTCGTGCCGTCCCGGGCGATCCGGGAGGTCGCGTCCCACACGGTCCGGGCCAGGGTCGGGCTGAGGCCCATGGAGGCCTCGTCGATCATCAGCAGCCGGGGGCTCGACATGAGGGCCCGGCCGATCGCGAGCATCTGCTGCTCGCCACCCGACAGGGTGCCGGCCACCTGGTCCGCGCGCTCGTCGAGGCGGGGGAAGTAGTCGAGGACCAGCTCCATCTGCCGGCGTACGGTCCGGGGCCGGCGGCGCTGCACCCACGAGCCGAGCCGGAGATTCTGCTCCACGGTCAGCCGCGGGAAGACGCGGCGCCCCTCGGGGCAGAGCGCGATGCCGGCCTTGACCCGCGCCGACGGCG
The DNA here is from genome assembly GCF_054779555.1 of Nocardioides dilutus. Lineage (NCBI taxonomy): Bacteria > Bacillati > Actinomycetota > Actinomycetes > Propionibacteriales > Nocardioidaceae > Nocardioides > Nocardioides dilutus. Next base: position 556,737 of record NZ_BAAGYA010000001.1, on the reverse strand, counting down.
ATCGGCGGCCGAGCGAGCGGCCGTCGAAGACGACCCGTCCCGATGTCGGCCTGAGCAGACCGGCGATGGTCGACACGGTCGTGGTCTTGCCGGCGCCGTTGAGGCCGAGCAGCACGCAGACCTCGCCCTCCTCCACCACGAAGTCGATGCCGTGCAGCACCGGGAACCGCCCGTAGCCGACGACCAGGTCGTGCACCTCGAGCAGCGCCATCAGACCGGCACCTCCTGGGTCAGCTCGGCGTCGGCCCCCACAACCGGGCCGGCAGGCGGCTCGGCGTCCTCGCCGAGGTAGGCACGGACAACCTCGGGGTGCCGGCGCACGACGTCCGGCGCGCCCTCGGCGAGCACCTCGCCGAAGTTGAGGCAGTAGACGTAGTCGGAGACCCGGGTCACCAGCGGCACGTGATGGTCGATCATCACGATGGTCAGCGCGAACTCCCGGCGCACCTGCAGCAGCAGGTCGCCGAGACGCTCGGCTTCCTCGGGACCCATGCCCGAGCCGGGCTCGTCGAGGAGCAGCAGGTCCGGGTCGGTGGCCAGCACGGCGGCGATCTCGACCCGCTTGAGCAGCCCGTAGGGGAGGTCGGCGACCCGGGCGGTCGCCACGTCGGCGAGGTCGAGGAGCTCGAGGATCTGCCCGCCGCGGTGGGAGAGGCGACGCTCCTCGGCGTACGTCGCGGGCAGGCCGAGCATCCCGGCGACCGGTTCGTAGCCCACCTGCAGGTGCTGGGCGGTGCGCAGGTTGTCGAGCACGGTGGCGTTCTTGACCAGGCCGACGTTCTGGAACGTCCGGCCGATGCCGAGCGCGGTGCGCTTGTGGACCGGCAGCCGGCTGATGTCCCGGCCGCGGTAGAGCACCCGGCCGGCGGTCGGCGCGTAGAACCCGGTGATGCAGTTGAACAGCGTGGTCTTGCCGGCCCCGTTGGGGCCGATGATGCCGACGATCTCCCACTCGCCCGCCCGCAGGTCGACGTGCTGGAGCGCCTTGATGCCACCGAAGTGGATGGACAGGTCCTGGACCTCAAGCACGGACATCGGCGACCGTCACCTCCTCGACCTGGCCGGCGTGCCGGTCGAAGCGACCGCCGAGCAGCCACTGCCGCACCGGCGCCACCTGCTGCCCGATGCCGCCGGGGTAGAGGGTGATGGTGACGAGCAGCAGGAGGGGACCGACGACCAGCGCGACGAACTCCTGAGGGAGGCCGATGGTGCCCTCGATGAAGGTCGTGAGGCTGAAGTCGACGACGCCGAGGGGCTTGTCGACCATCTCGAGCAGCTTGCCGGTGCCGAGGAGCGCGAAGAACGCCGCACCGATCACGACGCCCGAGCGCGAGCGAAGGCCGCCGACCACGGTCATCAACACGAACAGCAGCGCGAGCTGGAACCCGAACTTGCTGCCGACGATGACCTCGTCGTGGTGAGCGAGCAGGGCGCCCGCCAGGCCGGCGATCATCCCCGAGGTCACGAAGGCGAGCAGGATGTAGGCCTTGACGTTGATGCCGTAGGACGAGGCGACCCGGGGGTTCTCGCGCAGCGCGGCCAGCGCCCGGCCGGCCTTGCTGCTGGTGAGCCGCCAGTCGATGAACAGCACCAGCGCGAGGAAGCCGAGGCACAGCAGGTAGTAGCGGACTTCCGACTCGAAGCCGGCGGGCCGCGGCGCCGCCTTGCCGCCCTCACCGCCCGTGAGCTCGGTGAGGCCGAGCAGGGTCTGCTCGGTGAACGCGCCGTAGGCCAGCGTCACGAGCGCGAAGTAGAGACCGGTGAGCCGCAGCGACACGGCGCCGAGCAGCCCGGCCTGCAGGGCACCGACACCGGAGGCGATCAGCAGCGCGATCCAGAAGCTCAGCTGGAGGTCGACCACGACGTACGCCGAGGTGAACGCGCCGATCCCGACGAAGGCCTGGTGCCCGAGCGAGATCTGGCCGGCGTAGCCGAGGAGCACGTTGAGGGAGAGGCCGACGATGCCGAAGATGACCGCCTCGGTCGCGGCGCCGACATCGGCGACGCCGAGGTCGAACGGCGAGAGCCAGTTGGCCGGGACGGCGAGCACGAACCACGCCAACAGCCCCCACACGAAGCCACGGGCGCACCAGCCGGCGCGGCTCGGCCGGAACGTCTCGCCCTCGTCCCGGGCCTCGCGCTCCGCGAGGACGACCTCGAGCTCCTGGGTCTCCTCCGCGCCGCCTCCTGGGCCTGACGTCTCGGGGCGGGCATCCAGGGCGGTCATGCCGTCACCGCCCGGCCTACGAAGACACCCGTGGGCTTGACCAGGAGCACCACCAGCAGGAACACGAAGAGCACGGCGGCTCCGGTGCCGGGGATCCGCTCGCTCATCAGGCTGAGCGAGCCGAGCTGCTCCACGCAGCCGACCAGCAGGCCGCCAGCGACCGCGCCGGGCATGCTGCGCATCCCGGCCAGCACCGCCGCCATGAACCCGGGCAGCAGCGCGGCGAACGCGCCGAAGCTGAGGAAGCCCGCGGTGAAGGTCAGGATCGGGCCGGTGAGGATGCCGGCCAGTCCGCCGAGTGCCGCGGCGATGCCCCAGGTGAGCATCGAGACCCGGCGCACGCTGACGCCGATCAGCTCGGCCGCGACCGGCTCCTGCTCGGCGGCCTGGATCGCCAGCCCCGACGGCGACCGGAAGAACAGCGCGAGCAGGACCGCCACGACGACCAGCACCCCCGCGGCGATCAGGGCCTGCATCGTGACGGCGGCACCCCACGGCGTGACGAAGTAGCGCTCGCTGATCTTGGGCATGGTCATGATCAGCGTCTCGTTGAAGAGCCAGAACTGGAGACCGATGGCGGCGAGGGCGACGCCCGCGGTGCCGACCAGGAGGGTCACCCTGGACGCGTTGCGCAGCGGATGGATGACCAGGCGCTCGGTCAGCAGGCCCATCGCCACGGCCACCCCCATGCCGAAGAGGAAGGCCTGCCAGTAGCTCCAGCCCCACAGCGTCAGCGCGGCGTAGGCGGCGAACAGCCCCGTCGTGCCGAACTCGGCCTGGGCGAAGTTGAAGACGCCCGAGGCGCGGTAGACGAGCACGATGCCGAGCGCGACCAATGCATAGACGCTGCCGCGCAGCACGCCGGAGGTCATCGCGATCGCGAGCTCCTGGAGGAAACCGTCCATCGTGACCGTCCCCGGGCCCTACGGCGCCTCGTTGGTGCGGACCGTCGTGTACTCCCGGCTGCCACAGTCGGCCTGGAGCAGGTGCATCGCGGTGCCCCCGAACCTGCTGGTGAAGTTGGTCGGCGGGTAGACCCCGCCGCCGTCGAACTTCTTGACCTTGGCGACCGTCGCCATGAACCCCTCGCGGGTGAGGTTCTCCCCCGTGGCGGCAAGCATCCCTGCGACGACCCGCTCGACCCCGTAGATCGCGGCGCCGATGTCGTCCGGCGCGGCGCCGCCGTTGCTGGCTTGGTAGTCGGCAACGAACTGGCCGTTCTTGCGCATCACGTCCATGCCGGGGAACGGCGAGTAGAACACCGCGCCGTCGATGTTGGGGCAGCCGACGTTGGCGACGATGTTGAGCCCGTTGGTGAGACCGGGGCCGATGAACTGTGGCCGGCACACCATGGACTTCGAGACGTTGAGCAGAGTGCTCGGGCTGGCGTTCCAGATCACCGCCTCGGCACCGCTGTTGCAGATCTTGGTGGCGATGGACAGCGCCTCCGACTGGGTGTTCTTGGGGATCCGCTCGGCGTAGGCGAAGGACCCACCGGCAGCGCTCTGCAGCGCGGCCACGGCCTTGTCGTGGTAGCCGTTCAGCGAGTCGTTGTCGGCGGTGATCACCACGACCTTGTCGCCGCTGTGGAGCGACTTGTAGAGCCGCGCCAGCATCGGGACCTGCTGGTCGTAGGTCAGGGAGAGGGCGAAGTAGGTCGAAAGGTCGCCCAGCGGGGTCTGGCCCGGCCGGCTCTCGTGGACACCGGCGGACAGGTAGGGCACTCCGGCCTCCGCGGCGTAGCGCGCACAGGCGTCGATCTGGTCGGCCCCGGCCCCACCGATGAGAAGGAAGACCTCCTCCTGCTCGGCGAGCTCCTTGCACTTGGTGCGCGCCACGTCCGGCCGGAACTGGTCGTCCTCGAAGATCACCTCGACCTTGCGGCCGAAGATCCCGCCCTTGCGGTTGACCGCGTCGAAGTAGACCCCGACCGCCCGCTCGAACGAGCTCTGCGGGATGGCCGCGGCACCGGTGACCGGCGCGTGGACGCCGATCTTGATGGTGTCGGCGGTGACCCCGGTCGTGTCACCGGCACCGCTCTCGCTGCCACCAGAGTTGCCGCCACCGCCGTTCCCACCGGAGCCGTTGCCACCGCCACCGCCCCCGGAGCCGTTGCCACCGCCACCACCGCTGCCGCTGCCGGGGGCCGAGCTGCCCGAGTCCGCGAGGGTCCCACCGTCATCGAGGGGCGCGCCGGGCACGGGTGCGCCGGACGCGTCGACTGCCACCACCTGTCCGGTGGCGGGGTCCACGACCGTGCCGGCCGCGGCGCCCGCAGGCACGTAGGCCGGGGCGGCGGTCTCGACACCGGCCTTCTGACCACAGGCGGCCAGGCTCAGGCTCAAGGTGAGAGCCGCAGCGACCGCGCCGACGCGCCGACGCTGGGTGTGTCGTTCGGCGAGGAGTGCGATCGTCACTGGAGGCTCCTTCCGCCGAGACTGCCCACGCCGGCCGTCCTCATCCGGTCGAGAGCGCGGCTGACGCCCCGACGACCGCCGCCGACGGCGGGCTGGCCGGCCGGACCCATCGCGAGCATCACGAGGTAGGCGAGCAGCAGGGCCGGCACCGCGAGCAACGCCTTGGCCCCGATCTCGTCATGCCAGGCGAGGACCGGCGCGGCGACCGGCGCGAGTGCGGAGGTCGTGGTCTCGGGCGGCGACGCCTCGATCGCGGCCGGGGGCGCCGTCTCGACCGGGAGCGCTTCCGGGAGCGCCTCGAGGATCGCGTCGCCGACACCGCCGAGCCCGCCGGTGGCACCGCCGCCCACGCCACCCGGCGGCTCGGCCTCCGGCTCCGGTGTGGGCTCCGGCTCGGCGGGGTCCTCGTCCTCGGCCTGGGCCAGGGTCCTGGCGACGAGCCCGACGCCGGCCGCCTTGTCGTAGGCGACCTGGAAGGTGCTCGAGGCCGGCTCGGGTGGGTCGGTGGCGGTCGGCTCGGTCGGGGGCGTGCTCACCAGCACGACCGCGGGCGCGAACTCCCGGTCCGTGGCCAGCCACTGGCTCGCCAACGGGGTGAGGTCGAAGGTCCAGACGCCCTTGTCGTCGCGGGTCCCGGCGACGGCACCCGCCGCGCAGTCATAGGTCGGCCGGGTGGCCCAGGGCCCGTTGTCGACGGGCACCCAGAACGCCTCGGTCATCGGGCAGGCGGTCACGGTGCCGGACGCCGAGTTGGGGTTGGCCGCGGGGTCGGCTGCCTCCTTGAGGGCCAGCACGACGCTGCCGACCTCGTCGCCCTCGTCGCCCTCCAGCGCGAACTCCAGGGCCGTGATCCGCTCGGCCTCCCCCGCGATCGCCGAGACTGGCAGGGTGCCCGCCGGGGCGGCGACTGCGGGAACCGAGGGCGGCGCGAGCAGCCCGGTCTCGGGGGGCTGCTCGTTGCTGCGCGCCCACCAGCCCGTCTTGGTCAGGGTGCCGCCCGCGAACGTGCCGGGGACCGGCGTGTCGCCGGCGGCGGACGCGGGGGCCGCGAGCACAGGCGCGACGAGCGCGGGCGTCACGAGCAGAGTGAGGCCGAGCAGCGGGGCGGAGAGCAGAACCGCGATCGACGCGGAAAGGTGTGCGAGGTGGCGCATGGCCGGTCCCTTCGAGAACTCCCAGGTGCGTGACCAACGCCACTACCTCGCCTGGGGTTACGCAGGGGTCACTTGGGCCCGAGTCCAAGCTCTGTGATGTCGAAGAACCGGGCCAGCGCCGCCTCCCGGTCGGCGGCCGGCGCCTGGGTCAGCGGTCCGTCGAGGTGGAGCACGGCGAACCCGTGGACCCCGGCCCAGCACACGACGTCGGCCCCGGGTCGTCGGTCGGCCGCCAGGTAGCCCACGTCGACCAGCTCGTCGAGGACCGAGTTGAGCAGCGCGTAGGGGCCCCCGTCGCCGTCCCCCCCGTCGCTGGCGTCGCTGCCCTCGGCCTCCTCGCGGTGACCGTGCGCGAGGCTGGAGAACGCGGTCCGGAACAGTCCGGGCTCCGCCAACGCGAACTCGACGTAGGCGCGGCCCACCTCGCGCAACCGCGCCTGCGCCCGGGCCACCGGGTGCAGGTCGCCGGGCACGTTGGCCAGGCGGGCCTCCATCGCCTGCGTGAGCAGGTCCATGCCCCGGTGGGCGATCTCGGCGAGGAGGTCCTCCCGGTCGGCGAAGTGCCGGTAGGCGGCGTTGTGCGAGACGCCCACGCGACGGGCCACTTCGCGCAGCGCCACGCCCTCCGGTCCGGACTCGCGGGCCATGGTCAGCCCGGTCTCCACCAGCGCGGCCCGCAGGTTGCCGTGGTGGTAGGACGCGGTGGGCACCAGGTCAGCCTAGCCCGGTGTTGACAGTGCCCACATCCTGCGACACCCTATGTTGACACCGCCCACATTGGAGTCGACCTCATGCCCTCCCTGCGTTCGAAGCCCGCGCTCCTCGCGACCGTCTGCGTCGCCGTGCTGGTCATCAACCTCAACACGACGATCGTCAACATCGCGCTGCCGACGTTGTCGACCGAGCTCGGCGCCGGCACCCGAGAGCTGCTGTGGATTGTCGACGGCTACAACCTCTCGTTCGCCGCCCTGGTGCTCGCCGCCGGCAGCCTGTCCGACCGGTTCGGTCGCCGGCCGGCGCTGGTGCTGGGACTGCTGGGCTTCGGCCTGGCGAGCACCGCGGCCGCCCTGGTCGACTCGGCCGGTGCCCTGGTCGCCACCCGGTTCGCCGCGGGCCTCTGCGCCGCGGTCATCTTCCCCACCACGTTGTCGGTCATCGCCAACGCGTTCACGGAGCGCCGCGAGCGGGCCGCCGCCCTGGGCATCTGGGGTGCCGCCACCGGTGTCGGTGTGGCCACCGGGCCGGTCGCCGGAGGATGGCTGCTCGAGCACTTCTCGTGGCAGAGCGTCTTCTGGGCCATGGTCCCGGTGGCGGCGGTCGCCATCGCGCTGGCCATCGCCTTCGTCCCCGAGTCGCGCGACCCAGGCGTGCCGCCGCTCGACAAGCGCGGACTGGTGGCCTCGATCGCCCTGCTCGGCCTGCTGACCTGGACGATCATCGAGGCACCCGAAGCCGGGTGGACCAGCGCCCAGACCCTCCTCGGCTTCGGCGGCGCCGTCGGCCTGCTGGCGGTCTTCGTGCGGCTCGAGCTCGTCGCCGACCACCCGATGCTGGACCTGTCCCTGTTCCGCGACCGTCGCTTCTCCGCCGCGGCGACCGCGGTGACGATCAGCACCTTCGCGTTGTTCGGCTTCATCTTCCTGATCACGCAGTTCTTCCAGTTCGTGCGCGACTACTCCGCCCTCGGCACCGGGACGCGCATCCTTCCGGTCGCCGGGGCGATCGCGGGCGCGTCGATCCTGGGCGGCTTCCTCGCGCCGCGGGTCGGGGTGAAGGCCGTCGTCACCGTCGGTATGACCCTGCTCGGCGGGTCGTTCGTCTGGGTCTCGACGATGGCCGTCGACGCGTCGTACGCCGCCGAGATCGTCCCGATGATGCTGCTGATGGGCGCCGGACTGGGGCTTATCAGCACCCCCGCCACCGAGTCGATCATGCAGGTGCTGCCGCCGTCCCGGGCCGGCGTCGGGTCGGCGGTCAACGACGCGACCCGCGAGCTCGGCGGCACCCTCGGGGTCGCTGTCGTCGGGTCGCTGTTCTCCTCGCTCTACGCCGCGCGTCTGGTCGAGCTCCTCGACGGCCGGTTGCCCGCCGGACAGCTCACCGCCGCCGAGGAGTCGGTCGGCGTGGCCGACGCCATCGGGGCCCAGGTCGCGGGTGTCACCGCGGCGATGGAGGACGCGTTCATGGCCGGGCTCGGCACCGCGAGCCTCGTCGTGGGCCTGCTCTGCCTCACGGGTGCGGTGTTCTCGGTGGTCGCGCTCCCCGGCAACCGGTTCGTCGCGCCGGCCGACCGGGTGCCCACGCCGGAGCTGGTCGGTGCCGAGCTGGGTTAGTGATCGCTAACGTGGGTGGGTGACCACCCGGACAGTGGAGCCCTCGCGCCGCGAGCAGATCCTGGCCACGGCGGCCGACCTGTTCGCGGCGCGCGGGTTCCACGGCGTCTCGGTGGCCGACCTCGGTGCCGCCTGCGGCATCTCCGGACCGGCGCTCTACAAGCACTTCGCCTCCAAGGACGCGGTGCTCGCCGAGATGCTGGTCTCGATCAGCCAGCGGCTCCTGGAGGTGGGCCGGGAACGCTCCGGATCCACCGGCGACCCGGCGGCCGCGGTGCGCGCACTCATCGACTGGCACGTCGACTTCGCGCTCCGGCACCGCTCGCTGATCGTCGTGCAGGACCGCGACTGGGAGTCGCTGCCCCCGGAGGCACGCGAGCAGGTGCGGTCCCTGCAGCGCGCGTACGTCGACGTGTGGGCCGCGCGACTCCGTGAGGTGCACGGCGGGCTGCACCTCGACCAGGCGCGGGCGATGGCGCACGCGGCATTCGGCTTGATCAACTCCACGCCGCACAGCGGCGTGATCCCCGACGACCGGATGCGTGGGCTGCTGACCGACATGGCGCGGCGCGCGCTGGGGGTCTGATGAGAGCGCGGGTCCTGGCTCCCCTGGTGTCCGTGCTTGTCGGCGTCGTCGCCGGCACCACGACCGCGCTGGTCACCGTCGACGCCTCGACCGGCGACCGCGAGGAACAGCGCGACGGGCCAGGGACAGTGGGCGACCCCCTGAGTCTAGGAATCCCACTGGTCGGCTACGAGTGCACCGGTGAGGGCCTGCTCGTCCTGGGCTACGGCGACACGTCGGGCTCGCTGCGGGAGGGGATGGCCGGCAACCAGGACCTCGGTCTCAGCTATCTCGAGACCGCCGAGTCCTGCGACACCAACTTCGGGCCGGAGCGGTTGGAGACCAAGCCGACCTACGCCGTGGTGTCCGGGCCCTACTCGGACCTCGACGAGCCATGCCTGCTGCGGATGACACCGGAGCACCGTGGCGACTTCGTCACCGCGCTGCGCGACGGCAACGAGATCTCGGTCAAGTGCGTGTGCGTGCTGGACGCCTCGGCCGCGCCGGTGCTCCGCCCCGGCATGACGGCGTCCGACGAGGACGCCGTGTGGATCCGCAGCCTGCAGCAGATGCTGGTCGACCGGGAGGATCTGACGAAGGAACAGGTCACGGGGGTCTACGACCAGCGCACGGAAACCCGGGTCCGCGCGATCCAGTCGACCACGGCGATGCCCGTCACCGGCGTCATGGACGAGCAGACGTGGAGGCTCTTCAAGCGGCGGACCTGCGGCCTCTACGACTTCTGAGCCACCCGGCCGCGATCCGGGCGAGTGGTCGGGACCTTGGTCACTGCACTCCCGGCGCAACGGCCCTGCCGAGAGCGACCCCCGAAGCGCAGCCTCGTGTCATGAGGCCCCGGACCGGCGGCGCCCACGACCGCGGCGCGCACCCCGTGTCGACAGGCGTGTGGACGCGGCGCCTGTGGCCACTCCTGGCCGGGACCGTGACCGCCGTCGGTGTGTTCGGTGCCGGCCGGGCCTACGGCCTGCTCGGACTGCTGCTGGCGGTGGTGCTCCTCTCGCCCTTCGCGATCCTCACAGTGTGGGGGCTCTCGGACGAGATCGGCATCCCCCGCTCCGGGGTGGTTCCGATCGGTCTCACGGCGACCCTCTGCGTCCTGGTGCTGCTCGGCCTGAGCGAGCTTCTCGACGCCTACGGCATGCTCGTCTTCGCGGTCACCGGGCTCAGCTCGCCTGCCGCCCTCGGGCTCCTCGGGCGGCTCCGCCGTCGCCACAGTCGGCTCCGGCAACGCGCCACGCCACCCGGCATCCTGCTGGACCCGACCCATCTCGACCGCGAGTTCAAGGACATCGTGCGGCGCCTCGACGAGTCGGGCTGAGCCGCACCCGGCCGCGTTCAGAGCAGGTGCTCGACCCGCGCGGCCGGATCCTGCGCCAGCAGGGCTAGCGCCCGGGCCGCGCGCAGCGCGGCGTCCTCGGCGATCTCCAGGTCGGGGTCCTCGAGGTCCTCGACCGGTGCGGGGGTCTGCTGGTGCAGCCGGGACAGCAGGTCGTCACGCGGCAGCCCGCGCAGGTGGATCAGCACGAACGGGTCGGCCTCGAGCAGCCAGGTGAGCTGGTAGAGCACGGCCAGCGCGTGGGGGCACGGCTGGGTCCACGCGCCGCAGGTGCAGTCGGAGCCCAGCTCGCTGCCGAACGGCAGCACCTCCACGCCGGCCTCCTCGGCGTGCTCGACCAGGGTGTGCGGCAGGTCGCCGGAGAGCAGCGCACCGATCCGGCCGGCCTCGGCGGCGACGGTCTCGACCAGCGCGGCCGAGGCTGCCTCATCGAGGACGGGCAGGGTGCCGGCCACCGTCCAGAGGCCACGGGCGTCCTCGACCGACGCGACGAACCGGCCCGGCTCGACCATGATCTGGCCGACCTGTCCCGACCGGGAGATCCGGCGGCCGACGCGCAGGTCGGCCGAGGAGTAGGCCGACTCCTCGACCGCGCGCACCCACGCTCTGCCCCACCACGAAACGGCGCGCGCCGACCCGTTGCGCGGCGCGACGCGCGGGTGGACCACGGTCCTCATCGCCACGGCATCACCAGCGGTCTACCGGTCCCAGCCGTGCTGGCGGTCCTCGTCGCGGCGCAGGGTCACCAGGTCACGCAGCTCGTCGTCGCTGAGCTCGGTGAGAGCTGCCTCGCCGTTGCCGAGCACGGCGTCGGCCAGCGCCCGCTTGCGCGACAGCAGCTCGGCTATCCGTTCCTCGATGGTGCCCCGGGTGATGAGCCGGTGGACCTGCACCGGCTTGGTCTGGCCGATCCGGTAGGCCCGGTCGGTGGCCTGCTCCTCGACCGCCGGGTTCCACCAGCGGTCGACGTGGATGACGTGGTCGGCGCCGGTGAGGTTGAGGCCCGTGCCGCCCGCCTTGAGCGACAGCAGGAACACCGGGAAGTCACCGGCCTGGAACGACGCCACCATCGCCTCGCGCTCGCGGATCGGCGTGCCGCCGTGCAGGAACCGGTGCTCGAGGCCGCCCTTGGCCAGGTGGGCGGAGAGGAGACGTCCCATCGCGACGTACTGCGTGAACACCAGCGCCGCGCCGTCCTCGGCGAGGACGGTGCCGAGCAGCTCGTCGATCAGGTCGAGCTTTTCCGACCGGCCGGTGAGCCGCACGGCCCCGGACTGCTTCAGGAAGTGAGCGGGGTGGTTGCAGATCTGCTTGAGGCCGGTGAGCAGCGCCAGCACGAGACCTCGGCGGGTCACCTGGTCGGCCGGGTCGGCGCGCTCGATGCGCTCCATCGTGTCCTTGACGAACGCCTCGTAGAGGACGACCTGCTCACGGGTGAGCCCGAGCGGGTGGTCGGTCTCGGTCTTGGCCGGCAGCTCGGGCGCGATGCCCGGGTCGGACTTGCGGCGGCGCAGCACGAACGGGCTGATCAGCTCGGTGAACTGCCGGGTCACGGCCGGGTCGACACCGGCCTCGACCTGCGCGGCCCAGCGCTTGCGGAACGCGAGCCGGCTGCCCAGCAGGCCGGGGGTGGCCCAGTCGAGGATCGCCCACAGCTCGGTGAGGTTGTTCTCGACGGGGGTGCCGGTCATCGCGATCCGCGCGCCGTGCGGGATGGCGCGCAGCGCCCGGGCCGTGGACGAACGGGCGTTCTTGACGTGCTGGGCCTCGTCCGCGACGACCAGTCCCCAGCGCACGGCCGCGAGCGCCTCGGCGGAGACCCGCATGGTGCCGTAGGTCGTGAGCACGAAGCCGTCAACCGTCTGGTGGTCGAGCCTGTCGAGACCGGCCAGCGAGCGGCCGCCGCCGTGGAACCGGCGTACGGCGACCCCGGGGGCGAACCGGGCGATCTCGGCCTCCCAGTTGCCGAGCAGGCTGGCCGGGCAGACCACCAAGGTCGGGCCGTGCTCTGTCGACTCCTGGGCGCGGTGGAGGTGGAGCGCGATCAGCGTGATCGTCTTGCCGAGCCCCATGTCGTCGGCCAGGCACGCACCCAGGCCGAGCGAAGTCATCTCCACCAGCCACGACAGGCCCTGACGCTGGTAGTCGCGCAGGGTCCCGGCCAGGGCCGCCGGCGGGTCGATGCCGTCGGCGGTGGCGCGGGTCGCCGCCCCGAGCAAGCGCTCACGGACGTCGAGCAGCGAGGCGCCGACCACGACCTGCTCGGCGACCGTGTCGTCGCCCTGGGCGATCTCCACCGTGCCCGTGAGCGCGGCGGCGACGGCGGGGCCCGGCGCGACGGTGCGGATCAGCCGCTTGCGCGCCTTGCGGGCCACGGCGGGGTCGATGACCGTCCAGCTGCCGCGCAGCTTGAGGATGGGGGCTGCCGCCCTGGCGAGCCTGGCCATCTCCTCCTCGGTGAGCGTCTCGCCGTGCAGGGCGACCTGCCACTGGAAGCTGAACATCTGGTCGGGCCCGAACAGCCCGGTCTGCAGCGCGTTGTCGGACGGCGTGACCGAGGCCCGCTCGAGCACTGCCGTGGCGGTGAGGTCTCGGCCGAGGCTGCGCGGCCAGAGCACGTCGACCCCGCACGCCGCGAGGTCGGCGACCCCCGCGTTGAGCAGGCTGACCAGCTCGTCGGTGTCGAGGGTGATCTGGTCTGGCACCCGCAGCTCGGCCAGCCGGTCGAGCACCGGCCACGCCTGCGCCGCGGCCCGCAGCGCGATGGCCGCGTGGATGCGGGCCCGGTCGCCGAACCCATGGCTGGACCCCGGCCCGGACTCGGTCCACAGCAGGGCCGCGTCGCACAGGTGCAGCGGGTCCTGCTCGTCGTGGACCTGGAGCACCAGCCGCACCGAGCCCGCGACGAGCTCCTCCTCGTCGGCCTCCACACGCAGCGAGATCCGGACGAGCTGGGGGAGATCACCGTCGTCGGGCCGCGGCTGGAGCCGGCGGGCGAGCCGCTCGTGGAACGACACGGGCCCAGCCGTCTGCTGAGCCGGACGTGGCCGCGCGTGCGGCGTCGGCGCCGCCCGCGGCATGGCATCGGCGACGGCATCCAGCATCGCGCGCACCGTCACCTCGTCGTCGGCCCCCTCGCCGACCAGCGAGCGCACCCGGTCCTCGTCCTCGCGACCCAGGGGTCCAACCCGCCAGTGCGGCGCCGGACCCGCCGCCGGCTGGAGGCGGCCGGCCGCGACCAGGCGCAACCCGAGCAGGGCGGCCGCGGTGAGCAGCCGGACGCTCGGGTGCAGGTCGTCGCGGACATGGGCCTTGGTCAGCACCGGGAGCGCCGCCCGGATGGGCAGCGCCACCGTGCGCCGTTCGTCGGTGAACTCCACGACGCCCTCGCGTGGCGGGTCACCGACGCGCAGCAGCGCCGTTCCGGTCACCGGCACGAACCCCACGTCCGAGACGGTAGCCCGGGCCGTCGACAGGGCTTGACCAACGCCGGATCGGGTCTACGTTGAGATCAGTCACGGATCTCTCGGGAGGGGAACGTCTCCATGACTCAGTCCGTAGAACGCCGCACCCTGCTCAAGACCACCGCCGCCGGCGCCGCACTCGGAGGGCCGTTCGCGGGCCTCGTCGCGAGACCGGCCGGCGCAGCCCACCATCCGCCCGACCCCGGCGGGCTGGTGGCGATCCCTGACCGACGCGACGACGTCGTCCGCCTGCACCTGCCCGAGGGCTTCAGCTATCGCTCGTTCCACGACACCGAGCAGCCCGTGGTGCTCACCGACGGCACCAGCCTGCCCGGCCGCCACGACGGCATGGGCGCGTTCGCCGGACCGCGGCGGAGCTATGTCCTGGTCCGCAACCACGAGGTCAACAACCCGGGACCGGCCTTCGGCCCGGGCACGCCCTACGACTCGATGGCGCGCGGCGGCACGACCACGATCCAGGTCACGCCGCACGGCAGGCCGATCCGGGCGTTCACCAGCCTCAACGGCACGATGATGAACTGCTCGGGCGGGGTGATGCCGTGGGGCTCCTGGGTGACGTGTGAGGAGACCGTCAACGGTCCGGACGTCGGGGCCGACTTCACCGGGACGCCCAACGTCCCACTCACCAAACCGCACGGCTACGTGTTCGAGGTGCCGGCCAGCCACCAGCCGGGCCAGGGTCAGTCCAACCGGGAGCCGATCAGGCAGGCCGGCCGGTTCGCCCACGAGGCGGTGGCGTTCGACCCGCGCCGCGGCCACCTCTACCTCACCGAGGACAACTTCGGCTTCCCGTCCGGGTTCTACCGCTACCGGCCCCCACGCGACCCGATGAAGGTCGGTCGGCTCCTCGACGGCGGGACGCTCCAGATGCTCCGGGTCAAGGGCGTCGACAACGCCCAGCTGGCCGCGGAGCAGGTCACCGGGGCGACGTACGACGTCGAGTGGGTCACCATCCCCGAGCCCGACGTGGAGTACGACTACACGCCTGGCCAGCCCGCGCCCACGCCCAACGACACCGCGCTGGTCCACGTGGGCAGCCAGGGCTGGGCGCAGGGTGCCGCGTTCTTCTCGCGGCTCGAGGGGCAGGTCTACGACCGTGGGGTCGTCTACTTCACCTCGACCCAGGGTGGTGGACCGCCCGAGGCGCCGCCGACGACGCCACCGACGCCGGTGGCCAACGGCTACGGCAACGGGTCAGGCCAGGTGTGGGCCTACGACATCAAGCGCCGCAAGCTGACCTGTGTCTTCCAGTCACCGGGCCCGCTCGTCCTCGACCTGCCCGACAACATCACCACCTCGAAGCGCGGGACCCTGGTCGTCTGCGAGGACAACGTCAGCGACAACTTCATCCGGGGCCTGACCAGGAAGGGCGACCTCTTCGACATCGCCCTCAACCGGCTCCGGAGCAGCTCGGGGACCGACCGGTCCAACGACGAGTTCGCCGGGTCGACGTTCAGCCCCGACGGGCGCACGCTGTTCGTCAACATCCAGGCGTCGGCCGGCATGAGCTTCGCGATCTGGGGGCCGTGGGGCCGGATCGGGGTCTGAGGCGCAGCGCGTCTAGGCTTTCCCGGTGAGCATCCTCGACGCAAAGATCGCCCGTCTCGACGGGACGCCCACCACCTTCGGCGAGATCACGGAGGGTCGGGCGGCCCTCGTGGTCAACGTGGCCAGCCGGTGCGGGCTGACCCCCCAGTACGCCGGCCTCGAGGAACTGCAGAGAACCTACGGCGGCGACGCGTTCACCGTGGTCGGCATGCCGTGCAACCAGTTCTACGGCCAGGAGCCGGGCAGCTCGGAGGAGATCGCCGAGTTCTGCTCGGCGACCTACGGCGTCACGTTCCCGATGACCGAGAAGGTCGACGTCAACGGCGACGACCGTCACGAGATCTACGACGCGCTGGTCGGCACGCCCAACGAGAAGGGCGAGGCCGGCGACGTCACCTGGAACTTCGAGAAGTTCCTGGTGGCCGCGGACGGCAAGGTGATCGCCCGGTTCAGCCCCGGCGTCGTGCCGGAGGACCCGAGGATCGTCGACGCCGTGAAGGCCCTCGCGTAGTTACGAACCCCGGGACAGCCGCTGCGAGCGAGGGAGCGCAGCGACCGAGGCGAGCGATGGCGCGCGGAGCGCGCGCCGCGTGATCGGCCTCGGGCCACGATGGACGGCGAAGCCTGCGAGCGGAGCGAGCGTCCGTCGTGGGTTGAGGCCGAAGCTCACGCGGGTGATGAACAGTGCTTTCCGATCGGCAGCACCAGCGGCGTGCCGCTGACCTCGTCCACCACGACCCTGGTCGACAGGCCGAACACGTCGGCGACGAGCTCCTCGGTGATGACGCTCGCGGGGGGTCCGGCGGCAACGATGGCACCCTGCTTCATCGCCACGAGGTGGTCGCTGTAGCGCGCGGCCTGGTTGAGGTCGTGGAGCACCAGCACGATGGTCCGCCCGTGCGCCAGGTTGAGGTCCACGAGCAGGTCCAGCACGTCGATCTGGTGGGCGAGGTCGAGGTAGGTCGTCGGCTCGTCGAGCAGCATCAGGTCGGTGTCCTGGGCCAGCGCCATCGCGATCCAGGCGCGCTGGCGCTGGCCCCCCGAGAGCTCGTCCACCGGTCGGTCGGCCAGCTCCACCGTGCCGGTCACCCGCATCGCCTCCACGACGAGCGACTCGTCCCGCTCGGACCACTGGCGCAGCCACGTCCGGTGGGGGTGGCGACCCCGGGAGACCAGGTCGGCCACGGTGATGCCCTCGGGGGCGACCGGGGTCTGCGGGAGGATCCCGAGCCTGGTGGCGACCTGCTTGGTCGACATCGAGTGGATCCGCTCGCCGTCGAGGAGGACCGACCCCGCTGCGGGCTTGAGCAGCCTGGCCAGGGCCCGCAGCAACGTCGACTTGCCGCACGCGTTGGCGCCGACGATGCAGGTGATCCTGCCCGCCGGGACGGCCAGGCTGAGGTCGCGGGCGACCTCGAGCTTGTCATAGGCGAGGGTCAGGCCCTCGGCGGCCAGGGTGTGATGGGTCATGTCAACCTCCGCTTCCGATGCGGTTGGAACGGGCGAGCAGCCAGAGCAGGTAGGGCGCGCCGATGATCCCGGTGACGACCCCGACGGGCAGGGCCGTGGTCGGGAGGGCCTCGCGGGCGACGACGTCGGCCCCGAGAACGAGCACCGCGCCGACCAGGGCCGCCGGCACCAGCGCCAGCGGCGAGCCCACCAGTCGGCGGGCGATCGGTGCGGCGAGCAGGGCCACGAACTCGACGGGTCCCGCGGCCGCAGTGGCCAGGGCGGCGAGCGCCACGGCCACGAGGACGAGGAGGAGGCGCGACCGCTCGACCCGGAGCCCGAGCCCGGCCGCGGTGTCGTCGCCGAGCATGAGGAGCCGGAGCGACGGACCCAGCGCGAGGGTCGCGGGCACGAGGACCACCATGGCCAGGGCCAGCGGCCGGAGGTCTGCCCAGGTCCGGCCGTTGAGCGACCCGGTCAGCCACACGACCGCGGACTGCACGTCCCAGATCCGCGCCTTGGTGAGCAGGTAGGCCGTGCCCGCGTCGACGGCGGCCGCGACGCCGATGCCGACGAGGACCAGGCGGTAGGACGAGAGGCCGCGCCTCCAGGCCAGGAGGTAGATCGCCGCCGCGGAGGTCAACGCACCCACGAGGGCTGCGACGACGATGACGGTGCCGCCGGCGTGGAGCACGACGATCCCGAAGACGGCAGCGAGCGAGGCGCCCGAGGTGATGCCGATGAAGTCCGGGGAGGCGAGCGGGTTGCGGGCCAGGGTCTGGAAGATCGCGCCGGCGAGCCCGAAGGCGGCGCCGACGAGCACGGCGGCGGCGGCGCGTGGCAGCCGCAGCTGGCCGACGATGAACTGGGCCGCCGGGTCGCCGGCACCGAAGATCGCCGGCACCACCTCGACCAGCGGGACCCGGAAGTCGCCGGTGGAGACCGAGAGGCAGAACAGCGCGAACGCCACGACGGCCAGCACCGCACCGACCGCCGGCCCACGGGCCCGCCGGACCAGCGCGGTCACAGCTCGGCCAGCCGGCGCCGGCGTACGAGCATGACGAAGAAGGGGGCGCCGACGACGGCGGTGACGATGCCGACCTGGAGCTCGCCGGGACGGGCGGCGACCCGGCCGATCACGTCGGAGCCGAGCAGCAGGATCGGGGCGAGCACCATCGAGTAGGCCAGCACCCACCGGTAGTCGGGACCCGTGATCGCCCGGGCGACGTGCGGGATGGTGAGGCCGACGAAGGCGACGGGTCCGGCGAGGGCGGTGGCCGCGCCGACGAGCAGCACGACCGCCACCGCGGCGACGACCCGGGCGAGCCCGACCCGGCTGCCGAGCGACCTCGCGACCTCGTCCCCGAGGGCCAGGGAGTTGAGCGCCGGCCCGGCCGCCAGCGCCATCAGCGCCCCGACGACGAGGAACGGGGCGAGCTGGGTGATGACGTCGCGGTCGCGCCCGGCGATCGAGCCGACCGCCCAGAACCGGTAGTCGTCCAGGGTGCTCTGGTCCATGAGCAGCATGGCGGTCGTCATCGAGAGCAGGAACGAGCTGACCGCGGCCCCGGCGAGGGCGAGCTTGACCGGCGTCGCGCCGCCGCGGCCGATCGCCCCGAGGGTGTAGACGACCACCGAAGCGACCGCCGCGCCGGCGAACGCGAACCAGATGTAGCCGAGCGCGCTGCCCACGCCGAGCACGGAGATCCCGAGGACGACGGCGAACGACGCACCGCCGCTGACCCCCAGCAGGCCGGGGTCGGCCAGTGGGTTGCGGGTGACGCCCTGCATCACCGCCCCGGCCAGCCCCAGGGCGACTCCGACCAGCAGCCCCGCGACGGTGCGCGGGATGCGCAGCGACCGGACCACGACGTGGTCGTCATCGGTGGCCGAGGGGTGCGCGAGCGCGTCGAGCACGGTGCCGAGCGGGATGTGCCGTGCGCCGATGGCGATCGAGGCGAGCACGACCGCGACGAGTACGCCGCCTGCGGCGAGCAGCCAGAGCAGCCGCCAGGATCCCCCTGTCATGCGGGGAGCGTAGCGAGTTAGGTTTGCCTACGCTAACTTGGTGGTAGTTGGCTGAGCACTGGTCAGTCCTCGTCGCCGTCCTCGTCGCCCTCGATCACCACGACCTCGAAGTTCTCGTCCAGCCGGACGTCGACGGTCCGGCCGTCCGGGTCGGTGACCTCGACCTCGTAGGTCGCGCCGTTCTCAGAGTCGGTCTCCACACTGTTGGCGGTGCCCCCGCCGGTCGCCTCGAGCGCGGCCTCCTTGGCCCGCTCCGCCTGCTCCGGCGTGTACTGGTGGCTGGCCGGACCGTCGTCACCGTCGCCGGCCACGGCGATCCCGCCCAGCGTGATGGCGGCCGCGGCCCCGAGCCCGAGACCGGTCACCATGATTCGCTTGCGCATGTCCGTCTCCCTCGTCGTCTGGTCGTCTGTGTCCACAGTGCACGAGGGATGCTGAAGCGGCGCTGAACGTCAGGCCGCCCCTCAGGCCGACGCCGCGAACCGGCCTGTGACCGGCGGCAGGTCGGCCAGGGTCACGATCCCCGGCTCCGCTGCGACGACGTACGGCACCGCATTGGTCACCGGCATCGCGGTGTAGATCATGCCGAGGCCCATGAACCCGGGCTCGGTCCAGTCCGCCGGCGGCAGGCAGTGCAGGACCGTGCGCATGTTGGGCAGCCCGAAGACCTGGATGACGTGGCCGTGCGCGAGTGGTTTCGGCGGTTCGACGTGCGAGCCCATGGTCCAGTTGAAGCCGACGCTGACGACGTTGTGCTCGCCCACCCAGCCGCGGTGGTATCCCATCACGCCGCCGACCGTGCCGGCCGGGATCTGCATGAACCCGAGGTCGCTGTCGCCGGTCGCCGCGGTGAAGGTGACGTCGAAGGTCAGCCGGTCGAGGGTGACGCCGAGGGCGTCGGCCATCATCGCGGCCGATTCGGCGAACACCTCGCTCTCGCGGCGGACGGTCTCGGCGAGGCCCGGGGTGTCCGGCAACTGCGAGAAGCCCATCGCGGTCTGGGTCTCCGCGGACTCGTACGTCGAGCAGTCGACCGACTCGGTGATCACGATCGAGTCCACGCGCTCGCACGAACCGCTCAGGACCATGCCGACCAGGTTGGTCATGCCCGGGTGCGCCCCGCTGCCGAAGATCGTGCTGCCGCCCCGCTCGCACGCCTCGCGGATCCTGGCCTGGTCCTCGGGGGTCTGCTTGCCGCCGGTGATCCATGCCGCGCTGGAGCAGACGTTGACACCGGACTCGAGCAGTCGCACCAGCTCGTCGATGCTCGGCCAGAGGGGGTTGTAGCAGCAGGCGTCCGCGCCGACGGCGAGCAGCGCGTCGACGTCGTTCGTGGCAATGATCCCGGTGGGCTCCGGCCAGCCGCAGAGCTCGGCCGCGTCGTTGCCGACCTTGTCGGCGCCGTGCGCGAACACCCCGACCAGCTCCATGTCGGGCCGCCCCAGGATGGCGTGGAGCGACCGCCGGCCGATGTTGCCGGTCGTCCACTGGATGACTTTGACCGGCCGGTCGAACGTCGGGATCGTCATGCCCGCACGCTAGAACGTGTTCTAGTTGTTGGCTAGGTCTGGGAGGCGAGCGCGAGCGGGAGCACGGCCGCCGCGCCCGCCTTGCGGATCGCCTGGGCGGCCAGCGTCATCGTCCAGCCGGTGTCGATGCGGTCGTCGACCAGCAGCACGCGGGCGCCATCTGAGATCTCGGCCTGCAGGCTCGTACGCCGCCCGACCGCGGCGATGCGTTGGGCGGAGTTGGCCTGGCCGCGACCGGGAGGGACGTCCGGGTCGACGATCGCCCACCGCCCGACGATCGGGACCTGGAGGAAGCGGGACAGCCCAGCGGCCAGGTCGCTGGTGAGCGCGGGCCGCGACGCGGACTCGACGACGACGATCGAGTCGACCTGCGGCTGCCAGTCCCGGAGCAGCGCGACCACCGCGCGGGCGAGGCCGTCGGGGACCGGGCCGTCCTCGGCGCCCTGCCGGAACAGGGCGCGCAGCTGCTCGCCGTAGCCGAGGTCGGTCAGCCGGGCGACGACCCGCCCCTCCTCGGCGCCGTCGGCGATCTTGCCCTTGAGCTGAATCCCCAGCGTGGGCAGGGCGGAGGGCCACATCCGCCGAGGGGCGACCGGGACGCCGGGCCGGGACAGCCGCGCGTCGGCCTCCTGCACCGCGGCCTCCGACACCGCGGCTGACAGCGAGAGGCCACCGCAGTTGTCGCAGCGCCCGCAAGACGGCTCTGCGTCCGGGTCGTCGAGCGCTGGATCATCCAACTGCATGCGGAGGTACTTCATCCGGCACTCGGTGGTGTCGAGGTAGGCCAGCATCGCCGCCTGCTCACGCTCCCGGGCCTCGTGGACCCGGGCGTAGCGGTCGGCGTCGTAGCTCCAGTCCTGCCCGGTGGCGACCCAGCCGCCCTGCACACGGCGTACGGCGCCGTCGACGTCGAGCACCTTGAGCATGGTCTCGAGCCGGCCCCGGTTGAGCTCCACCCGCGTCTCCAGGGCAGCGAGACCCATCGGGCCGTCGTGCTCGGCGAGCGCCTGCAGCGTCTCGCGGACCAGCGACTCGCGGGGGAAGGCGAGGGAGGCGAAGTAGGCCCAGATGTCGCGGTCCTCGAGCGCGGGGAGCAGCACGACGGTCGCCTGGCCTCCGGGGTCGAGGCCGCGGCCGGCCCGGCCGACCTGTTGGTAGTAGGCGACCGGTGACTGGGGCGCGCCCATGTTGACCACGAAGCCGAGGGTCGCGTCGAAGCCCATGCCGAGCGCGCTGGTCGCGACCAGCGCCTTGACCCGGCCGTCGATGAGGTCCTGCTCGAGGGCCTGGCGCTCGGTGGTCTCGGTCTGGCCGGAGTAGGCGGCGACCTCGTGCCCCCGGGAGCGGAGGTAGTCGGCGATCTCCTGGGTGGCGGCGACGGTGAGGCAGTAGACGATGCCGGAGCCGGGCTGCTCGGCCAGGTGGTCCGCCAGCCAGGCCAGCCGCTGCTGGGCGGTCTTGAGCCGCACCACGCCCAGCCGCAGGGACTCGCGGTCGAGGCTGCCCCGGAGCACGAGGACGTCGCTGCCCAGCTGGTCGGCCACGTCGTCGGTGACCCGGGCGTTGGCGGTGGCGGTGGTCGCCAGCACCGGGATGCCCTCGGGGAGGTCGTCGAGCAGGGTGCGGATCCGCCGGTAGTCGGGCCGGAAGTCATGGCCCCAGTCGGAGATGCAGTGGGCCTCGTCGACGACGAGCAGACCGCAGGTGGCCGCGAGCCGGGGCAGCACCTGGTCGCGGAAGCCCGGGTTGTTGAGCCGCTCCGGGCTCACCAGCAGCACGTCGACCTCACCGGCCCGGATCTGGTCCTGGATCGGCTCCCAGGCCTCGATGTTGGTCGAGTTGATCGTCACCGCGCGGATGCCGGCCCGCTCGGCGGCGGCGATCTGGTTGCGCATCAGCGCCAGCAGCGGGCTGACGATGACGGTCGGCCCGGCTCCCTCCGCGCGCAGCAGCAGCGTGGCCACGAAGTAGACCGCCGACTTGCCCCAGCCGGTGCGCTGCACGACCAGCGACCGGCGCCGGTCGACGGCCAGCGCCTCGATCGCCCGCCACTGGTCCTCACGGAGCTCGGCGTCCTCGCTGCCGACGAGAGCCCTGAGGTGCCGCTCCGCCTCGCGGCGTACGTCGGTCGTCGGCGTCGTCGTCACACGACAGGTCTACCAGCGGCGACCGACGAGCCCGGGGCCCTCTCCACAGCCGTCAGGCCGCGGGACCCTTGGCACGTACGTCGGCGACGCTCGCCATCGCGTCGCGCAGCTCGGTCAGCCAGTCGTCCTCGTGCTGGCCGACGAGCCGCACGCACCAGGCCAGCGCGTCCGCGCGGGACCGCGCGACACCGGCGTCGACCAGGGTGTCGAGCACCATCCGCTGCGGCTGGCGCAGCCGGGTCATCACCGGCGCGGCGACGTGGGTCCACAGCTCGCGGTGCCGGTCGTCGCCCTCGCCCACCGAGAGCCCCCACGACACCTTGGCGTCGTAGCGGTGCTCGGCCTCGCGGGCGATCTCCATCCGCCTGGCCCGTGTCTCCTCACGGAACGCCTTGGCCCGGCCGGCCCGCGCCTCCGCGCGGGCGGCGTCGCTGGCGTCGGCCCCGAGGTCGACGTCGGGGATGGAGAGCCGGACAGTGATCTCCTCGCGGTCGATCGTGATCTCGGCAGGAGTGGCCTGCCACTCCTGCGGGAGCCGGCCGGCGAACCAGCCGGCGACGCGGTCCCGCGTCTCGTCTGTAATCATGATTACATCATTACAGAGGGATCCAAGCTGGTCGATCCCGAGGAGGATGCGGTCATGGCTGTCGATGAGCCGGACCTGCCCACGTTGTTCGAGTGGGCGGGCGGCCTGGTCGCCGTCCGGCGGCTGATCGACGCGTTCTACGACCGTGTGGAGACCGATGAGCTGCTCTCGCCGTTCTTCCCAGGTGGCGTGTCCGAGCTCCATCGCGCGCACGTCACGGTGTTCTGGGCCGAGGTCCTCGGCGGCCCGACGACCTACAGCGACGAGCTCGGCGGGCACGCCGGGATGGTGGCGCACCACCGCGACCTGGCGATCACACCCGAGCAGCGCCACCGGTTCGCCTCGACCATGAGCCTGGCCGCCGACGACGCGGTGCTGCCGGACGACCCCGAGTTCCGGGCCGCGATCATCGGCTACCTCGAGTGGGGAACCCGGCTGGCGATGCTCAACTCCCGGCCTGGCTTCGACGGCGTCGTCGAGGACGCCCCCATGCCCCGTTGGGGCTGGGGCGTGGCACCGCCCTGGCAGGGCTGAGCCGGGTCAGGCGGCGGGCCAGTCGAGTCTGGTCTCGGGAAGGTCGCCGCAGTTTCATCAGGG
This sequence comes from Nocardioides dilutus, assembly GCF_054779555.1. Classification (NCBI taxonomy): domain Bacteria; kingdom Bacillati; phylum Actinomycetota; class Actinomycetes; order Propionibacteriales; family Nocardioidaceae; genus Nocardioides; species Nocardioides dilutus. The sequence continues at coordinate 533,315 of NZ_BAAGYA010000001.1, read as the reverse complement.
GATGTCGCTCAACCCGCACTCCCCGGGGTGAACTCGGCATGGGAACGGCAGGTTCGTCAGCATCCCTTGATGAACCGTCGGGGAGCCGACCGTCCTCATCTGCCGCGATCCGCGCGGCCGAGGGAGGGCGTAGGCCCTTCAGCCACGACCATTCCGCCACGACTACGCGCGTACGACCTGGGTACCCGCGACGGAGGCCAGCCGGCCCTATCCCTTGACGCGCCCGGTCTCGTACGCCCACATCGCAACCTCGACGCGGTTGCGGGCGCCGAGCTTGTTCATCAGCGCGCCGACATGGGTCTTCACCGTGCTCAGGGTGATGTGCAGCTCGTCGGCGATCTCGGCGTTGGTGCGGCCGCGGGCGACGGTGAGCAGCACTTCTTCCTCGCGTTCGGTGAGCGGCTCGATCGGCTGCGTCGGCGGGGAGGCTCGCTCCAGGCCAGCCAGCGTGGTGAGCAGGCGGCGGGTGATGTCGGGAGAGATGAGCGCGTCGCCGTTCGCGGCTGCGTGGATCGCCTGGACCAGCAGCTCGGGCCCGGCGTCCTTGAGGAGGAACCCCCGAGCACCGGCCTTGAGGGCGCCGAGGACGTACTCGTCGAGGTCGAAGGTCGTGATGACCACGATCGCCAGGGGGTTCTCGACGCCTGGGCCGGCGAGCTGGCGGGTGGCCTCGACGCCGTCGATGCCGGGCATCCGGATGTCGAAGAGACAGACGTCGGGACGCAGCTCGCGGGCCACGGCGACCGCCTCGTGACCGTCGGTTGCCTCGCCGACGACCTCGATCCCGGGCTGTGCGTTGAGAATCATCGTCAGGCCGGTGCGGACCAGGAGCTGGTCGTCGGCCACGACGACTCTGATCGTCATCGCGGCACTTCGCGCGGCAGGGTCGCTTCGACGGTCCAGCCGCCGGCCGGGTCCGGCCCGGCCTGACAGGTGCCGCCGAGGAGCTTGGCCCGCTCGGCCATACCCAGCAGGCCATAGCCCGCGGTGCTGGAGGGGCGGGCGCCCTCTCCGTCGTCGTGCACACGCAACCGTACGACGCCGACGTCACCGCACACCTCCACGGTGACAGCCGTGGCGTTGACCGCATGCCGGATCGCGTTGGTGACCGACTCCTGACAGATCCGGTACACCGCGACCCCCACCGGCTGGGGCAGGTCAGCCAGATCGCCGGTGCACCGCACCTGGACGAGGGTGCTCATCCGGCTCAGCTCGTCCAGATCGTTGATGCCCCGTTGCGGCGCGTACTCGGCCGCCTCGCCGTCGCGGAGCACCCGGACCATCGTCCGCATCTCGTGCAACGTCCGAGAGGCCTCTGCCTCGATCACCGCCAGTGCCTCCACCGCTGACGCCGGGTCTGCGGCAGCCACGGCTCGCCCTGCCTGCGCCTGGATCGCGATGGCCGACACGTGGTGGGCCACGGTGTCGTGCAGCTCGCGGGCGAGCTCACCGCGCTCGAGCGTCCTGACCTGGTTCACCTCGCGCTGGCGCGCAACCGCGCGGTAGCGCATCGCAGCCCCGAGCGCGAACACCGCGACCAGCAGGGTGGTGCCGCCGATCACGTCCCCGAGGGTCGCGCTGGTCGCGAGACCCAGGCCTGCCGGAACGGCGACGATCGCGGTCCCGATTATCGCCTCGCGTCCGGAGGCCCAGCGGTACAACGCGTAGGGCAGCAACACGATGCCCGCCATGGAGTAGAGCCCCACATCGGCGACATCCTCGACGAAGGCCGGGATGTGCAGGACCATCGCGCCGCCGAAGCCGACCGCGGTCGCCAGCAACGGATGGGTACGCCGCCAGAGCAGGACCGGGATCACCAGGAGCGCGACCACGGTGGCCAAGGGCCGCCACGCCACGTCAGGGCGGAAGATCGCCTCGCCCACGGCCGTGACCAGCAGAGCGCCGACCAGGGCCCAGTCCCGCCACACCCGCACCGGCGGGTCCGGCGCACGGGGCTCGGCAAGGACCGAGCGGACGAACGTGGCTAGCACCACGCCAGCCTAGGGAGCGGCCGGCCCCGTCGTACGGGGCACAAGCACGAGCCGCTCGTCGTACTTTCGGCCGAGGAGCCGACCCGTCCTTGGCCCGATGTGGCTCGTGCGCCGCCGCGACAGCGTGGGGGCATGTCCAGACTCCTCTACCGGCTCGGCCGGTCCGCCGCCACCCGCCCCTGGGCCGCCATCGGCGCCTGGGTCGTCCTCGCAATCGTCGTCATCGCCTCGTCGGTGGCGTTCGGGCGCGAGCTCGACGAGAGCTTCGAGGCACCCGGCCTCGACTCCTACCAAGCTGCGGAGCTGCTCGCCGAGACCCAGGCTGACGAGGGCGGGATCACCGCCCACGTCGTACTCGAGGCCCAGGACGCTGCGGCGCAGCTGGCGCCGGTCGAGGCCGCTCTCGAGGCACTCCCGCACGTGCTCGGGACGAGTAGCAGCGTCTCGCCGCACGGCGACATCGCGCTCGTGCGCGTGCAGTACCCCGCGATCGAGCACCTCGAGACGTCCGACCTGGACAACCTCAAGGAGACCGTCGCCGACCTGCGCGACGAGTCGTCGCTGACGCTGGAGACCGGAGGCGATCTGTTCTTCGCGTTCGAGGAGGCGCCCACCGGCGTGGGCGAGGTCGCTGGGCTCGTCGTCGCGATGGTCGTCCTGCTGATCGCGTTCGGTTCCCTCGTCGCGATGGGGCTGCCGATCGGGATGGCGCTGTTCGGCCTGGTCGTCGGCGCCACCGCGATGAAGCTGGTGACCTACCTGGTCGACATCCCGGCGTGGGCGCCGCAGCTCGCGGCCATGGTCGGCCTCGGCGTCGGCATCGACTACGCGCTCTTCCTGGTCACCCGGCACCGCGAGCACCTGGCCCAGGGGATGCCGGTCGCGGAGGCGGTCGGGCGAGCCCTGGCGACAGCAGGACAGGCAGTGATCTTCGCCGGCGGCACAGTCGTCGTGGCGATCCTCGGGCTGCTCGTCGCGGGGATCCCGTTCGTGACCGGTGGTGGGGTCGCCATCTCCGCGATGGTGCTCGTCATGGTGCTCGCGTCGGTCACGCTGCTGCCGGCGCTGCTCGGGCTGGCGGGGCACCGGATCAACGGACGCCGGCGCTCGCCCCACCGACCGAGCACCGGCTGGTTCCGGTGGGGCGCGCACGTGACCCGCAACGCGACGGCGTACCTCCTCGGTGGAGGAGTGCTGATGCTGGCCCTGGCGGCGCCGGTCCTCGCGCTCGACCTGGGCTTCCCCGACGACGGGACGAAGCCCGAGTCGAGGACCGAACGACGGGCCTACGACCTCATCGCCGAAGGCTTCGGCCCCGGGGCCAACGGGCCACTGGTGATCGCGGTCGACGTCGCGCAGGACGCGTCCGTGGTGGTGCCGCTGGCCGAGGCAGTCTCAGCCGACCCGGGCATCACGTCGGTCGCTGAACCGGTCATCGACCTCACAGCGGGGGTGGCGACCCTGGTGGCGCAGCCGACGACGTCGCCCCAGGACGAGGCCACCCAGGAGACGGTGACGAGGCTGCGGGGCGAGGTGTTCCCCGCGGTGCTCGACGGCACCTCTGCGACCGCCCACGTGGGCGGGCAGACCGCGACCTTCGCAGACCTCGGTGACCGGGTGCAGGAGCGGATGCCCCGCTTCGTGGCAGCTGTGCTGCTGCTGTCGTTCCTCCTGCTCACGGTGCTGTTCCGGTCGGTCCTGGTGCCGCTGAAGGCGGTCGTGCTCAACCTGCTGAGCGTCGGCGCGGCCTACGGCGTGCTCGTCATGGTCTTCCAGTGGGGCTGGGCGGCCGGCCTGATCGGCGTGGAGTCGACGGTGCCGATCGTGTCGTTCATCCCGCTGTTCATGTTCGCGATCCTGTTCGGGCTCTCCATGGACTACGAGGTGTTCCTGCTGTCGCGGGTCCGCGAGGAGTACCACCGCCACGGCGACAACACCCGCGCGGTCATCGACGGGATCGCCGGCACCGGGCGCACCATCACCGCAGCCGCGCTGATCATGGTGGCGGTCTTCTCGGGCTTCGTCCTGGGCAGTGACCCGGCCGTGAAGATGATGGGGGTGGGACTGGCCACGGCCATCTTCCTCGATGCGACCGTCGTCCGCCTGGTCCTCGTCCCGGCCACCATGAAGCTTCTGGGAGACGCGAACTGGTGGCTGCCGGCGTGGCTGGATCGGCTGCTTCCGGAGTTGGCCCCTGCTGCGTCGGTGGAGAAGCCGGTGGAGGTCGCGGTAGGCCAACCACCGCTGGCCTCCTAGGGCGCGGCTGCGTCATGTCGCCGCCTGACGGCGCGGCAGGACGTGCACGCTCATGCCGAGTTGAGGTCGCCGCAGTTTCATCAAGGGATGTCGCCCAACCCGCACTCCCCGAGGTGAACTCGGCATGGGAACGGCAGGTTCGTCAGCATCCCTTGATGAACCGTCGGGGAACCGACCGTCCTCATCTGCCGCTATCCGTGCCCTCGCAGAGGAGCGTCATGTCGCCGCGAGCGGGAGCCAGTGCGATCAAGCAGGTGGCGACTCGGAAGGCGTGTCGATCCAGTGGATCGTGTAGGCCAGCCCAGGTTGGGCATGAGGTCGCCGGCTGACGCCGTCGACCGGAAGGCCCCAGCGCGCCAGGTCGTCAGCCAGCTCGTCGTCGTCGGGCAGGTTGTGGACGCCGATGATCAGCCGGCCGCCGGGGGCGACGACGTGGTCGGCCAGGTGCTGGAGGTACGCCGGCCGGGAGCCGGCTGGGACGTAGTCGAGCCCGGTCCGGACGAAGTCGTAGCGGCGCGGCGGCATCCACCCGTTCGCGTTGGCGGTGTGGATGCGGTCGGCCCACTGCGGGCATCTCGCGCGGGCCAGGTCGGCGAGCTTGGCGCTGATCTCGACGCCGTGCGGCTCGATCGCGTGTTCTTCGGCCGCGGCCCAACGCTGGAGGTCCGCCATGAGAAGCCCGTTGGCGCAGCCGATGTCGAGGAAGGTGCCGTCCCGGTGGATGGCGTCGCACAGCAGCCGTCGGGCGTACTCCCACCCGGCCGCGTCCCCACCCTTTCCCGACTGGGCGTGCGGGGTGGTCGCGGAGAGGTACGCCGCCTCGATCAGGGCCAGCGCCCTCTCGTGCCACTGGGCCTCATCTATCCGGCCCGACTCCAGGTCGGCGTCGATGCGGGCCAGATCGCGCCAGCCACGGTCCTGGTGGTCTCGCTCGTCGAAGGGCTTGCGCGCGATGAAGACCAGCTCGTGGCCGGGCCGGCCCCGTGGCCCGCGCACCTCGACTAGGTCAAGCCAGGCATCGGCGAGCGACTGCTCGATCTCCGCACGGGAGCGGAACCTCGGCGTGAAGGGGCCGCGTGCCTGCGTCCGGGCTGGGTCGCGGACCTCGAAGACCAGGTGACCGCCGGTGCCCAGCACCGCGGCGGCACGCCTGAGCACCGCGGCCCACTCCTCGTCCTCGAGGAACATCTGCGCGACGTTCCCGGTCATCACCACCACGTCGACGTCCTCGGCGACCGGTAGGTGGGCGGCGTCGGCCTCGACCCAGGTGACCCGCTCCGAGCCCGGCTCGGCGCGAGCCACGTCCAGAGACGCGACGGCCGGGTCCACGCCGATGACCTCCATCCCGCGGTCGGCCATCATCAGCGCCAGCACGCCCGTGCCGCAGCCGATGTCGAGCACCCGCGACGCCCCGAGCTCCTCCACCAGCCCGACGTAGTGATCCAGATCAGACCGTTGAGAATCGAACGCGTCGTAGAGGCGTGCCAGCTGCGGGTCGGCGAAGTGCGGGTCAGGCACAGGCCCGACCCTCGCACCGCCGAACACACCTGTCCATCCGCAAAGCAGTGCAACCGGCCCTCCCCACGAGGAGCAGGCGCTGTGGGGTGACCGTTGCGTCTCCGGGCGGCCCTGGCCGTGCCGGTCGCATGGGCGCACACTGAAGGGTCGGGTGCGAGTCGAGGAGGCGTGGCCTGTCATGAACAATCTGAAGCGGTTCACCGTCTGCAAGGTGGCAGGCCACAACTGGGCGACGGTCGGCTACCCGCCTGGTTCGGACGGGGAGGCCGCAGGCACCTTCCTGCGCTGCCAGCGCTGTGGCAAGGAGAACCACGAGGCAGGAACGCACGCACGCGGCGGGGGCGCCGTCTTCTAGCCGATCCCTCCCGCTCGCCGCAGCCCGCGGCGGCCCATACCCTCGGTCCGTGGGACGGCCCGAGGACGAGAAGCTGCCGCTCCCCTCCATGGTCCTCTACGGCACCCAGCACATCCTGACCATGTACGGCGGCGTCATCGCCCCTCCGCTCATCCTCGGCGGTGCGGCCGGACTGGCCCCCGGCGACATGGCGCTGCTGGTCACCGCGGGCATCTTCGTCAGTGGTCTGGCCACGTTGCTGCAGACCTTGGGTGTGTGGCGGTTCGGCGCCCGTCTCCCGATCGTGCAGGGGATCTCGTTCGCCAGCGTCTCGACGATGGTGGCCATCGCCGAGGAGGACGGCCTCCGTCCGGTGTTCGGAGCCGTCATGGCTGCCGGCCTCATCGGGCTGGTGGTGGCGACGTTCTTCGCCCACCTGGTGCGGTTCTTCCCGCCCGTGGTCACTGGCTCGATCATCACGGTGATCGGGCTGTCCCTGCTGCCGGTGGCCTTCACCTGGGCCATGGGCGGCTCAGGGGCACCCGACCTCGGGTCGAGGTCCAACATCGGCCTGGCCGGGCTGACGCTGGCCGTGATCCTGGTGACGAGCCGGGTGTTCACCGGTCTGCTGTCGCGGCTCGCCGTCCTGGTCGGCATCGTCATCGGCACCGTGCTCGCGGCCGGGCTGGGTCACGCCGACTTCTCCCCCGTCACCGAGGGGGCGTACGTCGCCCTCCCTCCGGTGCTCCACTTCGGCAGCCCGACGTTCCAGGTCGGCGCCATCGTGTCGATGACCGTCGTGATGCTCGTCATCATGACCGAGACCACCGCGGACATCCTGGCGGTGGGCGAGATCATCCAGACCGAGGTCGACGAGCGCCGGGTGGCGGACGGCCTGCGCGCCGACATGCTCTCGACCACGCTGTCGCCGTTGCTCGGCTCGTTCCCGTGCAGTGCCTTCGCACAGAACGTCGGGCTGGTCGCGCTCACCCGGGTGAGGAGCCGGTATGTCGTGGCGGTCGGTGGTGTGCTGCTGGTGGTCTTCGGCCTGCTGCCCGTCGTGGGACGCGTCGTCGCGGCGATCCCCTACCCGGTGCTCGGCGGCGCCGGCGTCGTGCTGTTCGGCTCGGTGGCCGCCAGCGGTGTGAAGACGCTGTCTCGCGTGGACTTCGAGGGCAGCTCCAACCTGCTCATCGTGGCGACGGCCCTCGGGGCCGGCATGGTGCCGGTGGCCGCGCCGGAGTTCTGGGCGGAGTTCCCCCAAGGCCTGCGAGTGATCCTGGGATCGGGGATCAGCGCAGCGGCCGTCACCGCGGTGCTGCTCAACCTGCTGTTCAACGAGCTGCCTAGGACGACGAGGTCGTCGTAGCGAGCAGGCGTCGCGCTCGACGGCCCAGGTCGCTCAGATCCACCCGACCCTCCTCGGCCGCGGCCGCCAGACGCGCGGCGAGGTCGAGCGCCTCGTCGAGCTCGGGCACAGCGGCGGCGGTCTCCTGGCCCATGTCACGAAGGATCGTGATCTCGGTCCTGGAGGCGATCAAGGGGTCCACGACGCCGTCGATCCAGACCCGCGTGCGGCGGCCGTCACCGCGCTCTTCGCCGGTGATGCGCTCCAGGGCGAAGATCCGGTCGGCGCGTGCGTACTTGCCGAACCCCAACGCCACCATGCGGGAGTCTGCCGCCATGTAGGCATCTTGACACTGCCCACCGACATCGTGCCTGGTCCAAGTCCCCCCGATGCACGAAGGGCCCCGACCGCAGACGCGGTCGGGGCCCTTCGCGGTGAGTCAGGAGGAGACGCGGACGTTCTCGGCCTGCGGGCCCTTGGGGCCGGCCGTGACGTCGAACTCGACCTTCTGGTTCTCGTCGAGCGACTTGTAGCCGCTGGTCTGGATCGCGGAGAAGTGGACGAAGACGTCCTCGCCGCCGCCATCCTGAGCGATGAAGCCGAAGCCCTTGTCAGCGTTGAACCACTTGACGGTTCCCTGAGCCATGATCATTTCCTTTGTTCGGTGCCGGGGGCAATGTGCCCTCGTGCTGCTGAAGACATCCACCTGTGCTGATGTCCAGCGAACCGAAAACCAGGAAGTACGAGATACAAGCCGCGACTTCTTGCGCGGCCAGGACGACTCGAGAGCCATCCCTTCAACACGACCCACGGTACGGCACCGGTGGCTGGATCCGGGATTCGGCGAGACCACTCACGTGAGCGCAACCACCGAGGCGCCTACGCCGCACCGGCCTCCGGCGAGTCCGCCGCGACCAGGGAGGCATCGGTGATGGTGACGCCCGGGCCCTTGACGACGGCGAAGAACACCGTCTGCCCGAGCATGATCTCGACCTCAGCGGGTTCGGGCGTGCCGTCGCTGATCATGACGAGCGTCCCTTCGCCGAGGCGGGACTGCCAGGCGCGCAGCTCCTCCAGGTCGCGCGGCTTGGGGTCGGCCACGCGCACGACGCCGTGGAGCCCGGAGCCGTTCGCGTCGACGTACTCGTGCTCCCCCGGTGTCATGAAGACGTGGGTGTAGCCGCACTCGTTGGTCAGCGCGGTGCTGCCGAAGAACTCCTTCTGGCCGTCCACGGCGAACGGCCGGGTGGCCGCGTCGGGTGAGTTCCACACGACCATGTCGCCGGCCTCGACCGTCACGCGGTCCTGGTCGGGCACGAAGCGGCCCGGGTCGGCGGTGCGCTCGTCGCAGCAGTCGCCGTGGCGCTCCTTCACGAAGCGCACCGTGACTGTCGACTGGCGCATGTGCTCGGCCTCCTTGGACTTCTCGACCACCTCGACGACGTAGGGGAAGTCACCGCTCGCCCCCGCTGCTCCCGCCGGGACCAGCGCGTAGGTGTAGGTGCCCGGCCTCATGAACCGCTGGCCGTAGCAGTCGGTGTTGCGCAGCGCGCGGCTGTCCAGGTTCTCACTCATGGGACTGCTCCTCAGGGCTTGATGTCGGCGAGGACGACGAGCTCGTCCTCGGGTGCGTTGTGCTGGACCTCGGCGCCGAGGCTCTCGACGGTGACGAAGACCGCGGGGTCGAACGGGCCCGAGGCCGGGAGCACCTCGAACAGGGCGTCCACCTCGGTGATCGGGAACCGCGTGCCCGAGACGAACGGCGTGATGAGCGGGCCCAGCAGCCCGGTCAGGCCGGCGATGCCGATGGCGGCCACGACCGCGCCGACGAGGACGGCCAGGAAGGGGCCGATCAGCGGCACCCACGCGACCGCGGCCGCGACCGCCAGTCCGATGGCGGCCAGCAGGGCGGCCGTCGAGGCACCGAACTGCAGGTTGGGGACGCCCTGGACGACGCCCTCCACCTTCCAGACGCCGGAGACGAGGGTCAGCGCGACACCGAGGTCGACGGTGGTCTTCACGAAGTCCCCGAAGGACACCGGCACGGTGACCGTCGGCCAGACGATGTCGATCTTGGGTGTGCACACCTCGCCGACGCACGGGATGTCGATGCACACCTGCGGGATGTGGATGTCGGGGATGAAGTCGCCGATGTCGAGCTGGAAGCTCAGGTCGACGTGCCAGTCCAGCCTGAGGTCGGCAATCCTGACCGTGGCTGGCGGGATCAGGTCGATGGTCCCGTTGGACAGGGTCCCGCTCACGGCGTACGTCACCCCGAACGGACCGAGCGACGACGAGCCGCTCGTGGACTGCGTGCCGAGCGAGGCGACCTGCGTGTCGAACAGCTGCTGGGCCGCACCCTCGTCGATGGCGGCAACGATCTCTGACATGACTACCTCCTAGAAGTCGCCGCGGGCCAAGACGCGGTCGAGGTCGATCAGGGGACCCTCGGTCGGGGTCAGGGTGAACGCGTCGAGCGCGAGCGCGGTCACGGGGAGCGACAAGGTGGCGAGCACCGAGCGCAGGATCATGGTGAGGAGGCACTCGAGCACGGCCTCCAGGGCGTTGGGCTCGACGTCGACGATCTCGACGGCGTCCACGGCGAAGCCGATGGCCCGCTGGCCACCCACCCAGGTGCTGACCAGGTGCCCCACCGCGTGGACGCCGAGCCGGCAGCACATCGGGTTGCGCGCCTTGCCCCAGTCGTCCCGGTCGTCGGGCCACGGCTGGTCGCCGCGGTCGTCGTTCTCCTTCGGGTCGTGGTCCTTGGGGTCGTGGTCGTCGTGGCCATGGTCGTGGTCGTCGCCCTGCGGGTCGCGCTTGCCGCGGTCGGCGCAGTCGACGCACAGGGTGACCACCGTCGAGAGGCTGAACTGACCCGGACCCAGGCTCAGCTCGGGCGGCAGGGGCACGTCCTCGTCGAAGAGGTCCAGCTGGGGGATGCTCAGCTCGACCGACCACTGCAGCCCCGGCGATCCCGGGAACGGGATCGGGGCCATCTGGGTGGCCGAGGTGCTGGAGGCCGGCACGAACGCCGGCGAGCCGTAGTGCAGCAGGTGTGGCCTGGTGGTGCACACCGCGGTGATGAGGTCGTTGAGCGCCGACTCCTCGACGGCGACGAAGACCTCGCTGGCTTCGGTGAGACTCATGCTTCCCTCCCGGGTCGAGCGGCCCCTGAGAAGGCCGTTGACAGGAGGAGGCGCCGGGCGCGCCGGTGATACAGGTCCCGCGGAAGTCGGACCTGCCGGCTACCAGATGCGGACGCGCTCGCCCGGGTAGAGCCAGAGACCGTCGCCCTCGGCGGTGCCGAAGACCTCGTGGAACTCGTCGAGGTTGCGCACGATGTTGGCGCGGAACTCCGGCGGGCTGTGCGGGTCGATGGTGAGCAGCTGACGCTCCTGCTCCTCGCGCCGCTTGGTTCGCCAGCAGAACGCCCAGTTCATGAAGAGCTTCCGACGGTCCTCGTCGCTGGGCGCGCCGTCGGTGGAGATGACGTACGCCGTGTGCCCGATGGTGAGGCCGCCGAGGTCACCGATGTTCTCGCCGACGGTGAGCTGGCCGTTGACGTGCTCGCCGGGCAGGGTGCGCGGCTCGAAGGCGTTGTACTGGGCGACGAGCGCCTGCGACTTGACCTCGAAGGCCGCCTTGTCGTCGGCGGTCCACCAGTCGTGGAGGTTGCCCTGGCCGTCGTACTGCGCGCCCTGGTCGTCGAAGCCGTGACCGATCTCGTGGCCGATGACCGCGCCGATGCCGCCGTAGTTCTCGGCCGGGTGGGCGTCAGGTGAGAAGAACGGCTTCTGCAGGATGCCGGCGGGGAAGCAGATCTCGTTGGTGCCGGGGTTGTAGTAGGCGTTGACCGTCTGCGGCAGCATGAACCACTCGTCGCGGTCCACCGGTGAGCCGATCTTGTTGAGCTGGCGGTCGGTCTCGAACGCCGAGGCCGCGGCGACGTTGCCCATCAGGTCGTCGGGCCGGACCCGCAGTGCGGAGTAGTCGCGGAACTTCTCTGGGTAGCCGATCTTGGGGCGGAAGGTGTCGAGCTTCTCGTAGGCCTTCTGCTTGGTCTCGTCGGTCATCCAGTCGAGCCGCGAGATCGACTGGCGGTAGGCCGCCAGCAGGTTGGCGACGAGGTCGTCCATCAGCGCCTTGGACGTGGGCGGGAAGTGCCGGGCGACGTACTCCTTGCCGACGGCCTCGCCGAGCGCCGCCTCGACGAGGGCGACCCCGCGCTTCCAGCGGGCCCGCAGCTCGGGTGTGCCGTTGAGGGTGCGGCCGTAGAAGTCGAAGTTGGCCTCGACGAAGGGCTCCGACAGGTAGGGCGCCGCCGAGCGCAGGACGTGGGAGAGCAACCACGCGCGCCAGTCGTCGATCGACACCTCCTCGAGCACCGTCGAGAGGTGGGAGTAGTAGGACGGCTGCTTGACGCACACCTCGAAGAGCAGCTCGTCGGCCTCGAGGGCCGAGGCGCTCAGGTTGCGGACGTAGGCGTCCCAGTCGAACGCCGGGCAGAGCTCGCGCAGTCCTCCGACGGTGAACAGGTTGTAGGTCTTCTGCACGTCGCGGGTCTCGGCGCGCTCCCAGTGCCCCTCCGCCAGCCGGGTGTCGATCCGCAGCACCGTGGCGGCCGCGCCCTCGGGGTCGGCGTGGTCGGCGAGCCGGAACAGGGTGGCGAGGTAGGCGGCGTACTTCTCGCGGATCTCGGCGAACTTGTCCTCGCGGTAGTAGGACTCGTCCGGCAGCCCCAGCCCGCCTTGCACGAAGTGGACGAGGTAGCGGTCTGAGTCGCGGTCGTCGTTGTCGACGTAGGAGCCGAAGAGCCCGTGCCCGCCGATCCGCTCGAACTCGCCGAGGAACGCCGCGAGGTCGCGGACGTCGCGCAGCTTGGCGACCGCCTCCAGCAGCGGGCGGACCGGCCGGATGCCGAGGCGCTCGATGCGCTGCTCGTCCATGAACGAGGCGAACAGGTCGCCGATCTTCTGAGCGTCGGGGTTGAGCTCCGGTGCTGCGCCGTCGGTCGGGTCGTGGTCGGTGGCCGCCTTCGCCAGGTCCTCGATGATCCGGTGGACCTGCTCCTCGGCGACGTCGGCGAGCTGGATGAACGGTCCCCAGCTGGACCGGTCGGAGGGGATCTCGGTCTCGGCCAGCCACCGGCCGTTGACGTGGCCGAAGAGGTCGTCCTGGGGACGGACGTCGAGGTCCATCCCCTCCCTTGCGTCGTCGAGGATGCTCACGCTCGCGAGCCTATGTCAGCCCCCCGAGAACGCACCGCCCTCGGTCAGGACGGGCACGACCTGCGACACGTCGAGCATCGAGGCGACGGCCACGTCCTCGGCGAAGCCCGCCTCGGCCAGCTCGAGGCCGCTCGCGCAGGCCTCGAGCCGGTCCGGCAGGTGGTCGGCCACGGACCGGTACGCCGCGGCTGCGACCTCCGCCTCGGGGCTGAGGTCCTCGACCCCGAGATCGACCAGCGCGGCCAGCACCGCGCCGGCACCCCACAGATCCTCGGCGCCTGGGCGCAGCGACCCGTCGGGCCACCGCTCGCCCGCGGCGACGACCGCCACCGAGCCGGCGTCGCGCAGGTGGCGCGCCACCGCCGACCGGTTGCGTAGGCACGCTCCGACCACCGGGATCCCGGAGCTCGCCAGCTGGGCGCAGATCGACGAGCCATTGGGTGACGGGAGCACCAGCCGCTCGATGCCGGTCACCCGGGACATGTCCGCGGGGCTCAGGCTGACCCCACCCGACCCACCCGACCCGGCGGACCGCGCCTCGAGCCGGCCGACGGCGAGGGTGGCGTCGTGCTCGGCGGCGTACGCCGCGGCGCGCTCGTCCTTCCACGGGAAGGGCAGGACCGTGATGCCGCGCTCGACGGCGACCGTGAGGGTCGTCGTGAACGAGAGGACGTCGACCACCACGGCGACGTCCGCGCCGTCGGAGATCGCGGACGCGCCGGCCGGACCCCAGTCGAAGCGGAGCCGGTGTCCGGCTTGCCGATGCGGACCGATCACCGCACCCGGACGACGGACTTGCCCAGGGTGAGCCGGTCGTCCATGTCCTGCAGGGCGCGGCCGAAGTCGTCGAGCTCGTAGGTCGCGCCGATCGGCGGCTTGACGAAGCCGGCCTCGATCATCGGCACCAGCTCGGCCCACTGCTGCTGCATGTAGTCGGGCCGGACCATCGCGTAGGCGCCCCACCCGACGCCGCGCACGTCGATGTTGTTGAGGAGCAGCCGGTTGACCTTGACCTCCGGGATGCCCTGGCCGGAGGCGAAGCCGACCACGAGCAGCCGGCCCTGGGCACCGAGGACCCGCAGCGAGTCCATGAAAGCGTCACCGCCGACGACGTCGACGACCACGTCGACACCGCGGCCCCCGGTGAGCCCGCCGACGGCGTCCTTGAACCCCTCGAGCAGCACCACGTCGTCGGCACCCGCCGCGCGCGCGACCTCGGCCTTGGCCTCGCTGCTCACGACCCCGATGGCCCGCGCGCCCATGCCCTTGGCGACCTGGATGGCCGCGGTGCCCACCCCGCCGGCCGCCCCGTGCACCAGCACCGTCTCGCCCGCGCGCAGGTCGCCGCGCTCGGCGAGCGCGAACAGCGCGGTCAGGTAGTTCATCGGCAACGCCGCGCCCTCGTCGTACGACATCGCGTCCGGCAGCGCGAAGGTGAACGGCGCCGGGTTGGCGACGAGCTCGGCCGCGCCACCCCAGCCGCCGACCCCGGCGACCCGCTGGCCCGGCTCGAAGCCGCTCGACCCGGGCTGCACCACAGTGCCGGCGAAGTCGACGCCCAGGGTGAAGGGGGTCTCGGGCTTGAGCTGATACTCACCCTTGGAGAGCAGCAGGTCGGGGAACGAGATCCCCACGCTGTGCACCTCGACCAGGACGTCGTCGGGGCCGGGTGTGGGTTCGGGGACGTCGGTGACGACGACGTCGGCAGGGCCGGTGGTGGTCACGACCTGGGCAGCGCGCATGGTCCGGAGGCTATAGAAGGCCGGACATCACTCAGGGCGCGGTGTATACCCAGACGTACCGGACCGTCGCAAGCCCGGCGGCGTCGGAGAGCGCGGAGACCGTGAACCCGCTGGCCTCGGCACCGTCGTCCAGGAACGCGGAGCCGGCCTTGAGCTTGGTGGATCCCGGGATCGTGTTGCCACTCGTCGCGATGTAGACACACAGCGTGCCGGGCGTCGCAGTCGGGGTGATGGCCGTACCCGCGCACCGCGACGCGCTCTCCTCACTGCCGGTGAAGTCGACGTGGGGACCGCCGAACAGTGTGCGGCCGGGCGCGTCGTCGTCCAGCTCGACGCTCAGTGTGACGGGCAGAGGGCTGTAGCTGTAGACGGTGTCGTTCTCGCTGTCGACGTAGCCGGCCGCGATGCCACCGCCGGTCAGCACGGTCCCCGTAGGGGGCGGCGCGAACGCCGAGGCACCGTCGGCCCCGTCCTGACCGTCCTGGCCCCGAAGCCGGTTGACCGACGCCTTGCTCAGGTCCTTGACCTTCAGCGACCGGTTCTTGATGTCCTTGCCGGTGACCGACCCGTCCTTGATCTGGGCCCCGGTGACCAGGGCCGCGCCGGTCGCGGCGCCGCCGGCGGCGGACAGCACGACGGCGAGGGCAAGGGCGGAGAAGGGGATCGCAAGACGGCGCGAGGGCTGAGTCATGGCGACACTCTGCCCGGTCGGAGGGGAACTAAGGGCTGCGCGGGTCGACCAACCGGACCATCTCGAAGTGCATGGGGTCGGTGTAGCTCCAGTCGCCGCCCCAGCCGAAGCCCCACTTCTTGAAGATGGAGACGACGGTCCGGTCCATCTCGCCGACCGTGCCGCGCTGGTTGCCCGGGACGTTGAAGTCCAGCGCCAGGCCGAAGGAGTGGTTGGAGAGCTTGGTCGAGCCGGCGATGAAGCGCGGGTAGTAGCAGCCGGCGTACTCGTCGGGGTGGATCTTGTCGGCCAGTCCGCGGTCCACGATCTCCTGCAGCGCGGCGACGAGCTGGGGGAAGAGGTACTTGTTGCAGGTGACGGTGCCCAGGATCGGCACCGGCTGCGTGGTGATGTGGCTGGCGACCCAGGACGGCTCCGGGGCGATCCGCCCCCCGCCGATCACCGTGTAGCGGAACACCCCCACGACGTCGGCGACCGTGCCCGTGGTGACGGCGACCTGCTGGACGTCGGGGTCCAGCCCGTTAAGGGCGATTGCATCGACCATTGCGACCGTCGCCTCGCCGGCGAGCTTCTCGATGGGTGCGCGCAGGGTCTGGGGAGCGGTGGCGCCGGTGCGCACCAGCAGCGCGTTGTCCGCGACCATGTCGAGGTCATCGATCCAGGTCTCGTTGACCACGGCGTCGACCTCGGCGACGGTGTCGGTCAGGGCACCGATGTGCACGGCCTTGGCGTCCTCGGTGCTGCCGAGGGTGACGAACTGGTTCTCGTCCTGGGGGAGCTTCTTGGCCAGCTTCTTGCGCAGTGCCAGCTCGCCGCCGGCGACCCGGTTCCAGATCTCCTCGCTGTCCGCGACCGCCAGCTCGGTGTAGTTGCGGTAGGTCGCAGGGTTGACGGCGGCCACGTTGATCGCTTCGTTCTCGATCACCACCTGCACCATCGAGAACTGCTCCACGCCGCGGACACCCTCGAGGGCCTTGATCGACTCCACGATCTCGTCGCTCAGCGTCTCCGCCGAGGTGATGAGGATGTCGGGGTTGGCGACCTCGCCGGTGCGCGGACCGACGTCCGGCATCACGTGGTCGGGGTCGATCGAAGGCGACTGGCTGCCTCCGGTCGATGGGCTGTCGGACGGCGTCGGCCCGGCATCCGGCGTCGGGGCGGCCTGGTCGCCGCACGCAGCCGTGAGCGTCAGCAGCAGTGCCGACGACACCAGCGTCGCGCGTGCCCGCATCCTTCAGCCCTCCCCGGCCTCCCCCGCGTCAAGGGTAGGTGAGGCTCCCAGCCCTTGGCCGGAGATCGAGGGCACCGGCCGCCGATCCGGATGGCTCGCCCACTCCGAATACAGACTGACGAAAGGTAGCCTTCGCTGACATGTCCTCCACGCTCGCTGCGTCGTCCGCGGCCGAGCGACGTCTCATCGAGCACGTCGACCGGCTGGCGGTCGAGCACCCCCCGATCGACCTCGACTCGGTCGACTACTCGGTGCGCAACCCGGTCGAGTTCGAGGCCAGGTTCGGGCACGTGCTGGACTACATGGCGCGCGTCGAGCTCGAGGTCGACCGCAACGTCCTGGAGCTCACCACGATGCTCCCGGACCCGCCGGAGATCGACCGGGTGTTCTACGCCGACGTGTGGCAGCCGCAGGAGATCCGCCACGGCCTGATCCTGGACGCGCTGCAGGTGCATCTCGGCCGGCAGCCGGCCGACGCCGACCTCGACTCTCTCGGCCTCAAGCTCAAGGTGCTCGGCGCGCTGGCCCACCTCGGCGCCTTCCAGGACGTCTGCCGGATGCTCTACTACCTGACCGGCATGGCCACCGAGCGCTCGGCGGTTCTGGCCTACAACTTCCTCCATGACGGAGTCATGGGCATGGGCGAGACCGGCATCGCCAAGACCGTGATCGGCCCGATCCGCCGCCAGGAGCCCGGCCACTACGCGTTCTACCAGCTCTCGGCGCGAGCCTTGTGGGCTGAGCTGGCCGCCTGGCAGAAGTGGATGGTCCGCATCATGCGCCGAGTGTCGTTCGCCCCCGTCGGCGCCAACAGCGACAAGCAGAAGGCCGACTTCGGCGACGTGATGACCACCCTCGGCATCACCGACCGCTTCGACGACTTCGCCGAACAGATCTCCCGGGTCGAGCGCGAGCTGCTCTGGGCCCGCACCCGCGGCCTCAAGGTGCCCGACTACGTCGCAGCCGCCTTCCGCGAGGCGGTCGACCTGGCGCGCCTGCGGCGCGCGGCCTAATCCCCTGCCGAGGTCGCGGCCATACGCGCGGCGTCGACCAACCGGTTTGCGGCGCGTTCAGCTCTCTTCAGTTCATCATTGGAAAGCGGCTGGTGGCTGTATCCGGCCTTGGTCTTGATACGCAGGAGGTTCCGTAGCGATCCGCTGAGGTCTGGCTCCGCTGAGTGCAACAGCGCGATTGCCTGCTCGTGATCATCCCCAATCGAATGCTGACCTAGGCGGACACAACAGACGACGTCGGCTGCGGCGATGCCCGCATGGACGTAAAGCGTGCCGAGCACGTCCGGCAACGCTCCGTCGTCGTCGAGGATTTGAATCTCCTCGGCGGCATTCAAGAAGCCTGTCGCCTTCCGCATGCGCCCTGCCTGCACCGATGAGTCGCACGCACGTTTGCGGGCGTTCACTCTTGACCTCGCATCTTCCGGCGCAGCCATCGTCGCGAACCGAAGACCGTCCACCCATGTTCGATGACGTCCTCAAGAACCGGTTCACCTGAAACGATCTGCTGCTCTGTCAAGTCGAGGATTCGAGTGTCGTTCCCTGTCCAGGCCGTGATTCGCTGGGACAACTGGGCAAGTTGCGAGTCCCAAACCACGAACGGAGTGCTCGCTTCTCGCACGACGAGAACGTCGATGTCGCTTGTCTCTTTCATGCTCCCTTGGGCCATGGATCCGAAGACAGCGGCATACACCGGCGGCTCGACCCAGGTCCGTAGATGCGACTCGACACGATCGATGAAGGTCGACTGCAGTCGCGCGATCTGAATGACGGCGTCGGCGGCCAGATGTTGTCGATTGAGCTGGTACCCCGTCGCTGTGCCGAGAGTCCTCGTCTCCACAATCCCTTGGCGATCAAGGCGTTTGAGTACACGCCTGATGCCCTCGTCCGAGAAGGGCAGCAGCTTCGCAAGTTGCCCCGTCGTAAAGGCAGCGTCAGCGAGAGCCAACACATTGAGAACCCGGCCGTCCAGCGTGGGCGTGATGAGCGCGAACGGGTTCTGGAACTCCACGCGAAGAGGATACCAACTATTGTTGGGGTACTCCCAGATTTCTTGGACATCCCCAAGTTTACTTGGCGTCGAGTACGCGCGACGCGATCCACGCGATGTCAGCCGCCGTCTCCGCGGGGCTGCCGGAGGGCTGCATGACGTGGCTGAGCACGACCCGGACCACCATGTCGATGGCCGCGTCGAGCCGGTCCGGGGACAGCCCGACGGCGTAGGGCTCGACCCGGGCGGCGACCACGGTCTTGGCGGCGGTCAGCAGGGACTCGGCGTGGGTGGTCAGCAGCGGCAGCAGCTCGGTGTCGGCGCCATGGGTGGCCGAGACCACCGCGTGCAGCAGCCGGTTGTCCTGGGCGTTGAGCAGGACCTGCTCGGAGGCGGCGCCGATCGCGGCGACCAGGTCGGTGGGGTGGTCGTCGAAGGCCACGCTGACGACGCCGAGGAAGCGGTCGAGCTCGCGCAGGATCATCGCCTCGGCGAGCCGTGGCTTCGAGCCGATCTCGTTGTAGACCGTCTGCCGGCTGACCCCCACCTCGTCGGCGAGCCGGGCCATGGTCACCGCGGACCAGCCCACGTCGGAGGTGAGCACGACGGCCGCGTCGATGATGCGCTCGCGCATCGTCAACGGCCGGGTGCTCACAGCCGTCACGCTATGCCACGACCTCCCGGTCCACCGGGACGAAGTCGACCTTCTCGCGGACCCCGCAGTCCGGGCAGCACCACGAGTCGGGGATGTCGGCCCACGCGGTGCCGGCGGCGAAGCCCTCGTGCTCGTCACCGCTGTCGACCGAGTAGGTGTAGCCGCAGCCCGGGCAGCGGGCCGCCAGCACCTCCACCTGCTCGAGCGCGGCGACGCTGATCGCGTCCGCGTGCGACTCGACGGTGTCGTCGACCGGTGGCGGGTACGCCGCGAGCAGCCGGTCCCGTTTGCGCGGGGAGAGGTTGGCCAGCCGCAGGTCGCCCTTGTAGTGCGCGAGCACCCGGGGGTCCATGACCCGGCGGTAGACCGGCGGGATCAGCGCCAGCACGATCATCCCGGCGTAGCCGGTCGGCAGCACCGGCGACTCCTCGAAGTCACGCAGCGCCTGGTAGCGCCGGGTCGGGTTCGCGTGGTGGTCGCTGTGCCGCTGCAGGTGGTAGAGCAGCACATTGGTGGCGATGTTGTTGGAGTTCCACGAGTGGGTGGGGTCGACGCGCTCGTAGCGCTGCCGCTCACCGACACCGACCTTCTGGCGCAGCATCCCGTAGTGCTCCATGAAGTTGACGATCTCCAGCAGCGAGAAGCCGACCACGGCCTGGACCACCAGGAAGGGCAGCACCTCGACACCCAGCCAGGCGACCAGCGCGCCCCACAGGACACCCGACATCAGCCAGGCGTTGAGCACGTCGTTGCCGATCCGGAACGGGTGCTGCTGCTTGCGGGCGTAGCGCCGCTTCTCCAGCCGCCAGGCGCTCTTGAGCGAGCCGACGACCGTGCGCGGCCAGAACTGGTAGAAGTTCTCGCCCATCCGCGCGCTGGCGGGGTCGTCGGGGGTGGCGACCCGGACGTGGTGGCCCCGGTTGTGCTCGATGTAGAAGTGGCCGTAGAACACCTGTGCCAGCGCGATCTTGGAGAGCCAGCGCTCGTGGCTCTCCTTCTTGTGACCGAGCTCGTGGGCGGTGTTGATGCCGATGCCGCCGATCACGCCGATCGAGATGGCCAGCCCGACCTTCTCCCAGAGCGCGAGCTCGCCACCGCCGAAGAACGGGTCACCCTCGACGATGAGGTACATCGCCGCCGGGAAGGCGACGTACTGGATCGGCAGGAAGAGGTAGGTGATCCAGCGGTAGTACTTGTCGTTCTCCAGCGCCTCGATGACGTCGTCGGGAGGGTTGGAGCGGTCGAGGCCGGCGACCAGGTCGATAAGGGGCACGACGACCAGCACGACGACCGGGCCGATCCAGAACCACAACCCCGACCACTGCGTCGAGCCGGTGGCCAGCCAGCCGGCGTAGCCGGCGAAGAACAGCGAGGGCACGACCAGCCCGATCAGCCAGAGGTAGCGCTTGGGGTCCGTCCAGTTCTCCGTGGAGCTGGCAGAGACGGTGCTGTTGGGGATGCTGCTGGCGGTCGTGTCCATCGAGCGGGCCTCCGTGGTTGGTTTACAGGAGGGTGCCAGATGTAAAGTCGTTTGACAAGAGGGTCGGGAATGTCAACCCCAACGCACGGCCGTGAGCTGGCGCCAGTCGCCGTCCTCCGGACCGGCCGGGGCGCTGCGGTTCCAGAGCCGCAGGTAGAGCTCGACGGCCGAGCCGGTGACCTCCCAGTCGGGGTCCACCGCTGCGTCGTACGCCGCCAGGTGCCGCGACACCACGGCCGGGTCCGGCCCGAGGGCGACCTCCCACCACTCGGGCGCGTCGTCGGGGGCCACGACCAGGAGGGCCTCCTCCTCGCACCGCAGCCGCGACCTGGGCCGGGCGAGGAACCCGCCCAGCAGCTCGTCGATGCCGTCGAGCGCCACCACCGGGTCGATCCAGGTCTCGTCCGGGCGGGGAGGCCGGCCGAGCGAGGCCGACAACGCGTCGACGGCATGGATCGTCGTCTCGTGACACTGCCGCCGCGCCCAGAACGCCCGCGGCGGCGGGGCGTCGTTGAGGAAGACCGGGGCGACCAGGTCGGCGGGCGCCTGCGTGACGGCCCGGGCCACCTCGAGCGCACCCTCGCGCAGCCACCCGGCGAGGTCGCCGCTCGCCCGGCCTTCGGTCTCGAACGCCGCGACGTCGGCGTCGTCGGGCCGCTCACCACGCACGAGTGCCGCGGCCCAGCGGTGCACCATGCCCTGGTGGGCGACCAGATCGCGCAGGGTCCAGTCGGGGCAGGTCGGCACCGGCGCGGCGGGCTCGGACCGGCCGAGGCAGCCGACGAAGGCCGCCACCGCCTCGCGGAGGCCGCCGAGGTGCTGCTCGGGCGTCAGGCTGGTGGGCATCCCGCGAGCGTGTCACCCGAGGCCCGGCGAGAGCGAGTGGGTTTAGCGTGCTGGCATGGACCTGCCGTTCGGCATCGACTTCGGCGGCTCGGGCATCAAGGGCGCCCCGGTGGACCTCGAGACCGGTGACTTCGCTGCCGAGCGGGCCCGGATCGAGACCCCGCAGCCCTCCACGCCCGAGGCGGTGGTCCGGGTCCTGGTCGAGCTGCTGGCCCGGTTCCCCGCCTCGTCGGCCTCGGTGGGGATCACCGTGCCCGCCGTCGTCCGGCACGGCGTGGTCAGCTCGGCCGCCAACATCGACGACACCTGGGTCGGCACGGATGCCGACGCGCTCTTCACCGAGGTCACCGGGCGCGACGTGCACATCGTCAACGACGCCGACGCCGCCGGACTGGCCGAGGTGCGCTACGGCGCCGCGCGCGGCCACCCCGGCCTGGTCATCCTGACCACGCTCGGGACAGGCATCGGGTCGGCCCTGGTCAACGACGGCGTGCTGGTGCCCAACACCGAGCTCGGCCACCTCGAGATCGAGGGGTACGACGCCGAGTCACGCGCCGCAAACAGCGCCCGGGAGCGGGAGGGCCTGACGATGGAGGAGTGGGCCGGGCGGCTCCGCATCTACTACCGGACCCTCGAGATGCTCTTCTCCCCCGACCTCTTCGTCGTCGGCGGGGGCATCAGCAAGCGCGCCGGGGAGTTCCTGCCGCTGCTGCGGATCGACACCGAGATCGTGCCCGCCCAGCTGCTCAACAAGGCGGGGATCGTGGGGGCCGCTCTCTACGCCAGCGAGGGTCGTCGCCCCTAGGAGGCGCCCTGGCCGCCGCGCACCGCCGCGGCGACCGCCTTGGGCACGTCGGGGTGGAACACCGTGGGGATGATGAAGTTGGGGTTGAGCTCCTCGTCGCGGACCACGTGCGCGATCGCGTCGGCGGCACGCAGCAGCATGTCGATCGTGACGTCGTGGGCCCGGGCGTCCAACAGGCCCCGGAAGACGCCGGGGAACGCCAGCACGTTGTTGATCTGGTTGGGGTAGTCCGACCGACCGCTGGCGACGACCGCGGCGAACTTCTCGGCCTCGACCGGGTCGACCTCGGGGTCGGGGTTGGCCAGCGCGAACACCACTGCCTGGTCGGCCATGTCGGCGATCCACTCGGGCTTGAGGACGCCCGGGGCGCTGACCCCGATGAACACGTCGGCGTCGTGGAGGGCGGTGTGCAGGTCACCGCGCACGTGTCGCGGGTTGGTCACCTCGGCGAGCTGACGGTGAGCGGCCGAGAGGCCCTCGTCGCCGGCGCAGATGGCGCCATCGCGGTCGCAGACGACGACGTCGGTCGCCCCCGCGGCGAGCAGCAGCGTGACGATCGCGGTGCCGGCCGCCCCGCCGCCCGACACGACGACGCGGATGTGGGCGAGCTCCTTGTGCACCACCCGGAGCGCGTTGGTCAGCGCGGCCAGCACGACGATGGCCGTGCCGTGCTGGTCGTCGTGGAAGACCGGGATGTCGAGGCTCTCGCGGAGCCGGCGCTCGATCTCGAAGCAGCGGGGCGCCGCGATGTCCTCGAGGTTGATGCCGCCGAAGCCTGGGGCGATCATCTCGACGGCCTTGACGATCTCGTCGGTGTCCTGGCTGGCCAGGCAGATCGGCCAGGCGTCGATGTCGGCGAACCGCTTGAACAGCGCTGCCTTGCCCTCCATCACCGGCAGCGCGGCACCAGGTCCGATGTTGCCCAGGCCGAGCACCGCGGAGCCGTCGGTCACCACGGCGACCGAGTTGCCCTTGATCGTGAGGCGGCGTACGTCGTCGGGGTTCTTCGCCAGCGCCATGCTCACCCGACCGACGCCCGGGGTGTAGGCCATGGACATGTCGTCCCGGTTCCTCAGCGGCACCTTCGAGCTGACCTCGATCTTGCCGCCGATGTGCAGCAGGAACGTGCGGTCGCTGACCTTGTAGACCTCGACACCGGCCACCGCGTCCACGGCGATCTCGAGCTCGGCGGCGTGGTCGGCGTCGCTCGCCGAGCAGGTGACGTCGACGACCAGGCGCTCGCGCGTCGACTCGGCGACGTCGATGGCGGTGACTACACCGCCCGCAGAGGCGATCGCCGTGGCGACCTGTCCCACCACCCCGTGGTCGGGCAGCGTGTGCAGCCGCATGGTGATCGAGTAGGACGAGGCGGTGACGGACACGCCAACACCCTCGTGCCCGGGCGGTGCTACGAGCAAGTAACGGTCACATTGGTCGCTGCTCGGCCCCCAGATGGGCGAGCAGGTTGGCGGAGAACCGGTCACCCATGCTGTCGATGACCCTACCCATCGCCGCCTTCACCGCGCCCCGGGCGACGCCGGGCAGCGGGAGGTCGAGGGAGATGGTGAGGTCGGTGACCAGGGCCGTGCCGCCACCCTCGTGCTCCGGCACGGGCGACAGGTCGTACCAGCCCTCCACGGACGACTTCTCGCGCACACCCGTGGGCGGGTCGTGGTGGAACTCGATGCGGTCCGGCTCCTTGAGGACCATCCGCTCGGTGAAGGCCGGCGCGACGCTCCTGCCCAGCACCTCGAGACCACCCATCTCCCAGCGCCAGTGCTCGCCGTCGGCGCTGATCCGCTTGACGAACGGCGTGAAGCCGGCGACCAGGTCGGGGTCGACCAGCACCTCCCAGATGTCCTGCTGCGGGGCGAGCACGACGGCCTCGGCGTGGGTGTTCGCGGAGAAGATGGTCATGGCGGCCCAGGTACCCGCTCAGGCGACCATGTAGCCGACGGCCCGCACCGGCTGCTGGTAGCCCGCCGGGTTGGCGTAGCCGTCCAGCAGCACCCGCACCCGGCGGTCGCCGAGGTCGAGCACTACCTCCTCGTCCCCCAGCTCGGCCACCTCGCCGCTGACGACGTATCGCAGGCCCGAGATCCGGTCGAGGCGCGACCCCGGTGGGCAGCGCTCGAGGTCCTCCGTGGCCCGCAGCACCAGCTCGACCCGCAGCGCGCCGCGGAAGCGGAGCATCAGCACGACCATCGCGACGAGGAAGACGTCGGCCAGCACGGTGACGACCAGGCCGAGGCGGCTGGTGATCTGGCCCTCGACGATGAAGGAGCCGCCGTCGTCCGACAGGACCCGGACGTCGAGCTGCTTGGTCTCCCGAGCCTCCTCGTAGGTCGCCGAGTCGACCTCCGCCACGGCGTTCTCGAACGGCTCGCGGCGCCCGTCACCCGGCACGGTGAACACGACCAGCAGGTCGCCACCGAGCTCGCGGGTCTCCGTGACCTCCGCGACGACGTCCACTCCCGACCGCTCCACCTGCCACCGGAGGAAGCTGCTGTGCAGCAGCGGGAAGTTGATGACGAAGGCGATGAACGCGACCAGCGCCACGCTCAGCCACTTGCGCGCGCCGCTCACGAGGCGTCTCCGGTCACCCCGGTGAGCCCGGCCCAGGGGGTGCCCCACCGCTCGCCGTGGGCGCGGGCCGACAGCGGCTCGCGACGCCGGACCCGTCGGTCGCGCTCGGCGTCGCGCTCGGAGACGTCGGCCGGGTCGCCGGGCACGCCGACCGCGATGCCGGTCAGCAGCCGGACGAAGTCCGGGACCCCGAGCTCGGCGGCGACGGCCTCCTTGTCGAAGCCGGCGAACTGGTGCGCCTCGAGCCCCATCGCCCGGGCCTGGAGGGTGACGTGGGCGGCCGCCTGGCCGGTGTCGTAGTCGGCGTACCTCGGCTTGTAGCCGCCCTCGCCCCGTTCGTCGGGGGCGAACTGCGCCCCGGCAATGAGCACGAGAGAGGCCCGAGGCACCCAGCCGGAGTTGCCCGTGGTCAGGTGCCTCACCAGCACCTCGTGGCTCCGGCTGCCGCGCTCGGCCACCACGAAGTGCGCCGGCTGGGCGTTGCCGCAGCTGGGTGCCCAGCGGCCCGCTGTGAGCAGCAGCGCGATCTGGTCGGGCTCGAGCACGTGGGTGTCGTCGAAGACGCTGACGCTCCGGCGCGAGCGCATCGGCTCGGCGAGGCTGTCCTGCGCGCCCAGGTCGGCGGCCCCCGAATCGGTCACGGCCGCCAGTGTGTCACCAGCCGGACGAGGTCCCTGTCGCCTCGCTGACCCACGCGAGGAAGCGGCGTACGTCGTCGGCCCGGGGCGCGTGGCGGCCGCCCAGCGTGACGGGCCGCTGGACCCGGTCGTGCCAGAAGTGCGGAGGCGCCGACGGCGGCCTGGTGGCCACCAGCCAGACCGCGGTGTCGGCGCCGTCCTCGGAGTCGCGCAGCACCGGCCTGCTGATCATGTTGAACGTCGGCAGGTGGCTGGCCACCCCCGGGGTCGCGACCCAGCCGGGGTGCATCGACTCGACCCGCACGTCCTGGTCCTCGAGCCGGCGTGCCCAGGCGTCGGCGAGCACGACCTGCATCCGCTTGGTGCGGGCGTAGGCCCGGACGCCGTTGTAGTCGCCACCCTTGTCGACACCGCGGGACTCGTAGCCGTCGACGTCGCCCGGCAGGCCGGCGCCATACATCCCGCCACTGCTCATCCACACCACGCTCGCGCCCTCGGCCGCCACCAGCGCCGGCTGCAGCAGCTCGGTCATCAGGTGCGGGCCGAGCACGTGCACGGCCAGGCCGAGCTCGTGGCCCTGGGCGCTCTCCCGGCGCTCCTGGGTCATCGTCCCGGCGTTGTGGACCAGCCCGTGCAGCGCCGGCACCCGGGCCGCGAAGGCCGTGGCCCAGGCGCGGACGGCGTCGAGGTCGCCGACGTCGCAGACCTCCTCCACGACCTCGGCCGTGGGCCGCTCCAGCCGCAGCTGCCGCGCCACCCCGCCGAGCTTGCCGGCGTCGCGCCCGAGCACGTGGACCGTGGCCCCGAGGTCGACGAATGAGCGCGCCATGGCCTCGCCGATGCCCGATGTCGCGCCTGTGACGAGCACCCGCTTGCCGGCGAGCGCGTTCGGCTCCGGGTCGGCGGGCCACCACCTGCGGCGCAGGGCCGACCCGACCTTGCTCCAGCCGAGGACCACCGACCGGTCGAGGACGGTGTCCAGGAGGTTCGCCATGGCTCCAGCCTGGCCGGGTGCTCCAAGCCGGGCCCCCAGGAGGACACTGGAGCCGTGGAGAACCCGGCACCGGTCAAGCGCGCGCGTCACCTGATGGACCCCAACAACCCGGTCCGCCCGGTCAACGACCGCGCCCTGACCAACGTCCAGCGCTGGGTGGCCTCGGTGCTGGCAACCACGACGATCTTCCACCTGGCCGCGGGGCTCGTGATCGCGGCGGTGTTCATGGACGACGGCAACCGCGTCTCCCAGATCGGGCTGTGCGTCATCGCGGGCGCGTTCGGGATCATCGCCATCGCGGTCGGGCTCCTCATCCACGGGCGCCGACCGATCAGCCCGTGGTCGGTCCTCGGCCTGCTGCCCACCGCGGTCGGGCTGTTCCTGATCCTGCGCTGACCGGGATCGGGCCGGCCGCAACCTCCGGCTGACGGACGGGACTCATTCGGCGAGGATCACCGGAGGCGGTGCGTAGTACGTCGAGTCCGGCGGCAGGGGCACCTGCCACAGCCTGGAGGCCCGCTCGCAGCTGCCCGTCAGGTCGCACCTGATGACTGCAGCCGTCCCGGCCTCGCTCTGCGCCAAGGTCAGGAAGTGACCGTCGTCCTCCCAGACCGCGCTCCAGTCGAGGCGTCCAGTGACCCGCGACAGGGGGTCTCCGGTGCTGCCGTCGGCGACCCACCACCTGTCCGTCCCGGCGGCATCGAAGTAGGTGTGGGTCGACAGCACGTGGGTGCCGTCCGGTGACCACTGGTGCGGTCCGCGGCGACACGTGCGCCACAGCGTGCGCGACGGCTTGGAGAGCACGGCGACCCGGACACAGGCGTCGTTGTCCGGAGACGTCGTGAACACGACCTTGTCGTGCCCGACGTCAGCCCGGATCGCGGCCTGGTCGTGGATCCGGCGGAGCCGGTCGCGCCGGAAGTCCCACCAGACCGTCGCCGGGTCGCGCCAGTGGGTGCGACGCCCCAGCAGCACCTGCTCAGTGGTCACCGCCACGAGGGTGGCCAGTCGCAGCGTCCGGCTCCCCAGCACCCGCCCGCTCCTCGGGCGCTCGACCGTCACGCGGGTCCACTCGCCCAGGCTTCCTGCGTTCTGCTGGACCGCCACCAAGCGTCCGCCGTCCTCCACCGCGACGCCGATCCAGTTCCGCGACTGCGCGACGAGCCGACGCTCACCGGTCCGGTCGATGAAGACGACCCGGATCAGCCCTCGCGGCCCGACGTTGTAGTCCCGGACGACGTAGCCGCCCTTGACGACCCACAAGGCGTCGTGCTTCCCGCGACGGGTCGCCGGTATCCGGAGGTCCCCGTCCCTGA
Organism: Nocardioides dilutus; assembly: GCF_054779555.1. NCBI lineage: Bacteria > Bacillati > Actinomycetota > Actinomycetes > Propionibacteriales > Nocardioidaceae > Nocardioides > Nocardioides dilutus. The sequence continues at coordinate 505,652 of NZ_BAAGYA010000001.1, read as the reverse complement.
TGGTGTCCCCGACCAGGTACGCCACGGCCGGGTCCTCACCGCGCGGCAAGGCACCGGGGTCGACGCTGGTGCTTGCCACAGCGGTGGAGGGCTGGACGACCAGGGCCGCGGCCATGACCGCCGCGGTCGCCTGCATCACCACACGGAAGACCAGATCGGACCGCATGCCGCACCCTCCTCCTCAACGGCGCCAGGTGTTCATGGTCGATCCCGTGTCTCCTGGATCACAGGGGCCAAGGTCCCGCGCGGAACCGCGAAGGACCTGGGACTCTCAGGCGGCCCCGAAGAGATCGCGGCGACCGTCCGCCCGGACCACCAGGCCGCGGCGGCCCGGCCGGGTGCGCAGCCAGGCGAGCGCGCCCTCGTCCTGCGCGAACGCCGCTGTCGCATCGACGTCGGCCCACGTCAGGTTGGCGTGAACGACCGTGACCGAGGCGATCCGGCGCGGGGCGCGTCCGCTGCGCGGGTCGACGACGTGGTCCCCGCGGTGCACCGCGCCCGAGGTCGCCACCGCACCGGTGCGGAGGGGAACCACCGCGACCACCCGGGCCGGGTCGTGCGGGTCCTCGATCCCGATCCTCCAGTCCGGCGAGTCCTCGCGCGACACGTGGCAGACCACGTCGCCGCCGACCGACAGGCTGAAGTCCGTGCCGGGAAGCAGTCGCAGCACCCGGGCGGCCCGTTCTGCCGCCCAGCCCTTGACGACACCGCTCGGGTCCAGCACCGCAGTGCCGTCGGGCCCCGGCCGGCGTACGTCGAAGGCGCCGCCGGACTCCCGCCGCGCCCGCTCCCCGATCGCCAGCACCTCGGCGACTTCGGGCGGACAGTCGGCGACATCGATCTCGCCACGGGCCAGGCGGCTGACGTACGAGTCGGCCCGGTAGGTGCTGAAGACCCGGTCGACGTCCTGCAGGGTGGCCACCGCCTCGGCCCACGCCCCTCGCCCCCGGGCGTCGTCGGCGTGCTTGCCCCGCAGCGCCAGGCTGACGGGCATCCCCATGACGTGGGCGACCTGCCGGTGCACGGGGAGGCTGGTCGCGGTGCTCACAGGCCCGCCTGGTCCAGCGCGGACTGCAGGGAGTCGGTGTAGCCGACGCTGGTCACGGTCGCGCCGCTGACCATGTCGATGTCAGCGCTCTGGGCGGCGAGCGTCTCGTCGACGAGGATCGGCAGCGCGTAGTTGTTGATCTCCACGTCCTTGCCGTTCTCGGACGGATACTGCACGACCTGCACCGAGGTGATCGTGCCGTTGTCGGTGGTGACCTGCACCTGCACCGGGCCCCAGCGGGTATGGACCGTGTCGCCGGTGACCGTGGAGCCCGAGGTGCCGCCCGTCCCCGAGGTGGTGGTGGTCGACGTCGTCGACAGGCTGGAGCCGATGGGCTGCTGCGCGGGGGCGGCGACCCCGGACGTCGAGGTGTGGTAGCCGAAGAGCAGCACCAGCGCCGCCGCGGTGCTGGAGGCCCACAGGACGATCCGCCTCATCGGGTCACCACCGGAAGCTCTCGACGTGCAGGTGCCGGGGCGGCAGCCCGGCGGCCACCGCGACCTGGCCGACCTCGCGGGCCCAGGCGTCGGGGCCACAGACGAAGACGTCGCGCTCGGCCAGGTCCGGGACGTGGGCGAGCAGGTCGGACGGCGCGGTGCCCGGTGCGTTGCGGTGTCCGGGCACGCCCACCACGTCCAGGCCGCGCTCGGCCGCGATCACCGCGATCTCGCGCGCGAACAGCGGCTCCGCGGCGTACCGCTGGACGAGGACCGCGTCGCCGGGTGCGTACGCCAGTCCCTCGGCCAGCGCCCGCAGCGGCGTGATGCCGACGCCGGCGCCGACCAGCGCTACCTTGCGCCGGGTGCGGACCCGTTCGGTGAGGCGCCCGTAGGGACCCTCGAAGAGCGCGCGGGTGCCCGGGACGAGCCGCGCCAGCGCCCGGCTGCCGTCGCCGAGGTCCTTGACCGTGATCCGCAGGCTGCTGCCGTCGGGGGCCGCGGACAACGAGTAGGGGTGGGCCCGTGACCAGCCGGGACCGGCCAGGAAGCGCCACGTCAGGAAGTGGCCGGCCCGGACGGGGAGTCGCTCCAGGTCGCGACCGGTGACGTAGACCGACACAACGTCATCGGTCTCCCGGACCACCGAGGTGACCCGCAGGTCGTGCCGCCACGACCGGTAGACCGGCACGCCGATCCGCCAGACCAGGATCGAGCCCGCGGCGAGCGCCCAGGCTCCCCACCAGAACGCCGTCCGGACGGGGTGGGCGGTGAACTGCTCACCGGTCCACAGCTGGTGCGGCAGCGCCAGCCCCACCCCGAGGTAGGCGTAGAGGTGGAGCAGGTGCCAGGACTCGTAGCGCAGCCGGCCACGCGCCGCCTTCACGCTGGTGACCACCACCATGACCAGGCACAACGTGCCGGCCAGGGCCAGCAGCATCCCGGGGTAGTCGACGGTCAGGTCCCAGAACGTTCCGGGGCTGCCGCCGATCGAGCCGCCGGCGTACCCCACCGTGATCAGGCCGAGGTGGGCGAGCATCAGGTTGAACGACGTGAACCCGACCAGCCGGTGCAGGCGGGCCAGAGCGTCCTGGCCGACCGCTCGCTCGAGCACCGGCACACGGGCCATCAGGACCACCTGGGCGAGCAGCAGCACACTGGCGAGCAGCCCGGTCAGCTGTCCGGTCGAGGTGAACACGGCGCCGCCACTCAGCGAGGCGGACCACCCGCCGTCGCCGATCCACCAGGCCGTCACCAGGCCGAGGGCGCCGGTCAGCAGCGCCCCAGCGCCGACCCGGACCATCGCGTCGGTCCGGGTCCGGTCGAGCAGCACCGACACAGCAGCCGGCCGCATGTCCAGGACGGTCATGTGTCCGAGCCGTCGCGGCCGTCGTCGCCGTCGTCGTCCCCCTCGCCGAAACCGGGCCGGTCGCCATCGCGGTCGCGGTCGCGGTCGAGGTCGCCGGGGAACCCGGCGCCGCCGGGCGGGAAGCCGACCTGCTGGTGATTTCCGGGGCCGTCCCAGTCCTCATCGCCGGCAGTGGCCCGTCCGACCGCGAACCCGCCGACGCCACCGACGAGCAGCACCGCGGCCGCGACACCCGCGACGACCACCCGGGCTCGCGTGAAGGGCGAGGTGTGGCTCGACGGTGGCATCGTCGCCGCGGCCGGCTCGTGGCCGGGCTCGTCGCCGGGCTCGGTCGACGCGTCAGTCGGCTCCCAGCGGTTGCCGCTGTGGTCGGGCTCCGGACTGCTCGGGTCGGGAGTGCTGTTCTCGGGGCTGCGGTTCTCGGGGCTGCTGTTCTCGGGGCTGTTCTCGGGGGTCGTGTTCTCGCTCATGGGACGAGCGTGCGGACGCCGGCTGAGCGAGCACCCTGCCGGACCTGTCAGTCCCCTGTGAACCGAAATAGGTGACCATATTGACACGTGACAATGTAGTCACCTAACCTCCCCGTGTGGACGGCGAGGACCTGGTGTTCAAGGCGCTGGCGGACCCGACCCGCAGGCTCCTCCTCGATCGCCTCTTCGAGCGCGACGGGATGACGCTCGTGGAGCTCGAGGCCGAGGTCGTCGACCTCACCAGGTTCGGCGTGATGAAGCACCTGCGGGTGCTCGAGCAGGCCGGTCTCGTCGTCACGCGCAAGCAGGGGCGCCACAAGCACCACCACCTCAACCCGGTGCCGATCCGGCTCATCTACGAGCGTTGGATCGACAAGTACCGCGACCGGAGGGCGACGGCGCTCCTCGATCTCAAGGACCACGTGGAAGGAGTCCGATGACCAGCCCGACCGAGACCGTGCTGACCACCCAGGTCTACCAGCTCTACATCAACGCCTCGCAGGAGAGGGTGTGGGAGGCGATCACCGACCCGGCGATGGTGGCGAAGTTCTTCCACGGCGCGCGCGTCGAGTCGACCTACGAGGTCGGCACCAAGCTCCGCTTGGTCTCCCCCGACGGCGATCAGGTCTGGAACGACAACTCGATTCTCGAGTGCGACCCACCGCGTCGGCTCGTGCACACCTGGCGGAGCCTCTATGACCCCGACCTGGCCGCCGAGCCCGAGAGCCGCGTCACCTGGGAGGTCGAGGAGCAGCCCAGCGGCATCACCAAGCTGACGCTCGTCCACGACCTCCTCGAGGGCTCGCCGAAGACGGCCGCCAACGTGCGCGGGTGGTCCTACATCCTGAGCAGCCTCAAGACGGTGGTCGAGACCGGCTCGCCGCTGCCGCCGACTCAGGCGTGACGGCGCCCTCTGACTCCCCTACCGGACGACGTCATAGACGAGCTTCTGGACGCCGTTGCCGTAGGACTCGCTATCGATCAGCTCGAGGCGCTGCTTCTCGCGGTCGGTCTCGCTGAACAGGCGCATGCCGGCGCCGAGGAGGAAGGGGAACACCAGCAGGTGGTAGCGGTCGACCAGGCCGGCGTCGGAGAGCGCACGATGCAGCGAGGCGCTGCCGTGCATGCTGATCGGGCCACCGTCGGTCTCCTTGAGCTCGGCTACCTCGTCGACCGACCGCAGGATCGTGATGTCGCCCCAGTCGGTGACCAGGTCGTCCTCGGAGAGGGTGGTCGAGACGACGTACTTGGGCAGCCCGTTGTAGCGGCGCTGGAAGAAGTCGACCTTCGGCCAGACCGGCGCGAACGCGTCGTAGCTCGCCCGGCCCAGGAGCATCGCGGTCGCCTCCTCCATCTCGCGTTCCTTGAGCGAGTAGGCCTCCGGGTCTTCGGCGACCTGGAAGGTCCACCCCGAGTGGCGGTAGCCCGGCTCGCCGCCGGGTGAGTCGACGACGCCGTCGAGGGAGATGAAGTGGGTCGAGATGAGAGTGCGCATCGTGTTGTCCTTCCTCAGCTGCGAGTTGCGGTTGTCGTGCGGTGGGCTGTGCGGGTGGTCGGAGCGGGAGTCGTGATGGTGGTCATCGGGTCCTCCCAGGGATCACCGCGGCGGCCACGACGGCGGAGCCGGCTGCCACGGCCGCGGCCACGAGGTAGCCGCGCTCGAAGCCGCTCCCGGTGCCGGCGATCAGGCTGGCCGCGGCGACCCCGGAGACCACGGCCGCCCCCAGGGAGGAGCCGAGCTCGTGGCTGGTGCTCAGCACGCCGGACGCCACCCCGGCCTCCTCGGGTGCGACCTGGCCCAGGGCCGTGGCTGCGGCCACGACGAACAGGGCACCCAGACCGGCCGAGCCGACGCTCACCGCGACCACCGTGGTGACCGTGCTCAGGCTGACCGCCGGCACCGACAGGCCGGCGGCGGCGACGAGCAACCCGGCGACGCCCATCGGCCGCGCACCGGTGCGCCCGATGAGCCGGCCACCGACGGTGGCTCCGGCCATCGTGGCCAGTGCTACCGGCAGGAACAGCAGGCCGGTGGCCAGGGGACCGTGGTCCTCGGCCTCCTGCAGGTAGAAGGTGCCCAGGAAGAACACCGCGACCATCAGGCCGGTCGTCACGAACAGCACGAACGTGCCGGCCAGCACCGGGCGGCGCATGAGGAGCCGTGGGTCGACGAGAGGCGCGGCGGCACGGGTCAGGCGGAAGGCGAAGACGGCGTACGTCGCCACGCCGGCCGCGAGCAGGCCGAGCGTCGCAGCGCTTCCCCAGCCGCGCTCGCCCGCGCCGATGAACCCGTAGATCACCAGGAGCGTCGCGGTGGTGACCAAGGCCGCACCGACGACGTCGACCCGTGCTCCTGCGGCCCAGGGCGGCATCGGCGGCAGGAGCCGCTGCAGCCCGACGACCAGGACGACGCCGACCGGCACGTTGACGAAGAACACCCACTCCCAGCCAGGGCCTGCGGTGAGCACCCCGCCGACGAGGACGCCGACGGCGGCGCCCACGCCACCGAGCGAGGACCAGATGCCGAGCGCCTTGTTGCGCTCCTCTCCGTCGAAGAGCCGGACCACCACCGAGAGCGCGGCCGGTGAGAGGAGCGCGGCGCCGACGCCCTGGGCGACCCGGCCGCCGACGACGAGCTCGCCCGACGGCGCGAGCCCGACCCCCAGGGAGGCCAGCGTGAAGAGGCCCAGACCGGTCAGGACCAAGGGTCGCGGGCCGAGGATGTCGGCCGCCCGGCCGGCCAGCAGCATCAGGCCGCCGAAGGCCAGCGTGTAGGCGCTCATCACCCAGGTGAGTGCCTCCCGGCCCATGCCGAGGTCGGCTCCCATGTCGGGCATCGCCACGGTCACGACCGTGATGTCGAGGATCAGCATGAACTGCGCGACGGCCAGCAGCCCGAGAGCCTGCCAGCGACGCGGGTGGGCGCCGAGCGCCGCGTCCTGCGGTGTGGTTGTCATGGTGTGCTCCAGAGATAACTCGAACAGTGGTGTTCAAGTTGTAGCACAACTCATATACGGGTGTACAGTTTGTTGTCGTGACCTCCACCACGACCCCGGCCCCCAAGCGCGCCGATGCCCGCAAGAACATCGCCGCGATCCTGGACGCCGCCACGGCCTGCCTGGCCGTCGACCCCGACGCGAGCATCAACGAGATCGCCGCCGCGGCCGGCGTCGGGCGGGTGACTCTCTACGGACACTTCGCGAACCGAGCCGATCTCGTCGCACAGGTCGTCGAGCGGGCCATGGAGCGCTCGAACGCCGAGCTCGAGGCGGTCGACCTCGAGGGCGACGTCCGCGAAGCCCTCGGTCGGTTGCTGGAGGCCAGCTGGCACGTCACCCACCGCTACGGCGGACTGGTGCTGGCCGCCCAGGCCGCCCTCCCGGAGCGCGACCTCCGCGAGGCGCACGACAAGCCCGCCCAGCGGGTGCTCAAGCTCCTGCGGCGCGGCCGCCGCGAGGGCAGCGTCCGCACGGACATGCCCCTGGACTGGCAGGTGACCACCATCCAGGGCGTCATCCACGCCGCATCGGGCGCCGTGCACCGGGGCGAGCTGCCGGCGGAGCGGGCCCCGGGACTGGTCAAGGCCACGGTCATGGCGGCGCTGACGCCGCCCGGTCAGCCGGTGCCGTAGCTGTCGGTCGCTGCCGGGATGGCGGTGGCCCGCGAGCTGCTCGGTTACGCGTTGGTGCGGGTGGGCGTCAGCGAGCCCACCCGGTACGTGGCGGGCAGGTGCCCGGCGTCGACCAGCCACGTCAACGTGTCTCGCAACGACTCCTCCAAGGGGCGAGCCCGGACCCCGAGCTCCTGCTCCGCCGGTGAGGTGTCGAACCGGGTGTTGCGAGCACCCACCTCCGCGCCTTCCCGGTCCGCGGGGTAGCGCCAGCCCTTGGGCAGGAGGCGATGGAGCACATCGATCGGGGCCGTGGCCGCCGGCACGGCCCAAGCCGGGAGGCTGACGTGCGGGCGTCGTCTTCCGATCGCGGCGCCGACGATGCGGTACAGGTCGTCGCCTGTCATGTGGTGTCCCGGCACGACGTACCGTCGCGGCCCTCGGCCCGGTTGCAGGCAGGCCGCGACGAGCGCAGCGGTGTCGCGCACGTCGACTGTGTGCATGCCCCCGGCCGGCCAGATGGGGAAGAGTCCGCGGGCGATCCAGGCCAGGCGTGTTGCCTGTTCGCCCAGGTAGGGGTCAGCCGGTCCGTAGACACCTCCGGGATACACCGACACCACTGAGGCCCCTCGCTCCTGGAGGCCACGGGCCACGCGCTCGGAGGCGATCTTCGACCGGGAGTAGGGGAGGTCGAGGTCACCCAGCGGGAGGGAGTTGTCAGTCCCGGCACGTCGCAGGAGCGTGACGGTGCTGGAGATGTGGACGACTGGATCGCACCCTGCCTCGACGGCGGTCTCCAGGACCGTCCGGGTCGCACGTTCGTTCGTGGCGAGCATCTCCTTGGCCCTGCGTGGGTCGAGACTGAAGAGCGCCGCGGCGTGGACGACCGCGTCGCACCCGTCGAGCGCCCTGGCCACCGACGCGGAGTCGAGGAGGTCGACCACCATCACGTCGTCGGGCACGACATCGCGCCCGGAGAAGGTCTTGGCCACCTGCTCGGGTCGGCGTACCGCCAGACGCACGCCATGCCCGGCTTCGAGCAGAGCCGAGGTGATCCAGGAGCCGACGAAGCCGGTCCCGCCGGTGACCAGCACCTTCCGCAGAGGATCTGTTGAGCGTGGCATGACGCACACCTCCAGTAGATAGCAGTACTCTCTAGCAAGAAAGTGGCACTATCCATGTGGCGTGTCAAGAGGGAGGATCGCGTGCGGGTCTCCGAGCTGTCGGAGGCAACGGGGGTTTCCGTTGCCACGATCAAGTACTACCTGCGCGAGGGGCTCCTGCCTGCCGCGGACAAGCGCGCGGCGCGCCTGGCGGAGTACGACGAGCGGCACGTCCGTAGGCTGCAGCTGATCAAGCTGCTCCGCGAGGTCGGCGACATCCCGATCGAGGGCCTCAAACGGCTGGTCGCAACCGCCGAGCACACCGACGTCCCGATCCACGGCGTGTTCGCCTTTGCGGCCGACGCCCTCGCCCCGGCCCCGCCTCCCGCCGGCCAGCTGCGTCCGGTGACCCGTGCGCTGGCCGACCAGGTCATCGCCGCGGCGGGATGGACCAATGTCCGGCCGGACAGCCCTGATCGGGAGAACCTCGCGGCCACCCTCGAGCTCATCGCGTCGTACGACACCCACCCGCGCGACCCGGCGGAGATCGAACCGTACGTGCGGTTCGCCGACCAGATCGCCCGCTACGAGATCGGTCACCTCGACGACACCAAGGACCGGGTCGGGTTGCTCGAGGAGATGGTGGTCGGACAAGTCGTGTTCGGACAGGTCCTCGCGACGCTTCGCCGACTGGCCGAGGAGCACCACAGCCTGGAGCGATTCGGAGAGGACTACCGGGACTGACCTGGCAACCTGCGTCACAGCGCGGCGCTTGGAGGGAGATGTCAGCAGGATCCGCTCGTAGGACCGCCCGGGGAAGGCTTGGGTCGGCCGCACCGAAGCGACCCAGAAAGGCTCACACGGGTCGACGCCGGCGCCGTGCCGGCGGGATCGGGCGGGGCTCGACGCCCCCGACGATGCGGGTGCTCATCGTCCCGAGCTGCTCGACCGTGACGGTGACCAGGTCTCCCGGTCGCAGAGGGGGGTGGGCGTCGAATCCCTGGCGACCCCAGAGCTCGGCGAGGCAACCGCCGCCGCAGGTCCCGGAGCCGAGGATGTCGCCGGGGCGGACGTCGGTGCCGCGCGAGGCGTAGGCGACCATGTCGGCGTAGGAGAAGGCCATCGAGGACCACCGGTCCTCACCGAGGCGCCGACCGTTGATGTCGACGGTCATCGCGAGGTCGTAGGCCGTGTCTGTGCGCCACGGTTCCAGCTCGTCGGGCGTGACCAGGACGGGTCCCAGCGTGGTGGCGGTGTCCTTGCCTTTCGTGGGGCCGAGCCGGACCTCCATCTCGGCGAACTGCAGGTCCCTGGCGGACCAGTCGACGAGGATCGTGTATCCCGCGATGTGCTCATCGGCGTCGGCGGGGTCGATGTCGCGGCCGGGGCGGCCGATCACCGCGGCCACCTCCAGCTCCAGGTCGAACAGCTGGCTGCCAGGCGGGACGGGCACGTCGTCGTGCGGCCCGAGGATCGCGTAGGGGTTGGTGAAGTAGAACGCCGGAGCCTCGTACCAACGCGGCGGCACGGAGGCGCCGTCCCCCGCGAGGAGGGCAACCCCTTGCACGTGGCGCTCGAACGTCATGAAGTCCCGCACCGTCGGCGGGTCGGGAATCGGCGCCCGCAGACGTACGTCGGCTAGCGGAAGCACCGCCTCGGGATGAGCGAGCGCATGGTCGCCGGCTTCGCGAAGCGTGCCGTCAGCGAGGTGGTCGCGCAGCGCGGCACCCGCTGGGAGCGCGTGGACGAAGTCGCCGGCAAGAACGCCGACCCGGTCGCCGCCGACGTCGGCGTACGTCACGAACCTCATCTGATCCTCTCCCTCACACCCACGTGTGCATGGGTCGTCCGAGCCACGCGATGGCGTCGCTGAAGGCAGCGGCGAGGTCCAGCTCGCGACCCGCGCGGTCGGCGTAGAGCCGGTGCAGGTTCAGCACGATCCGCTCCGCGTCCGCCCAGCCGGCGAACTCGCCGAGGTCCGCCTGCCTGGCCGCCTCCAACGGAGACAATCCCCGCGCCCGCCCGTGCTCTGCTGTGTCGAGCAGGAACCGGTAGTACTGCCGGTGCTCGTCCAGCACCTCGTCGATGGCCGACCCCGTGAGGACCGGCCCGTGGCCCGGGACCAGGACCTCTGGCGAGAACGCCGCCACCCAGTCGACCGCGGCGAGCGCGCCGGTCACCGATCCCATGAACACCAGCGGCGTGAGCCCGGCGAACACGAGGTCACCGGAGAACAGGACATGCTCGTCCGGGAGCCAGGCGACCAGGTCGCCCGTGGTGTGCGCGGGAGTGCCCGGATGCAGCAGATCGACCCGGCGGTCACCGAGGTGGATCGTCAGGGCGGACTCGACCGTGAGGTCCGGCAGCCGCCTCGTGACCGCACCCCAGTCCGGAACGGGGTCCCACAGCGGCGGACACCCGTCGATCACCGGGTCGACGCGGAGTCCCTCGCGCATGTTCGCATGGCCGAGGAGCACCGTGGTGGCCGGCAGGAGGCTGTTGCCGTACGCGTGGTCGCCATGCTGGTGGGTGTTGGCCGCGAAGCGCACGGGCAGCCCGCCCGTCGCGGCGTGGACCGCGTCGAGGAAGCGACGGGTGCGGGCTTCCGTGGCGCAGGTGTCCACGACCAGGAGGGTGTCGCCGCCGGCGATCGCACCGGCGTTGTTCACCCACCAGGAGCCGTCGGGCTGGACCCACGCATGCACGCCCGGGCAGAGCTCTTCCAACCTCCCGGCTCGCGGCCCAGCCAGTGCGGCGCCGGGACCGGCGCTCACGCCGACAGGTTGGCCGACGCGAGGTCGCGGATCACCGCGAACCCACCGGACGGCACGGGTGGAAGCACCGGTACGGCGGCCCGGACCCGCTCGAGGACGTCCGCGGCGGAGGTGTCGGCCCGGGTCAGCAGGGCGGGCAGGTCCACGTCGATCATCATGCCGTCCCGCTTGACCACACGTCCCGCGACGAGCACCGTCCGCACGTCCGAGGTCGTCGTCTGGAAGATCAGCGTCCCGGCAGCGTCGACCACCGGGTGCTGCGACGTACCCGGACCGCCGACGATGATCAGATCAGCCTGCTTCCCGGGCGTGAGGCTCCCGATCCGGTCGCCGAGGCCGATCGCATCGGCGGCGTTCACCGTCGACCAGCGCAACGCCTCGAGGGCGGTCGTCGAGACCCTTTCCGGGTCTGCACCCGCAAGGTTGATCGCCTCGGTGTCGGCCCAGCGCTTGAAGCCCAGGCCCTGGCGCAGCTGTGCGAAGAGGTCGCCGGTGTTGAGCGAGATGATGTCGCACGACAGGGTCGGGGCGATCCCGTGCCGCTCACAGGCCGCGAATGCCGGCCGACCCATGCCCATGTTGAGCTCGGTCTCCACCGAGATGGAGACCTTCGCGCCGCGACGGGCCAGTACCTGCCACTCGTCCTCGGTGAGGGTGTTGCAGTGCACGTGCACCTGGTCCGGCCCGATCAGCCCCGCGGCGTCCAGCTGGCGGATGCCGTTCGGGAGCCCCCATACGCAGCCCGTGTGGGCGACCTGGATCGCCGAGCGCTCCCGGGCCGCGGCGACCTCGGCCGCCGTGGCCGACAAAGGGATGACGCCCACCTCGGTCAACGCCACGCCGAGCGTCACGAGTCCGCCCGGGGAGGAGAAGTACTGGTCCGCGACCCGCGCCAAGTCCTTCAGACGCGCGCCGTGCTCGGCGAAGTACGGCGGCGACATCGGGCTGGACTCGAAGAACCCGTATCCGAACACTGCCCGGATCCCGGCATCCAGGAGCCCGGTCACCGCCGCGTCGGCGTGCTCCGGGGTGTTGTTGCAGTGCGAGAAGTCCAGGATCGTCGTGACCCCGGACTCCAGCGCATCCACCGCCCCCAGCAGGTTGCCCAGGTGCACGTCGTCAGGCGTGTAGGCCGGGGAGACCGAGAACCGGACGCCGAACAGGTAGTCGGTCAAGGTCCAGTCGGCGCACAACGCCCGCATCTGCGTCTGCCAGGTGTGCCGGTGGGTGTCGATCAGCCCAGGGGCGACGATCTGCCCGGTTGCGTCGATCACCTCCGCATCCATCTCGCCCAGCGAGGGCTCCACCGCCACGATCACGCCGTCCTCGATGAGCACGTCTCCCTGCGACAGCTGGCCGATGTCCGGGTCCATCGACACGATGTGTCCGCCCCGGACGAGAGTTCGTTGAGTCGCCACGCCCGACCACCTGCTCTGGATTGACGCCTGTGCACGGCCGGTCTGCGACGGCCGTCGCGAGGAGTTCAGCAGGTTCGGGCGTGGGGATCATCAGCCAAGAATGTTGTGATCTCCGATGCGCACGCCTGGGTTCCCGTGCGTCGACCCGGCCCTCAAGCCGAGTCGGCCAGCGGCCAGACCGCGTCGGCGGAGCGAACGACCGCCGCTGCGCGCCTGAACGCGGACACTGCCGGCCGATCGTCTCCGCTGCGCGTCGCGAGGGCCACCCGGACCGGAGGTCCCTCCACCGGCACGAATCGGACATCGGGACGCGGGTAGTACTGGGCGGCAGCGGCGGCATGCAGCGACACCCGCCCGGTTGTAGCCACCGCCGTGGGGATCCCAGCGGGGTAGCGCACGCTCCGCGCGCCGGCGCCCGCCGCGGGACCCATCCAGGAGCGCAGCATCGGCTCGTGCGTGGCGACGTCCAGCCAGGACAGCCCGTCGAGGTCCCCGATGGCGAGGTACGGCGCCTCGCTGAGCGCGCAGGAAGCCGGCAGGACCGCAACCCGCGGCGACGCCAGGACCGGTTCGAGGTCCAGCCCGTCGAGGTCGCCGACGAACTGCACGATGGCCACGTCGACGTCACCTCGCCGCAAGGCGTCGTACTGGTCGACCAGGTCGAGGTCGCGGTACTCGAGCGTCAGGTCGTGCTGCTGCACGTCCACCGCACAGCGAAGCGCCTCCCAGCGATCGCCCACACCGAACCCGAGGATGCCCACGCGGAGAGCGCCGGTCGCTGGTCGGGCCTCCTCCGCGGCGATCTGGCGCAGCTGGTCGAGCTCGCCCAGAACGGCCCGCGCCCGCTCGACGAACCGCACCCCGGCCGAGGTCAGGCTCACTCGGCGGCTGGTCCGCTCGAACAGCCTCACCCCCAGCTCCCGCTCAAGGCGTTGCACGTGCTGACCGAAGGGCTGGGCGGAGATGAAGTGCCGGCTCGCCGCCCTGCCGAAGTGCAGCTCCTCGGCGAGCGTGACCACGTAGCGCAGCGCTCGAATGTCCATCAGCCCTCCGTCACGAGCCACCCCGAACATCAAGGTGCACTGAGGATACGCGGTGCAGCATGCCCAAGGCAGATGGTCGGAGGCGGCTGGACGTGGTCGAGGGACGCGGCTTCGACCTGACGGGACATTAGGCTGGGTTCGTCGAACCGCCGCGGCGGTGGCAGGTCCGGCGTAGCCGCCGGATTTCGTGTGGATCTTCGGGAACCCGGCCGGCCGCTGGGGAGTCGTCGTCTCGATGACCGCCTGGGAGATGGCCATGTCCGAGATCCGCGTGCGCGAGGGCCGGGACGGCTTCGTGCGCCCGCAGGTCACGCTGAGCGAGGCGTTCGAGGGCAGCTACCGGAAGCTCGTGGTCCAGCTCTACGGGGTGATCGGGGACTTTGCGGAGGCCGAGGACGTGGTCCAGGAGGCGTTCGTTCGTGCCGCAGCGGCGGGCCGCCGGTTCACTCGCGCGGACAACCCCGAGGCCTGGCTTCGCACCGTGGCGATCAACCTGCACCGCAGCCGGTGGCGCAAGCTGCGCAACTTCGGGCGGATCAAAGAGCGGCTCGCGGAGCCCGTCGACGCTCCCGACCTCGACGACCGGCTCGACGTGATCGACGCCCTCCGCCGACTGCCCGACGATCAGCGGGAGGTCGTTGCCCTGCATCACCTCGCCGACTTGGCGGTCGATGAGATCGCACGCACGCTCGGGATCCCCGAGGGAACGGTGAAGTCCCGGCTGAAGCGCGGACGAGACGCGCTGGCGGCTGACCTGTCCAGGGAGGAGAGGGACCATGTCTGAGGACAAGCTCACGCAGTTCCGGGAGCGGGCAGCAGCCGGGGTCAGGCTGCCGGACCTCGACGCGTTGGCGCGGCGCGGCGCCGCGCGGCGCCAGCGGCGCATCGCAGCGACGGCGGTCGCCACCGTCGCGGCGGCCGGAGTGATCGGGTTCGCAGTCCTCCAGCTGCCCGGAGACGACCGATCCGACGGATCGCACCTCGTCGACCAGCCATCCGAGGACGCGTCCCCCGGGGCACGGGCTCTCTCCGACGGTGTGACCCTCGAGCCGGGCATCCCGGCGTACGACGAGTTCCAGCTGTCGACCGGCGGGACGGTGCGGGTGGAGCTCGCGACGCCGGCCGAAGGATGGTTCGCGCACCTCGGCAACCCCGAGCGAGGGCTCAACGTCGGCCCGGACAACGACTGGACCGGGCTGCTCTGGTCCGAGGCGACCGGCGTCTACGAGCAGCGATGCGAGGACACGTCGGGTGCGGAGGAGCGGATCGTCCCGATGACGGACTCGCTCCGGCCGTTGCTCGACAAGGACTGGGTGACCGTTGTCCAGCAGCCCTCCGCGGACACGCTCGGCGGTCGCGAGGCCCAGCACGCCGTGCTGGTCGTCAAGGCGTGCGGCGGCGACCTCCCGGCCCCCCTCGCGACCGGCGGCGTGAGGGGGGCACTGCCGGGCGGCGCCGAGTTCGACATCTGGCTGGTATCGCTGCCCGAGGCGGAGACCGCGATGGTGGTGTGGGACCCCACCGGCGACGGATCGGATGCTGTCCGTCAGCAGTGGGACCAGGTCGTCGACTCGCTCGAGATCACCGTCGAACCAGCCCCCTGATCCCGGGAACCCGGCCCCCCGCTCGGGAGTCGTCCTCGCACACACCAACCGAGGAGGACGCATGCGGCACGCAGCCCCGGTCCTGGCGCTCACCGCACTGCTGCTGACGGCCGCCGGATGCAGTAGCGAGAACGACGGCCAGAGGACGGGAGATGCCGGTGACCCTTCGACGTCGGCCAGCCCGGACGTGACCGCCGCACCCGCGCGTGCGACCCCGCCCCCCGACGCCCGCCCCGACTCCGACGGCTCGATCTACTTCGCGGCCCAGGCCGGCGGCGGTCCCGATCTGAGCGAGCCGGTCAGCTTCGAGCAGGCCGAGTTCCGCGGCAAGCCGACGAACATCTATCTCAGCCGCCGGGGCCAGCCGATCCGGCGGATCACCGCGACGTCCGCAGCTGAGCACTGCCCCCGCGTCTCACCCGACGACCGCCGGCTCGCCTACCTGGAGGGGACGACCCTGGTCGTGGTGCCGCTCGACGCCGCGGGCAACCCGGGGCCGCCCCAGCTGCGGCTGAAGCTGACGGAACCAGCCAGCTGCCCGCAGTGGTCACCCGATGGCCGCCGCCTGGGATACCTCGTCCTTCTCGGTGACGGGGAAATCCCTCTCTACGAGACCCGGCGCGCCGAGGTGCACGCGGCCACCCTCGACGGGCGCGACAGGGTGCTCGCCTCGTTCGAGACACAGATCTGGCACCAGCCGGAGTTCGCGTGGTCGCCGGACGGTGATCAGCTCGTCTGGACCACCGAGGGCGGCGTGTGGCGGGCCGCGCTGGACCGAAGCCCACCGGAGGTCGTCTGGCGTCCCGCGGAGGGCGACCCGTCCCAGGAGCTGCCGATGGCCTTCGACCAGCCGGTGTCCGTGGCCTGGCTGCGTCCGGGCGAGGTCGTCTTCACGGTCCTTGCCAGTGAGCCGGATCAGGCCAACAACCCGTACGGAAAGGGCACCGAGACCAGGACGGTGCACGTCGTCGACCTCGGCTCCGGTCGTGTGCAGAGGCTCCAGGAGCTGCCCGACTCCCAGACCGACTCCTGGTCACCGGACGGCACACGACTCGCCGTCGTCGGGACTGACGGACGGATCTGGGTGCACGACCGAGCGACGGGCGCGACGTCGAGGGTCGCGCCACGCTCGGTCGACGGCGACAAGCTTTCCATCTTCGACGTGGGGTGGTCACCCGACGGGCGTGACCTGCTCGGCATCGCGTGGAAGCGCGCCAGCGGATACGCCCTCTTCACGGTCCCGGGGGACGGCTCGTCGTCAGAGGCCCGGACGCCCTGGACCTGGGCGCTCGACTGGATCGGCCTGGATGACGTGGACTGGAGCAGCCGATGATCGGACGACTCGACGCCATCGCCGTTCTCCTTGTGCTCCCGGTGCTGCTCGGGGGATGCGGCGGTCCCGCTGGAGCGCCGGCAGGCTCCCACGTGCCGACGGAGTCACCGCCGGGGTCCGCGCCGCCGAGCGTCTCGGCCGTGCCGACGAGCGTGCCCTCCACGTCATCGCGCGAGTCGCCGGATCCCTTCCCCACGGCGGCATTCCGGGGACTCACCGAACGCCGCGTGCCAGCCGAGCTGTCCGCGACGCTGCAGGCGACCTTGACGGACGCCGCGAACGGGTACGGGGTGACCGCCACGGTGATGTCCGCCGAGGGAACATGGACCGGCGCCGTCGGGCGTGCCGAAGGGAAGACTCCGATGCCGCCGGACGCCCAGATGGCGATCGGGAGCGTCACCAAGTCGATCGTCGCGGCGCAGGTCATGCAACTGGTCGAGGCCGGCGACCTAGCGCTGGACGACCCGGTGGCTGACCACCTCCCGGCCTGGGTCCACCTGGACACCAACCACGCCACGATCCGGGACCTGATGGCCATGCGCAGCGGCTTGTCGGACTACGTCGACGACGTCACTTGGGACGCGGTCATCGCCCATCCCCGTCGGGGCGAGACCTGGCGCGAGGTCCTGGCCCGGGTCGGGCCGCCGACTGCTCCCGCCGGTGAGACCTTCGAATACAACAACACCAACTACCTGCTGCTCGGTCTGGTGATCGAGCACGTCCGAGGGCGCACGTTGGCTGAGGTGCTCCGGTCAGGCGTCCTGGCCGGCGAGGGGCTCGACCGCCTCATCTTCCAGCCCCACGAGCGACCCACGCCGCCGATGGCCATGCCCGCCGCGGAGAGTGGAGCGTTCGAGAAGGGCGGCGGGTACCTGCCCTCGCTGGCCGCCATCAGTGGCGCGGGCGGAGCGGGCGCGATGGCTTCGGACTCGCGGACCCTGGCGCGTTGGTGGGCCAGGTTCTGCGGGGGCGAGGTCGTGTCCCGGGACTCGTTGACCGAGATGAAGGCGAACCTCGCGTCCGACGAGGAGCGCTACGGCCTCGGCGTCATGGACGAGGACGGCGGGAGCAGGCCGGGCATGGGGCATGAAGGCCTGCAGGTGGGCTTCGCATCCTTCGCGAGATGCCTCTACGAGGACGGGATCGTCATCACCGTCCTGACCAACAACGAGGAGCTGGTCACCGGCGACGTCGTCGACGCGCTGGCCGAGGCCGCCGCGACCTGGGAGGGCTGACCAGACGCAATCTCGCTCAGGACCGGCCTGGCAGCGGTCTCAGCTTGAACATCAGGATGCCGAGGTACTTGTTCATCACCGCCAGCTTGTGCGGATACCGCTGGCCGACGTCGCTGGACATCTGTGGCTCGACCGCGGTCTCGATCCACATCCCCGCTGCACTGAAGACATTGAGCAGATCCGACATCGTGTACGGCCGCTTGGTCAGTCTGACGTCCTCGTTCCAGCTGCGATGTCGGTAGTCGAAAGAACGGGTGGAGAAGTACTCCTCGCCCAGTGACGTTCCGTTCTGCTCGGAGCGTTCGATCGCGTATCGGATCGGCTGCGTCCGGGTCAGCAGGATGAAGCCGTCGTCGGTCAGCATCGTGCGGGCGGTTCGCAGTGCGTGAACCGGGTCCTCGGCGTACCCGAACGACTGCAGGAACAAGATCCGGTCGAACCGTCGACCCGCAAGACCCGGCACCGCGGCCAGGTCGGAGAGGTCACCCTGGATGAGCTCCAGGCCGGGCGGCGCACACGAGATGAAGTTGTCAC
This sequence comes from Nocardioides dilutus, assembly GCF_054779555.1. Lineage (NCBI taxonomy): Bacteria > Bacillati > Actinomycetota > Actinomycetes > Propionibacteriales > Nocardioidaceae > Nocardioides > Nocardioides dilutus. The sequence continues at coordinate 487,674 of NZ_BAAGYA010000001.1, read as the reverse complement.
TGATGTCGACCCCGACCGAGGCGGCCGCCCCGTCCTGAACCAGCTCCGCGATCTTGGCTCCGTTGCCGCACCCCGCATCGAGCAGGCACAGCCCGGTGACGTCTCCGAGCAGGCCGCGCTGCGCGGGCCACTCGACCAGCCGATCCAGAGAGTCCTCCCTGACCCGCGCCCGCTCGTACCCCGACGCGAGCTCGGTCCACGGTCGGCTCGCGTCGCCGCCACCGGTGCCGAGAGAGCCCGTCGGCATCTGAGAGTCGTCCGCCACCATCGAGACAGAGGGTAGGCCCGAACTGCACTCCCTGAGCGTGAAACCCCCGTCCCGTTAGGCCCTAGAGTCGATCCGGCCGCGGCTCGGCGGCTTGATGAGGTGAGGCGGCTCGCTTGTGATCCGGGTAGTGGTGGTGGACGACGAGGCACTGGTTCGTTCGGGCTTCGAGCTCATCCTGAGTGCCGCGCCGGACATCGAGGTCGTCGCGACCGCGAACGGCGGCGACGCGGTGGCAACGGTCCGCGACGCGCGGCCCGACGTGGTGCTGCTCGACATCCGGATGCCGGACGTCGACGGGCTCACCGTCCTGCGGGAGCTGCGGTCGATGCCGGATCCGCCGACCGTGGCGATGCTGACGACGTTCGACGCCGACGAGTTCATCCTCACCGCGTTGAACTGCGGTGCGGCCGGGTTCCTGCTCAAGGACACCGAGCCGCACCAGCTCGCCCACCTGGTCCGCACCCTCGCCGCAGGTGGCGTGGTGCTGTCTCCCAAAGCGTCGCGGGCGTTGCTGCACAACGGCTACAGCCCTGCCTTAGACGAGGAGGCAGCCCGAGTCGGGCTGCTCACCGCCCGCGAGCGCGAGGTGCTCGTCCTGGTGGCGCAGGGGCTGTCGAACGCCGACATCGGGAAGCGGATCCACCTCGCGGTGGGCACGGTGAAGGACCATGTCAGCGCGATCCTCACCAAGCTGCGGGTGACCAGCCGGGTCCAGGCCGCCCTCCTGGCCCAGCGTGCCGGGCTGCTCGACGAGGGCCCACGGCCCGGGGCTGGAACGTGAGCCGTGCGGGTGCGGCGTGGCAGCGGGTGCCCGCGCCGGTCATCGACATCCTTTTGGTGGCGGTCGCGGCCCTGGATGTCTGGCTGAACACCTGGGACACCAGCCGACTGGTTCTCTCGCTGGGCGCGGTGGGCTGCACTGCTCTGGCGTTCCGGCGCAGGTTCCCGATCGCGGTGTTCCTGCTCACCCTCCCGATCGCGCTGACGCAGGACGTCGCCCTGGCCGTCCTCGTGTCGCTGTTCACCGTGGCCGAGCGCATCCGCGACCGCCGCGTCCTCGCGGCGTGCCTCGCCCTCGCCGCGCTAGCGGGCACCAACCCGTGGTTTCTGGACGAGATCGACCGGACCACCACACTGGCTGTCTTCGTCTACAGCCTGGCCACCGCCGCGGCCCCGGTCCTGCTCGGTCAGCTGCTCCAGGCGCATCGCGACCTGTCGCGCCGCCTGGTCGAGATCCAGGAGGCCAGGGAGCACGAGCGGGCCCTGCACGCCCAAACCGTGCTCGCCCGCGAGCGCACCCAGCTCGCCCGCGAGATGCACGACGTGGTCTCGCACCAGGTCAGCCTGATCGCCGTTCGAGCGGGCGCTCTACAGGTCGCCACCGTGGACGACGACGCCCGCGAGGCCGCCCGGACCATCCGGGGACTGTGCGTCACCACCCTCGACGAGCTGCGCACCATGGTCGCGCTGCTGCGCGCCTCCGGCGGCCGCACCACAGAGCTCAGTCCGCAGCCCACCCTGGCCGACCTTCGCAAGCTGGTGGAGACGAGCGGCACGCAGGCGGAGCTGTCGGGTGAGTTGCCTCCCGACGTGGGCACCCCGGCGCAACGGGCCGTCTACCGCACCGTGCAGGAGTCGTTGACCAACGTCAGGAAGCATGCCCCAGGCGCCAGCGCCCGCGTCGACCTCTGGCAGGACGGCGACGAGGTCGGAGTGACGGTCACCAACACCCCGGCCGTGCGGCCCTCCCTGTCCCTACCCGGGTCGGGGCATGGCCTCGTGGGCTTGAGGGAACGGGCCGAGCTGCTGCACGGCACCTTGCAGGCGGGACCGATCGACGACGGCGGCTATCGGGTGACCCTGCGCATCCCGTTCGGCGCGGAATGACACCCACGCCACCCACTCGGGAGGCTGATATCCGCCGATCGGGGGGGTGGTGACCGACGCCTGCCGGATGGTTCCGCGCAGGCCGTCCCCGAAGGCTTGAGGCATGACCAAGATGCAGCCCCTGCCGGAGGCGCCGGCCCCTCTGAAGCCCGCGCCTCCGCAGGCCCACAAGCCGTCCGGATCTCCACGACCGACCTCTGCCAGCCCTTCCATCGGACGCCTCGTCGGGGTGGACCTCGCCCGCGCCCTGGCGGTCTTCGGCATGTACGTCGTGCACATCGGACCCCCGCTCTCGGCCACGAGCGGCGCCGCCAGCTGGGTCCGCTACCTCGCTGATGGCCACTCCTCCGTCCTGTTCGCCACCCTGGCCGGCTTCTCGCTGATGCTGCTCGCCGGACGCTTCGAGCCGAAGACCGGTGTGGCGGGACGGCAGGCGAGGGCCAGGATCGCGATCCGCGCACTGGCGCTGCTCGCCCTCGGCACGCTGCTGGCCGTGGAGTACGGCGGGGTGATCATCCTCGGCTTCTACGGGCTGTACTTCCTGCTGGCCCTGCCGCTGGTGCGCCTGCGGGCGAAGACCCTCGCAATCGTTGCGGCTGTCATCGCGGTCGTCGGACCGCAGCTGGCGTTCTTCCTGACCTCGGTCCTCCCGTGGTCGATGCAGCAGAGCATCAGCGCCTACGACCCGCTCTACCGGCTGAGCGGGGTCGGGGTGCTCGACCTCCTGCTGACCGGGTTCTACCCAGCCATCACCTGGATGGCGTTCGTGGTGGCCGGCATGGCGCTGGGCCGTCTCGACTTGTCCGCCGTCGCCGTGCAGAAGCGCCTGGCCGCCCTCGGAGCCGGACTGACCACGGCCGCCTACGGCCTGTCGTTGCTGCTGGCTGGCAAGAACGCGCTGAGGAGCATGGCCGAGGACTCGTCGTCCGGCGGGTCTTCGTTCAGCGGCTCCGGGTCCTTCAGCAGCTCCGGGTCCTTCAGCGACTCCGGGTCCTTCAGCGACTCCGGGTCCTTCGGGCCGATGGAGTCGGCCTCCTACCTCCTGACCGCGGGGCCGCATAGCGGCACCACCTTCGACGTCATCGGCAGCGTCGGGGTCGCGATCCTCGTGATCCTCGGCGCCACGGTGGCGATGGAGCGCCTCCCCCGGCTGCGCCGACTCGCCACCCCGGTCATCGCCGTCGGCACGATGTCCCTGACCGCCTACGTCGGCCACTTCGTCGCTCCGACGTGGCTGGGTGTGCCGGGCGCGGACGGGCTCCAGAGCTCCTGGACCCCACTGCTCACCTACGTCCTGGTGGCGACCGTGTTCGCAGGGATCTGGTCGCGCTTCTTCCGCCGCGGACCCCTCGAGCACCTGCTCAACCTCGCCACCCATCCGGCGCGACGCATCAGATGAAGGGGACGAGGGCCGGGTTGCAGTTCGCGTACGACGGCAACCTGCGCCTCGGGCGGCCTAGACCAAGGTCTCCGACTTGGGTTCGGCCCCACCCCTGCGGCGCCCAGTCTGCGTTCAACGGGGTGACTTCAACCGGATCGAGGAGGTGGCCCCGTGGCTGGATGTAGAACCATGGTGAGGTCGAAGGCTGGGCCGCTTGCCCTGATGCTGTGTCTTGCTCTGGCCGCGTGCGCCGAGGACAACCCGGAGGATGCCAGCGGGATCGATCCCACCCCTCCTCTCACCACGTCCTCGACGACGCCGACCGTGTCAACGAGCCCGGACGGTCGTCTCGTTCGCGTCGTCGTGGAGCACGTGTGTACGAACAGCGAACTGATGCGGTGTCCCGAGCGCGGCGACCGGCCACCATCGCTGGAGCTCGAGCTGACGGTGCCCGGGGGGTGGCGACAGCTGGAGGAGTTTCCGAACGTGATCTCCCCAGAGCTCTCCACCCCCACCGAGGGCCCGGACGGAGCCGCCCTCCTGCTGGGCTGGACGACCTTCCAGGTGGGCCTGAACTCCGACCCATGCCTCACCCGTGCGGAGGTCAAGCAGTTCCCCGACGGTCACGAGACCCCCGACGTCCGGGTCGGGCCCAGCGTCGACGACTTCGTGGAGGCGGTCCAGAAGGTGAAGGCGTTCGACGTGACCCGCCCGGTGGATGCCGAGGTCGGTGGTCATCCGGCGCGGTTCTTCTCACTGGAGGGGCCGGACGACCTCAGCGCCTGCGAGTTGTGGCGTCCGTGGGATCCCGGGATCTTTGCTCAGGGAGAGAGCAACCACTGGGACGTGTGGGCCGTCGACGTCGCCGGTGACCGGGTGCTGATCCTCGCCCAGCACTTCCCGGACACGCCACCTGACACCGTGGCCCAGCTCGAGGAGATGGTCGGGACGATCCACTTCGGGCCGTAGGAAGAAACTCCACGGCCACCCCCACCCGCGAAGGCCCGGTTCTGCGTTAGGAGTGACTGACAGGGTCGTCGCGAGGAGAGTTGGCCCATGGACCGGGATGCCGAGCTCCGCGAGTTCGTGGCAGCACGCGGTGCTGCACTCTCGCGGACGGCGTACCTGCTCACCGGCGACCACCAGGCAGCCGAGGACCTGGTGCAGGACACCTACGTGGTCATGGTCCGGCGCTGGCAGAAGGCCGGCTCGGTGGATCCCGAGGCCTACGTCCGCAGGATCATGTACAGCCGTTTCGTCGACAGCTGGAGACGGCGGCGACTGCTGGAGCTGCCCTGGGCCTCGCCACCTGACTCCCCGGGCCGGGACGAAGCAGGCACGGCCACCGATCGGCTGACCCTCGAGAGCGCCCTGGACCGGCTCACGCCGCGGCAGCGCACCGTACTGGTGCTGCGGTTCTACGAGGACCTCACGGAGGTGCAGGCCGCCGACGTGCTCGGCATCAGCGTGAACACGGTGAAGTCGCAGGTCCGGGTCGCGCTCCAGCGGGTGCGTCAGCTGGCACCCGACAGTGTGGCCGCGTTCGAAGGAGTCGAGTCGTGACTGGCCTCAAGGATGCTCTCAACGAGATCGTCGCCGACTTTCCTCCATACGGCGATCTGGACCGCGCGATCAAGCAGGCCGCCCGTGAGCAACGTCGCCGTCGACTCGGTCTCGTTGCGGGCATCTCAGCCGCCGCGGCGGTGACCGTGATCGCCGGGACGCTGGCGATCACCCGCGAGAACGCCGCTACCCGACCGACCGAGCCACTGATCGCCCCGACCGAAGTCGAGCCGACGGTCGTTCGGGACATCCAGGACGGTCCGCTCGAGCCGGGCCGGTACAGGTACGTCCTGAAGAACGCGTGCGAGGACGTGCCGGGCTGCTCACGCCCGAGCTCCCTGCCTCCGCCGCTGGACATCGAGGTGACGGTGCCTGCGGGATGGCAGCAGCTGCCGGACTTCCCCAACGTGGTCACGCCGGAGAGCCCCCTCTCGACACAAGCGCCGGACGGAGCCGCGCTGGTCCTCGGCTGGACCAATATCTGGGCAGAGCTGTACGCCGACCCCTGTCTCCCTGAGAAGCCCGGGCGGCCCGACATCACGGTGGGGCCGAGCGTCGACGACTTCGTCGAAGCGGTCCGGGCCAGCCGGCGGCTCGACGTCACCCCACCCGTGGAAGCACACGTCGGCGGCCACCCCGCCCGCTTCTTCACGCTCAGGGTGCCGGCGGACATCAGCGGCTGTGAGTTCTGGCGACCGTGGGAGCCGAGCTTCTACGCACAGGGGCCGAGCAACATCTGGGATGTCTGGGTCATCGACGTCGACGGCTTCCGCGTGTTGATCGTGACCAACTACTTCCCGGGCACGCCGACCGAGACTGTCGCCGAGCTCCACGAGATGGTCGAATCCATCGGCTTCAGACCCCGGGACTGACCACCCACCCGCGTTCCAAGCACCGCGCGCGGAGCTGGCGTCGAAAGGACGAAGCCCCGGATCCGAGGACCCGGGGCTTCGCCACACGTGCGCGAGGGGGGAGTTGAACCCCCACGTCCTTTCGGACACACGGACCTGAACCGTGCGCGTCTGCCTATTCCGCCACTCGCGCGTGGCGCCCCGCATGCGCAGGGCCCCAAGAGGGTAGCCCAGCGGCAGGAGCGGCAACAAAAGTGCGCGAACGCGTGGTCTGCGTCATGCGCAGGGCGGCGGCTGCGGGAGTCGGCGTGGCCACCCCGATACAGTCGGGACGGTCCCGCCACCGTGCGGCACTCAGGCCTGCCATCAACCAGAGCACACCACCACCACTCGGGGAAGGAGGCGACGTGGGCGGACTCCAGCGCTTCGAGCAACGGCTCGAGAGCATGATCTCCGGCGCCTTCGCGCGCGCCTTCCGCTCCGCGGTGCAGCCGGTGGAGATCGCCGCCGCCCTGCAGCGCGAGTGCGACAACAACGCGCAGATCCTCTCCCGCGAGCGGCGGATGGTGCCCAACGACTTCCACGTCGAGCTCAGCACCAGCGACCTCGAGCGCCTGGCGCCGTACGACACCGCGCTCGCCGACGAGCTGACCCACCAGGTCCAGGACCACGCCGACGCCCAGGGCTACGTGTTCCCGGGGCCGATCGCGATCGAGTTCGAGTCGGCGGAGGACCTGGTCACCGGCCGGTTCCGGATCCGCAGCCGCGCCCAGGCCCGGGTGCAGAGCAACGCGACGCACACGCAGGTACGCCGGGCGCGGGCCGTGCTCGAGATCAACGGCACCAAGCACCCGCTGACGCCGCCCGGTCTCGTGGTGGGCCGCGGCACGGAAGCCGACGTCCGGATCAACGACCCTGGGGTTAGTCGCCGGCACGTCGAGTTCGCGGTCGAGTCTGTCGCCACCGGGTCCGGGTCGCACGACCTGCGCATCGAGGCCAGGGACCTCGGGTCCACCAACGGCATCCTCATCGACGGCCACAAGGTCACCAAGGCCGGCGTCCGCGACGGCAGCGTGGTCCGGGTCGGCAACACCACGATGACCGTCCGGATGGGCGAGGACGTCGACGACGGACTGGGCGGGCTGGGCGACGGGTTCGGGGGCCAGGGTGTCTGAGCTGACGCTGTTCCTGATCCGGATCGCCTACCTGGCCATCCTGTGGATCTTCGTGCTCTCGGCCATCTCGGTCATCCGGTCCGACATGTTCGGCGCCCGGGTGCCCGAGGCCGCCCGCGCCGCCGAGCCCAAGGGCCGCGAGCGCAGGCCCAAGCAGCCGGCCAAGCGGCGTGGCTCGCCCACCCATGTCCTCGTGGTCGAGGGCAGCAACTCCGGCCAGCGCGCCGAGCTCGAGGCGGCGCCGATCCTGATCGGCCGCGGCAGCGACGCCGCGATCAGGCTCGACGACGACTACGTCTCGACCCGGCACGCCCGGATCGCCGCCAGCGGCGACCAGTGGTTCGTGGAGGACCTCGGCTCCACCAACGGCACCTACATCGGCACTGTCCGCATCACCCAGCCCACCACCATCACCCTCGGCACCCAGGTCCGCATCGGCAAGACGATCCTCGAGCTGAGGAAATGAAACTCGACTTCTCGGCGATCTCCGACGTGGGCCGGGTCCGCAGGGACAACCAGGACTCCGGCTATGCCGGCGCCCGTCTCCTCGCCGTCTGCGACGGGGTGGGCGGTGCCGCTCGCGGCGACATCGCCTCGGCCACGGCGATCCAGCAGCTGCGGAACCTGGACGAGGAACCGTCGATCGCACCCGCCGCGGGCGCACCGGGCGACAGCCTGAGCGGCGACGTGCTGCTGACCCGCATCTCCGAGGCACTGCACCGCGCACGCGACAGGATCGTCGAGCTGGTCGACGAGGACCCCGCCCTCGAGGGCACCAGCACCACGGCCACGATCGCGCTCTTCGACGGCGCCCGGGTCGGCATCGGGCACGTCGGTGACAGCCGTGCCTACCTCTTCCGCGACGGCGAGATCAGCCGGCTCACCAACGACCACACGTTCGTCCAGGGCCTGATCGACGAGGGCCGGATCACTGAGGAAGAGGCCCGGGTCCACCCGCACCGCAACCTGATCCTCCGCTCGGTCGACGGCAACCACGAGCTCGAGCCGGACCTGTTCGTGCTCGAGCTGGCGGTCGGCGACCGGCTCCTGCTCTGCAGCGACGGTGCCTGCGGGGTGCTGGACGACGGCCGGCTGGCCGACATCCTCTCCGGTGGCTCCCCCGACTACGCCGCCGTCGAGCTGGTCCGCGCCAGCCTCGAGGCCGGCAGCTCCGACAACGTCACCTGCGTCGTCGCCGACGTCAAGGACGACGGCGCCGAGGTCCAGCACGACATGCCGCTGATGGTGGGCGCGGCCGCCGAGCTGCGCCGCCGGGGCCGCGGCGGCCGGAGCGCGACGGGCAAGTCGCCCAGCCTGTTCCGGGGCCATCGGGCCGGCGACACCGGCGAGCTCGAGCCGATCGCCGCCGAGATCCTCGACGAGGTCCCGTTCGCGATCCAGTCCGACCCGGAGGTCGCCCGCTACGCGCCCCGCGCCCCCCACCGCCTGCGCTGGCTGCGCCTTGTCCTGGTGGCGTTCGTGGTCGTCGGCCTCGTGTGGACCGGCCTCGCGGTGGCCTGGTCGTGGACCCAGCAGCAGTACTACGTCGGCGAGGACGACGGCCTGGTCGTCATCTACCGCGGGCTCGACGCCTCGCTGCCCGGTCTCGAGCTGTCCGAGCCCTACGAGCGCAGCAACGTCGACCTGACGCGGCTCTCCGACTTCGACGCCCGCCAGGTGCGCGACGGCATCGACGCCGGCAGCCTCGACGATGCGCGCAGTACCGTCGAGAGCCTGGCTGCGCGGATGACCCCCGCCGACACCGAGACGACCGGGGCGACCGACTGATGGCGCAGCTGTCCGCCCAGGCCGGCCAGGGGCTCATGGGCTTCGTGCACCGGCGTCGCCGGGGCGCCGAGCTCTTCCTCCTGGTGCTCGCCCTCGCCGTCGGCATCGGCGCCTACGCCGCGGTCGGCATCGGGGTCGACGAGGAGGTGCCGGCCGACATCGTGGGCTACGGCGGCTGGCTGGCCGGCCTGACGATCGCGGCGCACATCGCGGTGCGGCTGGTCGCGCCGTACGCCGACCCGGTGCTGCTGCCCGCGGTCGCCGCACTCAACGGGCTCGGGCTGGCCGTGATCCACCGGCTCGACCTGGCCTACGAGGAAGCCGGGCGGGAGAACCACACGTTCGCCACCCAGCAGCTCACCTGGATGACCGTCGGCGTCGCGCTGTTCGTCGCCACGCTGGTGCTCCTGCGCGACCACCGGGTGCTCACCCGCTTCACCTACACCTCGGGTCTGAGCGCGATCGTGCTGCTCCTGCTGCCGATGGTCCCCGGGGTCGGCAAGACGGTCAACGGCGCCAAGATCTGGATCGGGATCGGCCCGTTCAGCTTCCAGCCCGGCGAGGTCGCCAAGGTGCTGCTGGTCGTCGCGTTCGCCGGCTATCTCGTGCTCCACCGGGACGCGCTGGCCCTCGCCGGCCGCCGGCTGCTGTTCGTCGACCTGCCGCGCGGCCGCGACCTGGGCCCGATCCTGGTCATGTGGCTGATCAGCCTGGCGGTCCTGGTGTTCCAGAAGGACCTCGGCTCCAGCCTGCTGTTCTTCGGCCTCTTCCTGATCATGCTCTACGTCGCCACCGAGCGGCCCGGCTGGCTGGCCCTGGGCGGACTGCTCTTCGTGGGCGGCAGCGCGGCCATCTACTTCCTCTCCGACACGGTGGGCGGGCTGAGCCACGTCCAGAACCGCATCAACATCTGGCTCGACCCGATGGCCTACTACGACCAGAGCCCCGGCAGCGGCCAGCTCGTCGAGGGCCTCTTCGGGATGGCCTGGGGCGGGCTCATCGGCCGTGGCTTCGGCGGCGGGAGCCCCGAGCGGGTGCCCTTCGCCGAGTCCGACTTCATCGTGGCCGCCATCGGCGAGGAGCTGGGACTCACCGCGGTGATCGCGGTCATCCTGGTCTACGGCCTGATCGTCGAGCGCGCGCTGCGGGCAGCGCTGATCTCCCGCGACGGCTTCGGCAAGCTGGTCGCCGTCGGCCTGGCCGGCGTACTCGCGCTCCAGGTCTTCGTCGTCATCGGCGGGGTGACCAAGCTGATCCCGCTCACTGGCCTCACCACCCCGTTCCTCTCCTACGGCGGCTCGTCGCTGGTCGCCAACTGGGTGATCGTCGCCCTGCTGCTGCGCATCTCCGACCTCGCGCGGCGGCCGGTCCCCGACCTCTCCGAGGACGACGACGTCGACGAGATGTCGACCCAGGTCATCAGGACGGCGGGGGTGCCGTCGTGAACAAGCCGATCCGCACCATCTCGGTGTTCTGCCTCCTCCTGTTCCTGGCGCTGATGGCCAACGCGACCTGGCTGCAGTACGCCAAGTCCCAGGACTACGCCGAGGACCCGCGCAACCGGCGGATCATCGAGGCGGCCTACTCCGCCGAGCGCGGCGCCATCCTGGTGGGGCGCGACCCGGTGGCGGAGAGCAAGCCGGTTGACGACAAGTACGAGTTCCAGCGCGAGTACGCCGAGCCCGAGAAGTACGCACACCTCACCGGCTACTTCTCCTACTTCAGCCAGACCGGCGTCGAGCAGACCCAGAACCGCCTCCTCTCCGGCGACGATGACCTGCTGTTCGTCACCAAGCTGGTGGACCTGCTCTCGGGCAAGGCCGGCAAGGGCGGCAACGTCCAGCTCACCATCGACCGGGCCGCGCAGAACGCCGCCTACGACGCCCTCGAGGCCCTGCCCGGTGAGGTGGAGGCCTCGGTCGTGGCCCTCGAGCCCGACACCGGCAAGATCCTGGCGATGGCCTCACTGCCGTCCTACGACCCCAACGAGCTGGCCTCCCACGACTTCCCGTCGGTCCTCGAGGCCTACGAACGGCTCGACCAGCGCGAGGACGAGCCGCTGGTCAACCGGGCGATCCGGACGACGCTCCCGCCGGGATCGACGTTCAAGCTGGTGACCGCCGCCGCGGCGATCGAGAGCGGCGCCTACGAGGCCTCGGGCGAGGTGCCCGGCGGCGCGTCCTACCAGCTGCCCCAGACCAGCGACAGCTCCGGCCTCATCGACAACGAGGGCCGCGAGTGCGGGGTCGACAAGATCCCGTTCGAGCAGGCGATGGGCAACTCCTGCAACACGACGTTCGCCCAGCTCGGCGTCGAGCTAGGCGAGGACGAGCTGCGTGAGCAGGCCGAGGCGTTCGGGTTCAACCAGGAGTACTTCGACGACCTCGGCGCTCAGTCGGTGTCCAACTTCCCCGAGCGGGCCAACCCGCCCCAGACGGGGCAGTCGGCCATCGGCCAGTTCGAGGTGCAGGCCAGCCCGCTGCAGATGGCCATGGTCGTGGCGGGGATCGCCAACCAGGGCACTGTGATGCGGCCCTACCTGGTCGACCAGGTCCAGTCGCCGACGTTCGAGGTGCTCCGTCAGACCGAGCCGGAGGAGTTCTCCAAGGCGGTCTCCGCGTCCACCGCCGACCAGCTCACCGACCTGATGGTCTACACCGTCGAGGAGGGCACCGCCTCTCCCGCCGCCATCAACGGGTTCACGGTCGCCGGCAAGACCGGCACCGCGCAGAGCGGCCAGGACGACGTGCCGCCGTACGCCTGGTTCGTCGCCTTCGCCCCCGCGCAGGACCCCCAGGTCGCGGTGGCCGTGATGATCCAGAAGATCGAGGACGTGGAGCGCGGCGAGATCGCCGGCGGCCGGCTCGGCGGACCCATCGCCAAGGCGATCATGGAGGCGGTGATCCAGTGAGCGACACACCCACCGGCCCGATGCAGCCCCCGATGCCGCCCCCGGAGGAGCCGCCGCGCTTCGCCGACGACGCCCGCCGCTACCGCCTCGACAGCCGGATCGCCACCGGCGGGATGGGCGAGGTCTGGCGCGGCACCGACACCGCCCTCAGCCGGCCGGTCGCCATCAAGCTGCTCAAGCACGAGTACGCCGACGACGCGACGTTCCGGTCCCGCTTCGAGACCGAGGCCCGGCACGCCGCGGGCCTGCAGCACCCGGGCATCGCCGCGGTCTTCGACGTGGGCGAGTCCCAGGCCTCGGGCGTCGCGGACGGCTCTGGGATCCCGCGGCCGTTCCTGGTGATGGAGCTCGTCGACGGGCAGCCGCTCTCGGCGCTGCTGCGGCCGGGCCAGTCGCTCGACCCAGCCGCGGTCCGCGACCTGCTCGCCCAGGCGGGCGACGCGATCGGCGCCGCCCACCGGGGTGGGATCGTGCACCGCGACATCAAGCCCGCCAACCTGATGGTCACGCCCGACCGCAAGATCAAGATCACCGACTTCGGCATCGCCCGCGCCAGCGAGGGCCTCGGTCTGACCGGCACCGGCCAGGTCATGGGCACCCCGCAGTACCTCTCCCCCGAGCAGGCCCGCGGCGAGGTCGCCACCTCCGCCTCCGACGTCTACTCGCTCGGGGTCGTGGCCTTCGAGTGCCTCGCCGGCCGACGTCCCTTCGAGGCCGAGTCGCCGGTCGCCACGGCGCTGGCCCACATCCAGCAGCCGGTGCCCGAGCTGCCGCCATCGGTGCCCGCCGACCTCGCCGCCGTCGTCCAGCGGGCGCTCGCGAAGGACCCACAGGCCCGGTTCAGGGATGGCACGGCGTTCGCCGCCGCCCTGCGCGACCCGTCGACCGCCGCCACCCAGGTCGTGGCCCCGCCGGTCCCCGTGCCCGCGCCGGCACCCACCCCGGCACCGACCCCCGTCGACCTGCACGAGCAGGTCACGGCCTACGACGACGAGGACCGCCGCAACGCCTGGCCGCTGGTCGTGCTGCTCCTGGCCCTGGTCGCCGCCGCGGTCATCATCGCCCTGGTCCTCACCCGCGACGGCGACGACCCCCAGGACGACCTCGGCGACGACCCGGTCCCGTCGCAGACGCAGTCGTCCGAGACCCCGTCCGAGACGCCCACGGAGAGCGAGACCCCCGAGCTGATCGAGCTCGACCCGGACGACTACGTGGGCCGCGACATCGACGAGGTCCTCGCCGACCTGCGCCAGCTCGGGCTCGAGCCGGACGCGCAGCGGATCGACAACCCCGGCGACAAGGAGACCGACACCGTCGAGTCGGTCTCTCCGACCAGCGGGCTGTCCGAGGGCGATGTCGTGACCGTGACCTACTACGCCGCCCCGGAACCCACCGAGGAGCCGACGCCGACCCCGGAGCCCACGCCGACGCCGACGCCCACGCCGACCCCGGAGCCAAGCCTGCCCACCGGATCTGCCAGCGGCGGCGGCGCGACGGGCTCCTCGTCCCCCACGGCCACCCCGATCCAAGAGGCAACACCATGAGCCACCCCACACCTCCCCCACCGCCCGCCGGCCCGCCCATGGTCGGCGGCCGCTACGAGCTCGGCGAGCTGCTCGGCCGCGGCGGCATGGCCGAGGTGCGCAAGGGCAACGACTCGCGGCTCGGCCGCGTGGTCGCGATCAAGAGGCTGCGCACCGACCTCGCCAGCGACTCGACGTTCCAGGCGAGGTTCCGTCGCGAGGCGCAGTCTGCGGCCTCCCTCAACCACCCTGCGATCGTCTCCGTCTACGACACCGGCGAGGAGCTCGCCACCGACGGGTCCGGGGTCGCCCAGCCCTACATCGTCATGGAGTTCGTCGCTGGACGGACGCTGCGCGACATCCTGCGCGAGGGCCGCAAGATCCTCCCCGAGCGCGCCCTGGAGATCACCTCGGGGGTGCTGTCCGCGCTGGACTACAGCCACCGGGCCGGGATCATCCACCGCGACATCAAGCCCGGCAACGTGATGCTGACCCCGAGCGGCGACGTCAAGGTCATGGACTTCGGCATCGCCCGGGCGATGAGCGACGCCAACACGATGACCCAGACCGCGGCGGTCGTCGGCACCGCGCAGTACCTCTCCCCCGAGCAGGCCCGCGGCGAGACGGTCGACTCGCGCTCGGATGTCTACTCCGCGGGCTGCCTGCTCTACGAGCTCCTCACCGGTCGGCCGCCGTTCGTCGGGGACAGCCCGGTCGCTGTCGCCTACCAGCACGTCCGCGAGCAGGCCGCCCCGCCGTCGGCGCACGACGCCGACCTGCCGCCGGCGGTGGACGCGATCGTGATGAAGGCGCTCGCCAAGCGCCTCGAGGACCGCTACCAGTCCGCCGCGGCGATGCGCAGCGACATCGAGCGCTACCTCGCCGGTCGCCCGGTCCAGGCCCCGGTGCCGGTCCCGGCGCCGGACCCTGACTACCAGACCCAGACCACCGTGGTCGGTGCCCCGCAGACCGACAGCACCTCGGTGCGGCCGCGCCAGCCGGTCCCGCCCGACGACGACCGGCGTACGCCCCGCACCGGCCTCCTCGTCCTGCTCGGCCTGCTCGTCATCGCGCTCATCGTCGGTGCCGTGCTCGCCTTCGGCAGCGACCTGTTCGAGTCGGCGCCCGAGCAGGAGCAGGTGCCCAACCTGATCGGCCTCACCGAGGACCAGGCCAGGATCGCCATCGGCGAGGCGGGCCTCACGGTCGGCGAGGTCGACTACGAGGCCAGCGAGACCGTCAACAAGGACGCGGTCATCGAGCAGGACCCCAACCGCGACCAGTACGTCGACCCGGGGACCGAGGTCGACCTCGTCGTCTCGACCGGCAAGCCGATGGTCCAGGTGCCGTTCGTCGTGGGTCAGACCAAGACCGAGGCCCGCAACCAGCTGCGCAACGCCAAGCTCGAGGTGAAGTTCGAGACCGAGGAGTCCGACCAGCCGAAGGGCGAGGTCGTGCGCACCAAACCCGCGGGCGGTGAGACCGTCCAGCAGGGCCTCACCGTCACGGTCTTCGTCTCCGACGGTCAGGAAAAGGTCCCCAACGTCATCGGCCTGCAACAGGCTGAGGCCGAGGAGCGGATCCGGGCGGCCAAGTTCGACCCCCAGGTCCGCAACGACAACACCTCCACCGAGCCGGCCGGCACCGTCACCGACCAGTTCCCGATCGACGGCACCCTCGCCGAGGGCTCGACGGTGATCATCTTCGTCTCGGTCTACGTCGAGCCGCCGCCGCCGACCGAGACCCCGACGGAGACGCCGACCGACCAGCCCACCGACCAGCCGACGATCCCGCCCGCGCGGGTGGGGCCGCGCCTTGGCGCTAGCGCAGCGGCCGGGCGAAGGACAGGCCGAGCAGGCCGGCGTACGCCGGCGCGATGAGCTCGTCGACCGGTTCGAAGTCCCAGCCGACGGCGATGTCGGGGTCGTTGGCCTGCTCCCGGTAGACCTGCAGGTAGGAGTCCTGGGCGATGGCCGCGGTCAGCTCACCCGTGTCGCCGAGCCCCTCGATCACGTAGGGCTGGGGATAGGGCACGCCCTGGAGGAGCACCGAGTTGCCCTCACACTTGATGCCAGTGGTCGAGATGACCCGCTGACCTTGGATGGTGACCGCCTCGGCGCCGCCCTTCCACAGCGCATTGACGACGGCCTGGATGTCCTGCTGGTGCACCACCAGCAGGTTCTTGTCGCCGGTGGCGGCGTCGATCACCTCGTCGGGCGCGTCCGAGAGGGTGATCTGCACGCCCGAACCCTTGCGTTCGACCAGGCCGGCGGGGTCCCGGAGCTGCTCGACCTGCGCCTGCACCCGCTGCACCGTGTCGTCCTCGACCCGGGAGCCCAGCTCGGCCACTTCCTCGGTGAGCGTGTTGACCTGGTCGGTCAGGTCCTCGGCGCGCTCCGCCTCGGCACCGACGAGACTGGCCAGGTCGTCGTAGCGACCCGGCCTCAGGTCGGTGCCCTCGCTGGACTGCGCACTGACCACGAACAGCGTCCCGCAGAGCAGTGCGACGACCGGCGTACCGATCCGCCACGTCCTGCTCCTACGCACGCCGACTAAGGTAGCCCGCGTGTCGAGGATGAAGCCCCGCCTGGGGCTGGGCCGCAAGTCGGAGATGGACCGTCTGGGCGAGCCGCCGCGGGAGCCGGTGCTGACCGCGCGGACGGTGGTCGCGCTGCTCCTCATGGTGCTCGGGATCGCCTGGATCGCCTACTACTACGTGGCCGTCCGCGTCGACCCGACGGTGCTGCCCCCGGAGAAGGCGGGTGGGCCCGGCTTCATGGCCGACCTGGGCGGGTGGAACTACGTCATCGGGTTCGTCGCGTTCTTCCTCGGCCTGATGATCTCCGCGCACCCCTCGACGCCCCTCGGCCGCGGCCGCGGCGTGGTGGTCGGCATGCTCGGCTGCTTCCTCATCGGCCTCATCTGGATCTGCACCTACTACGTCATCAGCGACGACGTGAGCAGGCTGCCGATCTTCGACGACCTGGCCAACTACAACCTGGTCGTCGGCATCGGCTTCATGGCCGTCGGGTTCACGTTCGCCACTCGCTGGGAGTGACGTAGGAGCTTTCCTGCGTCGCTCTACCGGCGGCAGACCGGCGGGCGTAGCCGCCCACAGCGCGGCAGGTACAACGGCCCTGGCCCGGTGCGTGCCGCTGGGGGACCCTTGAGGTGTTCGATGCCTCGCGAAGGGAAGCGGACATGACCACCACCCGCCAGGTCGTCGCTGTGCTCGCCGCTGTGACGTTGGGGATCGCCATCGCGGGGTGTGGCGACGACGACACAGGCACCGGCGGCACCACCGAGCCGTCAGTCACCACCACCGAGCCCACCGACACCAGCACCGAGCCCACCGACACCACCGAGCCCACCGAGCCCACAGAGCTCGAGCAACCCGCACTGTGGCCGGCCGCCGACGTGGTCTTCGACGACCCCGTGGCCGCCGCCCAGGACTTCCTCGACAACGTGCTCGAGGCCGGCACGGCCGGCGAGTTCCGCCAGGGCGATGCCCGCAGCGGTGAGGTCGACGCCCTGTTCTCCGGCGAGTCCGGCGACCGGTCGATCGTGCGTTCCACCCTCCTGCTGCGCCAGCTCGGCTCGGCCAGCGGCTGGTTCGTGATCGCCGCGGTCAACCCCAACGCCGCAATCACGGTCCCCGAGTCCCTCGCCGAGGTGCCGGCAGGACCCCTGACGGTCGAGGGCATCGGCCGCGGCTTCGAGGCCCACCTCACCGTGAGCGCCCAGGTGTCTGGCACCACAGGTGAGCCCCTCGACGTCCAGATCGCCCAGGGCGGCTCGGAGGCCACCCCGCTGCCGTTCACCACGACCCTCGACCTGAGCGGCGCGGCTCCCGGCGACGTCGTGACGATCATGGTGCGCGGCGGCACCGGCATCGAGACCGACCCCGGCGAGTTCGGCGCCATCCCCGTCGTCATCGCCGACTGACAGAGCGGCAGATCCGCCGAGGCCAGAGGTGTTGGCCGCTCCGGGGCCTAGCCCGCGGCGTTCTCGACCAGCTCGCGGATCAGCTTCTCCTCGGCCGGGCCGATCTCGACCACGGCGTACGACGTCACCCACATCGCGCCGTCGTCGAGCTGGGCGGCCTCCTCGAACCCGAGAGTGGCGTAGCGGGTCTTGAACTTCGAGGCCGGTTTGAAGAAGACGACGACCTTGCCGTCGCGGGCGTAGGACGGGAAGCCGTACCAGGTCTTCGGGTCCAGCTGCGGGGCGACGTCGAGCACGATCCGGTGGATGGCCTCGGCCAGCCCGCGGTCGGGCTGCGGGAGCGCCGTGATCGCCTCGACGCACGCCTCGGCCTCGTCGGCCTTCTTCGCGCCGCCCTTCTTCTCTGCACGCAGCTCGGCGGCGCGCTGCTTCATGGCGGCCAGCTCGTCCTCGGAGAAGCCGGAATCGGATGTCTTGGTGGTGGTCTTGGTAGTCATGACCTCACGCTAGAACCGACTGGCGGGCGCAGGCTTCTCGATTCCTGACCGCTTCCCGATAGGGGCCGTCCACTTCGTGTCCACAGGCCAGGCTGGATAGGTGCTGTCCACAGGTCTGTCATGCGTGTCCGTGGAGTGTCGGTGCCCGTGGGTGGGATGAGGACGGTCGGTTCCCCGACGGTTCATCAAGGGATGCTGACGAACCTGCCGTTCCCATGCCGAGTTCACCCCGGGGAGCGCGGGTTGAGCGACATCCCTTGATGAAACTGCGGCGACCTCAACTCGGCATGAGCGTGCGTTGCAGAGCCGTTGAGCGGCGCGGCATCGACCCGACGCTCTCCGTGGGATGAGCGGGACTGCCCATCCACACCTGTGCACAACCCTGTGGATGAACTACACCGGTGTAACTAGCCGGCCAGCATGAGGGTCCGGACCACGATCGCGACCAGCACGACCGTGGCGATCGCGGCCAGGCCGGCGACCTGGACGCGAGCCCGCTGGGGGCCGCGCGGGGCGTAGATCAGGACGCCGGCGCAGGCCAGACCGCCGAGGAAGCCGCCGACGTGGCCCTGCCACGAGATGTTGTTGACGAACACGAAGGTGATGAAGAAGTTGATGCCGATCCAGGTCAGGACGCCGCGGACGTCACCCCCGACCTTGAAGGCCAGCACCAGCAACGCCCCCATCAGGCCGAAGATCGCGCCGGAGGCCCCGTGGGTGCCGCCGAACTGCGGCCCGGCCGCCAGCACCAGCGCCGAGCCCGCCAAGCCCGAGATGAAGTAGAGGGCCAGGAAGCGCGCGCGGCCGACGGCCAGCTCGAGCTGAGGCCCGAGCACCCACAGCGCCATCATGTTGAACGCGATGTGCCACACCGCGACGTGGGTGAACATCGAGGTGACGACCTGCCAGTAGGCGCCGTCGGACACGCCGGGGATCAGCTGACCACCGAACTCACACTTCAGCCCTGGTGACGCCTCGTAGACACCGCCGGAGACCTCGCACAGCCCCTTGGGCCGCAACGCGAGCAGGTCGAAGACCCGGCCGTTGAACCCACCGGTGGCCAGGATGCCGATCCACACCGACACGTTGAGGACGATGAGCCCGATCGAGGTCGCCGAGGCGTCGGTCGGGCGGAGGCCGCCGTACGCCGTGCGCCCGCTGCGCGTCTCCTTGGCCCCGGCCTTGACGCAGTCGACGCACTGGAAGCCGACCGCCGCGTCGCGCATGCAGTCGGGGCAGATCGGCCGTTCGCACCGCTGGCAGCGGATGTAGGTCTCCCGGTCGGGGTGCCGGTAGCAGGTCGGCACCCCCGACCCGGGGCCCGACGGGGTCGGGATGGGCTGGGACACGGTCGCCCCTCGGCGGCGGTGCTCAGCCCTCGACGATCTCGACCGACGAGAACGTCACGGGCTCGAGGGGGCGGTCGCCCGGACCGGTCGGCAACGCCGCGATCGCGTCGACCACGTCGCGGCCGGCCTGGTCGGCCACCTCGCCGAAGATCGTGTGCTTGAAGTTGAGCCACGGCGTCTGGCCGACGGTGATGAAGAACTGCGACCCGTTGGTGCCGGGCCCGGCGTTGGCCATCGCCAGCAGGTAGGGCTTGTCGAAGACCAGCTCGGGGTGGGGCTCGTCCTTGAAGGTGTAGCCGGGACCGCCGGTCCCGGTGCCGAGGGGGCAGCCGCCCTGGATCATGAAGCCTGCGATGACCCGGTGGAAGCCCAGACCGTCGTAGAACGGCCCGCTGCGGCCGTTGCCCGCGTCGTAGGACTTCTCGCCCGTGGCGAGGCCGGTGAAGTTGGCCACCGTCTCCGGGGCGTGGTCGGGGAACAGGTTGACGGTGATGTCGCCCTTGTTGGTCTTGAGGATGGCCTGCTGCGCCATGTGGGGCCCCTTTAGCGTGGAGGAGTCTGGGTTCAGGGAGCGGGGCGATGGGTACCGCCCTCGCACACGGACGCTCGTCGCGCCCGGACGATCCTCGCACGGTCCGCAAGGACCGCCCTGGTGGGTGGCTTCGGTGACGTGGTGAGATGGACGAATCGGATCCGCACCCCCCGATCCGCAGCCCGACGTGGCCCAGAAGTGGAAGGAACTTCATCTCATGGTTCTCCGCAAGAAGAAGACCCTGCTCGACCAGGCCCAGGACTACGTCGAGGCGGTGCGCCCGCACGTCGAGTCGGCGGTCGCCACCACCCGCGACGCCGTGGAGGAGTTCGTCGAGAACACCGCCCGCCCCGCGCTCGCGGACGCCAAGGAGAAGGCCGGTCCCGCCGTCAAGGAGGCCAAGGCCAAGGCCGGTCCCAAGATCAAGGAGGCCCGCGCCAAGGCGGCGCCCGTCGTGGCCGATGTCGCCGCGCGCGCCAGCGAGGCTGCCGCCCACGCCAAGGAGTCCGCCGACGCCAAGGTCGCCACGCTGCGGGGCGAGGAGCCGGAGAAGAAGGGCGGCAAGCTCAAGAAGTTCGTCCTTTTCGCCGCCGTCGCCAGCGCGGTCGGGTTCGTCGCCAAGAAGCTCCAGGGCGGCAAGGAGACCGACAACTGGCAGTCGTCCTACGTGCCCAAGCCTGCCCCGGCGCCCACGCCCGCGCCCGTGAAGGACGCCGGCGGCTCGGCCCCGGACGAGGCGATCGCGGACGCGGCGGAGGAGCCCCACCAGGTGACCACGCCGGAGGACCCGGCCGACGTCGTCGACGTCGCCGACGCGGATGCAACTCCCCCCAAGAAGGCCGCCAAGAAGTCCTAGCCGTGCGGACCGAGCTTGCGAGGGCCGCGCCAGGCTAGGAGGTTGAGGAGCGTCGACTCACTCCGCGAGCTTGCGAGCGGGGTGAGTGACGCGTCTCGAAACCACGGAAGCCGGGGCTGGAAGGTGATCCGCGCGGAGCTGAGTCCCAGCCGCGCCTCACCTGGTCTCGTGACGGTCGCTAGCGCGACCTCCTCGACCACCGCCGCTTCGCGGGCTCGCTGCGCTCGCCCTGCTCGCTGATCCAGACGTCGATCCGCTCCCACCAGCCGAACAGCCACTCGATCCGGTCGTCGCGGTCCTCGGGGATCTCCGAGCGCGCGACCTTCCACCAGCGCATGACGATGCGCTTGTCCATCGGCAGCTCCCGCCAGATGTCACCGACGGTGAGCACGTGGTCCAGGCCGGTGTGCGCGACCAGCACCACGTCGGCCTCCGGCGCGGCGTCCAAGGCGGCGAGGAACCCGCCCGGACGGGGCGCCAGCACGTTGGTCATCGCCTCGGCCCGCTCGGCCATCCGGTCGAGTCCCAGCTTGCGCAACCGCTCGATGCCGCGGGTGCGCCGTCCCTCGGTGAAGTTGCCGCCCTCGGGGAAGATCACGAACGCGTCGTTCTCGTCGAGCCCGGTGGCCAGCTCGGCGATCTGCTCCTCCAGTCCCACACCCCCGGCCGGGGTGATGAAGCGGGCCGGGATGCGGTGCAACAGGATGTCGATGGCCGGGTCCCAGGCCAGGGTGTTCTTGAGGACCACCCTGGGCTCGCGCCCATACCAGTGCATCAGTGCGTGGATGAGGACGAACGAGTCGCCGGGCCCGGCGTGGCGGCAGCACACCAGGATCGGCAGTCCCGGATGGGCGTCGGGGCTGGGGCCGTCTGTGACGATCTCGAGGTTGAGGACCCGCTTGGCCTCCCGGAAGAACACCCACATGACGCCCTCGACCAGGTCGTAGTGGATGCCCTGCCAGTACGCCGAGCGCACGGTCCGCCCGAAGCCGGTGGCGAACCAGAACCCGCACAGCACGACCAGCAGCAGCGCCTCCATCACGGCGTACATGACGAAGATCCACAGCAGCCGCAGCGCCCGCCAGCGACCGGGGAGCAGTGGTGAGAGCGCGGCCGCGGCCAGCAGCCACAGCGGCAGGAACACGAACAGCATCCCGACCAGCCCGACCAGGGCCGGCGCCAGGACCAGCCGCCGCAGCAGGCTGGCGCGGCTGGTCACAGGTGCTCCTCCAGGTAGGCCCGGGAGGCGTCGTACGTCGCGTCGATCCGGTCCTGGACGCTGCTGAAGTCGCGGGTCCCGAGCCAGGTGTCGTCGCGGCTCGAGGTCCCCCGGGCCGGGAGGATGTGGCACTCCACCGACTCGGGCAGCTCGGCGAGCTCGCGCTGGAACCGGTGCCGGCGGGCGATCTCGAAGGAGACGCGGGCGACCTCCCACGGTCGCTTGGGCACGGTGAGCGGCCGGTCGATCCGGCCAACCTGCAGGACGAAGACCCGGTCGGCGCCGCGGGCGACGGCTCGTCCGAGCGGGATCGAGTTGACGATGCCGCCGTCGAGGAAGTGCTCGTCGCCGACCTTGGCCGGCGGCAGCAGGCCGGGGACGGCCGCGCTCGCCACCACGGCGTCGACCACCCGTCCGGTCGTGAACCAGTGCTCGGCGGCCCGCTCGATGCTGGCCGCGCACACCTCGAGCGTGACCGGCAGCTCCTCGAAGGTGACGTCGCCCAGCTCGTCCTCGAGTCGCTGGCGCAGCGGCTTGGCGGAGTAGATGTGGGTGCCCGAGGAGACCGCCCGGCGCACGGTCCG
Organism: Nocardioides dilutus; assembly: GCF_054779555.1. Taxonomy (NCBI): domain Bacteria; kingdom Bacillati; phylum Actinomycetota; class Actinomycetes; order Propionibacteriales; family Nocardioidaceae; genus Nocardioides; species Nocardioides dilutus. Next base: position 465,345 of record NZ_BAAGYA010000001.1, on the reverse strand, counting down.
CAACGGCTTGTCGCCGTAGACCTCCTTGCCGGCCTCGCCGGCCATCGACCACAGCTCGATCAGCCGGTCCACCACGCCCAGGTCGGGCTGGCGGGCCACCAGCGCGCCGTTGAGCGCCCCCACACTGGTGCCCAGCACCAGGTCCGGGACGACGTCGCGCTCGAGCAGCGCGCGCAGCATGCCGACCTCCACGGCGCCGAGCACCCCGCCACCGCCGAGGACGAAGGCCGTCTTCACCTCAGTCGTTGGTCGACCGTGTCGTGGGCCAGGTCGTCCGCGTGCGCGGCGACCACCCGCTGCGTCACCACGCGCTCCACGAAGAAGATGAGCAGCGGGATCAGCCCGGCGGCCAGCACGAGGAGCGTGAACTGGACCGTCCAGTCCTCCCGGCGCGACAGCAGGAACGCGACCACGACGTAGACCATGAAGATCCAGCCGTGCGCCACCCACATGATGCTGGCGTCCTCACCGAACCGCTGGAGGTCCGTGCCCTCGGCCGGGAGGTACTTCAGGGGCAGCGCCACCAAGGAGCAGAAGGCCAGCAGCACCCCCACGACGTAGGCGAGGACCCGGTAGCTGACGAAGAGGCGGTTCACCTGGACATCACGCGGTCACGGTATCGGGGGCTGGGTCAGCAGAGTCATCGGCAGCCACGTCCTGCGGCACGTACGTCGCGTCCCGGACCCAGCGCCACCAGATGAACAGCGCGAAGGCGCCGAAGAACCACCACTCGACGGCGTAGAGCAGGTTGCGCAGCGCGGTGAAGCGGCCCACTTCCGGCAGCTGGGCCAGGTCGGCGGCGGGCAGTCCGGCGATGCCGTCACGAGCGACGGCGTAGGCCCCGTAGAGGTCCTGGTCGACGAGCTGCACCAGGTCGGCGGTGCGCAGCTGCGGGAGCACGTCGTCGGAGGGGTCCTCGTCGATGGCCGTTCCCCCCTCGGAGGGCTGGAGCCAGCCGACGAGCTCCGCGTCGCCGACGGGCGTCGACGGTGCGGCGTCCGGGGCGGCGACCCAGCCGAGCACGACCGGGACGGCCGCGCCGTCGGCCAGCCCGAGCGGGGTCACCATCCAGTAGCCGTCCGTGCCGGCCCGCTCCCGGCCGGACACGAACACCGTGCCGTCGGCCAGCCAGGTGCCGCTGACGGTCACCGGCTGCCCGACCCGGTCGCCCGGGAAGGGGTCGTCCGGGCCGAGGACGTCGGCGATCGGCACCGGATCGGACTGGGTCAGGTCCCGCGCCTCGGCCTCCCGGCGTTCCTGCCACGCCTCGAGCTGCCAGTAGCCCAAGGTCGCCGCGGCGGCCACCAGCACCACCGCGAGCAGGTGTCCCCACCACAGACGCGGGGCGAGGGCTGGCGGCACGCCTCCCAGCCTACGGCCGAATCTGACTGGTAAGACCACTTGACCTCAGACCATTGGCCGTCTTACGGTAAGGGGCATGGCTCTGCAACCAGTCGTACGCCGCTCGGTGCCGGACGAGGTCTTCGACCAGGTCCTGGCCGAGGTCGTGGACGGGGAGATCCCCGTCGGCGACCCGCTGCCCAGTGAGCGCCGGCTCGCCGAGGTACTGGGGGTGTCCCGGCCCGCCGTACGCGAGGCGCTGCAGCGGATGGCCCAGACCGGGCTCGTCCAGGTCCGCCACGGCGGCGCGACGACCGTGCGCGACTACAAGCGGCACGCCGGGCTCGACCTGCTCGCCCGGCTGCTCGTCCGCCACGGCGAGCTGGACCCCGCCGTCGCCCGGAGCATCCTCGAGGCCCGGCTCGCCGTCGGGCCCAGCGTGGCCGCGCTGGCCGCCACCCGCGGTGGCCCGGCGCTGGCAGCCCTGCTCACCGAGACGACCGACCGGCTCGCGGCCACCGACGACGACGTGCAGCGGCAGGTGCACGCCCTCGAATACTGGGACCAGGTGGTCGACGCGGCCGACTCCATCGTGTTCCGCCTGATGTTCAACAGCCTCCGCGCGGCCTACGAGCCGGCCCTCGAGGCGCTCGCCCCCGTGATGGCCGAGGAGGTCGGCCAGACCGAGGCCTACCGGCTGCTGACCGCGGCCATCGGCGCCGGTGACCCCGAGGTCGCGCGCGCGGCCGCCGACCGGGTGCTGCGCCCGGCCACCCAACACCTCATCGACGCACTCGCCGCCCTGGAGGACAAGTCATGACCAAGGCCCTGCGCCAGATTTCGGGGGCAGAGATCGAGCAGCTCGCCGCGCAGCGGCTCGCCGCCGACGAGTCCCCCGCCGCGCGCCGCCGCAGCCTGACCCTCGGCCAGGCGTGGGCGGAGTTCGTGCGCCACCCGAGCCCGTGGATGATCGGCGCCTTCCTGCTCGCCGCGGTCACCGCCCGCGTCGCTGTGCCGATCTCAGGGCAGGGTGGCGGTGCGTGGTGGGAGCTGCTGATCCCGGTCGGGCTCATCGCCCTCTTCCCGGTCATCGAGTGGGTCATCCACGTCGTGATCCTGCACTGGCGCCCGCGTTCCCTGGGCCCGGTCACCATCGACTCGCTGCTGGCCCGCGACCACCGCGCCCACCACGCCGACCCGCGTGACCTGCCGCTGGTCTTCATCCCGTGGCGGGCTCTGGTCTGGCTGCTGCCGGCGTACGTCGTCGTCGCGCTCCTCGCCATGCCCACGACGTCCAGCGCCCTGACCCTCCTGGTGTCGGTCTATGCGACCAAGGCCGGCTACGAGTGGACCCACTACCTCGTGCACAGCGACTACCGGCCGAAGTCGGCGTGGTACCGCTCGGTGTGGCGCAACCACCGGCTGCACCACTACAAGAACGAGCACTACTGGTTCACCGTCACCAGCGCCGGCACGGCCGACCGGCTGTTCGGCACCTACCCGGACCCGGCCACCGTCGAGAAGTCGCCCACCGCCAGGAGCCTGCACGCCGGCTGAACCTGCCGCCCTTCCGCCCACTCGCACATTTCGGCGACGATGCGGGAACCAAGACCGCCCGTCGCGCCTCGTCCTGTCGAGAGCACGGCGGCGGAACGAGGTGAGGCATGGGCGGGACGCTGGACATCGACGCGCTGTACACCGCGTCCTACCGGCGACTGGTCGTCCAGCTCTACGCGCTGTGCGGTGACCTGGCCGATGCGGAGGACGCGGTCCAGGAAGCCTTCGTCACCGCGATCCGCAAGCAGCGGGCGGTTGCCGCGGTCGACAACCCCGAGGCGTGGCTGCGCACCGTCGCAGTCAACCGGATCCGTGGCGGGTGGCGGCATGCGCTGGTCGTCCGCCGCTACGAGGTGAAGGTGCCAGGACCGCAGGCCGACGTGGAGGTGGGTCCCGAGCACGTCGCCATCGTCCGTGCGCTGGCCGACCTCGACGACCAGCAGCGCCACGTGGTCGTGCTCCACCACCTCGCCGACCTCGGCGTCGGCCAGATCGCTGCCGAGCTCGGCATTCCCGAGGGCACCGTCAAGTCCCGGCTGTCCCGCGCCCGCGAGCGCCTGGCCGGACTCCTCGACGACCGCGTGGACGAGCCCCGTCTCGACCGGGAGGAGCCCCGTCATGCGTGACCTCGACACGCTGCGCTCGCTGGGCGACCGGATGCAGCCGCCGGCGCTGGCCCTCCTGGAGGAGACGGCGCGCCGCCGCGACCGGCGCGCCGCGGTCACCACCGTCGGCACCGGGCTCGCCGCCGCCCTCCTGGTAGCGGGGGGCGCGGTGGCCCTGGGCACCGCGGACCGGGACCGGTCGCTCCCCGACCCGGTCACGCCGGTCTCGCCGTCGCCCACCCCCCAGGTCACGCCCGCTCCGTCGCCGGACGATGCCCCCAGCCACGCGTCCGAGACCGCGATGCGGCCGCGCGAGGTGGTGCACGCCGACAACGCGCAGCTCCGGTTCTCCGGGGTGTCCGCCGACGACCCGAACTTCATGCTCTCGGTGTGGACGGCGGAGTGCACCTGGTGCCCGGCCGACCCTGAGGGCAGGCGTCCGTGGTTCAACGCCATGGCCGTCACCACGGACGGCTGGAGGACGGCGACCTACCGGCGGCCGCCGATGGGCGCCGCCCGCCCGTTCTACGTGCACAGCCCGGCCCCGGGGGTGCTGCTGGTCGTGGATGACTCCAACGGTGGCGAGTGGCTGATCCGGGAGGACGGTTCGTCGGTCCGGCTCACTCGGGTCGTCTCCGACGTGGACGTCGCGGAGCCGCGACGCTGGTTCGTGTGCCTGTCCGGGGAGGAGCAGAGCACCTGGTGCGCCGTCGACGTCGACGACGAGATCGTGTACGAGCGACGAGGTGCGTGGAGCGGCACCGCGACGAGCACCTTGTCCGCGGTCAACCCGGCGACCGGGACGGAGCCCTGGGGTCGCGAAGTGATCGCCTCGCGTGCGGATCCGCTCCTGGCGTGGTGGTACGACGACGGCCAGCGCAGGTCGAGGACCCTGGTCGACGGCCATCCCACCGAGCTGAGAGCCGGTGCGGTCCTGGGCGCCGACGAGGGCGATCTCCTCTACTGGGCGCACGGGCGAGGGGACGGCTTCATGCGGTTCTTCGTCGGCGACGACCTCGGAGCGAGGTGGCGGACCATCGAGCAGCGGTACCCCGCTGACTCGACCTCGGAGATGGTGATCGACGTGCTGGCCACCCCGGAGGGAACCATCCTCATGCGGTCCATCGCCGAGGTCCCCGCGGGTGCCCGCACCCGGATCTGGCGGCTCGACTCCCTCGAGGAGGGTGAGTGGACCCTCGTCCACGACACGGGCGGCATCTCCTGGACGATCGATACCGGTTTCATGGGACCCCTGAGCGTGGTCGGAGACCGACTGGTCATGGGGACCTTGTCCTCCGACGACGACGGACGGTCCTGGACCGGGGTCGACCGCTGGCGGTGACGCCGCTCCACACCTGACCGGGCCGCACCTGACAGGATCGCGCCGTGACGGTCCACCACCTCAACTGCGCGACGCTGAAGCCGTTCGGCACCCTCGGCGGCCGACTGATGCCCTCGCGGCTGGTCGCGCACTGCCTGCTCGTCGAGCGCCCCGAAGGCCTGCTGCTTGTGGACTCCGGCCTCGGCACCGCCGACCTGGCGAACCCGAAGCGCCTCGGCCAGCCCTTCCGCGCCGCCGTCGGTCCGGTGCTCGACCCGAAGGAGACCGCGCTGGCGCAGGTGACCGCGCTCGGCCACCGAGCCGACGACGTCACCGACATCGTGCTCACCCACCTCGACCTCGACCACGCCGGCGGCATCGGCGACTTCCCGCATGCACGCGTCCACGTCTTCGAGGACGAGCTCGACCGCGCGCTGGCGCCGCCGCTCCGGGAGCGAGCCCGCTACGTCAGTGCCCAGTGGGCCCACGGTCCGGCCTGGGTGCGACACCGGGCGCGCGGGGACGAGTGGTTCGGCTTCGACTCCGTGACGGTCCTGGGCGACGACGTCCTGCTCGTGCCGCTGCGCGGTCACACCCACGGACACTGCGGCGTCGCGGTCCGCGACGGCGAGCGGTGGCTGCTGCACGCCGGGGACAGCTACTTCTTCCACGGCGAGAAGGACACGCCGCGCACCTGCCCGCCGGGCCTACGGGCGTTCCAGGGTCTCGTCCAGGTCGACAGGCGGGACCGCCACCACAACCAGGACCGGCTGCGGGACCTCCAGACGGAGGCCCACCCGGAGCTGACCATCTTCAGCGCCCACGACGCCACGGAGTTCGAGGCGTTCGAGGCGTTCGAGGCGTCCTAAGCATCCGCTAGGCGCAGGCCGTGAACGGGAGCTCTCTGGCCAGGGCCATCGCAGCGGCGGCCGCGGGATCTGTCATCACATAGCCGATCCGGCCGGTGGCCGGGTCGGCGACCCCGCCCTCGAAGGCGGCCTCGAACGCCGGCACGCCCTCGCCCATCCGCATCCGCGTGAAGAGGTCCATCCGGTCCTCGCCCAGCCGGGCCGTGGCGAGCGTGCCCTCGAACTGGACCGAGTAGACCTCGAGCTCGTCGACATCGACGGCCCCCGGCTCGTCGATGCAGCCGCGCGAGAGGTACGTCGCGTTGGCAGGCAGCCCCACCAGCGACCGGGCCGACTCGTCGGCGGCCAGGCTCTCGTCGCCGTCGGTCGTCGTCCCGAGCGTCACCAGTCCGCGGGCGGCGTCGACCGAGGCTCCCTGCAGGGCGACGAACCCGGCCTCGACGGCGCTGGAGACGGCGGTCATGTCGGTGCCGTCGCGGAACGCGATGACGAAGCCAGTCTCGTTCCCGGACTCGTCGTAGAGGTGCGCCTCCCAGTCGACGTCCAGCTGGGTGAGGCCGAACTCCTGCCTGAGCTTCGGCTCGATCGGGCGCAGCATCCCCGTCGAGAGCAGTGGTCGCTCGGCCTCCGCGCGGGCCCAGAAGGCGTCCCGGTCCTTGCGCTTGTCCTCGCTCGAGAGATCGGGCACGCCCATCTGCAGCCGGACCTGCTCGAAGTCGGTGACCGTCAGCGTCGCGACGTTCTGCGGCACGAGCGCGAGCACCGCGGCCGCCGGCTCCAGGCTGCCGTCGAAGGTCGGCGTCACCGCCTCGACGGTGTCCACCTCGGGCGGCAGGATCCTGGTCTCGTCACCCCCACACGCGCCCAGCAGCATGACGGCGCTCAGCGCAGCAGCGAGCGAGGTCCCCGTACGACGTCCCACCGGCCCAGTGTCCCAGCCGGGCCCGGGCGCCGTCACGAAACCTCGGGGTTCCTCAGCCGCAGTTGTCGCACACCCCGGTCGCCGGAATGGCCATGAAGCAGGTCGGGCAGGTGTTGACCGGCACGGCCTCGCGGGCGACCTTGCGGGCCCGCGCCCTGGAGGAAGCCAAGCGCGGGGTGAGCGCCGCGGTGCCACCGTCCTCGGGGAGCCGCACCGCCTTGTGGAAGCGGTAGCACTCCAGCCGTTCGTCGGCCGCGTGGACGTCGCCGTCGGCCGGCACCACTCCGGTCGCCTTCTCGACGGCCACGGCATAGGCGTCGCCCACACTGCCCTGGGAGTTGACGCACAGGGACGCGAGGTTGGGCTCGTCGCGTGCGGCGCAGTCGATGGCGACCCGGGCCAGCACGTCGCCGATCCAGTGCTGGCTGAGCTGCTTGGTCGAGATCCTGGTGCGCTCCTGGACGAGCGTCGCGAGCTCCTTGTGCGTGATCACGGCCCGATAGCTGCGCGCCACGTCGGCCAGGGAGTCGCGCGCGGCGAGGGCCCAGGCGGCGCGCGCCTCGTCGGCGTCCAGGTCCGCGGCGTCGCGCCACTGCTCGTCGTCGTCGGCGCCGAACCGGCCGGACACATCGGGTCCGGACACATCGAAGCCCAGCTCGCGGAGGACCTCCGCTGCCCTGCTCCGGCCTCCGGCGAGCTCATCCGCCTCGAGCGCCCGCCCGGCGGCGTAGCGGTGGGCCACCCCGAGAATCGCCTGGGAGTCGTAGTCGCGGTCGTTGAGTACCAGCAGGTATTCACGGGCGCGCCCAAAGCCGTAGTGGCTCATGAAGTGTTCAGTGCCGACCCGATCGCACTCGGCGGTCGCGGCCAGGACGTGTCCGCGTGTGATCACGCCGAGGTCGGTCATACCTTCGAGACTACTGACGTCACGTCTGACCGCGGCATCGACGGATGGTGCCTGGGAACCCCGTGCGCTGCCGGTGGACCCCCCCTCAGGTCGGCCTCAGTAGGCCGCCCGCCGTCTCAGCACGCTGCCTCCGGTGGTGCTTGTCCGTCCACCGAGAGGTCGACCTCGGCGTCCATCTGGGTTGCGGTGTGGTCCAGAAGGACCCCCAGCGCGGTATCTGTATCCAGGTCGAGGTCGTTCCTGCCGAGGATGTCGAACACCATGTTCCGTAGCTCTCGGCTCAGGGAGTCCAGGGCCTCGATCACGGTGCGGATCCGCTCGTCGACCAGGCCACCGCCGTCGCTGAGGGCGGGCAACTGTCTGATGGACGACAGTTCGAAACCGAGCCCGCTCAGTTGCCCGAGCGCCACGGCGAGCAGGTCACGCGCGATCCGCTCGCGCTCGTGACGAAGCAGGTCGGGCGGGTCGACCAGAACGGCCACGGGCACCGTGGAGTCCCCCTCGGACCGACCCGCCTTCTCGGATCGACCCGCCCCTCCAGCGTGTGACCGTGCCGCGGGCGTGCTCGACCCGCTCACGGCGCCGACCTCGCCCCACCACGGGCGGCATGGGCATTGGTCGCAGCAACGTCACCCTCGTGATCCAGCAGGCCGATCGCCACGTTCAGCGTCGCCAGCGCCCGCGCCAGGCACAGGGTCATCCTTTCCTCGGCGGCCCCGCGCAACCGTGCCCGAGCACGGCACAACACGTGGTGATCGTCGACGTCGGCCAGCAGGGCCAGGGCAGCGTCGATGGGTGCCCAGGACGGTTCCAACGCCGTCCGCACCACCTCGACCACGACCCATTGCGGTGATCGGGCTGGGATCAGCCGAGCCACTCGTCTCTGCCCGGCCGATCCCGGCCAGGAACCCGGCTCCAAGGCGATGGCCCGCATGGGCTCCGTCGACGACATGATCCCTCCCCAGGGCACGCGATGAGCCAAGCCGGGGTCCGGGGCGAGTGCTCGACGTCCCGCCGGGATCAGGAGCAAGGACCGAGAATGCGAACCCCGCCAAGTTAGCCCCGTCATGTCCACAGCGGCAAGGGTTCCCGTTCGGCTTCCGCCGGCAGCGGCGTGGGTCTGGGCCGCGACGACTGGCTGGAGATGGGCATCGCCCACGGCGCCGCGGTCGCGGAGCTCGAACGCACCCAGGAGTATGTGCAGGCCGGCGCATGCGTGACTGCGTTCAAGACCGGCCAGGTTGTGGCCATTCCCGAGCTGACCACCCAACGCGACCTGTGGCCCGACTATTGCGCCGCGGCCTCCCGCGTCGGCATCGTCGCCGTGGCAGCGCTCCCGATGCGGGTGGGTGAGCTGACCATCGGCGCGGTGAACCTGTACGCCGACGTCCGGCGGGACTGGTCCGGGGATGACCTCGCCGCAGCCGCGGTCATGGCCGACATGGCGACCGTCTACCTGATCAACGCGTCCCAGCGCCACCGAGATGCCGAACTCAACCGACAGCTGCAGCACGCGCTCGACAGCCGCGCGGTCATCGAGCAGGCCAAGGGCGTCCTGGTCGCAAGGAGACGGATCAGCCCCGACCAGGCCTTCGAACGCATCCGGCGTCATGCCCGCAACCACAACGCCACGGTCGTGAGCGTCGCCGACGCCGTCGTCGAACTCGGTCTCGACGTGTAGCCGCCAGGGCCGTGGACCAAAGACCCTGCCCCTGACGACCAGCACGCAGCACAGTGGTCGTGTCAGCGGCCGGAGGCACCAGGGGGTGGCCCGATGATGTGGGAGTCGATCCCGCGAAAGGTACTCGTCGGGGTGGAGTCGACCGACTGCGAGGCCGCTCTGGTCTACGCCGCGGAAGAGGCCCGCCGCCGATGCTGCGGCCTCCATCTGCTCCATGTCGCCCCACTGGTTACCGAAGGCGGCCTTGCCGGCCAAGGCCTGAAACGGCCGGGGACGTCGAGGAACGACGAGCTGCACCGGATCGGTATCGACTTGCTCGGTGGGCTCGCGGCACGCTTGGAGCGCGAGCTGCGCGACGACACCCTCACCGTCACCACCGAGCTGTGCCGGGGACCCGTCGTCGCCACCTTGGTCAGCGAGAGCCGCCACGGCTGCCTCGTGGTCGTGCAGCACCACCGCACGGACCCGGACCACCCGAACGCCTCCGCGACGGAGGGGGTCGCCGCGCGCGCCCATGCCCCGGTTGCCGTGGTACCTGCTGACTGGCGTCCGCCACCGCCGATGCGAACCCCGGTGGTGACAGTTGGGGTCCAGGACGCAGAGACGTCCACCGAAGTGGTTCGCATGGCTTTCGAGCACGCTGAGCGCGCCGACGCGCGCCTGCGAGTCCTCCACGCCTACAGCCGGGGGCGTGCCGAGCTCGGAGGATTGGCGGTCGCATCAGAGGCGCGGAGGCGTCGCCGCCAACTGAGGGCCGCTCTGGCCGGACTCATGGTCGACCATCCCGAGGTGCCGGTTGAGTTCACGGTCACCGTGGAGGGACCCGCTGATGCCCTGCTGCGGTTGGCCGTCGAGTCCTCGGTTCTCGTCCTGGGCCGCCGCCTTCCACACCTTCCCCTCTCTGCACACCTCGGGTCCGTGGCGCGCTCCGTGCTGCGCCGATCGCCCGTGCCCGTTCTCGTGGTCGACCCAGGGCCCCACGACGGGGGTCGAGCGGAGCTGGCGGAGGTAGCCATCCCATGACCCCAGGCCACCAGCCTCATCCCCCCGGTCCGGGCTGTCAGGGTCCATGGTCCCCGCCTCCGTGGGCGACGGAGGCACTCAGCGCGGCAAGCCCCCCTCACGTACGTACGACTCGCCCCGGTTGACCTCGATGTCGTAGCGCCTTCCGCGACATCCGACGTTGGTCAACGTCAGCGGAAGCATGCGTTCCGGCAAGGCGGGGTTGCACACGAGCGCCGCCCCTGCCGGCTCGAGACGCAGCAACGCTCGCAGCAACTGGACGGGCGCTGCGGACGCCCACGCCTGCGGTGAGCAAGCGGCCGGATAGGGCACCGGGATCCATGGATCCCCCCGTGAGAACCCGCCGAACAGCTCCGGGAGCCGCCCCGCGAAGTACGCCGCCGCATCCACGAGGCCGACCATCACATCTTGGGCCTCGTCCAGGTAGCCGTAGCGGGCCATCCCGGACGCGCAGATCGCGGTGTCGTGCGGCCAGACCGATCCATTGTGGTAGCTCATCGGGTTGAAGGCACCCATACCGGCACCGAGGGTGCGGATGCCCCAGCCGGTGAACATCTCCGGAGACATCAGGTGCTCGACCACCCTTGCCGCCTTGTCGTCATCGGCGATCCCGGTCCAGAGACAGTGCCCGATGTTGGACGTCAGGGCGTCGATCGGTCGCTTGTCATGATCCAGACCGACGGCGTACCAGCCCCGGTCCGGGAGCCAGAAGGCCTCGTTGAAGGACGACTTGAGCTCCATGGCGTGACCACGCCACCGCCTGGCGGTCACGTCATCACCGGTTGCCGCGGCCAGGTCCGAACGCGCCACGTACGCGGCAAAGGCGTAGGCCTGGACCTCCGCCAGGGCGATCGGCGGCTGCGCGATCGTGCCATCGGCGAAGTTGATGCCGTCCCAGGAGTCCTTCCAGCCCTGGTTCACCAGCCCTGCATCGGTGGACCGGGCGTACTCGATGAAGCCATCACCGTCGCGGTCACCGAATTCGCGCATCCACGTCAGTGCACGGTCGGCGTGCGGGATCAGGTCGGCCCACATCGTCGACGGGTGCCAGCGAAGCAGCTCCGCCACGGCCATCACGAACAGCGGGGTCGCATCGACCGTCCCGTAGTAGGCGTTGCGGCCCCCCAGGGCGAGTGTCCCGTCCGGACCCAGCCGGACCTCGTGCAGGATCCGCCCGGGTTCCTCTTCGGTCGCGAGGTCGACCCGGGTCCCCTGGTGCGCTGCGAGTGTCGTCAGTGTGCCCGCCAAGAGGCCGGGATCGAATGGCAGCCACATCATTGAGGTCAACAGGGAGTCGCGTCCGAACAGTGCCATGAACCATGGCGATCCAGCGGCGATCACCGGGCTGGCCGGAGAGTCGGGATCGAAGATCCTGAGGGTGCCCACGTCGTCGATGCTCCGCTCGATCGCGTCGGCCAGAGCTCGGTCTGCGGTAACCAGCCGTGGCACGTTGCTCCGGAACTCCTTGCGTCGGCGCTCCGGCACCGCCAGCTCGGGTGCGACCCCGGCCGCGTGGTGAGGCTCCAGCCTCCGTCCACGGACGCGCACGACCACCTGGACCATGGACGTCCAGGTCCCGTGACCGTCGAGGTCGACTTCCCACCGTAGGCCCGACGGGGTGATGGCAGCGGGGGGATCCGACGTGACGGTGACACCGAGATCCGAGTCTCCGACCACCGTGCTCAGATCCAGGCTCTCGCCGGTGACCACGATCCGCCGTTCCGGCCCTCCGCTCGCCCGGCCATCCTTCACTGCGAAGAGATCGGCGAAGTCGGCATCGATCGCCAACATCAGCTCCAGGCGCGTCGGGTCGGGTCCCGTGCTCTTGATCATGAAGTCCTCGCGCATGCCTTCTCCCACCAGGCGACGACGGGTGACCAACAGCTCGGATCCGCCCGTGTCGGGCCCGGGCTGCGCCAAGAGCAGGAAGGTTCCGGAATGCGGGGTCTCCCGGTGAACTCGCAGCGGCTCCAGATGCCAGGTCGTCATCGTCAGCCGCCAATGGCTCAGCACCCGTGAGTCGCGCACGTAGAGTCCACTCGCGAGGTGCGAGCCGACATCGCCCAGAGGATCGCTGATGCAGAACGTCGTCCCCTCCATCAGCGTGACCTCGCTGTCGCCCAGAGGTTCGGGTGCACCGGCGTAGGCCCACGGCCCCGTCACGAGACGTCCTGCATTTCCACCGCACGGGGGGTTCCACAGGCACTCGGCTCGACCGGGTCGAGATGTGCCGGGTCGAGAACCAGCTGCTCGTACACCCGCTCGTGATCCGCCGCCATCCTGTCGAGCGAGAACCGACGTTCGGCGTCACGCCGGCACGCGTGGCGATCGATCCTGGCGAGACGAGACACTGCTGTGACCGCAGACGCCACGTCCGGGCAGAGGAAGCCGGTCTGCCCGTCGGTCACGATCTCGGGGGCCGCCCCCTGGGGGAACGCGATGACCGGCGTACCGACTGCCAACGCCTCCGCCATCACCAGCCCGAACGGCTCGGCCCACGCGATGGGGTTCAGCAGTGCTGCGGCGTTCGCGAGGATCTCCGTTCGGATGCTCAGCGGCGGCTCCTCGACGATGATCGCGTCCGGGCCGAGCTCAGGTACCACCTGCGACTGGCAATACTCTCGCTCGGCCGGCTCGCGCATCTTCGTGACGATCACCAAGGCCCGGCCGGCGAGCCGAGCGATCCGCAGTGCGGCCACGACGCCTTTGTCGGGTGACATCCGGCCGATGAAGACCAGTCGGTCCCCTCCACGCGGACTGAACGCCAGCTCATCCAGGTCGACGCCGTGGTGGATCACCGCGACTGTCGGGACACCGTCTGCACGACGGGCCTGGTCCTGAGAGATCGCGATCACTGCGGCGGTCCGTGAGGCCTCTCGGTAGATGCGCAATGACACGTCGTCGAACGGGCCGTGGTTCGTCGTGACGACCGGCCCCGTGCGCACCCCGACGCGCCCGGCGATGAGAGGGCCCATGACGGTGTGGTCGTGAATCACGTCGGCGGACGCCAGCTGCTGGTATGCGGCCAACGCGTGGGCCGCTTCAGCCGCAGCCATGCCCATGGGTTCAGCCGGGCGTGCGAAGAGGTGGTACCGCTGCACGGGACACGTCGAGGTCGCCACCGTGAACAGCTGGACGTCATGGCCTCGCCTCGCCAGGCCGCGGGCCAGATTGCCGATCACCGCCTCGGTCCCGCCGTACCCGGGAGGTGGGACGGGGATCCAGGGTGGTGCGATCAGACCGATACGCATGCTCCAGCCTGAGCACTCGACCTCATCCGACGGCAGAGGAGAAGGTCACTCTCACGAGTGAAGGGTCACTGCCGGGTCGAGATCAGCAACACGGGCACCTTCGCATCCGTCAACAGCCGGCGAACGGTGGCCGCCCTACCCAGTGCAAGGTCCTGCTTCCAGCCGATCACGATGAGATCCGCGCCCGTGCGCCCGGCCTCCCGGAGCATCTCATCGGGAGTGCGGCCCCTGAGGAGGTCGAGCTTCACGGCCGTGGGCAGCTGACGGCGGACGAACTCCTGCTGCCACTCCTTCCCCGAGTGCGCGGCCTGGTCCCAGAATGCGGGAACCGTGCCGGCGTCGAAGACGTGCATGGCCACGACCTCCGCCCCGGCGTCGATCGCGCACTGAGCGGTTCCGGCGACGCTTGCCGCGGTCTCGGCCGTCCCGTCGAGCGGCAACAGCACCCTCTTGATCCGTTCGGCCGTCCGTTCACAGCCGGGCGGAACCACGAGGAGCGGTGCCGAGACCCGGCACGCGACGTCCCAGCAGAGGTTGGAGCCCTCGACCCCGAGTGCACCCGCGGCCACGTCATCCTGCGCCAAGGCCGCCACGATCTCGTCGCCGACATCGACCTGCGCGCTCGCACCGGGGATCGTGAACCGTCTCATGCCCACTCCGAGCAGATGCGCCACCGCCTCTGCCGCCCCGACAACCTTGCTGTCCGGATCGGTGCCGAGCACCGCAGTCAGGTACCTCATCGCTTCCCTTCCTGGGTGAAGACGACGTCGGACTCCGTTGCCACGTGGAGGCCCACACTGTCGGCGACCTGCACCGCCAGCCCTGCTGATGCGTCGACGGTCAGCCGGTCGCCGTCGACCCTTACGCGCACATCTCGCTCGATGCACCGGAACCGCGCTTCCAGCCTCGACCATGCCCTCGGCAGCACTGGGTCGAGGCGCAGCACCCCGTTCGCCACGCTGGCGCCCAGGAACCCGTGCACGACCGCCTGCCACGCGCCGCCGCACGCCCCGATGTGGACGCCGCCGGACGTTGTCCCTCCCAGGTCATCCAGGTCGATGCGCAGGCTGAGCGTGAGCAGTTGCGCCGCCTCGTCCGGTCTCCCCGCCCGAGCGTGCAGGAGCGCCGAGATCGCCGGGGACAGGGATGACCCGTGGGCGGTGCGTGGCATGTAGAAGTCCAGATTCGCGGCAAGTGACCCGGGCTGCGCGTCCTCGGGCAGCAGGTGATGAATCATCAGGACGTCCGGCTGCTTGATCACCTGCGACGCGGCGACCCGGTCACGCCCGGCCAACACGTCAGCTGCGATCGGCGGGTCTGCGAGATCACGTACCAGCAGCGGCTCCAGGGAGTGGTAGCCGTCGAATTGTTCGTAAAGACCGCTGGCGCGGTCGTATCCGTCGACCAGTCTGGCGGCCAGTTCGCTCCAGGTCCGCCGTTCTCCTGCCGGAGCTGCCGCACGCCGTGCGGCCGAACGCAGGTTCCATCGAGCCATCACATTGGTGAACGCGTTGTCATTCACGTTCTCGTGGTATTCGTCAGGACCGATGACACCGTCGATGTGGAGAGATCCATCGGTGTCTGTCCGCATGCGCGAGACCCAGTAGCGTGCGGTCTCCGCCAGCAGCACCCGCTCGCTCTTCGTCAACCTCCCACTCGACCTTGTCCACGTCGCGTTCCGCACGGCGGCCCATGCCACGTCGGCCGTGATGTGCTCCTCGAGACTCCCGGTCAGGATCGGCACGCTCTCTGCGCCGACCGAGCCCACCTCGGGTGTGACGTCCCGGCCGTCGTGCGCAGACTCCCAGGGGAACCTCGCCCCTCCTCGCCCTTCGGCCCGTGCGCGCTCGC
Source organism: Nocardioides dilutus (assembly GCF_054779555.1). Taxonomy (NCBI): domain Bacteria; kingdom Bacillati; phylum Actinomycetota; class Actinomycetes; order Propionibacteriales; family Nocardioidaceae; genus Nocardioides; species Nocardioides dilutus. The sequence goes on along the minus strand of NZ_BAAGYA010000001.1, from coordinate 450,017 downwards.
GAGCAGCGTCGAGCCTGTTGATCCGGTAGTTGACCATGGCGGTCGCCGCTGCAGGATCGATGCTGACCAGGGCCGGGAGTACGAAGACATCCGCGTCCCAGAAGACGTGCCCCGCATACCCGCTCCCAGTGAGGCCCCTTGCTCCCACGGCGAGCTCCGCGTCGCCGTCGGCGAGGCCCCAGAGCTGGAACAGGGCGAACCGAATGCCCAGCTCCACTGTGGGGTCATCCGGGATCTCGACGCCCACGCGTCTCCACCGTTGCGCCCAGGTCGAACGCTGTGCGGCGAGTAGGCGCTCGAAACCACGGGCGCGGGCGCGGGCCAGCCTTGTCTCGGCCACGGTGCGACTGGGTTCGCCGCTCGGCGATCCGTGCAGGGCAAGCATCCGCTGCACCGTCTCCACCTCCCTGTCCCGAACGACCAACTGGTCTCGCACAGCGCCGATCCCTCCAGAACCTGACCGAACCGCACTCCAGCCGTCCCGCCACCCGTCCTCCGGGTCGGACAGGTGCAGACGCCCTCTGCCGGCCTCGAGTCGCATGCCGATGACGCCGGGCTCGACGACGCTGCCGAACCGCAACGAACGGAACGCTGGTCGATGTTCGTCCTCGACCTCCCGTCGGTGCAGCACCCCCGTGTGCAAATCGAGGATCCGGATGTCCTCCTGCACCGGAGGGTCGATCGCGACATCGACGACATCCGGGCCGCGCAAGAGCTCAGCCTCGTCACCTTGACCCTGGTAGACACCGTTCGCCACCACCAGCGGATGTCCGTAGCCGGTTGTCTCCTCCACTGAGCCCCGTAGGCCGATCCCCCCGGATATGACAGTGAAGAGACTCTCTGTCACGCGGTGGCGGGCGACATCGACCCCGCGCTCGACGATCGTCCATCGGGGATCACGACAGATCTCGGGCACACGGCGCAGCCTGGCTCGGCGAACCTGCTCATCGACGATCCCCAGGAACGCGGCAGAACCTCCTCCAACGTGCCGGACTCCGGCCGGCACCCCGCTCGGCTCAGCACCCACCGAGATCGCCAGCACTCCCACGGCCTCCGGCACGAGCAGGGATGCGTCACGCCCAGGCATCCCGCCGAGCGCACCGAACTCGTCGCCGACGACCAGGACCAGCTCGCCGGCCACGCCTTCCTCCGCCAGAACCCCGAGCACCTGTCGCATCGAGTCCGACATGTCCGTGAGACCGACCTCGACGTGCCCGCCGTCGAACCTGACCCGCGGTTGCGGCACGCCACACTGCTCGGCGACCTGTGACGCCAGTCGGACAACCTGGGCGATCGAGGTGAACCCGCCACGGCGCAGGCGATCCTGGAGGGCACCGGCGAACACCCCGGTCCGAGAGTCCGCAGGATCGGCCAGGTCCGGCCCTGGGATCAGGTCGATCGTTCTCCGGTTCAGGTGGCACGGCTCAACTACGACCGCCAGTCCTCTGGCCCGCAGCGCCGCCGCCGCCTGCTCGACGGCCGCGTCCAGGCGACGAGTGATGTCGCTGGCCTCCTCCTGCCTGGCGAGAACCACCGGACCGCTGGCGTCGACCGCGAAGAGCTCTGAGCCCCGGTTGAGAGCCAGGAGCAGGCGCCCGGGCCCCGGCGGTCTGGCTCGGATCTGTGCGTCGATGCTGCTCAGGTCCGCGCTGCTGACCACCGCCGTGTGCACTCCCAGGCTGGACAGCTTCTCGAGCCGGGCCCGCAAGGCTGCCGCGGAGGCACGACGACGAGGGATCGCGGTGCCGTCCCAGTCAAGGACCAGCGCGGCAATGGTGCGGCCGAGTTCCACTGGCTGCTCGCCTCTCCCACGGGAGTGCGCGCGGTCCGCCGGCGGAGGCAGCTCAGATCGTCTGCTTTGCGGTGTGACCGGCATAGGGACCTCAGGTGTGCGTGCGTACGAGCCCACGATCGATCCCCGCGGACAGAAGCCCCAGGGCAGAAGGTCCTGACGATGATGTCGAAGCACCCTGGCCACCTGCGATCGAGTTCCGCGATCGTGGGTGAATGGGGCGGGAGGTGGCGCGGATCGTGGTCGGCTACGACGCCACCCCCGATGCCGAGCGAGCAGTCGAGTGGGCCCTTGCGACCGCTCGCCTCTCCGGCCAGTCGGTCGAGCTGGTGATCGCCGTGAGCGACATGGACCCGATCCTGAGCGACTTCCACCAGGTCAATGAGCGAATCGCCGAAGAGCGACGCTCGAGGGCGACGCGATCCCTCCGACGAGACGACCTCATCCGCGGGGAGGTGAGGGTCGTCCACGGCAGCACCGTCCCCGTCCTCCTTGCCGAGTCCCGCTCGGCCGATCTGTTGGTACTCGGCAGCCGCGGCCACAGTCTCGCCGCTGGGACGTTCGGAGGAAGCACCAGCCAGCACGTCGCCCGCCACGCCTCGTGCTCGGTCGTCGTCGTTCGCGAACCCCGCCTGAAACAGGCGCACGCAATCGTTGTCGGTGTCGACGGATCCCCCGAGAGCCTCGCCGCTGTCAGGTTCGCGGCCAGGCGAGCAGCCGTTACCCACGAACGGGTCAGCGCTGTCTTCGCCTACCCCGCTCACTCGTTGCCCGGGAGGCAGCGCGAGAGCCACCGACACGTGGCGTCCCGTCACGAGACCGCGGCCGAACATCTGACTCGGTGGGTCGCCGAGTCCCGTTCTGGATCAGCCGATACATCCGTCCTCACAGAAGTCGTGAGCGGCCCAGCCGCTGAGGTGCTCATCGAGTGCAGCGCCGCGGCCTCGCTCCTCGCAGTCGGCTACCGGGGCCGGGACGCGTTCGCGGAGCTCCTGCTCGGGTCCACCACCCAGTCCGTCCTCCACGCCGCCCACTGCTCCGTGGCAGTCGTACGCTGAGCGCCCTCGAATCGGACGTTCAGCAGTGTGCGAGAGGGTCAGAGGCGGAAGGCGGGCTCTGGTCACGGTTCGCGCACGTCGAGCACCGTCGGTGGGCGTCGCAGGACAGGCGGACGGCTGCCATGTCCTAGGGCGGCACAGACGAACTCGATGCACTGCCGCGGCTCACGGAGTGTGTCGACCCGATGGCCTCCGGGCCACGGCGTCATCTGGTCGCGTAGCCGCCGAGCGATGTCGGCGTCCGCGTCGGAGACGCCGACCCGTGCGCTGATCCGACGATCGGCCTCCTCGGCGGGGAGGACACACTCGAAGACCACGAGCTCTGCGCTGATGTCGTCGGCGAGCTCCACGACCTGCTGACGCTGCTCGCCGTGGCCCCACGTGGCGTCGAGCACTACCGACTCTCCCATGGAGAGCAGGAGTCCGGCCCGGCGAAGCATCTCGTCGTACGTGCGCCGTGACCACTCCGGCGTGTAGAGACCGGCGCCGAAGGCGTCGGACGCCGAGCGCTCGGGGTCGACCCCCGCCAGCTCCTTCCTCACCCGGTCGCTGTTGATGGTGACGAAGCCGAGCCGGTCGGCCACCCCGGCCGCCAACGTGGTCTTCCCGCAGCCCGGCGCGCCTCCGACCACGACCAGCCGAACCGCACCCCACCGCAGGTGGTCGAGGCAGAGCCGCGCGTGCAGCGCGGCGTCGGCGATGGCTCCGGCGGCTCCCGGCAGACAGCCGACCTTGGCCCTCACGAAGGCTCTGTAAGCGATGAAGTGATGGAGCAGCGCCGGCGGCGCGGTATCGCCGGTCAGCTCGAGGTAGGTCTCGATGAACGAGGCGGCAGCCGACGATGCACCCAGCCGCTCCAGGTCCATGGCTAGACAGCAGACATCGTCGAGCTGGTCCAGGTGACGCAACCGGTCGTCGAACTCCAAGCAGTCGAGGACCCGCGGACCGTCATCGAGGCAGAAGATGTCCTCCGCGAGCAGATCTCCGTGTCCATCGACCACCCGACCGGCGGCCACACGGGCCTCGAACAACCGCGATCGACCGTCGAGGAACTGCAGCGTCAGGCGTTCGATCTCGTCGACCACGTCCGGATCCAGCATCGAGCCGCTGCCGCGGACCTGGTCGAAGCTGTCGGTCCACCGCTGCCTGATCGCGTCGCAGGTGCCCTCGGCCCCGATCTCGGGGCTGCGCGCTGCGTGCGTGTGGAAGATGGCCAGCTGCCGCGCGAGGCGACCCAGGTGCTCGTCGACGTCGACACCCCGCCGAACCAGTGAGGCGAGCCGCCGAGCCGCCGGGAGCCGGCGCATCACGACGACCGGCTCGGCACCCGAGATCGGGTCCTGGATGGCGCCCAGTCCGAGATAGACGTCCGGGGTGAGCCTCCGGTTGAGCGACAGCTCTCTCAGGCACACCTCGCGGCGCCGGTCGACCTCGGTGAAGTCCAGGAAGCCCAGCTGGATCGGGCGCTTCAGCTTGTAGGCCCTGTCGCCCACCATGAACACCACGCCGGAGTGGGTCAGGTGAGTCACGGCGTAGGGCTCGGCGGCCAGCTCCGGGCTCCCGTTGCTCATCACGCCCTCCTTCGGCCGACCACATCACGCTACTGACGCGAGGACCAGGAGGGCAGGACAGAAAGGCACCGGCACGGCGTGACCTTCGGCTCTGCCTGGGCCCGCCGCTGCTGGAGGCCCTGGTCACCCACGGGCGGGAGCGACCGACGACGGCCGATGGTCACGTGCCAAGGTCGGCGACCGTTGTCTGCGCAAGGGCCTCGACGAACGCCGCCGGTGAGGGCGCTGCACGGAAGAGCCGTCGCTGCCTCTCGGCGCCTCCCCCCAAGACACGGAGCCGCGTGAGTGTCGAGACGACCAGGGCCTCGTCGCCGTTGGCCCGCAGCTGCGGACGGACCTGAGCGACCAGCCTGTCGACGAGTCGCCACGCCTCGACCCGCGCCCCGGTCTGCGGATCGGTCAGGGTGCCCCCGAGGCCTACCTGGGCGGCGGATCGGCACGACTCGCGAAGCTCCGCCTGCGGGACGAACGCGACGGGTTTGCCACGATGGGCGTCGTCGACCGCCACGGTGACCAGGGCCCGGACGAGACCGGCATAACACAGGGCTTCGTCGACGGTCAGGCTGACGTCGGCCACACGCATCTCGACTGTCGGATACCGCGGCGAGAGGCGCGCCAGGAAGTAGACGCTGCGGGCGTCCAGCGCGTCGCCGCACGAGATCGCCCTGTCGAGCAGATCGTCATACTCCTCGACCGACGACACCGGTGGCGCTGGCACAGCCGTCGGCCAGCGGAACGCGAACGCCAAACGCTGGCTCGCCCACCCAGCATCACGGCCCTGCCAGATGGGGGAGTTGGCAGTGAGCGCGATGAGAGCCGGCAACCACCGTCGGAGCCGCAGCAGCACCTCGACCCCCAGCTGTCTGGTTGGCACCGCGACGTGCACATGGCACCCGCAGATCCCGTTGGTGCTCATCGCGAACGGGAAGCGTCTCGCGAGCTCGAGGTAGCGAGGGCGGTTCGTCACCGCCGGCGGGCTGGGCAGGCCGAAAGGAGCGAGCCCGGACGGCACGACCACAGCACCGTGCCGATGCGCCACCTCCGCGACCCGGAGACGCCCCGCCCGAAGCGCGTGGTGAACCTCCGGGAGAGAACGGCACACCGGTGTGCGGGTCTCGACCATGAAGGTCATCGACTCCGCGACCACGCCGGCCGAGTCGCGGCAGTCGCGAATCACCTCGGCCGCACGCGGAACGACCGCCCCTGTCAACGGATCCAGGAGCGTGAACTCCTCCTCGACCCCCACCGTCGGCGCGCGCTTCCACGGTGTCGCGCTCCGGCTGTTGCGGACGGGTGGCCTCTCGACAGTGGTGACCATCTTCCCTCCCGCATGTGCGCCCGGTCACGACGAGCGGGACTCTTGGGGGACCACCGCCACGGTGGCGTGGGCGCGTTCGATGACCGACGTCGCGATGGAGCCGGTGAGAAGTCGCTCGAGCGACGTCATGGGATGGCGCCCCACGACGATCATGGCCCATCCGCCGTGGCGCGGGCTGAGCGCTTCATCGGCGAAGCCGTGCCTGAGCGTGAGGGTGACGGGCACATCGGGGTACTCCTCGGCGAGACCGGCCACCGACTCGGAGAGCGAGGCGCGCAGATCCTCCAGCTCGGGCCAGTCGGCCTTCTCGCCTCGAGCCTCGTGGTACTGGGCTACCGCGGCCGCAGCATCCCAGAAGGAGTGCAGGACCGTCAGTGGCAGGTGTCGCAGGGATGCCTGGCGGTACGCGAACTCGATCACCGGCAACGACTCGGGCGTTCCGTCGGCGCCCACCACCACCCCTGCTTGGGTGTCGCCGGCGTTCGCGGGGCGGCAGACGACCACCGGACAGGCTGCCTGGGCGCTGACCGTGGCACTGACCGATCCGAGCAGCATGCTCCGCACTGGCCCACGACCCCGCGACCCGACGACCAGCATGTGTGCGTGCGCCGAGGCGTCGATCAGCACCTGGCGAGGGTCCCCGGGAACGGCCGATCCCCCCACGGAGAGGTCAGGATGCACGAGCCGCGCTGCAGCAACGGCGTCATCAACCAGAGTTCCTGCCTTGTCGCCCGTCGACACGACCGCCAGCCGGCGGTGCTCCAACGACGCCTGGTCGGCCGCCCATCGGACCGCCCGGTCGGCGTGGTCGGACCCGTCGGCCGCGACGACGACCGCACCCCGGATCTCGACAGGATCCAACGACCTGCTCATACGGTGAGGATCGCGCGTCCAGGCCCGGGTCGACACGGCCCAACGGCTCTCGCGCGGGGGACCATGGACACTCCCTCGCTCTGCCTGCTTCGCTCTGCCTGCTCGCTCTGCCTGCTCGGAGGGGTCCCGAGGTCGACGTTCTTCCTCCACGTGGAGGACCAAGGGCCGAACGTCCTCGCTCGCGCTGACTCGCGGCACTGCTCGAACGGTCCTTCCGACGGTTGGCTGGAAGCAACCAGATCGGAGGCAACACCATGGTCAAGGAGACAAACCTGCCTGTTGTCGCAGGCGTCGACGGCAGCGAACAGAGTGACCAGGGAGTGCGCTTCGCCCTGGCAGAGGCCCGTCGTCGCGATGTCGGGGTGCTCCTGGTGCACGTGGTGCCGGTTACCGCTCCCATGGGAGGCCGGTTCCCACAGCTCGGGATGGACCATTTCACCGACGTGAGCCGTCGCATCGTCGACGACGCCGAGCGCCTCGCGCTCGACATCGATCCCGCGATCGAGATCACCAAGACGCTCGAGGTCGGCGGCCGGGTCGCGACGCTCGTCGACGTAGGCGCGCAGGCCTCGGTGCTCGTGCTGGGCCATCGTTCCCGATCGCTCCCCGGCCGAGTGCTGATGAGCTCGACCACGACGGGGGTCGCCGCCCGCGCTCACTGCCCGGTGATCTCGGTCCCCGAGAACTGGGGCGACGGCAGCGAGGTGGGACGCGTCGTCGTGGGTGTCGATGGGTCCGACGCCTCGCACGACGCGCTGGACCTCGGGTTCCGGGAGGCCCGCCGGCGTGGGGCGAGCCTCGTGGCTCTGCACGCGTGGAGGCTGCCGATCGTCTACGAAGGCGTCGGGCACGCCGCGACGATGTTCGAGGACTGGACGACGGCGGCGGCCGAAGAGATGGACAGGACCCTGGTCCCGTTCCGCGAGGTCTACCCGGAGGTGGATGTCGAGGTCGACCTCCAGCACGAGTTCGCCGGCCTCGCCCTCCTGAAGGCCACCGAGCACGCGGACCTGATCGTCGTCGGTCGGCGCGGACACGGGGCGCCACTAGGGATGTACCTCGGCTCGCTGGCTCGCATGCTCATTCGCGAGGGCAAGTGCCCTGTCGAGATATCCCCTCAGCATCAGCGCGACGTCCCGAAGGTGGAGGAGCGTCTGCTCGGAACGGCCGAAGAGCTCTCTCCGGAGATGTGAGACCCGTCGGTCGGTTCTCTGGCGGCACCTGAACGGGACCGCCCGGGCCCAAGCGCTCCAAACGGGCTTTCGACCAAGGAGTCAGACGATGAACGAGCTCACCATCGACGTCGTCCCCATCGACATGCCCGAGGGTGTCAATCTCATCCTGGGACAAGCTCACTTCATCAAGACGGTGGAGGACGTCTATGAGACGATGATCGGCAGCTCGCCGCACCTTCGCTTCGGAATCTCCTTCTGCGAGGCGTCGGGCCCCCGGCTGGTCCGGCGGGCCGGCAACGATGCCGCTCTTGTCGCGCTTGCGGTCCAGAGCTCGCTGGCCGTCGGCGCTGGTCATTCGTTCGTGGTCTTCCTGCGCGAGGGCTTCCCCGTGAACGTCCTCAACCAGCTGAAGGCGGTCCCGGAGGTCTGTCACGTCTACTGTGCGACGGCCAACGCCGTCCAAGTGCTGGTCGCCGTCACCCAGCAGGGCCGCGGCATCGTCGGTGTCGTCGACGGCGAGCCACCGTTGGGAGTGGAGAGCCCGGATGACGAGCACTCCCGCAAGGCCCTGCTTCGCGACCTCGGCTACAAGTTCTGAGCGGCGGCGCACCGCCGGGACAGGTGACCACGGCTTGCTGCCGCGACGTTGTGGAGCCTAGGGGACTCGAACCCCTAACCCCCTGCTTGCAAACCGACTTTGAGGACCTCGCAATCAGCGATTTGAGCGTGACTGTGCAGGTCAAATGCGGACATTGTTGGTCTGGTTCGGACTTTCCTTCCCCCTAGTCACCCCATGGTTGTGCTACTAGAGCAGGGGGTTGGCTGTTACCGTCTTAGCAGGCGACGCACTCGGGAGGTCTCGGCCATGGCACGACGACGAGGGTTCGGCGAGCTCGAGCGACGTACCGGGCCGACTGGGTCGTCCTATCGAGCGCGGTACGCGATGCCCGACGGCACCCGTCACTCGCGCAACTTCCGGACCAAGATGGACGCCGAGGCCTGGCTCGCCTACGAGCGGTCGCTCATCGACCGCGACGAGTGGACGCCGCCCAGGTCCCGCAAGGTCGCCGAGGCGCGCCGCGAGCGAGAGCAGGCGATGAACACGCTCCAAAAGTTCGCCGAGCGGTACGTCGCTGAGCGCGGCCTGCGGCCGACGACCGTGCGGGGCTACGAGGCACTCCTCGCGACGCGGATCCTGCCGTACTTCGGTGCGATGCCACTGCGCGACGTGACCCTGTCGGAGATCAAGGCGTGGCGACGCTCGCTCGATCCGAAGACGGCGTCCTCCAACGCGGCGGCTTACCGGCTGCTGCGCTCGATCCTCCAAGCGGCCGAAGAGGAGGAGCTGATCGACCGAGCACCGCCCAAGATTCGCGGCGCCAGCAGCGCTCCGGTCAAGCATGTGGTCATCCCGGCGACCTTCGATGAGATCTCGGTGATCGTCGACGAGATGCCGGATCGACTGAAGCTGCTCATCCTGCTTGCCGCCTTCGTCGGACTCCGGGAGGGCGAACTGTTGGAGCTGCGCCGCTCCGACGTCGACGGGGTCACCGGCCGCATCAATGTGATGCGAAAGGTCGACAAGGACGCCAACCCGGCGGTCCGCGGTGCCTGCCCCGAGTGCGGGCGCCACATCAGCTCACCGAAGACCAAGAAGGGAGTTCGGACCGTCCACGTCCCCCCGCCGTTCCTGCCGATGCTGCAGCAACACCTGCTCGAGCACACCGCCGAGGGTTCGAACGGCCTGCTCTTCCCCGGCGACCGCACCGACCACATGAGCGTCCGCTACCTGATGGACCGCTACCGCCCGGCCCGGGAGAAGGCGGGTCGGCCCGACCTCACGATCCACCACCTCCGCCATACAGCGCTCACGATCGCCGGCCAGCATGGCGCCACCGGTGCCGAGCTTCAGGCCCGTGCCGGCCACGCCTCACAGGCTGCGATGGCGATCTACCAGCACGCCACCCTCGACCGCGACCGCCTTCTTGCCGAGAAGATCGGCGAGACGTATGCGGCATGGATGAAGGCCCGCTCCAAGTAGGACTCAACCACGACGAGCTGCAGACGATGCCACTTCTCCGACAGGCGCCAGAAGAGTCGCAGTGTCCACAATGGCGTTGGAGCTATCGATGAGCCCGTCGCTACGAAGGGCGCCGAGCACCTCAGACACCGTGCTCGGTGATCGGTCGAGGTCCCGCGCATGAGCACGTCCGGTGACGGGCTCGCTCGGCCACAGCAATAGGTGCGCAGCGACCTCAAGACCGGCGCTGCCTGAGAGAGCATCCTGTCGATCGCGCTCATGTTTGATCGTCGGGCACATCTGCTTTGACCACGATGCCGCTGGCCCGCAAGCCCAAGCGCCCACGGAGATCCAAGTAGCCTGCCCTGGCCGCGAGGAGTTGGCGGCGCGCATCGTCGGTAACGCGGTCACCGACGACCAGCAACAGGCCACCAGCCCCGCCGGATTCAACGAGCAGTCGCTCAGCTGCTTTCGCATCCAAGTGATCGCCGCTTCAGTTGGACTGGGATCACTGTTCCGTCCAACTCGATCGTGAGATCAGCGGGTGCGGCACCTGCGGCAACAGGAACACTCAACTCCACTCCAAGATGAGCGAAGGCGTCATGCACCACTGCCTCGACGTCCATTGACCCATTAAATGGACGGTGTTCGGTGTCCGGTCAATACCGGACACCGAACGATCCCGTGGAGGTTTGAGATCGTCGCCGCGGCGCACTGTCGTAAGAAACCCGATGCAGGCGTCACCGAGGGCGGTGCCCAGCGAGGCACCTACCGATGCGTGTACTTCTAGAGCTTGCCGTTGATGAGGACCCGAACGTCAGCGTTGTGGCTGTCCTCGCCCGAGGAGGGTCATCATGAAGTTGCGGTGCGAGAAGCCCGGGGGCCTGACGCTAGACGGACACGCGCCCTCGCGCCCGTTCGAACGCGTCCGCAACCTCCGAGTACCACTCGGGCTTGCCGGGCAGGTGCGTGATGATTCGCTCTGCTTGGCGGCCGGTGAGCTTCGAACGGATCGTAACGAACTCAGGGTTGTCGAGGCTCAAGAAGGTCCGCTGCACGACAGCGTTCACAGCATTGCGAACCACAGCACTGTCCCCATACAACGGATCGAGCTTCACTCTGAACGACACGTCCACCAAATCCGGCTCTTCGGCGGCAAGCTCCGTCAACCGCTTGAAGCCAGCTTCCACGGCGTCGTAGAAATGCTCTTCACGCATGGAGACGGTTGGAACGTCGCGGCGCGTCAACTCTGCGAAGAGACCCAGGATGAAGTCATCGGCCGTCATCTCCTCCAAGTCATCCGTCACGGCTGCCACTCTCTCCTAAGTTTTCGCCCGCGTCACGGGTTCGGCCCGGTAGGTCACGACGATCTTGCCTGAACGGTCCAGCAGAACCGACATCGCCGACGACCAAGTATCGAACAGGTGTTCGATCGCTGTCTACACCAATTACCTTACCAGTATAGTTATTGGCCATGCCCCGTCCGGTCAGCACGCCTGCGCGAGTCGCGCGTGCCCGCCGACTGGGGTCGCACCTCCGGACGCTGCGCGAGCAAGCGGGACTAAGCCGGGAGCGGTTGGCCCGCCTCGCAGACGTCTCGACTGAAACTGTGCGCAAGATTGAGTCCGGCGCGACGACGTCACCGGAACTGTTCACCTTTGTCTCGTTGATGGACCACCTAGATGCCTCGATAGAGGATGTCATCGATGAAGTGCGCGACATCGGCGGCGGCCCTTAACCTTTCACCGTGCCTACGCCCCCGTCCTCTGCCGCTAGCGATGAGCAACTCGACGCCCATCGGGTTGCTCTCGAGGCACTCGCCGAGGATCTCTTGCGTCCGTACATAGAACGGGTAGCGGATGGCCGCGTCGTGCGCGGACCGAAGGAATTCAACGACCCAATTTGGGGGACCATTCGCCTCGAGCCGCTAGAGGTGACGATCTTGGACTCCCCCTTACTTCAGCGCCTGCGAAGAATCCGCCAACTTGGAGTCGTGCACCTGGTCTATATGGCGGCCACGCACACGAGACTCGAACACAGTGTCGGGGTAGTTCACCAGGTCCAGAGTCTTGTCGAGAGCCTCAACACCAGAGGGTTGGTCGCGTCCGGTCCTGGTCCGGTTATTAAGGATTCGCTCCGTGAGACGCTCCGTCTCGCTGCGCTATGCCACGACATCGGCCATGGAGCGATGTCTCACGTATCTGAGTACGCTCTCGACGGCAATGCCGAGTGCAAGCACATCATTTCTGCATTCTCCGAACACGCTGGAATCTCCCATGAGAGCCAGCTGTCGGAAATGGCCGCTTATTTCCTCTTAGGGTCGCCCGCTTTTCGCGAGTTTCTCGCTGGGATTCGTGCCCAACTCTCGATGCCTCCAGATGCGGAACAAGCGTCCAGGATGCAGAAGTTGGTCATTAAGCAAAGGATCGACGACGAGGTGCCGCTAGCGCACGAGATGATCAGCGGACCCTTTGACGCTGACAAATTGGACTATCTCGCTCGCGACGCGCGGATGTGCGGCGTCCCAATCGTTTCCGATATCACGCGGCTCATTCAGAAGGTCCGCGCCACGAGGGCAATGTCCGCCGATTTGCCGGAGCCACTTCAGACACGTCTTCCTGAAAATAGGCTCGGCTACATCATTACGGGATTGGCGCGATCCGGCGGCAGCACCCTCATGGAACTGACGTTGGCGCGCGTCCTGATGTTCGACAAGGTGTATAGGCACCACAAGGTCCGGGCGGCCGAGTCCATGGTCTTCGAGATCATTCAACAGCTCGCCGTCCTCACATCCGGTCGTCCGGGTCTACTGCCTCTTCAACTGAGCGACGAACAACTACTTGACCTCACCGAGGAGTCCGTCTGTCGATTTGTGAATCGTTCGGCCGATGAAATGGAGGAAGATGAGCGCGATCGCGTTCAAACGATCGCCGACCTAGCCGCACGACTGAGGGCTCGGCAACTCTTCGTCCGCGGATTTGCTATAGCCGGAACGATGACCAACGACGTCTTCAAAGACGATGAGCAGCACTCGGAAGGACTGCAGCTCTTCCTGCAAGCGCTCCCGAAACCGCGTAGTCGCGCAAGGATCAAGAGCGCGATTGTAGGAAGACTACGGCAGATAATCGAGACACTCGGACTCGCTGAGCAATTCGCACATTTTGAGCCCGCCTTGGAGGCGTACGTCCAACTAAGCCCCCCCAAACCGGCGCCGAAGACTCTCGGCACCGACACGGACCACGCTCTCCTAGTGGACGAAGACGGCACACTAACCAGCTTCAACGACGACGCCCCAGAGATCACCGGATGGTCGGACGCCTTCATTGCGACCCAGGACTTAGGGCACGTGTTCTGTCCGGCGGAAATAGCCCCGTATGTCTTTCTAGCCGCAGAGGCGGAGGTTCGGGCCACGCACGGTATCCATCTTCCTCGGTCGATGCTGCCCTACGCGAAGCAGCAAGAAACAGAACTCGATGATATCCGCCGAGCGCTCGTCGGGGCCGGCTTCTACGCCGACCTGCCGGCTGACCTTCGCCCCGACCCTAAGGCGTTCAGCCACGCTGGCTTCTCCGAGCGGCTCGACAACGCTGTTAGTAAACTCGATGGGTATGCAGGTCCGGTGTCGGGTGACAATCAGGTGCGCCTGCAGAAGCGGGAACAGACTCGCGCTCGTCTGCGCAACTATCTGAAGCAGTTCGATGACGAGAACGAGCAACTCATTGAACTCGCCCTCAAGATGCTCACGGCGACGCAGCAGATCAGTCGTGACGATATTAACTCGGCGTTGAACGCGTTCTTAGCCGCGAGTCCGGAGTTCGAAGGTGCGAACCTGTGCACCCTGGGCTCCATGAAGGACTCATCGGCAATATTTGCCAACCTCGCGCTCGACGCGGGGGCTGTGCACGGAATGACAACTCGCGATCTGTCTGTTGCGCTGGCTGACAGTCGGCCGATCGTCTTTATCGACGACTTCATAGGCCGAGGGAGCCAGACCAAAGACATCATCCAGGCTTGGCTCGGTCTCGAGCGCACCGAGGAACTTCACGAAGAGCGGGAGGAGTTGCAGGAAGCGGAGCAGCAAGCCCTGAGGGCTCACAAGCTAGGGTTCGTCTATGTCGCGGGCTTGAACGAAGGAAAGCCTGCGCTCGAACAGTTCCTCGCCGAAGAAGAACTCGATGGGGCCATTCATGTCCACATTCCCGAGGAGAGCCTTCCAACGCTCTACTCCGTTCTCGGTAGCGATCCTGACTTCGAACCGTTCAGAAACTTCCTTCACGACGCGGGCATGAGAGCTTTGGAGAATCACCACGGGGAAGCTCGCACGGAGGAGTGGCGATCTGAGAAGGCACTTGGCTACGGCCAAAAGGCCCTGCTCTTTACGTCTATGTTCAACACGCCGACTGTGTCGGTCGCCGCGCTATGGGCCGGCGGCGACTCGTCCAGCTGGCAACCGATCTTCCCACGACGAAGCAAGAACTAGAGGTTTTCGGCACAGCCTCGTCCACCGCGCGCCGCCCCTATCGGCTGCGGGCGCTGCGCAGCCCTATGTGCGCTTGCCACCGCTTCTCACCCATGCCAGTGAGCCCTCGGCTTTGGGTTCGGCGCGCGCTTCTTGATAGCGATCGGAGAACTCGACTTGAGCCACATCGCCGCCATTGTGCTCTGCATCGGGGGCACAATGATCTGGTCGCAGATCACCAGTCTTTCGCGGACGGCACGGGACGCATCATCGCCTCCAGGTCGTCGGTTTTGATGCGGATCGTCTTGCCGCAGCGGTAGGCGCGGAGCTCGCCGGCGGCGATCTTGCGGCGGATGGTCCTGGCGGACAGGCTCACCCAGAGCGCGGCTCCGGTGATGCTCAGCCACCGGGGCCGCTCGTCGGCCGGCCCGGTGGTCGCGGCCATCTCACTCACCCGCCTTGAGGAAGCGGCGCAGCTCGGCGACGGTCGTGTAGAGACGGCCGTTGCCGTTGAAGCGCCACCAGCGCGGCCCGCGCTTGAGGCGGCGCCAGTCCCGGACGGTGCGCTGCGGCGTGCGGATGAAGGCGCAGAACTCCTCGAATAGGAGGATGCCGTTGTCGTCCCAGTCGTCGGGGACGCTGATCGGTGCGATCGTCATCGTGACTCCTTGGTCATTGGAGCGCCGGGTTGCGCTCATGCCCGGAGAAGCAACGGCCGCTGCAGCGGATCGGACGGCAGCCGTTGGCTTCTCTCAGTCACCTACGTCCCGGATCGCCCTCCGAGCGATCACATCCGACGAGAATTGTCAGCGACCGATTCCGGGCCCGACCGGACGAGAACCGATCGGCTGCAGCTCCTCCGGTCGCCGCCGACGCTCGGCCAGTGCCGCGGCCTGAAGCGATACCGAGCGACTCGGCGCCTGTGCGCCGTACCGCTCGACGTCCTCGTCGACGCGGGTCGCGGCGTGGCCGGGCCCGAGGTCCGCGCGGTCGCGGCTGAAGACCTCGATCCATTGCTGGCGCGCGTCGCCGACCGAGTCGGCGACTAGGTGAGCGACGTTGCGATGGCGGCCGCGGGTCATGGCGACGTACGCCGCTGCTGCGCCTGTGGCCTCGCCGACGATGAAGTGGGCGGAGTCGACGGTCTCTCCCTGGGCGCCGTACGCGGTCGAGGCGAAGGCGAGCTCGACGTGTCGGTTGACGTAGTCGGCTGGCAGCTCGCGTTGGCCGGCGCGGCCGGTGACGATGAGGCTTCCGTCGTCTCCGATGCCGGCAACTGTCCAGACGTCGCGGTTGGCGACGCCGAGGTCGCGGTCGTTGCGGCGCGTTGCGACGCGATCACCGAGGCCGATCCGCTCACCAAGGCGGGTGACGGGCTCACCATCTCGCTCACCAGTGTCATGGCGGCGGTCGCGGATGGCTGCGTTGGTGGATGCGACCTGCTCGCGGGTGTCGGCGATGATCAGTTCCTCACCGGTTGCGCCGATGTCGGCGAGTGCGTCGGCGCGCTCGACCTCGCTGGCGTGGACGACGACCTGGTCGCGCGCAGCAAGTGCGTCGAAGACCTCACCGGGACGCTCGCCTCCGCGCATGAGCAGGCTGAGGTCGGCGTACGCCGGGTCGGCGAAGCGGTGCACGGACTCGAGCTCGAGGTGCGCCTCGGGCCGCACCCACCGCGCGGCGAGGTCGAGTACCCCACCACGGCCGACAGCGGGCAGCTGGTGACGGTCGCCGAGCAGCGCGACAGTCGCGTGAGCTCGGTCGGCGATCGCGAACAACGCGCGGGCGGCGTCCTGATCGAGCATGCCGGCCTCGTCGACCAGGAGTACGTCGCCGGGCAGCAGCCGTGCGCGGGCGTCGGGACTGGCGTCGATCTGCGACCAGTGTCCGTCCTCGTCCCACCGGAACCCGTGCTGGTGGATGAGCCACGCCGCCGAGAACGCGTCGGTGCCGACCTGTTGCCGGGCTGTCTGCGCGGCCTTGAGGGTGGGGGTGACGACGACGAGTCGTCGGTCATGGGCGTCGAGTACGTCGCGCGCGGTGGCGAGTGTCGTGGTCTTGCCGGTGCCAGCGGCCCCTTCGATGACGAGCAGACCCGCTTCGCCGGCCAGGGCGGCGACGACCTTCCGCTGGGCGATGTCGAGGTGGTCGGTCCCGTGGACGCGGGCGGCGTGCTCGACCGGTCCCATTGAACGCGTGGCGAGGCTGTCGATCAGCTCGGCCTCGATGGCGAGGACTCGATCGGAGGTGAGGTTCCGGATGTGGTCGGGTACGTCGGCGCGTTCGCGCAGTGTTCGGCACTCGCGCAGAGCACGGGCGGTGAGGTCCTCGGCGAGCTCTACGCGGACGGCTCGATCAGCGACGATCCCGACGGACGCGATCAACCTCTCCGCTTCTCCTCGGATGTCGGCTGCGTTCCACGCGGAGCGCTTCGATCCCAGGCGCGTGAGGATCAGATCGACGGCAACGTCTCGTCGGAGCCGGCCGACTGCCATGGGGGCGAGCTGTCTCGACTGGGTCGGCTGCCGGAAGCCAAGATCCAGCAGCTCGTCGTTCCAACGCGCCACAAGCTCGGCACCGCTGGCGGGGACGACCTTGTCGGGTCGCGCGTCCGCCCACGCCCGTCGGTCCCATGAACGTCGCAGCTTCGGCCCCGGTTCCTGTGCGGGATGGTCCGCTCGCCATTCGGCCTCGTATCGGTGGACGTTGCGGGTGATCTGCGAAGCGCGCTGGCTGAACTGTCCGGCATACGGCGCGAGCTGCTCGACCTCGCCAGCTTCGTCGAGCGTGTACCCCCGGGCGGCCAGAGCTGCACGGAACTCGGGGTCGCAGATGACGGCGGCGTGACCAATGCCGTTAATCGCCTCGATGCTGTCACGGGTGCCGACCGAGTGGAGCGCGCGCCACTTCCCCTCCGCGAACACCTTCGCGTTGATCTGGAGGTGGAGGTGGCGGTGTGGGTCGCCGGCACGCGACGTGTAATGGCGGATCACCGCCGCCTCGAATCCCCGCTCGACCGGCACCTGCACCTGGCGGTCGCGCGGCCCGGCTCTGGTCGTAGAGTGCTCGGCCAGCCAGGCGATGATCTCGCCTGCTCCGCGTTCCTGAGCGGCGTCGTACGCAGCGGCGATCTCCGGGTGCAGCGATGCCGCGAGCGACCAGCTCTTCGGACCGTTGACGACGACCTCGACCATGCGCAGCGCATTGTCGGCTTTACTGATCTGCCCCTTCGCGCTGCCGGTGTCTACGTCATAGCCGGTGACCCAGCGCTCGTAGGTCGCTCCGTCCATGGCGCCCGCGCGGTCGACCTTGCAGTCCGTTGCAGAACCGACGTTCCGCAACGTCACCTCGTATCGCTCGGCGACGCCGCTGCCCTCTGCGAGGTAGTAGTCGTCCGCACGTGAGTGGTCGGCCTCGACGTAGGCGCGCGCGGCGGCCGCGGAGCCGCTGTAGAACTTCACGCCGCCGTGCATGATGTGCTCGCCACCGCCCGTCACGTCTCGTCAAAGACCCCTGAACTGACGCTGGCCCGTCCCCGGGGGGACGGACCTGCTACGGACCTTCGTAGCATGCGTGCCGCTCGGTTTCGAGGCTTCGAATGGCCTTGCAGGGCGAGGGTTTTCGGGCTCGTCAGAGTCCGTCAACGATCGTCAGAGCGGGACGCTGATGGCGGAGGAGGTGGGACGTCGTCGGTGACGTCGTACGGGCCGTAGTAGGTGCGGCCGCAGCTTGTGCAGTCGACAACGAACGGGGCGTGGCGCAGGTACCAGGCGGCCGGCTCGCACCGTGCGCAGCGGCGCGATTGGCGCCCGGTGATGTCCGCCAGGGTGTCCGATCGACGATGGGAACTGGAGGTCGGTCGGCATCCGCACGGGCGACTGGGCGGACACGTCTCGGAGGAAGTTCTCGATCAGTTCGAGGGCGCTCGGGGTGAGCCCGGTGGCGGTAGCAGGAGCGAGAAGGAGTGCCCTAACGCCTCGCCGTTCGAGTTCGACCGACGCGAACATGCCACGCGTCAGTGCCCACCCTTCTTCGACATCTGCGGCACCGGTGAAGTCGAAGAAGGCGCGGCCGAGGTCGTCGTCGCACCACACGACAGCGTCGATCTCGGGGTGCTCCGTCAACCAGTTCTCCAGCGCCCACCACTTCCACCAGCGGCAATCGCGCCACTGTTCGCCTGCCCGGAGAAGGGCGGCGTCCTCGTCGTAGACCGGCGGACCCGAGTCGGCGAAGTGATGGGCGACCGTGGTCCAGCTGGCACCCGGGAAGCGCATGCCATGGCGCATCTCCGCGTCCCAGCTCGTGAGCCAGGCGGCCGTGACGTCGGCCCGCTCGGCGAGCGCATCGAGCCGAGTGTTCAGGGCCGGCGAAACCGGTAGGTAGCCCAGTCCGGGCCCGCCCGCAACGTCGGCCCCCCACGCGGTTGCACCGTGCACGGGTGAGATCACGCCATCGACATCGACTACCAGCGCGGCCCTCATGCGGTGATTCTTCAGCGTTCTCGGCCGGAGCGGCCCGACCCGCGCCGGAGGTCGTCGAGGTGCTGCGTCGGAATGACTGAGGCCCAAGGGCCGCGAGCGCCGCGAAACCGGCGGCGCGCCGATTCAATCCGGCTAGGTTGGGGCGGTGGTCAAGGCGCAGGAGACGTATCTCGAGACGCTTCTGGAGGGGAAGAAGCAATACCAAGTTCCGCTCTACCAACGGGTCTACGCGTGGGACAAGAAGGACCGCGATCGCTTGTGGGATGACATTCTTGAGCTCGTAGAGACCCGGCGCACCGACAACGCAGCTACCCACTTCATCGGGTCTGTCGTACTCGCCGAGAGCCCCGACAATGCGGCCGCTCGGATGCAGCGGTACCTCGTGGTCGACGGACAGCAGCGGCTCACCACGCTCTCTTTGCTGATCGCCGCGCTCCGTGACCATCTCGTGGCGACAGGCGAGGCTGGCGCTCGTCAGTCGTACGACGCTCAGTACTTGATCAACGTCTACGAGCGCGACGCGCCGTCGAAGCTGTTGCCGACGCAGGCCGACCGGACGTCGTTCCTTGCGGTCATCGGCGGAACGCCGCACGCCGGCAGTGAGGATGCCATCGGAGACGCCTACCGCTACTTCTTGTCCCGGATCGCCGAGTACGACGACCCCGATGATCCCAACGACCTCGTCGAGTTGGAGGACGCCGTCCTCCGCGGGCTGGCTGTGGTGGCCGTCACCGCGGAGGCCAGCGACAACGCCTACCGGATCTTCGAGTCACTGAACTACACCGGCAAACCGCTCACTCAGGCCGACCTACTCAAGAACTACCTGTTCATGAGGTTGCACGATCGCGCTGAGCCGATCTACAACACCGTGTGGCTTCCCTTGGAGAAGAAGCTCTCCTCGAAGGATCTCGAGTTGCTCTTCTGGCTCGACTTGGTCAAAGACGACGAGCGGGCCAAGCAGACCGAGATCTACGCAGGGCAGCAGAGGCGTCTCGCCGCTCTCGGCGTCGACGAGGTCGAGACCGAGGTACGACGGATAGCCACCCTCGGCGACGTCCTCGCCGTCGTGCTCGATCCTGCCCAAGAGCCCGATCCCGAGGTTCGTCATCGGCTCATGCGGCTCCGCGCCTGGGGCTCAACGACGTCTATGCCGTTGGTCATTCAGATCCTCGATCGACGGGCTCGCGGTTTGATTACGACGGCGCAGGTCCTCAACGTGCTCACCTACCTCGAGTCCTACTTCGTACGGCGGATCCTGATCGGCCGCGCGACGGCGAATCTCAACCGCACGCTCCTGCAGGCTGTCCGGGCGGTCGCAGACGAATCTGAGGTCGACGTTGCGCTGCGACGGTTCCTGTCAACGGGGCGCAAGCACTTCGCAACGGACGCACAGGTCCGTCAGGCAATTCAGACGGTGCCGTTTTACTGGCAGGGGCGTGGCCTGCAGAAGAAGCTCATCCTGCAATGGCTAGAAGAGGCCCTCGGCTCCAAGGAGGTAGTCGACCCCTCGAGCCTCACGATCGAGCACGTACTTCCGCAGACGCTGAGTGACGAGGTCCGAGAGCAGTTCGCGGCTGGTCTGGCGGAGGGTGCTGATGTCACCTACGAGCACGAACGATTGGTCCACACTCTCGGCAACCTGACGCTCACGGGTTACAACAGCGAGCTCAGCAATCATCCGTTCACCGATAAGCGAGCGAAACTCGCGACCAGCGGCCTGCTGATGAACCAAGAGATCGCAGGGCACGGATCCTGGGGTGCCGCCGAGATCGCCGAGCGCAGCTCCCTCCTCGCCGAGCGGGTCATCGCCCTGTGGCCCGGCCCCGACGAGAGCGTCGTGAATGACGCCGCATCAGAGGAAACCTCGGCCCTGCGTGCGACCGTCGCCGAGGTGCTCGGAGCAATCCCCGCAGGACGCTGGACTTCCTACGGTGAGGTCGCGATCGTTGCGGGCACCTACCCCCAGCCACTTGCGGCTGTCCTGGTCCGGTACGACCTGCCGAACGCCTGGAGGGTCCTGCAGGCCGCTGGGACCGTTTCCCCGGGGTTCCGATGGTCCGATCCCACGCGCAACGACGACCCACGAGACGTGCTGACTGCTGAGGGCGTCCGCTTCGATGAGGCCGGACGGGCAGCTCCTGAGGACTTCCTGACAGCTCAGGATCTCGCCGCAGCGGCTGGCCTCGACATCGATGACGAAACCGCGCCGTGGCGCGAGGGTGGCACCGGCGGAGCGGGCATTGGTCTCGATCAAGAGGCCTTCTACACCGAGCTGCGCGCGCTAGGAGAGGCAACCGCTGAGCACATCGACTCGTGGCGCCGAGCGTCACGGCAGCACTGGTACGACATCGGGATCGGCAGCTCGCGCGCCCATCTGTCCCTGACTGTGAACTCAGTCAAGAAGCGCGTCGGCGTCGAGCTCTACATCCCCGACGACGAGGCGCTCTTTCACTCGCTCTATTCGGAGCGCGGGGACATCGAGGGCGAACTCGGCCTTCGGCTTGACTGGCAAGAACTGCCCGGAAAGAAAGCTTGCCGCGCCATCGCCTCCATTCCTGGCGACTTCCGCGATCCGACCTCGCGCCCCGACCTGCAACGCTGGATGGTCGAAACTGCCGACAGCCTCGCGAAGGTCTTCCGCGCTCTGCTCTAACTGGTTGACGCCGAGTCACCTCAGACGGCGCCAGGGGTGCTGAAGGTTCGAGTCACAAGCTTGCCTGCTCGTCGATCGCGGCCTCGTAGAACGCATCGGCAAGCGCGATGATCACCCCGTTGACGCCTGGGCCGTCACTGAAGAAGTAGTCGGCCATCGTGTTGTGGGCCTCCTGGTTCTCGACGACCGCCTCGGTGACGGCGGCCTGGAAGTCCTGCGACTCCATGAACTGCTTCTTCGAGTTCACCTTGGTCTGCTTCACCAGGTCGGGGTAGGCCAACAATCGTTGGACGAGGCCCTGCACGAACTCGCGGATCTGGGACTCCGCGAACGACTCCGCACCGAACAGGTCGTTCATCCTGTCGATGACGACCTGGAGCGCGACGTACTTCGGTTCCTTTCTGGCGCCGGTGCCGGCGGCGCTGATGCCCTTCAGCTCACCGTCGCCGGTCAGGGAAATGTCGACCGCGATGCCCTTGTTGTGCTTGACCCCGATGAGGACGACGTCGGAGAGGTCGACTTCCGCTGCCCAGGCGGACTCGGCGATGACCTTCTCGAGCAGGCGCAGGAAGATGGAGAGCATCTCCATGTACGGGTCGCCGTAGTCGACGATCTGGCTCATGAAGTCGTAGAGCCGGACGTAGGTGGAGACGTCCTTGCGGAACAGGTCGAGGGTGTTGAGTGTGACCTTGTCGTCGGCTTCGATCGCGGCGGCGTAGCGGCGGGCGAAGGCGTGCTGGGCTGGGCTGATCGCCGCCGACAGCGCGTTGTTTCCCTTGCGGGTTACCCACAGCTCTGCGACCTTGCGGACGTCCTCCTCGCCGTAGATGCCGGCCTGTGCGAGCTTGGTGGCGAGGTGAACGACGACGTAGGGGTCGGTCTCTGTCTCCAGAGTGGCGTTCTTGAAGTACGGCTCGAAGGACGCCCGGATGTCCTCGGGCTTGTTCTGGAAGTCGATGACGAACGTCTTGCGCTTTTGCTCGCCGCCGGCCGTCCGATGCGTGCGGTTGAGGCGCGAGAGCGTCTGTACGGCGGTCACTCCCGCAAGCCGCTTGTCGACGTACATCGCCGATAGCAGCGGCTGGTCGAAACCGGTCTGGAACTTGTTGGCGACCGTCATGAGCCTGTAGGTATCGCCCTTGAAGGCGGCCGCGAGGTCGGCTCCTGCGCCCGGGTTCATGTTCGCCTCGGTGAACTCGTCGTCGTTCGACGGCGCCGCCCCCCACTCGACGGCCCACTCCTCGTCCTCGGGCATCGACACCGAGCCCGAGAAGGCGACCAGCGTCCGATAGTTGTACGACACATCCTCGGCGGCTCGCCTTTCGATGTACGCGTCGATCGCCGTCTTGTACTTCACCGCGGCCCGGCGGGAGTCGGTCACGACCATGGCCTTCGCCTTGCCCTCCAGGAGATGGGCGACGTTGGTGTGGAAGTGCTCGATGATGATCTGGACCTTCTGGCTGATGTTCGTCGGGTGCAGCCGGACCCACCGCATGAGTCCCTTGCGGGCGGCGCCCTCCTCGACCTCCCCGTCGGCGTTGGCGTTCCCGGCGATCTTCAGTGCGGTGTCGTAGGACTGGTAGCCCTTGAGCACGTCGAGGATGTAGCCCTCCTCGATGGCCTGTTTCATCGAGTACAGATGGAACTCGACCGGCTTGCCGTCGGCGCCCTTGCGCCCGAACAGCTCCAGGGTCTTGTTCTTCGGGGTGGCGGTGAACGCGAGGTACGAGATGTTCTCCGACTCTGCGCGCTCGGTCATCTCCGCAGCCAGGATCGACTCCACGTCGACCTCGCCACCCTCCTCAATGTCCTTGAGCTCCTCAGCGGTCAGGACCTGCTTGAGCTTCGAGGAAATCTGCCCTGACTGCGAGGAGTGGGCCTCATCCGCGATCACGGCGAATCGTTTGCCCTTCAGGGTCAGGTCTTCCCTGGCCCATTTGATCACCGCCGGGAACGTCTGCACCGTGACCGCGATGATCAGTTCGCCGTTCGTCAACGCGGCTGCCAGCAGGTTCGACTTCGACTTGGCTCCAGCCTTGCGGACGTCCTCGGGGCTGATGGTGGCCACGATCTTCCCTGACCCATCAATCTGCCGGATCGCGTCCTGGAGTTGGCCGTCGAGGACAGTACGGTCGACGACCACGATGACCGAGTCGAAGACCTTCTGGTTCTTGACGTGGAGGCGGGCCAGGCGGTGCGCGGTCCAGGCGATGGTGTTGGTCTTGCCGGATCCTGCCGAGTGTTCGATCAGGTACCGCTGCCCCACACCCTCCTCGGTCACCGCCGCCTCGATGTTGGTCACGGCCTCCCACTGATGGAATCGCGGAAACAGCATGGACGTGCGCCGCACCGAGGTGCCGGTGACGACGTCCCACTCCTCCTTGGTCTCCACGATCATCAGTCGGCCGATGATGGTGAGCCAGGCGTGCTTCTCCCAGACCCGCTCCCACAGGTACGACGTCGAGGACATCCCGTCGGCACCCGGCGGGTTGCCTGCACCTGAGTCGTAGCCGGTGTTGAACGGCAGGAAGTGGGTCTTCTCGCCCTCCAGCTTGGTGGTCATGGCGGCGAGATCGTTGGAGACAGCGAAATGGACTAATGCTCGGTGGCCGAACGACAGCAACGGTTCGGGCCGCCCGTTCGTAATCGGGTTGCGAGCCTTCTTGTACTGGTTGATCGCCTCGTCGAGCGACTGGGTGAAGTCGGTCTTCAGCTCGACCGTGGCGACCGGGATGCCATTGATGAAGAAGACCAGGTCGATGCTGCGCCGGTCGGCGGTCGAGAAGTGAACCTGCCGCATCACCCGGACCCGCATCGCCGCGTACTCGGCGTTTGTCGTGGCGTTGAGCGTCGTCTCGGGACGGAACTGCGCCGTCTTCAGCCGGCCACCGCCGATGTACTGCACCCCGTTGCGCAGGATGTTCAGCGTGCCACCGCCGTGCTCCAGCGGCTTGTCGAGTGCTGCGACGAGGACGTCGAGGAACTTCGCCTCGGAGCCCGCCGCCTTTTGCGCCTTCTGGTACGACGCCGGCTGTGTCTCCTCCAGCCAAGCGAACAAGTCCTTGGGAAACAGTGCGCGCTCTCGGTCGTAGCCGGCGTCGTTCGCCGAGCACAGCCACCCGCGGGTCTCGAGGTGCGCGCAGATCTCAGTCTCGAAGACGACCTCGTTGTGGTCAGCCATCACGCCACCTCACGTACGTCGATCTGCCCAGTCACGGCTGCCGTGATTAGCGCTGCCCGCCGCTCGCGCGACAGTTCGACGAAGCGCTCCGCCTCTGCGATCAACTCGTCGATCCTCGCGGTCTCCTGATCAAGCAGCGCAACGACGCGCAGCTGCTCGGCCGGAGGAGCCGATGGCACACGCATGGCACGCAATTTCTCGGCCGTCAGGTGCGCGATGGTCGACTTGTTGCAAACGATGTCAATCACGCCAATGTCCCGGTATGTGCGCAGGACGTAGCCCAGCCAGGCCGAGGACCAATCGTCAAGCGGCCGGAGTCGGTTGACCGTCTTCTGGAAGGACCACCCGGGCATGTCCTCCCGGATCAGGACGTTCGTCCCGACGGCGCCGCCCTCGACCACCAACAGGTCACCAGCGAGCAGATTGAGATTGGCTGCCTCCGCCGCTGAGTACGGCATCTCGTTCACATCGCCGAGCCTCAGCCCGGAATCCTGGATGTTCCCTGCTCGGATGTAGGGGAGCAATTGATCGTCTGAGCGGACCACCTTGCCCGCGTCGAGCATCTTTCCCAGCGTCACCGAGAAGTGATGGCCGATCGCGGTGAACGCAGCCGCCGCAGACGGGGCGAATGGGTTCTCATCGCCGAGAACTGCAGCGCGGATCAGGTCCTGACGCCTCTCGCGGAGCATTTCGATCAGGCGCTGCTGCTCTAGGATGAGCCTGTCGATGCGGGCGGTCTCGCGGTCGAGGTAGTGGGCGATGGCGCGTTGCTCCTCCAGCGGCGGCACGACGATCTGCAACGAGGCCGCATCCTTCTGGTAGATCGTCTGATGGGTCGACCCCATGTTGAGCGACTTGAACACCGGCCCCATCGACTTGAACTGGTAGTTCAGGTACTCGGGGAGCAGCTTCGGACCGCAGATCCAGTTCCAGAAATCCTGACTGGTTGCCATTGGGTGCGGCATGATCCCTGAGAAGCCGACCGAGGCGGTCCGCGAAAGCACCACGGTTCCCGCAGGCAGTAATTCAGCCGCAGAGTTCGCGAGCCCGAGCTCGTTGATCGTGTTGGCTGTTTCGCCAAGGTAGGTCTGCCGACCGTCCCGCAGTTGCCAGACGTCCGCGAGGGTGAACCAAGGGATGTCGGTGTTCTCCCAGTACTCGGGCATCGACCGGCTCGGCGTGTGGCCGCTCTTCATCTGCGCGAAGAGACGAATGTTGCCGCGTTCCCACATCTCAGGAACAGCAGGCAGTGGGATCACCGCTCCACCTCTCGGAGCAGGTCGAGGATCTTGGCGACCTGCTTCTCCAGGTCGGCGTCGATCTCGGCAAGGGGGCGGGGTGGAACGTACTTGTAGAAGTGTCGGGTGAAGGGGATCTCGTAGCCGGTCTTGGTCCTTGCCCAGTCGATCCAAGCGTCGGGGACGTGCGGCTTCACCTCGGCGTCGACGTAGGCGTTGATGACCTCGACCTTGCCTGCAGCGCCGACAGTCGAACCGCCGTACGTGAAGGGGACGTTCTCGGTGTCACGCTTCTTCGAGTCCGGCTTCGGATTGCCCTTCCGGTCAACGGTCGGCTTGCCGTCCTCATCGAGGAGCGGGCGCTCGACGGTGATGGTCCAGTAGCCGAACTCGTCGTTGCGCAGCACCTTGGAGAAGTCGGGGTCTGCATCGGTGAAGCCGGCGTACAGCTTGACCACCTCGGCGCGGTTGTCGTCGCTGATCTCGCGATTCTTGGAGCCGAGATTCTTCCGGGTCTTGGTCCAGTACGACGTGCCGTCGATCAACTGGACCTTTCCCTTGCGGTCGGGGTGCTTTGCGTTGTCGAGGATCCAGATGTAGGTGGCGATGCCGGTGTTGAAGAACATGTTGGTCGGCAGCGCCACGATCGCCTCGACCAGGTCGTTCTCCAGCAAGTGCCTGCGGATGTTGGAGGGCCCGGATTCGGCGGCGCCGTTGAATAGCGGCGAGCCGTTCATGACGATGCCGACCCTGCCGCCGCCGTCCTCGCGAGCTTGCATCTTGTGAGCGAGGTGGAGCAAGAAGAGCATCTGCCCGTCCGAGGTCGCCGGCAGGCCAGGCGCGAATCGCCCGTAGGGTCCGGCCTGCTCCTGCTCGGCCTTGACCGCTTTGGCGTACTGCTTCCAGTCCACGCCATAGGGTGGGTTCGACATGCAGAAGTCGAACCTGCGGCCTTTGAACGCGTCGTCTGTAAGCGTGTTGCCGAACGCGATCCTGCTCGGGTCATGGCCTCTGGCCAGCAGGTCCGACTTGCAGATCGCGTACGACTGCGGGTTGTACTCCTGACCGTAGAGGTTCAGTTGCGCTTCTGGGTTCAGCCCGGGCTTCTCCTTGGTCCCGACCAGATGCTCTTCTGCCAGCGCGAGCATGCCGCCGGTGCCAGCAGTCGGGTCGTAGAGCGAGCGGACGATGCCGGCCTCGGCGAGGCGAGGGTCGTCCTCGGCGAAGAGCAGATCGACCAGCAGCCTGATCGCGTCACGCGGCGTGTAGTGGTCACCCGAGGTCTCGTTCGCGGCCTCGTTGAACTTCCGGATGATGTACTCGAAGGCGTCACCCATGTCGGCGTTCGACACGACGTCCGGGTGCAGGTCGACCGCCTTGAAGGACGTGATGACCTCGCGCAGGAGCCCCGCCTTCTCCAAGGCCAGGATCTCCTTCTTGAAGTCGAAGTACTCGAACACGTCGACGTCTGGGGAGAACCGGTCGATGTAGTCGACGAGGTTGTCGGCGAGTCCGTCGGCGTCGGCCAGGAGGTTGGCGAAGGAGTAGTTCGAGGTGTTGTAGAAGGTCCGGTCGGTGGCCTTCTTGACCTCGACCTTGAGACGGTTGGGGTTGTCGAACTTCGCCGCCAACTGGCGCACGACGTCGCGGTCCGGCTCGAGGATGCAGTCCAGCCGGCGCAGGATGGTGAGCGGCAGGATCACGTTGCCGTACTGGTTGGGGCGGTAGGGCCCGCGCAACTGATCGGCAATCGACCAGATGAAGCTGCCAAGAGTACTCACGAAGGTCCTTACGGGCTCGAACGGTGGCGGGGCCCATCTTGCCTAAGGCGCTCAGAGGCCGTACGGCGGCCGAGGATTCAGCTCCTTCCCCCTCCAGTCCCCCATGAGTCCAGACCTGCCCCCGTTGCGGACGCCAATGAACCAAAGAAACCGCAGGCTGACCTGCGGTTTCTTGTGGTGGAGCCTACGGGACTCGAACCCGTAACCCCCTGCTTGCAAAGCAGGTGCGCTACCAGTTGCGCCAAGGCCCCGTTGCTGCTGCGGGGAGGTCAGCTGCGCTTGACCGCGTCCGTCGCCTCGGCCCACAGGGCCTGCTCGGCCTTGCTCTCGTCGATCTTCTTCTTCGCGACCACGGCGCCGGCGGCAGCGATGGCCAGGAGGAGCAGCTTCTTCACGCTTGGAGCGTAGCAACGGGAGCCGGGCCGGGCCGATTCGCTGGAGGTCAGCGCTCGGCCAGCGCCGCGTGCGCGGCGTTGTAGCCCGGCACGAAGGTGATGCCCGGCCCGCCGTGGCAGCCACAGCCGCCGAGGTAGAGCCCGGTGAGCGGGAGCGGGTCGTGGACGTAGCCGCGTGGGCCTGGCCGGTTGTGGCCCATCTGGTCGGCGTGCATCAGGCCGTGGCAGTAGTCGCCGCCGGGGGCGCCGAACATGGTGCCCATGTGCTTGGGGGTGAAGGTCGTGTGCCGGATGATCCGCGACTCGAAGTCGGGTGCGATCGCGTTGACCCGCTCGATCACCCGCTGACCCATCTCCACCTTGAGGGCGCCGTAGCGCTCGGGGTCGGCCTCCACCGGGAACCACAACGAGAACGCCGACGCCGCCACCTTGCCGGGCGGCGCCAGCTCGGGGTCGTGGACGCTCGGGAACTGCAGGGCCACGGCCGGGTTGGCCGGCACCACGCCGTTGCGGCAGTCCTCCCATTGGCGCTGGAGCTCCTCGGGAGTCGCGAAGAGGCCGATGCTCCCCTGGTTGACCGGGTCGTTGAGCATCTCGTAGGGCGCCGCGAAGGTCGGCATGCCGTCGAGGGCGAAGTGCATCTGCACATAGCTGCCGCGGTGGTCGATCCCGCGGTACGGCGCGAGGCTCTCCTCCGGCAGCGCCCCGGGCTGCACCAGGTCGAGGACCGTGAGGTCGGGGGCGAGCGACGAGATGACCACCGGTGCGGCGATCTCCTCGTCGTCTTCAAGCCGTACGCCGGTGACCCGGCCGTCGGCGGCCAGGATCTGGCTCACTGCGGCGTTCAGCCGCAGCTCGCCGCCGGCCGCCTCGAACTGGCTGAGCAGGTGCTCGGAGAGCACCCCGATGCCGCCCTTGATCTTGGAGACCAGCTGCGCCTCGGCCGAGGGCATCGCGAAGCCGTAGGCCAGCGACGCCGCGGTGCCGGGCGTCGCCGGGCCGCGGTAGACGGTGTTGATCGCCAGGAACGACAGCATGCCCCGCAGCGCACCGTGCTTGTCCTTGTCGGGGATGAACCGGTCGAGCACGTCGGTGACCGACCCGTAGACCAGGTCGTCGATGCTCTGCCGCTCGAAGGCGTTGGTGGCGCAGGCATACATGTCGTCGACCGTGCGTGGGAGGGTGCGGGCCTCGAAGCGGCCGAGTGCCTTGGCCGGCGCGGTGCTCCATGCGGCCAGCATCGCCATCGCGTTGACGACCTCCTCGCCGTGCACGCCGACGAGGTGCTCGAAGAGCCGCATGGGGTCGGTGTAGTAGATCAGCGGCTCGTCGCCGTTGCCGAGCAGCGAGACGGACATGACCTCGAGATCGACGGTCGGCAGCGTGTCCAGACCGAGCTCGAGGCTCACCTCCGCGGAGGTGCTGATCTGCACCGACCCGGCGATCTCGAAGGTGTAGCCGTCGAAGAGCTCGACGTTGGAGGCCATGCCGCCGGTGTAGCGCTTGGACTCCAGCAGGAGCACCCGAAGACCGGCGCGCTGCAGCACCAAGGCCGAGGTCAGGCCGTTGTGGCCGGCGCCGATGACGATCGCGTCGTACTGCGGGGTGCCCTGGGTCATGAGCGGCAGGTTCCCAGCGCCGGGGCTGTTTCGTCAATAGTGACGAAACCCGAGACGGAACTAGACCGAGGCTCGGACCGCCAGGTGGTCGAGGGCGAGGTTGCACAGCCGTGAGAGCTCGGCCATGGTGCGCTCGCCGTGGACCATCCAGGTCTCCATCGCCGCGAACGTCGCGGCGGCCAGGGTCCGCGCGGTCACCGCCACGGCCAGGTGCTCGTCGATGTTCGCGGGTGCCTCACGCCGGACGAGATGGTCGGTGATCGCCTGCGCGAAGTCGGCCTCGACCCGGCGCAGGTGGCCGACGATCCGCTCGTGGTCGAGGTGTTCCACGCGCAACGCGGCCATCTGGGTCATCTGCGAGATCGCGTCGATGTCCTGGGGGAACGCGAAGATCGCGGCCTGCACCGCCTCGATCACCGGCTCCCCGTCGGGCCGGGCAGCCAGCGCCGCGCGGAACCAGTGCAGCCCCGCGTCGTAGTCGGCGAACAGCAGGTCGTGCTTGGTCGCGAAGTGGCGGTAGAACGTGCGCACTGTGACGCCGGCGTCCGAGGCGATCTCCTCGACCGACGTCGCCTCGACACCCTGGCTGACGAAGCGCGACAGCGCCGCCCGGCGCAGCGCAGCCCGGGTCCGGGTGCTGCGGACCGTCTGCGCCTCACGAGCCATGGCGAAACCGTACTCGACCGGATGCCGTCGAGTTATGTCACTGTTGACAAAACTCTCCCACGGTGTCGAGACTCGCCGGGTGATCGCCATCTACGCACACCTGGTCCTGGGCTTCGTCGCCATCTGGCTCGTCCTGCGCGCCAACCCGCTGGCCGCGCGGCGGGTCGCCGGTGGCCCGGCGTTGTCGTGGCTCGAGTCGGCGTACCTCGTCGCCGGCGTGCTGTCGGTGGCGCTGGGCTACTACTTCAACATCCAGTTCGTCCAGGACTACCGGCCCGAGAGCGGTGGCAACGCGCTCTGGGGGCCGGGCAGCTGGCAGGATTTCATCGTCAAGATCTTCGACAACCCCGCCGCGGCGTCCGCCGGCGAGGACTACATCTGGATCAACGTGGTCATCCTGCCCCTCTTCACCATCGTCGACGGCTACCGACGCGGCTTGGGCAAGCCGTGGCTGTTCTTCGTGGCCACGCTCTTCACCAGCTGCACCTTCGGGCTGTGCCTTTACCTGTACGTCGCGGAGCGGACCCGCCGGCACGGCGCCTGGCGCGAGGAGGTCACCGAGAGGGAGACGCCACCGGTCAGCGTGGTGACGTGACCGTGGAGAGATCGTCGAGTGGGCCTAACAGGACTTGAACCTGTGACCTCTTCCTTATCAGGGAAGCGCTCTAACCGTCTGAGCTATAGGCCCGCCGCGTCCGTCACAGGGTGGGGACGCGAGGGGGAACGTTACCGGAGGGCGCCTGCCGCGACGAAACTGGGAGCGACGCTCACTTGTCCTCGGCGAGCGTGACCTCGATGCCGCCCAGCAGCGAGGCCGACATGTTGTAGAGGAACGCGCCGAGAGTGGCGATCGCGGTCAGCAGGACCACGTCGACCGCGGCCACGATCATCGCGAAGCCGACCACCCGGCGGGTGCCGAGATAGTCCTCGATGTCGAAGCTGGTCGCGCTCTCGCCGCCGAGGACGTCGCGCACCGTCTGGTTGATCGACGACCACACGTCCGCGGCATCGAGAACCGACCAGACCATGAAGACCGAGACCACGACGACGATGCCGAAGGCGATGGAGAGGAGGAACGCGGTCTTCATCACCGACCACGGGTCGATCCGGGTCATCCGCAGCCGGGCCCGGCGGCTCGGCTTGGCAGCCGGCTTGGGACTCGACCTGGCCGCGCTCCTGGAATCCCGCTGCTCCTGAGCGGCCCGCTTGGCGGCCGCGCGCTCGGCGGCCTTCTTGTCTCTCTCGGCCTGCCGCTCGGCCCGCTTGTCGACCTCGGGCACGACCGGCATCGGGCTCACGGCCGGCCGCTGCCTGGCCCCGGGTGTGCCGGTGGCCGGGGTGGGTGCCGGCGCCGGAGCAGCGGCGGGCGTCGCCTTGGCAGCAGGTTTCGCGGTGGGCCTGGCAGTCGGTTTCGCGGTGGGCCTGGCCGTGGGCTTGGCGGTGGGCTTGGCCGTCGGCTTGCCCGGCGGAGGAGGCGGCGTTGCCGACCGGCCGCTCGGGGGGTCCTTGGGCATCGGGGGGAGGACCTTGCCGTTGCCCGAGGAGGAACCCTGAGGATTAGCGGGTCGGTTGACCGGGATGGCGACGGTGTCCTCGTGACCCGCAGCTGGGTCGGACGCCGGCGGCGCCTGAGGCGGGCGACGCTCCACCATCAGCCGTCACACTCCCCACATCTAGCGGGCCACATCATCGGGCCACCGTCTCGGATCACGCCGCCTAGGACGTCTCTTCGGGCTCGATTGTTGCATCCCCGGGGTCATCTGCCGATTCCACTGCCTCGTCCTCGACGACCTTGGCCTCGACCGAGCGGGTCACGACCGCGACCGCGTCACCCTCCTTGGGCGTCACGAACTTCACGCCCATGGTGGAGCGGCCGGTCGACCGGAAGTTGTCGTTGATCGGGCTGCGCACCACCTGGCCGGCCTGGGTGATCGAGAGGACCTCGTCGCCCTCCTCGACAATGAACGCCCCGACGAGCACGCCGCGCGCCTCGTTTGCGAGGGTCATCGCCTTGACGCCCTTGGTGCCGCGGTTGGTGAGCCGGTATTCGCTGATCCGCGAGCGCTTGGCGAACCCGCCGTCGGTCATCGTGAAGACGTACTGGACGTTCTCGTCGGAGTCCTCGGCCGCGGCCTGCGCGGCCCGGATCACCGACATCGACAGCACGGAGTCGCCCGCGGCGTACTTCATTCCGGAGACGCCGGACGTCGCCCGGCCCATCGGCCGCAGCTGGGAGTCGTCGGCCTTGAACCGGACCGCCTGGCCCTTGCGTGACACGAGCAGGATCTCGTCCTCGGGGAAGACCAGCTCGGCGCCGATCAGCTCGTCGTCGTCCTCGCGGAAGTTGATCGCGATCACGCCTGCCTGCCGCGGGCTGTTGTAGTCGCCGAGGCGGGTCTTCTTGACCAGGCCGTTGCGGGTGGCGAGCACCAGGTAGGGCGCCTGCTCGTAGTCGCGGATCGCCAGCACCTGCGCGATGTTCTCGTCGGGCTGGAAGCTGAGCAGCCCGGCGACGTGGCCGCCCTTGGCGTCACGGGACGCCTCGGGGAGGTTGTAGGCCTTGGTGCGGTAGACCCGCCCGGCCGTGGTGAAGAACAGCAGCCAGTGGTGGTTGGTCGTCGCGATGAAGTGCTCGACCACGTCGTCGCCGCGCAGGGTGGCGCCGCGGACGCCCTTGCCGCCACGCTTCTGGGAGCGGTAGAGGTCGGCGCGGGTGCGCTTGGCGTAGCCGCCGCGGGTGATCGAGACGACCAGCTCCTCGTCGGGGATCAGGTCCTCCATCGAGAGGTCGCCGTCGGCCGCGATGATCTGCGAACGGCGGTCGTCGCCGTACTTGTCGACGATCTCGGTGAGCTCCTCGGCCACGATCTGCCGCTGCCGGGCCTCGTTGGCCAGGATGTCCTCGTAGTCGGCGATCTCGGCCTCGATCTTGGCGAGCTCCTCGATGATCTTCTGCCGCTCGAGAGCCGCGAGGCGGCGCAGCTGCATGTCGAGGATCGCGTTGGCCTGGATCTCGTCGATCTCCAGGAGCTGCATCAGGCCGGTGCGCGCGTCGTCGACCTCGGGCGAGCGGCGGATCAGCGCGATGACCTCGTCGAGGTTGTCGAGCGCCTTGACCAGCCCGCGGTAGATGTGGGCGCGGCGCTCGGCCTCGGCCAGGCGGAACGCCGTACGCCGCTGGATGACGTCGATCTGGTGGGCGACCCAGCTGCTGACGAACTGGTCGATCGTGAGCGTGCGCGGCACGCCGTCGACCAGCGCCAGCATGTTGGCGCTGAAGTTGGTCTGCAGCTCGGTGTGCTTGAGCAGGTTGTTGAGGACGACCCGGGCGACCGCGTCGCGCTTGAGCACGACCACGAGCCGCTGGCCGGTGCGGCCCGAGGAGTCGTCGCGGACGTCGGCGATGCCCTGGACCCGGCCGGTGTCGGCGAGCTCGGCGATCTTGAGCGCCAGGTTGTCCGGGTTGACCATGTAGGGCAGCTCGGTGATGGACAGGCAGGTGCGGCCTTTGTTGTCCTCGTCGATCTCGATCACCGCACGCTGGGTGATGGAGCCGCGGCCGGTGCGGTAGGCCTGCTCGATGCCCTCGCGGCCGACGATCAGGGCGCCGTTGGGGAAGTCGGGGCCCTTGACCCGCTCGACCAGCGCGTCCTGGAGCTCCTCACGGGTGGCGTCCGGGTGCTCGAGCGCCCACAGCGCGCCCTCGGCGACCTCACGCAGGTTGTGCGGCGGGATGTTGGTCGCCATCCCGACCGCGATGCCGGCCGAGCCGTTGACCAGCAGGTTGGGGTAGCGCGACGGGAGCACCGTCGGCTCCTGCGAGCGGCCGTCGTAGTTGGGCTGGAAGTCGACGGTGTCCTCGGTGATGTCACGGACCATCTCCAGCGCCAACGGGGCCATCCGGCACTCGGTGTAACGCATCGCGGCCGCGGCGTCGTTGCCGGGGGAGCCGAAGTTGCCCTGGCCGTGGATCAGCGGCGCGCGCATCACCCACGGCTGGGCGAGCCGGACCAGGGTGTCGTAGATCGCGGTGTCGCCGTGGGGGTGGTACTGACCCATGACGTCGCCGACCACGCGGCTGCACTTGGAGAAGCCACGGTCGGGCCGGTAGCCGCCGTCGTACATCGCGTAGAGCACGCGGCGGTGCACGGGCTTGAGCCCGTCGCGCACGTCGGGCAGCGCGCGCCCGACGATGACCGCCATCGCGTAGTCGATGTAGGCGCGCTGCATCGAGGTCTGCAGCTCGATGGGCTCGATGCGGCCGCCTGGCCCGGGGGGCTGCGTCGGGGTCTCGGTCATTCGGTGTCTCTCTGCCTCTACGGGAATCTAGGACGTCTGCTAGATGCCTAGATATCCAGGAATCGGACGTCCTTGGCGTTGCGCTGGATGAAGGAGCGGCGCTGCTCGACGTCCTCGCCCATCAGGATCGAGAAGATCTCGTCGGCGTGCGCGGCGTCGTCCAGGGTGACCTGGAGCATCAGCCGCTGCTCGGGGTTCATCGTGGTCTCCCACAGCTCCTCGGCGTTCATCTCCCCGAGGCCCTTGTAGCGCTGGACCGGGTTCTCCTTGGGGAGCTTCTTGCCCTGCTCGAGCCCGTCTCGCTGGAGCGCCTCGCGCTCGGCGTCGGAGTAGACGAACTCGTGCTCGTGCGGCTTGTTCCAGCGGATCCGGTAGAGCGGGGGCTGGGCCATGTAGACGTAGCCCTGCTCGATCAGCGGGCGCATGAACCGGAAGAGCAGCGTGAGCAGCAGGGTGTTGATGTGGTGGCCGTCGACATCGGCGTCGGCCATCAGCACCACCTTGTGGTAGCGCAGCTTGTCGATGTCGAACTCTTCGTGGATGCCGGTGCCGAGCGCGGAGATGATCGCCTGCACCTCGGCGTTGGCCAGCACCTTGTCGATGCGCGCCTTCTCGACGTTGAGGATCTTGCCGCGGATCGGCAGGATCGCCTGGATGCGCGGGTCGCGGCCCTGGCGGGCCGAGCCGCCCGCGGAGTCGCCCTCGACGATGAAGACCTCGCACTCCGCGGGGTTGGTCGACTGGCAGTCCGACAGCTTGCCGGGGAGGCCGCCGCCGCCGAGGAGCCCCTTGCGGGAGCGGGCCAGGTCACGCGCCTTGCGCGCCGCGATCCGCGCGGACGCCGCGGCCTGCGCCTTGCGGATGATCTCCCGGCCCTCGGTGGGGTTCTGCTCCAGCCACGCGCCGAGCTGGTCGTTGACGACCCGCTGCACGAAGCCCTTGGCCTCGGTGTTGCCGAGCTTGGTCTTGGTCTGGCCCTCGAACTGCGGCTCGCCGAGCTTGATCGAGATGATCGCGGTGAGGCCCTCGCGGATGTCGTCGCCCGAGACCCGGTCCTCGCGCTTCTTGATCAGGCCCCACTCCTCGCCCCAGTGGTTGACCAGCGAGGTGAGCGCGGCGCGGAAGCCCTCCTCGTGGGTGCCGCCCTCGTGGGTGTTGATCGTGTTGGCGAAGGTGTGCACCGACTCGGTGTAGGAGGCGCTCCACTGCATCGCGACCTCGAGACTCATGTGGTTCTCGACGCTCTCGGGCGTCTCGGCCTCGAAGCTGATGATCGTGGGGTTGGCCGGCTGCTTGCGCTTGTTGAGGTGCTCGACGAAGTCGACGAGCCCGCGCTCGTACTTGAAGACCTGCTCGCTGCCGCCGCCCTCGCCGCGGCGGATCGAGTCGGTGCCGGCCTGGTCGACCTCCTCGTTGATCGTGTCGTCCTCGACGGCGTCGACCATGGCGTCGGCGGCGGGCCGCTCGTCACGGACGACGATCTCGAGGCCTTTGTTGAGGAAGGCGTATTCGCGGAACCGGGTAGTGATCGTCTCGAGGGAGTAGTCAGTGGTCTCGAAGGTGTCCTCCGAGGCCCAGTAGGTGATCGTCGTCCCGGTGCCCTCGCCGTCCTCCAGTGCGCGGACCTGCTCGAGCGGGCCGTCGGGGTCGCCGTGGTTGAACGACTGGCGCCACAGGTGGCCGCGGTTCCTGACCTCGACCAGGAGCCGGGTGGACAGGGCGTTGACGACGGAGACGCCCACGCCGTGCAGGCCACCGGAGACCTTGTAGCCGCCCCCGCCGAACTTGCCGCCGGCGTGCAGCTGGGTCAGCGCGATCGTGACCGCAGGCAGCTCCTGGCCGGGTGCGGTGTCGGTGGGGATGCCGCGGCCGTTGTCCTCGACCCGGACCGCGCCGTCGTCGGTGAGCGTGACGACGATCCGGTCGCAGTAGCCGGCCAGCGCCTCGTCGACGGCGTTGTCGACGATCTCCCAGATGAGGTGGTGCAGGCCGCGCTCACCGGTGGAGCCGATGTACATGCCGGGGCGCTTGCGGACCGCCTCGAGCCCTTCGAGAACCTGGATCGCGGAGGCGTCGTACTCAACGCCGTTGGGCGGCTCCGGGGGGTTGTCGATGGTCACTCGGGCCGCCTCTGTCGAACTGGGGTCTGGACATGGAGCAGGCCGTGCACCGTGGGGAAGAACCGTGGTGACGGCCGAAGGCCATACTACCGCCCAGAAGGCCGCATTCCACGCACCGCCCCTCACGGCCAGGGGGATTTGTGGACAGAGAGGCGCCTCAGCGGCCTGGGGAGGCCTGCGGGACGGACGAACAGGGGGTCAGGTGACTCCCCATACCGGCCACCGGCCCGTGGATCGGCTGTGAAGGCCTATCCATAGGTGTCGCGCGGACCCCGGCCGTCCCGGCTCGACAGCCGGCCCTTCTTCCAGCTCGGGCCGTGCGGGCCGAGCACCTCCAGCACGGTGACGGTGCCCTGACCGAGGTCCTCGTTGAGGCGGCGCAGCACCGTCGGCGCCAGCAGCTTGAGCTGGGTCGCCCAGGCCGTGGAGTCGGTGCGGACCACGAGCTTGCCGTCGGTGAACGTCTCCGGCGTGGAGTGGGCGGCCACCTCGTCACCGACGAGCTCGGGCCAGCGGGCGAACACGCCGCGCACCCGGAGCTCGAGCTCCCAGCCCTGGTCGCCGACGAGCTTGTCGACCATCGCGCCCAGCAGCTGGGGGTCGCGGTCGTCGGGGTGGGCGCCGCTGACCGTGGTCTCGTCGGGTCCGCGGCGCCGCTGCCGGCGACGGCGGGCGGCCGGGGTGGATCCGGCGGTCGCCCTGGTCTGGGCGCGGGCCAGGTCGAGCCCGTCGGCCTTGGGCGGCTGTGGGTCCGGCGGGTCACTCATCTCGGGTCACCTCCCCGTCGGACACCACGAACCGGGTCCCCGACAGCGCCTCGGGTACGTCGGCCGGCACGGCGGCCGTGACCAGCACCTGCTCGGCCCCGGCCACCAGCTCCGCGAGCTGGGTCCGCCGGCCGGTGTCGAGCTCGGCGAAGACGTCGTCGAGGACCAGGATCGGGTCGTCGCCGTCCGCACGCAACAGGTCGTAGGCCGCCAGGCGCAGCGCGAGCGCGAACGACCAGGACTCGCCGTGGCTGGCGTAGCCCTTGACCGGCAGCTTCTCCCGGGTGGCCCCGGCGGGGGCCAGGGTGAGCAGCAGGTCGTCACGGTGAGGGCCCACGAGCGACAGCCCGCGGTCCAGCTCGTCCTTGCGGCGCTCACCCAGGGCCGCGAGGAACGAGCCCGTCAGGTCGACGTCGAGAGGGACGGTCGAGCGGTAGTCGATCTCGGCGTCCTCCCGGGACGCGCCCCGGGCCACCGCCTCGTAGGCCTTGCCGACGTAGGGCCGGAGGTCGTCGACGAGCGCCACCCGGGCGGCCAGGAGCTCGGCGCCGTGCTGGGCGAGCTGCTCGTCCCAGACCGCCAGGGTGGAGGCCGCGTGCTCGTCCTCGCGCCGGCCCCGTCGGGCGGCGAGCATCGACTTGAGCAGGGAGTTGCGCTGCTTGAGCACCCGGTCGTAGTCAGCACGCAGACCGGCCAGCCGAGGAGTGCGCAGGACGAGCAGGTCGTCGAGGAAGCGCCGGCGCTCGGCGGGGTCACCCTTGACCAGGGTCAGATCCTCGGGGGAGAAGACGACGGTGCGCACCAGGCCGACCAGGTCGCGAGTCCGGGGCAGGACCGACTTGTTGACCCGGGCCCGGTTGGCGCGCCCCGGGTTGATCTCGACCTCGAGCACCGCCGTACGGCCGTCCTTGACCACGGCGGCCCGGACCACCGCCTGCGCGCAGCCGGACCGCACCAGCGGCGCGTCGGTGGCCACCCGGTGTGAGGACAGCCGGGAGAGGTAGTCCACCGCTTCGACCAGGTTGGTCTTGCCCTGCCCGTTGCGGCCGACGAACGCCGTCACGCCCGGGTCGAGCGCGACGTCGACCGCCGCGTAGGACCGGAAGTCGTGGAGGGTCAGGTGCGAGACGTACACAGAGTCATGATCACGCGCTGTCGGCCGGGGCGTCGCCCGGCGACGCCTCGCCGCCCGGTGGGGGAGCGGTGCGGACGGCGTGCCCGCCGAACTGGTTGCGCATGGCGGCGATCGCCTTCATCGCCGGGCTGTCGTCCTGGCGCGAGGTGAAGCGGGCGAACAACGACGCCGCGATGACGTGCATGGGCACCGCGTTGTCGATGGCGGCCTCGACCGTCCAGCGGCCCTCGCCGCTGTCCTCGGCGTAGCCGGTCAGCTTGTCGAGGTGGGCGTCCTCCTCGAGGGCCGCGACCAGCAGGTCGAGCAGCCAGGAACGGATGACCGTGCCACCGCGCCAGGAGGCGAACACCTCGGCGACGTTGTCGACCTGGTCGACCGCCTCGAGCAGCTCCCAGCCCTCGGCGTAGGCCTGCATCATGGCGTACTCGATGCCGTTGTGGACCATCTTGGCGAAGTGGCCGGCGCCCGGCTTGCGGCCGGCGTGCACGAAGCCGAACTCCCCTTCGGGACGCAGCGCGTCGAGGGCAGGCTGCACCTTGGCGACGTCCTCGTCGGACCCGCCGACCATCAGTGCGTAGCCGTTCTCGAGGCCCCAGACGCCACCGGAAGTGCCGCAGTCGACGAAGCCGATGCCGCGCTCGGCGAGCATCGTGGCGTTGAGCTCGTCGTCGGTGTACTTCGAGTTGCCGCCGTCGACGACGAGGTCGCCCTCGCCCAGCAGGTCGGCGAGGTCGCGGATCGTGTCGCGGGTCGGGTCACCCGCCGGGACCATCACCCACACCACCCGGGCGCCGCCGTCGGGGCCGGGCAGCTGCTCGACCATCTCGGCCAGGCTCGCCACGTCGGCGAGGTCCGGGTTGCGGTCGTAGCCCACGACGGTGAGCCCGGAGTTGCGCATCCGGGTGCGCATGTTGCCGCCCATCTTGCCGAGGCCTACCAGACCGATGTGCACTTCGGACTCCCTCCGTCAGGTGGCGTGCTCGGAAGCCCGCTCAGGAGAGCAGGCGGCGCGGCATCAGCAGGTAGCGGAACGCCGGAACCCCCGAGCTGCCCGGCTCGACGTGGCCGCTGATCACCACGGGCTTGGAGGACTGGGTGAAGGCGAGCTCGACGACCGGCTCGTCGATGGCGGTGAGCCCGTCGAGGAGGAACTGCGGGTTGAAGCCGGTGGTGATGTCCTCGCCCTCGACCTCCGCCTCGATCGACTCCGAGGCCTGCGCCTCGTCACCGGAGCCGGCGTCGAGGGTGAGCATGCCCGAGGTGAACGCCATCTGCACCGCGGTGTTGCGCTCGGCCACGAGCGCGACCCGGCGTACGGACTCGATGAGGGCCGTCTTGTCGACCCGCGCCACGGTCTGGTGCTCGGCGGGGAACAGGCTGCGGACCTTGGGGAAGTCGCCGTCCAGCAGTCGGGTCGTGGTGCGCCGGGTGCCGCCCGCGGCCGCGCCCTCGAAGCCGATGATGCCTTCTCCGGCGCCACCGCTGGCCAGCGCGATCGTGACCTCGCTGCCGCTGGTGAGCGACTTGGCGGTGTCACCGAGCACCTTGGCCGGCACCAGCGCGGCCAAGGTGTCGTCGGGTGTGCGTGGGTCCCAGCTCAGCTCGCGGAGGGAGAGCCGGAACCGGTCCGTGGCCAGCAGCGAGATGGTGGAGCCGTCGATCTCCAGGCGTACGCCGGTCAGCACCGGAAGCATGTCGTCACGGCCGGCCGCGGTGACCGCCTGGGCGACGGCGTGGGCGAACTGGTCGCTCTGCACCGTCCCGGTCGCCGCGGGCATCGGCGGCAACGACGGGTAGTCCTCGACCGGCATCGTCTGCAGGCTGAAGCGGGCCGAGCCACAGGTCAGGGAGACGCGGGCGCCGTCGATCACCATCTCGACCGGCTTGGCCGGCAGGCTCCGGCAGATGTCGGCGAGCAGTCGGCCGCTGACCAGGGCGCGGCCCTCGTCGGCGACCTCGGCCTGGAGCGTCGCGCGCGCCGAGGTCTCGTAGTCGAAGGTCGAGAGCACCAGACCGTCGTGGCCCGCCTCGATCAGGAGGCCGGCGAGCACCGGGACGCTGGGACGGACGGGGAGGCTGCGGGCCGCCCATGCGACGGCGTCCGCGAGCACGTCACGGTCGACGCGGAACTTCACGATGTCGAGCCCTTCGACGGAGCGGCTGGGGAGGGTGCGCGGTGGTGGGAGGTGAATCCTGCCATGCGGGGCCCCACGGGGGAGGTTGTCCCCAGGCAAGGAGCCGAGTGGAGTTCCACCGATCGTCGAGCAACAGGAGTCTCGTCGTAGTCGTAGGGTCGGTGGAATCTGTGGACAGAGGGTGTTCGTGCAGGTCGCGCCGCATGAACCGGTTGCACAGGGGGGTGTGGACGACTGGGGACGAACCGGGCGGGGCTGTGCACTCCGGGCGAGCCGGTGGAGACAGCGGTCTGCCGCTCCCCAGATCCTCCCCGTGTAGTTCGCACCCTGGACCCCGCGTTGTCCACAGGTTCGGGACAGCGCGCAGCTCGGGTCGGGAAGAGGCTCACGACTGGCGGGCCTGCACCTTGATCCGGTTGGTGAGCTCGGAGACCTGGTTGAACACCGCGCGCCGTTCGGCGAGCAGCTGGTTGATCTTGCGGTCGGCGTACATCACCGTCGTGTGGTCGCGGCCGCCGAACTGCGCGCCGATCTTGGGCAGCGACAGGCTGGTGAGCTCACGGCACAGGTACATCGCGATCTGACGGGCCATCACCAGGTGCCGGCCGCGGCTTGGGCCGGTGAGGTCGTCGATCGAGAGACCGAAGTAGGCCGCGGTCTGCGCGATGATCAGGCCGGCGGTGATCTCGGGCTCACCACCCTCGGGGATCAGGTCCTTGAGGACGATCTCGGCCAGGGTCATGTCGACCTCCTGGCGGTTGAGGTTGGCGAACGCGGTCACCCGGATCAGCGCGCCCTCGAGCTCGCGGATGTTGGTCTGGATCTTGGAGGCGATGAACTCGAGCACGTCCGGCGGCGCGGTGAGCCGGTCCATGGCGGCCTTCTTGCGGAGGATCGCGATGCGGGTCTCGAGGTCGGGGGGCTGGACGTCGGTGATCAGGCCCCACTCGAACCGGTTGCGCAGCCGGTCCTCGAGCGCCTCGAGCCGCTTGGGCGGCCGGTCGGAGGTCAGCACGATCTGCTTGTTGGCGTTGTGGAGGGTGTTGAAGGTGTGGAAGAACTCCTCCTGGGTCTGGGTCTTGCCCTCCAGGAACTGGATGTCGTCGATGAGGAGCACGTCGACATCGCGGTAGCGGCGCTTGAACCGGTCCTGCCGGTCGTCGCGGATCGCGTTGATGAACTCGTTGGTGAACTCCTCGCTGGACACGTAGCGCACCCGGGCGCCGGTGTAGAGGCTGCGCACGTAGTGGCCGATCGCGTGGAGCAGGTGGGTCTTGCCCAGCCCGGAGTCGCCGTAGACGAGAAGGGGGTTGTAGGCCTTGCCCGGCGCCTCGGAGACCGCGACCGCGGCGGCGTGCGGGAACCGGTTGGACGAACCGATGACGAAGGTCTCGAAGGTGTACTTCGGGTTGAGCCGGGCCTCCTGCGCGGTGCCGAGGGCCGAGGTGGCGGCGTGCTGCTCGGGGAAGTCGGGCAGCTCCTCGGAGTCGGTGAGTGAGCCGAGGTGGGTGGCCGGTGTCATCGGCAGCACCGTCGCCAAAGGGGTATTTGTCGACATGTCGTCTTGTCGATCAGTTGATTCGACGACATCCGGTGGCGGTGTGGCCTCGGGGTTGACGGTCACCACCAGGCGCAGCTCGCCGCCGTATACGGCGGACAGGGCGTCCTCGAGCTGTCCGCGGAGCCTTCCCTCGATCTGGTTGCGGGTGAAGTCGTCCGGGACCTCGATGATGGCGAGCCCCTCGTGCAGCGAGATCGGTTTGCTCGAGGTCAGCCAGGCCGCCTGGTTGGGCTCGAGCTCGGCGACCACCGCGCGCCACGTGGAGTCCAGAGGTGTCGGGTCATTGGGGTTTCCGTCGGGGGTGCTGGAATCCACGAAAAAGCACTGCCTTCCCTGATGTCAGGTGCTGTCCACAAGGTTGTCCACAGGCTGTGCACCTGGGCCTTTGCGAAGGGGTGGGGCAGAGGGGAAGCGCCGGGGCACCAGGAGGAAGCCGGACCGAGACGCACTGCCTGGTTGTCGGGCCGCTTGTCGGGCGGGTGTCGGCAGGACAGGAGTGGTAGGGAACCTCGGCCGGGCGAACCTAACTCTCGCCGGGCGGCCCGCACAACCCGTCATCCACAGGTGGACCCGGTTGTTCACAGGCCGGCACGGCGTGTCGGGGGCAACACGCCGAGGGCGGCGTTGCGGCTTGTCCACAGGGTGACGTCACGACGGCT
Source organism: Nocardioides dilutus (assembly GCF_054779555.1). Classification (NCBI taxonomy): domain Bacteria; kingdom Bacillati; phylum Actinomycetota; class Actinomycetes; order Propionibacteriales; family Nocardioidaceae; genus Nocardioides; species Nocardioides dilutus. Next base: position 407,061 of record NZ_BAAGYA010000001.1, on the reverse strand, counting down.
GCGCGCGGGGGTCCGTGGTTTGACCCTGTCGGCGCGCTCCGCGTACCGTTGGCAGGTCCATGCACGGCCGTCTCCGTCGATTCAGGGCGGCCGCGCGACGGGATGATGCGAACCCGTCGCCCCAGACCATGTAACGCAGACCATGCAGCACTGCCCAGCCGGAAGAGAAGCCACGTGAGCAAGCGGACCTACCAGCCGAACAACCGTCGTCGTCACAAGACGCACGGGTTCCGCCTGCGGATGCGCACCCGTGCGGGCCGCGCCATCCTCTCCTCCCGCCGCCGCAAGGGCCGCAAGAGCCTCGCGGTCTGAGCGCCGGTCCGACCCGGTGCTGCCCGCCGCCCATCGACTGACGGAGCCCGCGGCCTTCTCGATCACGGTTCGCGCCGGCCGGCGGGCTGGTTCCCGGACCGTCGTCGCCCATCTGCATACCGACGGTATGTCCCAGGCCCCCCCGCGTGTGGGACTCGTGGTCAGCAAGGCGGTCGGCAACGCCGTGGTCCGCAATCGGGTGAAGCGCCGGCTTCGTCACCAGGTCGCTCCACTGCTGAGCACCCTGCCGCCCGGCACCACGGTCGTGCTCCGGGCCCTGCCACCGGCGGCGGCCAGCACCTCGGCCGAGCTTGCCGAGGAACTGCGGGCCGCGCTGAGCCGTTGTCTCCCACGGACCATGGTGACCTCGTGAAGTACCCGCTGATCTGGTTCCTGCGCGCCTACCGCGCGCTGATCAGTCCGCTCTACGGCCAGGTGTGCCGCTACCACCCGTCCTGCTCGGCGTACGCCCTCGAGGCCGTCGAGCGGCACGGCAGCATCCGGGGCAGCTGGCTCGCGGTCCGGCGCCTCGGGCGCTGTCACCCGTGGGCCGCCGGCGGCTACGACCCCGTTCCTTCCACCACCCCCGAGCCCGGACAAGGAGCCTGACCCGTGGGCGCACTCAAGGACCTCTGGGGCTTCATCGTCGCCCCGCTCTACATCGCCATCTCGGCGGTGCTGATCGGCTGGCACAACCTGTTCGGACGAGTGTTCGGTGAGGCGAGCGGGGCTGCCTGGGTCCTCTCGATCGTGGGCCTGACGCTGGTCATCCGGGCCGCGCTGATCCCGCTGTTCGTCAAGCAGATCAAGTCCAGCCGCAACATGCAGCTCATCCAGCCCAAGGTCAAGGAGCTGCAGAAGAAGTTCGGCCACGACCGGGAGCGTCTCGCCCAGGAGACGATGAAGCTCTACAAGGACTCGGGCACCAACCCGTTCGCGTCCTGCCTGCCGATCCTGCTGCAGATGCCGATCTTCTTCACCTTGTTCTCCCTGCTCAACAACGCGGCGAAGGAGAAGCCGAAGGGGATCCTGAGCAAGGCCGACGCCCTCCAGTTCGGTGAGGCCAAGCTGTTCGGCACGGTCAAGATCTCCGACACCTTCCTCAAGGCCGACGGCGACCCCGCCACCATGGCGCTGGCGGCGTTCCTGGTCCTGGCCATGACCGCGACGACCTTCCTCACCCAGCGCCAGCTGATGAGCAAGAACATGCCCAAGGACGCCCTGACCGGCCCCTACGCCCAGCAGCAGAAGCTGCTGCTCTACGTCCTGCCGGTCGTGTTCGCCGTCGGTGGCATCGCCTTCCCTATCGGCGTGCTCTTCTACTGGACGACCTCCAACCTGTGGACGATGGGCCAGCAGTTCTACGTCATCCGCAACAACCCGGCACCCGGCACCGAGGCCGAGCGGGCCAAGCTGGAGCGCGACAAGGCCAAGGCGATCAAGAAGGGCCTGGTCCCCGTCGAGGAGGTCCTGCCGGAGCCTGAGCCCAAGCGTCCCGCCCAACGGCAGCAGCCCCAGCGCCAGCCGCGCAGCAAGCGAAAGGGTGCGGCCGGCCCCAAGCCGCCGGCGGGCACCACGGCCGCATCGCCCGCGCCTGAGCCGGCGCCGCAACCTGATCCCTCGTCGTCCAACGGCCAGGCGATCACCCCCAAGCAGAAGCGGGCGCCCGCCAAGGGTGCCCCCAACAAGGCGGGGCCCACCAAGGCCGTGCCCAACAAGAACAGGAAGAAGCGTTGACCGAGTCCGACGTGGAGATGTCCGTGACCGACGAGGCTCCCGAGGCTCCTGAGATTGATGAGGCTCCCGAGGCCGTCGCCGTCGAGGAGGCGGACCAGGCCACCGAGAGTGGCGCCAGGCCCTCACGTCTGGAGCAGCTCGAGCAGGAGGGCGACATTGCGGCCGACTACCTCGAGGAGCTGCTCGACATCGCCGACCTCGACGGCGACCTGGACATGGATGTGGAGGGCGACCGCGCCGCGGTGTCGATCGTGGGCGCCGACCTCTCGCACCTGGTGGGCGACCGCGGCGAGGTGCTGGAGGCTCTGCAGGAGCTGACTCGCCTGGCCGTTTACCGCGAGACCGGGGAGCGGTCCCGGCTGATGCTCGACATCTCCGGGTTCCGTGCGGAGAAGCGGGTCGAGCTGGAGCGCCTCGCCGAGGCGACGGTGACGCGGGTCAAGGCCGAGGGGGCGCCCGTGTCCCTCGACCCGATGTCCCCCTTCGAGCGCAAGGTCGTGCACGACGCGGTCGCTGCCGCGGGACTGACCTCGGAGAGCGAGGGCGTGGAGCCCCGCAGGTACGTCGTCGTCCTGCCCGCCTAGTGGCGCCTCATGGATGATGTTTCACGTGAAACAACGGACCGCGATTCGGTTTCACGTGAAACACCGCCCGCTGCCGCGGGCCTGTTGTTCAGCACCGAGCGGCGCGAGCTGGCGGAGCGTTACGCCGTTCTTCTGGCGACAGCGGGTGTCGAGCGCGGTCTGATCGGCCCTCGTGAGGCACCCCGGCTCTGGGACCGGCACCTGCTCAACTGCGCCATGCTGGCCGAGGCGGTTCCCAACGGGGCGACCGTCGCGGATCTCGGTTCGGGGGCCGGACTGCCGGGACTGGTGCTGGCCATCGGCCGCCCAGACCTCACCGTCACGCTGGTCGAGCCACTGGAACGCCGCACCCGGTTCCTGCACGAGGTCGTCGAGGAGCTCCGCCTGACCGACGTCGAGGTCGTGCGCGGGCGTGCGGAGTCGTTGCACGGGCACCGGGTGTTCGACATCGTCACCTCCCGTGCGCTCGCCCCGCTGACCCGGCTCCTCCAGTGGTCGATGCCGCTGGTGGCTCCCCATGGCACGTTGCTCGCGATGAAGGGCAAGTCTCTGGAGGAGGAGATCGAGGCGGCCCAGGAGGAGCTGAAGCGCCTTCGGTGCGCCACACCGGAGATCCTCGAGCTGGGCGTCCAGGTGGTCTCCACAGCGGCCCCTCAGGGCGGGCTGTCCGCCACCAGGGCGGTGCGGGTGGCTCATGCCGATCCCTCGCGAGTAGCGTGGCCGACGGGTGTCGGCGCGCAGACCCGTGCCCGACGACCACGAGGTTCGGCGAATCAATCGGCGGGGCGGAGGCACAGCGGGTGACGGAGCAGACTCCGGGCGACTGGCCGGCAGAGTTATCCACCGGTTCCCAGGCGGATGCGGAGCGTGAATCTCCACAGATCGAGGCTACTTCTCCACAGATCGAGCACGGCCACGTTTCACGTGAAACCAACGTGCTCGCGGCCGGACCGCCGGTGCGGACCGCCTCCGAAGTAGCCGATCTGGACCCGGCGCCCGGCGTCAGCTTCGGCAACGAGGCCACGCCGTTGGCGCAGGCTGCCGAGCATATGCTGCTGGCCCGCCAGGGCGCCCAGAGACGACCGAGCCTGCCCCGGCCGGCCCGTACCCGGGTCGTGGTCGTCGCCAACCAGAAGGGCGGGGTCGGCAAGACCACCTCGACGGTCAACGTGGCTGCCGCCCTGGCCCAGTTCGGGCAGCGCGTCCTGGTGGTCGATCTCGACCCGCAGGGCAACGCGTCCACGGCGGTCAGCGTCGAGCACCACCGCGGCATCCCTTCGACCTACGACCTCCTCGTCGACGGAGTGCCGCTCGCGGAGGTCGTGACGCCCTGCCCGGACCTGGACAACCTCTTCGTGGTGCCTGCCACGATCGACCTCGCCGGCGCGGAGATCGAGCTGGTCAGCGTGGTGGCCCGCGAGCAGAGACTCCAGAAGGCGCTGGCCGCCTCTCCGTGGATCGGCACCGCAGAGCAGGCGGGTGAGGACCGCTACGACTACGTCTTCATCGACTGCCCGCCGTCGTTGGGGCTGCTCACGCTCAACGCGCTGGTCGCCGGCCAGGAGATGATGGTCCCGATCCAGGCCGAGTACTACGCCTTGGAGGGTCTGGGGCAGCTCCTGGCCACCGTCGACATGGTGCGCCAGCACCTCAACCCCGAGCTGGCGATCTCGGCGATCCTCATCACCATGTACGACGCCCGCACCAGACTCGCCGCAGGGGTGGCCGACGAGGTGCGCGAGCACTTCGGCGACCAGGTGCTCAGGACCTTCATCCCCCGCTCGGTCCGGGTGTCGGAGGCGCCGTCATACGGTCAGACCGTGATGACCTACGACCCGGGCTCGCCCGGTGCGATGAGCTATCTCGAGGCGGCCCGCGAGCTCGCCAGCAGAGCCATTTCCTAGGGAGGGTGTGACCGATGGCGGAGAGCAGAACCCAGCGTCGAGGCCTCGGGCGAGGCCTGGGGTCGCTCATCCAGAGCACCAGCGCGCCCGAGCGGGAGGCCGCTCCCGCGGCCAGCGACGAGATGGTGTACTCGACGCCCGAGAGCCCGGGTCGGGACCAGGTCGGCCCAGCGGAACTGGCCCCGGGGATGTCCCCCGTGCCCGGGGCGTCGTTCGCCGAGCTGCCCGTGGACCGGATCACGCCCAACCCCTCGCAGCCACGCCAGGTGTTCGACGAGGAGGCAATGGCCGAGCTCGGCCACTCGATCCGCGAGATCGGGCTCCTGCAGCCGATCGTGGTCCGGCCCACCGGCACCGACGCCGAAGGGGCCACGCTCTACGAGCTCGTGATGGGGGAGCGGCGCTGGCGCGCGACCCAGGCGGCCGGTCTTTCGGTCATCCCGGCGATCGTCCGCGAGACCGAGGACACCGCCATGCTGCGCGACGCGCTGCTGGAGAACCTCCACCGGGCCCAGCTCAACCCGCTCGAGGAGGCGGCTGCCTACTCGCAGCTGCTCGAGGACTTCGAGTGCACCCATGACGAGCTCGCCGGCCGGATCGGCAGGTCGCGCCCCCAGATCTCCAACACGATCCGACTGCTCCGCCTCTCGCCCGCCGTCCAGCGGCGGGTCGCCGCGGGCGTGCTGTCGGCCGGCCACGCCCGGTCGCTGCTGGCCATCGAGGACCCCGAGCAGCAGGACCGGCTCGCGCAGCGGGTCATCGCCGAGGGGATCAGCGTGCGCGGTCTCGAGGAGATCGTGGCCGTCGGTGCCGGGACCGGGCCGGAGTCACGCCGGAGCCCGCGGTCCAGGCCGACCGCGCCGGGACTTGCCGAGCTCGCCGACCGGCTGTCCGACCGTTTCGAGACTCGGGTCAAGGTGGATCTGGGCCGGGCCAAGGGCAAGATCACCGTCGAGTTCGCCAGCCTGGACGACCTGCGCCGGATCGTCGACATCATGGACCCGGCCTGATACCCCGCGAATTTCGACCCCGGGCCTACGACGACCTGTCTACCCTCGTGAGCTTCGGCCTCGGGACCGCGACGACGCTCGCTCCGCTCGAGGGCTTCGCAGTCGTCGCGGCCGCCGAGGCCGATCGCGGGGCGCGCTCGCTTCGCTCGCAAGGCTCGCTGCGCTCGCACGTGGCGGACCGACATGCCCGCTGACCTGGCAACGACAGGCCCGCTGACCTGGGCAAACAGTGAAATGTCGATAAAGCGATAAGTCGATGTAGCGATATATCGTTAGGTCGACGAGGAGCGTCGGGCGGCGCGCTGTCGCTTCTCCTCGGCGTCCATCTCGGCCGCCTCGGCCAGGCTCGGGGCGCTGCCACCGAACCGCTTGGGCAGCCACCACGACCCTGGGGGCTGCTCGTCGGCCGGGTAGTCCCGGATGGACTCCTCGAGCATCTGTGACATCACCCGGTGGAGCTCAGCGGTCTCTGCCACCGGGTCCTCGGCGGTCGGGTGCATCGGGTGGCCGACCCGCAGCATGATGGTCTTGCCGCGGGAGAAGTCCTTGGGGTGGTCCTTGGTCAGCATCCGCTGGGTGCCCCACATCACCACCGGCACCAGGGGGACCTCGGCCGCGGCCGCGATTCGCACCGCGCCGGTCTTGAACTCCTTGAGCTCCATGGCCCGCGAGATGGTGGCCTCGGGGAAGATCCCGACCGCCTCGCCGTCCTGCAGGTAGTCGACGGCGGTGTGGAACGACGCGAGGCCCTCTCCTCGGTCCACCTCGATGTGGTGCATCGAGCGCATCAGCGGTCCGGTCAGCTTGTGGTCGAACAGCTCGCGCTTGGCCATGAACCGAACCTTGCGACCCGCGGGGTTGGCGGCCAGGCCGCCATAGACGAAGTCGACGTAGCCGATGTGGTTGCAGGCGAGCAGCACACCCCCGGTGCGCGGGACCAGGTCGGCCCCGATGATGTCGATCTTCTGCCCCAGGAGCCGGAAGCCGGTCTTGCAGGCCAGGATGACCGGCGGGTAGGTGAGGTCGAGCACCCGCGAAGTCTGCCCTACGACAGGTCGCTGCTGGGACCGTCGTAGCTGGGGTAGGCGATCTCCCGGGCGGGAGCGGTGGCCCCGAAGGTCGCGCGCAGCTCCATCTCGGCCTCGATCACGCCCGCGAGGCGGCGTACGCCCTCGCGGATCCGTTCGGGCGTGGGATAGCAGAAGGACAGCCGCATCGCGCCGGAGCCGAAGCCGTCGGCGTAGAAGGCGGTGCCGGGGACGTAGGCGACCCGCGCGGTCACCGCACGCGGCAGCATCGCCTTGGCGTCGATGCCGGGCGGCAGGCTCAGCCAGACGTAGAAGCCGCCGTCGGGCACGTTCCAGCGGCAGGCGGCCGGCATCATGTCGTGCAGCGCCTCGACCATCGCGTCGCGCCGCTCGCGATACATCTCCCGGAACTGCTTGATCTGCCCCTGCCAGTCGTGCTTGGAGAGGTAGGCCGAGACCGCCATCTGCGAGAACTGCGGCGGGCAGAGCGTCGCGGACTCCTGGGCGAGCACCAGCTTCTCCCGCACCATGTGGGGGGCCAGCGCCCACCCGACCCGGAAGCCGGGCGCGAAGGTCTTGGAGAACGAGCCGAGGTAGATCACGCCCTCGGCCTCGTCGGCGCGCAGGGCGCGCAGCGGCTCGCCTTCGAAGCCGAGCAGGCCGTAAGGGTTGTCCTCGAGGATCAAGAGATCCTCCTCGCGGCAGATCTCGAGGATCTCGGCTCGCCGCTCGACCGCCAGGGTGACGCCGGCCGGGTTGTGGAAGTTGGGGATCGTGTAGAGGAACTTGAGGGTCTTGCCCGCTGCCTTGACCGAGGCGATCGCCTGCCTCAGCGCCTCGGGGACCAGACCGTCGGCGTCCATCTCGGCGTGCACGACCTCGCACTGGTAGGCCTTGAAGACGCCGAGGGCGCCGACGTAGGACGGCGCCTCGCAGATCACCACGTCGCCGGGGTCGCAGAAGACCCGGGTCACCAGGTCCACGGCCTGCTGGGATCCGACGGTCACCACGACGTCGTCGGGGTGCGCCTCGATCCCCTCGAGCCTCATCACGTCGGTGATCTGCTCGCGGAGCTCGGGGACGCCCTGGCCGGAGCCGTACTGCATGGCGACCGGGCCCTGCTCGGCCACCAGGTCGGCGATCGCGCCGCCCACGACATCGAGCGGGAGGCCGGAGATGTTGGGCATGCCCCCGGCCAGGGACACGACCTCGGGCCGGGAGGCCACCGCGAACAGCGCCCGGATCTCCGAGGCCGTCATCCCGGCCGTACGCGCGGCGTAGCGCTCGACGTAGGGGTCGAGACGGCCGTGTGGAGCGCGCGGGGAGAGATCCATGGCGCTTCTAGTGTGATGGACAGACCGTTGCTTGGCACACTGATACCACCACCGGTTGCGTCACAGGACCGCCACCACAGGGAGACCTGATGTCCCGCAAGGTCGTACGCCTCACCCTGGACAACCTCGCCCAGCTCGACGAGGACCTCAGCGCGCCCTGCACGACCTGCCTGTTCTGGCAGCTCGACCCGGTGAGCCGCGCCCGGGTGCCCGAGGGGGAGGCCGCCGCGGAGAAGGAGGCCTGGGTTTCCCACGTGCTGCGCGAGTGGGGCTCCTGTGGCCGGATCGCGCTCGTCGACGAGCGAGCGGTGGGCTATGCGATCTATGCGCCGCCGGCGTTCCTGCCCGGAGCCGCCGCGTTCCCGACCGCGCCCGTCTCACCGGACGCCGTGCTGCTGAGCACCGTGTGGGTGCACCCCGACCACCGGGGCGGCGGACTCGGCCGGATGCTGGTGCAGGGGATGGCCCGCGACCTGGTGAGACGGGGCGGGATCGCGGCGGTGGAGGCGTTCGGCGACACTCGCGGCCCGGGTCTCGGAGCGAGCCGGCGGACCTGCGTGGTGCCTGCCGACTTCCTGGGCAGCGTCGGCTTCAAGACGCACCGGCCGCACGGCACCACCCCGCGGATGCGGATGGATCTCCGCACCGCCCTGACCTGGCGGACCGAGGTCGAGGCGGCGCTGGAGCGCCTGGTGGGCGCCGTACGGCCGGCGAAGCCTGCACCCGCGCCGGGGGAGGCTCGGCTCAACTAGGCCAGTTCCTGCCTTCGCTGCGGAGGGTCTCGACCCGCCCGTCGCGGCTTCGTGCCTCAGCCGCGGGGCTTGCTCGACCTAGCGCGCGACGTCGACCGCTCGTCCCTCGCGGTCGACTGCTCGCTAAATGAACTCGGCGAGCTCGTTGAGCAGCATCGCCTTGGGCCTGGCCCCGACGATCGACTTCACGACCTCGCCGTCCTTGTAGACGTTGATCGTGGGGATGCCGGTGACCCGATAGGAGGACGGGGTCACGGGGTTCTCGTCGACGTTCATCTTCAGGAAGGTGATCTTGTCGCCGTGGGCTCCGGCGATCTCGTCGAGGATGGGTGCGACCTGCTTGCACGGTCCGCACCACTCCGCCCAGAAGTCCACGAGCACCGGCTTGTCGGACTTGAGGACCTGGGAGTCGAACTCCTCGTCGGTCACGGCACTGATGAGCGCCATCGATGTCACTCTCCTTGGTGGTTGCGTCGAACGGAACGTCTAACGGCTGTAGCCAGTCAACAGCACGGCACGGACGGATGTTCCCCGGCTCGCGGAGCGGTCAGGCAGGTGCCAGGACAGCCGAAGCCGCGTGGTCCAGGTCGGCCAGGTAGCGCTCGGCGTCCAGGGCCGCGGCGCAGCCGGTGCCGGCCGCCGTGATGGCCTGCCGGTAGTGGTGATCGACCAGGTCGCCCGCGGCGAAGACGCCAGGCAGGTTGGTGACCGTCGAGGGGTGGTCGACGAGCACGTAGCCGTTGTCGTCGAGGTCGACCTGGCCGGTCAGGAGCTCCGAGCGCGGGTCGTGGCCGATCGCGATGAACAGCCCGGTCGCGTCGAGGTCGCGGGTCTCGCCGGTGACGGTGTCCTTGAGGGTCACCGACTCCAGGCGGTCCTCACCGTTGATCGACTCGACGACCGAGTTCCAGACGATCTCGAGCTTGGGGTCGGCGAACGCACGCTCCTGCATGATCTTGGAGGCGCGCAGCTCATCGCGCCGCACGATCATCGACACCTTGGACCCGAAGCGGGTCAGGAACGTCGCCTCCTCGACGGCGGAGTCGCCGCCACCGACCACCGCGATGTGCTGCTCGCGGAAGAAGAACCCGTCACAGGTCGCACACCACGAGACCCCACGGCCCGACAGCGCGTCCTCGTTGGGCAGGCCCAGCTTGCGGTAGCCCGAGCCCATGGCCAGGATCACTGCCCGCGCCTGGTAGGTGTCGGTGGCGGTCTTGACGATCTTGACGTCGCCGGTGAGGTCGACCTCGACGACGTCGTCGGTGACCAGCTCGGCGCCGAAGCGCTCCGCCTGGGCACGCATCTCGTCCATCAGCGCCGGGCCCATGATGCCGTCGCGGAAGCCCGGGAAGTTCTCGACCTCGGTGGTGTTCATCAGTGCCCCGCCGGCGGTCACCGACCCCTCGAACACCAGGGGCTGGAGGCTCGCGCGGGCGGCGTAGACCGCCGCGGTGTAGCCGGTCGGGCCGGAGCCGATGATGATGACGTTGCGCACTGCGGACATGGGTGTCGCTTTCCTCGGTGGACGACCGGATAACCGATCGTAGGCGAGGAAGATTCCCGGAGGTGAGGGCCCTCACTGCCCGTGGGAAGGCGGTCAGAAGGCGGTCAGGGCGCGGGCAGATCCAGGGAGTTGAGCGTGACCGCGGTGCCGCAGGTGAGCAGGTCGACGTGTTGGATGCCCGACCGCGGCTTGCGCAGGACCAGCACGGCCTCCTCGGCGTCGTAGTAGACCGGCAGCTTGGCGCCCTCGCCGTAGGGTCCGGCCGGACAGACGAAGCCGGGATCGGCCTGTGCGTAGGCGGCGACCCCGTCGTAGTCGGCCTTGGCCGCGACGCGCCGCTCGTCCGCGGTGCGGAGCAGCTCGCGCTGGACGTCGGCGGCGAAGTCCTCGGAGGTGAGGTCGAGGGGAGCCCCGGCCTGGAGGAGCAGGTAGGCCTGCTCCGGGGCAGCCTCGGGGGCCGCGTCACCCCCGGAGTTGCCGTCCTCGACGCTGTCTGCGGACTCCTCATCGACGCGGCCGGCGCTCGCCCGTGGGGGCTCGGCCAGCGCAGTGTCCGCCTCTCCCGAGTCGCCGCCACCCATGTCGAGGCCCGTGCCGGCGATGTTCTGCCCGACGGCCACACCACCGACGATGACGGCAGCGGCGGCCAGGAGCAGCCGCCCGGCGTTGCGGCGGCGACGCCGCATTCCGGCGAGCTCAGTGACGACTGGTGAGCCGCCGGCCTCGAAGACCTCCAGGTCGTCGGCTCCTTCGTCGGCCACCAGCTCGTCGAGCTTCGCGTCCAGGCGGGCCGCGACGTCGGCGGGGACCGGAGCCTCGTGACGCGCCTGCTGGAGGAGGCGGCGGACAGCGGCCTCCTGCTCGGCGGTGAGCTCGTCGGTCACGGGGACAACACTTCTCTCGTCACGGTCGATCGGTCAGATGGGTGAACGGTCGGTGGGGGACGGCGGCGGTCCGCGCGGCGCGTCCGCGGTTGGGACGGCCGGTCGGGGGGCGGGGTTCCCCGGGCCGGCGTGCTCCCGGTCACCGCCCGGCGCCAGGATGCCGAGCCTCTCGGCCAGGCGGGCACGACCACGGGAACATCGGGACTTCACCGTGCCGACCGCGCAGTCGAGCATCTCGGCGACCTCGGCCACGGGATAGCCCTCCATGTCCACCAGCACGAGCGCGGCCCGTTGCTCGGCGGGCAGCTCCGCCAGGGCGGCGAGGACCAGGCGGCGACGTTCGTCGACGACCGCGAGGTCCGCGGGGTCGGTGGTCGACCTGTCGGACGTCGTCCCGGCGCGCCGGTCACCGTGCTCGTCGAGGTCGTCGGGCAGGGCGTCGGCCCTGCGGACCTTGGCCGCGCGGAGCCGGTCGAGGCACGCGTTGACGACCACCCGGTGCAGCCACGTGGTCACCGCGGCGTCGCCGCGGAAGGAGCCGGCCCGGCGGAACGCCGAGACCATGCCGTCCTGCAGCCCGTCCGCGGCGTCCTCAGGGTTCCCCATGGTGCGCAGCGCGACCGCCCAGAGCCGGTCCCGGTGTCGGCGGAAAAGGATGCCGAACGCCTCCGGGTCTCCGTCGACGTGCGACTGGAGCAGGTGGGCGTCGGTCGGCTCCCCAGCGTGGGAAACCTGGGCGTCCGGCATGGTCGAGTCGGTCATGGGGAGGCCAACACTTGCAGGTCGACGACCTCACCGCGGAAACGGCCGTCCTTGGTGGTCGGCAGCGCCGTCAGCCACAGCACGAGGTAGCGCCCCGACCGGGCGCCGGTGAGGCCGACGAGACCCTCGGGCAGCTCCTCCTGTCCGGCGGCAGTCAACCCGTCGACGCTGGCGGGCACCTCGTCGGTCAGGAACACCTCCAGCTCGGTCCCTTCGCCGGCCAGGTCGAGCTCGAGGGCGGCGACCTCGCGGGCGCTGCCGAGGTCGAGGAGCAGCCCGACGCCGGACTTCAGCCCGCCCGGCCCCAGCTGCTGCTCGTAGGTCGAGGTCGACCACGACGTCGACGGGTCCCCGTCGACCGTGTTTGCGGCGTCGTCCGGGTTCTCCTCGGGCGGGTCGCCCTCGGGGTCGAAGTCGTCGGCGACGACGTCCTCCACCGGAACCAGGTCGCCTCCCGTGGAGGCGGACGGCGGCGAGGAGATCGTGGACGAGTCGGTGGGCTTCTCGTCCGGCTGGCCACCCAGCGGAGTCCGGCCCCGGCTCAGGTTGAACGCGATCGCCAGGGCCACGACCGCGAGGAGCACCAGGGCGACCAGGGCAGCCAGCCGCAGTGCCCGCCGGCCCGGGACCGCCCCCGGGTGGTGGTCGTGGTCGTCGTCGACGTACGCCGGGATCGTCCCGCTGCCGCTCGATGACCCGTGGCCCGGAGACGGCCAGTAGTCGTCTCCCTTCGGGCCGCGATGCGGGCCTCCGGCGGTGCCCGGCTGCTCGGTCTCGGTCCGAGGTCGTCGGCGCCCGGTGTCATCGGGAGCGAACAGCGGCCGGACCGGCGGTTCCTCGAAGGGCGGCGGCGGAGGGGGCGGGTCACGGCGCTTCTCCAACCACGAGACGTCGTCGGTCTCGTCGTCGAAGATCGGCAGCCCGGCCTGGGTGGGCTGCTCGGTGACCGCCTCGACGGCCGCGCCGGTGCCGGTGAGGTCGGCGTCGGGCTCGGTCTCGACGTCCTCGGCGGCCTCCTGGTCCGGGCCTTCGACCGGTGGCATCTCGACGTCGTCGGGCCGGGCCAGGATGTCCGGGACGAACGGCAGGGTCACGGTCTCGCTGCGATCGGGGTTGCGGCGCGCGATGGTTGACGCGAGCCCGCCGTCGTCGCCGACGAACTCGTCGAGGAAGGCGTGGATGCCACGGGCGCTGGCGATGTCGCGGACGTCGCGAACCCTGCGGCCCTGAGGGTTGAGGAGCTCGTCGCAGAGGTCGTCCAGCGGGCGCGGGACGCCGGCCCGCACCTGACGAGGCCGCAGCACGCGCCCGTGGTCGCGAGGGACCGGGGGCACCTGTGAGGCCGAGTCGCCGGCCCACTTGCCGGTGAGGGAGGCATGCAGCAGACCGGCCAGGTCGCGGACGTCGGTGCGCGGCTCGCCCGGGGGGAGACCATGCAGCGCGGCGTCGACGCAGAACCCGATGATCCGGATGCCGCCCGCGTTGTCGACGAGGACGTTCTCCGGGACCAGCCGTCCGTGGGGAACGGCGTGCGCGTGCGCCGCCGCGATCGAGTCGGCGACCTCGGAGACGATCCAGGCGGCCTCGCGAGGGGCCAGCGGCCCGTTGGTGGCGAGCATGATGTCGAGCGAGGTGCCAGAGCCCCACTCGTTGACGACGAAGCAGAACTCCGCGCCGCGCTCCGCATCCAGGACCCGCAGGAACCGGGCGTCCTGCACGGTCGCCGACCTCCGCGCGGCCTCGAGCAGCAGCTCCGCGCGCTCGTCGTCCGCCGGGATCACGTGCAGGGCGACGTGGCGCTCCAGGATCCGGTCGTGGGCGCGCCAGAACCGCCCGTGGGGCGTCTCGCTGAGCAGGTCGACCAGGCGGTAGCGGTCGGCGAGCACGTCACCTGCCTTGGTGGTCATCACCAGAGGTGGTGCTGACCGGTGGTCGCGTGCCGCACCCCGCCATCGTAGGGCGGTCAGGACGTCCTGGTCCGGCGTAGCACGGTGCTCAGGACAGACGTGACTTCTTTGAGACCGAGCAGCCGTGCGGTCAGGAGGAACGCCAGCACGGCGGCCACACCGGCCAGGGCGAGCTCCAGCAGCGCCCGGACCGTCGAGGGGTCCTCGGGCAGGTCGGGCAGAAGCAGCCGTACGCCGAGGGCCAGCGCGGCCGACACCAGCACGGCGCCCAGCAGCCGGGCCAGGAAGGCCGGCCAGCCGGCGCCGTCGGCCACCGCCAGCCCGCCGAGCGCGCGGCGGAGGACCAGAGCGGAGATGAGCGCCCCGACCAGGTAGGCGCAGGCGTAGGCGCCCACCAGTGCCGGTGAGGTCCCGCGGTCATTCGTTGCCGAGACCAGGAGCACCGCGGCCAGGATGTTGGTGGCGGCCACGGCGCACTGGATGAAGAAGACGGTGCGCGTCTGCTCCAGCGCGTAGAAGCCGCGCAGCATCAGATAGTGGATGGTGAACGCGACGAGCCCGGGGCCGAAGAGCGCGAGCGATGGCACGTAGTTCTCGACGTACGCCGAGGCGGCGCCGTATCCGAACAGGACCTCGGCCAGGGCGGGCGCGATGACCGGGAGCAGAGCCGCGAAGGGGACGACCACCACGAGTGCCGTGCGCAGGGTGCCGGCCAGCAGACCGCCGAGGCCGGCGAGGTCGTCCGCGGTGGCCCGTCGTGACAGTGCCGGGAGGATCGCGGTCGCCAGTGACACCGTGATGACCGAGTGAGGCACCATCATGATGAGGAAGCTCGCCGAGTAGACCGAGTAGCCGGTGCCCTCCGGGTCGCCCGACGCGGTGCCGCCCGTGGAGAGCCGCACCACGACGGTGTAGGCGATCTGGTTGACCACCACGAAGAGCACGGTCCACCCGCCCAGCCGCAGCGTGTGCCCGAGGCCGGTGCCGCGGAAGTCGAAACGCGGACGGACGACGACGCCGGACGCGGCGAGGTAGGGCACCAGGATGAGCAGCTGGGCCGCGATGCCGAGGGTCGAGCCGATGCCCAAGAGGGCCTCGCGCCCAGCGGTGTAGCCCCCGTCCTGCGGGTCGTCGGCGCCGAAGACGACCAGGTAGACGACGAGCATCGCCACCGAGATCACGTTGTTGGCGATCGGGGCCCACATCATCGGGCCGAACCGGCCGCGGGCGTTGAGGATCTGCCCGACCAGGACGTACATCCCGTAGAAGAAGACCTGCGGCAGACAGAGGCGGGCCAGGTCGACGACCGACTCCCGCGCCTCCGGGCTCCAGTTCGGGTCGACGAACAGCCGCATCAGCCACGGTGCACCGATGACGAGCAGGACCGTGACCGCCCCGAGGAACAGCGCGGCCAGGGTGATGACCCGGTTGGTGTAGGCCTCGCCGCGGTCTGCGTCGTGCTTGGCGGCGCGGACCAGCTGCGGCACCAGCACCGCGTTGAACACACCGCCGGCCAGCAGGATGTAGAGCATGTTGGGGACGGTGTTGGCGACGGTGAACACGTCGGCGTGGATCAGGTTGCCCAGCGCCGCGGCCAGCAGGATCGAGCGGACGTAGCCGGACAGCCGCGACACCACCGTGCCGGCGGCCATGACTGCGCTGTTGGCGAGGACCCTCGAGTCGTCGTCCACGCCGGCGCCAGGGTCGGCGCCAGGGTCGGCGCCAGGGTCGGGGCCAGCGTTGTTCATCGGCGTGCCGTCCGGACCCGGCGGACCAGCCTGAACGCGATGGTCCCGAAGAGCAGTGCGCTCCCTGCCGCGAGGAACAGCCAGATCACGTTGCTCACCCGGGCGGAGCGGATCGAGAGCTCGTCGGAGCCGCCCAGTGGGCGACCTGTCTTGTCGGTGACCACGATCGTGACCTCGTGGACGCCCGGCGTCTCCGTGCGGGCCTCGAGCAGGACCGTGGTGCTGGTCCCGGGGAGGATGTCGATCTTGCCGACGTCCGCGATCTGGAGGTCCGCCGCGCTGGAGCCCTGGGCGGCCAGCTTCACTGTCACCTGCTGGTCGAGGTCGTTGCTGATCGTGGCCGGGAAGCTGCCGTTGATGCTCGAGAGGGTGACGTCTGGGGGCGTGGACACGCTGACCTCCTCGAGGCGCTCCTCGATCCAGACGCGCGAGCGGTCCGCCGCCGCCCGGTTGGAGTCCGGGCGGGCTCTGGCGGCGTACGACACCATCGCCAGCGACTGGTCGGTGACCGTGCCGCCGACAAGGTTGTTCAACGTCAGCAGCGACTGCAGGCTCTCGCCGGCCTGCCGGAGGGCGTTGACCGCGACGAAGTTGGAGGCGTCCAGCTCGAAGGCCGCCTGCCGCTCCGGGTAGTGCACCTCGTCGGCGGACCGCGGCTGCTCGGCGACGTCATCGGTCGCGCGGGTCACCGAGGTGAGGTCGACCCAGTCGAGGTCGAGGCCGGAGAAGAACGACGTGCTCGGCGGCGGCACCCAGTCGGGGGGCAGCAGCACCACCAGGGGCGAGCGCGCCGGCTTGAGGAAACGCACCGCGGCCTCGGCCAGGATGCGCTGGCGCAGGGCGATGATCCCGCGCGGGTCGCCAGGGGAGGGACCGCCGTCTGTCGACCCGCTCGACGTCATCACCACGCGTCGCCCGCTGACGGCGGCGACCGCGGGCGCCTTCGTGAGCGTCCGGTCACTCATCAGGATCACGGTGTCCTCGTCGAGGGAGGCCAGCGCCTCGGGGCTCAGATAGCCGCTGGGCGCCGCGACGACGGGGGTAGCGGTGATGCCCAGTCCGGGGAGTGGTCGGTCCGACCGGGCGCGGGCCCGGGCGTACGCGCGGGCGGCGGCGCGCTCGTGCCGGGCAGCGGCGGAGACGTCCAGGTCGCCGTAGGGCAACGCGAGCACCTCGTCGCTCTGGGTCATGGCCGCGCGCAGCCGGCCGAGCCACTCGCGCGCCGCCGCGGCGGCGGCCCGGGTCTGAGGGTCGAGGTCCTCGGGGAGCTCCGCCTCGGTGGGGTCGACCTCGGGCTCTGCGGTCTCCGCCTCCGACGGGGTCTCGGACGGCGACTCGGTCGGCGACTCGGACGGCGACTCGGTCGGCGACTCGGTCGGCGACTCGGTCGGCGACGGAGCGCCGGTGGACTCCCCGGGGCTCTGCTCGTTGGTCACCTCGCCGCTTGCTTCCGGCGCCGGCGTTGCAGTGGCATCGTCCTCCCCGTCGTCCTCGCCCTCCTGGAGGTTGGGCTCGAGGGAGCGCGGCGGGTTGCCGGACGCGAGCTGTCGCACCGCGTCGAGCAGCGCCGGGTCCACGACCCAGCTCACCGTCCGGTCACCGGC
This sequence comes from Nocardioides dilutus, assembly GCF_054779555.1. Classification (NCBI taxonomy): domain Bacteria; kingdom Bacillati; phylum Actinomycetota; class Actinomycetes; order Propionibacteriales; family Nocardioidaceae; genus Nocardioides; species Nocardioides dilutus. Next base: position 389,988 of record NZ_BAAGYA010000001.1, on the reverse strand, counting down.
CGTGGCGGCCAGCTCCACCAGCGAGCGCAGCCGGCCCTCGGGCGACAGGGTGGTGATCCATCGCTCGAGGTCGGTCAGCGACCCGTCGTCGGCGTACTCCAGGGTGCCCCGTAGCGGAACGACGACCGAGACGGACTCCCTGCCCTCGCGCCGGTTGGGGACCATCGGCAGGAACGTCCGCGCCCGCCCGTCGGCCACCTCGTCGCGTCCCTCGTCGGCGCGCTGACCCAGGGCGTGCACCCCGAACCAGTAGACGCCGGGGGTGTCGGCCTCCAGGGACGCGGCGTCCACCTTGAGGCTGAACGACTTGGTCTCACCCGGCTGGACGGCGTCGATGGTGTCGAAGCTGCCGGGGTCCAGGACGCGCTCACCGACCGCCGTCGACTCCTCCACCTGCGCGGCGGCTGCGAGCTGGGCACCGGTGGTCATCGGATCCGCGGAGATGAAGGAGTAGACGTTGACCGTCAGCCAAGGCACGGAGTCCGTGTTGGTGACGGTGCCGGCGACCCGCACCGGTCCGGTCGCCGGGATGGAGGACGGGGTCAAGGTCTCGATGGTGACGGTCAGGGGAGTGGTCGCGGCCCGGGGTCGGCGCTGTCGCGGGGCGACGGCGGCGCGGCTGGCGGCCGGCGTGGCCGCCCGGACCTGAGGGGTGATGATCTCCGGGTCGTCCGCCGTGGCCGGGCTCCCCGGCAATGTCGTCGACACCAGCACGGCCGCGGCCACCACGAGGGCAGCACGAAGCGACCTTGGCATGGCGCGACTGTAGTGCTGCGTCCTGTGCCTCAGCTCGGCCCTCCTAGACTGGTCGGTCGTGTCCGCCGCCGAGCCCCGTCCACTCACCGTGGTCGAGCTCCAGCGCGCCGTCGGCGACGTGCTGGACGGGATGGCGGAGGTGCTCGACCCGCTGGGTGCGCGGTTCGCCGAGGCCGGCCACGAGCTGGCCCTGGTCGGCGGGCCGGTCCGCGACGCGATGCTCGGCCGGCCGCACACCGACCTCGACTTCGCGACCTCCGCCACGCCTGAGGAGACCGAGCGGCTGCTGAAGGGCTGGGGCGAGGCGACCTGGGACATGGGCCGCGACTTCGGCACCGTTGGCGCCCGCTCGGGCCCGTGGATCGTCGAGGTCACGACCTACCGTTCCGAGGCCTACGACCCCACCTCGCGCAAGCCGTCGGTGGCATTCGGCGACAACCTGACCGGTGACCTGGTTCGCCGCGACTTCACCGTCAACGCGATGGCGGTGCGCATCCCGGGACGCGTCGTCGAGGACCCCTACGGCGGCGTGGTCGACCTCGCCCAGCGCCTGCTGCGCACTCCCGGCCGGCCCGAGGACTCGTTCTCCGACGACCCGTTGCGGATGCTGAGGGCCGCCCGGTTCGCTGCGCAGCTCGGCTTCACCGTCGCCCCGGAGGTAGTCGAGGCGATGACCGCGATGGCCGACCGGATCTCCATCGTGTCCGCCGAACGGGTCCGCGACGAGCTCGTCAAGCTGGTCTGCGCGCCCTACCCGCGGCGCGGCCTGAGCCTTCTCGTGGAGACCGGGCTCGCCGCCCTGGTGCTGCCCGAGCTGCCGGCCCTGGCGCTCGAGCGCGACGAGCACCACCGGCACAAGGACGTCTACGAGCACACGCTGACCGTCCTCGAGCAGTCGATCGACCTCGAGGACCGGCTGCCCGAGGGCGGTCCCGACTTCGTCTCCCGCTTCGCCGCGCTGATGCACGACATCGGCAAGCCCCGGACTCGGAAGTTCCTCGGTGACGGCACGGTGACCTTCCACCACCACGACGTGGTCGGCGCCAAGATGACGCGCAAGCGGATGCAGGCCCTGCGCTTCTCCAATGACGAGACCGACGCGGTGGCCAAGCTCGTCGAGCTGCACCTGCGGTTCCACGGCTACGGCTCGGGGGAGTGGACGGACTCGGCCGTACGCCGCTACGTGCGTGACGCGGGCGACCAGCTCGAGCGGCTGCACGTGCTCACCCGCGCCGACTGCACGACCCGCAACCAGCGCAAGGCCGACCGGCTGCGCCGCACCTACGACGACCTCGAGGCCCGGATCGCCGCGCTGATGGAGCAGGAGGAGCTGGCCGCCGTACGTCCCGCTCTCGACGGCAACCAGATCATGGAGATCCTCGGCATCCCGCCGGGCCGCGAGGTGGGCCAGGCCTACAACTACCTCCTCGAGCTGCGGCTCGACCGGGGACCGATGGAAAGGGCGGAGGCGGAGGTGGCGCTGCGGAAGTGGTGGGAGACTCGCCGGCATGCGTAGCGACCTCTTCGAGCAGGCCAACCTCGAGCAGCAGAGCCAGGACCGGTTCGTGCTGCAGAACAGCCAGATGCTCCGGGTCTCGCTGGGGCCCGACGTGCTGGCGACCAAGGGCTGCATGGTCGCGTTCCAGGGCACCGTCCGCTTCGACCACGAGAAGGCCGGCGGCCTCGCCAAGCTCGCCAAGAAGATCATGACGTCGGAGGACGTCTCGCTGATGCGGGTCTCCGGCCAGGGCGAGGTGTTCTTCGCCGACCAGGCCGGCTACGTCTATCTGCTCCACCTGGACAACGAGGCCATCTCGATCAACAGCCGCAACCTGATGGCCTTCGACGCGACCCTCCAGTGGGACATCAACCGCACCAAGGGCGCCGGCATGGCGAGCGGCGGCTTCTTCAACACCACCGTGTCCGGGACCGGGACGGTCGCGATCAACGTGGTCGGCAAGCCGGTCGTCCTCGACTGCTCCCAGCAGCCGACCTACGTCGACACGCAGGCCGCGGTGTGCTGGTCGGCCAACCTGGTGCCCGGGATCCACAACGCGATGAACATGAAGTCGATGCTGCGCGGCGGCAGCGGAGAGGCGTTCCAGTACGCCTTCCACGGCCCGGGGTTCGTGGTCGTCCAGGCCTACGAGTGGGTCGGCGCCCAGCAGGGCAAGTCCGGCGGGGGCGGCGGCCTCGGCGACCTGCTGGGCGGGTGACGCCGTGCCAGTCCGGCCCGGCCACCTCACCGTCTTCGCCGTCGCCTCGCCCTACGCCTGGGACGTCGTCGAGAGCGCGTCCCGCGCCCAGCTCACCCCGCACTGCGTCGACAACTACGGCGGCGCGGACGGCCGGCTGCCGGGCCTCGGGGAGCAGGCGGACACCGAGCAGCCGTTCGTCCTCGGACTGTCCTCGTCGCTGCACCGGGCCGCGGCAGCCCACGCCGCGGTCGCCCTCGGTCACCTCAGCCCCACGACGCTGGTCGACCCGAGCGCCGTGGTGGCGAGCACGGTCACGCTCGGCCACGGCTCGTACGTCAACGCCGGGACGGTGGTCGGCTCGCACACGGCGATCGGGTGCCACGTCAACATCAACCGCTCGGCCTCCGTCGGTCACGACAACGTCATCGAGTTCGCGGCCTCCGTCGGTCCGGGTGCACTGACCACGGGCCACGTCCACGTCGGCCCGGCGGCGTTCATCGGCGCCGGAGCGGTCGTCCTGCCCGGGGTGCGGATCGGGCGACGCGCCACGGTCGGTGCCGGAGCCGTCGTGACCCGTGACGTCGCGGACTTCGAGGTCGTGGTCGGCAACCCCGCCCAGGTGATGAGGCCGCGCAAGCACATCGAGCCCGTGGCGGAGGATCGCTGCCCCCACTGCTGACGCCCCGTCGGGTGACGGGGCGTCAGGCCTCGGTCACCAGGACGCGAACAACCCCGTGAGGTCGTCCAGTCCGGATGCCCGCGACATGCCGGCTCGAGGGGTGAGCGGCGGGATCCCCCGCACTCGGAACTTCCTGGTGGCCTTGTCGCGCTGGCCGTCGATGTCGGTGACGAACAGGGTCACCTTCTTGCGCCCGGGCCGCTTGAACTCGATCTTGACCCGCTTGCCGGTGGCGTCGATCTTCTTGCCACCGTTGTGGAAGTTCCAGGCGTAGGTCAGCGGACCCGCGCCCGTCGACTTCCGCGCGGTGAGACGGACGTTCCTCGAGATGTCGGGCTTCCTGGTCTTCAGCTTGATCCGGGCCTTGGGAGGCGTGCTCGCGCCGCCGCCACCACCGCCCGCGGCGGTCACGGTGACCGTCGCTGAGGCCGTGTCGGTCAGACCCTGCGGGTCCGTGATGGTGACGGTCGCGGTGTAGACGCCGGGCGTCGGGTAGCTGTGCGTGACGACCTTGCCGTCGGCGTCCTTGGTGGCGCCGCCGTTGCCGAAGTCCCAGCTGTAGTCGAGATCATTGGGAGTCTCGGCGTCGGTCGTGCCCGCCGCGGACAGCGTGACCTGCTGTCCCGTGCTGACCGAGCTGGGGGTGGCCGACGCCGCCGCGACCGGGGCCGTGTTGGGGCCGCCGCCAGGGGCGGTGGTGTAGCCGTAGTCGTAGTCCCCACAGCCGGTGCCCATGGTGAAGGCCACCGAGCCGGTGAGATCGCCGGCCAGCTGGATGGTGTCCTCGCCCGTCATCGCGTCGACGTTGAAGCCGAGGCAGCCGTAGTCGAACTCCCAGTTGCCCGACTCGCTGCTCGGGTCCGTGTAGTTGTCGACGTGCGGCGTGGCCGGGTCGTCGGTGTAGGAGGCGCGCTCCGCCGTGTCGACGAACGCGGCGTCGTTGAGGTTGGGTGCAGCCTCACCCGGCTGCGGCACCGAGTCCAGCGGCGACTGTGCCGGCGGGTCGTCCGTGCCGGTGTTGCCGTAGCCGTGCGCCTCGTCGGTGTAGGAGAGGTAGAAGCCCGGGGTGAACGCGATCGGGTCGCGGTCGATCTGGCCCATGCCCTCGAAGTCGAAGCCGGACCGGTCACGCATCTCGAGGTAGTAGGCGTGGTCCTGCGCCGACTCCGCGCCCGCCTCGAGGTACTTCCACCCCTGCGTGCACTTCCTGGCAGTGGACAGGCCCTCGCGGCAGCCGCCGTTGAAGATGCGCGGGTCGTCGGGATCGCCGCTGGTCTCGAAGTCGGAGACGAAGAGGTCCTGCGCGGGCTGCGGCCCGGGACCGTCGGGGTCCGCGGTGACCTTGACGTCGTCGATGAACCAGCCCGGACGTGACAGCCCCGGGTCAGTGACATAGCTGAACCGCAGGGCTCCCTGGTCCTCGCCGGCCAGGTCGCTGATGTCGTAGGAGTCGGCGAGGAACACCGCCTCGGGGTAGGTCCCCGCCCCCACCCGGTCGACCGCCTCGGTGCCGGCCTGGTAGGAACCGCTGCTGCCGGTGAGGCCGTTGCCGTAAGTGTCCTGGCACGCGTTGTTGGACGTCGCCGGCGGGACGGTGTTGCTGCCGGTCGTGTAGCCCTCGTTGGACTCGTGCGAGGTGTAGGTCGACCCACCGTCGGTGGTGGTCATGACGAACCCGTAGTCGTAGTCCCACTCGATGTCCCAGCGCGACTTGAAGCTCAGCGTCACCGTCGCGGCCGGGTCGGTGAGGTCCGCCAGCTGTGGGATCCGCAGGTCGAGGTTGTGCCCCGCCACCGGGGTGCAGTTGAAGTCGTTGCCCGACCCCGACCACCACAGGTGGGTGGGACTCGCGCCGTCGCCGGAGGTGAACGCGTCGGCGTCGAGCAGCTGGCGGCCGGGCAGCTTGGCGACGTACATCTGCGAGTTGTGGACGACGCCGTCCGCCCCGTCGGTGAGCGTGTAGGGCGTGCCGTCGGGCTTGCGCCAGGTGATGGTGCCGATGTCGACCTTGGAGTCGGGGATGTCGGTCTCGACGCGACTGCTGTCGAGAACCTCGGGCACGACCCAGCCCAGCTCCTGGCGGCTGTAGGCGTCCATGTTCTGCGACTTGTCGGTCGCCATCAGGTTCCAGTCGCCGTAGGTCTCGCGGCCGGTGCTGGAGTAGAAGTCGGGCAGGCCGAGGCTGTGCCCGTACTCGTGGGAGATCACCGAGGCCTTGTCGATCGCGGTCTCGGGGTTGACGTTGTAGGGGCCGACCCGGACGAAGACCTTGAGCGCGTCGCCCATGTCGGTGGTGGTGGTCGCCGAGTAGCTGGTGTCGGTGTACCAGAGCGGCCGGCCCTCGAGGTCCTTGAGCTGGTCGTCGGTGGTGAAGCCGGGCAGCCCGGTCACCGGGTCGGTGTAGCCGCTTTCCAGGGTCGAGCTGTGCGGCCAGATGTTGTCGTAGGACACCTCGTCGTAGGGGCAGGCACCGAGGGGGTCGCCCGGTGCGGCGAGCTGGCTGGCGCCGTTGCCGCCGCACCCGGCGAAGACGACCATGAAGAAGTCGACCACGCCGTCCTTGTCGGTGTCGTAGTCGGAGTAGTCGATCTCCGGGTCGGCGATCGTGGCTGCGTCGTAGACCAGCTTGCCGGTGTCACCGCACCCGGAGTCGATGTCCTGGATGGGCGCCGGGGTCTGGCTGGTTACGACGGCCGAGCCGTAGGAGTCCGAGCCGTAGTACTCGGTCTGGCCCGGCAGGTTGTAGACCCCGTTGGTGATGCGCTCGGGATAGATCGGGGTGCCCGCGACGTCGACCGGCAGGTCGGCGTATGTCCCGCCGTGGCAGGTGTTGCCCGGCACCTCCGCGTTGGTGAACTCGAAGCCCGGGCCGTAGGTGAAGTCCTTGGAGGCGATGCCCTGCGAGGGCACGGTGCCGTTGGGGAACAGCTGTCCCAGCGACATCTCCTGGAACAGGTTGAACGTCGAGCCCGGGAAGCCGGCGTCGTTGATCACCGTCTCCAGGGAGCTGCCGGAATGGGTGTCCTGGTAGGCGCGGTCGCTGTATTGCACCGGCACCACGGGGAACGGCCGGTCGCCGTAGCGCGCGCTGTCGAAGTTCTCGCTGGGCGGGATCACCTTGGGTCCGTGGCTGCTGACGGTCTGGTCGGCCTTGGTCGGCACCTTCAGGACGGCGGTGGTCGACAGGTCGCGCCACACGATCGTGTCGAGCTGGGCCGTGGTCGACGCCTTCGACTCGAGGACCAGCGTCTTGGTCTCATCCGGGGCGATGGCCCCGGGCGTCCATGTGTACGTCGGGCCGTTGACCGTGGTCGCGCCGGCTTTGACGATCGTCGACCCGGCCGGGGCGTCGATCTCGACACTGGTGGGGGTGACGGGGGCGGAGGTCGGGTTGGTCAGGATGATCCGCGAGGGGTAGGTCTCGCCCGGCTTCACCCAGCCGACCGAGGACACGAAGCTGTTCTGGAGGAGGAGCTCGGTGGCCGGCGCCTCGATGGCGTGCGAGGTCGCCCCCGCCGTCCCTGCGGTCCATTCGCCGGTCGGCGGGACCGATGTCGCGGTGTCGTCGTAGGCCGCGTCGACCGCCTCGACCCGCAGGACCGTGTCGGCGGTGATGCCGTCGGTGGCCGTTCCCGGGACCGTGTGGGTGATGGCTCCGTCGGCGGCCGCGGTCAGGTCGGCGGTGTGCAGCACGGTGCCGTCGGCGGCCACGACGTTGAGCGTGAACGTGGCGGGCACCCCGGAGTCGATGAACGTGTCGCGTGCACTGTGCATCTCGATGGAGCCCGTGACGTCGAAAGCTGCACCAGGTGCGCTGCTGACCGGCACCGTGTCCAAGGTGGCCACGAGGTTGTTGTGGCGGAAGTCAAACTGTCCGATCAAGGCGGCGTCCTCCTTGATCACCAGGCGGATCCCACCGGCCGGCCAGGTGTCGTCCGGCTGGAGGCTGACCCGCCGCAGCTCCGGCGATGCCGCCGGCGTCGTCACCGGCAGGGTGGCGAACGGCGTCGACGCACCTTCGGCGTACAGCTCGCCGGTGAGCGTGCCTGCGACCCCGGTCGGTGTGAAGTTGACGAACCCGCACGCCTCCCGGTCGATGGAGGGATCGACGGTCGTGTCCGTCGCGAGACCGCTGCACAGCGGCTGAGGTGCCGGGAGGACGAACATGGCGAAGCCTGACGCGGAGCCGAGGCTGGGCGGTGCCGGTGCCGCGGTCGGTGCCGCGGCACCCACGGTCGTGGGCTCCGGCGACACGGCGGAGGCGATACCGCTGATGGAGGAGACGACGAGGCCGGCGAGGACCGTCGGGGTGACGACGGCGGCACGCAGACGGGTACGCGAGATGTTCATGGGTTCCCCGGGGATGAGAGGCCGCTATGGATGTGCGGGCGCTACCTCCATGAACGACTGCGTCAGCAGGGGGTTATGCGGGCGCGTGCCGACTGACCCGAAAGTCTTGCGGGCACCATGCAACGACCCGCCCGAACATCTCTCGGGCGGGTCGTTGGTGGTGCTCAGCTGGGAGAGGTCTACTCCTCGCCCTTGATGAAGGCCTCGACGCGGGCGCGGCCCTCCTCGTCGGGGAGCTGCACCGGCGGGGACTTCATCAGGTAGGAGGACGCCGAGATGATCGGGCCACCGATGCCGCGGTCCTTGGCGATCTTGGCGGCGCGGATCGCGTCGATGATGATGCCCGCGGAGTTGGGGGAGTCCCAGACCTCGAGCTTGTATTCCAGGTTGAGGGGGACGTCGCCGAACGCGCGGCCCTCGAGGCGGACGTAGGCCCACTTGCGGTCGTCGAGCCAGGCGACGTAGTCGGAGGGGCCGATGTGGACGTTGCGGTCCGCGACCTTGCCGGCCAGCGCGCCGTGGAGGTTGGACGTGACCGCCTGGGTCTTCGAGACCTTCTTGGACTCCAGGCGCTCGCGCTCGAGCATGTTCTTGAAGTCCATGTTGCCGCCGACGTTGAGCTGGTAGGTGCGGTCGAGCGTCACGCCGCGGTCCTCGAAGAGCTTGGCCATCACCCGGTGGGTGATGGTCGCGCCGACCTGGGACTTGATGTCGTCACCGATGATCGGCACGCCGGCGTCCTCGAACTTCTTGGCCCAGACCGGGTCGGAGGCGATGAAGACGGGGAGGGCGTTGACGAAGGCCACGCCGGCGTCGATCGCGCACTGGGCGTAGAACTTGTCGGCCTCCTCGGAGCCCACCGGGAGGTAGGACACCATCACGTCCGCCTTGGTCTCGCGCAGGACCTGGACCACGTCGACGGCTTCCTCGTCGGACTCCTCGATGGTCTCGCGGTAGTACTTGCCGAGGCCGTCGAGGGTCGGGCCCTTCTGGACCGTCACGCCGAGCGGCGGGACGTCGGCGATCTTGATCGTGTTGTTCTCCGAGGCCTGCGTCGCCTCGGAGAGGTCGAAGCCGACCTTCTTGGCGTCCACGTCGAACGCCGCCACGAACTGGACGTCGTTGACGTGGTAGTCGCCGAACATCACGTGCATGAGGCCGGGGACGGTGGCGTTGGGGTCGGCGTTCTTGTAGTACTCCACGCCCTGGATGAGGGACGTGGCGCAGTTGCCTACTCCGACGATTGCTACTCGAACCGAACCCATGGGGCACGTTCCTTTCAGGTGGTGGCCCTCAGGCCTGTTCCGGCGTTGGGGTGGGGCTGATGGGGGTGGGTGCTGCGGTGGGTGCTGCGCTGCGTTCTGCGTTGATCAGGTCGGAGAGCCACATGACCTCGCGCTCGACCCGGTCGACCCCGTGGCGCTGGAGCTCGCCGGCGTAGCGGTCGACCTCCTTCTGCGTCATCGCGAGCTCGCGCTGGATGCGGTCGAGGCGCTCCTGGAGACGGGTGCGCCGGCCCTCGAGCACGCGCAGCCGGATCTCCATGTCGGTAGAGGAGAAGAAGGCGAACCGGATGTCGAAGTTGTCGTCCTCCCAGGCCGTCGGCCCGACCTCGGACATGAGGCGCTCGAACTCCCGGGTCCCGGCCTCGGTCACCTGGTAGGTGATCCGCGGTCGCTTGGACACAGGGGTCCCGGGCGTCCTGGTCGACAGGGTCTCCTCGATCAGGGCACCCCGGAGCATCTTCTTCAGCGCGGGGTAGAGGGAGCCGTAGGACAGCACGCGGCCCCAGCCGAGCATCAGGTTGAGCCGCTTGCGCAGCTCGTAGCCGTGCATGGGCCCCTCGTGCAGCAGCCCGAGGACCGCCAGCTCGATGGTCTCCCCACGACGTGCCATACGACCTATCGTAGCGATATATCCGCGGTACGCGAATTTTCGCTACATCGGTGCATCGGTGTGGTTGAACAGTGTCACGATCCCGTGGTTTCGCGGGTTCTCAGGCCAAGTGCGTACTCTCGACTCCCGTGAGTGGCGGCAAGCGCAAGGCCGGTTCCACGCCCAACCGACCCGCCAAGAAGGCCGCCTCGAAGAGGCCCGCGGGCCGGCCGACGAGCGGCCCCACGAAGAGGCCCACGAAGCGGCCCTCGAAGAAGGCCACCGCCAGGAGCAAGAAGAAGGCGGCCCGCAGCCCGCTCAAGCGGCGTCTCATCTTCGCCGCCAAGTGGGGAGCGCTGGTCGGCCTGGTCCTGACCCTCATCGGGGTCGGTGGCTTCATCTGGCTCTACCGCGCGACCGATCTTCCGGACCCGAACGCGGACTTCGAGAAGCAGACCTCGTTCGTCTACTACGACAACGGCAAGGGCAAGCCGGGCACGGAGATCGGTACCTACGCCGTCCAGAACCGCGACAGCATCGGCTACGACGAGATGCCGCAGACCGTGAAGGACGCGGTCGTCGCCGCAGAGAACCGGAGCTTCTGGACCGACAGCGGTATCGACCCCAAGGGCATCCTTCGCGCGGTGTTCAACAACGCCTCGAGCGAGAACACACAGGGTGCGTCCACGATCACGCAGCAGTACGTGAAGATCCTCTACCTCACCAGCGAGCGCTCCTACACCCGCAAGCTCAAGGAGGCGATCGTCTCGTTGAAGCTCGCCCGGCAGCAGACCAAGGAGCAGATCCTCGAGGGCTACCTCAACACCATCTACTTCGGCCGCGGCGCCTACGGCATCCAGGCGGCGGCGAAGGCGTTCTTCGAGAAGGACGCCCAGGACCTCGACCTGCGCGAGAGCGCCGTCCTGGCCAGCGTCATCAACAACCCGAGCCGCTTCGACCCGGCCAACGGGAAGGACGCCCGGGAGGCGCTCAAGGGCCGTTACGCCTACGTCCTCGAGAGCATGGCGAGGTCCGGTGCCATCAGCGCCGCCGAGGCGGAGGAGGCGGCCCAGAAGCTGCCGAAGTTCCGCAAGCAGGAGGTGACTGACGCCCTGGCCGGCAAGGAGGGCCACATCCTGGCGATGGTGAAGAAGGAGCTGCTCCGGCTCACCAACGAAGAGACCGGGGAGCTCTTCACCGATGACGAGATCGATGGTGGCGGGCTGCGGATCACCACCACCTTCACCGAGAAGGCCATGGAGGCCGCGGAGGACGGCTACATCGAGGCGCGTCCGACTGGCGACGACGGCAAGCCGCTGTTCAGCGACCGGCAGCTGCACGTCGGCATCGGCACCGTCGAGGTCGGCACCGGTGCGGTCCGCGGCTTCTACGCCGGCCAGGACTTCCTGCGCTCCCAGCTCAACTGGGCGGTCTCCGGTGGACAGGCCGGCTCCAGCCTCAAGCCCTTCGCCCTGACTGCCGGCATCCGCCAAGGGTTCGAGCTCAAGGACACGTTCGAGGGCAACTCGCCGCTCGAAGTCAACGACACCATCGAGTTCGAGAACCAGGGAGACCGGGACTACGGCTCCGCGGTCAACCTCATCAAGGCGACCCAGGACTCGATCAACACGGCCTTCATCGATCTGACGATGAGCATGGACGACGGTCCCAACGCGGTCGTCAAGCAGGCCAACCTGATGGGCATCCCGCCGGCTCCCGACAAGGTCAAGGACCCCAGCTTCGGCTTCCCCAACAACACGCCAGGCCTGGAGCCCAACGTTGGTGTGGCGCTGGGCAGCGCGACCGTCAGCCCGATCAACATGGCCAACGCCTACGCGACCATCGCCAACGGCGGCCGGGCTGCCAAGCCCTACATCATCGAGTCGGTCACCAAGGACGGCGAGCCGCTCTACACCCACTCCGTCACCGACAAGATGGCCATGAACGAGGACATCGCCGCCGATGTCTCCTACGCCCTGCAGCAGGTCGTCAAGGCAGGATCGGGAGACGCCGCGCTCGCCCTCGGCCGGCCGGCGGCGGGCAAGACCGGCACCTCGACCAACACCGCGGGCGACGTGGTCTCGGCCTGGTTCACCGGCTACACGCCGCAGATGGCGACCTCGGTCGTCTACCTGCGCGGCAACGGGGTCGGCAAGCTCGACGGCTGGCTGCCGTCGTACTTCGGTGGGGACTACCCGGCGGAGACCTGGACCGCGGTCATGGAGGGCGTCATGGAGGGTCTCGAGGAGGAGGACTTCCCGCCGCCGGCCTACGTCACCGGTGACGCGCCCACCGACGGGCACGAGCCGGTGAAGCCCTCGCCGACAAAGAAGCCGTCGGAGACGCCGAGCGAGACCGAGACGTCGCCGACCGAGGAGCCGACGACGGAGGAGCCGACCCCGACGCCGACCCCCACCCCCACCCCGACACCGACGCCGACGCCGACCCCCACGGAGTGCGGCATCCTCACACCCTGCGAGACGCCCACCGAGTCGCCGACACAAGGCCCGCCGTCGACCCCCCCGGGCCAGGAGACCCCGTCGGCGGGCGCGCGCCCGATGGCGGCCACCTCGCGCTCGGCCTGGTGGATGCTGACCTGGTGAACCCCGCCCATCCCACCCACGACGACCCCGTCGTCGCGGCGCTCAGCGAGGGCGTGGGTGGGCCGCTCGGGAACCGGTCCGCCGGCCACCGGTGGTGGACTCCGGTGCGGGTGGTGCTGGCGCTCACCGCGCTGTGCGTCGCACTGGGGATGGTGCAGAAGGCGGGCTGCTATGCGGAGACCTGGTCGGGCGACAAGCGCTACACCCAGATGTGCTACTCCGACCTGCCCTACCTCTACACGGGCCGCGGGTTCGTGGAAGCGCAGTGGCCGTTCTCGGGTGACCAGCAGGTACGGGCGCGCTACGAGGTGATGGAGTATCCGGTCGGGATCTCCTACTTCGCCTACGGCGCCGCGAAGGTGACCCACCTGCTCGCGGGGTCGCCGGACCTCGACGGACGCAAGCGGGTGTCGTCGAGCTCGTTGTTCGGCACGCCGCAGGTGCAGCACGAGATCAGGATCTTCATGCTCGTCCACGTGCTGGTGTTCGCCGCGCTGGCGCTGCTGTCCGCGTGGCTGCTGGCCGGCGTCAACCGGGGCCGTCCCTGGGACGCGGCGCTCTTCGCGCTCTCCCCGGCGCTGGCCCTGACCTTCCTCATCAACTGGGACATGCTCGCGGTGGTGATCGTCGCGGCCACGCTGTGGTCGTGGGCCCGGGGCCGGCCCCTCCTCACCGGGGTCCTCATCGGTCTCGGCACGGCCACCAAGCTCTACCCGCTGTTCCTGCTCGGCGCGCTGGTGGTCATCTGTCTGCGCGACCGCCGGTGGCGCGACCTCGCCGGTGTCGTGCTGGCGGGCGCCGCCACCTGGCTGGTGGTCAACGCACCGGCGTACCTCTCCGGGCGCGAGCAGTGGCAGGTCTTCTGGACGTTCAACTCCGAGCGCGTCGCCGACCTCGGCAGCGCCTGGCTGGTGATCAGCCAGGCCACGGACCAGGCGTTCTCGGCGCACACGATCAACGTGTGGTCCTACGCGATCTTCGGCGTGTGGTGCGCGGCCGTCGCCCTGCTAGGGCTGACCGCGCCGACCACGCCGCGCTTCGCCCAGCTGGCGTTCCTGGTGATGGCGGGGTTCCTGCTGGTCAACAAGGTCTACTCCCCGCAGTACGTCCTGTGGCTGCTGCCGCTGGCCGTGCTGGCCCGGCCACGGTGGCGCGACCAGGTGGTCTGGCAGGCCGGCGAGGTCCTCTACTTCGCCTCGGTGTGGTGGTATCTCGACGGCGACCTCGCCCCCGGTGGTGGGCAGGACGCCGGCTTCTACTGGCTCGCGATCGCGGTGCGCGTCTCGGCCGAGCTCTATCTCTGCGTGATGGTGGTGCGGGACATCTGGTGGCCCCGGGAGGACCCCGTGCACGCCACCGCGCTGGCCCGCTCTCCGGGTCAGGTCAGCTCGACGCGGTCGAACGTCGTCGCGGTGTAGCGCACCCGCGCGTCGACCAGGTCGCCGACGGCGGGCACTGCGGCGCCGGCGGGGAGGAACAGCATCGAGGCCTGCATGTGCGGGGGCTCTGCGAACAGGCGCTGCTCGCCGCCCACCCAGAACGGCGAGCGCACCCGGCCGACGGCGTCGAGGCCTCCTCGGGCGAAGGTCGCCGCCCGGTCGCGAAGGCCGGAGCCGCTCATCGGTGACTCCAGCCCGATGCCGTGTGCCGTGCCGCCGCTGACCACCAGCAGATGTCCGTCCTTCGGGGCCGCGCGGCCGCGGTAGCCGAACGCCTCGCCCTTCGCGACCGGGTGGACGTCGAGCACGGTCGAGGTGACGGCGAGTGCGGCGCGGTCGCCTAGCCACAGATCGGTGCCGATCCGGGGTCGCACCCGCAGCTCGGGGTGGGCGGCGCTCAGGGCGGTGAGCTCCTCGCCGGTCAGGTGGCTCACCCAGACCTGGCCGATGCCCGGACCGGCCTCCTCCAGCACGCGTTCCACCTCGGCGAGGTGTGCCCCCTGGTTGATCGGGAGGTGGGCCGCGACGCCCTCGAGCCGGGCATGCGGGTGCGCCGAGACGCGCTGGATCGCGGTGCGCAGGTCGTCGGCCGAGAGCCCGTGGCGCCGCATCGAGGTCAGCCGCTCCAGGACCAGCCGGGCGCTCGGCTGCAGGTCGAGGAGGTCGTCGAGGTCGCCGAGCCGACCGACGGTGTGGACCACCCGGTGAGCGTGCTTGGCGGCGAGGGTCCCCTGGTCGGCGAAGGGCCGCCAGGGCGTCAGGACGAGCAGGTCGCCGGCGTAGCGGTCGGCGACCTCGGGGAGCTCCTCGTAGGTCCCGACCGCGAGCGTCTCGACGCCGAGCCCCTGGGCATTCAGCCATTGGGCCTTGCGGGCCAGTCGGCCGAGCCCGAAGCCGTAGCCGTTGCCCTTGGCGACCGGCACCAGGCCCGGGAGCCCTTCGGCGAGCCGGCGCAGGTGTGCGCGCCAGCGCTCGCCGTCGACGGTCAGCTGCAGGGCCACGACACCTAGTTTCCTCGGCGCTTCATGTAGAGGTTGAAGGCCTTGTAGAGCGGCGTGTTCAGGGCGAGGTCCCACTCGCCGACGGTCTCCACTGCCTCCCCTCCGGTGCCGACCTTGAACTGGACCAGGCCCGCGTGGGAGTCCTCGGGGTCCAGGGTCGAGGTGATGCCTCGCAGGTCGTAGACGTCCGCCCCAGCCGCCAGGGCCGCACGCAGCATCGCCCACTGGACGGCGTTCGAGCCGCGGACGTCGCGCTTGGCCGTCGAGCTCGCGCCGTAGAGGTACCAGGTGTGCGCCCCGACCCGGACATAGAGGGTCGCGGCGACCACGTCGTCCTCGTGGGTGGCCAGGAACAGCCGCAGCCGGTCGGGCGACTCGGCGTTCATCGCGTCGACCATCTGGCGGAAGTAGGCCAGGGGTCGTGGCGTGAAGTGGTCGCGGGCGGCGGTCTCGACGTAGAGCTCGTGGAACCGCTCGAGGGCGACGCCGTCGGTCCCGTCGCTGGCCGTGACGACCACCCCGGACTTGTCGGCCTTCTTGATGTTGCGGCGCCACAGCTGGTTCATGCCGCGCAGCACGTCGTCCTCGTCGCGCTCGGCGAGCGGCACCGCGAAGGTGTACTGCGGCTGCCCGGGCCCGAAGCCCTCGGCGACGTGCTGGTCGCGCCACCCGTGCGCCGCGAGGTGGTCGGTCACCCGCTCGCCGACCGGGTCGACCTCGGTCGGGACCTCGCGCAGGGTGCGGACGGCCGGGTCGGCCAGGCCCTCTTTGACCTGCGCGGCGGTCCACCTGCGGGTCACCACCGGCGCGCCCATCCGGATGCCGAAGGCGCCCTGTTGCTTGAGGTAGGCCGCCATCGGGTCCAGCCAGCGACCGAGCCCCTCGTCGACCGCGCCCGCCCAGTCGAGGAGCGGACCCTCCGGAACGTAGGCCAGGGTGTACTTCTTCAGCTTGGGGATGGGCCGGTGCAGCACCAGGGCCGCCCCGGCCAGCGTGCCGGCGCGGTCGCGCCAACCGATGGACTCGGCTCGCCACTCCGACTTGACCGCGGCCCAGGCGGGTGTCTGCAGGAAGCTCGCCGATCGCCTGCCGTCCACGAACGCGAGGTGCTCCTCGGCCGAGATCGCCGCGACGGTCAGATCTCCCTGGGTCACCCGGCGAGGCTATCGGGACCTCAGGCCCGCCCGGACGGGCGGTGAGCCAGGCACGGTTTGGGTCGGCGGGACTGTGTCTGGCTCACCGCTGGGTCAGGGCCGGTCGGGTAGGCGGTGAGCCAGGCAGGGTTTGGGTCGGCGGGACTGTGTCTGGCTCACCGCTGGGTCAGGGACCGGCGCCGGACGAACACCCAGGTCCGCAGCGCCACGAACCGGCCGACGGTGACGGCCAGGTTGGCCACGGTCAGCACCGCGACTTCGACGCCGTGGTGCGTCGAGCCGGTCGCGTGCAGCAGCCACAACGAGCCGCTGGTCACGCCGAGGCCGACCGCGAAGATCACCAGCCCCTGCCCCTGGTGGCGCAGCCGGTCGGTGGGGCCGCGGACGCCGAAGGTGAAGCGCCGGTTGGCGGCGGTGTTGCCGATCGCGGTGAACAGCAGGGCGAGCAGGTTGGCACTCTGCGCACCCATCGAGCCACCGAGCGGTCCGCGGAAGGCCAGGTAGAGCGCGGCATAGGCGACCGTGGACAGCACGCCGACGAGGCCGAACATCACCAGCTGCATGCCGAGCCGGCCGCCGTGGGCGTCGGCGGAGACGCGGCCGAACCGTTCGGTGACGTCGGCCAACGGGATCCGGCCGGCCACGAGGTTGCGCCCGAGCCGGGCGATCCCGCACACGTCGTCGTACGCCGTCCGGAGGATGTCGACCCGGCTGTCGGGGTCGTCGACCCAGTCGACCGGTACCTCGTGGATGCGCAACCTGGCCCGCTCGGCCAGGACCAACAGCTCGGTGTCGAAGAACCAGGCGTCGTCCTCGACCAGCGGCAGCACCTCGCGGGCGACGTCGCGGCGGATGGCCTTGAAGCCGCACTGTGCGTCGGAGAACCGGGTGCGCAGGGCCTGCCGCACCAGGAGGTTGTAGCCCCGGGAGATCACCTCGCGCTTCGGGCCGCGGGTGACCCGCGCCCCGCGACGCAAGCGGCTGCCGATGGCCAGGTCGGAGTGGCCGCTGATCAACGGCGCGACCAGCGGCAGGAGCGCGTTGAGGTCGGTGGACAGGTCGACGTCCATGTAGACGAGCACCTCGGCGTCCGAGTCAGACCACACTCGCTTGAGTGCCCGGCCCCGGCCCTTCTCCGCCAGGTGCACGACCCGGACCTCCGGGTGCTGGTGCGCCAGGCGCCGGGCGACGACCGCGGTGCCGTCGGTGCTGGCGTTGTCGGCGATCGTCACCCGGAACGGCCAGGGCATCCCCGCGAGGTGGCCGACCACCCGCTCGACCGAGGCGGCGAGGTCGGCCTCCTCGTTGTAGACGGGGATGACGACGTCGAGGGTCGCCGTGGTCGTGCGCGCTGCGACTCCGGTGACCCGCGAGTCCACGACCTCGGTGCTCACGCCGGGTCCGTCAGGTCGTAGAGCGTGGTCCCGCCGACGGTCACGGCGGTGTAGTTGGCGGCCACCCAGGCCGCGATCTCGTTGCTCGACTCGCTGCCGCCCCTCTGGGCGCCGAAGCCACCGCCGCCGCCGATGAAGTAGTGGATCTCGCCGTCGGAGACGTAGGCCTGGAACTCCTCGAGCGTCGGCGACGGGTCGGACCCGTTGAAGCCGCCGACGGCCATGACCGGCTCCTCGCTGGCCAGCTGGTAGCCGGCGGCGCTGTTGGACCCGACGGCCGCCGCGACCCAGGTGTACGACGCCGCATCGGCCTGGAGGAGTGCGGTGAGCTCGGCGGAGGGCTCGCTGCCGTTGAGCAGGCCGCCCGCGCGGCCTCCAAGGCCACCGGTGCCCGTGGCGCCCTGTGGAGCCCCGCCCGCCGGCGGCTGGCCGCCGCCCGGGCCTCCCCCGGGGCCTGCCGCCGTGCCCGACGGACCTGCGCTCGGGATCGATCCGGTGTGCGGCGTCGCGGCGGTCTCGACGGCGTACGCCGCCGGGCCGGTCAGCGACACGAGGAGCGCTGTTGCCGCGACCGCCGCGGCGACCCGGCGGGGCATCAGCGCGAGGCCGGCGACCAGCAGCGCGGCGACCAGGCCGACGACCAGGACCGCCCAGCGCAGCCACGGCAGGAAGTCGGGGGTGCGGCCGAGGAGGAAGAAGGACAGGACGGCGGTCAGGGCGACCGCGGTGGTGGCGACGAACCCGGCCACCAGCGAGCCACGGTGCGTCCAGAGCAGCCAGGCACCGATCCCGACGAGCGCGGCGAGGGCCGGAGCGAGGGCGACCGAGTAGTAGGCGTGGAAGATCCCGGCCATGAAGCTGAACGTCGCGGCAGTGATCAGCAGCCAGCCGCCCCAGAGCACCAGCCCGGCCCGGACCCGGTCGGTCCGCGGGGCGTGCCTGGTGAGCCAGAGGCCGGCGACCAGCAGGAGCAGCGCGGTGGGCAGCAGCCAGCCGATCTGGCCGCCGTTCTCGCCATTGAGCAGCCGGCCGAGACCGGTCTCCCCCCACATAGCACCGCCGACGCCGCCTGCGCCGCCCCCGACGGAGCCGACCTCGTCACCGGTGAGCCGGCCCAGGCCGTTGTAGCCGAGGGTGAGCTCGAGGATCGAGTTGTCCTGGGAGCCGCCGATGTAGGGACGGCTCGACGCAGGCCACAGCGAGACGACCGCGACCCACCAGCCGGCGGTCAGCAGCATCGCGCCGAAGCCGACGAGCAGGTGGCCGAACCGCTTGAGCAACGGCGCACTCGCGACGAGCAGGTAGACCAGGCCGAGTGCGGGCAGCACCAGGAACGCCTGCAGCATCTTGGTGAGGAAGGCCAGCCCGACCAGGGCGCCGGCCAGCGACAGCCAGCGGACGGGGTGCCTGGTCTGCTTCTCGGCGGCCCGCAAGGTGGCGGCCGCAGCGCCGACGAGAAGCAGCGTCAGGAGGGCGTCGGGGTTGTTGAACCGGAACATCAGGACGGCCACCGGCGTGACGGCCAGGGCCAGGCCGGCCAGGAGTCCGGCGACGGCCGACCCCGTCGTACGCCGGACGGTCGCGGTCAGCAGCCAGACGGTCCCGATCCCCATCAGGGCCTGCGGCACGAGGATGCTCCATGACGAGAGACCGAAGAGCGTGACCGACAGCGCCATCGGCCACAGCGAGAGCGGCGTCTTGTCGACGGTGATGCTGTTGGCGGCGTCGGAGGACCCGAAGAAGAACGCCTTCCAGGACTCCGAGCCGGCCTGGGCCGCCGCGGAGTAGAAGGTGTTGGCCCAGCCGGAGTCTCCGAGCCCCCACAGGTAGAGCACCCCGGTCCCGAGGAGCAGCACGACCAGCGCCACTCGGGTGGGGTCGACCGATCGTCGTGGCGGTGGGTCCGTGGAGGCGGCGGGGGTCGCGGCGGGGGCAGGGACGGGGCGTTCGTCGGTCGCGAGGCTCATGCCTCACACGGTGGGAGTCCTGCCTGCTGGTGCGGTGTGGTGGACCTGTGGCCCAAGTGTGAGCGATCAGACCCGCTCGCGCAGCCAGGCGATGTCGTCGACGTGCGCCTCGGCAGGACCCGGGGTCTCGAGCACGACCGGCGCGCCGGCGTCGCGTACGACGGCGGCCAGCAGGTCGGAGTCGATCTGCCCGGCGCCGAGGTTGGCGTGCCGGTCGGCGCCGGAGTCGAAGGAGTCGCGGCTGTCGTTGCAGTGGACGAGGTCGATCCGGCCGGTGATCGCCAGGACGTCCTCGACGATCGTCTCCATCGCGTTGCCGCCGGCGTGCGCGTGGCAGGTGTCGAGGCAGAAGCCGACCTGGTCGGCGCCCTCGGCCGAGCCGATTGCGTCCCACACGCCGGCGATCCGGTCGAGGTAGCGGGTCATCGCGTTGGTGCCGCCAGCGGTGTTCTCGATGAGCAGCGGGAGCTTGAGGTCGGTGGCCTCGACCGCTTTGCGCCAGTTGTCGAAGCCCTTGGCGGGGTCGTCGTCGTCGGTGACGTGACCGCCGTGCACGATCAGCCCCTTGGCGCCGATCTCGGCGGCGGCGTCGACGTGCTGCTGGAGCAGCTTGCGGCTGGGGATGCGCTGGCGGTTGTTGGTGGTGGCGACGTTGATCAGGTAGGGCGCGTGCACGTAGAGGTCGACGCCCGCGGCCTCGGCGTCCGCCTTGAGCCTGGCGGCCCCGCCCTCGTAGGCGAGGACCGGGCCCTTGTAGCTCTGCGGGTTGCCGAGGAAGAACTGCACGAGGGATATGCCGCGCGCCTGGGCCTCGGCGAGGGGGTCGGTCTGCTCGACGTGGGCGCCGATCGCGAGCGTGGTCATGGGGGCAATCTACGAGCCACTACCGACGGCGGGGCAGCGGCCCGAGCCGGTCCGGGACCGCCGGCCAGCGCCCGGCGCGCGGCACCGGCAGCTCGCGCAGCCTGGTCAGCGCCTCGGCGGCGCCCGGCCGCCGCCCGGCGTCGGGACGACACATCGAGTCGGCGAGGGTGACGAGCGGTCCCGGCCGGTCGAGTAGCCGCCGAGCGACCACGCCCGCGGCGTAGACGTCCTGGCTGGGGCAGGCCGGCGCGCCGGCCTCCCGCTCGGGGGCCAGGTAGCCCGGCGTCCCGATGGTCGCGTCGTCACCGAAGTCGGTGAGCCGGACGTGCGGCCGTCCAGGGCCGGTGACCTCGAGCAGCAGGTTGGCCGGCTTGACGTCGCGGTGGACGACGCCGGCCGCGTGGACCGCGACGAGGGCCTGGAGCACCTGGTCGAGCACGACCGCGACGTACGCCTCGGGCAGCCGGCCCTCCTGGGCACACAGGTCCAGGAGCGACCCGCCGCGGACCAAGGGCATCACCACGAGGCCGTCGTGCACCTCGAAGGGGAGCACGTGCGGGTGTTGGAAGGGCAGGGTGCGCGGAGGTGGTCCGGCGAGGAGCACCTTGACCGCGACGTACCGGCGCTGGGACCGGTCCCAGCTGACATGGACGCGACCGGTCGCACCGTGCCCGATCTCGTCGAGCAGGACGAACCGCTGTGTCGACACGGGCCGGACGCTAGGCGGCGTACGGCGTCTCCGACGCCCGCTCTCCACAGCGCAGCGATTGGGAGCCAGGCTCCGGGCGCTGGTAATCTCGCTCGCTGTTGCTCCTGCCCGTCAAGGCGCCGGTGCAACCGCATCCCTCCTGTCACGGATCGCCCGTGGCCGCTTAGTCCAGAGGAGGTAGGGACTGCTGTGCGCAACTACGAAGTGATGGTCATCCTCGACCCGAGTCTTGAGGAGCGGACCATCGAGCCGTCGCTGACGAAGTACCTGGGCGTCGTGACCAAGGACGGTGGCACCGTCGACTCCCTCGAGGTCTGGGGCCGTCGTCGCCTCGCCTACGAGATCGCGAAGCACCACGAGGGCATCTACGCCGTCATCCAGCTGACCGCCGAGCCGGCCACCGTCAAGGAGCTCGACCGCCAGCTGACCCTCAACGAGTCGATCCTGCGGACCAAGGTCATCCGGCCGACGGTTCCCGTGGCGGCCCCCGCGTCCTGATCCCGGCAGTGCGGTCCCTGTGGACTGCACCTGGCAGGTGTCGGCGCCGAGGGCCACGATGGGCGCATCAGCGCTCGTCCGGCCGTCCGACGACACCGCCGCGAGATCACAGACCTAGCTAGGAGACTGCTATGGCAGGCGAGACCCTCATCACCGTGGTCGGCAACCTCACCGACGACCCCGAGCTGCGCTTCACCCCCTCGGGCGCGGCCGTCGCGAACTTCACCGTCGCCTCGACGCCGCGCAACTTCAACAAGCAGACCAACGAGTGGGAGGACGGCGAAGCCATGTTCCTCCGCTGCTCGATCTGGCGGCAGGCGGCCGAGAACGTCGCCGAGTCCCTCCAGCGGGGCATGCGCGTCGTCGTCCAGGGCCGCCTCAAGGCGCGCTCCTACGAGACCCGTGAGGGCGAGAAGCGCACCGTCTTCGAGATCGACGTCGAGGAGATCGGCCCGTCGCTGAAGTTCGCGACCGCCAAGGTCAACCGGGTGAGCCGCTCCGGC
Organism: Nocardioides dilutus; assembly: GCF_054779555.1. Classification (NCBI taxonomy): domain Bacteria; kingdom Bacillati; phylum Actinomycetota; class Actinomycetes; order Propionibacteriales; family Nocardioidaceae; genus Nocardioides; species Nocardioides dilutus. The sequence goes on along the minus strand of NZ_BAAGYA010000001.1, from coordinate 367,998 downwards.
GGTCAGGGCTACTCCGGCGGTGGCGGTGCCCCGTCCGGTGGCGCCTCGTCCGGTGCTGCCCAGTCCGGTGGCCAGCCCGGTGGAGAGGCCGCCGACCCGTGGGCCACCCCGGCTCCCGCGGCGGCCGCCCCTGCCAACGACCCGTGGGGGGCACCCGGCGTGCCCGCCGACGAGCCCCCGTTCTGACCCCGCACCCGGACTCCTCCCGGACCCATCCCGGGACCCTCCCCTGAACTCCACGAACCACCGAAGGAAGCACTGAAACCATGGCCAAGCCCGTCCTGCGCAAGCCGAAGAAGAAGGTCTGCCAGTTCTGCAAGGAGAAGGCGACCGGTGTCGACTACAAAGACACCGTCCTCCTCCGCAAGTTCATCTCCGACCGCGGCAAGATCCGCGCGCGTCGGGTGACCGGCAACTGCGTGCAGCACCAGCGCGACGTCGCCATCGCGGTCAAGAACGCCCGCGAGGTGGCGCTGCTGCCCTACACGTCCACCGGTCGCTGACCGGCCTCAAGGGAGTCTGAAGACATGAAGCTCATCCTCACCCAGGAGGTCACCGGTCTCGGTGCGCCGGGCGACGTCGTCGAGGTCAAGGACGGCTACGGCCGCAACTACCTCGTCCCGCGTGGCCTCGGCATCCGCTGGACCCGCGGCGCCGAGAAGACCGTCGAGTCCATCAAGGCGGCCCGCAGCAGCCGCGCTCTCCGCGGACAGGACCACGCCGAGGAGATCCGCGCCAAGCTCGAGGCGGCCCCGGTCAACGTGCAGGTCCGTGCCGGCGAGTCCGGCCGCCTGTTCGGTGCGGTGACCGTCAGCGACATCGCGGGCGCCCTGGCGCAGGTCACCGGCGAGGACGTCGACAAGCGCACCATCGCCATCGCCAACCCGATCAAGTCGCTCGGCACCCACGAGGTCACCGTGCGCCTGCACGAGGACGTCACGGCGACGGTCACGATCAACGTCGTCCCCGCCTGACCTCTTCGCACACCCCGTCCACACCTCGCCCACCGGTCGTGGGCGAGGTGTCGACGTTCCTGTCAGTTGCGGGCGACCAGCGCGTCGAGCCGGATCTTGGACTTCTTGCCGTTCAGCGACTTGACCCGGATCTGGATGGCGCCGCTTCGCAGCGGTGAGTACTCGTCGCGCACCAGGACCTGCGCGAACTTGGCCTTCTTGGCGAAGAGGTTCACGGTGTACCACTGGCTCGTGCCGATGCGCACCTCGATGACGCCGGTCTTGGGCCCGACCGCGGCGATCAGCCGGACCTCCCGAACCTTCCTGATCCGCTTGATCTTGAGCACCTGGCCGACCTTGGTGGCCTGGACATAGTCACCGCCGAACAGGCCGGTCTTGCGGAACGTCTTCCAGCCTGACCCCTTGTTCCTCTTGATGTTCGAGGGGAGGAAGAACCTGGTCGTGACGGGCGTCGGGTCGAGGTTGCCCCCACGGTCGACGGCCTGGGCGACGAAGGTGTTGTCACCCGGGGACAGGTCGCGCAGCTGCAGGGTGCCAGGGCCGCAGGGCGTGACCGCAGCGCCGTTGACCCGGCAGCTGAAGCTGGCCGGCTCGTTGCTGTCGACCGCCAGCACCGGGGACGCGGTCAGGACGACGGGCCAGTCCGGGCGGATCCGGTCGACCGGCTGCCGGCTGAGGAACGTGTTGGGAGCGACGGTGTCGACCTTGAACGCGAGGGAGGCTGGGGTCGGATCGATGTCGTCGTTGTCCGGTGCCAGTGGCTCGTCGTCGAGGCAGGCTGGATCCAGCACTTCACCATCTGCGTCGCACGCGCTGATCGCTGCGTCGAGGGTGTCGACGGCTCGCACCTGGAACGTGTAGGGCGTCGACGTCGTGTCACTCAGGCCCGGGTAGGTCTTCGGGCTCGTGCAGGAGGTCCACGTCCCGGCCGACCCGGGGGAGTCGAGCTTGCACTGGTAGCTGATAGGTCCGGTGTCGGTGTCGGTGTAGCTGCCGCTGAAGCTGAACGTGATGTCCTTGGAGTTGATGTAGCCCAGTGGGTTGACCGCTGGGGTCACAGCGCCGAGGGCGGTCTCGGGGGCGGAGGTGTCGTCGCAGCCGGTTTCCGGGAGGGGGAGGGGTCCTCCCTCGTGGGTCTCGTCGAGGCAGGGGTCGGCACCGGCGGAGGTAGATGCACCCACCCCGAGCTGAAGCAGGGCCACGACAAGTCCCGCGATCACGAGCGCGGCGCCCCGTCGTACGGCGTGCGTCGGTGTGCTGACCCGATTCATGCGGCGGTGCCCCCTCGAGCTTTCTCCCTTGCGCCGCACAACGAGCGACAGCCCGACCAGGCTACGCACCCCGCCGTCCCAGCCGCACCGAATGTAGCTGTTCGCGCAACGGCGTCGCCCGAAGGGACTAGGCAACGTAAGAGGCAAATGGCTGGTACTGGGTTACGCATCTAGTCATCAACAGTCGGTGGATAACTATGTGGACACCGGTCTCAGCGACTTTGTCGACAAAGCCCCTCGGCCAACCCCAGGCAACGGTCCGGTGAACGAGACTGAGGGTGAAGTTTCTTGGTTCCACACCCTCCGGGGCGTGTTTCCGCAGGTCAGAGGGCTGAACTCGACCCGTCACCGGCGGCGTTCCACAGGTCGGTCCCCATGCTGTGCACACTCGGTCACCACTACTCCACGGTTGCTGCGGACTTATCCCCAGGAACCCGCAGTGCCTGTGGATAGGGCACTTCCCAGGGCTGCGGTGGGCACCTACCTTCGCAAGGCACCAGTCCGGCGCCGAGGGGCACGGGTCAAGGGTGGTTGTCGGCGGCGGTCCCTACTGTCACGGACAACAGCAGAGTCTCATCGGCCTCACTGGCCACAGGCATGACACCGATCGGGGAGGAGGTCACAGTGAGCGTCACCGAGTCCGACGTACCCCCCGAGCTGCCCGAGCCGTCCGACTACGAGTGGAGCACCGGCGCCCCGTCCTACGAGGCCGGACTGCGCACCAGCTCGGCCGGTGACCGGACCCCGCCGCAGGACATGGCGGCCGAGCAGTCGGTGCTCGGCGCGATGCTGATCAGCAAGGACGCGATCGCCGACGTCACCGAGCATCTCCGGGGCGCCGACTTCTACCGGCCCTCGCACGAGACGATCCACGACGCGATCATCGACCTCTACGGCCGCAGCGAGCCGGTCGACATGGTCACCGTCGCCGCCGAGCTGCAGAAGCGCGGTGAGCTGCAGCGGATCGGTGGCGCCGCCTACCTGCACACCCTCTCGGCCAACGTGCCGATCGCGGCCAACGCCGGCTACTACGCCGACATCGTGCGGGAGAAGGCGATCCTCCGGCGGCTCGTCGACGCGGGCACCCGCATCGTCCAGATCGGCTACGCCGGCGAGGGCGACGTCGACAACATCGTCGACGAGGCCCAGGCCGAGGTCTACAAGATCACCGAGAAGCGCAACAGCGAGGACTACGCGCCCCTCTCGGAGATCATGGCCGGCGTCCTCGACGAGATCGAGGCGATCGGCAACCGCGAGGCCGGGCTCTACGGCGTCCCGACCGGCTTCGCCGACCTCGACGAGCTGACCAACGGTCTGCACGCCGGCCAGATGGTCATCGTCGCGGCGAGGCCTGGGGCCGGGAAATCGACCCTGGCACTCGACCTGTGCCGGTCGGCGTCCATCCAGGCCAACATGGCGACCGCGTTCTTCAGCCTCGAGATGACTCGGTCGGAGATCACGATGCGGCTGCTCTCGGCCGAGGCGAAGGTGCCGCTCAACCACATCCGCAACGGCAACATGTCCGACGACGACTGGACCAAGCTGGCCCGCAAGATGGGTGAGGTCTCCAGCGCGCCGATGTTCATCGACGACTCGCCCAACATGACGATGATGGAGATCCGGGCCAAGGCCCGGCGCCTCAAGCAGCGCCACGACCTGCGGCTGATGGTCATCGACTACATGCAGTTGATGACGTCGGGCAAGAAGGTCGAGTCCCGCCAGCTAGAGGTCTCGGAGTTCTCCCGCCAGATCAAGCTCCTCGCCAAGGAGCTCGGCATCCCGATCATCGCGCTGTCGCAGCTCAACCGTGGTCCCGAGCAGCGCTCAGATAAGAGACCTATGTTAAGCGACTTACGCGAATCGGGTAGCTTAGAGCAAGATGCCGACATGGTGATCCTGCTGCACCGCGAGGACATGTACGAGCGCGAGTCGACCCGGCCCGGCGAGGCCGACCTGATCGTGGCCAAGCACCGCAACGGCCCCACCCGCGAGATCACCGTGGCATTCCAGGGCCACTACTCGCGCTTCGTCGACATGGCTCCCTAGCAGCCCCGTCCAGTCGAAGCCGATGAGTCCGGGGCCACGGAGCGGTCTGTCCCGGCCAGACAACAGCGACTCCGAAGGAGGAACCCGTGAACGACGACGTGACGGCCTACATCAGCAAGCTCTCTTCCTGGCAGGTGGACGTGTGCGAGCGGCTGCGCGCTCTCGTCCATGAGACCGTGCCCGGCGTCGAGGAGCGGCTGCAGTACGGCAAGCCGCACTACCTGAAGAACGGCCACTACGCTGCGGTCATCCACGCGGCGAAGGCCAAGGTGACCTTCATGGTCTTCAACGCCGGCGACATCGAGCCGATCAAGAACGTGCTCCGGCCGCTGGGCGACGGCGACCGCAAGGCCGCCGACATCGTCGAGGGCCAGGATCCCGACTACGACCTGCTTGCCGACGTCCTCGGCAAGGCCGCGAGCACTCTCTAGCGCCGAGACCGGGCCGCCGGACTGCAGTGCCTGGTCCGCCATTTCGGAGGGGTCATCCCGGAGGGCATCCGCAGCTCTGCCTCACCACCAGCTGCACCGGAAGGGATCGTGAGCTCGGTCGCTCGAGGGGTCGCTCGATTCGGTCGATCAGGATCTTGACTGCCTCGACCCCGATGGCCGCCATGGGCTGGCGCACGGTGGTGAGCTGAGGGGAAGCGATGCGGCCGGCCACGATGCCGTCGAAGCCCGTCACCGCCACCTGACCGGGAACGTCCACCCCTAGCTCACGCAGCGCGTCCATGAGTGCCAGCGCCACTTCGTCCGTTTCGCAGACGAAGGCCTCTGGCAGCGCGTCCTGGCTCAGGAGATCGCGCACCATCGCCCGGTGGTCCCCGGTGACCCCGACCGCCTCTTGGGGGACCGGAAGTCGAGCGGCTCGGAGTGCTTCTTGGAATGCCGCGAAGCGCGCGATCCGGTCGGTGTCGATGAGCGCCCCGACGAACGCCAGCTCACGCAGGCCGTGCGCGTCCAGCAGGTGCTCGACCAGGGCCCGGATGCCGCCGCCGTTGTCCACGTCGATCTGTGGCAGATCGCCGGAGAGTCGCGACTCCGACAAGACCACCACGGGAAGACGCTCAGCGATGCGCCTGAGCGCAGCCTCGGCGACCGAATCGGAGAGGACAGCGAACCCGTCGACCCGACCGGCGAGGTCGGTGAGCACCGCTTCGGAGTTCGCGCTGGTGGCCCCGGCGAGCATCACTGCGTAGCCCCGGCGCCAGCACTCTTCCTCCACGCCGCGTTGGACCTCGTCGAAGTAGAGCGGAAAGCGTCGCCAGTCGGCATCCGGATCGGCCACCCCTGCCTCAGCGGGGATCTCGGGATCGGGTTCGGCAGGTCGAACGGCCCGGGTGAGCAGACCCAGGGCGCCCGTCCGACCGCCGGCGAGTCCCCGCGCGCTCGCGCTGGGGATGTAGCCCAGCTCCCGGGCGGCGGCCTCGACCGCCGCACGGGTCGACTCCTTCACCTTCGCTGGGTGACGGAACGCGAACGAGACCGTCGCGATCGACACCCCGGCCCGGGCCGCGACGTCGTAGACCGTGGGTCGACTGCCAGCCACCTCTACCTCCTCGGTGGCCATTATGCGCATAGACGCCCCTCGCCTGTGTTTGGACCTGCCACTTGCCCAACCCTGATCTATGCGCTTAACATGACGGTCGTCACATGAATCTAAGCGCTTCAATCCGCACGACTCGGGCGCGGTTGGCGTTTCGGAAGGGTCAAGCTCCCGAGGAGGAGACGATGAAGAAGTCACGGCGCACCAGGCTGCTCGCAGTCCTGACTAGTGGCGCCATCGCGCTGGGCCTCACCGCCTGCGGTGGCGATGGCGGCGTCGGTGGAGGCGAGGGCGAGCCGGTCACGATCTGGTTGGGCCTGGACGAGACCACGGTCGCCGGCCTGACGGAGACACTGACCGCCAAGGCCGAGGAGGCCGGCATCGAGGTCAAGATCGAGCGTGTCGACAGCATCGACAAGCTGGTGAAGACCCGCATCCAGGCGGGGGACCCGCCCGACATCGCACTGGTGCCCCAGCCCGGCGTGGTTCAGTCCATCGTCGATCTAGGGGCGGCCTACCCGCTCGACGACGTGGTCGACGTGGACGCGCTCGAGGAGAGCATGGTCCCCGGCACCCTCGACGCGGGCCGGATCGACGGGGAGCTCTACGGCCTGATGGCGTCGATGAACGTCAAGTCGCTGCTCTTCTATCCGCGCAAGGCGTTCGAGGCCAAGGGCTACCAGGTGCCGGAGACGCTCGACGAGCTCACAGCATTGGCCGACCGGATCCGGTCGGACGGTGGGACACCGTGGTGTCTGACCATGGAGGCCGGCGGCGCGACCGGCTGGTTGGCCACCGACTGGTTCGAAGACCTCATCATGCGCATCGGCAGCTCCGAGGAGTACCGCCAGTGGGTCGACCACGAGATCCCGTTCGACTCCGACCTGGTCCGCGAGGCGGCGGCCTACTTCGAGGAGGTGGCCTTCACCGAGGGCAATGTGCACGGTGGTCGCGAGTCGATCGCGGCGACACCCATCGACCAGGCGGCACAGCCGATGTTCGAGGAAGGTGGCCCGCACTGCTGGTTGCTCAAGCAGGGCTCGTTCGTCAACGGCCCCGACTTCCTGCCCGACGACATCTACCAGAACGCCGATGAGGAGCTCGGTGTCGCGGGGTTCCCGCCGGCGGAGTCCGGTGGCGAGAGCCCGGTGATGGGTGGCGGCGATCTCGCGGTTCTGCTCAGCGACAACCCCGACGCCGAGGAGGCGATGAGGTTGTTGTCGCAAGCCGACCTCGGCAACGTTGCGGCGACGAACTCGTCGTTCCTCTCCCCGCACAAGGTGTTCGACGCGTCGCTGTACGCCAACGACACCGTGCGGACCATCGCGGACGTGGCCTACGACTCGACGGTCTTCCTGTTCGACGGATCCGACGCGATGCCGGCCGCGGTTGGTGCCGGGACGTTCTGGAGTGAGATCACGGCCTGGGTGGTCGGCGACCGGTCGCTCGACGAGGCCCTGGCCGCGATCGACGCGAGCTGGCCGAACGACTGACGAACCAACAGAGTAGTCAGCGCGTGGCGGGGCCGATGCGGCCCCGCCACGCGCCCCCACGTCCCCAGGAGAGCAGCACGTTGACATCAGCGAACAGGTCCGCGGCGAGTGTGCCGGCGACCGACGACGGTTCGGTGCCATACCGTGATCCGTCCCTCAGCGTCGAGGAGAGGATCGACGACCTCGTCGCACGGATGACCACGGCGGAGAAGGTCGGCCAGCTGCTGCAGCTGGACGCCAACGCCCAGGACGACCTCGAGGACTTGGTCCTGGGCAGGCATGCCGGGTCGATCCTGCACGGCTCGAGGCAACGGCTGACCCAAGCGATCTCGCTCGCGGCGCGCTCGCGCCTCGGCATCCCGCTGCTGATCGCCGAGGACTGCATCCACGGTCATTCCTTCTGGCCGGGAGCCACCATCTTCCCGACCCAGCTGGCGATGGCGGCCACCTGGGATCCGGACCTGGTCGAGAGCGCCGCCCGGGTCACCGCGATCGAGGCGTCGGCGACGGGCGTCCACTGGGTCCTGTCACCGGTCCTGTGCATCACGCGGGACCTGCGTTGGGGGCGAGTGAACGAGACGTTCGGCGAGGACCCCGTCCTGATCTCGGAGCTCGGGGCCGCGATGATCCGCGGCTACCAGGGCTCAGGTCTGCAGGACCCGACGGCCGTGCTGGCCTGCGCCAAGCACTTCGCCGGCTACTCCGAGACCCAGGGCGGGCGCGACGCGAGCGAAGCGGACCTCAGTCGGCGCAAGCTCCGGTCCTGGTTCCTCCCGCCGTTCGAGCGGGCGGTCCGGGAAGGTTGCCGGACGTTCATGCTGGGCTACCAGTCGATGGACGGCGTGCCCATCACGGCCAACTCGTGGCTGCTCAACGACGTCCTGAAGGAAGAGTGGGGCTTCACGGGAACGCTGGTCACCGACTGGGACAACGTCGGACGCATGATCTGGGAGCAGAGGATCTGTGCCGACGAAGCTGAGGCGGCAGCCCTGGCCGTCCGAGCCGGCAACGACATGGTGATGGCGACCCCCAGCTTCTTCGAGGGAGCCCAGGAGGCCCTGGCACGAGGCTGGATCACCGAGCCCGATATCGAATCCGCGGTTCGCCGCATCCTGCGGCTCAAGTTCGAGATGGGGCTGTTCGAGGACCCGCGACCGGCTGATCCGCAGCGCCAGGCCACGGTGATCGGGGCCGAGGAGCACGCCTCGCTCAACCTGGAGGTGGCGCGCCGTTCACTGGTGCTGCTGCGCAACGACGGCACGCTCCCGCTGCCCGCCGACCGCCCCTTGACCATCGCTGTCGTCGGCCCCGGTGCCGACGATCCGCAGGCCCAGCTCGGGGACTGGGCGGGAGCCTCCGGCCAGGTCGAGTGGATGATGGACGGACATCCCCGAGAAACCGTCGAGACGGTCCTCGACGGCATCCGGGCCGTCGTCCCTGGCGAGTGGAGGGTCATCCACGCCCGAGGAGCCGACATCGGGCATCTCGCGCCCGACCCGTCCGGCCCGAGCTACCCCAACGGCCTGCCGCGGCCGCCGATGCTCGTGCCCGCAGGCTCGGATCCCGCGATGATCGCCGACGCGGTGGCCGCGGCGCACGAAGCCGACCACGTCATCGCCGTCGTCGGCGACAACATCGCGCTGACCGGGGAGCTCTGCTCCACAGCCACCCTGGAGCTCGTCGGCGGCCAGACCGCCCTGCTCGAAGCGCTGGCCGCCACCGGCACACCCATGATCGTGGTGCTGCTCAACTCCAAGCCCGCCGTACTTCCCGAGGCCGTCCTCGACGCGGCCGCGCTGATCCAGGCCTTCAACCCCGGAATGCGAGGAGGGAGGGCACTCGCCGAGCTCGTGCTGGGCCGGATCGAGCCCTCCGGACGCCTCCCGGTGTCGTTCCCACGCCACGTGGGCCAGCAACCGATCTACTACAACGGCATCCGAGGACAACATGGCGATCGCTACGCCGACCTCAGCCAGGACCCGGCGTTCGCCTTCGGTGAAGGGTTGAGCTACACAACCGTGACGTACAGCGATCTCGTCGTGCACACGCCCGAGGTGGCCCTCGGCGAGACGATCCGAGCCGAAGTGACCCTGACCAACACGGGGGCACGTCCCGCCCGGGAGACCGTCCAGGTCTACGTCAGCGATCTGGTCACCAGCGTGACCTGGGCGGAGATGGAGCTCAAGGCCTTCAAGCAGGTCCAGGTCAGCCCCGGAGAGCGCGTCACCGTTGACCTCGAGCTGCCCGCCGACTCCTGCACGTTGGTCGACGCCGAGGGCCTCCGCGTCGTCGAGCCGGGCGCGTTCGCCATGCTCGTGGGGCCGAGCTCCAGGGCGACGGACCTGCTGACCGCGAGCTTCCGGGTCGCCGCCGGGTGACGTCCCGGTCCTGGTTCTGAGTTCTCGGGTCGCTGCCAGGCCGCCGGACCTCGCGGTTTTCGGATGTCCATCTCCGCCTCGATCGACCTCGCCCCGGGCAACCGGGAGCAGGCGCCCATCACGGCCGACGAGGCGGCCGAGGTGGTCTGGAACACGGCGACGCTCCCGGCTGCCGCGGCGTCGGGGACCTTCGTCGACGCGCATGGCACCGTCCCCCGGTGACCATGCACCTGCGCCGTCCGTGGCCGGCCAGCGATGCCAGGATGACCGGATGGGGGATACGCCGACGGTGACCGTGCTCGACGGCGGTCTCTCGACCGCGCTCGAGCAGCAGGGGGCCGACCTCACCAACACGCTGTGGACGGCAAGGCTCCTCGCCGAGGACCCGGGCCGGATCCTCGAGGCACACCGGGCGTTCTACGCCGCCGGCGCGCAGGTGGCGACGACCGCCACCTACCAGGCATCCCTGGACGGGTTCGTCGGCGCTGGGTACGACGCGGGCACGGCGCGTCGGTTGGTCGGCCTCAGCGTGCGGATCGCGAAGGAAGCCAGGGACGAGCTCGCCGACTCCAGGCCGGGGCTGCTCGTCGCCGCATCCGTGGGCCCGTACGGCGCGTTCCTGGCCGACGGGTCGGAGTACCGCGGCGCCTACGGGGTGACGCGGACGCGCCTGCGCGACTTCCATGCCCCTCGTCTCGAGCTGCTCGCCGAGTGGTCGCCGGACCTGTTCGCGGTCGAGACCATCCCCGACACCGCCGAGGCCGAGGTGCTGGTCGAGCTGCTGGACGAGGTGGGCCTGCCCGCCTGGTTCTCGTACTCGGTGCGCGGGCCTGCGACCTGCGCCGGACAGCCGCTTCCCGACGCCTACGCGGTCCTCGCCGGCAGCTCGTCGCTCATCGCCGCCGGCGTCAACTGCTCGGACCAGGAGGACGTCCTGGCGGCCGTCGAGACGGAGATCGCCGTCACCGGCCTGAAGGCTGTTGCCTACCCCAACAGGGGCGGCAGCTGGGACAGCACGACGAAGGCCTGGTCGTACGGCGAGCCGTTGGACCTCGACCTCGTCGAGGCGTGGATCGCCGCCGGCGCGGAGTACGTCGGCGGCTGCTGCGGCACAGGCCCCGCGGACATCGCGGTGCTGGCACAGCGGTTCGGGCCGGACTCGGCGACCGGACCCCGACCGAGCTAGGCCGGCGTAGCCTCCGCCCGGTCCCGGATGCCGAGCAGCATCCGGCGCATCATCGGGAAGTCGCCGAACTCGTTGAGGACGACGGAGAACAGCGAGATCGCCGGATGGCTCCAGTCGAGGTGGATGCGGAGCCGGGTGACCAACCGCGTCCGGCCACCCGGCAGCGCGGCCAGCGTCCACGACCAGGTGCTGAGCGGCTGGTGCCACAGCAGCCACCGGTTCGGCTCGAACCCGGCGACCTTGAAGGCCGTGGTGTCGCTCGGAGTCGGTGACATCGGCACCCACTGGCCGACCTCGAGGCTCTGGAACTCCGGCAGCACGGTCGTGGCACTCGGGTGACCGAGGTTGTCGAGCAGGTCGTCGGCGTAGAAGCCGGCCCGCAGGCAGCCCACCTGGACCAGCCAGGGCCAGACCGCTTCGGGCGGTGCGTCGATCGTGATCGCGCGGGTCGCGAGGTAGGCGACGTCGTCGATCAGGTCGTCGCCGGGCATCGGCGCCTCGACCTCGGCGTCGGTGGCGCCCCATCGCTGGTGCCACCTGCGGAACAAGGGCGCGGTGGCGAACCGTGGGAGGTCCGCGGCCACTGCACGGATCTCCGTGGCGAGCTCAGCCACGGTCGGCCGAGGCCGCCTCTGCAGCGTCGTACCTGCGTTCATCATGAGCCTCCTTGCAGCTGTCCGGCGATCTCCTCCGCCCACGATTCGACGTCCGACCAGTCGCGGAAGTCGCCCTCCGGCAGCAGCTCGCGTCCTGCCGGGAGGCGGCGCAGGGCGCGCTCGGCCAGGGTCAGCTGGGACGGGTCGAGCGCCCCGAAGAAGACCCGGTGGTCGCGCGGTTGCAGGGCGTCGACCAGCTCGGGCAGCTCCCGGGGGTCACTCACCTCGCGAAGGTCCCGGCCTTCCTCGTTCGTGGTCTTCTCACCGATCGGGCCGCTGCTGAACAGCCACACCGGACGCGAGTCCAGCACCGTGCGGTGGCGGCGTACGAACTCGGTCGCGTCCTTCAGCCACCGGCCCAGATAGGCGGCGCTGCCGACGACCACGGCGTCGTAGGTGGATGGGTCGGGGACCTCACGAGCCGGCCGTACGTCGACCTCGTGGCCCGCCGCGGTCAGCGTCGCGCCGATCCGCTCCGCGATGCCGGCGGTGGCCCCGTGCTTGCTGGCGTGAACTATGAGGATGCGCATCTCTCCATCTCCTCTGCGGCCGTCGCAGCAGGACAGGCGTTGTCCGCCCCACGCTCCGATGCTGCTCCGGTTGCCTGCCGTCCCTCCAGGGTCCTTGGTCCCGGCTCGAAAGGGGGCTTGACCCTGACGCAGCGTCAACCCTCGACCATGGTCGGCATGAGGAACGACGTAGCGGTGTCGGTCGCCGGTCTCCGCAAGAGCTACGGCGACAACGAGGTGCTCATGGGCGTGGATCTCGAGGTGCTGGAAGGCAGTGTCTATGCACTCCTGGGACCCAACGGCGCAGGCAAGACCACGGTCGTCAACATCTGTTCCACCCTGCTCTCCGCGGATGCCGGCGACGTCCGCGTGGCCGGGCACGACGTCCGGCGCGAGTCGGACCTGGTGCGTCGGTCCATCGGCGTGACGGGACAGTTCTCGGCCATCGACGAGTTCCACACCGGCCGGGAGAACATGCAGCTCATGGCCGACCTGAACCACCTCGACAGAGGTCGTGCCACGAGACTGATCGACGACCTGCTCGAGCGCTTCGAGCTCGCCGAGGCCGCGGGTCGTCGGGCCCAGACCTACTCGGGTGGCATGAAGCGCCGGCTCGACCTGGCGATGACCCTGATCGGGTCGCCCCGGCTGATCTTCCTCGACGAGCCGACCACCGGGCTGGACCCGCGCAGCCGGCGTGAGCTGTGGCAGATCGTGCGGGAGCAGGTCGCCCACGGCGTGACTGTGCTGCTGACCACGCAGTACCTGGACGAGGCCGACCAGCTGGCCCACCGAGTGGGCGTGCTCGACGGGGGCCGGATCGTCGCAGACGGCTCTCCGGCAGAGCTGAAGAAACGAGTGCCGGGGGGCCACGTCGAGGTCCAGTTCACGGACGGGGCTCGGTTGGCCGAGGTGGCGGCGAGGCTGCCCGGGGCGAGCGTCGACGCGGCGTCCCTCACACTGCGGACGGCCAACGAAGGGGTGGCCTCCCTCCGCCGGCTGCTGGACCGGCTCGACGACGAGACCGTCGCCGGCCTGACTGTCCAGAGCGCCGACCTGGACGACGTGTTCCTCGCGCTGACCGGTCACCCCGCACAGGCCTCCGACGAGGACGAGGACGAGACGGAGGCGGTCCGATGACCAGCCAGGCGTTGCGCCGGCCGACCACGAGCTACGTGGTCCGGGACTCGGTCACCATGCTGCGGCGCAACCTGCTGCACTGGCTGAGGTATCCGAGCCTGGCGATCATGCTGGTCGCTCAGCCGGTCCTCTTCCTGCTGCTGTTCGTCTACGTGTTCGGGGGGACGATGGGGGCTGGTCTGCCGGGCGCGGCAGGCGGCGGCGACCGCGGCGACTACCTGGTGTTCATCACCCCGGGCGTCTTGGTCATGGCCGTGGCCAGCGTGGCCCTCGGCACCGCGGTCGAGGTGGCGATGGACATGACCGGCGGCATCATCGCCCGGTTCCGGACCATGGACATCGCGAAGGTCTCGGTGCTCACCGGCCACGTCCTCGGTGCCGTGGTCAAGACCCTGTTCGCCGTCACGGTGACGCTGGCCTTCGCGGTGCTGCTCGGCTACCGGTCCGCCGCGAGCCCTGGCCACTGGCTGCTAGTGGTCGTCCTGCTGGTGCTGATGGCGTTCGCGATGACCTGGCTGACGGTGGGCATGGGGCTGGCCGCCGACAGCGTGGAGACCGCGAGCAACACCCCGCTGTTCCTGGTGCTGCTGCCGTTCCTGAGCAGCGGGTTCGTGCCCACCGGGGCGATGCCCTGGGGCGTCCGGCACTTCGCGGAGCACCAGCCGTTCACCCCGATGATCGACTCCCTGCGGGCACTCACCACCGGCCAGGACGCCGGATCGGACCTGTGGCTGGCCGTCGGCTGGTCCCTGCTGATCGCGCTTGCGGGCTACCTCTGGTCACGGCGGTTGTTCACCAGGGTCCCGACGAAGTAGCAGGACGAAGTAGCAGGACGAAGTAGCAGGACGAAGTAGCAGGAGACTGACCCCATGCTCACCATCGGCCAGCTCGCGTCGTACGCAGGTGTCACGGTGCGCGCCGTTCGGCACTACCACCAGATCGGGCTCCTGCCCGAGCCCGAGCGAGACCACTCCGGCTACCGCAGCTATGCCGCCCCGGACGTCGTGCGGCTGATCCGGATCCGGACCCTCGCCGAGGCGGGTGTCCCGCTCGCCCGTGTCCAGACGCTGCTCGCCGCGGACGACGAGGGCTTCGCCAGGGCGGTGGCCGACATCGACCGACGGCTGCGCGGCGAGATCAAGGAGCTCCAGGGGCACCGGCGCCGGATCGCCAAGCTCGCGGCCGGCGACAGCCTCGCCCTGCCGTCCTCGGTGACGGACTATCTCGACCGGATGCGGGAGCTGGGCGCTCCCGACGTCTTCGTGGAGATGGAGCGGGACGCCTGGATCCTGATCGCGGCGCAGTGGCCCGAGCAGATCGACGAGTTCATGGTGGCGAAACAGACCCACCTCGACGACCCTCTGATGCGGCGCTTCCTGCGTACCTTCGGCGACACCCTCGCAGCTGACGACGACGAGTCGGACGCTCGACTCGTCGAGACGGCCGATCTGCTCGCCGAGATGGCGGAACAGGCGGCTGCCAGCGGCGAGCTCGACGGGCAGGACGAGATGCTGCCCGACAACTCGTTCGTCGACCTGCTGGAGAGCGTGGTCCTGACCGGTGGGCCCCACCTGGTCCGGCTGCGGGACCGGCTCCAGGAGCTGATGGTCGAGCGTGGCTGGAGCGGGTGGGTCAAGATGGAGCGGGTCGACCCGTGCGTCCCCGACTCACCCCCCTAGCGTCGAGACCTCGGAGGTCGACACTCGGGTCGACCGGTCCCACCGCACGTCCAAGTCGTCGGTGTCTCGCTCCAGCGCGGCGAGGACGTCACCGGCGTCGAACGCCTGGCCCGGCGCCATCGCGCCGGATCCCCGGTGGCGTCCGTCGAGGAGCCGGACCGCACCCTCGACCACGATCGGCGCGGTGACCGCGTAGATGTCCCGGCCGGAGCTGGTGACGCGTCGGGTGTCCGAGCCACGGCGTACGACGACGTCCACCACGAACCGCTGGCTCGATCGTCCGGTGTCGTCGACCGCGGCCGGTGGCGGGGTCGCGGAGTCGCGGAGCTCGGCCAGCGATGCGGTGTTGAGGTGGGAACGGAGCTCGCCGACGGCGAGATGACGGTCGATCACGACGACCTCGGAGAACGGCAGCTCCACAACGGGCTGGTCGCCGAGCGGCTCCGGGTAGGACCACGTACCGGTCGGTGCCGGGTCGGCCAGCGGTGTCAGCTCGCCATCCCGGATCACCTGGCGTACGGCCGTGTTGCGGGCACCCGTCGCCCGCGTGCCCTCGGTGGGCCACCAGCGGTCCAGGCCGATCGCGACCTCGACCTCGTCGGCTCCGGACTCGCCCTCGAGTGCGGCGGTGACCATCAGGTCGGCGAGCCCGCCGTAGAAGGCCATGGCGGGAACCACCGTGACGCCGGCTTGGCGGGCCGGGCCGTCCAGCTCGCGGTAGACCTCCTGCACGGCCGGCTGCTCGGCGGTGACGTCGAGGTAGTGGGCGCCGACGTCGACCGCCGCCCGCGCGAGCGGGACCGCGGTGTCGATGAACGGCCCGGCGCAGTTGATCACTGCGCCGACGCCGGCTGCCGCCTCCCTCAGCACGTCGTGGTCGTCGTCGCTGCGGGCGACGCGTCGGTCGAGGGCGGCGTACCGCGGGTCGACGGCGGCGAGCCGCTCCGCACTGCGCCCCGCGAGCACGGGCGTCAGCCCGCGCCGCAGCAGCTCGTCGATGACGAAACGCCCGGTGTGACCAGTGGCGCCGTAGACCAGGACTCGCTCGGTTGCGTGCATGCCCGTCATTCTCGGTGTGCCAGGTCAGCTGTCCCCCAGTGGGGAGTGGTACGACGTCCGTCACGCGTGACGTCGATGGGTCTGCCCAAACTCTTCGATCGGTGCCACACTCGAATGAGCTGGAGCAGACAAAGGACGTGATCCGATGAGTCTGACTGACCGTGAGTTCTGGACGCTCGTGCACGGCATGGGTTTCGGCGCCCTGTTCCTGCTGGGCTTCGCCGGAGGAGTCGAAGGCCTCTACAGCCTGAGACCGCAGCTTCTCACTGCTGAGGGCATCCGCGACCGGGTGCTTCGCCTCAGGATCGGCGTCGTCACGATGGCCGTGGCTGCGTGGGGCACCGTCATCACGGGGACGTGGGTGGTCTACCCGTGGTATCGCGATGACATTCCCGACAGCCCACGATCGCTGCTGCTGGCCGACCCCGATCTGGAGGAGTGGCACCACTTCGGGATGGAGTGGAAGGAGCACGTGGCCTGGATCAGCCCCGTCCTGGCGACCTTGGTTGCCTTCATCGTCGTGTACTACGGGGCGAGCCTGATCCGTCACGACCGGGTTCGGCGTACGGCGCTGCTCCTGTTCGTGATGGCCTTCCTCTTCGCGGCGATCGCCGGTCTCTTCGGCGCGCTGATCACCAAAGCCGCACCGCTCGTCTAGGAGATGGACATGGCAGCAAACCTCGAACCCGCCGCCGGCTATGACGAGCCCGACATCGCCGACAAGCCGGAAGGGCCGATCTCTGCGGCCATCCTGGCCGGCGGCGTCTTCGCTCTCGCGCTCGGGATCCTGACCACGCTGGCCGAGGCCAGTGTCGACATCAAGGACTTCCTCAACTTCTACGATCCGGTCGGTCCTCTGTCGGGCAAGACCATCGGCGCCGTCGTCATCTGGGTCGTGGCCTGGGTGGTGCTCCACCTGATGTACCGCGACAAGGCACTCGAGTCGCGCAAGGCCCTGACGGCGGCCCTCGTCCTCATCGCCTTGGGAGTCGTGGGGACGTTCCCCATCTTCTTCCAGGCGTTCGCGCCGGCCGAGTAGTCAATGCGGGCGGCTGCCCGCGGTCAGCCGGAGTCGTGGCCGAGGAGCTCGCGCAGAGTTTCGGCCTCCTCGGCACAGGCGCCGCACCCGGCCAGGTGGGCCTTCATGGCGGCGTCCTCGTGGTGCGGGTCCGCGAGGGTTCGTTCGACGTAGACGTCGATCCGGGCGAAGCAGTCGTCGCAGGACAGGTAGGGACTCGTGTCGGCCAGCAGGCTGCTGACGGTCTCGGCGCTCAGGCCTCGGGTTGCGTCGGTCATGGGGTGCTCCGGTCGGGGAGGGCGTCGAGGTGGCCGCTGGCGGTGAGGGCGGTGCGCAGTCGGCGGCGGGCGTCGTGCAGGGTCTTGTAGAGCGCGTTGCGGGTGCTCCCGAGCCGGTCGGCCAGGACGTCGATCGGCACTCCTTCGACGAGCAGCGCCAGCGCCACGCGTCGTTGGTGCGGGGTGAGCTCGGCGGCGATCGCCGCGGTGACCGCCCTGGCCAGGTCGCTGCCTTCGCTCACCGCTGCTGGGGTCGGTGAGGTGTCGGCAAGGGCCAGGGTGTCGGGCAGGGGGACCTCACGGTGTCGCCAGGCCTGGCGGCGTACGGCGACGCCGGCGTGCAGCACCCCGAACTTGTAGGCCCAGGTGGTGAACCGGCTGCGTCCCTCGAAGGTGTCCAGCTTGCGCAGCACGGCCATCAGGGCGTCGTCGGCGGCTTGCTGGGCCAGGTCCTCCAGCTCCCCTGCGCCTGCGCCGGGGAGGAGGTGGCGCAGCCGCCACACCTGGTGTCGCGCAGCCCGGAGCAGGACCTCCTGCAACAAGGCCAGGGCCTGGGCACCGGCCGGACCGTCGTCGGTCAGGTCGGCCTGCCACGCGTCGTCAGCCGGTGGGACGACATCCGGTGTCGTCGGGTTCACGGTGGTCACGGTGCCACCTCGTGGCGCGATGGAGCCACCATCCGGACTGCCGGCTCGTGCGAGAAGCCAGTCGTGCGACTGGATCGGCGGTGCGTTGCGGCATCCGATCGTCAAGTGCGGGCCGCGGAACGTCATGTCTTGTTGGTGTCACGGACCAGCGTTGTCTTACCCCTTGGAAGTCTCCCGGTAAGAACCGTGCCGCCCACTGACACCAACACGGCATGAACACCTCGACCTCGTCAACCCCCGCCACTACCCATACCAGCGGCGGCGCCGATCGCGCCTTCCTGCTGCTGCGCACCGTGTTCACCATCGCGCCGATCCTCTTCGGCCTGGACAAGTTCGCCGAGCTGCTCACGGACTGGGAGCAGTACCTCGCCCCCTGGGTCGACGACCTGGTGCCCGGCACCGCCCACGAGGCGATGCTCGCCGTCGGCGTCGTCGAGGTCGTCGCCGGCATCACCGTCGCCGTCGCGCCGCGCTTCGGCGCGCTGCTGGTGGCCGGCTGGCTGGGCGGGATCATCCTCAACCTGGTGACCATGGGCGACTACTACGACATCGCCCTGCGCGACTTCGGGCTCCTGGTCGGCGCCCTCGCGCTCGCCGTGCTGGCCTTCGACCGGCACTGGGCCGAAGCGTGAGCAGCGCGGCACTCTCCCCGGAGCCGGCGTCGAGTCGGCGCTGGCGCCCCCGCGTCACGCACACGCGGCCGGAGCCGGACCCCGGGGCGGCGGAGCGGGCGGCCGCCGACCTGCTCACCGCCCTGGGCTTGGACCTCTCCGACGAGAACCTCGCGGAGACGCCGCGCCGGATGGTGCACGCGCTGATCGAGATGACCAGCGGGCCCGACTTCGAGCTCACCACCTTTCCGAACGACGAGGGGTACGACGAGCTCGTGCTGGTGCGGGACATCCCGCTGCGCTCGGTGTGCGAGCACCACATGCTCCCCTTCGTCGGGGTCGCGCACATCGGGTACCTCCCCGGAGACCGGATCCTCGGCCTCTCCAAGTTCGCCCGCATGGTCGAGCTGCACGCGCGGAGGCCTCAGACACAGGAGCGACTCACGAAACGCATCGCCGACCACCTCCGTGACGAGCTCCAGCCCCACGGCGTGGGCGTGGTGGTCGAGGCGGAGCACACGTGCATGAGCCTCCGCGGAGCCCGCACCCCCGGTACGCGCACCATCACCTCCGCCTTGTTCGGGCGGCTCCGCGACGACTCGCGCAGCCGCGCCGAGTTCCTCGCCCTGACCAGGAGAACGCTATGAAGATCGTCATCGTCGGCGCCGGCCTCGCCGGTGCCAGTGCCGCCGAGGAGCTCCGTAGCCAGGGCCACGACGGCGAGATCGTCCTGGTGGGCGCTGAGCAGCACCCGCCGTACGAGCGACCTCCGCTCTCCAAGGGACTGCTGCTCGGCGAGGCCGAACCCGACTCGGCCTTGGTCTACCCCCACGAGTGGTACGCCGAGCACGACGTCGAGCTCCTCACCGGGAGCGCGGTCACCGAGCTCGACCTGGACACCGGGCACGTCGTGCTGGGTGAGCGCCGGCTGCCCTACGACCGCCTGCTGCTCGCCACCGGCGCCCGGCCTCGACGCCTCCCGCTCGCCGACGGCTCGGGGGCGGACGTCACCTACCTCCGCACCCTCGAGGACGCCCTCGCGCTCAAGGGCCGCCTCGCCGAGCACCTGCTGATCATCGGGGCCGGCTGGATCGGTCTCGAGGTCGCCTCGGCCGCCCGCGCCGCCGGCGGCACCGTCACCGTGGTGGAGACCGCGCCGCTCCCCTTGGCCAACGTGCTCGGACCCGAGCTCGCACCCCTCTTCGCCGACCTGCACCGCGAGCACGGCGTCGACCTCAGGCTCGACACGACGGTCGCCGCGATCGAGCATCACGCCGGCCGGACCACGGTGCGGCTCTCGGACGGCGACGAGCTGACCCCCGGGCTGGTCCTGGTGGGCATCGGCGCCGAGCCCGACGACGACCTGGCGGCGAGTGCCGGACTCGCCACCGACCACGGTGTCCTGGTCGACGCGGCGCTCCGGGCCAGCGACCCCCACGTGTTCGCCGCCGGCGACGTGGCCAACCACGACCACCCGCTCCACGGCCGGCTCCGGGTCGAGCACTGGGACACGGCGATCCACCAGGGCCGCCACGCGGCGCGCAGCATGCTCGGCCACGACGAGGCCTACGACCGGCAGCCCTACTTCTTCACCGACCAGTACGACCTCGGCATGGAGTACGTCGGCCACGTGGGGGCTGGCGGCTACGACGAGGTCGTGGTCCGTGGCGACCTCTCGGCCCGGGTGGTCACGGCGCTCTGGGTCACCGACGGCCACGTCGCCGCCGGCATGCACCTCAACGACTGGGATGCCATTGAGCCAATCCGGTCGTGGGTCGGGCGGAAGGCGAGCGATGCGCTGCGGGATCCCTCGGTTCCGCTCGCGGAGGTCCCTACCTGACCGACCGCGAGAAGGTGCCGTGACCGGTCGGCAGGGGCAGGTCCAGGGTGGTGCGGATGCCGGGCTCCGCGGCGATGACGTCGGGGATCGAGTTCACGATCCGCCCGCACGCCGCCACGATCGCGGCGTGGTTGTGGTCGCCGTGCTCGCTGCTCGGCACCACGTCGACGACATAGCTGGGCTCGCCGGTGATCTCGACCCGGTAGGAGCCACCGCCCGCGGCGGGCCGGGCCCAGTCGGGTCGGAGGTCGTCACGGGTGCGCGTGACGTGCTCGACCACGATCGCCGGGTGGCCGTCGACCAGGCCGGAGATGGAGAACTTCAGGGCCGCGATGGTCCCCTTCTCGATCCGGCCGGCCGCGATGTCGTAGGACTCCGGTGCGGGCTCGGCCTCCCAGTGCTCGACGATCTCGTCCACCTCGATGCCAAGACCGGTGGCCATCATCCGGATCGCCGTCCCCCAGGCCATGCCGAGGACACCGGGCAGGAAGAGCAACGGGGTGTCGGTGAGCGGCTTGCCGAAGCCCATCAGGTCGAACATGACCTCGGCGCCGTCGTACGTCGCGTAGTCGGCCAGCTCGTAGCACTTGACCTGCTCGATCCGCTGGCAGGTGCTGGCCAGGGCGAGCGGCACCAGGTCGCTGGCGAACCCGGGGTCGACGCCGGTGATGTAGACGGACGTGCCGCCTGCCCTGGCCGCCGTCTCGACCTTGTCGATGACCTTGTCCGGCATCGTCCCCCAAGGGAACTGCAGGGTGCCCGGGGCCGAGCCGACGACGTCGATGCCCGCCTCCAGCAGCCGGCACACGTCGTTGGTGGCCTCGACCGGCCGGGTGTCGCCCATCGCGCAGTAGACGGCGCACTCGGGCTCGACCTCGATGAGCGCGTCGAGGTCGTCGACCGCGGTGATCCCGGTGACGACGTCGAGCCCGGCGAGCTCGCCGGCGTCCTTGCCCACCTTCGCGGGGGTCGACACGCAGACCGCCACCAGCTCGAAGCGGTCGTCGGCGATGAGCTGCCGCAGGGTCAGCATCCCGGCGTTGCCGGTGCCGACCTGGGCGACGCGGATCCTCATGGTCAACTCCCTGGGCCTGGGCGAGGAACTAGAACGTGTTCTAGGCGCACGCTATCTTCTCCGACATGGGACGTGTAGAGGGCCGTGTCGCAGGCAAGGTCGCCCTGATCAGCGGAGGGGCCCGCAACATCGGCGGCGCCAGCGCCCGGATGCTGGTCGCCGAGGGCGCGCAGGTCGTGATCGGTGACCTCCTCGACGAGGAGGGCGCGGCCCTCGCTGACGAGCTCGGGGACTGCGCCCGCTACGTCCACCTCGACGTGACCAGCGACGAGGACTGGCGGGCCGCGGTCGACTTCACCGTGGCCGAGTTCGGCAGGCTCGACGTGCTGTTCAACAACGCGGGGATCTTCAACGGTGGCCGGCTCCAGCGCTACCAGACGGACCAGTGGCAGCAGATGCTCGACGTCAACCTGACCGGTGCCTTCCTCGGCATCCGGGCAGCGGCCGACGCGATGATCGCCTCCGGCGGCGGCTCGATCATCAACACGTCCTCGATCGAAGGGCTGCGCGGCACGCCGTGGGCGCACGGCTACGTGGCCTCCAAGTGGGGGCTGCGCGGCCTGACGAAGTCGGTCGCGCTCGAGCTCGCCCCGCACGGCATCCGGGTCAACTCGCTGCATCCCGGCCGGATCAGCACGCCGGCCACGGACGCGATGCCCGCAGACATGATCCCCATCCCGCTGGGCCGCCCCGGCCTGCCCGAGGAGGTCGCCTCCTTCGTGGTCTTCCTGGCCAGCGACGAGTCGTCGTTCGCCACCGGGTCGGAGTTCACGATGGACGGCGGCACGGTGACCGCCATCCCGACCAAGTTCTGAGCTCCTACCTGGGACTCAGCGCGCAGGCCCGTCCCAGGACCAGGACGGCAGCGGGAGGTCGTCGGGCACGTCGTCCACGGACGGGTAGGCGTGGTTGAGCTCGGCGATGCCCCAGGCGAAGTAGTCGGTGAGCGCCGACCGCAGCCTCGGGTCGTCCGGGATCCCGGCGTCGTCGAGCGCGGCGACGAAGCAGGCCATGGCCCGCCGGTCCATCTCGTCGTGCGGTCCGTTGCCGGAGTGCATCCGCACGACCGTGCTCTGGTCCTGGATCGATGACGTGTAGGAGGCCGGGCCGCCCAAGGCCTCCGCCCAGTAGGCCGCCAGCCGCTGGGTGTGGTCGGGGTGGAAGCCGTGCGAGAACGCGTGGCTGACCACCGGGTCGGCCAGGCAGCGCTCGTGCCACGCGTGCGCTAGGGCGACCAGCGCAGGCATCCCTCCGGCCGCGTCATAGACGTTCTGGGCCATCGCCCGAGCCTGGCACCGATCCCTATCGTTGGCCAGGTGGAGCTGACGTTCTCCGGCGACGTGTGGGAGTGGCGAGGTCCGGCGCCCTACCACTTCGTCTGGGTGCCCGACGACGTCGCCGCGGCCATCGACGACGTCGCCGCGATGGTCAGCTACGGCTGGGGGATGATCCCGGCGGACGTCACCATCGGCGACACCGAGTGGTACACAGCACTGTGGCCCAAGGACGGCCGCTACGTCGTGCCGCTGAAGGACCGGATCCGCAAGGCCGAGGGCATCGAGCTCGGCATGGTCGTCGACATCTCGCTGTCGATCAAGGTGTAGGAGGTAGCCGTAGATGGCGAGGACGCGACGAGCCAGGGTCGCCGATATCCATGAGATCGCCGGCGCCATGCCGGGCGTGGCGAAGGTCGAGGGCGGCCGCGGCGTCTACCAGGTCGGAGGGAAGAGCTTCCTCTTCTTCCGTGGCCCGCGGCCGGACGCCGTGGACGAGGAGACAGGTGAGCGGCTGACCGACGTCGTCGTCTTCTGGGTCGCCGACGAGACCGAGAAGCAGGCGATCCTCGCCGACGAGTCGCTGCCGTTCTTCACCACGCCGCACTTCAACCGCCATCCCTCGGTGCTGCTGCGGGAGTCCCGGGTCGGCGATCTAGACCGGGACCAGCTCGCCGAGTTCGTCTACGACGCCTGGCTGGCGCGCGCCGGCAAGCGGGCTGCCAAGGCGTGGCTGGCCGAGCGGGGACTCGCCGAGTAGGCCTCACCCGCCCCCGCGATAGCCCGGCCGGGCCAGCCCGTTCGGGTGGGTCCGCGGTGGGGACAACCTCGCCTACGCTCGGGAGATGCCGCCCGTGGGATCGCCGAGCTATCGGCGGCTCCACCGCCTGGGCGAAGTGACCGGTGTGCTGCTCGCCGCCGAGAGCCGCCAGGCGGTGGCCAAGGCGGTGACCGAGCAGCTGACCGACGCTGCGGGAGCAGAGATCGGCTCACTCTCGCTGATGCGCGACGGCGAGACGCTGGAGCTGATCGGGATCCGCGGCGTGGGCGAGGGGGTGGCCGCGCAGTGGGCGACGTACCCACTCTCCGGGGTCAACCCGGCCGCTGAGGCGTGCCGCACCCGCGCGACCGTGCTCGCCGTGGGGCTGGAGGAGATCCGCCGCCGCTATCCGGACCTCGAGATGGCCGCCGACGGCGAGCGGACGCTGCTGAGCCTGCCCCTGCTCGTCGGTGATGGGCGCTGTATCGGCGTCTTCAGCCTCTCTTTCGCCGGGATCCACGAGATCGACCAGCCGGAGATGATCTTCCTCCGGCTCCTCGCCGACACCTGCGCGACCACGATCGACCGCATCGACGCCCAGGCGGCCGCGCACGACCGCGAGGCCAAGCTGGCGTTCCTCGCGGACGCGACCGCCGAGCTGATCGGTGACCTCGACTACGAGTCGACCCTGGTCGCGGTGGCGGAGGCGGCGGTCCCCTGGTTCGCGGACTGGTGCGCGATCGCCCTCGAGGAGGACGGCTACCTGCGCAACATCGCGGTCGCCCACAACCAGCCCGACCTCGAGGACACGGTGCGCGAGCTGCTGGAGCGCTACCCGGCGTCGCCGGACGACCAGGGCGGCAGCTATGAGGTGCTGCGCACCGGCCGGAGCAACCTGGTCCCGGACGTGACCGACGAGATGCTCGCGCTCAGCGCCAAGGACGAGGAGCACCTGCGCCTGATCCGGATGCTCGAGCTGCGCAGCGGCATGTCCTGCCCGCTCAAGGTCCGCGACCGCGTCTTCGGTGTCATCACCTGGGTGACGGGCGAGGGGGGACGCCGGTTCGGCCCGGAGGACCTGGAGTTCGGTGAGGAGATCGCGCGCCGCGCCGCCGTGGCCATCGACAACGCCCAGCTGCACAGCCAGGTGCGCGAGGTCGCCCTCGAGCTCCAGCGTGCGGTGCTGCCGGCGACGCTGCCGCTGGTGGAGGGCTGGAGGGCGGCTGTGCGCTATCTCCCCGCCGGCCGCACGGACGCCGGCGGCGACTTCTACGACTTGGTACCCCTCGACGGCGGCCGGCTCGCGATGTTCGTCGGCGACGTGATGGGCCGCGGTGTCCAGGCCACCTCGGTGATGGCCCAGATGCGCTCGGCGATGCGCACGCTGATCGCGATCGACCCCAGGCCCGAGGCGCTGATGGCCGCGCTCGACCGGGTCTTCGAGACCCTGCACGTCGACCAGCTCGTCACCACCGTCTATGCCTTGGCGGACCCGGCCGCCGACCGACTCGAGGTGGTCAGCGCCGGTCACCCCGAGCCGCTCCTGGTCCGGGCAGACGGCACCATCGAGACGCTGAGCCAGCGCAGCACCCTGCTGCTCGGCGTGGGAGGTGGGGAGCGCTCGGTGCTCGAGGTGGACCTGCGGCCCGGCGACGCGCTGCTCCTCTACACCGACGGGCTGGTGGAGCGTCGCGGCGAGGACAGCGACGCCGGGACGGCCCGGCTGGGGACCGCGCTGAAGACGTTTCGTTCCGAGGACCTCGAGGACTGGCTGACCCGCGTGGTCGAGTCGACCCGTGACCTCACCCGCGACGACGACGTCGCCGCCCTGCTGGTGGTCCGCGACCGCTGACCCGGGGTGTCCAGGGCCTCCGTAGGGTCGGTCCTGTGGGCCACGGACACTCGCACCGCGCCGGAGACGACGACCTTGTCGAGGTGGCGGCGCTCCCGCGCACGGTGCTGCTGAGCGTGCTCGCCGCCGCCCTGGCGTTGACGGTCGTCGGCCTGTTGACGCTCTGGCCCGACGGCGACGAGGTCGACGACCTTCGCGGGTCGGTGAGCTTCGCCGCCGAGGGGGTCACGTTCCCCGAGGCGAAGGTCGAGGACGTGGCTCCGGCCTGCGAGTCACTGACCGAGCCCGCCGAGGGCTGCGGGACGCTGGAGGTCACCGTCGTCGAGGGGGCGGACGAGGGGACGGTCGCGGCGGTGGAGGTCCCGCCCCAGGTGAGCGCTGCGGGACTGCGGCCCGGCGACCGCGTCCAGCTGATCCGCACGCCTGCGGCCGAGGACGCCCCCGCCACGCTGGCCTACTTCGGCATCGAGCGCAGCCGGCCACTGTGGCTCCTCGCCGCCGCCTTCGCGCTGGTCGTGCTCCTGGTCGCCCGGTTCAGGGGCCTGATGGCGCTCGTCGGGCTGGGTTTCGCCGGCGGTGTCGTCGGGTTGTTCGTGGTGCCGGCACTGCTCGTCGGCGAGTCGCCCGTGCCCGTGGCGGTGGTCGGTGCGGTCGCGATCATGTACGTCGTCCTCTACACGACCCACGGCTTCTCGATCCGCACCAGCGCCGCCCTGGCCGGCACCCTCGGCGGCATCGGGCTGACCGCGGCCATCGGGGCCTGGGCGGTCGGCGCCTCACACCTCACCGGGGTCACCGGCGAGGAGGGAGGCGTGCTCACGGCGTACGCCGGCGGCCTCGACTTCCAGGCGCTGCTGGTCGCGGCCGTGGTCATCGCCGGGCTCGGCGTGCTCAACGACGTCACCATCACCCAGGCCTCGGCCGTGTGGGAGCTCCGGGGGGCGGCGCCCACGATGACCCGGCGGGCGGTGTTCGCGAGCGCGATGCGGATCGGCCGCGACCACATCGCCTCGACGATCTACACCATCGTCTTCGCCTACGCCGGCACGGCGCTGCTCCTGCTGCTCGTCGTCTCGCTCTACGACCGCCCGCTGCTCGACCTGGCCGGCACCGAGGAGATCGCGACCGAGGTCGTGCGCTCGCTGACCAGCAGCATCGGGCTCGTGCTGGCCGTGCCGCTGACCACCGTCATCGCGGCGCTGACGGTGCCGGGCCCCTCCGAGGCCGTGAGTACGACAGTCTGACCCCGTGCACTACCTCGGGATCGACCTCGCCTGGGGGCTCAACCGACCCACAGGCCTGGCGGTGCTCGACGAGTCCGGCCGCCTCGAGCACCTGTCCGCCGTGCGCACCGACGAGGAGATCGCAGCGACGCTCGCGCCCTTCGTCGCCGGCCCCTGCCTGGCCGGCATCGACGCACCCCTGGTCGTCACCAACGCCACCGGGTCCAGGCCGGCGGAGCAGGCGCTGAGCAAGGACTTCCGCAAGTACGAGGCCGGCGCCCATCCCTCCAACACGGGCAAGCCGGAGTTCGCCGACGGTACTCGCGGCGCGCGGGTGTGCGCCCTGCTCGGCCTCGACCTCGACCCCGACTCCACCGCGGACCGCCGCGCGCTCGAGGTCTACCCGCACCCCGCCACGATCGTGCTGTTCGGCCTCGAGCGGACCCTGAAGTACAAGCAGAAGCAGGGGCGGGACCTCGCGCTCCTGCGGCGCGAGCTGCTCACCCTGATGGACCACGTCGAGCGGCTGGTCGACACCGGCGGCGCCGCTGGTCCGTGGGCGGCGCTGCGTGCCTCGGCCGTGGCCGCCTCCCGCAAGAGCGACCTGCGCGTGGTCGAGGACCAGGTCGACGCGGTCATCTGCGCCTACGTCGCCCTGTTCGCCGACCGCTGGCCGGAGCGCACCACGCGCTACGGCGACCTGGCGACCGGCTACATCGTCACGCCGTCGCTGGTGACCGACGTCGCGGCCGCCGCGGTCCGCGCCTACGCCGCCGACCATGCCGCTCTCGAGAAGGCCGGGCGGGAGGCGGTCGAGCGGGTCGTGGGCATCCTCGACGAGGCGGGGATCAACTACTTGAGCGTGGGCGGCCGGGCCAAGAGCATCGCCTCGTTCGCCGAGAAGGCCAGCCGCACGCGCGACGGGCGCCCGCTCTACCCGGACCCGCTGCGCGACATCGGTGACCTGCTGGGCGTCCGGGTGATCACCTTCGTCGCGCGCGACGTCGAGATCGTGGCCGACCTGATCACCGAGCAGCTCGTCGTCCTCGACGACCGCGACCTGGGCGAGCTCACGGCGAGCGAGGGCCGCTTCGGCTACGCCTCGCGGCACCTGCAGGTCGAGGTCGACGGGCACGAGGTGCAGGTGCAGCTGCGCACCGTCCTGCAGCACGCCTGGGCCGAGTTCGAGCACGACATCCGCTACAAGGGCAGCGTCCCCCCGGAGCACGCCAGTGAGTTCGACCGCCGGTTCACCCTGGCGGCCGGGCTCCTCGAGCTCGCCGACCGGGAGTTCTCCGCGATCCGCGACCGGCTGCGCGGGCCGGCCCCGGCGGCCGGTCCGGTCGACGCTGCCGAGGACCACGACCCGCGCATCGCACCGCGTGAGCTGGCGGCGTTCCTCGCCGGGCAGTACGCCGACGCAGGCTGGTCCCGCACAGACCACTACGCGTGGATCTCCGGGCTCCTCCTCGAGCTCGGCATCGCCAGCCTGGCCGAGCTCGCAGAAGTCCTGCGGGGCACTGACGACGCAGCGATCCAGCTGCGGATGGACTACCGCTACCCACCCGCCGCGGTCCGCCGACTCGACGACGCGCTGCTCACCGCCTACCGGGAGCGCTATGTGGCCCTGCGCGGCAACGAGCACCGGCGAGCCGCCCTCGAGGCCCGGCTCGAGAAGCTGGTCGGGTAGCACCTAGACAACAGCAACGAGTTGTCTCAAAGTGTCAACGTGACCACAGCGGTGTCCCACCCACCGGTGGCCTACGCGCCAGGCGGCGGCGAGGCCTGGCGCAAGCCGTGGGCCGGCCTGGCCGCGCTACGCGACCATGACCCGGTCCACCACGTCGTTCCCGAGCACCGGCCCGACGCCGACTTCTACGTCCTGACCCGCCATGCCGACGTGCTCGCAGCCGCAGTCGACGGGGCCACATTCTCCTCCGCCCAGGGCCTCACGGTGGAGTACGGCGAGCTGGAGAAGATCGGGCTGGTGGACAACCCGCCTCTGGTGATGCTCGACCCGCCGGAGCACACGGCGTTCCGGCGCCTGGTCAGCCGCGGCTTCACCCCCCGGCAGGTGCAGGACGTGGAGCCGGCGGTGCGCGCCTACGTCGCCGAGAGGGTCCAGCGGATCGTCGACCGCGGTCACGGCGACATCGTCGTCGAGCTGTTCAAACCCCTGCCCAGCATGGTCGTCGCCCACTACCTCGGGGTCCCGGCGGAGAACCGCGACCGGTTCGACGCCTGGACCGACGCGATCGTCGCGGCCAGCTCGACCGGTGACCCCACCGACGCGGCGGACGCCACCGCGGAGCTGCTCGGCTACTTCTCCTCGCTCATCGAACGGCGGCGGACGGCGCCCGGAGACGACACCATCTCCCACCTCGTCGCCGCGGGCGTGGGCGACGCTGGACCCGACCATGGGGCCGGCCTGGTGTCGATCCTGGGCTACGTGTTCGCGATGGTCACCGGCGGCAACGACACCACGACCGGCGCGCTCGGCGGCGCCGTCCAGCTGCTCGCCGAACATCCCACCCAGCGCGCCGTGTTGGTGGCCGACCCGCTGCTCACGAAGGCCGCGGTCGAGGAGTTCCTGCGGCTGACGTCCCCGGTGCAGGCGCTCGCCCGCACCACCACCCGCGACGTCGAGCTGCACGGCATCCGGATCCCTGCCGGACGCAAGGTCCTCCTCCACTACGGCGCTGCCAATCGCGACCCGCGCCGCTACGGTCCGGACGCCGACGAGCTCGACGTCCACCGTGCGCCGTCGCAGATCCTCGCCTTCGGGCAGGGTGGACACCACTGCCTGGGCAACGCGGCCGCTCGGATGCAGGTGCGGGTGGCGCTCGAGGAGCTGCTGGCGCGGATCCCGCACTTCTCCGTCGATGCCGAGGCAGTGCGCTGGGCACCGGGGCCCTACGTACGCCGTCCGGTGACGATGCCCTTCGTCGTGACGGAGCCTCGGTGAGCTGGCTGGCCGACGACCGCTCCCGGCTCGCCACCGAGCGGATCCTCGACGCCGCGGGCGAGCTGTTCGCCGACCGTGGCCCTTCGAAGGTGAGCATGGGCGAGGTCGCCCGCGCGGCCGGGTGCTCGCGGGCCACCCTCTACCGCTACTTCTCAGACCGGCGCGAGCTCCAGCTCGCGTACGTGCACCGGGTGGCTCGCCGCATCGGTGCCGCAGTGACTCGGGAGACGGCTGCCGTCGAAGGACGGGAAGCCCGTCTGGTGGCCGCTGTGCTGTCCGCCCTCCGGCACGTGCGGGGTACCCCCCTCCTCGCTGGCTGGCTGGTGGGGGACGGCACAGCGGTCACCGCTGACATCGCAGCCTCGTCCGAGGTGCTCGAGACCCTCGGCATGGGGCTCGTCGACGACCCGCTCGCGGCCCGGTGGCTGCTGAGGGTGGTCGTGTCGCTGCTGCTCATGCCCGGCCGGGACGAGGACGACGAGCGCGAGCTGATCGAGAGGTTCGTGGCTCCGATGCTCGTCACGCACGTGTGACGATGGGGGGCGTGCCCGCCCTCGACGTGACCTCGGGGGGAGGTGGGCCGTCAAGGCAGCGCGGCGGCGTCGAGGTCCGCTGTGAGGGCGTCGTCCATATCTACCGCACCTTCGCCGGCCACGACGTGGTGGCGCTCCGGGGAATCGACCTGAGCATCGGGCCCGGCGAACGGGTGGCGTTCCTCGGACCGTCCGGGTGCGGGAAGTCGACGCTGCTCACCCTCCTGGGCGGGATCCAGCGTCCGTCTGCGGGCCGCATCTTCCTGGGCGATGAGGAGATCTCCCGGTTGAACGAGCGCGGGCTGACCCGGGTGCGCGCCCGGTTGGTGAGCACGATGCTCCAGGGCGCGACGCGCAACCTGTTGTCATACGCCACGGCCCGGCAGAACCTCGCCTTCGCCCGGCTCGGCTCCGGCGTCCATCCCGACGACGAGTCGCGGTCCGAGCTCCCGGACCCGACGGAGCTGCTCGAGCGTGTCGGTCTCTCCGACCAGCGCGACCAGGCGGTGTCCACCCTGTCCGGTGGCCAGCGGCAGCGCCTGGCCCTCGCCTGCGCCGTGGCCACCGGCCCGCGCCTGCTGCTCGCCGACGAACCGACCAGCGCGCTCGGGCACGAGGACCGTGACGCCGTCGTCGACCTGCTGCACCGGGTGGCCACCGACCTCGACACCACCTTGGTCGTGGTCACCCACCAGGCCGAGGTCGCGGCGTCCTTTCCACGCACCATCACGATGAGGAACGGCCGGATCGGCGCCGAGGGCCGCTCGGGCTCCGAGTACGCCGTGCTGGGCGAGGAAGGCCTGCTGCACCTGCCGACCGAGCTGGTGGAGCTGTGGCCCGCGGGGCTGCTGGTCCGGATCGAGCCCGATGGCGACCACCGCCTGGTCATCAGCCGGGAGGACCGGCAGAACCCCGAGGACCGGTCCCGGTGATCGAGCTGAGTGGCGTCGGCTACGACGTCGACCGGGTGCTGCTCGACGAGATCGATCTCGCCTTCGAGCCGGGGCGGATGGCGGCGTTGTTCGGGGCCAGCGGTTCCGGCAAGACCACGCTGCTCTCCGTGGCGGGCGGTCTGCTCGAGCCGACGCGCGGCACGGCGACGTACGACGGCGTGCCGACCTGGCGGGGCACCGGCGACCCCGGGCCGGAGTTCGCGTTCGTGCTCCAGGTCTACGGGCTGGTGCCGATCCTCTCGGCGCGCGAGAACGTGTCCGTGGCGTTGCGCGCTCGCGGTGTACCGCCCACCGAGGCCGATGCGCGGGCCCGGGAAGCGTTGGCCGAGCTGCACATCGGGGACCTCGGTGACCGCCAGGTCGAGGAGCTCTCGGGTGGCCAGCTCCAGCGGGTGGCGGTGGCCCGCGCCCTCGTCGTGGACGCACCGGTGCTGCTGGCCGATGAGCCCACGAGCGAGCTCGACTCCGTCACCGCCGGGCTGGTGCTGCGCCTCCTCCGCGCGAGGGCCGACCAAGGAGCCGTCGTCGTCGTGGCCACGCACGACCCCGAGGTGGTCGACCTCTGCGACGACAGTCACGGGCTCGCCGACGGACACCTGGTCGGTCGGCCCGCGTCCTGATGCGCCCGCTCCGCGCGGTCTGGGCCAACGCCGGGCCGGTCCTCCTCCTGGTCGCCACGACCGCGCTGTCGTTGGTGACCATCGTCGTGTCTGCCGCGGCCGCAGAGGAGGCTCGTCAACCGGTGCTGCTGGCGCCGGCGGCGCTCGCCCTGCTGGTGACTGCGGGACCCTCCGTGGAGCTGGCTCGACGGCGCCGCGCCGAGGTGACCCTGGTGAAGCTCCGCGGCACTCGAGGCCTGCGACTGCTGGCACACGTGGCGGGCCAACCGGTCACGGTGGTGCTCGTCGCCGGCGGGGTCGGGTCGACCGCCGGAGCCGCCGCGGTCCGCATGCTGCACACGACCTGGGACCTGCCCCGACTGATCGGCGTCGGAGTGCTGGTCCCCGCGGCCCTGCTGGTCGGTGCCCAAGCCGTCGTCGCAGCGGGGGCGGCCGTGGTCGTCGCGCGCGAGCCCCTTCCCGTGGCGGTCCGGCGTCGCAGCTGGTCGGGACCGGGGCCGGGCGCCCGGTTCGTGGGGATGGTCGCCGGGGTCGCGACCGTGCTGGGCGCCGTCCTGGCGGCGTACTCGGGCTCCGGCGACGACCCGGGCAGCCTGGTGCTGGCCGGTCCGGTTCTGTTCGGGCTGGCCGCCGGACAGCTGGTCGTCTGGATGACCCGCAGTGCGTCGAACGCCGCTGGGCGCGTCGCCGGTGTCCGCTCGACGGGGTTGCTCCTCGGCGTCCGTCGCGCTCTCGGCACCGAGCACGCCGCCGGGGTGCGTGCGGTGATCGCCGCCGGCGTCGTGACGGCGACCAGCCTCGGTGCGTTGCTCGCGACGGCTGGCTGGGCCGACGAGTCGGCACGGCTGGGACAGGGCGCTCCACTGCGGCTGGACCTCTCGGACGGCACCGCGCAGGAGACCCTGCTCCTCACCAGGCGGCTCGACCCGGAGGGCCGCTGGTTGATGGCGGCCGCCGTCAACGACGGCCGCGACGAGGCCAGGTATCGCACGGCGTGGCTCGACCTGGAGCGCTACGACGAAGTGGCCTCGGACTTCCTTTCGTCGACACCTGCCGACGTCGACCCCGCCGTCGAGAGCCTGCGGGCCGCGCCGCCGGTCCGGTTCGTGACCGGGGACGGCCTCGAGCTGGCCGCCGCAGGGGCGGAGACCGCGTCCGTGACGGTGTCGTACGTCGGCGACGGCGGCTCGGTCGGTTCGGTTGCCGTGCCCCTCGGCAGTGGGCGTGCCCAGGTCGAGGACTGTGCCGAGGGCTGCGTCGTGCTGAGCCTCGCGGCGACGGAAGCGGTCGAGGTGACCGGCCTGTCGCTGGGCGGCACCGATCTGCTCGACCTGGCCTGGGTCGACGCGAGCGGGGCGATGGTCGGCCCCGGTGCGGTGAGGTTGGGCGCGGGCGCCGTCGTCCGTCCGGGCGACGGCGCCGGGCCCGAGCCGATGCTGGTCGCGGGCCGCCTCGACTTCGGCGAGGACGCCCCCCAGGTGGACGACGTCGGCGGCGCCCCCCGTGCCCTCGAGCAGGTCGGCGCTCGCCCCGCACTGCCGCTCGTCCGCGGTGCGGGTCTGCTCGGTGACCTGCCCGTGGCGCTCGCCGGTGCTCCCGGCACGATCCCGGCCGTCCGCAGCCTCGTCCTGGCCCGGTCGGACACTCCGGAAGACCTGCTCGCCGCTCTGCGCGAGGCCGGGGCGGGGCCGCCCGTGTCGCTCGACCCGGCCCGAAGCGACCTCGGAGCTCAGCAGCGCGCCGAGGACCGGGTACGCCGGGTCGGGCTGGTGTCCGCGACCGCGCTCGGCCTGCTCGCCCTGCTCACCGGACGTCACCGGAGACGGCAGGAGCACGCGCACGATGACGCAGTGATGCGGCTCCTCGGTGTCCGCGCCGCCGAGCTGCGTCGGGCGCGGGTCGTCGAGGCGACCGTCCTGGCCACTCTCGTCCTCGGGGCGATCCTGCTGGGAGGCTGGGTGGCGGCCGTGACCGTCGTCGACTCCGCCGGCCTGGTCCCGACCGGGCCCGCCCTGCTGCCGCTCGACGCGTCGCCACGGCTCGACGTGCTCCTCGGCACCGCCGTCGCCGGAGCCCTCGCGACGAGCGCCTCGGTGGTGCGTGGCGCGAGACGAGGCTCGGCGGCCCTCCTGGTCATCGGCGAGGAGCCCGAGCCGTGACCACCCTCGCCACCGTCCTCCGCGGCCTGCGCGCCCGAGCCCTGCTCTCCGTGAGCACCCTGGTGATGATGGTGCTCGCCCTGGGCGCGGTGGTCCTCGGGCCGATGTTCCAGCAGAGCTCGATCGACAGCTACACGCTGACCCGGGTGGACGCCACCCCGGAGGCCTTGACGGCAATCTCCTGGTCGGCGTTCGACGACCGCCGCGCCGGGGAGGGCGAGCCCGACCTCGACGGCCTGGTCGCCGCGGCGCTCGCCGAGGTCGAGCGGGTCAGGCCTGAGTTGTACGCGAGGCCCGACCTCCTGCTCATCGCCAACGATGTGATCCGCGACAGTGACGGCGCGGTGGTGCGCTACCTGGCCCGGGACGACATCTGCGCGACCCTCGAGGTAGAAGGTCGCTGCCCGGCGGGGCCGGGTGAGGTGCTGGTGAGCCGGGACGACCTGCGGACACTCGGGATCGGCGACGCGCTCGAGGCGCCGCTGCTCGGGGCGCTGGAGATCGTGGGGGTCTACTCGCTCCCGACCACGACCGACGACTGGCTCTTCCCGTCGCTGTTCACGAGCCGCCCCTCGATACCTCCACCGGACGGGGAGCCCTACCGGCCGGCGCCCTTCGTGGTGAGCCCCGACGTGTTCGCCGACCTGCGTCCGGCGCTGTGGGAGGTCCGCATCGAGAGCCGGCTGCGGGTGCCGGACCGGTTGAGCGACCGGGCCTTCGACGAACTGGTGAGCGACGTCGAACGGGCCCGCTCCGTGGACTCCACGCTCGAGGGCGGCGGCCGGCTGGTCGGCACCTCCAACGCCAACGCGCTCGCCGCGGTGCTGGTGGACGTGCGTGGGCAGCGCGAGGCCGCGCGGACAGCTCTGGCACCGGCCGTCGTCTCGCTCGTGCTCGTCGCGCTGGCGATGATCCTCCGGCTCCAGGTCGCCGCGGTCGGCCTACGGGCCCCCGAGCAGGCACTGGCGGCCCTGCGCGGCCTGGGCCGGCGTCGTTCGTGGGTGCTGGGACTCAGCGAGCCGTGGCTGCTGGTGCTGGTCAGTGTCCCCCTGGGTCTGGCCGCAGGCTACGGCGCGGCGGCGGGCCTGGCCCGAGCCTGGCTGCGCCCGGGTATCGGGCTCGACGTGCCGAGCACGTCGCTGCTGGGGGCCGCACTGGTCATCGCCGCCCTCGCCGTGGTCTCGGCCGGGGCCGTCGCCCAGGGGATGCGGCAGACGATCGGCGAGCGACTCGCCGGGGTGCACCGGCCCCGGCCCAGCTCCCGACTCGTGGTCACCGCCGAGCTCGTGGTGGTGCTGTTGGCCCTGGCGCTGCCCCTGACCCGCGTGGGGGCCGATCCGGACGGCCTGGGGCTCGCCGACCTGCTGCTCCCGGTAGCGGTGGCCGTCGCGGCCGGTCTCGTCACCACCCGGGTCATCGCCGCCCTCGCGACACGCTGGACGGCTCGTGGGGCGCAGCGCCCGCTCTCGGTGTTCGTCGCGGCCCGCGCCGTCGCCCGGAGATCGCAGGGAACCCTGGTCGTGCTGCCGGTCACCGCGGCGATCTCGCTCGCCGTCTTCGCGGTCGGGGTGGACAGCGTCGCCGCGGGCTGGCGGGGCAGCGTCGCGGCCACCGTGGCCCCGGCCGACAACGTCTACGACTCGCCGTTGACGCTCGACGAGACGCTGCAGCTCACCCGGGACGTGGACCCGGAAGGCCGCTACGTGATGGCGGCCGGCCGGGTCGGGATCCCAGCCGTGGGCACAATCGCGGTGGTCGACTCCGCGCGGCTCGGCCGGGTGGGTGCCTGGCCGGCGCAGTGGCTCGGCGGACGCACCGGCGCGCAGGCGATGGAGCTCGTGGGGCCCACCGCGCCCGTGCTGCGCATCGGGGGCCAACAGGTCGCCGTCACCGCGATCGCCCCGTCGGCGGGGGCGACCGTGGTCCTCGGCGTCCGCACGGTGGTCGGCGACCAGACGATCCGGCTCGGCACCTTCCCCGCGGGGGAGGCGACGCTCACCGACACGACCGGCGCCTGCGCGCGCGGCTGCCTGTTGCGCTCCATCTCCGTGGACGGTCTCGACGCACCCCTGGTGGTCACCGGCCTGGCGGTGGACGGGGCTCCGGTGTCCCCGCCGCTGGGTGACGGTGGCTGGACCAGCCCGGGAGACGGTGCCTCGGGCCGCCCCGTGGGCACCGATACCGGCGGAGTGACGGTGGCCGCCGACGCGACGATCCTGCCTTCGGCGGCGGTCGTGCCGCTCCCGCTGCTGGTCGGGGTGGACGCCCACGACCTCCTCGGCCCCGGGGGTTCCCTGGAGACCGCCAGCGAGGTCATGGACGTCCGCGTCGCGGCCGAGGCGGAGAGCCTGCCCTTCGTCGGACCGGCTGGGCTGCTCGCCGACCTGCCGTCGTTCCTGCTCCACTCCGACCCCGCCCCACCGCTGGTGCTGCCTTCGGTGCTCGTGCGGGACGACGCCCCGGCGCACGTGCTCGACGGGTTGCTGCGCGTGGGGCTGGTCCGCGTCGGTGGCGTCGCCGACGAACGCCGGTCGCTCGACGACAGTGCCTATGCCCAGGCCCTTCGGCTCTACCTCGTCGTCGGTGCCGTGCTCCTTCTCATGGCCCTCGGCGGACTGGTGGTCAGCAATGCCGTGCAGGTCCCGGCACGCCGACGGGACGCGGCGTCGCTGCGGGTGGTCGGGGTGCCCCGCCGGACCGTCGTCCTGTCGTCGGTCTGGGAGTCGGTGGCCGTTCTGGGCGCCGCCGCGACGTCGGGGGTGGGTGCCGGCGTGGCTGCGCTCGCCGTGCTGCTGCCGTCGCTCGAGCTCGGGGTGACCGACGACGCAACGATCCCGCGGGTGCTTGCTGACCCCGACGTCGGCAGGCTGGTGCTGCTCGCTGCTGTGGTCGGCGCGGTGCTCGTCGTCGTGGCAACGGTGACCTCGGTGCTCGTCGTCGGCCCGGCGCGGGGGGCGTCCCTGCGCGAGACCGAGCACTGACCGTCAGGACCTCGACGACGCCGAGCACGTGGGCGAGCAGGATCACGTGTGGGGTCTGCCCACCCGGTAGCGCACGAACGACGGCACGACCAACGCGGCCAGCACCGTGCCCACCACGACCAGGACGCCGCCACCCGCAGCGGTCGCCGCGGTGCCGACCGCAGCGGCCGCGGCGCCGTGCGCCGTGTCCGCGATCCTCGGACCGCCCACCACGACGACGATGAACACCCCCTGGAGACGGCCGCGCACGTCGTCGGAGGCCGCGCTCTGCAGCATCGCCTGACGGAAGGCCGCCGAGGCCATGTCGGCTGCTCCACCGATCATCAGCATGGCCAGGGCGGCGACGAGCATCAGGCGCATCCATCCCTCGTCGCGGAGGTCCGCGGCCCCGACGGCCAGGCCGAAGCCGGTCATCGCCAGGCCCCACACCAGGATGCAGGCGAGCACCGCCCGCCCTTGCGCCTCGACCCGTGACACCCAGCCGCTGAGGACGCCGCCGACGACGGCTCCTGCAGGGATGGCGGCGAACAGCAGGGCAAACACCAGACCGCCCTCGGAGGGGCCGCCGAACTCGATGTCGGCGATCTCGGGGAAGAGTGCCCGCGGCATCCCGAAGACCATCGCGATGATGTCGACCACGAACGACATCAGCAGGACCGGCTGGTGCCTCAGGTAGGCGAACCCGTCGACCACCGCACGGACGCCGGGGGCGCCGCCCGGCGAGGCCAGCACCGGCAGCCGGGGCAGCCGGATCACCGCCGACAGCGTGGCCAGGAGCGTGACCGTGTCGACGAGGTAGAGCCACTCGAGCCCGACCACCGGGATGAGCACGCCGGCCGCGAGCGGACCGGCGATCGCGCCGGCCTGCATCACGGTCATGTTCAGGGAGTTGGCCGCGGGCAGCAGTTCCAGGGGCAGGAGCTTGGGTAGCACTGCGCTACGGGTCGGCTGGTTGACCGCGAAGAAGGCCTGTTGCACCGCGAACAGGCAGAGCAGCGACCACACCCCGATGCCCCCGGCCGCGGCCTGGAGCCAGAACAGCGCACTGGTCGCGATCAGGCCGCCCGTGGTGACCAGGAGGATGGTCCGCCGGTCGAAGACGTCGGCCAGCGCGCCGCCGTACAACCCGAACACGACCAGCGGGACGAGCCCGAACACGCCGGTCAGCCCGACGTACGCCGATGAGCCGGTCTGCGAGTAGATCTGGGCGGGCACCGCCACGACCGTGAGCTGGGCGCCGATGACCGTGACGACGTTGGCGGTCCAGAGCCGGCGGAAGGCCGGGACCGCGAGGGGCCGGGTGTCGGCCAGCAGGCCCCTCAGACGCACTCGACCAGTGTCCTCGCCCAGTGACCCGCCCAGTGCCTCGACCGGTGTCGGACGCTCGTCGGACGCCCGTGTTCCAAGGTTTCGGATGACGGATCGGGACGTCGCCACCGGATCTCGGACTGAACAGGAGACCCATGTCGTGACACACCACCACCCGTCGACCCGCATCGCCGCCGCCGCGTTGCTCGGCGTCACCGCCACGGCCTGCTTGATCGCAGTGCCGGCGCCGGCCGCGCTCGGCGCCGCCGCCTCGCCCAAGGCGGCCACACCGAAGGCCAACACGGTCTACAAGGGCGACATCAAGACCACCACGTCGAACATCACCGGCGCCGTCAAGATCGTGATCGGCAACGACAAGTCCAAGGTCGCCAAGATGACGGTCAAGCTCGTCTGTGGAGGTGAGAACGTCAAGATGGTCCGCAAGAACATGCCGATCAAGAACGACGGCAGCTTCCTCAAACAGACCTACGACGGACCGAACCCGTTCCCGGTCACCCAGGTCGACGGGAAGTTCAAGAGCAAGAGCAAGGTCACCGGAGGTGTCGTCCCCGACGCCGAGGGACCATGCGGGTTCGCCTTCGTCAGCTACACGGCCAGGGACTGACCGACGAGCTCAGTCGATGCCCGCCGCCTTGTCGGGCTCCTGCAGCACTAGTCAGGGAGAGGCTGGTCGTCCTCTCGGGGACCGAAGATGCACAGCTCGTCGAGCTCTTCGGCGCTGAGATCGGTACCCCACGCCCGCATCTGGGCACGGGACCGACGCGAGAAGAGCGCCCGGAACAGCTCGTAGGCCGGAACCGACGCGGCGGCTGCGGGCACCCGCGCGGAGAGGGACTCGGAGATCGGCAGCCAGAACCGCTCAGCGAGGGCGGGCAGCCCGAGCGCCTCGTGCAGATCGGCGTGGTGCACGGCGATGTTCCAGACGAACGCCGGCCGTGGGTTGTCGACCACGCTCTCGACGATGCCCTCCTGGAGCTCGCGGAGCTCGGTCAGCAGCTCGTCCACCGAGGCGTCGCGCCGCTCGCCGACGTGCCGCTCGGTCCACTCCGGGCTCGGCGCGCCGTCCATCCGTCCGGTGACCGCGTCGCTCGCGCCGCCGGCGAGGTGCGCGAGCACCTCCAGGACGGTCCACGAGGGAGTGGCCGGGACGATCGTCGCCAGCTGCTGCTCGGTCAGGGTCGGAGCCAGGGCTTCGATCGCCTCGACGTGGTCGCGGTAGAGCTGCCCCCAGTCGGTCATGGCCCCGAAACTAGTGACCACTAGCCCGGATCAGAAACAGCCCGGAGCAGAAACTTCTCGCAGGTGTCGTATCGAGTGACCGCCGTTCGTGGAGAGGATGAGGGCAGCCACCCGGGCCGCCCCGCTGACGATGGAGGAGACCGAGATGACCCAGTACATGCTCACCGTGCACGGCACCGCCGACGACCCGACCGAGTTCGACATGGAGGCCATGCAGCCGATCTTCGAGGCGGTGGACCGGTTCAACCAGAAGGCCAAGGACGCCGGCATCTGGGTGTTCGCTGGCGGGCTCGAGCCGATCGAGGTGGCGACCACGGTCGACAACACCGGAGCCGAGCCGATCGTCACCGACGGCCCGTTCGCCGAGGCCAAGGAGTGGGTCGGTGGCTTCTGGGTCTTCGAGCTCCCCGACCTCGACGCGGCGCTCGAGTGGGCGACCGAGGCCTCCAAGGCGTGCGAGGGCCCCGTCGAGATCCGTCCCTTCCAGGCCGAGCCTGCGTGACGGTCGCGGACTCGCAGGCCGCGATCGAGCGGATCTACCGCGAGGAGTACGGCCGGATCGTGGCGTCCCTGGTCCGCCGCTTCGGTGACATCGACATCGCCGAGGAGGCGGCCGGGGAGGCCCTGCTGGCCGCGGTGGAGAAGTGGCCGGTCAGCGGTGTGCCGCCCAACCCGGGCGGCTGGCTGACCACCACCGCCGGCAACCGCGCGATCGACCGGATCCGCCGCGAGTCCCACCGCGACGCCAAGCATCAGGCGGCCCTCATGATCACTGACGACACACCCCACGAGCCGACCGGGCCGCTCGAGGACGACCGGCTGCGGCTGATCTTCACCTGCTGCCACCCGTCGCTCGCCCCGGAGGCGCGGGTGGCGCTGACCCTGCGCCTGCTCGGCGGCCTCACCGTTGCCGAGATCGCGCAGGCGTTCCTCGTCCCCGAGACGACCATGGCCCAGCGCATCACCCGCGCCAAGAAGAAGATCAGCCTGGCCAAGATCCCCTACCGGGTGCCCGACGCCGAGGACCTGCCACCGCGGCTGGGCGCGGTGCTTGCGGTCGTCTACCTCGTGTTCAACGAGGGCTACCTCAGCTCCAGTGCCGACGCCGCGCCGGTCCGTGAGGAGCTCACCGCGGAGGCCATCCGGCTCGGCCGGATCCTGCGCCGGCTCCTGCCCGACGTCCCTGAGGTCACGGGTCTGCTCGCGCTGATGCTGCTGATCGAGGCACGGCGTACGACGCGGGTGGCCGGCGGCGAGCTCGTCCCGCTCGACCAGCAGGACCGGGGCGGGTGGGACCGCGAGCTCGTCGACGAAGGGCACGCCCTGGTGCGCGAGTGCCTGGCCGTGGGAAGGCCCGGGCACTACCAGATCCTCGCTGCGATCAACGCGGTGCACACCGACGCGCGGACGGCGGCCGACACCGACTGGGGTCAGATCGCCGCGCTCTACGAGCAGCTGCGGGTCATCGCGCCCTCGCCCTTCGTCGAGCTCAACCGGGCCGTGGCGGTCGCCGAGCTGGACGGTCCAGAGGTCGCGCTGGCGATCGTCGACCGGCTGGACATGACCTCCTACCACGCCTGGCACGCCACCCGGGCCGACCTGCTGCGGCGGATGGGCCGCAGCGCCGAGTCACGGGCGGCGTACGACGCCGCCATCGCCGCCACCGACAACGAGGCCGAGATCGCCTACCTCGCTCGCCGGCGTGACCAGCTGGCGTGATTCGCGGCCTGAAGACTTCCCGAATCTCGCTCCATAGGTTCCGAGACCACCCGCACCTCCGGAGGTCAGCCCATGGGAGCCCGTCGCCACGTCAGCTTCGCCAACGTCTGCTCGCTTCTTGCCCTCGTCGTCGCCCTGGGCACCGGCGGCGCCTACGCCGCCAACACGGTGCGCTCCAAGGACATCGTCAACGGCCAGGTCAAGGGTGTGGACCTGAGGAAGAACAGCGTCACGTCGGTCAAGATCAGGG
This sequence comes from Nocardioides dilutus, assembly GCF_054779555.1. Lineage (NCBI taxonomy): Bacteria > Bacillati > Actinomycetota > Actinomycetes > Propionibacteriales > Nocardioidaceae > Nocardioides > Nocardioides dilutus. The sequence continues at coordinate 326,736 of NZ_BAAGYA010000001.1, read as the reverse complement.
ATGGTCAGGTGGCAGCGGTCGACCTGATGACGGGGGCGGTGAGCGGCGCCGCGGTTGCCGACGGCAGCCTGACCGGTGCCGACCTCCTTGCCGGCTCCGTGGGCGGGGCTCAGCTCACCGACGGCAGCGTGACCGGGGCGGACCTCGGCGACGGAACCGTGGCTGCGGCGGACGTCCTGGCCGGGTCGCTCACCGGCGCCCAGATCGCCGACGGCAGCCTGGTCGACGAGGACCTGGCCGTCGACTCGGTGGGCGCGTCGGAGATCGCGGCCGGCGCCGTCGACAGCAGCGAGGTGTTCAACAACTCGTTGACGTCGAGCGACCTGGCGAGCTCGTCGGTGGACTCGACAGAGCTGGCCAGCAACGCGGTGGACTCCAGCAAGGTCGAGAACAACAGCCTGACCTTCAACGACATCGTGGGGGGCTCGGCCACCGGACTGGTCAGCATCGGCGGCGGCCAGGTCCCCACCGGCACCTGCAAGGAGGTCAACGTCGGCATCGGCGGGGGCGCCAGCGCGGGCGACGCGGTGGTCTTCTCCGTCCAGGCGAACATGCAGGAGGGCGTCTTCTTCTACGGCGCGCAGGTCGTGGACGCCGGCACGCTGCGCGCGCTGCTGTGCAACCTGAGTGGCACCACCCAGGGCGCGATCTCCAACCTGCCCGTCCGCATCGTCACCTTCCGGTGAGCACGGGTGCCTTCGAGGCCCAGGCCGCTGACCGCTGGGCCGCTTAGGGTGGCTGCGTGACGCCACCCGTGCCGCTGCAGCTGCCCACCACCGACGAGGCCCTCGGGTGGGTCGAGACCCGGACCGCCGACGGGCTGGCCCGCGCGCGAGAGATCGTGGAGGGGCTGAAGGCGTCCGGGTCCGGGGGGCTCGAGGCGCTCGACGTGCTACGCCGCTGGGACGAGGTGACCCTCGCCCTGAGCAACGTCGGCGCCCTGTCGTCCCTGCTGGCCAACGTCCATCCCGTCGAGGAGGTCCGGACCGCGAGCGAGCGCGCCGAGATCGAGGTCGACAAGCTGCTCACCGAGCTTCGTCAGGACCGCGGGCTCTACGAGGTGTTCGCCGGGGTCGACGCGTCCGGCCTCGACGAGATCCCGGCCCGGTTGCTCGACAAGACGCTCGAGGACTTCCGGCGCGCCGGCGTCGACCGCGACGACGCGACCCGGGCCCGGCTGGCGGAGATCAACGAGCGGCTGACCGCCCTGGACCAGGAGTTCAGCCGCAACATCCGCGACGACGTGCGCTACGTCAAGGTCACGCCCGACCGGCTGGCGGGGCTGCCACAGGACTGGCTCGACGAGCACCCGGTCGACGAGGACGGCCTGGTCGCGATCAGCACCGACTACCCCGACACCGTCCCCGCGCGGATGTTCGTGCACGACGCCGGCGTACGCACCGACCTCGCCCAGGCCTTTCTCGGACAGGGCTGGCCACAGAACGACTCCCTGCTCAAGGAGATGTTCGACCTGCGCCAGGAGCTGGCCGACCTGGTGGGCTACGACGACTGGGCGTCGTACGACGCGGACGTGAAGATGATCGGCAGCGGATCGGCGATCCCCGAGTTCATCGACAAGATCGCCGACGCGGCCGAGAAGCCGATGCGTCGCGACCTCGAGGTGCTCCTCGAGCGCCTGCAGCGCGACGTGCCCGGGGCCGAGGCGCTCGACGCGACCAACTCGTCCTACTACGAGGAGCTGGTCCGCAAGGAGCAGCATGACGTCGACTCCCAGCTGGTCCGCACCTACTTCCCCTTCGAGTCGGTGCGCCGGGGACTGCTCGAGGTGACCGGCCGGCTGTTCGGGCTCCGCTACGACCCGGTGCCGGACGCGACCAGCTGGCACGAGGACGTCGCGGTCTACGACGTGCACCGGCTCGACGGCCCTGGACATGACGGGGACGGCGCCGGCGAAGGCGAGCTGATCGGCCGCATCTACCTCGACCTCTTCCCACGGGAGGGGAAGTACAAGCACGCCGCGCAGTTCACGATCGCGGGCGGCGTCGGCGGGCGCCAGCTGCCCGAGGGCGCCCTCGTGTGCAACTTCAACCGCGGCCTGATGGAGCACGACCACGTGGTCACGCTGTTCCACGAGTTCGGCCACCTCGTGCACCACGTGCTCGGCGGCCAGGCGCCGTACACCCGGTTCTCCGGGGTCGCGACCGAGTGGGACTTCGTGGAGGCCCCCAGCCAGATGCTCGAGGAGTGGGCCTGGGACGCCGACATCCTGCAGACCTTCGCCCGCAACGCGGCCGGCGAGCCGATCCCGGCCGACCTGGTCGAGCGGATGCGCGCGGCCGACGACTTCGGCAAGGGCATCCAGGCCAGGCAGCAGATGTTCTACGCCTCGATGTCCTACTGGTTCCACACCGAGCGCCCCGCCGACCTGACGGCCAAGACGATCGAGCTCCAGGAGCGCTACTCGCCCTTCCGCTACCTCGACGGCACCCACATGTTCGCCAGCTTCGGCCACCTCGGCGGCTACTCCTCGGCCTACTACACCTACATGTGGTCGCTGGTCATCGCGAAGGACCTGTTCTCGGCGTTCGACCCCGGCGACCTCTTCGACGCCGAGGTCGCCGGTCGCTACCGCGACCGGATCCTCGCCCCCGGCGGCACCAAGGACGCCGCCGACCTGGTCGCCGACTTCCTGGGCCGGCCCTACACCTTCGACGCGTACGCCGCCTGGCTGGCGCGGTAGCCCTGGAGGATTCCCCGCATAGCCGGTGACTCCTGACGTTCGCGGCCGAAATTTCGGCCGCGAACGTCAGGAGTCACCTGTCATGCGGGGATTCCTGCGCGCCCGCCCTTGCCTCAACGCAACTATCGCCGTACAGTCACGATATATCGCGAACCGTCGCCGACAGTCACACGGACCGGACCGAGCGACCGCGATACCCGGACCGACCGGGACCAGATCACGGAGGGAGTCCCCGCATGGGACACCAAGGATTCAACCGACAGTGGGTGCGCCCCGCCGAGGGCGAGTGGCAGCAGCACGGGGGTCACGGCCGACGCCGCGGCGGACCGTGGGGGGAGTGGGGCGGCTTCGGCGGCCCTGGTGGACCCGGAGGGCCGCCGCCGTGGGTGGCGGGGCTGTTCGGGATGGGCACCCGGGGCACGACGTCCCGCGGTCCCCGGGTGCGCCGCGGCGACGTCCGCTCGGCCATCCTCGACGTGCTCCGCACCGCCGCGGAGAGCGGTGAGCAGCTCAACGGCTACCAGGTCATCCAGCAGATCGACGAGCGCAGCGGCGGGGCCTGGAAGCCCAGCCCCGGCTCGGTCTACCCGACCATCCAGCTCCTTCATGACGAGGGCCTGCTCGAGACAGACGACGAGATGGGCCGCAAGTCGCTCCGCCTCACGGCGCAGGGCGCCACGCACGTCACCGAGCACGCCGAGGAGCTGGCGGCGGTGTGGCGGCCGTTCGACCGGACCGACCGGGCGACCGGCGACTACGCCGACCTCAAGCCGGAGATCGGCCAGGTCATGGGGGCGGTCTGGCAGATCGTCACGCAGGGTTCGGAGAGCCAGCGCCAGGCGGCTGTCGACGTCCTCGTCGAGACCCGGCGCAAGCTCTACGGAATCCTCGCCGACGGCCATGACACAGGGGACCCCGAGACCGGGGACGCCGAGTCGTGAGCGCCGGCCCGTTCGAGACGATCCGGATCGGCGACGCCGAGCGCGAGCGGGCGGCGGCGGACCTGGGCGAGCACTACGCCCAGGGCCGCCTGTCCGCCGACGAGCACGCCGAGCGGCTCGAGCAGGTCTGGGCCGCCAAGACCCACGCCGAGCTCTCGCCGCTGTTTCGCGACCTGCCGGGAGGGGCGTACGGCGCCCGCCCGGCCGGGCCGCCGCCTCGACCGGAGCCGAGGTGGCGGACCCGCCGTTCGCCGGTGCCGCTGTTCGCGGCTGTCCCTCTGCTCGCGCTGGTGGCCGTGGTCATGCACGCGCCGTTCGTGGTCTTCGCCGTCCTAGGGCTCTGGTTCCTGGCCCGCGGGCCGCGGCGCCACTGGCGCCACGGCTCCTACGGCTGCCGCTGAGGGCCGGGCCCCTACCGCGTCCCGCGCAGCTTGACCGACGAGGTGTCCTTGGACTTGCGTCCACGGACGTCGATCACGCTCGCCGTGAAGGTGACCTTGATGAACTTGCTGGACGGGAGCTTGGCAAGGGCCGCCCTGAGGACGCTCGGCACGGCGACCTTGAACCGGCCCAGCTCGCCGGGCTTGACGGTCTTCTGCTTGCCCCCGAGCTTGACGACCTTGCCGTTGACCCTGGCCTTGCCGGTGACCTTGACCTTGGCCTTGTTGTCGATCCCGACGACGACGATGATCGAGCCTCCCTGCGAGGCGGCAAACGAGTCGACGACGGGGCACTCGCCCTGGAAAGCGGCGCTCTGCGGGCACTTGTCCTGCGTGATGTCTCCGAACCCGTCCTCGTCGCGGTCAGGCTCCAGCGTGACGACCACGGGTAGCGCATGGCTCGTCGAGGCGAGGTAGGTGACTGCGGACCCGGGTGCAGAGTCCCCTTCAGCCCCCCCTATCACGTCGCTCGCCGATGCGGTCGTGCAGTAGAGGGTCCCGGTATCGCCCCCGTAGAGGCCAAGGAGGTCGCCACCGGCGACGGGCAGCCGCACATTGAACGACTCCGTGCCGGCCGTGGCTTCCAGTGGCGGGCTCTCGGCGGTCACCGTGTACTGGTTGGCCACGCCCGTCGAACGGACGATCTTGAGCTTCTGCGGGTAGACCAACGTGGCGTTGGGCGGCAGGTTGAACTGTGCCTTGGTGACGACACCCGCAGACTGGGCGGCAACGGGCAGCGGGTTCGAGGGCGCACCGGCCGCCATCACGAACGTGTAGTCGGGGCTGACGCTGGTCGTCTCACAACCGTTGCCGAACTCGCCGGGCGCAGCTGAGGCCGGGCTGGGCACCAGGGCCGAAGTGGCACCGAGGAGCAGGGCACTGGCGAGCGTGAGCGGCGTACGCATTGGTGCTCCTCCGATGGGCGGGTTCCCTTGCCCCTCGGCAGGCTAGCCGCCAGGCAGCGGCGCGACCATAGGCCAAACGGGTCTCGACGACGTCACCCGAGCAGCTCGTCGATCCAGGCGAAGGTCAGGTCCGAGAGCTCACGAAGCGGTCGGGGGGAACACCCCGGCACCAGCGCCTCGACCCGGTCCGCCACCGCCGCGGGCAGGTCGTCACGCAGGTAGCGCAGCCCGTAGTCGTGGCGTTCCGGGCAGTGCTCCGCCCGCAGCAGCCGCACCAGCAGGTGCAGCCCGTGCCGGAGATAGAGGTCGACGCCCTCGGCCACGTGCCCCCGGGCGAGCGCCCGGTTGACCAGCCATTGCGACGTCGGCCGCTTCTGCCGCACCTGGTCGACCGCCTCCGCGATCGCGCGGGCCGTCTCGCCGGCGTCCTCGGGACGCAGGACGAGCAGACCCCCGGGGTCGTGCAGGACGAGCGGAGTCCCGTGCCGGCGTACGTCGAGGTGGCGGTGCTCCTCGGAGAGGTCCGACATCACCAGGTCGACCAGGACGGTCGGCTCCTCCAGCAGCCCCGGTCGCTGCTGCATGCAGACGAAGCACTGGCGACCGTCGGGGCGCCACTCCCTCGGGGTGTCCCACACCGACGCGGGCTCGAAGGCATCCAGCAGGTCGGCGAGCCACCGCTCGTAGGCCGCCACCGCGGTGCCCGGCCGGCACAGGACGTCGACGTCGAGGTCGGACCACTCGTCCCAGCCGCCGGTGACGGCCGACCCGCCGACCCAGGCCACCAGCACGTCGTCGTCGGCCGCGGCACGTGCGGCCAGCCAGGCGAGCCAGTCGTCGTATCGCGAGAGGTCGGCCACGCGGTGCAGTCTGCTACCTCGGCGCGCGGAGTCGCAGGCGGCTCACAGCCTGGTGTGCTGGGCGGCCCACGCCGCGGCGGCGGCCCTGGTCGTGACGCCCAGCTTGATGCGGATGTTGGACACGTGCCGGTGCACCGTGTGCGAGCTGAGGACGAGCTGGGTGGCGATCTCGGTGTCGGTGAGGCCGGCGGCGACGAGCCGGAGGACCTCGAGCTCCCGGGCGGTCAGCGGCACCGGGTCCCCCTGAGTCGCAACTGCCTGCCGGGCGTCCCGGCCGCGCAGGTGCGCGATCGTCGCGTCGAGGACCGACGCCGCATCCCCCAGCCAGGGGAAGTGGTCCTGACCGGGCAGGGGCACGAAGTGCGAGTTGGGGATCCGGGCCGCCAGGTCCTCGCCGAGCCAGTAGGGGATCGCCCGGTCGTCGCGGCGGTGGAGCACGAGAGTCGGGACGTCGGCCAGCGCCGGTAATGCGGATCGGATGTCCAGGGCATACACGTGCTCGAGCTGGGCCGCGGCCACCTCCGGTGTGCCGAAGGTGCGCTGGAACCTGGCGAACTCGCTGCGGTCGGCCGCGCCGGCACTGGGCATGAACACGTCAGCGAGCACCCGGGACCCGAGCCCCCAGTGACCGCGGACGACGTCGAGCACGGCATCCCTCGCAGCAGGCGACGCGATGTCGGCGCCGCACGCGTAGCCGCCGTAGAGAACCAGCCCGGCCATCCGACCGGGCTGGTCGGACGCCAGCGCAGCGGCGGCGCCGACGGCAGCCGCTGACCCCGAGCTCGCGCCGAACGCGGCGAAGGTGTCCAGCTCCAGGGCATCGGCAAGCCCCACCAGCACGGCGACCTCCTCCTCCAGCGAGGAGGGCGAAGGGCCGTCGCGGTCCGAGAGCCCGCACCCGGGCCGGTCGTAGCGGATGACCCGGAAGTGCTCGCCCAGGCGGCTCACGAACCGGCGGAACCGGGCGTTGCGCCAGTCGACCCCGAGGTGGCTGGACCACCAGCCACCGACGACCAGGGGCGGGCCGGAGCCCGTCTCGGCCCAGGCCACCGAGCGACCGGCCACGTCGGCGTGGCGCACGTGCTGCTCATCGCTCGGCACCCACCGAGTCTAGTGAGACCAGGTCCCCCACGTGGTGGGCCCAGGCGCCGGCCTGGGCTGTGCGCACAGGCGTCGCGGACCCGACGACGAGCGGTCGGACCAGGGCGGGCATGCCGGTCCACTCTGCGGTCGTCGTCTCGAGGAGCTCGAAGTGTGACCGGATGGCACCGACGAGGTCCCGGTCGCAGCGGCAGCCCTGGGCATAGGCGGCCCACGCCCCCGACAACCGACGCTGCCAGCGGCCGAGGCGGGTCCCGTCGGCGTGGACGTGCTCGATGAAGAGCAGCCTGCCGCCCGGCGCCAGCACCCGAGCGACCTCGGAGAGCGCGGACTCGACGTCCACCACGGTGCACAGCACCATCGTGGAGACGACGGTGTCGAAGCTGCCCGTCGGGAACGGCAGCACCTCGGCGGGCGCCTCGACGATCTCGGCGTGCGCCAGTCGGCCGTGCGCGGCCACTCGGCGGCGCAGCCGCTCGGCCATCGCGGCGACCGGTTCGGTGAGCACGAGTGCCTCGAGTCCGGCCGGGTAGTGGTCGACGTTGAGCCCGGTGCCGGCACCGACCTCGAGCACCCGGCCGCCGGCCGTCTCGAGCAGCTCGGCGCGCCGCCGGGCCATGCCCTTTCGCTCGCCCTTGGCCAGGAAGGGGTCATACAGGGCTGCGTCGAGGCGCTCCCACAGCGCGGCGACGCCCGTGGGCGGCTGGTAGGTCCTGACGGTGGCGGTCGTGCTCGTGGTTGTGGTCGTGGTCATGGTCATCACTCCGGTCGGTCGTCGTCCTCGGGCTGCTCCCGAGCACCGCTCCATCCCACCGGCGCGCCGGGTCGCGGCTCATCGCGCGACCCGGCCATCCTCGCCATGGCCGGATCCGGCCATCGAGCGACGTCGCAGCCCTGAGCGGCTAGATTCGTCCGCATGTGGCGGACTCCCGCGGGCGTGGTCGGCGCCCTGCTGCTCGTCGCGCCTGCGGGCTCGACGGCCTCCGCGGCGGGGGTCGCGGATCCGCCCCGCTACAAGACGTACGTCGTGTGCAGCGCCAAGAAGTCGGCGCCCCCGGCCACCACGTGCGGTGTCGCCAAGCCCAAGACCGCGATCTTCCTCAGCAAGGACCAGGCGGCGACCTACAAGGTGTGCGTGAAGTTCCCCAGCAAGGAGAAGCTCTGCGCGAGCCACCAGCCGGCGAAGAAGGGTGTGAAGTCCGGCGTCTCGATCACCAGCAACAAGATCGGCAAGCACAAGGTGACCTGGTTCGTCGGCGGGGAGAAGGTCGGCACCTACTTCTTCACCGTTCATGACTGAGCCGCTGAAGCCCGACTTCGAGCTCGGGCCCGACCACCTCGAGCTGCGCTCGTGGGTGCACGACTTCGCCGCCGAGGTCGTCCGGCCGGCGGCCGCGGAGTGGGACGAGCGCGAGGAGTTCCCGTGGCCGGTGGTCGAGGAGGCCGCCAAGGTCGGCCTCTACTCGGTCGACTTCATCGCCACCCAGGCCTTCGACCCGACCGGACTCGGGTTCCCCATCACCATGGAGGAGCTCTTCTGGGGTGACGCGGGGATCGGGCTGTCCATCGTCGGCACGTCGCTCGCCGCGGCCGGCGTCCGTGCCAATGGGACCGACGAGCAGGTCGGGGAGTGGGTGCCGGCCATGTTCGGCACCCCTGGCGACCTCAAGCTCGGGGCGTTCTGCTCCTCCGAGCCGGACGCCGGCAGCGACGTCGGCGCGATGCGCACCCGGGCGCGCTATGACGAGGCCACCGACGAGTGGGTGCTCAACGGCACCAAGACCTGGGCCACCAACGGCGGCATCGCCGACGTCCACGTGGTCACCGCCGTCGTCGACCCGGACCTGCGCACCCGCGGTCAGGCCAGCTTCGTCGTCCCGCCCGGCACCCGGGGGCTCAGCCAGGGGCAGAAGTTCCACAAGCACGGCATCCGCGCGTCACACACCGCCGAGGTCGTCCTCGAGGACGTGCGGATCCCCGGCCGGTGCCTGCTCGGCGGCAAGGACAAGCTCGACGCCCGGCTGGCCCGGGCACGGGAGGGCGCAGCGGCACCAAAGAGGTCGGGGGAGATCCGCAGCAACGCCTCGATGGCGACGTTCGAGCGGACCCGCCCGGCGGTGGGCGCCCAGGCCGTTGGCATCGCCAGGGCGGCCTACGAGGTGGCGCTGGACTATGCGAAGACGCGGGAGCAGTTCGGCAAGGCCATCATCGAGAACCAGGGCATCGCGTTCATGCTCGCCGACATGAAGGTGGCCATCGACGCCAGCCGGCTGCTCGTCTGGCGGGCCGCGCAGATGGCCCGCCAGGGCCGGCCGTTCGAGGCCGCCGAGGGCTCGATGTCCAAGCTGTTCGCCGGCGAGACGGCGGTCAAGGTCACCGGCCAGGCGATGCAGATCCTGGGAGGCAACGGCTTCACCCGGGAGTACCCGGTCGAGCGGATGGCGCGCGACGCCAAGATCTACACCATCTTCGAGGGAACCTCGGAGATCCAGCGGCTGGTCATCGCCCGGGCGATCAGCGGAGCCCCCATTCGCTGAGACTCGGCAGCGCCGGACGTCGCGTCCAACAGCCCGACTCGGCTCGGCGACCAGCGCTAGCCTGCCCGGGTGATGGTCGGCCGGGCAGCGGTGATCTCCGAGCTCGAGGAGCGACTGCGGTCCCGACAGCCCGCCCGCGGAGGCGTCGTCAGCCTGGCCGGGCCGGCCGGGATCGGCAAGACGGTGGTGGCCGACGAGCTCGTCTCACGCTGGCCCGGCACCACCCTGCGGGGGATCGGCGTCCAGACGGCCGCTGTTCTTCCCCACGCGACGCTCGGCCAGCTGCTCGAACCGCTGCACGCGCATATCGACACGCTGCCTACGCGTCAGGCGACGGCACTGAGCGGCGCCCTGGCGCTGGGACCCGCCGTCCGGGGGGACCCGTTGGCGGTGGCCGTGGCCGCCCTCGGTCTGATCCGCGCCGAGGCGCAGGAGCGGCCGGTGTTGCTGGTGGTCGACGACGTGCCGTGGGTGGACGCGCCGTCGCTGGACTGCCTGGCCTTCCTCGCCAAGCGGGTGTGGGAGCTCGATGTCGGACTGCTCCTCGTTCGCCGGGTGGACGACCGGGTGCCGGAGTGGGTGCTCGGGGTCGACACGGTCGAGCTCGGCCCGCTCCCACCGCAGTCCGCCCACGACGTCGTCGTCGACCGGTCCCCCGACACCGCCGTTCAGGTGCGCCAGCTGGTGGTCGAGGAGGCGGCTGGCAACCCCCTGGCGCTCGTGGACCTGCTCGAGTCGATGACTGCCGAGCAGCGCCGCGGCACCGCGCCGGTGGCGACACCGCTACGGGCGTCCGGACGCCTGCACCTGGCTTTCGACGAGCGGCTGCGCCGGCTGCCCGCGCAGGAGGCGCGGGCACTTCTGGTCTGCGCCGCCGCCCACACCGCGCGGGCCAGCACGCTGACTGCGGCCCTGAGAGGGCTGGGCATCCCTGCCGAAACGCTGGTCGGGCTGGCCGACCGGGGCATGATCGCCCTGGCCGAGGGCGAGGTGATCTTGGCCCACCCGCTCCTGCGTGGCGCCTGCTACCACCGGGCCGACGGCTCGCAGCGCCGTGAGGCGCATCTCGCCCTCGCGCGGGTGGTCGGCGAGGACGAGAAGCCCTGGCATCTGGCGGCCGCGGCGGTCGGGCTGGATGAGTCGGCGGCCGAGGCGCTGGTGGGGCTGGCGACGAGGGCCGCCGAGCGGCGCGCCTACGACACGGCCGTGCGCGCGCTGCGGCGTGCCTGCGACCTCATCGCCGACGACCGGCAGGCCGCCGACTGGCTGCTGTGGGCCGCCAGCCTCGCGTTGACGGGCAACGCGGGTCTCGACCAGGTGACCGCGCTGGTGGAGGCCGGGAGATGCCGGGCGGCCGCGGACTCGCCGACCCAGCTCAGACTCCGGTACGTCCTGGGCTTGGCGCGTCACCGTGCCTCCACGGATCTCCTCGCCGTCGAGCGCGAGATGGCCGAGTCCGCCACCCGCACGACCGATGTCGACCACGACCTGTCCGCGTCGATGTTGGCGCTGGCCTCCTACTGCGCCCTGGTCCGCGGGGACTGCCGCTCGTCCCGTTCGCACGCGGAGGCCGGCGCGGCCAGGTTGGCCGCCGGGAGCGACCCGGACAGCCGAGCCGGGGTGCTGGCCACGCTGGCGGCCGGGCTGGCCTATCGCGGGGACCCCGAGGGGGCTGCCGATGCGCTGGACCGGCTCCAGGCGATCGCCGCAGAGGTGTCACCCGGTGGGCAGGCCCTCGCCCTGCCCCTGGCCCTGCAGACGACGGTCGGGCTGGGGCGGTACGCCGAGGCGCAGAGCGTGTGCACCCTCTTCATCGACGACCTGCGGGACCGCGGCGACCTGACGGCGCTGCCGTTCCTGCTTGCCACCGCGTCCGACGCCGCCTACCGGCGCGGCGGCTGGGCGTCCGCGGACCCGCTCGCCGAGGAGGCGAGGGCCCTGGCGGTGGAGACCCACCAGACCTCCGTCGTGTGCATGGCCAGCGTGGTGCTCGCCCGGCTGCGCGCCGCCTGCGGTCGGCGGGCCGAGGCCGTCGCGCTGCTGGACGAGGTGGCCACCTTCGCGGGAGACCGTGACATGGGCGCCCTGCTCGGCTATGAGCGGGCCACGCGACTCTTCCTGGCGCTGGGGGACGGCGACGTGGAGCGGGCGAGTGGGCTGGTGCCCGGTCTGGACGAGCTCGACGAGCAGCTGGGCATCCTGGAGCCGACGATGATCCCGTGGCGTGTCGACGCGGTGGAGGCGCTGGCCAGGGGCGGCCGACGCGACGAGGCGCGACGGCAGCTGCGGATCCTCAGCGACCGCGCGGACCTCTACCGGTCCGCCCTGGCGCTGGCGTGGGTCGCGAGGGGCAAGATCCTGCTCGAGGACGATCCGGACGCGGCCTTCACCGCCGCGCTCGAGCACCACGGCCCGGATGGCTCACCCTTCGAGCGCGCGCGCACGTTGCTGGTGCACGGTGAACGACTGCGGCGCGACCAGCGCCCCCGGGAGGCCCGGCGCTGGCTCCGGGAGGCGCTGGAGCACTTCGAGGGGCTGGGCGCCGAGCCGTGGGCGTCCCGCGCGGCGGCGGAGCTGGCGGCCGTCGGTGGCCGGCGCCGACGGGCGTCCACCGGGCCCGAACCGCTCACCGACCGGGAGCACCGCATCGCCGAGTTGGTCGCCCGTGGCTTCACCAACCGTGAGATCGCCGCAGCGCTCTTCGTGTCGGCCAAGACGGTCGAGTTCCACCTCGGCAAGATCTTCCGGAAGACCGGCGCGAACAAGCGCGCCGAGCTCGCGGCTGCCTATGCGGTCGGAACGCTCAGCGGCGCCGAAGCAGCCAAGCAGGCCACTGATTAGGGATTTCCCTGATGCTGGTGGGCGCGGGTCCCCCTACGGTGCCAGCCATGACCGCATCCTCAGCACGTCGTCCACGCCGCCGCTCGGGGCTGCTCGTCGCACTCGGTTGCTCGCTCGCCCTACTGCTGGTCGGCCCACACGGGTCCACGAACGCCGCCGTGCCCTCCGCGCCCGTCACGCCCGTCACGCCCGGAGACACCGCGAGCAGCGGGCACCGGGAGGCGGTGCCACTGGGCCAGCGAAAGCTGAGCCGCAAGGACTGGAACCGGATCTGCGTCAACACGGTGGACCACCGCATCGGACGGCCCTACCGCGCGAGCACCTCCAAGGCGAACTGTCGGCTGGTGACCCCGGCCGGGTCACCCGCCCAACGCCGGTTCGTCGTCGCCGTTCCGCCGGGGGCGCTGCGGCGCGACGACAAGATCCCCGTCGTCGTCTTCTTCCACGGGACCTCAGGGACCGGCGAGCAGTACTGGAATGTCAGCCGGTTCCGGGAGCTGGCCAAGGTCAAGAGGTTCATCGCGGTCTTCCCCTCGGCGCTGGCCTACCGTCTCACTCCGGCCGAGGGCGGAGGCATGCCGACGAAGTGGGTCGACTATGGCCAGCCGTGCCGGGTCGTGGATCCCTCGGCGCTGGCCGACGACGTGGCGTTCGTGGACGCGATCCTCCGTGACCTGAGGCGGCAGCTTCCCATCGACCGGCGCCGGGTGTTCGCCGCCGGCTTCTCCAACGGCGGCCAGTTCGTGGCGCGCCTGGCGGCGGAGCGCTCCCGTGTCTTCGCCGCTGCGGGTGACTGGGCCGGAAGCATGAGCGAGTGCGCCCTGTCTCCCGTGGACACGGCCGCCAGGCCGGTGCCCCTCCTCGTCGGCGTCGGTTCGGTCGACGACCGGTACGCCGTAGGCATCCCCGAGATCCCCGAGGACGCCGCGACCGTGTACTCCGCTGCGGGACCCCAGCTCGACGCCTTCGCGACCTCACAGCAGTTGCAGGACAGCGCCTGGCGCGAGGACGACCTGGCCAACGTCGCCACGGTCGGCCCGCCGATCGGGGTCGCCCAACCCGCCACGTGGGCCCCGGTGATGACCTGGGACACCCCCGTCCCGGGGAACACTCGTGGCAACGCCTTCCACTTCGTGGTGCTCCGGGGGCTCGGCCACAAGTTCCCGAACGCGTGGCCGGGCGCAGGGGGAGGGATCAACAGAAGATCGCAAGGCGTCACGGCGGCCCGGATGTTCGTCGACTTCTTCGAGCGTGCCACGTCTCCGTTCCGGTGAGCGGCGAGATCAGCGAGGCACCCATTCGCTGATGGCGGTCGCCACCTCGGGCCAGCACGGCTCGAGCATCAGGTCGTGTGCGCCGTCGAACATCACCGCGGTGGTGCCGTACGCCTTCGCGGTGGCGTGCACCTCCGGCGGGGGGAAGATCGTGTCCAGCTTGCCACCGAGCACGAGCACGTCGGTGGCCACGCGCTTGGGCCGGGGCAGGTCGAGCAGCAGCATGTCGAGGAACGCGAGATAGGACTCGTCCTGGAGCCTCGCGGTGTAGCCGAGGGCGGTCACGTCGTCGAGACCGTCGCTGAAGAACAGCGCCCGGGCGTCGTCGGGGTCGGCCACCAACGGGTAGAGCGACCAGGTGGCGTTCATCCTCAGGAAGGTGAGCGGGTGCTGGCGCAGCACCCTGAGCGTGACGCCGACCACGCCGCGCGGCGGGCCGGAGGCGAGGAGCACGGCACCGGGGGCCGGGTGCTTCTCGAGGTACTTCTGGACGACCATGCCGCCCATCGAGTGCCCGACCACGACCGGTGGGGTGTCGAAGGTGGCGGCGACCTCCGCCACGTCGGCGACATAGTGCCGCAGCCGACGGGTGCGGAACCGTCCCCGGGCCGGTGAGGAGCCGTGCCCGCGGAGGTCGAGCGCCGCGACCCGGAACCCCTGCTGGGCGAAGTGGTCGAGGAAGTGCTCCTCCCAGCACCACGCGCCGTGCCAGGCCCCGTGCACGAAGAGCAGCGGCGTCGGGTGCGGGGTGCCATGCGGCTCGCGGCGGACGACGTGGAGTTCGGTCATGGATGCCATTGTCGGCGGGACTAGCCCCGAACAGCCGGGATGACCGTCTCGCAGATGAGCCGCAGGCTCTCCCACGACGGCTCGGCCGGGAGACCACCGCAGGCCGGATGGCTGGTCACCAGCCGGATCTCGCCGGCCCGGCACCGCTCGATCAGGTCATCGGCCGTGTGCACTACGTAGACCCCGGCGGTCTGCATCTCCTCGACGGAGCCCGAGTCGTCGCGGACGTACGACGCGGTGTCGGCGGACCGCCAGGCCGCATAGCCCTGCGCGTCGGCCAGCAGGTGGTGGCCGTGCTCGGCCCAGAACCGGTCGGGGTCCGCGGCGCAGAACACGTTGGCCGGGCCTGAGGGGGCCAGCAGCGTGTAGCCGGGCTCGCGACCGTGGGCGCGGCACTCGTCCTCGTAGACCGCCTTGAGCTCGGGACCGCCGATCTGCGGCTGGAAGTTGAGGCCCAGCCGGGCGGCCCGCCTGGCGGCCGCCACCGAGCCACCGCCGTAGAAGAGCACCGGGTGCGGCCGGGAGTAGGGGCCCGGCGTCACCGCGCCGGTCTCCCAGGCCTCGAGCATCCGGCGGATCCGAGCTTCGACGTCCGCGCCGCGGGTCGCCCACGCGACGCCGAACAGGTCGTACTCCTCACGCCGGTAGCCGAGGCCGAGCGTGTAGTTGACCCGCCCGCCCGACAGGTGGTCGAGCACCGCGATCTCTTCCGCCAGCCGGATCGGGTCGTAGAGGTTGACGAGCAGCGCGGCGACCGAGATCGGGATCGTCGAGGTGACGGCGGCGAAGGCCGCGGCCATCGGGATCGGGCTGGGCAGGTAGCCGTCGGGGGAGGCGTGGTGCTCGGAGAGCATCAGCGCCTGCTGGCCGTGCGCCTCGGCGTACGCCGCCTGCTCTAGCGCCCGGTCGAACAGCTCGCGCCGTTGCTCCGGCGAGGCCCCGGGCGCCCGGAAGTCGTAGCGGACGACGAAGCTGGTGCGGGCCATCGCCGCACACTAGAACACGTTCTAGAGCAGGGCCAGGGTCGTGACGCTCTAGAGGTCCTTGGCTCGGTTGACCCAGACCGAGGTGACCGACATCCCGACCTTCTCGTAGAGGGCCAGCGCTCCGGTGCGGGAGTCGGTGGACAGCTCCGACCGGACCGCCCCGTGCTCGCGGCCCACTCGGAACGAGTCGACGAGCAGGGCCTGGGCGAGCCCACGGTGACGGTGTTCGCGGTGGGTGGCGAGCCGGTCGATGTAGGCGCCGAGACGCCCGGGCTCGCCGCTGACGTGGATGTTGGACGTCGCCACGACGGCGCCGGCGGGGTCGGTCGCGACCCGGATGTTCCACGGCTGGAACCCCGGCCGGCCGGGCACCGCGGCCTGCCAGTCCTCGAAGGACTGCCGCTTGCGCTCCGACCACTCGAGGAACGCGTCCTCGGTCACGGTCCACACCGCCTCGTAGTCGTCGGGCGTGGCCTCGCGGACGGCGTAGCCCGACGGCAGATCGCGCTCGGCGATGGTCGCGCCGTCGAGCAGCTCGAGCACCCAGCTGGTCCAGCGGACCCGGTAGCCGAGCTTCTCGAGCAGTTGGTCCGCGGCCTTGCCCTGCGGGACCGGGGCACCCACCACGCGCATGCCCTGCCCGCGGGCGCAGTCCTGCATCCAGCCCGCCAGGGCCGTCCCGATGCCCTGGCGCCGATGGTCGGGATGCACGGCGGCGTCGCCACGGTCGTGGTCGACCATGGCGAAGCCGACGAGCTGCTCGCCGCGCCACACCCCGATGCTCTGGGTCTCGAGATCGAACGACGGGCGCTGCCATTCGGCGACGTAGTCGGCCTCCTCGATCAGCACCTCGCCTATGTCGTGGAGCTCCTCGGCCGCGACCAGCGCAGTGACGGTCTGGGCATCCGCCATCTCGATCGGGCGGGCGGCGTAGCCCTGCGGGAGCGTGGGGGCCGGCGACGACATGAGGCCCTTCCTACCCAACAGCTGCCGGTCGGCGCCTCCGGTTTTCGGTCGCCCGATGAGTGATTCAGCCCGCCGATAGTGGGCTACGGTGCCAGAATCTGAGCACTTCGTCTCGGGGGAGTCGCGGGGGGGACGAGGGCGCATGGCTGTAGTGGTGGTCGCCGACAACGACCCGGATGCGCTGGAGCTTGCCCTGACCGACCTGCGCCTCGAGGGTCACCAGGTGCACGGCGCCCTGGACGCCGCGCAGGCCGAGGGGCTCGTCGAGGACCTCGGCCCAGACGTCGTCGTGCTCGACCACCGGATGCCCCCCGGCGAGACCGGGCTGACCCTTGCCGAACGGCTGGTGGTCGAGCACCCCGACGTCCGGGTGGTCATCTACAGCAACTACCAGAGCCCCGAGCTCAGCGCCCGGGCGGCGGCCATCAAGGTGCCCTTCCTGGCCAAGGGCAACCTGCGAGCCCTGCGCGCAGCCGTGGTGGGCACGTGACGCCGGGGGCCGGCCGGTGGGGCCTCTACTGGCGGGCGGGCGTAGTGCTGGTGTTCGCCGTCGGCGTGTCCATCGGCGTCCTGGTCGAGGCGCGCGACCACGTCGACATCCAGGACCAGCGGGACGCGCGCCAGGTGGCGGCGAGAGCCGTTCTCCCGGTGGCGGCGGCCCTCGACGACCAACTGCAGAGCGCGCTCGGCGCGGGGGGCGCTGGAGTGAGGCAGGTCGGCGTGGAGGACCCGGAGGGGCCCGGGGACTCAGCGGCGGCCCTGGCCCGTGACACCGGCCGGCCCGTGCTCGACGACGCGCACGGCGGGGTCGTGGTCACGGCCCGCTACGACCCGCCCGCGCCCACGACGGTGGCGGAGCGTCGGGCGACGCTGGTCGGCTTCACCCTGACCCCCCTCGTGCTGGGGACCACGCTCGACTCCCTCCAGGGTGACGTCGGGTCGCTCGCGGTCACCGGCCCGACCAGCCAGGTGGCACTCTCGGGGACGAGACCGGACGACGGAGCAGCGTTCCGTGTCGAGCTGGGCGAGGACGCCCCTGGGTGGACGCTGGAGGCCGTCGTGCCGCGCAGCCCCTTGCCGCCCGCAGCCTGGTTCTGGGCGTTCTTCATCCTGCTCGGGGGGCTGGTCGTGCCCGCCACGATGGTGCGCCAGGCGCGGCGCGCCCAGGCGGAGCAGGAGGACGCGCAGCGACGGCATCGTTCCGAGGCGACCCTCGCCGAGCTGGCCAGCGTGTCCCAGCACAGCCTGGACCTGGCCGAGGTGCTCCCCGCCAGCTGCGCCGTCCTGGAGTCCCCGCTGGACCTGGAGGGGGTCACCCTCCTCAGCAGCAACGGCCGGCCGACCTTCGCGTGGCGAGACGCGCCGACCGCCGACGAGCCGTGCCGTCCGCTCGAGGCGCCCGCGCCCGCCGGCTGCTGCCTGCACGTCCCACTGTCCCGCGGCGGACGGTCGCTCGGCGCGCTCCGGGTGCGCCCGCGCCGGGACCTCGACGAGCTGGACCTGCGCACGCTCACCGGAGCCGCGGAGACGCTCTCCTCGGCGATCGCCAACGCCGAGGCCTACGCGCACCAGCGGGACATGATCACCCGGATGCGCGGGCTCGACGACCTCAAGACCGTGTTCGTGGCCACCGCGTCCCATGAGCTGCGTACGCCCGTCGCCGCGGTGATCGGCTACGCGAACATGCTCGTCGACAACTGGGACGAGCTCGACTCCGAGACCGGGCTGCTCTATGCCCAGCGCGTCGACACCAACGCGAGACGACTCGCGGACCTGGTCGAGCACCTGCTCGACTTCTCCCGGCTCGAGCAGGGCGGCACCTACAACGGCGAGAAGGTCGAGATCGACCTCGGGCAGGAGGTGTCCACCCTGGTCGAGGGCCTGCGTGAGCTCATCGAGGACCACGACCTGGAGGTCCAGGCGGACTCCGGCCTGTCCGTGGTGGGCTCCAGGCTCGCGGTCGAGAGGGTGCTCACCAACCTGGTCGGCAATGCGGCCAAGTACTCCCCCGCCGGAAGCAGCATCCGGATCAGGGTCGCGGGCGACCACGAGACGGTCGACCTCATCGTCGACGACGAGGGCCCCGGTGTCCCGGAGCAGGAGCGTGAGCAGGTCTTCAGCCGATTCTTCCGGGGCAGGGGCGACGCGGTCATCCGCACCCGCGGCGCAGGGCTCGGCCTCTCGATCGTCACCGAGTTCGCCGCGTCCATGGGTGGCGAGGTCTCGACCCACGTCGCGCCCAGCGGCGGCGCGCGTTTTCGGGTGACCTACCCGCGGCACCACCCGGCAACTGTTCCCCTCGTCTCGGACCTAGGAGACCCCGATGACCCTGCGTGAACGGCTGCTTCCTGCCGTGGCGGCCCTGACGGTGCTGGGCGTGGGCCTGGCCGTGATCCTGATGCTCCGAAGCGCCACCAACGACGGAGTCGAGGCCCTGGAGGAGGCGCAGGTCTCGCGGGTCTCGACCACGGCCCGCAGCTTCAACGCCCGGGTCGAGTCCAGCCTGGGCAGTCTCGCCGGCATCGGGGCCCGGCCCTGGGAGCTCACCCCGGGCAGCACGGCCGACCAGTCGGTGCTCGAGACCTTCGCGCTCGACCCCAGCGCCCGGTCCGGCATGTTCCTCGTCGACGCCCAGGACGAGATCACGTCCGGCACGCTCCTCCCCGAGGGGGCGCTCGGGTCCACCTACGACGCGCCGGGGTGGGCCGAGGCCAAGACCCTGCTCGCCAGCCAGGCGGGCGCGGTCCTTCCGGTGACCCCCGAGGGCGTGACCACCGACCTCCCGAGCTATGCGTTCGCGATCGCGATCCCGGGCACCACGCCGGGCACCCTGCGGGGCGCGCTGATCTTCGAGGCCGCGCTCACCGAGGACTCGGCGTTCAACCAGGAGATCCAGGCGCTCGCGGCCTCGGACGACGACTCCGCGACCTGGCGGTTCCTGGACAGCAACGGGGTCGTCGTCGCGACGAGCTCGTCCAGCGGGCTGGGGGAGCCCGTGACCGATCTCGACCCGGGGGACCTCGACGAGGGGCTGTCGGACGTCTCGGGCTCGCTGGTCGTCGTGGCCGACGTACCCATCGTCGGCTGGCGCGTCGTCTTCACCCAGGACCGCGAGGAGTTCGAGGCACCTCTGGCCGGCCCGTTGAGGCTCGCTGGGACGGTGCTGGTCCTGCTCATGCTCGTCGTCGGGCTCGTGCTGGTGACCATCCTGGTGCGCCGCCTCCGGCAGGCCCAGGAGGAGGAGCGCCGGCTGCGCGAGCTGGCCCGCGCCCAGGAGGAGTTCATCTCCGTGGTGTCCCACGAGCTCCGCACGCCGGTCGCCGGCGTGCTGGGCTTCCTCCAGACCACCCTGGACCACTGGGAGCAGATGAGCGAGGAGGAACACCTGACCGCGGTCCGCCGGGCGTTCGTCAACGCACGCCGGCTCCAGGCGATGACCCGCGACGTGCTCGACACCGAGAGCATCGAGACCGGCCTGTTCGGCTACACGATGACCGACGTCGACCTCGGCGCCGAGGTCAGCACGGCGGTCGAGGGCTTCCTCGGCGGCCCCGTCGACCAGCTCTACGTCGACGTGCCCGACGAGCCGGTCGTCGTTCACGGCGACCCCGACCGGCTGCAGCAGGTGATGGCCAACCTTCTGGACAACGCCCGGAAGAACGCGCCGCCGGACACGATGATCCGGGTGGCGCTGGAGCGGGTCGACGGCAAGGCCCGGATCGTCGTCCAGGACCAGGGTGGGTCCGTCGACCCGGACCAGATCGAGCGGATCTTCGAGAAGTTCGTCCGGGGGCGCGACGGCAGCGTGACGGGCACCGGTCTCGGTCTCTACATCTCCAGGCGGATCGTCGAGGAGCACGGAGGGCGCGTCTGGGCGGAGAGCGCCCCTGGCGAGCACACCCGGTTCATCGTCGAGCTGCCGTGCCGGGACGCCGCACCGACAGGAGTGTCCGGCTAGTCTTCACGGGTGCGACCCACGGTGGCGATGGCCCGGCCCGTCTCGGTGCTCATCGTCGACGACGAGGAGATGATCCGCGAGCTTGCCCGCATGGTGCTGGAGCGGGCAGGCGCCACGGTCCTCGACGAGGCCGAGAACGGCGTCGTCGCTCTGGAGCGCTATCGCTCCCGCACTCCCCCGACCGCCCCGAAGGTCGTCCTCCTCGACAACCGGATGCCCGGGCTGACCGGGCTCGAGGTGGCCGCCGAGATGCTCGGAGACCACCCCACACAGATCGTGGTCCTCTTCTCCGCGCATCTCGACGACGCAACCGTGTCGACTGCCGAGGGCCTGGGTGTCGCGGCCTGCGTCTCCAAGAACGACGTCACCAAGCTCCCGGGCATCCTCGACGACATCCTCGCCGCCTCCTGACGGCGGTCCGGCGTCGCGCCGGCGGCTCAGGCGTTGCGGATGGCGCTGATGTCGAACTCGAGCTTGACCTTCTCAGAGACCAGCACGCCGCCGGTCTCGAGCGCGGCGTTCCAGGAGAGGCCCCAGTCCTTGCGGTTGACGGTCACGTCGCCCTCGAACCCGACGCGGACGTTGCCGAAGGGGTCCTGAGCGGATCCGGTCTGCTCGAAGACGATGGTGACCGGCTTGGCGGTGCCCTTGATGGTCAGGTCGCCGGTGATCGACCACTCGTCGCCGTCACGCTCGACCGACGTCGAGACGAAGGTGAGCTCGGGGTAGGTCTCGGCGTCGAAGAAGTCGGGCGAGACCAGGTGGCCGTCGCGGTCCTTGCTGCCGGTGGTGACCGAGCCGGCGCCGATGGTCACGGTGACCGAGGACCTGCTCGGGTCGGCGGTGTCGATGTGGGCCGTGCCGGAGTAGTCGGCGAACTCGCCGCGGACCTTGGTGACCATCGCGTGCCGGGCGACGAAGCCGAGGCGGCTGTGCGAGGGGTCGATGGTGTAGTCGCCGCTGATGTCGTCGAGGGCGGTGGTCGGGGCGTCGAAGGTGCTGCTGGTCATGTCGTGTCCTCCTGCTGGTGGTAGTGAAGAGTCGTTCACTCTTCAACCACCCCTAACGGACCACGGTCCGTTTCCATTCCCGGCGCTGCCGAGAAACTTCGGGAGACGTGACGAGAGCCCCGCCGACAGTCGGCGAGGCTCTGGGTCGTGGTGACGCGTTCGGGCAGGTCAGGCGGCCTGGGTCGGGGCCGCGGGCGCCTCGGTGGCCGGGGTTGCCTGGGTCGCCCAGACCGCTTCCAGACGGGTGCGCCCGGACGCGTCGGCCACCGGGAGCCAGCGCATGCTCAGCTGGGTCGACGTCATCTGGACACCTTTCGTTCATGTTCTGTTCATCTAGGCTACCCCACGACATCGTCGGTCCACTCTGTGGGGTCCAGAACCCACAGTCCTGCCCGAATTCGGGCAGGAACTTGCTCTTCTGGCCGCGATCCCCTTCTCTAGTTGTCGTGCGCGGTGAACCAGACCTGGTCGGCCACCTGGTCGCGACCACCGGACTCTCGGAGTCCGAGGCCGCTCGGGTGGTGGAGGACGTGGTCGCCTACCTCTCCGAGCCGGTGGAGGACTACGTGCGTCGGCGGCACTCCGAGCTGAAGACCTACGGCGCCAAGAACTCCCAGATCTTCGAGCAGATCGCCGGTGAGCTGGCGGGGCGCGTGGTCGCGCCTCCCGAGCTCACCGAGCGGCAGCTGCGCCGAATCGTCTACGGCTGACACCACCCCGGCATCACCACACCCGGAACCCCCAACAACTCAGGACAGAGGACAGGACCATGTGCGGAATCGTCGGCTACATCGGAGGCCAGCAGGCAGCCCCGCTGCTCCTCGAGGGTCTCGGGCGACTGGAGCATCGCGGCTACGACTCGGCCGGCCTGGCCGTCCTCAGCCCGGGCAAGGGTCTGAAGGTCGTGAAGAAGGCCGGCCGGGTGCGTGACCTCGAGGCCGAGCTCCCCAAACGGTTCGGTGGCAGGCTCGGCGTCGGCCACACCCGCTGGGCCACGCACGGGCCCGCCAACGACGTCAACGCCCACCCGCACGTCGACGCCAAGGGCAGTGTCGCGGTGGTCCACAACGGGATCATCGACAACGCCTCGGCACTGCGGGCCGAGCTCATCGAGAGGGGCGTCGACCTCGCCTCCGACACCGACACCGAGGTGGTCGCCCACCTGGTCGCCCTCTCCGACGCCGACACCCTCGAGGGCAGGGTCAGCGAGGCGCTCGGGCGGATCGAGGGCACCTACGGCCTGGCGGTGCTGCACGCGGACTTCCCGGACCGGATCGTGGTCGCGCGCAACGGCAGCCCGCTGATCATCGGCGTGGGCGACAAGGAGATGCACGTCGCCTCGGACCTCGCCGCGCTGGTCCGCTACACCACGACGGTCGTCCACCTGGGTGACGGCGAGATGGCCACGCTGACGGCCACCGGCTACACGACCTACCGGGAGGACCTCAGCGCCACCGACCGCCGGGCCAAGAAGCTCGACATCGACCCGGCGTCGTACGACGCAGGAGAACACGCGTCCTTCATGCGCAAGGAGATGCTCGAGCAGCCCGAGGCCGTCGAGCGCACCATCCGCGGCCGGCTCGACGAGCGGTTCGGGACTTCCCACCTCGGCGGGCTGGAGATGGACGCCCGCGACCTGCGCGCGGTCAAGCGGGTCAAGATCCTCGGCTGCGGCTCGGCCTACTACGTCGGCCAGATGGGCGCGATGCTCGTCGAGGAGCTGGCCCGGGTGCCTGCCGACGCCGAGGCGGCCAGCGAGTTCCGCTACCGCAACCCGATCATCGAGCCGGACACCCTCTACGTCGCGGTGAGCCAGTCCGGGGAGACCGTCGACACGCTGCTGGCGGTCCAGGAGATCCGGCGCAAGGGCGGCCGCTGCATCGGCCTGGTCAACGTCGTGGGCAGCGCGATCGCCCGTGAGTGCGACGGCGGCATCTACCTGCACGCCGGCCCCGAGGTCGCGGTTGCCTCAACCAAGGCGCTCACCACCATGTACGTCGGGTTCGCGCTGCTCGCCCTGCAGCTCGGCCGGGTCCGCGACCTCTCGATCGCCGACGGCAAGCGGCTCGTCGCCGGGCTCCAGCGGCTGCCCGGTGACCTTGAGAAGGTGCTGGCCCTCGAGCCCGACCTCGTCGCGGTGGCCGAGCGGCTCGCCCAGGCGCAGAGCCTGTTCTTCGTCGGCCGGGTGCGCGGATACCCGGTCGCCCGGGAGGGTGCCCAGAAGTTCAAGGAGGTCACCTACCGGCACGCGGAGGCCTACCAGACCTCCGAGCTCAAGCACGGCCCGCTCGCGCTGATCGAGGAGTCCGTCCCGACGGTGGCGATCGTGCCCCACGACGAGCTGGCCGACCGCAACGTCGGCGCGCTCCACGAGATCTCCGCCCGGGGTGGCCCGCTGGTCGTCATCACCCACGCCGGCGTCGACCTCGGCGACGTCGAGGACCGGGTGCTGCGCATCGACGTACCGCACAACGAGCGCGAGCTGGACCCCATCCTGCTCACCGTGCCGCTCCAGCTGCTCGCCTACCACGCGGCCCTGCACCTCGAGCGCGACATCGACAAGCCGCGCAACCTGGCGAAGTCGGTGACGGTGGAGTAGGTGGCTGCGGTGAAACCGCCCACCCAGTGACCCAGCGCACCGCGACCGGGAATCGGGGCGCAATGGACAGCGGCCCTACCGTGGAGAGGTGAGCACCGTGGAGTCCTTCGCCGACCTCGGCCTCGCCGACGGCGTCCTGGCGGCCGTGCGCGAGGTCGGCTACGAGACGCCGTCGCCGATCCAGGCCGCCACGATCCCGCCGATGCTCGAGGGCCGCGACGTGGTCGGGCTCGCGCAGACCGGCACCGGCAAGACCGCGGCGTTCGCGCTGCCGATCCTCTCCCGCCTCGACCTCTCGCAGAAGAACCCCCAGGCCCTGGTGCTCGCCCCGACCCGTGAGCTCGCGCTGCAGGTGTGCGAGGCCTTCGAGCGCTACGCCGCCAAAGTGCCTGGCGTGAAGGTGCTCCCTGTCTACGGCGGCCAGGGCTACGGCGTGCAGCTGAGCGCCCTGCGGCGCGGCGTCCACGTGATCGTCGGGACCCCGGGCCGGATCATGGACCACCTCGAGCGCGGCACCCTCGACCTCACCGAGCTCCGGTTCCTGGTGCTCGACGAGGCCGACGAGATGCTCAACATGGGCTTCGCCGAGGACGTCGAGACGATCCTCGCCGACACCCCCGAGGACAAGCAGGTCGCACTGTTCTCGGCGACCATGCCGGCCCAGATCCGCCGGCTGTCGACCAAGTACCTCCACGACCCGGTGGAGATCACGGTCAAGAACACCGCGACCACGACGCCGAGCATCACCCAGCGCTACCTGACCGTGTCCTACCCGCAGAAGGTCGACGCGCTCACCCGGATCCTCGAGGTCGAGAACTTCGAGGGGATGATCGTCTTCGTCCGGACCAAGAACGAGACCGAGACGCTCGCCGAGAAGCTGCGGGCGCGGGGCTACTCCGCAACCGCGATCAACGGCGACATCGCTCAGAACGTCCGCGAACGGACCGTCAACCAGCTCAAGAAGGGCGAGCTCGACGTCCTCGTGGCCACCGACGTGGCCGCCCGCGGCCTCGACGTCGAGCGGATCAGCCACGTCGTCAACTACGACATCCCCACCGACACGGAGTCCTACGTGCACCGGATCGGCCGCACGGGCCGGGCCGGGCGCAAGGGCGACGCCATCTCGTTCGTCACGCCGCGCGAGCGCTATCTCCTCAAGCACATCGAGAAGGCCACCAAGCAGACGCTGGTGCAGATGTCGCTGCCCAGCGTCGAGGACGTCAACAGCACCCGCCTGGCCCGGTTCGACGACGCGATCTCCTCGGCGCTCGGCGAGACCGAGCGGGTCGACTTCTTCCGCGACGTCGTCGCCCACTACGTCAGCGAGCACAACGTGCCCGAGGTCGACGTCGCCGCGGCCCTGGCCGTGGTGCTCCAGGGCGACCAGCCCCTGCTCCTCGACCCGGAGAAGGAGCGCCCGATCCGGGCACCCCGGGAGGAGCGCGACGACCGCGGCGAGCGGGCCGCCGGCGCCAAGGCCGAGCGACACCGCGCCCGCAGCGACAGCAACCTGGCGACCTACCGGATCAGCGTGGGCAAGCGGCACAAGGTCGAGCCGCGCCAGATCGTCGGCGCGATCGCCAACGAGGGTGGCCTCTCGCGCAAGGACTTCGGCGCGATCTCCATCCGCCCGGACTTCTCACTGGTGGAGCTGCCCGCCGACCTGCCCGCGTCCACCTGGGACGCGCTGCGCAGCACCCGGATCTCCGGCAAGCTGATCGACCTCAAGCGCGACGAGGGCAGGCCCTCGGGGCGGCCGGACCGGGCGGACGCCAAGCCGGCGGGCAAGAAGCCCCGGCACAAGAAGTAGAGCGCTAGAGCAAGTACGCCACCAGCGACGCGGCCGCCACCTGGCCGGACGCGGCGGCCGCCAGCACCGACGACATCGGCATCGGCAGTGCGGCCAGGTGGGCCATGTCGCCGGCGGCATGCACCCCTGGCACGCTCGTCCGCCCCATCACGTCGACCTCGACGCACCCCGAGGGCAGCAGTGCGAGACCGAGCTGCTCGGCGAACGGCGCCGCCTGCGAGATGTCGGTGCGGATGTAGAGCCCAGCCAGCTCCTCGTCCGGCCCCGAGCCGAACCCGACCCGGACGCCGGCCGGGCTCCGGCAGACCCCGGTCACCGGCTCGGTCCGCACCGTGACACCGTCCGGGAGCTCCACGTCGAGCGGCGCCCCGTCGGTGAGCACGGTGATCCGCGAGACGACCGGACCGAGGACGCCGGGCAGGTGTCCGGCTGCGGTGGTGCCGAGGATGCCGACGTGCCGGCCGGCGAACTCGTGGCCGTGGCAGAACGGGCAGTGGACGACGTCGTCGCCGAACAGCTCGGCGAGGCCGGGCTTGTCGGGCAGGGTGTCGCGGACACCGGTGGCCAGCACCAGCCCGCGGGCGGAGACGCTCTCGCCGCCGACGTCGGCGACGAAGCCGTCACCGTCCGGTCCGCGTCGCACCGCTCGCGCCGCCTCCTCGCGGACGTCCACGGTGTCGTACGCCGCGAGCTCCTTGCGGGCCGCTGCCCGGAAGTCCGCGGGCGGGGTGCCGTCGTGGGTCACGACGTTGTGCATGTGGGCCGCCGGGTCGTTGCGGTAGCGCCCGGAGTCCACCATCAGCACCCGGCGGTGGACGCGGGCCAGGGTCAGGGTCGCCTGGAGTCCTGCCGGGCCGCCGCCGATGACGATCGCGTCGAAGTCCGTGTGGTTGGAAGCGTTGGAAGTTGCCATGCACAGAAGGATCTGACTTCATGTCGACATGAAGTCAAGCCGTGATGACATCGACTGGTCG
Organism: Nocardioides dilutus; assembly: GCF_054779555.1. NCBI lineage: Bacteria > Bacillati > Actinomycetota > Actinomycetes > Propionibacteriales > Nocardioidaceae > Nocardioides > Nocardioides dilutus. The sequence continues at coordinate 300,044 of NZ_BAAGYA010000001.1, read as the reverse complement.
ATCGGCGAGGTCGCCCGCCGGTTCGACCTCGAGACCCACGTCCTGCGGCACTGGGAGGACGTCGGGCTGCTGCAGCCCGAGCGCGACGGCGCGGGTCGTCGCCGCTACGCCAGGGCCGACGTCGTCCGGCTCGCCGTGATCATCCGCAGCAAGCACGCGGGCATGAGCCTGGAACAGATCGGGGTGCTCCTCGACTCCGAGGCCCCGGACCGACACCGGATCCTCCAGGACCACATCGCCGACCTGGACCGGCGGATGGCGGACATGCAGCGCGCCCGGGAGATGGCGGTGCACGCCTACGAGTGCCGGGCCCACGACGTCGCCACGTGCCCGCGGTTCCGCGAGCACGTGGAAGACCTGGTCTCGGGAGCGGTCGGGTCCTTCCCGTTGCCGTTCGGGTGACCTATCTAGGCTGGCCCGCATGCGTGCTCGGCTCTCGGTCCTGGTCGTGCTCGGACTCCTGGCCGCGTGCACGGGTGACGACGGCGGGGGTCCCGATCCTGACGAGGGGCCGTCGCCGGAGGCAGCCGCCGAGGCATTGGCCGCGGGTCTCCAGTCCGGTGACCTGATCCGGGTCGCCTTCGACGCGGAGACCGCTCAGGGCGCCCAGGCGGCGTACGACGAGGTCGTCGCCGGCATGGGTGAGCGCACCCGGACGGTCACCGTGGTCGACGTCGCCGAGACCGACGGTGCCGGGGAAGCCGACGCCGCGGCCGAGGCGACCTTGCGCTGGTCGTGGGACCTCGGGGGCGACGAGCCGTGGACCTACGAGGTCACCGCGCCGCTGACGGAGGGGAGCGCGGAGTGGCAGGCCACCTGGTCGGCCGCGCTGGTCGGACCGGATCTCGAGCCGGGTGACGTCCTCGACCTCACCACCCTCACCCCCGACCGTGGCGACATCCTCGGGGCCCGCGGACTGGCCCTGGTGACCGAGCGACAGGTCTCCCGGGTCGGGATCGACAAGCCGAGCGTGGAGGCTTCGCTGGCGGGCGCGTCGGCCCGGGCGCTGGCCAAGCTCGTCGGCATCGACCCGAAGGACTACGCCAAGCGGGTCGAGGCCGCCGGTCCGCAGGCGTTCGTCGAGGCGATCGTCTACCGGCAGGAGGAGGTCGACCCCGGACTGGTGGCTGCCGTCGAGGGCATCGCCGGCGCCCGGATGATCGCCGGCTCCCTGCCGCTCGCCCCGACCCGTGAGTTCGCGGCGCCGCTGCTCGGCCGGGTCGGCGAGGTGACCGCCGAGATGATCGAGGAACACCCCGACACGTACCAGGCCGGCGACATCGCGGGGATCTCGGGCCTCCAGGCGCGCTACGACGACTCGCTGCGCGGCACCCCCGGCCTCAAGGTCGACGCCGTCGACGACCAGGGCGCCCGCTACGAGCTCTTCCGGACCGAGCCGACCCCGGGCCAGCCGCTCCAGCTCAGCCTCGACCTCGACCTCCAGGTGGAGGCCGAGCTGTTGCTCGCCGACGTCGTGCCCGCGAGCGCGCTGGTGGCGCTGCGGCCGAGCACCGGTGAGATCCTGGCCGCGGCCAACGGCCCGGGCACGGGCGGACTCAACCTCGCGACGTTCGGCCAGTTCGCCCCCGGCTCGACGTTCAAGTCCGTCAGCACGCTCGCGCTGCTCCGGTCGGGGCTGACACCGGACTCGGTGGTCCCGTGCACGTCACGCGTGGTCGTCGACGGCAAGACGTTCACCAACTACGACGACTACCCGGCGGGAGCGCTGGGCGACATCCCGCTGCGGGCGGCGCTGGCCAACTCGTGCAACACCGCGTTCATCTCGCAGGCCTCCAGGCTCGAGGGCACCGAGCTGTTCGACGCCGGCGTCTCGCTCGGGATCGGCCTTGACCACGACCTCGGGTTCCCGGCCTACTTCGGCAACGTCGTGCCGTCCACCTCCAAGACCGAGTCGGCGGCGCAGCTCATCGGCCAGGGCACGATCCTGGCCTCGCCGATGGTGATGGCGGCGGTCATCGGGTCGGCGCAGTCCGGACAGCTGGTGATCCCCCGGCTCGTCGAGGGCGTCGACGTCTCCGCACCGGAGGGCGCGAAGCCGCTCGAGGCGGGCGAGGCCGAGGCCCTTCGCTCGATGCTGCGCTCGGTCGTCACCGACGGCAGCGGCCGCGGGCTGGCCGACGTCCCCGGCCCGCCGGTCATCGCCAAGACGGGGACGGCGGAGTTCGGCTCGGGCGACGACCTGCAGACCCACGCGTGGATGATCGCCGCCCAGGGCGACCTCGCGGTGGCGGTGTTCGTGCAGGTCGGCTCCTCCGGCTCCGGCACCGCCGGGCCGATCATCGAGGGCTTCCTGCGGGCTGCGCGCTAGGCGGGGCACCTGCCGGGAAGGAGCGGACCCCCCGCTGCATGGGGTCAACGAGGGGCCCTTGCCGATTTCGCAGTGCTCCCTCCGAAGTCGACGCGCCAAGCGTACGACCGCGGCTGACGACTGTCATGTTTTCGGCGCTGGTGACAATCTGGCCTCATGACTGGTCTTGACCTCTTGAAGCCCGAGCACCGGGGGCTCTTCATCGGCGGCACCTGGCGCGAAGCGGGCGAGGGCGAGGTCTTCGACGTCCTCGACCCGGCCGACGGCTCGGTGCTCACCCAGGTAGCCGACGGCACGGTCGCCGACGCGGTCGACGCCCTCGACGCCGCCGTCGACGCCCAGCCGGGCTGGGCGGCGACGCCCCCGCGCGAGCGAAGCGAGATCCTGCGGCGCGCGTTCGAGATGGTCAACGCGCGCGCCGACGACCTGGCGCAGCTGATGAGCCTCGAGATGGGCAAGACGGTCAAGGAGGCCAGGGGCGAGGTCGCCTACGGGAACGAGTTCTTCCGGTGGTACGCCGAGGAGGCGGTGCGCATCCACGGCCGCTGGATGCAGGCGCCGGCTGGCGGCAGTCGGCTGCTGACAATCAAGAAGCCGGTCGGGCCCTGCCTGTTCGTCACCCCGTGGAACTTCCCGATCGCGATGGGGACCCGCAAGATCGGCCCGGCGGTCGCCGCCGGCTGCACGATGGTGGTCAAGCCGGCCCAGCAGACGCCGCTGACCATGCTCGCGCTGGCCGCGATCCTCGCCGAGGCCGGGCTGCCCGACGGGGTGCTCAACGTCGTACCGACGACCCGGGCCGCCGAGCTGAGCAAGACGCTGCAGGCTGACGTCCGGTTGCGCAAGGTCAGCTTCACCGGCTCGACGGGCATCGGCCGGGTGATGGTCCGCCAGTCCGCCGACCAGCTCCAGCGGGTCAGCATGGAGCTCGGCGGCAACGCGCCGTTCATCGTGTTCGACGACGCCGATCTCGACGCTGCCGTCGAGGGTGCGATGGTCGCCAAGATGCGCAACATGGGCGAGGCCTGCACGGCCGCCAACCGCTTCCTCGTGCACAGCTCGGTCGCCGACGAGTTCGCCCAGCGGCTGGCCGACCGGATGTCGGCGCTGGTAGTCGGCCGGGGCCAGGACGAGGGTGTCGACGTCGGCCCCCTCATCGACGACAAGGCGGTCGAGTCCGTCTCCCAGCTCGTCACCGACGCGGTCCACGACGGCGCCAAGGTGCTCACCGGCGGCAGCCCCGCCGAGGGGGACGGCTTCTTCTACCCGCCGACGGTGCTGGTCGGCGTACCGCCCGAGGCGGCGATCAACCGCGAGGAGATCTTCGGCCCGGTCGCCCCGGTCACGACCTTCGAGACCGAGGAGGAGGCGATCGAGCGGGCCAACGACACCGAGTACGGCCTGGCGTCCTACGTCTTCACCCGCGACCTCGCCCGGACCGTCCGGGTGGCCGAGGGCCTGGAGTACGGCATGGTCGGCATCAACACCGGCCTGGTCTCCAACGCAGCGGCCCCGTTCGGTGGCGTCAAGGCCAGCGGGTTCGGGCGCGAAGGTGGTTTCGAGGGCATCGAGGAGTACCTCGAGACGACCTACGTCAACCTGCCCGTCTGAGGACCGGCTGAGGCCCGCCGACCCCTACAGGTGGTCCGGCACGATGAGCGCGTCCGGGTCGGCACGCGGGGGCACGTGCGACAGCGTGAGCTGCACCAGCGCCACTCGCGCCTTGAGGAGCACCTTGGCGCGCAGGCCGCGCTCGCTCTCGCCGGCAAGCTCCCGGACCGCCGCACCGACCTCCTCGTCGGTGAAGGTGGGTCGAGTCCCGACCGCCACCTCGACGTCCGGCAGGGCGACCAGCACGCCGAGCACCTGGCCGCCGAGGCCGTCGAGCATCTGGTAGCGCTGGTAGCGGCTCAGTGCCGCCCAGGCGTCGTCCGCCGTCCGGCGCCCTTTGCGGACGTCTTTGTCCTGCGCCGCCAGCACGCTCTTCGCGGCGCCCTCGAGGGCCACGGTGAGCTCCCGCTCGGTGAGACGCATGGCTCCCGCCGCTCCCTCAGAATGACGTCATGTGGAGACGCGAGCCTAACTGCGCCTGCGGTGGTGCCTGACGTGGAGCCGTACGCCGAGGTCTCCGCCCAGTACCTCGAGTTCGCCGCGCACGCCGCTGGCGAGTCAGCATGCTTCGTCGAGTGGAGCCGCGGCGTCGCGGCCGACCCCGAGGTGCTGGCCTGGGTCGACGACCTGTCGGGGCTGAAGAAGCAGCCCAACATCGTCTTCGCCGCGGCCCGGTGGCACGGCGTCCCGGCGCCCGGACCGTACGCCGGCCTGCGCGAGGCCCTGCTCTCGGACGACGGCACGATCCGCGCCACGATCATGGCCCGGTCGACGCAGACCAACGAGGTGGGCCGGCTGGCCACGCTGCTGCCGGCGTTCGCGGCACTGGTCCCTTCGGGCCCGGTCGCGCTGCTCGAGGCCGGCGCCAGCGCGGGGCTCAACCTCTACCCGGACCGATGGGGATATGCCTGGTCCACGCCGGACGGCTCCGTCACGCTGGGTCCCGCACCGCACCTGCCGTGCGTGGTGACGGGTGCGGCGCCGCTGCCGAGCACGCTGCCTGAGGTCGGGTGGCGCGGCGGGGTCGACCTCAACCCCCTGGACGTCACCGACCCCGACGCGATGGCCTGGCTCGACAACCTCGTCTGGCCCGAGGACGACGCCCGCCGCGAGCGGCTGCGGCACGCGGTCGAGGTCGCCCGGGCAGACCCGCCGGCCCTGGTGCGCGGCGACCTGCTCGAACGGCTCCCCGACCTGGTCGCCGAGGCGACGGCGTACGCCCCCGTGGTGGTGTTCCACAGCGCCGTCGCGACCTACCTGACCCGGGAGGACCGGGTGAGGTTCTCGGAGCTCATGCGGGGCCTGGTCGCGGACGGCGCCTGCCACTGGGTGAGCAACGAGGGCGCGAACGTGTTCCCGGAGATCACTGCCACCGCGCCGGACGGCGTGCCGGACGCCCACCACTTCGTCCTCGGTGTCGACGGGCAGATGGTCGCGCGCACCCACGGGCACGGGAAGTACCTGCACTGGCTGGCTTGACCTCACGTGCACGTGAAGTTGTCTGATGGTGCCCGTTCGGATGGCGCCGGGCGCGGCGATGAATCCGGTCGCGGATGTCGGTCCGTCCGTGTTGAGTGGGAGTCGGCAAAGAGGAGGCAGGGCATGAGCGAGACGACCGGCAAACGGCCGTTGCCGCGGGCCCTGACGCCCTTCCGGCACGACGCCTACCGCAAGCTCGCCGTGGCCCTGGTGCTCTCGACCTTCGCGTCCGGGGTCTGGGTGGTCGCGCTGGTCTGGGAGGTCATCCGGATCGGCGGCGACGCCACCCAGCTCTCGGTCGTGTCGACCGCGGGCGCTGTCGGCGTGCTGCTGCCCGCCCTGCTGGGCGGCGTGGTCGCCGACCGGGTCCCGCAGAAGAAGATCCTGCTGGTCGTCGCCGCCGTCGAGCTCTCGGGCATGGCCCTGGTCGCGGGCTTGTCGATCACTGACACGACCCGGCTGTGGCACCTCGCCGCGGTGTCCTTCGTGACCGGCATGGGCTTCGCGTTCTACTGGCCCGCCTACTCCGCGTGGATCCCCGCGCTGGTGCCCGAGTCCGACCTGATGGCGGTCAACGGCTTCGAGGGCATGGTCCGGCCGACCATCGGCCAGGCCATCGGACCTGGCGTCGCCGGGGTGCTCGTCGGCACGATCTCGCCGGGCGCCGCGCTGGCGGTCGCCGCGGCGGTGTCCGGCGCGGGCCTGTTCGCGCTGACGCTCGTCCCGCTGACGCCGGTCCGGCGCGAGGTCGACCCGGACGCCGACCCGGCGACCCGGCAACACCCGGTGCGCACGGCCTTCGCCGACATGCACGAGGGCTTCTCCTACATGGTGCGGACACCCTGGCTCCTGGCGACGCTGCTCTACGCGTCGCTGATGATCCTGGTGATCATGGGACCGCTCGAGGTGCTGATCCCCTTCCTGATCAAGGACCGGCTCGGTGGCGGTCCCGGCGACCACGCCCTGGTGCTGGCCGCGTTCGGGATCGGGGGTGCGGTCGGCTCGATGCTGATGGCCTCACGGCCGATGCCGCGCCGCTACCTCACCGTGATGAACCTGATGTGGGGGCTGGGCGCCCTGCCGTTCGTGGCGATGGGGGTCGCGACCGCGGTGTGGCAGCTGGTGGCGGCGGCGCTGGTGCTCGGCGCGCTGTGGGCCGCACCGATGGTCATCTGGGGGACGCTCCTCCAGCGCCGCGTGCCGCCGCACATGCTCGGCCGGGTGTCGTCCCTCGACTTCTTCGTCTCGATCAGCCTGATGCCGGTCTCGATGGCCCTGGCCGGTCCGGTCTCGGAGCTCATCGGGCTGCGCACGACGTTCCTCATCGCCGGCGTCGTCCCGGGGATCGTGGCCACCGTCGCGATCGTCTGGGCCAGGATGCCCGCCGACGAGATCGCGCATCCGCTCCGGGACGACGACGATGAGGTCCCAGCCTCGGATCACCTGGTCTCGTGACGCTCGCTGCGCGAGCTCCTCGACCACCGTCCGCGGCGCCAGCTCGCTGCGCTCGCCAGGCTTGCTAGGCCACCCGCTCGGGGACGCCGAGCGTCTCCGCGAGCAGGGTCCGCGAGCCGATGCCAAGCTTGCGGTAGACGTGCGAGAGGTGCCACTCCACGGCCTTGACCGTCACCACGAGCTCGTGGGCGATCTGCCGGTTGGTCAGGCCGTCGGCGGCCATCCGGGCCACCCGGCGTTCCGAGGCGGTCAGGGCAGCCATCGCCTCGGTCTCGACCTTGCGCGGCTGCTGACCCAACCGGTCGAGCAGGCGGCGGACCCGGCCCTGCAGCGGCCAGAGCTCCTGGCGTCCGGCGTGCTCCTCCGCGGCGCGCAGCAGGGTCAGGGCGCGCTGCTCGGCGTCGGGCGCATGGGTGAGCAGCAGCAGCCCGGCGAGGTCGGTGTCGATCTGTGCCGCGAGCCGGTCGGCACGGTTGCCGCTCAGGACCCCCCGGGCGCGGAGCAGGTGCTGGATGCGGTCCGGGCCGGTGTCGATGGCGACGGCCGCCAGGGTCCGCAGGGCGGTCGCCATGGCGTACGGCGAGCCCGCGGCCTGCGCGAGGTCGACCTGCTCGCGGGCCAGCGCCGTAGCGGTCCGGGCGTCCCCGCCGCGCAGGTGGGACAGCGCGGCGCCGCAACGCCAGGGGAGCCGGTCCGGCGGTGCATCGGGAGCGATCGCACCGGCTCGGTTGTAGTGGGTCAGGGCCAGCTCGGCGTCACCGAGGGCGGCCGCGATGTCGCCGCGGGCCTGGTGGGCGAGCGCAGAGGCCAGGGCGGCGCCGTCGCCGTCCGCGGCGGCGTCCCCGCTGAGGTAGGGGGTCAGGTCGTCGCCCAGAGCCATCGCCTCGGCGAGCTCGCCACGGGCGAGCCGGCACTCGACCAGGGTGGTCAGCAGGGTCGCGAGCTCGGCGTGACCGAGCGTCTCGCGGTTCTCGATGTGGTCCGAACGGAGCGCCAGGAGGCGGCCCATTCCCTCCTTGAGGTCACCGGCCCGCACCTGGGCGCACGCGTCCGACAGTCGGGCGGTGGGCACCATGTGGCAAGGCTAAGAAGCAATGCCCTCCGGTGAGGGCGGTTCGCCACTTTTCCATCCGACTGGACCAGTCATCCGACCCAGAAAGGCTAGGAGCGCGTCCGATCGGCTGGGCGGCGTGCCGCCGGCGATGGCCGGGGCGAGCGCAGGGGCGAAGCGAGTGCCGCGGTCGGCGGGCTGGACGACCCGGGCCGCGACCGGCTGGAGCCGGCGGGCCAGGTCCTCGGGGATCGGCGTACGCCTGCCCGTTGCCTGACCCACGTCCCAGCCGTGCACCGTGATCTCCAAGGCAGCCATCGCCACGAGTACGGGCGCGTCGACCTGGCGATCGCCGACCCGCACCGAGCGCGGGCGGGCAGCGGTCCAGGCGCCCAGCAGGGCGCACGCCTTCTCGCGGAGGGCGTCCACCATGTCATTGGTGGGCGGCACCGGATCGACGTGCACCAACCCCGCTGCGGCCTCGGTGAAAGCGTCGAGGGCGTCCTCCATATGACCCAGCAGGCGAGCCAGGGTCCACCCGGAGCAGGGGGTGGTGGCCAGGAGGTTGTGGGGGCCGACGTCTGCCAGCACCACCCGCGTGTAGGCCAGTGCCCTCTCGAGCAGCTCGACCTCGGCGGCCAGCGGTTGCCCCGGGGTCGGGGCGGGGGTCATGGGTGGCCCAGGACCACGTGGTCGCCGGTCGCGACGGTGCCGGGCCCGGAGGGAACGGGGTCTCCGGGCCGGAAGCCGGCAGGCAGCCGCGCGGGCAGGCCGAACGTCGCGAACAGCCGTGGGTCGAAGAACGCGCCGACGTGCGACACCTTGGCGTCGGCCCCGTGGCCGTCGATCTGCAGGACCTGGAGGTGGAAGGGCGTGAAGTCCCCCTCCGGCGTCTTCATGTAGAGCCCGAACGCCGGCTGGCCGTTGGCCCGGGTCTCGACCATCGGCATGTCGTGGTGGCCGCCCGGGCACTGTCGGTCGATCAGCTCACCGATGGTGGCGGCGCCCAGGTACCAGCCCGTGAACGGCGGCATCTCCCAGATCGCCTCGGCCTTGAGCAGGTTGACGATCGCGGAGATGTCCTTGCGCCAGAAGGCGTCGACGTACTGGTCGAGCAGGTCGCGTTGCCGGTCGTCGAGCTCCGGCTCGACGGTGTCCGCAGTGAGGCCGCGCTCCTGCATCTGCGCGTGCGCGCGCTGCAGAGCCGAGTTGACCGCGGCCACCGTCGTGTCGAGGGCCTCGGCGGTCTCCGCGGCCGACCAGCGGAGCACGTCGCGCAGGATGAGGACGGCGCGCTGCCGGGCGGGCAGGTGCTGCAGGGCGGCGACGAAGGCGAGCCGGATCGTGTCGCGCTCGGCGACGACCACCGCGGCGTCCGGGACCGGTTCCAGCCACGCGACCTCGTGGTTCTGCTCCAGGGCGTCGCCGGCCATCTGGTCGGTGGTGCCGAGGCCGGCCGGGAGCGGCCGGCGCGGCTTGTTCTCGAGGTTGGTGAGGCAGACGTTGGTGGCGATCCGGTAGAGCCAGGTGCGGACCGAGCTGCGGCCCTGGAAGGTCGCACTCGCCTTCCACGCACGCAGGAACGTCTCCTGGACGAGGTCCTCCGCCTCGTGCACCGAGCCGCTCATCCGGTAGCAGTGCGCCAGCAGCTCGCGCTGGTAGCGCTCGGTCAGGGTGGGGAAGTCGTCGAGCTCGCTCGGCGCTGCCGGCTGCGTCGCCGCGTCCTGTCCCTGCGTCGTCACTGGTCGCTCCTGCACGGTCGTCACGGGTCCCGCTCCCTCGCTCGCTCGAGTCTGCCTCAGGGGTGGACCCGGGTCGAGGGCAGAACTCATCGGTCGGGTGGGCGGCGCCGGGTCGCGGGAGCTGTAACCCGGTGTCCGGACCACTGCCACCGTGTCCGGCCACCGTGGCAGTGACCGGGACACCGAGTTACAGCCGAGCGGCCGCGGCCAGGCCCAACGCCCGCTCGGCAGCCGGGACGGCCCGGACCCGGTCGGCGGGCACGAGGCCGACCCGGGTGCGCCGGTCGAGCAGGTCGTCGACGTCGTGGGCGCCCTCATGGGTGACCGCGAACACCAGCTCGGCCAGCGTGACCGGGATGTCGTCGGCGACGGGCGCGAGGAGCTGGTCCTCGCTCAGCCCGGTGACGGCCCCGGCGTCGGCGAGCACCAGCTCGGCGTCGGTGCCGAACCGCCGCACCAGCCGGGCCGGCTGCTCCAGCCCGTCCAGTACGTCGCGGGAGGCGGCGCCGAGTAGCGGCAGGGACGAGGTCCGGCACGGGCCGGCGTCCAGGCCGGAGGCCGAGAGCGCCGCGTCGACGGCGTCCTGCGCCATCCGGCGGTAGGTCGTCAGCTTGCCGCCCACGATCGTCACCACGCCGGTGCGCGAGGTGAGCACCGCGTGCCGGCGCGAGATGTCGGCGGTCTCCTCGCTGGTCCCCTCCTTGGCGGCGACGTCGAGCAGCGGCCGGAGCCCGGCGAAGGCGCCGACCACGTCGGTGCGGTGGATCGGATGCTCGAACGCCGCCGAGACCACGTCGAGGAGGAAGCCGATCTCCGGCTCGGTCGGCTGGGGGACGTCCGGCACCGGCCCGTCGGCGGGCTCGTCGGTGAGGCCGACGTAGAGGGTGCCGTCGGGCTGGGGGAGCACCAGCACGAACCGGTTGAAGCTGCCGGGGACGGGGGCGTAGACGACCACCCGCAGGTCGGGGAGCGTCTCCTCCCTCAGCACCAGGTGCGTGCCGCGGCTGGGGCGCAGCCGGACCTCCTCCACGAGGTCGCCGGCCCACACGCCGGTGGCGTTGACCACGGTGCGGGCGGAGACGTCGTGAGTGGCGCCGGTGAGCTCGTCGCGCAGCCGCACCGACGTCCCGGTGGCCGCGACGACCCGGGCCCGGGTGCGCACGTGGGCGCCGTACGCCGCCGCCGTGCGGGCCACCGTGGTCACCAGCCGGGCGTCGTCCTCGAGCTGGCCGTCCCAGCCGAGCATGGCGCCGCGCAGCCCGTTGCGCCGCAGTGAGGGGGCGAGCTGCAGAGCCTCGGTGCGGGAGAGGTGGCGCGGCCGGGGGAGGGTCTCGACGCTGGTGCGCGCCCCCCGGCGCAGCAGGTCGCCGGCCCAGGTCGCGGCCCGCGCCGCGACCTCCTGGTGGCGCGGCATGTCGGAGCCGAAGGGCATCAGCGTGGGCATGGCGTGGGCCAGGTGGGGGGCGGTGACCTCCATGAGGGTCCCGCGCTCGACGGCGCTCTCGTGCGCGACGCCGACCTGGCCGGAGGCGAGGTAGCGCAGCCCGCCGTGCACGAGCTTGGAGGACCACCGCGAGGTGCCGAACGCCACGTCGTGGGCGTCGACCGCGAGCACCGAGAGACCGCGGGTCACCGCGTCGAGGGCGACGCCGGCGCCGGTGATGCCCAGGCCGATGACGACGACGTCGACCTCGGTCGGTGCATCGGCCAGGCCGGGGGTGATCCGAGTGGCGACAGAGGTGGCGACCGAGGAAGAGGAAGGGGTGGTCATGTCGCGAGGCTCCTCGTGAGCAGGGTGGTGAGCTCGGCGTCCAGGTCGTCCTCGCGGACCCCGTCGTCGGCCATGGTGTGTGCCGACAGCACGAAGCCGTGCACCGCGAGCAGCACGGCGCGCGCCATCGTGCGCGGGTCGCCGGCCCGGATGGACCCGTCGGCCTGGCCCGCCTCGATCGCCTCGACGGTCAGCGCCAGGATCAGGTCCTGCGAGCGGCCGCGGCGGGAGAACAGGTAGGGAAGGATCAGCTCCGGGTCGAGCTCGACGATCCGGACGAACAGCTCGTTGTCCCGCAGCATCCGGGCGGTGCCCACGATCCCCTCGACCAGCCGCTGGAGCGACGTGGCACTGCCCGCCGCGGCCAGCTGGTCGGTCACGACCCCGGCCCACTCGCGGGTCATCAGGTCGCCGAGCAGGGTGGGCATGTCGGCCCAGGTGCGGTAGATCGTCATCCGGGAGACACCGGCGCGCCGGGCGACCTCGGTCAGCGTCGTACGCCGCCAGCCGACGTCGAGGATGCAGGCCCGCGCGGCGTCCAGGTAGACGTCCCGCGGCTCGCGCCCGGAGTCCGGGTTGTGACGAAGTGACGTCATGTGTCACACTGTAACACATGACGCTGACGAGTCCCACCGCCGAGCAAGGCGAGATGCACCCCTCCCGCTGGGGCGACCCGGCCCGGGCCACGGCTCTGCCCGACACCGCCCGCGGGCTGATCGAGATGGTCTTCGGCCTGGACGAGCGCCCGGCGGCCGAGGACGTCACGGTGCCCGCGCCGGCCATCGACCGGGCGCTCCTCGACGAGCTCGCCGGGACCCTCGGTGCCGAGTACGTGCTCACCGACGACGAGAGCCGGCGGCTGCGGACCCGCGGCAAGTCGACGCCCGACCTCCTCCGCCAGCGCACGGGCGACCTGAGCGACGCCCCGGACGCGGTTGTCCGCCCCGGCTCCCACGACGATGTCGCGGCGGTCCTCGCCTGGGCGGTCGGCCACCACGTCGCGGTCGTGCCCTTCGGTGGCGGCACCTGCGTCACCGGTGGCCTGGCCGCCCGCCGCGACGGCTTCGCCGGCCTGGTCTCCCTCGACCTGATCCGGATGAAGGGGCTGCTCGCGGTCGACCACACCTCGATGACCGCGACCCTCGAGCCCGGCCTGCGCGGCCCCGAGGCCGAGGCGCTGCTGGCGGCGGAGGGCCTGACCCTCGGTCACTACCCGCAGTCCTTCGAGTACGCCACGATCGGCGGGTTCGCGGCGACCCGGTCGAGCGGCCAGTCCAGTGCGGGCTACGGCCGCTTCGACTCCCTCGTCGTCGGGCTCCGGGTGGCGACCCCCAGCGGCGAGATCAGCCTCGGCAGTGCCCCGGCCAACGCCGCCGGCCCCGACCTGCGCCAGCTCTTCCTCGGCTCCGAGGGCGCGTTCGGCGTCATCACCGCGGTCACGGTGCGGGTGCGCAGGCTCCCGGCTGAGAAGGTCTACGAGGGCTGGCGCTGGGCGTCGTTCGTCGACGGTGCCACTGCGATGCGCACCCTGGCCCAGGCCGGGCTGCTCCCGACCGTCATCCGGCTCTCGGACGAGTCCGAGACCGCGATCAACCTCGCCCGACCCGATGAGATCGGGGGGAGTGCGGCCGGCGGTTGCCTGATGATCACCGGCTACGAGGGCGAACCCGCGGCCGTGGCCGCCAAGCGGGCCGCGGTCACGTCGGTCCTCGCGGGGCTGGGCGGGGAGAACCTCGGCGAGGAGCCGGGGGCCGCCTGGGCGAAGGGCCGCTTCGACGCGCCCTACCTCCGCGACTCGCTCCTCGACGTCGGCGTGCTGGTCGAGACCCTCGAGACGGCGACGTTCTGGAGCGATGTCGACGCCCTCTACGACGGCGTGAAGGCGGCGCTCACCGGCAGCCTCGGCGAGGGGGCGATGGTGCTCTGCCACATCAGCCACGTCTACGAGACCGGCTGCTCCCTCTACTTCACGGTCGCCCAGAAGGCGGCGCAGGACCCTCTGTCCCAGTGGCTGGCCGCCAAGGCCGCGGCGTGCGACGCGATCACCGAGGTCGGCGCGACGATCACCCACCACCACGCCGTCGGCACCGACCACAAGCCCTGGCTGGCGGCCGAGATCGGCGACCTCGGAGTCTCGGTGCTGCGCGCGGTCAAGGCCGACCTCGACCCATCGGGCGTGCTCAACCCGGGGGTGCTGATCCCGTGACTGCCGCCGCAGGAGGCGCGAGGTCCTTCACCTTCCTGGTCAACCCGGCTTCGGGTGGGGGCGCGGCGCCGGCCGCGGTCGTCCCGGTCGCCAGGCTGCTGCGCGAGGGCGGCGCCGAGGTCGAGGTGACCTACTCACCCGGCCCCAAGGCAATGGGCGCGCTGGTCGAAGCCGCGGTCCTGAAGGGCGACATCGTCGTCTCGGTGGGCGGCGACGGCATGCTCTCCTCGCTGGCCGGCCTCGTCGCCAAGGCCGGCGGCGTGCTCGCCGTCGTTCCAGCGGGCCGGGGCAACGACTTCGCGAGGATGCTCGGGCTCCCGGAGGACCCGGCCGAGCTCGCGACGCTGCTCCTCGAGCGCGACGCCCGCCCGGTCGACCTGGTGTCGCTGACACTGCCCGGGGCCGCGGAGCCGCGCATCGTCGCCGGGTCGGTCTACTGCGGCGTCGACGCCCGGGCCGGCGAGATCGTCGACAAGGCTCACTGGCTGCCCTCGGCGCTGCAATATCCCTACGCGGCGCTGCGCGCGCTGGCGACCTACAAGCCCGGCCACTTCGTCGTCTCCGTCGACGGCGACGAGCGGCGCTACGACGCCGCCAGCGTCGTGGTCGCCAACTCCGCCTACTACGGCAAGGGCATGAAGATCGCACCGGCCGCCAAGGTCGACGACGGCATCCTCGACGTGGTCGTGATCGAGGCCGCGTCCAAGCTGGAGCTCATGCGGTCGCTGCCCAAGGTCTACGACGGCAGGCACGTCGAGCTGCCCGAGGTCACCGTCCTCACCGGCACCCGGGTCGAGCTACGTGCCGACGCGACCCGCCCGGTCCCCGTCGGAGGCGACGGCGAGCCGCTCGGCGCGCTCCCACCGGAGTCGGGTCAGCCGGCTGTCGTCGAGCTGATGCCGGGCGCGCTGTCGGTCATCGCTTGAGCCCGCTCCGGAGCCTCCGGGAGCGGGCCCTGGAGTCACGTCAGTGCGACTGCAGTGCCGACTCGATCGCGGCCTCGGTGGCCGTGAGCTGGTCGGTCGGGCTGAACATGAGGAACTCCGTGCCTGCGTCGATCTCCGGCACGTGGCCCGGCGCCATGTAGTACGCCTGCCCGGCCTCGATGACGTCGTCGTGGTCCTCGTAGTGCACGACGACCCGGCCGCTCAGCAGCTGTCCCCAGTGGGGACACGAGCATCGGCCGCCGGGGAGTGACGCGAGCACGGGTGCCATGTCGAGGGCTTCGTCGAAGCTGGTCCAGTTGACGGTGTAGCCCCCGTCGAACCTGGTGGTGCGGTCGTGGACCGGTCCGTAGTCGGCGACCTCGTCGGCGGTGTCCTTGGTGGCGATCCTGGCCATGGTGACCTCCTCTGGTGAAGTGATGTCTGGCAACGTAGGGACCGGACCCGCGTCGTCTCCTGAGGCGAATGCCCCATCTTTCGGTGGTTTCTGGGGTCTCGCCGACGCCGTACATTCGCGGTGTGGGCACACGGCCCGAGAGCGAGAACGTCAGGTTGGCCGAGCTGGTGGCCTCCCTGTCGCTGGGGGTCGACCTCGGCTTCGGTCAGCCGATGGAGCACGTGTTGCGCCAGTGCCGGATCGCGCTGCGGATCGCCGAGCTCGCCGGGCTCGACGAGCAGACCCGGTCCGCGATCTTCTACTCCGCGCTCCTGCTGAACGTCGGCTGCCACAGTGACGCCCACGAGCAGGCCTACTGGTTCGGGGACGACATCGCGCTCAAGGCGGCCAAGTACGACGCCGAGCCGTTCTCGGCCGCCGACCTGCTCGCGATGCTGCGCATGCTCGGCTCCGGCGGCACACCGCTGCACCGGCTCCGGATCGGTCTCGACTTCGTGCTGAGCGGGCGCAAGGAGCTGGACGGCATGGTCACCCAGCACGCGCGGCTGGCTCGTTCCCTGGGTGCGGAGCTCGCGCTCGACGACGACACGCTCGCGGCTCTCGAGACGTCGTACGAGCGCTGGGACGGGCGTGGGTTCCCCGGCGAGCTCGACGGTGAGCGGATCCCGATCGCGTCGCGTGTCGTCCACCTGTCGGAGTTCCTCGAGGTCGCCTACCGGACCGACGGCGTCGGTGCCGCGGTCGCCCTGGGCCGGCGTCGCTCCGGGTCGCAGTTCGACCCGGCCCTGGTCGAGCTCGTCGAGGCGGACGCCGAGAAGGTCTTCCACCAGCTCGACGACGTCGACTCGTGGGACGAGGTGATCGACGGCGAGCCGGGGCTGGCGCGCACGCTGGGACCGGACGAGTGCGACGAGGCGCTCCGTGCCATCTCCCGGTACGTCGACCTGAAGTGTCCCGCCACCCTGGGGCACTCGGAAGCGGTAGCGGCACTGGCCGCGGCGGCGGCCGCCGAGATGGGCCTGCCACCGTCAGACCAGCAGCTCGTGCGCCGAGCCGGGCTGGTGGCCGGCTTCGGTCGACTGGGGGTCTCCAACGCGATCTGGGACAAGCCCGGTCCGCTCGGTGCGGCCGAGTGGGAACGGGTGCGGCTCTATCCGCACTACACCGAGCGGATGCTGAACCGGTCGCGGGCGCTCGCCCCGGCCGGACGGCTCGCCGGTCAGGTGCGCGAGCGGCTCGACGGGTCGGGCTACCCCAGTGGCCTGAGCGGTCCGGCGCTGAGCCTCGCCAGCCGGGTCCTGGCCACGGCCGAGGCGTTCCAGTCGAAGCGGGAGCCTCGGCCGTACCGGCCGGCCTCCTCGGTCCCGGAGGTCACCCGGGCGCTGCGCGACGACGTCCGCGCCGGTCGGCTCGACGGAGCTGTGGTCGACGCGGTCCTGCGCGCCGCCGGTGAGCGCGTCGGCCGGCGACGCGGCGGTCCCGACGGACTCACCTCACGCGAGGTGGAGGTGCTCCAGCACCTGGCCCGCGGGTTGCCCAACAAGGAGATCGCGCGCCTCCTCGGGATCAGCCCGAAGACGGTCGGCAACCACGTCGAGCACGTCTACTGCAAGATCCGAGCTGAGAACCGGGCTGCGGCCGGGCTGTACGCCATGCGTCATGGCCTGCTCCCGTCCGACACTGTCTGAGCTCAGCGCTCGAAGGTCCAGCAGAGCAGCTCGGTGTCGACGCCGGCAGTCAGCTCGTACGGCGACTCGTCGGTGAAGAGGAACGCGTCGCCGTCGTGCAGCGGCTCGGCCAGCGACGAGCGCAGCAGGGCGCCGCGGGCGACGAAGACGTGCACCCTCGCCGCGGCCGGGGTGGTCACGGTGGCGCCGGCGTCCAGGCGGGACACCCAGAACGTCGCGCCGGGGACGGGTCGGGCGACCTCGACGAAGGACCCCCGCGCGGCCGGCGCCCTCAGGACCTCGTAGGACGTCGGCCCGCCCGGTGCTGGTGGGGTGAGCCAGACCTGGACGAACCTGGTCTGCGGCGCGGCCGCGACCTCGGCGTGCTCGACCCCGGCGCCGGCGTACAGGACCCCCACCTCACCGGGTGTCAGCGTCGCGGTGGCGCCGCCCGAGTCGGTGTGGGTCAGCGCTCCCGAGAGCACCCACGAGACGATCACCTGGTCGGCGTGCCGGTGGGTGTCGAACCCCTCACCGGCCCGCAGCAGGTGCTCGTCGTGGCAGACCATCGGGCCGAACGAGACTCGCTCGGGGTCGTACCAGGTGCCGAAGGAGAACGCATGCAGCGTGCGGCGCCCCGGAGCCCGGTCGACGAATCGGTCCGTTCCCCGACGGATCTCCACAGTCATCTGAGAGATTGTGCCGGTGGGGAAAACACAGGCTTCGGGCGCCTCGTCGCGCACGCTCTCGTTCCCGCCCGGCTTCCGGTTCGGCACCAGCACTGCGGCGTACCAGATCGAGGGCGGGGCGAGCAGCGACGGCAAGGGCCCGAGCATCTGGGACACCTTCACCGCCAAGCCGGGGACCGTCATCGACGGCTCGTCCGGGGTGCACGCGTGCGACCACTACCACCGCTACCGCGAGGACGTCGCTCTGATGAAGCGGCTCGGCGCCAACGGCTATCGGTTCTCCATCTCCTGGCCGCGGATCCAGGCCAGCGGCAAGGGACGACCCAACCCCAAGGGCCTGGCGTTCTACGACCGGCTCATCGACGAGCTGCTCGCGGCAGACATCCAGCCGATGGCCACGCTCTACCACTGGGACCTGCCGCAGGCCCTCGAGGACGACGGCGGCTGGCTCAACCGCGGGACGGTCGAGGCGTTCGCCGACTACGCCGCCATCGTCGGTGACCGCTACGGCGACCGGGTCGAGCACTGGATCCCGATCAACGAGCCCAACGTCGTCACGATCCTCGGCTACGCCATCGGCATGCACGCGCCGGGGCACGCGCTGATGTTCGAGGCGATGCCGGTGGCCCACCACCTGCTGCTGGCCCACGGCCGCGCGGCGATCGCGCTGCGTGAGTCGGTGCGCGGCAAGGTGCCGAGCATCGGCTGCGCCAACAACCACGCACCGATCTGGCCGGCCAGCGACGACGAGGCCGACGTCGGGGCCTCCAAGCTGTTCGACGCCATGTGGAACGGCATGTTCATCGAGCCGATGCTGACCGGCCGCTACCCGGTCGACATCTTCCCGCTGGTCGAGGACGTGGTGAAGGACGGCGACATGCCGACCATCCGCCAGCCGCTCGACTTCTACGGCGTCAACTACTACAACCCGATGCGGATCGCGGCGACCGAGGAGGACTCGGAGATGCCGTTCGAGTTCCGCGAGGTCCTCGGCTACGAGAAGACCGACTTCGGCTGGCCGATCGTGCCGGACGCCCTGCGGGAGTGGCTGATCATGCTGCGGGCCCGGTTCCGGGCCGCGCTGCCGCCGATCATGATCACCGAGTCCGGGTGCTCCTACAACGTGGAGCCGGACGAGAACGGCGTGGTCGACGACCAGAAGCGGATCGACTACCTCGAGGCTCACCTCGGCGCGGTCGCAACCGCCATCCAGCGCGGCGTCGACGTCCGCGGCTACTACTACTGGTCGTTCATGGACAACTTCGAGTGGGCCGAGGGCTACACCCAGCGGTTCGGCCTGGTCCACGTCGACTACGAGACCCAGGAGCGGACGCCCAAGCGGTCCTTCGACTGGTACGCCGACCTGATCGCGGAGCACAAGCGAGCGGAGTGAGCCCTGGCGGGCCTGAGGTCCCGTCTAGGCTGCAAGCCGTGTCCAGCCGTCGCGTCGTCCTCGTCGTCGGCCCCGGCCGCAGCGGGACCAGCGCGCTGGCCGGGGGGCTGCAGGCACTGGGCATGCACGTCCCGCCGCCGGAGGTGCCCGCGGCCGAGACCGGGCCGCGCGGCTCGGGGGAGTCCCAGTGGGTCGTCGACCTGCACACCGAGCTGCTCGAGCGGGCCAACGTCGGCATCACCGACGCCCGTCCCTCGGCCTGGTTCGAGACCGGCAAGATCAACGCCAACGGCATTCCGCGCACGCGGGTCACCGACTGGCTGGGCCGGCAGTTCGCGCCGCTGCCCGACCAGGAGGACGAGCCGGAGCTGCTGCTCAAGGACCCGCGGATGGCGTGGTTCCTCGGCCTCTGGAAGGCCGCGGCGCTGCGCTGCGACGCGACGCCGGCGTACCTGACCACGCTGCGCCACGTCACCGAGGTCGTCGGCACCCGCGACCGGCCGTCGGCGCGGACCGCGGCCTGGGTCAACATGATGCTGCACACCGAGCGCGGGACCCGCGGCTCGCTGCGGGCCTTCGTCCGCTACGACGACCTGCTGGCCGACTGGACGGTGCCGCTGTTCCGGGTCGGCACCGAGTTCGGCCTGCGCGCGGTCACCGAGGCCTCGGCCAACAGCATGCGCAAGGTCCACCAGTTCGTCGACCCGGACCTGCACCGCACCCGCCACACCTGGGCCGACGTCGCCGTCCCGCCGCGGCTCCAGGAGATCGCCGAGGAGAGCTGGCAGGCGCTGTCCGGCCTCGCCGACCCCGGCGGAGACACGGCCGACCGGCACGCCACGCTCGACCAGCTGCGCGACGCCTACGTCGAGCTCTACGACGAGGCCGAGGGCATCGCCGCCTCGACGGCCGACGCGGCGCGGCGCGAGGGGGCCGTGACCGCCACCGCGGCGGACCAGCCCAAGGGCCTCAAGCGCCTGCTCGGTCGATGAGCGGCCTGCGCAACCGCGAGGGCGACGCGGCGTACGACATCACCTGGCCGTGGACCGACGGGCCGCTCCGCCCGGGCCTGACCTGTGTGTTCCGGGTCAAGAACGAGGCCCGCAACCTGCCCTGGGTGCTGCCGCCGATGTTCGAGGCCGTGCAGCACGTGGTGCTGGTCGACAACGGCTCCGACGACGGGACACCCGACGTGGCCCGCGAGGTCGTCGAGCGGATCGGCGCGACCGACCGGTTCACCTCGACGTCCTACCCGTTCGCGGTCTCCCGCGCGGGCGAGGAGCACCTGCACACGCCGCCGGACTCGGTGCACTCGCTGACCTACTTCTACAACTGGTCCTTCGCCCACGTCCGCACGGCCTACTCCATGAAGTGGGACGGCGACATGGTGCTCACCCGCGAGGGCGTCGAGCTGTTGCGCGACCTGTCGTGGCAGCTGCGCGACTCCGGCGCGGTGGTCGCCATCCCGCGGCACCCGATGACCGTGGAGAGCGAGTCGGTCGCTTGGCTCGACCTGGGCTTCCGGTTCCTGGAGCCGTGGGTCTACCCGATGGGGCCGGAGTTCACCTTCGTCAAGGCCTTCGAGTGGGAGGTGCGCGAGTTCCCCGCCACCTCCGAGCGGATCGTGGCGCCCGAGGGCATGTGCGTGGAGCTCAAGTGGCTCGACCAGGACGAGTTCGCCCACTGGAGCAGCACCGACTTCGACGCCGTGCGTACGCCGCGCAAGGCCCGCGAGATCGAGGTGTTCCGGGCGCTGTCGGAGGGCCGTGGCGAATCGGTCGAGGGTCTGAGGCGGGTCGAGGCGCCCGCGGGGATGCACGTCATCGACTACGTCACCCGGACCTGGATGGCGACCGCACCGCGGCCGCTGGTGAAGCGGCCCGACATCGTCGAGGCCTAGCCGTGGCGACCCTGCGGATCGACGCGGACCATCCGGGCGAGCGCGGCAAGTACGACGTCGTCGAGGTCGTCGCGGACGACGTCGCCGGGCTCCGGGCGCTGACCGTCGCCCCGGGCGTCCGCGCCCTCGAGGTCGTGGTGCGCCTGACCGGGTCGACCGAGACACACCTGTTCGACTCCCGGGTGGCGGTGCACGACCTCGTCGTCGAGCTCGGCCGCGCGGCGGTGTGGCCGGCCACCCTGCCGCCGCCCGGACTGGGCACCACCGGCATCGACGTACGCGTCCACAACCCGGTGGGCCTGGTGTTGGACGACTCGCCCGTCCCCGACGCGGCCGATCTCGACCCCGGCCAGGTCGCCCGGCTGTCGATGCAGGGGGTGCCGTTGGCGTACGACCCGGCAGCCGGCCTGACGCTCGAGGAGCACAGCATCGTGGTCCGCCGGGCCGCGCTCGACACCTACGGCGCGATCCCGAAGCCGTCGGTGTCCGTGGTCATGGCGACCCGCCGGCCCGACATGGTCGAGCACGCGCTGGCCCAGGTCGCCCGTCAGCGCGGCGTTCCCGACCTCGAGCTGGTGCTGGCGCCGCACGGGTTCGACGCAGCTCCGGCCGGCGTCGAGGTCGTGCCCGTCAAGGTCGTGCCCGTGCCCGCCGACACGGTGTTCGGCGACGTCCTCAACGCCGCTGTCGCGGCCGCCGAGGGCAAGCTCGTCCTCAAGATGGACGACGACGACTGGTACGCGCCCGACTTCGTGGCCGACCTGCTGCGGGCCCGGGCCTACAGCGGCGCCGACCTGGTCGGCGCCCCCGACGACCTCTACTACCTCGAGGACCGCGACCTGACCCTGCGCCTCGGCCACCCCGGCGAGGTCTACAAGGGCTTCGTCGCCGGCGGCACGATGCTGGTCGACCGAGCCCACCTGCTCGAGCTCGGCGGCTTCGCCTCTGTGCCGCGCCACGTCGACAAGGCACTGACCTCCGCGGTGCGCGACGCCGGCGGCACCGTCTACCGCACCCACGGGCTCGGCTACGTGCTCCGCCGCACCGCCCGCGGCCACACGTGGGACGCCGACCTCGACGACCTCGTGGCGCGGGCGGCCCGGACCTGGCCGGGGTTCCGGCCCGGACGGCTCATGGGGCTCTGAGACACTGGTCCGTACCGGCGGCGCGTTCGTCACCCGAAAGGGTGAAGATGCAACTACATTGCGCGTCGTGCGCCGACTCGCCCTGCTGCCCACAGCCCTGCTCGCGCCCCTGCTCGTGCCGTTGGTCTCCGCGACGCCGGCGTACGCCGTCGACAACGTCATCTGCGTCGGCAGCCCGACCGGCGTCACCTGCAACGCCAACGCGGCCACCATCCCGGCCGCCATCAGCCTCGCCAACAGCAACGGCCTCCCCGACCTCATCGCGGTCGGTCCGGGCACCTACTCCGACGGGCCCTACCAGCTCAACGCCTCGGTCGAGCCGCTGACGCTGCAGGGCTCCGGCGAGGCCAGCACGACCGTCTCGCTACCCCCGTCGGCGTCGTCCCAGAGCTACATCGCCGCGCAAGGCGCCACGGTGCGGGATCTGACCGTCGTCATGAACGCCGCCCAGTCCGACAACGACGCAGGCGTCGACCTCTACAACTCGGCCACGGCCGAGCGCGTGACGGTCACCGGGCCGGGCGTCACCAACGTCGACGCCTTTGAGATCACCGCCTCGACCGCCAGCGACGTCACCGTCACGCTCGACCCCACCGCGAATCCCTCCAACACCGGCATCTACATCGATGGCGGCGGCCAGGTCACCGGCGCCTCGATCACGGCGAGCTACGGCGTCATCCAGTCCACCTCCGGCCTGACCGACGTGCTGTCGCGGATGTCGATCGTGGCCTTCTACTCCGGCATCGTCACCGACGGTGGCACCGTCGACCTCGACGACTCGGTGATCCGCATGGTCGGTGGCGACAACGCCATCGGCATCGAGGCAGCCAACTACAACCCCGGTGTGACCCCCAAGACGGTCAACGCTGAACACGTCACCGTGATCGGCAACAACGCCACCGGCTCGGTCGGGGTGCTGGCGGCCGCGAACACCCCGACGGTGCAGCAGAGCTCGACGGTCAACCTCAGCAACTCCATCGTCCGCGGGTTCGCCACCTCGCTCGTGGCTTCCGCCGCCAACAACGGCTCGCCTCTGGGAGCCAGCACCGCCACCGTCAACGCTTCCTACGCCAACTTCCAGAGCGACACCGCCGACATCGGCAGCGGTGGCGCCGGAGGCGTCAACGTGGGTCCCGGGCGGCTCAACGTCGACCCGCTCTTCGTCGAGGCGGCTGGGGGCAACCTCCGGCTCCAGTCCACTTCGCCGGTCATCGACATGGGCGACCCCGCCGCCGCGGGTCCGGCCGTCGACCTCGACAGCAATGCCCGTGTCACCGACGGCGACGGCGACGGCACGGCCCGGCGCGACATGGGTGCCTTCGAGTACCAGCGTCCCCCAGCACCGCTCGACTCCACCGCTCCGCAGACGACCTTCACAAAGACACCGGCGAAGCGGGTCACCACCCGGAAGGTGAAGTTCAAGTTCACCTCGGACGAGGCCGGTGTGACCTTCCAGTGCAAGAAGGACGCGAAGGCCTACAAGCCCTGTACCTCGCCGTTGCGGTGGAAGGTCAAGCTCGGCAAGCACGTGCTGCGGGTGCGGGCGGTGGACGCGGCCGGCAACGTCGACCCGACCCCGGCGCGCTACCGGTTCAAGCGGTTGCCGAAGCCGCAGCCGTAGCCGTAGCCGTAGCCGAAGCCGAAGCCGTCAGGCTGCACCGGCGAGTGAAGAGCCCATCCGCCTGACGATCTCGGTGAGCCGTTCGGGCGAGGTGGCGATGTTGAGTCGCACGTGCCCGGTCAGGCCGGGCTCGTAGTCGTGGCCGGCGGCGAGCCGGACGCCGCCCTTGGCCGCCACCGCAGCCGGGTCGTCGTGCCCGTAGGCGCGCAGGTCGAGCCAGGCAAGGTAGGTCGCCTCGAGCGGCCGTATCCGGGCCTGCGGCAGGTGCTCGGCGAGCAGGTCGGCGAGCAGCGCGCGGAGCTCGGTCAGCCTCTGGACCAGCGCGGCCAGCCACTCGTCGCCCTGGGTGTAGGCCGCGACCGCGGCGACCACGCCGAGCGGTGACCACGAGTCGTTTCGCGCCATCGGCACGCCCGTCAGCCGGTCGAAGGTCGCCCGGTCGGAGGTGACGATCTGGGCGCACTTGAGGCCGGCGATGTTGAAGGCCTTGGAGGCGGCGAGGACCGCGACGGCGTGGTCGGCGGTGCCCTCGAGGCTCAGGTAGGGGATGTGCTCGGCGCCCGGCAGGACCAGCGGTGCGTGGATCTCGTCGCTGATCACCCGGGCGCCGTGCTTCACCGCGAGGTCGCGGATGCCCTCGAGCTCGGCGCGGGTGTGCACGTGGCTGCACGGGTTGTGGGGGTTGGTGAGCAGCAGTGTCCGGGCGCCCTCGGCGAACAGCCGGTCGAGGTGGTCGAGGTCGAGCACGTAGGCGTCGCCGTCCGGGGTCACCGGGAGGTCCCACTGCGGGCGACCGGTGACCTCGGCCAGGCCGAGCTGCGGGGCGTACGCCGGGAGTGGCAGCACCATCGGGGCCAGGTCGGCGCCGAGCACGTCCAGGGCCAGCCGGACCCCGGCCGTCACGTCGACGGTCGCCAGCACCTGGCCCGGGTCGACGTCCTGCCCGAAGTGCCGGCCCGCGAAGCCGGCGTACGCCTCGCCGAGCTCGCCGCCACCCAGCTCGAACCGCGGGTAGCCGAGCTGGCCGCGGTCCACGGCCTCCCTGACCGCGGCCACCACCGGCTCGGCGACCGCGTAGTCCATCTCGGCGACCCACGCCGGGATCACGCCGGGCTCGGTCATGCCCCACTTGAGCGGGATCGCGGCTCGAGCCTCGTCGTCGGTCAGGTCGCGGATCACGAGACGGCATTCAACCCCACCAGAAAAGAAGCGTTCGTACGCTTCTTTTCGGCGGCGGGTTCCGGCCCGCGACAGGCTCGGTGGCTCTGACATGCTGCCGCCCATGGTGATCGAGCTGGGGCACGGGACGGGCCCACTCAGGGGCGTGAAGGTCGTGGAGATCGCCGGCATCGGGCCGAGCCCGCACGCCTGCATGATCCTGGCCGACCTGGGTGCCGACGTGATCCGCGTCGAGCGGCCGGGCGGCCAGCTGCTGGCGGGCGGGGCCAACATGCTGCTCAACCGTGGCCGGCCGAGCGTGGCACTCGACCTCAAGAACCCGGAGGCGACCGCGACCGTCCTCGAGCTGGTCCGCCACGCCGACGTGGTGGTCGAGGGCATGCGTCCCGGTGTCACAGAGCGGCTCGGCCTCGGCCCCGAGGACTGCATGAACGTCAACCCGAGGGTCGTCTACGGCCGGATGACTGGCTGGGGCCAGCACGGTCCGCTCGCCCAGGCGGCCGGGCACGACATGAACTACATCGCCATCACCGGGGCGCTGCACATGATGGGCCAGACGCCGGACCGGCCGCAGTTCCCCGCCAACCTCGTCGGCGACTTCGGCGGCGGGTCGACCTATCTGGTGATCGGCATCCTGGCCGCGCTGCTCGAGGCGAGGACGAGCGGCCAGGGCCAGGTCGTGGACGCCGCGATCGTGGACGGCACCGCCCACCTCAACGCGATGACCTCGGCGTTCGCGGCCGGCGGTGGGTTCAAGGAGGAGCGCGGGGCCAATCTGCTCGACGGCGGGGTGCCGTTCTACGACATCTACGAGACCGCCGACGGCAAGCACATGTCGGTCGCGGCGCTCGAGCCGCAGTTCTTCGACGCGCTGGTCACCCTGCTGGGAGTCAAGGAGACCTGCCCCGGGCAGGGCGACCTGGACCGCTACGACGAGATGCGCGCGGTCTTCACCGAGACGTTCAAGCAGCGCACCCAGGCGGAGTGGATCGCGCACTTCGAGGGCACCGACGCGTGTGTGGCGGGGATCGTGCCGATCAGCGAGGCGGTCCACCACCCCCACCTGGTGGCCCGCGAGACCTTCATCGAGCACGAGGGGATCGTCCAGCCCCAGCCGGCGCCGCGCTTCTCCCGCACGCCGGCGAGCCTGGGCCTGCCGCCCTCCGCGACCGCCGGCCAGCACACCCGGGAGGCCCTGACCGCCTGGGGCGTCGCGGACGTCGACGGACTGATCGAGCGCGGCGTCGCCGTCCAGGCCTGACTCGCGCGAGGAGACATGAAGCCCTTCCTGTTCCTCGGCATCCGCGCCCAGGACGCCGCCGCCGACGACGAGTACGCCGCGGTGCTGCGCTGCGCCGGTCTCGACGAGCGCGACGTACGCCGGGTCCGGATCGAGCGGGACGTCCTCGGGCCGCTCGACCTCGACGACTGGTCCGGCATCATCGTGGGCGGCGGGCCGTGGAACGTGAGCGACCCCGAGGACGAGAAGCTGTCCGAGCAGGTCCGCGGCGAGGCCCGGCTGCGGGAGCTCGCGCTGCAGGTGGTGGGGGCGGACTTCCCGTTCCTCGGCGCCTGCTACGGCGTCGGCACCCTGGGCACCCTCCCCGGCGGCGTCGTCGACCGCACCTACAGCGAGCCGATCGGGCCCATGGAGATCACCCTGACCGACGCGGGTCGCCAGGACCAGCTGCTGGGCGGGCTGAGCGACCGCTTCACCGCCCTGCTCGGCCACAAGGAGGCCGTGTCCCGGCTGCCGCACGGCGGGGTGCTGCTCGCGTCCTCGGCGACCTGCCCGGTCCAGGCGTTCCGGATCGGCGCCAACGTCTACGCGACCCAGTTCCACCCCGAGCTGGACGTGCCCGGGATCCTGACCCGCATCGAGGTCTACCGGCACTTCGGCTACTTCGAGCCGCACGAGGCCGAGGACATCATCGCGGGGTCGCGCGAGGCACACGTCACCGAGCCGCCGCGGATCCTGGCCCGGTTCGTCGAGCTCTTCGCGCGCGACTGACCCGTTTGCGCGGAGGGCCGTTCGGCAACCGGTCGGGCATGGGATTCGACGACAAGGCAGAGAACCAGGGCACTGACATCAAGGGCAGGGCCAAGGAGGCCGCAGGCTCCCTCACGGGAGATGACGAGCTGAAGTCCGAGGGCCGCGCCGACCAGGCCGAGGCGTCGGTCAAGAAGGCCGGCGAGAAGGCCAAGGACGCCATCGGCGACGTCAAGGACGCCTTCAAGAAGTAGCAGTCAACACGCTCCACCCCTCGTCAGGATGAGGGCTCCGACGGACCGCGCCCCTAGTATGAGAGCGCGGTCCGTTCAGTCTTGCCTCGGACCTGCCTGCCGCCCATCACGGGCCGGCACCCATCTGGTGAGACACACCACCACGAGTTAGTGACTCCCTTGTCTTCTTCTGCCCTGCCTGCCCCTACCCCCACCTTCGCCGCCCTCGGCGTGCCCTCCGACCTGGCCGCGGTGCTCGCCGCCCGCGACATCACGGTCCCCACCCCCATCCAGTCCGCGACGCTCCCCGACTCCTTCGCGGGTCGTGACGTCCTCGGCCGGGGCCGCACCGGCTCCGGCAAGACCTACGCGTTCCTGCTGCCGCTGGTCACGCGGCTGGCCGACTCCGGACGCCAGCGCCGAGCCGGCCGCCCGCGTGCGCTGATCCTCGCCCCCACCCGTGAGCTCGTCGGCCAGATCGAGCAGGCGCTCGCGCCGCTCGCCGCCGCCAAGGGCCTCACCACCCGCACGATCTTCGGCGGCGTCGGCCAGCACCCCCAGGTCCAGGGCCTGCGCCGGGGTGTCGACATCGTGCTCGCCTGCCCCGGCCGGCTCGAGGACCTCATCAAGCAGGGCCACTGCGACCTCGGCGCCGTCGAGGTCACCGTGCTCGACGAGGCCGACCACATGGCCGACCTCGGCTTCCTGCCCGCCGTACGCCGCCTGCTGGCGGCCACCCCCCAGCAGGGCCAGCGGCTGTTGTTCTCGGCGACCCTCGACCGGGGTGTCAACGTCCTGGTCAAGCAGTTCCTCCAGCAGCCGGTGACCCACGAGGCCGACTCGGTGCAGTCGCCGATCGCCGCGATGGACCACCACGTCCTGCACGTCGCGCGTGAGCACCGGGTCCCGGTGTTGGTCGACCTGACCAGCGCCCCGGGCCGGACCGTGGTGTTCACCCGCACCAAGCACGGCGCCAAGGCGCTGGCCCGCCAGCTCAACCGCAGCGGCGTCACCGCCGTCGAGCTGCACGGCAACCTCAGCCAGGGCGCCCGCACCCGCAACATGGACGCCTTCCACTCCGGCAGGGCGAGCACGCTGGTGGCGACCGACATCGCGGCCCGCGGCATCCACGTTGACGACGTGGCCCTCGTCGTGCACGCGGACCCGCCCTCGGAGCACAAGGCCTACCTGCACCGCTCGGGTCGGACCGCCCGCGCCGGCGCGGCCGGCACCGTCATCACCTTGATGACCCAGGAGCAGACCGGCGATGTCCGGGCGCTGACCAAGGCGGCGGGGATCAAGCCGACGATCACCCGCATCGACGGGCCGCGACACCCGATGCTCACGACCCTCGCCCCGGGCGAGCGTGTCCTGGTGGCCGGAGGCCTCGGCGTCCCCGCCGACGACTCCGGTCCCCGCTCGGGCGGGGCCGGCGGCAACCGCGGTCGCTCCGGTGGCCGCGGTCGCTCCGGCGGCCAGCCGCGCTCGGGAGGCCAGAAGCCGGCGACCGGGCAGAAGCCATCGGGTGCCGGCAACCGCTCCCGCCGCCGCGGTGGCCAGGGCGGCCAGGGCGGCCAGGGCGGTCAGTCCTCGGCCGGCCGGAGCCACACCGCGTCATCGTTCAGCAGCGGCCGCCGCTGAGCCCTGCCGGCGCTTCGTAGCATCGAGCTGATGAGCCAGCTGCAGGTGTGGGTCCGCCGGGCACTGTGGGACGTCGTCCCGCGTGACCAGCGGGACACGCCCGGCCGGCTGCGTCGCCGGCAGGCCGTCACCATCGCGTTCGTCCTGCTGGGGGCGCTGGTGCTCGGCCTCTCGTTGCGCGTCGAGCCGGGCAACCGCTGGTTCTACGCCTGGACGGTCGGCCTGGCGGCGGTGTGGGCCGTCGGGGCCCTGGCCTCCGGCCGCCTCCACCTGGGCCGGATCGTCTTCCGCGACCGGCACACCCGTCCGATCCTGACGCCGATCGCGATCGGCGCGCTGCTGGCCGGGGTGTTCGTGCTCGGCGCGCTGCTGGTGCGCAGCATCGACCTGCTCGCCCCCCTCGAGGACCAGGTCGTCTCGGTCATCGACTACGCCGACCAGGGCTCCTTGCCGATCCTGGTCGTGATCACCACCGTCAACGGGATCGCCGAGGAGCTGTTCTTCCGGGGTGCGGCCTACGCGGCCATCACCAGGTCGCCGGTGCTGTGGACGACGCTCGCCTACGCCGTCGCGACGCTCGCCACCGGCAACGTGATGCTGTCCTTCGCGGCGGTGCTGCTCGGGGTCGTCTGCGGGCTGGAGCGCCGGGCGTCCGGCGGGATCCTCGGTCCGATCCTCACGCACTGCACCTGGTCGCTGATCATGCTCCTGGTGCTGCCGCTCGTCTTCTAGCGCTCGTCCTCGATCGCCCGACGCACCGCCTCGGCGTACGACATCGGCTCACCCGGCACGATGTCCCGGATCGAGTGGTCGGTCTGCAGCACCTCGGTGCTCATCGAGTGGATGAGGTTGGCCGCCGTGGTCGTGTCGACGTCGGTGACGAACCGGATCCAGTGCGCGGACAGCCCCGGGGTCAACACGGGCACCGTCACGATCGGCACCCGGCGGCCGTTGATGACCTCGGCGGCCTGCTGGAGCATCTCGACGTAGGTGAGCCGGTCGCTGCCGCCGATCTCGTAGACCTGGCCGTAGGTCTTCTCGACGCCGACCACGCCGACGAGGTAGCGGATCACGTCGTCGAGGGCGATGGGTTGGGTCCTGGTCGCGGCCCACTTCGGCACCACCATCGCCGGGAGGTTCTTGACGAGCTGCCGGGTCATCTCCCAGGAGATGCCGCCGGCGCCCACCACGATCGCTGCGCGCAGCACCGTGACCGGGACGCCGCTGGCGCCCAGCAGTCTCTCCACCTCGCGCCGTGAGCGCAGGTGCGCGGACAGCTCCTCGCCGTCCTTGCCGAGCCCGCCGAGATAGACGATCTGGCTCACTCCGGCGGCCGCCGCGGCCAGTGCGAAGGAGCGCGCGGCCTCGGCGTCCATCTGCTCGAAGTCGTTGTCGTCCAGGGAGTGCACGAGGTAGACGGCGACGTCGACACCCGAGACCGCCTCACCGAGGGACCCGGCATCCGACACGTCTCCGGCGACCGGCGTCCCGGGGCCGTCGTAGTCGTCAGGGTTGCGGGTCATCGCCTTGACGTCGTGCCCGGCCTCGAGGAGGGCGGGGACGAGTCGGCTGCCGACGAACCCGGTCGCGCCGGTCACCAGCACGCAGAGCGGTCGGCTGTCGGTCGGCGGGGTCGCCGGGGGTGTCATGGTCACGAGCCTAGGTACCCGTTCGCAGCGGTCACCGTGTGCGTTTGGCGATGCCTTCGCGCTTGGTCTCGTCCATCGCCGCCTCGTAGGCCGAGACCAGGGCCGCGATCGACAGTGGCTTGATCTTCTCCACGACCTGCCGCACGGTCTCCGGGGAGGCGCCCTGGTCGCGGTAGACCGGCCAGACCAGAGTCCGGAAGAGGTCGTAGAGCTC
The DNA here is from genome assembly GCF_054779555.1 of Nocardioides dilutus. NCBI lineage: Bacteria > Bacillati > Actinomycetota > Actinomycetes > Propionibacteriales > Nocardioidaceae > Nocardioides > Nocardioides dilutus. The sequence goes on along the minus strand of NZ_BAAGYA010000001.1, from coordinate 269,738 downwards.
CTTGGCGACCTCTCGACCGTGGCGGGCGTACATGTCGGCGGCGGCGAGCGCGGCCTCGGTCGGGAAGCCGAGCTCGAGCAGCCCCAGCCCGACGGAGAGCTGGGAGACGGCCACCTGGTACTGCCCGCGCTTGAGCGGGAACACCACGCCGAGCGCCGCGAGCGTGCGCAGCTCCTCGTCGGTCAGGTCGCGGCCGGCTCGTGCGGACAGCTCGCTGCGCGACATCTCGATCGGGCGCTCGACGTCCCAGGGCGCCAGCATGGTCCGGGCCAGGGCCAGGTCCTCCGGGGTCGCGTCCGCGGGGATGCCGGCGACGTACTTCTCGATGGCCGAGAGCGTGAAGCCGTGGCTCTGCAGCTCCTGGACCAGCTCGAGCCGGCCGACGTGCACGCGCGAGTAGTAGCCGGACCGCCCGCGGCGGATGGGCGGGGGGACCAGGCCCTTGGTCGTGTAGAAGCGCACGTTGCGCACGCTCATCCCGACTCGCTCGCAGAGCTCGTCGAGGGTGAGCAGCTCCTCCTCGGGGGACTGCCCCGTGAGTGAGGCCACATCCCGGTCTCTGTTGACCATGACAGTAATGCTGTCACAATCGACGAATGCCTGAAGCATTCGTCTATGACCACCTCCGCACCCCTCGGGGCAAGGGCAAGGCCGCCGGCTCCCTCCACGAGGTCAAGCCCGTCGACCTCGTCGTGGGACTGATCGACGAGCTGCGCACCCGCAACCCCAGCCTCGACACCAACCGGATCGACGACGTCGTCCTCGGCGTCGTGTCTCCGGTGGCGGACCAGGGTGGTGACATCGCCAAGACCGCGGCGCTCGCCGCCGGGCTGCCCGAGACCACGGCCGGCGTGCAGCTCAACCGCTTCTGCGCCAGCGGCCTGGAAGCCGTCAACCAGGCGGCGTCCCGGGTGCGCGGCGGGTTCGAGGACCTGATCCTCGCCGGCGGGGTCGAGTCGATGAGCCGGGTGCCGATGGGCTCCGACGGCGGCGCCTGGGCCTCCGACCCGGCGACCGCGCTGAAGACGGGCTTCGTGCCCCAGGGCATCGGCGCCGACCTGATCGCCACCATCGAGGGCTGGTCCCGCGACGACGTGGACGCCTACGCCGCAGAGTCGCACCACCGGGCCGCCAAGGCGTGGGCCAACGGCTACTACGCCCGCTCGGTCATCCCGGTCAAGGACATCAACGGCGTCACGATCCTCGACCACGACGAGACGATCCGCCCCGACACCTCCCCCGAGGGCCTGGCCGGCCTCAAGCCGAGCTTCGCCCAGATCGGCGCGGACGCCGGCTTCGACGACGTCGCCCTCGAGAAGTACCACTGGGTCGAGAAGATCAACCACGTCCACCACGCGGGCAACAGCTCCGGGATCGTCGACGGCTCCGCCCTGGTCGCGATCGGCAACGAGCAGGTCGGCACCGACCTCGGCCTGACCCCGCGGGCCAGGATCATCAGCGCCGCCGTGTCCGGCGCGGACCCGACGATCATGCTCACCGGCCCGGCACCGGCCGCCCGCAAGGCACTGGCCAAGGCCGGCCTCGAGGTCGGCGACATCGACCTGTTCGAGATCAACGAGGCGTTCGCCGCGGTCGCGATGCGGTTCATGCGCGACATGGGCATCTCCGACGAGATCACCAACGTCAACGGCGGTGCCATCGCGATGGGCCACCCGCTCGGTGCGACCGGCGCGATGATCCTCGGCACCCTCATCGACGAGCTCGAGCGGCGCGACCTGCGCCGCGGCCTCGCCACGCTCTGTGTCGGCGGCGGCATGGGCATCGCCACCATCGTCGAGCTCGTCTGAGCCCACCCCGTTGGTCGAGGAGGTCGCGCAGCGACCGTCTCGAGACCTCGCAAGCGAAGAACGGAACGCAACCATGAGCACAACTGCTGAGCAGCAGACCGCCGTCCACTACGAGAAGGACGCGGACGGCATCGTCACGCTGACCCTCGACGACCCGACGGCCAGCGCCAACACCATGAACCAGCTCTACATCGACTCCATGGCCGCGGCCGTGGACCGGCTGTACGACGAGGCGGACTCGATCACCGGAGTCGTGGTCACCAGCGCCAAGAAGACCTTCTTCGCCGGCGCGAACCTCAACGAGATGGTCAAGGCCGGCCCCGAGGACGCACAGTCGGTCTTCGAGCTCGCCGAGCGGGTCAAGGCCGGCCTGCGGCGGCTCGAGACCTTCCCCAAGCCGGTCGTGGCCGCGATCAACGGGGCCGCCCTGGGCGGTGGCTACGAGATCACCCTGGCCTGCAACCACCGGATCCTGGTCGACGACCCCAAGGTCGAGGTCGGCCTGCCTGAGGCGAGCCTGGGGTTGCTGCCCGGCGGCGGTGGCGTCACCCGGGTCGTCCGGCTACTCGGCATCCAGGACGGCCTGATGAACGTCCTGCTCCAGGGCACCCGCTTCCGGCCCGCCGACGCGCTGAAGAACAAGCTGGTCGACGAGCTGGTCGCGACCCGCGAGGAGCTGGTCCCGGCGGCGAAGGCGTGGATCAAGGCCAACCCCGACGCGGTCCAGAACCCGTGGGACGCCCCGGGGTACAAGATGCCCGGCGGCACGCCCAAGACGCCGGCGCTGGCGGCGTTCCTCCCGGCGTTCCCTGCGTTGCTGCGCAAGCAGCTCAAGGGCGCGGACTACCCGGCCCAGAAGGCGATCCTGTCGGCTGCCGTCGAGGGCGCCCAGGTCGACTTCGAGACCGCCTCGCGCATCGAGTCCCGCTACCTGACCAACCTGATCGTCAACCAGGGCTCGAAGAACATGATCCAGGCGTTCTTCTTCGACCTGCAGGCGATCAACTCCGGCTCGCTACGCCCGCAGGGCATCGAGCCGTGGAAGGCCACCAAGGTCGGCGTGCTCGGCGCCGGGATGATGGGGGCGGGCATCGCCTACGTCTGCGCCAAGGCCGGCATGGAGGTCGTCCTCAAGGACGTCGAGGTCGCCAACGCGGAGAAGGGCAAGTCCTACTCGGAGAAGATCCTCGACAAGGCGATCTCGCGGGGCAGGAGCACCGAGGAGAAGAAGGCCGAGCTGCTCGGCCGGATCCTCCCGACCGCCGACGCGGCCGACCTCAAGGGCTGCGACCTGGTGATCGAGGCGGTCTTCGAGGACCCCTCACTCAAGCACCAGGTGTTCGCCGAGATCGCCGAGCACGTCAACCCTGACGCGCTGCTGTGCTCCAACACCAGCACGCTCCCGATCACCGAGCTCGCCACCGGCGTCGACCGGCCGGCCGACTTCATCGGCCTGCACTTCTTCAGCCCGGTCGACAAGATGCCGCTGGTCGAGATCATCAAGGGCAAGGAGACCTCGGACGTCGCGCTGGCCAAGGCCTACGACGTCGTCCAGCAGATCCGCAAGACACCGATCGTCGTCAACGACAGTCGCGGCTTCTACACCTCGCGGGTCATCGGGTTCATGGTCAACGAGGGCATGGCGATGCTGGCCGAGGGCGTGCACCCGTGGAGCATCGAGCGGGCCACCACCCAGGCCGGCTACCCGGCACCCGTCCTGCAGCTCTCCGACGAGCTCAACCTCGAGCTGATGGCCAAGATCGCCAAGGCGTCCAAGGAGGCGGCCGAGCGGGAGGGCAAGGAGTACGGCCACCCCGGTCTGGCGGTCGTCGACAAGATGCTGGAGGCCGGCCGCGCCGGTCGCCTGCGCGGGGCGGGCTTCTACGACTACGACGAGTCGGGCGCCCGTGGGTCGCTGTGGGCCGGTCTCGCCGACCTCTTCCCGGTCGCGGAGAAGCAGATCCCGTTCCAGGACGTCAAGGACCGGATGTTGTTCGCCGAGGCCCTCGAGACCGCCAAGTGCTTCGAGGAGGGCGTCATCGAGTCCGCCGCGGCCGCCAACATCGGTTCCATCATGGGCATCGGCTTCCCGCCCAACACCGGCGGCGCCGCCCAGTTCATGACCGGCTACGAGGACCCGCAGACGGGCGAGATCGGCCTGGCCGCGTTCGTCAAGCGGGCCGACGAGCTGGCGGCGGCGTACGGGGACCGCTTCGCGCCCACTCCCTGGCTGCGCGACCTCGCCACGTCGGGCGGGTCGTTCCCCGTCTGACCCCCTGACTCGGTGACCCGCCTCGTTCTGCACGGGCGGGTCACCGGTTCCACGGGTCAGGGTCGGTTTGAGCCCTGGTGGGCCGCGCCAGACCGATGCCAGGCTGGACCATGCTCGATCTGAGCGCCCTCGACCTCGAGGCGATCGGCGATGCTCTGGCCCAGCAGGACACCTATGACCTCTCGTGGCTCGTCGACCCGCTCCCGTCACCTGTCTGGTTCCAAGACATGGCTGACTTCACCGACGGCATCACCGACGAGCGGATCGCACGTCGACTCGCTCGCGCGCTCGAGGGACGCAAGCCCTTCAGACGGTTCAAGGACGAGCTCTACGGGAGCGAGGGCGGCGCTCTGATCCAGGTATGGCACACGTTTCGCGACGTGCGCGCCCAGCGTCGGGCGGTCGAGTGGCTGCTCGAACAAGGACTCATCGACGAAACCGCTGCACAGGGGTTCGCAGGAGACCATCCGGACCCGCCACTTCCTTGAGCTACAGGCGACGAGGTGGCCGTCCTTCGAATGACCCGATGGCCGACTTCGACCTAGGGTCCGTGTGAAGGCGTCCGCTCATGACGGATCACAGCGCTCACACCCGCACGCTCATGCCGATGAGCGGATCTCTCGTGAGTCATGCTTTGGACATGGAGCCTGTGGTGATCGGTGACGCGACGACGACGCTGATCTTCTCGGACCCAGACCCGGTGACAGCGGTTCCCAGCCAACTGTTGACGGTCACCCTTGACGGACCGGACCTTCGCGCATCACGTCAGGTCTACGAGGGCTACGACGGCGGCTTCAGCACCTTGGCTACCTACTTCGCCGACCTAGCCGCCGACTGGCGCGGGTGGAAGGGCAGCCGCGATTACAGGTCGATCGAGGGCGACCTCAGCATCGAGGCGACTCATGACGGGCACGTCAACCTTCAGGTGCTGCTGTGGGAGTCAAGCACGCCTGGGGGCTGGAGAGTTGAGGCGAAAGTGCGGCTGGATGCGGGTGAGGCGCTCACCGCTGCCGCGAAGGACATCGCCGAGTTGGTCAGGGCGTGGCGCTGAGCGGCCATCCGCACATGCCGCGAATAACGTTCGCTGGGCGGCTATCCGGTTCTGCCGCGATGTGCGAGGACCCAAAAGCCGGTGCCTGGTGCCCAAGCGCGCGCCTATCGTCAAGAAGTGCAACGACACCCAGACGGGTCCATGACGTTCGACCATGCGGAGGTCCGCCTCGTGCGAGCCGCTCTCTTCACGATTGAGCACTACATGGATTCAGTCTGGGACGAGACCGAGGTGGCTGCCGTCAGCGGCTACTCGGTCTCGCACTTCGTCACTGCACGAGAGCAGATAGACGGTCTGAGGACGGCTGAGGACCGACGTCTCGGTGCAATCGAAGATGTGCGAGTTGGCTTGGAGCGGCTGGAGATGTTTGACGACGGTGAACTCGAAGGAAGACGCCTACGCACCCTTCGCGCCACTGTCGAAGCAGCGAAGGCTCACGGCATTCCCGTGAACGAACGTCTGCAGAAACTCGCTCAATCACGGTGACAGGCGTGACGTCCGATCATCAGCGTAAGGCCGTCCGGTCATGACGCTGAGCGATTAGCGGTTGCGGTGGCACGCGGAGCCATCTCAGTGCACGCTGCGTCCGATGAACATGGCCACCGGGAAGTCCGCACCTTTCCTTGTTGCTGCCGCCATCCTCGCCTTGAGTTCGTGCAGCGAAGACAACACAGCATCGGACTCCGCGGCCAGCACGACGCCCAAGCTCGTCCTCAACTGTGGTGCTTCTCAGCCGCTGCGGAGCGGCCATCCGCACATGTCGCGATAAGCGGGCAGGTCTGCGGCAGCCTGTGGCCATGACCAAGTTGGACGGGAGCGTCGCTCCTCGTGGCCTCGACCCAGACTGGCCGTGGGGTTGGGCGACGGTTGCTGTCCAACTGGCGCTCTTCGCAATCCCGGCGACTATCGCGTGGCGCTCATCCCTCGACCGAACCGTCTACGTCCCCATGCTTGCGCTCGCCGCCACCCTCTTACTGGGAGTCGCCCTACTTCCCGACCGGGGTTGGCGCGGAGTGGGGGGCCGCATCTTGGCCGCTACGTTGCTTGAACTCGGCCTCGCTCTGGTCCTCGTCCTTGCCTACTCCAGCGCGAATCCCACTTGGGACTTGTCGTAGCCAAGCGCCCGAATCTGCCGCCGTGCGGTCGTGCCGATGACCGACTGCCTCACTTAGCACTCATCAGACGCGTGAGATGTGGGGCAATCGTCCGGACATGCCGCGGAGCGGCCTCCGATCATGGCGCGGGTACGAGGGCTCCTCACTCCCGTCGGTGGAAGCGGACCTTGCCGTTGGGCAGTCGTTCGTGGGTGTAGCGGGGGTCGTGGGCTCGTTGGTGGGCGGAGGGGCAGAGCATCCAGCCGTCGCCGTCGGTGCGGCCGCCTTTGGACCAGGGGGTGGGGTGGTGCATGTGGGTGAAGGCGGGTGGGGCGTCGCAGCCTTCCTCGAGGCAGCCGCCTTGTTCGATGGTGGCCTTGATCCGTTGGGCTGTGGAGTGGAAGCGTTTGGACCTGCCGAGGTCGAGGACCTGGGACTTGCCGCCGAGGACGGCGGGGATGATCCCGGCTTCGCAGGCGATCCGGCGGGCCAGTGCGGCGGAGAGGTGTTCGCCGGTGTCGAGCTTGGCGGCCTTGAGGTCGCCCATCAGGGTCTGGTAGGGCATCAGGACCACGACGGTGGCGTTGAGGCCGCCGGCCTGGGGGAGCTTGTTGGCGGGGTAGCGGCGGACGTATTCGGCGAACGCCTCCCCGAGTCGTTCGGCGGTGGGTAGCCGCTCGCCGAGCGGACCGTTGGCGGCGCGGTGCTTGGGTGCGGCGTGCGCGAAGAGGGCCTTCTTCAACGCCGCCCCGGAGAAGCCGTCGAGGTCGAAGTCGCCGCGCACCCTGCCTTGCGGGGTCTCCCAGATCCGGAACCGGTTGACCTCCTCGGCATCGCGCTCCTGCTTCTCCAGGAGCTTGGCCAGGTGGGCGTCGGCGACCTCGGGGGCCACGACCTCCAGGATGGCGCGGGCCAAGCCCTTCAACGCCTTGGCGTCGTGGTCGCCCGCGAGCTCGATCAAGTGCTCCTCTGCCCTCAGGGCCAGATCGGGGTCGAGGTCATCGGCCAGTCGGAAGCTTCGTCTGTGGACGCCAACTGGCGGCTGAGCGCATCGCGACCCCGCCGCGTCGGGCGGTGCCTTCCCGGCCTGACCCGGGACCAGCTGATCCTCTTGACCCTCCCGGCGACGCTGTCCGGGCGGGTCGGCGGGATCACATAGGACCTTCGGGTGGATTTCCGTCGTACGCCGGACGCGAGGCCGGACTGCGGGGGAGGATTCTCCCGTGAACCCGCCGCCTCCACCCGTCGTCGACGTCCGGAGCCTGCACGTGCGCTTCGGCGAGGTCGAGGCCGTCTCCGGGGTCGACCTCCAGGCCACGGCCGGTCACTCGACCGCGCTGCTGGGCCGCAACGGAGCCGGCAAGTCGACGACGATGCGGGTTCTCGCGGGCGTGGTCCCGCCGACCGCCGGCAGCGTGCACGTGGCCGGCTGGGACGTGCGCCAGCACCCGCTGGAGGTCAAGCGCGCGGTCGGCTACTGCCCCGACGTCGGGGGACTCGTGCCGCGGGCCACGCCGTGGGAGCACCTGCAGCTGTCCGCCCGGTTGCGTCGCCTGGAGTCGTGGGAGGAACGCGCTCGCGACCTGCTCGAGCGCTTCGAGCTCGGCGATGTCGCCCACCGGGTCACCTCCGGCTTCTCCCACGGCATGGGCCGCCGGCTGTCGGTGTGCCTCGCCGTGCTGCACCAGCCTCCGGTGCTGCTGCTGGACGAGCCGTTCGACGGCGTCGACCCGATCGGGGTCGAGGCCACCCTCGAGGTGATCAACGACGCCCGGGCCCTCGGTGCCTGCGTCCTCGTGTCCACCCATCTGCGTGAGCTCGCCGTCGAGGCGTGCTCCTCGGTGCTGGTGCTGCGGGGGGGCGCCCAGGTGGCCACCGCCACCGCGCGCGAGATGGCCGGCGAGGAGGGGGCCCGTGCCTACCGCAGCCTCCTGGACTGAGGTTCGACGAGCGTCACAGGACGTCCGGCACCTGATCGCCTTCCGAGCCACGAGCGTGCGCCGCCGCGGGGTCGTGCTCGCCGCCGTCGGCACCTTCGGCGGGCTGACCGTCGCCGCGGCCGTCGTTCCGGCGTTCCTCGAGGGAGCCGGCAGCCACGAGGGCTACTCGCTCGACGCCCTGCTGCTCATCCCGACCGCGATGGCCGGCCTGCTGTTCCTCGCGATCGCCTCGGCCATTGCCTCCGGTGGTGGTCGGGAGCTCCTCAGCCGCGAGCACGGGGTCGCCTATCCGGTGAGCCCCACCACGGACCACCTCGGGGCGCTGCTGCTCGCCCCCCTCAACATCGCCTGGCTCATCCAGGCCTGGGTGCTCCTGGGGCTGGCGTCGTACGGCTTCGAGTCCGGCACGCTGCTCGCCGCCCAGCTCGGCATGCTCGTCTGGATCGCTGCGGCCACCGCGGTGGGCCAGGTCGTGGCCTGGACCGTCGAGGCGGTGCGCAGGACCACCCACGGCATCGTCATCATCCGCGGCGTCGGGCTGGCGCTGGCGGTGGGAGCCGTGGCGCTCCAGCTGACCGGCCGGGTGGCGGCCACCTTCGACGCCCTCCAGACCCGCTGGCTGGTCGTCGGCTTCATCGACGGGTTCAACGGCCGCTGGGCCGCGTCCATGGGCGTGGAGATCGCCGTCCTGGTCGTCGCGGTAGCCCTCGGCGCCGTGCCGGCACACCTCGCAGCACGCAACCAGCCGCGCGACGAGCTGAAGGTCGAGAGCGGCAGCTATCCCGCGCGGCGCCTGCCACGCTCGCCGTACGCCGGGCTGGTCCGCACCGACCGCGCCTCGGTGTGGCGCGCAGTGCCGATGCGACGTGGCCTGGCCGTGCTGGCCATCGGCCCGGGTCTGGTCGCCCTGGCCGGCGACCTCACCTGGAGCCAGATGACCATCCTGCCGGGACTCGTCGCCTCCGGTGGCGCCCTGCTGTTCGGCGTCAACTCCTGGTGCCTGGACCACCGAGGCAGCCTGTGGCGCGAGAGCCTGCCGGTCGCGCCGGCCACCGTGTTCGGTGCCCGGGCCTGGGTGCTGGCCGAGTTCCTGCTCGTGGCGTCGCTCACGACGATCGTGATCGCCGGACTGAGGGCCGGCCTGCCGTCGGCGCCCGAGCTCGCCGCACTGCTGTGCACCTGGGTGGTGGTCGTCCTGCAGGTGGTGTCCGCGGCGATGCGCTGGTCCACCAGACGGCCCTATGCCGTGGACCTGCGTTCCGCGCGCGCCACCCCCGCCCCGCCCGTCGTCATGGTCGGCTACTCCACCAAGCTCGCCGTCACCACGACGCTGACGAGTCTGGTCTTCTCGGGTCTGGCGATGCTGGACACCTGGCAGGCCTCGGTGCTCGTGGCCGTACCGTTTCTCACCTGGTCGCTGGTCCGGATGCTGCACGCCCGGGACGCGTGGACCGATCCGGTCCGGCGGGCACGAGTCGTGACGACGGTGGCCGGATGAGAGGCGAATTCGGGGAGACGATGGTCCTATGGGCGTAGTGATGCTGGTCCGCCACGGCCAGGCGTCGTTCGGCACTGCCGACTACGACGTGCTGAGCTCGCGCGGCGTACGCCAGAGCCGCAAGGTGGCGAAGACCCTGGCCGACTACGGGGTGTCGCCCACCACGTTGATCCACGGCGGCCTGCGGCGACAGCGCGAGACCGCCGACGAGATGCTGCTGTCCACCCCGTGGGAGCTCGAGGCCCAGGTGGACGAGAGGTGGGCGGAGCTCGACCACCTGGCGGTGATGAGTGCCTACCCCACCTTGAGCGAGACCGAGCTGGCCCAGCTGCGGGCCGGCCAGCTCGAGGTGAGGGCCTTCCACGACCTCTACACGAAGGCGACCGCCAGGTGGGCCTCGGGCGCCTACGACTCCGACTACCCCGAGTCGTTCGTCGACTTCCTGCGCCGGGTCCGTGACGCGATCGGTCACGCGGCCCGCAACGCCGGTGAGCGGCGTACGGCGGTCGTGGTCACCTCGGGCGGCCCGATCGCGGCCGCCTGCGCGATGCTCACCGAGGTCGGCGAGGAGCCCCGCCGCCTGGCGTCGAGCTGGGCGCGCTTCAACGCGGTGATGGTCAACGCCTCGGTCACCCGGGTCGTCGTCGGCTCGACCGGTGCCCGGCTGCTCACGTTCAACGAGCACTCGTGGCTCGACCGGGAGCTCGTCACCTATCGCTAGCTCCGGCCGCTAACTTCGGCGTGTGCACGACCAGGCGACCAACGCGCTGATCGCGGTCGCCCTGGGCTCGGTGCTCGCCGTGGTGCTGTTGATCCCCGTGGCCGCCGTCCAATACCGGCTCGACGGCCGGCTCGGCCCCAAGGACCTGGCGATCCTCGTGACCGCCGCCGTCTACGCGTTGGCGCTCTGGACCTACACGCTGCTGCCGATGCCGGCGGAGGACACCTTCCGGTGCCAGGGCAGCCAGCTGCGGTTGTTCGGGTCGCTCGGGACGGTCCGGCTGCCCGAGGAGGGGCCGGCCGCGCTGCTGCGCGACCCGGCGTTCCTCCAGATCGCCCTCAACGTGCTGCTGTTCGTCCCGCTCGGCTACTTCGTCCGGGCCGTGCTGCACCGCGGCGTGCTGGTCGCGACCGCACTCGGGCTCGGGGTCTCGCTGCTCATCGAGCTCACCCAGCGCACCGGCGTCTGGAACCTCTACGACTGCGCCTACCGGCTCTTCGACGTCGACGATCTCGTGGTCAACACGCTGGGAGCCACCGTCGGCTCGCTGGTGTCACTGCTCCTGGTGCGCCGCCGGAGGCCGGACGTCGTGATGCCCACGCACGTCTCGTTCGGGCGCCGGCTGGTCGGGTTCGTCTGCGACGTCCTGTTCGTGGCGATGCTCGGCGCGGCCTCGGGCCTGGGCTTCCGTGCCTGGCAGCTCTACGTCCGTGACCGGCCGCTCGACTCCCTGGGCCCCCGTGAGATGGACACGCAGAGCCTGCTCCAGTGGGCGGTGCCCTTCACCGCCGAGGCGCTCCTGGTGCTCGTCGCCGGCCGCACCGTCGGCGAGCTCGTCGTCTCGGTGCGCGCCATCGCCCGCCGGCCGGCCTGGACGGTCCCGGCGCGCGTGGTCAAGCTCGCCACCGGCGTGGGCCCGGTCTTCCTGCTCGCGCCCCTCGACCCGCGGCTGGGGCTGACGCTGCTCGCGGCGTACGCCGTCCTCACCGTCGGGTTCGCCTGGCGCACCGCCGAGCACCGGGGTCTGAGCCACGTGCTGTCCGGGATGGACCTCGAGATCACCGACCGGGAGCCGGGACTCCGCGTCCGCAAGGACCTCAGAGCAGGCGCTTGAACACCGGCAGCGGTGCGTGCCGCATGACCGGGGCCAGGGCGGCCCACGGCAGCGGCGGCACGCAGGCGTCGGCCTTCTCCTTCTCGATGGCCTCCACCATCGCCTTGACGCCCTTCTCGGTCGAGACCATCAGGGGCGTCTTGTCGCGGACGTGCTCGTTCATCTCCGAGGCGATGTAGCCGGGGTAGAGCACGGTCACCTTCACGGTCCGGCCGAGCTGGGTGCCGTAGAGCTCGTTGCGCAGGCCCTCGGCCAGGTGAGCGACACCCGCCTTGGTGGCGGCGTAGGTCGTCATCGTCTTCGGCAGCCCGCGCATCGCCGACATCGACGACACCACGACCAGGTGGCCGCGCTCCTGGGCCCGGAAGATCTCCATCGCGGCGTCACACTGCGCCAGCGCCCCGAGGAAGTTGGTCACCGCCGTCTCGCGGTTGGCCGCGTGCCCACCGGTGCCGAGCGGGGCGCCCTTGCCGAGACCGGCGTTGACCACGATCCGGTCGATCGTGCGGAAGTCGGAGTGGAAGCCGCGGAAGACCTCGAAGACCTGGTCGTCGTCGGTGACGTCCAGCGCCCGGACCTCGACCCGGCGGCGGGGGTCGGCGGCGCGGATCTCGTCGCGCAGCGCGTCGAGCTTGTCGGTGCGCCGCGCGCACAGTGCGAGGTCGTGGCCGCGGGCGGCGAGCTGGCGGGCCATCTCGGCGCCGAGACCCGAGGACGCGCCGGTGATGAGGATGGTCGACATGCAGCCAGTCTCGCGTCCGGCCGCGCGTCGCCTAGGCGGGGGGCATCTCCTGGGCGACGTAGTGCGCCGGGTCCTGAGGTCGCTCGTGCGCCTGGACGATCACCAGCGTGCCCATGATCTTGTCCGCGAACGTCTGCTTCTTGGCGTCCCAGAGCGGCCAGAGGTAGCCGAGGTTGCAGATCAGGCCGTCCACGATGTGCGCGAGCTGGCGGACGAAGGACATCACGCCCCCGATCGGCTCCCTGGTGCGCTCACCGACCAGCTTGATGCCGACGACCGTCTTGCCGAAGGTGTAGCCGGTCCGGCCCTGCCGCCAGCACCAGTTGTAGATGTAGAACAAGCCGTAGAGCACTCCGCCGACGGCCATCAGCGCCAGCGCGGAAGTGGGGACCTCGCTGCCCGCGGTGAGTGTGGGCTCCCCGTAGGCGTCCGTGCTGGTCTCCAGCGTGCTCAGAAACTGCCAGTAGCCGACGAAGAACGGCGAGCCCACGACGAAGGCCAGGAAGCTGTCGAACGCATAGGCCAGCACCCGTCGACCCCAGCCGGCGAGCTCGACGCGGCTGGGGGCGTCGTAGCCGTAGATCGCCCGGTAGGGGTCGTGTGGTGCCCCGGCCGGTTGCTGCGCCGCCACCTGCTCCCTCCAGGTCGGCTGGCCGGCGATGGCGGTGGGGTTGTCGGGGTCACGGTCCTTGAACGGAATGTAGTCCCCGGGCTGGTAGCCGCCGGGCGGTGTGCTCGACATGGATCGAGGCTAGGGCGAGGAGCGTCGCGGCCGGGGCGGAATGGCGACGATTCCTCCCCCGGGTGACCGGTTGGCCCCTTGCTCGGCCGGATACATACGGGGTATACATACGCAGTATCTACCGAGCCGGACCGAGGAGAACCCTGATGTCGGTGCGACAGGCGCTGCTGGCGCTGCTGGAGGAAGGCCCGATGTACGGCTACCAGCTGCGCAGCGAGTTCGAGCGGCGCACGGGCGCCACCTGGCCGCTCAACGTCGGGCAGGTCTACACGACGCTCACCCGGCTCGAGCGCGACGGGCTCGTCACCGGGTCGGGTGCGGACGACGAGGGCCACGTCGTCTACGAGGTCACCCGGGCCGGCCGAGACGAGGTGGCCACCTGGTTCACCACACCGGTCGGGCGCACCACGCCACCGCGTGACGAGCTGGCCATCAAGCTCGCGCTGGCCGTCACCGTCCCGGGGGTCGACGTCGGCACGGTCATCCAGCAGCAGCGCAGCGCCACCATCTCGGCGTTGCAGGACTACACGAGGCTCAAGCGCGGCCGCGACGACAGCACGCCGGGCGACCTCGCCTGGGGCCTGGTGCTCGAGTCGCTCATCTTCAACGCCGAGGCCGAGGTGCGGTGGCTCGACCACTGCGAGGCCCGGCTGCGCCGGGCCACGCTCGAGAAGCCGGCGCCGACCAGTGCGAACGCCCCCGCCTCGCCGGAGAGGACGGCTCGATGAGCACCGTGCTCCAGCTCGACGCCGTCACGCGGATCCACGGCGAGGGCGAGACGGAGGTGCACGCCCTCAAGGCGGTCACCTTCGCCGCGCAATCCGGAGAGCTCGTCGCCGTCATGGGGCCCTCCGGCTCCGGGAAGTCGACCCTGCTGACCCTCGCCGGCGGTCTCGACGCGCCGACGTCGGGCACCGTCTCCGTGGAGGGGTCCGACCTGGCGATGCTGGGCCAGAAGGGCCGGGCCCGGATGCGGCGTACGTCGATCGGCTACGTCTTCCAGGACTTCAACCTCATCCCGGCGCTCACCGCCGCCGAGAACGTCTCCCTGCCGCTCGAGCTCGACGGGATGGGCAGCCGCCAGGCGCGCGCGATGGCCCGCACCGCCCTCGACGAGGTGGGCATCGCCGAGCTCGCCGACCGCTTCCCCGACAACATGTCGGGTGGTCAGCAGCAGCGGGTCGCGATCGCCCGGGCGGTGGTGGGGGAGCGGCGGCTGATCCTGGCTGACGAGCCGACCGGGGCTCTGGACACCGAGACCGGCGAGGAGATCCTGCGGCTGCTGAGGTCGCGCTGCGACGCGGGTGCCGCCGGAGTCCTCGTCACCCACGAGGCGCGGCACGCGGCGTGGGCGGACCGCGTGGTGTTCCTGCGCGACGGCGTCGTCGTCGACGAGACCGGCGCGGACCGGGTGGAGGCGCTGGTCGACTCGGGCGCCACCCGATGACCTCACCTCTCGGGCCCCTGCGGGGCTGGCGGCTGCCCCTTCGGGTCGCCCGACGCGACGCGGTGCGGCACCGCGGCCGCAGCGTGCTCGTCCTGGTGATGATCGCGCTGCCTGTTCTCGCGGTGACGACGGCCGACGTGCTCATGCAGACCTCGAACGTGTCGGGTGTCGAGTCGATCGACCGGCGGATGGGCTCGGCTGAGGCACTCGTCTCGGTGCAGCTCGGCGTCGACGACGTCGAGCAGAGCCCCGACCCGGACGACGCCTTCGGGACCTCGGGCGGCACCGGCGACAACCCCATGGCGACGGCGGAGGAGGTGGCCGCGGCGCTGGGGGGCGCCCGGCTGCTGGAGCTGCGCCAGGGCGAGAGCGAGGTACGCACGGACAAGGGCACGGTGACTGCCGGGCTGACCGAGCTCGAGCTGACCGACCCGGTCACCCGCGGCCTCTACGACCTGACGTCGGGCCGCTGGCCCCAGGACGCCGGCGAGGTCGTGGTCAACGAGGCCATGGTGGCCAAGGGCTACCAGATCGGCGAGACCCTCGACCGGCCCGGCGCCGGCCGGGTGGACCCGGTCATCGTGGGCACCGCCGAGTCGACGAGCACCCGCGACTTCCCGGTCGCCGCCGGGCCACTGGGTGCCTTCGGCCTCGAGGCCGAGACCAGCCGGTCGTGGTTGGTCGACGGGGAGCCCGTCTCGTGGGAGACCGTCCGCGAGCTCAACGCCATCGGGGCGACGGTCGCCTCCCGGGCGGTCATCACCGACCCACCGCCCGTCTCGGAGTGGCCGGAGTCCGTGCAGGGCATGTCGTCGAGCGGCGACACGATGGCCGTCATCGTCCTGATCGTGGTGATGGCCCTCATCGAGGTCGTCCTGCTCGCCGGCCCGGCGTTCGCCGTGGGCGCCCGCAAGCAGCAGCGCAGCCTCGCCTTGATGGCGGCGGCAGGTGGCACTCCGGTCCAAACTCGCCGGGTGGTCATCGGCGGCGCCATCGTGCTCGGCAGCGTCGCTGCCGTGCTGGGTGTCGCCCTCGGCATCGGTGCGGCACGGGCACTGGTACCCCTCGTCCAGGAGCGGTCCGCGTCCTACCTCGGCCCGTTCGAGGTCCCGTGGCTGCACTTGGCCGGGGTGGCCGGGTTCGGGATGCTGAGCGCGTTCCTCGCTGCCCTCGTCCCGGCCTTCATCGCCTCCCGGCAGGACGTCGTCGCGGTCCTCGCCGGTCGCCGCGGCGACCGTGCTCCCTCCCTGAAGTCGCCGCTGCTGGGCCTGGTCCTGCTCGGCGGCGGCATCGCCGGGTCGGTCGTGGGTGCGACCGGGGGCGGGGAGATCCTCATCGCCGCCAGCGCCATCCCGGCCGTGCTCGGCATGATCCTGCTGGTCCCGTTGGTCCTCGTCGGCCTGGGCAGGGTCGGCGGCCGACTGCCGCTCGTCCTCCGCTACGCCGTGCGCGATGCCGCACGTCACCGGACCCGGACCGTGCCCGCCGTAGCGGCGGTCGCGGCCACCGTGGCCGGAGTCGTGGCACTCGGGGTCGGGCTCACCTCGGATCAGGCCGAGAACCGGGAGACCTACACGGCCTCCGTGGCTGACGGGGTCGGCGTCGTCACCGGCTATGAGAACCCGGCCTGGCCGTCCTACCGCGCGGTGATCCAGCGAGAGGCTCCGGACGCCGAGGTGACCGACCAGCTCGGGTTGACCGAGACTGCGCCCGACGGCAGCTACTACTACACGGACGTCCGCGTTCCTGGTGTCGACTACCTGCTCGGCAGCTCTGGCAGCAGCCTGGGTGCCACGATCCTCGTGTCCGACGACGGGCTTCCCTCCGGGTTGGTGGGCGTGGCGGAGGACGATGTCGCCCGCGCCGAGGCGTCGCTGCGCTCCGGTGGCATCGTCGCGTTCACCTCGCCGGGTGTGGAGGTCGATGCCACCGAGGCGAAGCTGGTCCGTGAGACCTTTTCCCCGGACGGCGGCACCTCCGTCGCGAAGGCCACCGCCACGGTGCCGGCCGAGTTCGTGGCCTTGGAGAAGCCGTGGGCCGGGCCGGTCGCGATCGCCTCCACCGCCGCGGCGGCGGAGCTGGGCGTCGAGCCGGCGGTGGTGGCGCTCGTGATCGGCGAGGGCCAGGTGAGCGCGGACGAGGAGGAGGCGATCAACGAGGCTCTCGGCGGGATCGACGAGTACGCCTCGCTCTACGTCGAGCGCGGCTACCAGCAGGACGACGAGACCCTCATCGTCCAGCTCATCCTGGTCGGCCTCGGGGCGGTGCTGATGCTCGGCGGCACCCTGACCGCGACCTTCTTGGCCCTCTCCGATGCCCGGCCGGACCTGGCCACGCTGTCGGCGGTCGGGGCGGCGCCGCGGACCAGACGCGGAGTCGCAGCGGCGTACGCGGTCGTCGTCGGGTTCGTCGGCGCGGTGCTGGGTGCGGCGGTCGGCTTCATCCCCGGCATCGCGGTCACCTACCCGCTGACCTCGATGCCCGGTGACTACTGCATCGTCGAGGGCTCGGGCTCCTGTGCCGCGAGTGGGCTGTCGACCGGCCCGTTCCTGGACGTGCCCTGGCTGATGGTCCTCGGGCTGGTCGTGGCGCTGCCCCTGCTCACCGCGGCCGTCGTGGCGGCTTTCGCGCGGTCGAGGCTGCCGCTGGTCGCCCGCCTGGACTGATTCGCGCTCACCGTATGGGCAGTAGTCGATTCGACCGAAGCGCCCACCCTAGGTCGCATTCTCATCTACCGTTCGACGATGGGAGGGCGCGGCGTGGGAGCACGCCTGGCGGTCGGGCTGAGCCTCGTGCTGGCCTTCGGAGTCGTCGCCGGGCCGGTCCACGCCGGGGTGCTCACCGCGTCCCGTGTCTCCGGTGTCGTGGCGACGGCGAGCGAGCAGGCCGAACGGGTCGCGCCGACCCGGGCAGCCAAGGTGGCCAAGCCCGTCGTCAAGAGGGTCAAGCCCTCGTCCGGCCCCACGGCGGGCGGGACCGTCGTCAAGATCAAGGGCAAGCGGTTCGTCAAGGTCAAGAAGGTCCTCTTCGGAACGGCCAAGGGGACCAACCTGCGGGTCAAGAACCCGCGCAAGGTGATCGTCGTCGCGCCGGCACGCGCCGCCGGATCGGTCGCCGTCCGCGTCGTCACCAAGGCCGGCAAGTCCAAGAAGACGCGTCGGGCCCGGTTCACCTATGTCGCCGCCCCTGTTGTGCCCGCGCCACCGAGGGCGCCAGTCATCACGAGTCTCGACCCCAGCTCCGGACCGACCGCCGGGGGCACCGTGGTGGACATCAGTGGCACCGGTCTGAGCGGGACCACGTCGGTGTCCTTCGGTGGCGTCCCGGCGCCGTTCACCGTGCTCTCGGACGCCGCCGTGCGCGCCACCAGCCCGGCACACGCCGCCGGCGCGGTGCCCGTGACGGTGCAGACCCCTGCCGGCACGTCCGCCCCGCTGAGCTTCACCTACCAGGCTCCCGCGCCGCCGCCGGTGGTGGTGTTGGTGGCGCCGCCCACTGGTCCGGTGACCGGGGGGACGGCGGTGACGATCACCGGCACGGGGTTCACGGGTGCGACGGCGGTGGAGTTCGACGGGACGGCGGCGACGTCGTTCACGGTGGACTCCGACACCTCGATCTCCGCGACCACACCCGCGCATGCGGCTGGTCCGGTGGCGGTGTCGGTGACCACGCCGGTGGACACCTCGACGGTGCCGGGGCTGTTCACCTACCTCGAGGTCCCGGTGCCGCCGGTGGTGGTGTTGGTGACGCCGCCCACTGGTCCGGTGACCGGGGGGACGGCGGTGACGATCACCGGCACGGGGTTCACGGGTGCGACGGCGGTGGAGTTCGACGGGACGGCGGCGACGTCGTTCACGGTGGACTCCGACACCTCGATCTCCGCGACCACACCCGCGCATGCGGCTGGTCCGGTGGCGGTGTCGGTGACCACGCCGGTGGACACCTCGACGGTGCCGGGGCTGTTCACCTACCTCGAGCTGCCTGCAGCACCGGTCGTGGTGCTGGTCCTGCCGGCCACTGGTCCGCCCAGCGGCGGGACCGCGGTGACCATCACCGGGACCGGGTTCACCGGCGCCACGGCCGTGGAGTTCGGTGGCACGGCGGCGACGTCGTTCACCGTGGACTCCGACACCTCGATCAGCGCGACGACGCCTGCGCACGCTCTTGGGCCTGTGTCTGTCTCGGTGACGACTCCGGGCGGGACGTCGACCGTCCCGGGGCTCTTCACCTACCTCTTATAAAAAGTCAGGCTTGACTGTTTGTTGATGTCTCCGCCATCCTGACTCGGTGACCCGGGCCCCGCTGCGCGTGCCCCAGGAGGAGCGCACCCGGGCGATGCGGGCCCGGCTGATGGAGGCGACGGTCGAGCTCCTGGTGGAGCGCGGCTTCAGCGGGACGTCGACGACGCTGGTCAGCGAGCGGGCCGGAGTCAGCCGTGGTGCGCAGCTGCACCACTTCCCGACCAAGAACGACCTGGTGGTCGCCGCCGTCGAGCACCTGACCGAGGTGCGGGGGGCCGAGCTCGCCGCGGCCGCGGAGGCGCTGCCGACCGGGGCCAGGCGGACCCGGGCGGTCCTGCAGATGCTCGGGGACCACTTCACCTCACCGGTCTTCACCGCCGCCCTCGAGCTCTGGGTCGCGGCCCGCACCGACGAGACGCTGCTCGCGGCGGTCGCACCACTCGAGCAGCGGGTCGGGCGTGAGGTGCACCGGCTGACCGTCGAGCTGTTGGGCGCCGACGAGTCGACGCCCGGGGTCCGTGAGCTGGTGCAGGCCACCCTCGACCTGGTGCGTGGGCTCGGCCTCGCCGGCACCATCTCCGACGACGCCCGGCGGCGCGGCCGGATCCTCGACCAGTGGGCCCGCACCCTCGACAGCGCACTGGGGAAGGCAGCATGACCGACCTGCTCACCACACTCCTCGATGACCTGCAGGCCGAGGGCGACCAGCTCCGCGAGACCGTCGAGCGGCTCGGAGAGGACGGCTGGCGCGCCGCCACGCCCGCCGAGGGCTGGGACGTCGCCACCTCGATCGCGCACCTGCTCTGGACCGACGAGGTCGCGGTGCTCGCGGCGCACTCCCTGCGCAGCGAGGCCGACAAGGCGGCCTGGGACGAAGTCGTGCTCGCGGCGATCGCCGACCCGTTCGGCTTCGTCGACGCCGGGGCCCACGAGCTGGCCGAGCTCCCGCGCGACGAGGTCCTGGGTCGCTGGGCGGCCGGCCGCGCGGGGTTGCGCATGGCGCTGCTCGACGTGCCCAAGGGGTCCAAGCTGCCGTGGTTCGGCCCGCCGATGTCGCCGCCCTCGATGGTCACCGCGCGGTTCATGGAGACCTGGGCGCACGCGCTCGACGTCTACGACGCCGCCGCCCGGGTGACCGGACAGTCCCGACCCGAGCCGACCGACCGGATCAGGCACGTCGCGCACCTCGGCGTCCGCACCCGCAACTTCGCCTTCGCGCAGCACGAGCTCGAGCCGCCGGCCGACGAGTTCCGGATCCGGCTCACATCGCCCAGTGGCGACACGTGGACGTGGGGCCCGGAGGACGCGCCCCAGTCGGTCGCGGGCCCGGCGTACGACTTCTGCCTGCTCGTCACCCAGCGCGTGCACCGCGACGACACCGACCTGGTCTCGGTCGGTGCGGACGCCGAGCAGTGGCTACGGATCGCCCAGGCCTTCGCGGGCCCGGCCGGACCCGGCCGGGAGGCGGGCGCATGACCGAGGTGATCCGGATCGGCAACTGCTCCGGCTTCTACGGCGACCGGCTGTCGGCGATGCGCGAGCAGCTCGAGGGCAGCACCGACGGGCAGGCCCTCGACGTGCTCAGCGGTGACTACCTGGCCGAGCTGACCATGCTCATCCTCGGCAAGGACACCATGAAGGACCCGGCGCTCGGCTATGCCCGGACCTTCGTGAGGCAGCTCGAGGACTGCCTCGGCCTCGCCCTGGAGAAGGGCGTCAAGATCGTCAGCAACGCCGGCGGTCTCAACCCTGCCGGCCTCGCCGACCGGGTCCGCGAAGTGGCCAAGGCTCTCGGCCTCGACCCCCAGGTCGCCCACGTCGAGGGCGACGACCTGCGCCCGCTCGTTGCCCAAGGAATGACACGGTTCGACGGTGCACTCACCGCCAACGCCTACCTCGGCGGCTTCGGCATCGCGGCCGCCCTGACCGCCGGCGCCGACGTCGTCGTTACCGGCCGGGTGACCGACGCCAGTGTCGTGGTCGGGCCGGCCGTCGCTCACCACGGCTGGACACAGACGTCGTACGACGAGCTCGCGGGTGCGGTCGTCGCCGGGCACGTGATCGAGTGCGGCACGCAGGCGACCGGCGGCAACTTCTCCGGGTTCCGCCGGCTGGTGCGGGCCGGCATGGACCCGACCCAGCCGCTGGGCTTCCCGGTCGCCGAGATCGCCGCCGACGGCTCGAGCGTGATCACCAAGCACGACGGCACCGGTGGCGCGGTCACGGTCGACACGGTCACGGCGCAGCTGCTCTACGAGATCCAGTCGACCCGCTACCTCAACCCCGACGTGACCACCGACCTCGGCTCGATCCGCCTCGCGCAGGACGCGCCGGACCGGGTCGCCATCAGCGGCGTCCGCGGCGAGGCGCCACCCGAGCGGCTCAAGGTCTGCGTCAACGAGCTCGGCGGCTTTCGCAACCAGGTCGAGTTCGTGCTCACCGGGCTCGACGTCGAGGAGAAGGGCGACTGGGTGCGCAACCAGCTCACGCCCTCACTCACGGCTGCGCAGGTCGCCTGGTCAAGGGTCACCACCCCGACCTCGGACGCCGACACCGAGGAAGGTGCCTCGGTGCTGCTGCGGTGCACGGTGATGGATCCCAGCCCCGACCCGGTCGGTCGCGCGTTCACCGGTCCGGCGGTGGAGCTGGCGCTGGCGTCCTACCCCGGCTTCACCATGACCACCCCGCCGCAGCCGCCGACGCCGTACGGCCTCTACCGACCCGAGTACGTCGAGCGAGCGCGGGTGCAGCACACCGTGGTCCACGCCGAAGGCCGGCGCGAGGTCGTCGCCGACCCGACCGAGTTCTCGGTGGCCGACCCGGACGAGGGACGCCGGCCCTCGCCGTACGCCGCGCCCACGGACTCGATCACCCGGCGGGTGCCGCTGGGCACGTTCGTGCACGCCCGGTCCGGGGACAAGGGCGGCGACGCCAACGTCGGTCTCTGGGTCGCCAACGACGGCGACCCGCGCCGCGACGCCCGGATCACCTGGCTCGCCAAGCTGATGAGCCCGCGCAAGGTCCGCGAGCTGGTGCCCGAGGCCACCGAGCTGGACGTCGACGTCTACCTGCTGCCCAACCTCGGCGGCGTCAATGTCGTCATCCACGGCCTGCTCGGCCAGGGCGTCGCCGCGTCGACCCGGTTCGACCCGCAGGCCAAGGGACTCGGTGAGTGGTTGCGGTCGCGGGTCGTGCACGTGCAGGAGGACCTCCTGTGATCACCGAGCCGCAGGGCGCAAGGAACGAGCGCGCTGCGTCGCGAGGGGAGGTCGAGCAAGCCGGGCGACCGAGGAACGAGGTCGCGACCGGCGGGTCGAGACCACCGCAAGGCGGGCTGGAAGCCGACGCGATCCGCGAGCTCGGCGCCGAGTTCGTGCGTCGCAAGGTGGCTCCCCACCTCCAGGAGTGGGAGGACGCCGGCACGATCCCCCGCGAGCTGCATCTCGCGGCCGGCAAGCAGGGCCTGCTCGGCCTCTCGTTCCCCGAGGAGGTCGGCGGGGGCGGCGGGACGCTGATGGACTCGGTCGACCTCCAGGAGGCGATGTTCGCGGCCGGTGCCTCGAGCGGCCTGATGGCCGGCCTGTTCACGAGCGGCATCGCCCTGCCGCACCTGGTCGCTGACTGGGCAGCATCCGGCAACACCGACCTCGTGGACCGGTTCGTCCGGCCCACCCTCGCCGGCGAGCTCATCGGATCGCTTGCCGTCACCGAGCCCGACGGCGGGTCCGATGTGGCCGGCATCCGCACGACCGCGGTGCGGGAGGGCGACCACTACGTCGTCAACGGCGCCAAGACCTTCATCACCAGCGGTGTCCGCGCGGACTTCGTGACCACCGCCGTCCGCACCGGCGGCTCCACCCCTTCCTTGGGAGGCCACGCCGGCATCTCGCTGCTCGTCGTCGAGGCGGGCACGCCGGGCTTCGCCGTCGACCGGTCACTGCGCAAGATGGGCTGGCACTGCTCGGACACCGCCGAGCTGTCCTACGTCGACGTGCACGTCCCGGTGGCCAACCTGGTCGGTGAGGAGAACACCGGCTTCTACCAGATCGCCGAGCAGTTCGTGGTCGAGCGGATCGCGCTCGCCGTGCACGCCTACGGGATCGCGGCCCGCTCGCTCGAGCTGACGGCGGCCTACTGTCGCGAGCGCGAGACGTTCGGCAAGCCGCTCATCGCCAACCAAGTCGTCCGGCACAAGCTCGTCGAGATGCGTCGCCAGGTCGAGGTCGCCCGCACCTACGCCCGGCACGTCGCGGAGCGGCACGTCGCCGGCAGCCCAGAAGACAAGCACACCGTGATCGCCGAGGCCTGCCTCGCCAAGCAGACCGCGTGCGACGCGGCGACCTACGTCTGTGACCAGGCGGTGCAGCTGCACGGCGGCACCGGCTACATGCACGGCACCGAGGTCGAACGGCACTACCGCGACGCCCGCATCCTGCCGATCGGCGGGGGCGCGACCGAGGTGCTCACCGACCTGACCGCACGACTGATGGGGTACTCCTGATGCCAAACCTCCTGAACGCAGTGTTCAAGCCGCTCGGCGGTGAGGTGTCGGTGCACATGGACGCGCCGCCGGAGAAGGTGTGGGCGCTGGTCAGCGACGTCACCCGGATCGGTGAGTTCTCGCCGGAGACGTTCGAGGCCAGGTGGACCCGTGGCTCGACCGGCCCCGAGGTGGGTGCGTCGTTCAAGGGCCACGTGCGCCGCAACGGCGTCGGCCCGACGTACTGGTCGCCGTGCCAGGTCACCAAGTGCGTGGAGAACGAGGTCTTCGAGTTCGCGGTCGGCACCGACGACGTGACCATGAACAACTGGGGCTACCGGCTCGAGCCCGAGCCCAACCAGGACGGAGGGAGCGGCACCCGCGTCACCGAGTACTTCCGGCTCGAGCCGATGCTGCCGTTGCGCCTGTACTGGTCGGTGATGGGCCACCTCCGCGGACGTACCAACGAGAAGGGGATGCGCACCACGCTGGAGCGGATGAAGGCGGTGGTCGAGCAGTGACGGTCACGCAGGCCGCGCCGACCAACCGCGAGGCGATGCTCGACAAGCTCGCAGCACTGGAGGAGGAGCACGCCAAGGCGGTGCTCGGCGGCGGGGAGAAGTACGTCGCGCGGCACCACGAGCGCGGCAAGCTGCTGCCGCGGGAGCGGATCGAGCTGCTCGTCGACCCGGGCTCGGCGTTCCTGGAGCTGTCACCGCTGGCCGGCTGGGGTTCCGACTTCGCGGTCGGTGCCAGCGTCGTGACCGGCATCGGCGTGGTCGAGGGCGTCGAGTGCGTGATCACCGCCAACGACCCGACCGTCAAGGGCGGTGCCAGCAACCCGTGGACGGTGAAGAAGATCTTCCGGGCCTCGCAGATCGCCGAGGAGAACGGGCTGCCGACGATCGCGCTCGTCGAGTCCGGCGGTGCGGACCTGCCGACCCAGAAGGAGATCTTCATCCCGGGCGGCAAGCTGTTCCGCGACATCACCAGGTCCTCCGCGGCCAAGCAGCCGACCATTGCGCTGGTCTTCGGCAACTCCACCGCCGGAGGGGCCTACGTGCCTGGCATGTCGGACTACACCGTCATGGTCAGGGAGCAGGCCAAGGTCTTCCTCGGTGGCCCCCCGCTGGTGAAGATGGCCACGGGCGAGGAGTCCGACGACGAGTCGCTCGGCGGCGCGGAGATGCACGCCCGCACCAGCGGCCTGGCCGACTATCTCGCCGAGGACGAGCGTGACGCGATCCGGATCGGCCGCCGGATCATGGCCCGCCTCAATTGGCGCAAGCGCGGCGGCTCCGATGGTTTCGAGGCTCCTTCGTCGCACCTCAACCACCGGGAGTACGCCGAGCCGGACGCGGACCCCGACGACCTGCTCGACCTGATCCCCAGCGACCTCAAGGAGCCGTTCGAGCCGCGCGAGGTGATCGCCCGGATCTGCGACGGCGTCTCGGCCACCAACGGCGTGGCCTTCGACGAGTTCAAGCCGCTCTACGGCTCATCGCTCGTCACCGGCTGGGCCAGGCTCCACGGACGCCCGATCGGCATCCTCGCCAACGCGCAGGGCGTGCTCTTCAGCGAGGAGGCGCAGAAGGCCACCCAGTTCATCCAGCTCGCCAACCAGGTCGACACCCCGCTGCTGTTCCTGCACAACACGACCGGCTACATGGTCGGCAAGGAGTACGAGCAGGGCGGGATCATCAAGCACGGCGCGATGATGATCAACGCCGTCTCCAACTCGACGGTCCCGCACCTCAGCGTGATCATGGGGGCGTCGTACGGCGCCGGCAACTACGGCATGAACGGCCGCGGCTACGACCCCCGGTTCCTGTTCACCTGGCCGTCCGCCAAGTCCGCGGTGATGGGGCCGGCCCAGCTCGCGGGCGTCCTGGAGATCGTGGCCCGGCAGTCCGCGGAGTCCAAGGGCGAGGTCTTCGACGCCGAGGGGTTCCAGGGCATCAAGGAGATCGTCGAGGCCCAGATCGAGGAGCAGTCCCTGCCGTTCTTCCTGTCCGGGATGCTCTACGACGACGGCGTCATCGACCCGCGGGACACCCGGACGGTCCTGGGCATCTGCCTCTCGGTCATCGAGAACAAGCCGTACGCCGGCACCGACCGGTTCGGGGTGTTCCGCCCGTGATCACGAGGTTGCTCGTCGCCAACCGGGCCGAGATCGCGTCCCGGGTCTTCCGCACCTGCCGCACGCTCGGCATCTCCACGGTGGCCATCCACTCCGACGCGGACGCGGGCCTGCCCTACGTCCGCGAGGCCGACGCCGCGGTGCGCCTGCCTGGCAACACACCGGCCGAGACCTACCTGAATGTCGACGCGGTACTGGCCGCGGCGAAGCTGGCGGATGCCGACGCGATCCATCCCGGCTACGGGTTCCTGTCCGAGAACGCCGACTTCGCCCGCGCCGTCGAGGCGGCCGGGCTCACCTGGGTCGGCCCGGCGCCCGAGTCGATCGAGCAGATGGGGTCCAAGATCGGCGCCAAGGAGCTCATGCGAGCGGCCGGGGTGCCGGTGCTCGAGGCGCCGGAGGAGCCGACCGAGGCCGATCTCCCGCTGCTGGTCAAGGCGTCTGCGGGCGGCGGTGGCCGGGGGATGCGGATCGTGCGGTCCCTGGCCGACCTGCAGGGCGAGATCGCGGCGGCCGAGGCCGAGGCGGTCTCCGCCTTCGGCGACGGCACCGTCTTCGTCGAGCCCTACGTCGAGCGCGGCCGGCACGTCGAGGTGCAGGTGGTCGGCGACGGGCACGGCCACGTGCTCGTGCTCGGTGAGCGCGACTGCTCCGTCCAGCGCCGGCACCAGAAGGTCGTCGAGGAGGCCCCGGCCCCCAACCTGCCCGGCGACGTCCGGCTCGCCCTTCACGAGGCGGCGCACTCGGCGGCAGCGGCCATCCACTACCGCGGCGCGGGCACCGTCGAGTTCCTCTACGACCCGCCTACCGAGCGGTTCTTCTTCCTGGAGATGAACACCCGCCTCCAGGTCGAGCACCCGGTCACCGAGCTCGTGCACGGCGTCGACCTCGTGGCCATGCAGCTTGCGGTGGCCGAGGGGGCGTCGGAGGTTTCGAGGCTCGCTGCGCTCGCACCTCGACCACCGACGGGCCACGCGATCGAGGTGCGGCTCTACGCCGAGGACCCGGCGGCCGACTACCAGCCGCAGAGCGGCGTGCTGTCCAGGTTCGAGCTGCCGACCGACGACGGTGTCCGCGTGGACACCGGCTACGAGACCGGCAGCGAGGTGTCGACGCACTACGACGCGATGCTCGCCAAGGTGGTAGTCCACGCGCCTACCCGCGAGCAGGCCGCACGCAAGCTGGCCGGCGTGCTGTCCCGGGCCAAGATCCACGGACTGGTGACCAACCGTGACCTGCTCGTGAGCGTCCTGCGGGACGTGGAGTTCCTCGCGGGCGACATCAGCACCGCCTTCCTGTCGGAGGTTTCGAGGCTCGCTCCGCTCGCACCTCAACCACCGACGGATGCGGCGACTGCCGCCGCGATCGCCCTGGCGGAGACGGCCGGCGCGGCGAGGACCGTCCAGCGTGGCATCCCCGTCGCCTGGCGCAACGTCGTCTCGCAGCCGCAGGTCACCGAGTTCGAAGACGGCACTCGGGTCGAGTGGTGGGGCGGACGCGACGGATACGTCGTCGAGGACGCCGCGGTGGTCTCGGCGAGCCCGACCAACGTGGTCCTGGAGTCCGGCGGCGTTCGCACGTCGTACGACGTCGCGATCGCCGGCGAGCGGGTGGATGTCGACTGGCCCGGAGGACACGTGGCACTGCGCGTGGTCCCGCGCTTCGTCGACCCGGCCGACTCGGTCGCCACCGGCAGCCTGCTGGCGCCGATGCCCGGCACCGTCGTCAGCGTCGACGTCGAGGCCGGACACCAGGTCGAGGCCGGGCAGACGGTGCTCGTGCTCGAAGCCATGAAGATGCAGCACCGGGTGAGCGCGCCGCACGCCGGCACGGTCACCGAGATCGACGTGAAGCCCGGGCAGCAGGTCGCTGCCGGGGAGGTCCTTGCCGTGGTGGAAGAAGTAGTGGAGGAGACAGAGTGACGAACTTCAGCGAGTCCGAGGAGCGCCAGGCCCTGCGCAGGGAGGTGGCCAAGCTCGCGGGCAAGTACGGCCGCGACTACTTCGTCGAGAAGGCGCGCTCGGGTGGCAAGACCACCGACCTGTGGCTGGAGATCGGCAAGAACGGCTACCTCGGCATCAACATCCCCGAGGAGTACGGCGGCGGGGGCGGCGGCATCGGTGACATCGCCGCGGTCTGCGAGGAGCTCGCAGCGCAGGGCTGCCCGCTCCTCCTCATGGTCGTCAGTCCGGCGATCTGCGGGACGATCATCAGCCGCTACGGCACCGAGGAGCAGAAGCGCCGTTGGCTGCCCGGCATCTGCGACGGCACGAGCACGATGGCCTTCGCCATCACCGAGCCGGACGCCGGCACCAACACCCACAACATCACCACCACCGCGCGCCGCGACGGTGACGAGTGGGTGCTGGGCGGCCGCAAGATCTACATCTCCGGGGTCGACGAGGCCGACAACGTGCTCGTCGTCGCGCGCGCGGAAGACGCGAAGACCGGCAAGGTCAAGCCCGTCCTGTTCGTCGTGCCCACCGACTCGGCGGGCTTCGAGGCGAAGGCGATCCCGATGGAGATCGTGAGCCCCGAGCTCCAGTTCACGGTCTTCCTGGACGACGTGCGGCTCCCCGCCGACGCGATCGTCGGAGACGAGGACGGCGGGCTGGTGCAGCTGTTCGCCGGTCTCAACCCGGAGCGGATCATGGCGGCGTCGTTCTCGACCGGTCTCGCCCGGTTCGCGCTCGACAAGGCGGCGGCGTACGCCAAGGAGCGGGTCGTGTTCAAGGAGGCGATCGGCGCGCACCAGGCGATCGCACACCCGCTGGCGCAGAGCCACATCGAGATCGAGATGGCCCGGCTGATGACCCAGAAGGCCGCCGCGCTCTACGACGCCGGTGACGACATGGGTGCGGGGGAGGCCGCCAACATGGCGAAGTACGCCGCTGCCGAGGCCGCGTGTGACGCCGCCGACCGCGCCGTGCAGACCCACGGCGGCAACGGGATCACCCAGGAGTACGGCATGGCCGGGCTTCTCGTGGCGACCCGGGCCGGCCGGATCGCGCCCGTCAGCCGGGAGATGATCCTCAACTTCGTGGCCATGCACTCCCTGGGGCTGCCGAAGTCCTACTGATCGTCCCGTTGATCGGGCCTCGGCTTCGGGGGCGGAGTAGCGTCGCAGGAGTGGACTCTGGAAGCGCAGCCCTGACGTCGGTCGCGCCGGACGTCGCAAAGACGTTCGCCAAGCTCCAGGAGATCCGTCCCAGCGGGGTCCACGACGAGGTGCTCGAGTCTCCGGGCGTGGCAAGGTTCGCCGAGCAGTTCCGGGTCGACGTCTCGGTGATCGACGACGGGATGCGTGACGACTTCGCGCTCGCCACGGGCAAGCACCAGTTCGACGTGGTGCAGATGGTGTGGGTGGCCGACGTGGCACCGCGGGTGCGGGCGGCCCTCGACGCGCTGTTCGGGCCGTCCGAGTGGCCGGAGGCGCCCCGTCGCTACCCGGTGGCCAGTGTCTGGGAGTCCGTGGAGGAGTTCATGGCGTCGGTCGCCCAGCACCGCGCGCTCGACGCGAGGCTGACCGAGCTCGTCCGCCTGCGCGGCGCCCGCCAGCACGACTGCCGGCTGTGCGCGTCGCGGCGCTCGCAGGACGCGATCCAGGCCGGCGCCGACGAGGTCGAGTTCGCCGCCGTCGACACCTACGCCGACAGCGACCTCCCTGAGTCGGCGAAGGCAGCCCTCGCGCTGGTCGACGCCATGATCTGGACGCCGACCGCGATCCCCGACGACGTGGTCGCCAGGGTCCGCGAGCACCTCAGCGACGCGCAGGCCGTCGAGGTCGTGCTCGATGTCGCGCGCAACGCCGCGAACAAGATCGCGGTCGCCCTGCGCGCCGACGCCCCCGAGGTCACCGACGGCGTACAGCTCTTCACCACGGACTCCGACGGCACGCTGACCGTCGTCGGCTGACGGCCAACGGTTAGCCTCCCCGCGTGGGGTTCGTCGACACGCTCGACCGCGCGCAGCGCAAGCGGTCGTTCCTCGGCATCCCCGTCGGCGTGTTCTTCAAGTTCGTCGACGACCAGGGCCCCTACCTGGCGGCGATCGTCAGCTTCTACGCGACGGTGGCGGTCTTTCCCCTCCTGCTGCTGGCGACCTCGATCTTCGGCTTCGTCCTCCAGGGCAACGACGAGCTGCAGAGGCAGGTCCTAGATTCCGCGCTGACGACGTTCCCGATCATCGGCGAGGAGCTCGGACAGCCCGACGGGCTGCAGGGGTCGACGACAGGCGTCGTGGTCGGGGTGCTCGCGGCGACGTACGGCTCGCTCGGTCTCGGCCAGGCCCTCCAGAACGCGTTGAACGTCGCCTGGTCGGTGCCGAGGAACAACCGGCCCAACCCCGTCGTCCTGCGGTTCAAGAGTCTGCTGCTCCTGCTGACCCTGGGCGTCTTCATGATCGCCATCACCGCCGTGTCCATCGCGGGCGCCGAGATCTTCGGCGACTCGAGCCTGATCCGGTGGCTGATCCGCCTGGCCAACGTGACGCTGGTGGGGATCCTGCTGACCGTCGTATTCCGGCTCGCCGCCGCCCGGCGCCACCACCTCGGCCGGGCGGCCCCGGGTGCGGTCACCGTCGCGGTCCTCTGGCTGGTGCTGCAGGAGGTCGGGCAGTACTACACGACCCAGGTGCTGGCCGGCACCGAGGGCATGGATGCGGCGTTCGGCGTGGTGCTCGGCCTGATCGGCATCATCTACGTCGCCTCGTTCATCGGCGTGATCGGCATCGAGGTCAACGTCGTGCTGGCCCGCCGGCTGTGGCCGCGCTCGCTGCGCACCCTGTTCGTCGACCGCCCCGAGCTCACCGACGCCGACCGCCGGGCCTACGCGAGCTATGCGCAGGCCCAGCGGCACAAGACGTCCGAGGAGGTCCAGGTGGGGTTCAAGGACCCGGACACCGGTGAGCTCCTCATCCCTCAGGAGCCGAGGCGGAACGTGCGGAAGAGCGAGTAGCGGGCAGCGCGTAAGGCGTTCAATTCGACAGCGGATCCATCCGGATCTGCCGATGAGCGCGCCTAGTCGAAGTCAAAGTGCGCGGCCCGTCGTACTCCCAACCTCGCCGGTGAGCATCGGCCCGCGGACTTTGACAGCGCAGAGCCGAGGACGGGCGAACTGGGAGGTCCAACTGGTCTAGCGCGGGCGCACAAGAACCTTGGGGTGGCTTGACGACGAGGTCCGAATGTTCGAAAGCTCGTGAACTTTCAATCTCGGGGAAGGTTCTCGGCTCGTGGCCACGTCTCAGTTCTCAATTCGTCGATCTCGGATGGCTGCATGTCTCGTCTTGCTGAGTCTCGTTGTCGCAAGCGGTCTCGCCCAGTCACCACCGGTAACCGCAGCGCCAGCCCATGGCAGCGTCAAGGCGGCTCGAGAGATCATTGCCGCTGGCAACGTCAGCAGCGAGGACTTGGACTCGACCCGCGGTGTCAAGCTGGCCGCCTTTGCGCAACCCGACATCCGCGGCAACCAGATGAGCCGCGTTCTGCCGTTGGCCGCCACAACCGCCGATGCGGACGGCGACTTCACTCTCGCCGCCGACTTCGACGCTATCCCTGCCGACTACGTGCACAACGACGGCGGGGTGGACATGACGCTGTTGATCAGCGACTCCTCGCGCACGATTAGCTGGTACTACACCCTCTATCCCGCCGAGGCGACCCAGCCCGGCTTGCACGAGGTCATCGAGAGCCGGGTCCTGCCGCGCAGTGGCCGTGGCCCCGACGAGTCTCTGGCCCCGATGTTCACCGTTGACCTCGATCAGGGCACGCTGGTCGAGGACGGCAACCCTCCGTCGACCTTTGTCGATGCCAAGGGCAAGCCCTACTCAGCCAGGAAGGCGGCCCGCGCCGCCAAGGTGGCGGTCAGCAAACGGGCCACCGGCATGTACCGCTACGCGCGTGTCTTCTTGCGCGCCAGCCGCGCCGAGCGCGCTCGCATGCTCGGCATCGGTGCCGCCACGGCCCGCGACGAGACGCTACCTACGGACACGACGGAGAAGTGCGGCCAGACCTACTGGGCGGATGCCTGGAAGAGGAACGTCAGGCAGGACTACGTCTTTGCCTACAGCGAGGCCGGCATCCCGATCAGTCTGACCCAAGGCATGAACGGCTCGACCACGCACACGATGGGCATCGCGCTGATCAAGGGAGACGGCACTCTTGCGGGGTCGGGCACCCGGACGAGGTCCTACAGCAAGAAGTCATTCCAGAGCCCCGTGATCAACGCGCTGGTCGGCAACCGGGTCAACTATCGGAAACGCATCGTGGCCTGCGGTGACAAGACGTGGGAGCAGTACGAGATGTACGACTACTTCACCGACTTCCAGCAGGTCGCACACGCCAACGCCGGCCCATACTGCTCGAACAAGTTGGCCGGCAACACATGGGACACTGAAACCGCTACCGCTGCGACCCTTGGCGGCGGGGTGAAGTTCCCCACCATCAACCTCTCGAGTCAGACCGGATACGGCGACAGCCAGGACATGAAGTTCACCTTCAACGTGGCTGGGAAGATCTGTGGCAACAACGTGAACGGACCGCTGCACGCCAGCCGTGTGGACGCACGCAACAACTCCTGATGAGGAGCATCACTCCGCTGGTGTTCGTTCTCGCGCTACTCCTGGTCAGCTGCACAGGCGAGGACGATAAGCGCGGCGTGCTCCGCATCGGGGGTGGCGATCTGAACGACGGCGTAGCCCTAACCTTCGAGGTACCCGCCAACAGCCCGTTCCTGGTCGGTTCCATGCCGGTGTGCCCGGAAGGCGGACCGGTCACCGTCACCGGCATCTCGACCTACGGCGGCGACGACATCGAGGTCACCGGGTACGCCCTGCGCCGCAACCCGTTCCTGACCCAGGAAATGATGCTCGGCGAGGCCCTCGGCACCCTGGAGGACAACGACTTCGAGCGCGCCGACGATCTGGTGTTGGACGACGAGTGCGGAACGGAGGAGAGCGGCGACATCTACGAGCTCGTCGTCGAGCTCGAGGCCGACGATACCGATCAGACTGCTGAGGGGTACCTGATCGCTTGGGGAGATGACAAAGACCTCAAGATCCCTTACGGCCTTACGGTATGCGTCGATCACACCCTCGAGGACTGCAGCTCCAAATAGCGTCTCGCGTGGATTCCGCCGCCGCGTTGGCGGCCTCGCGTATGCCCTGCCTGGAAGACTCATCATTGGTCCGCCGCCCCGCCCCCTCGCTCCTCTTTCATGGAAAGGGACGACCAGACCGACCAACAGGGGCAGGGTGCAGATTCACGCTCGGACCGGGCGGGGGTAAGACTCGCCCGCCAACATCCAATAGGAGAGTGCAAAGGCCCTGCTGCAGGCGGTGCCGTCAGGTGCGTGTCGCACGGATTCGTCGGCTCAGCGCAGACTAGCCAATGGGTGCCGCCCGCACTCCGACGACGCGTCCGGGGGCGCTCCCGGAAGGCACAGCTGGAAGGCCACCCGATGCGACCGCTCATGCCGATGAGCGGTCGGCCATATCCTGCGACCCGTGGAGCCGAGGACTGATCATGAAGCCGCCGCGACGCGCTACGAAGACGCCGAGACGGCATTCCTCGCGGCAGTGAGAGCGGACGGCGATCGAACGACCCTCACTGCTTTGGCGGATGCCGTAGCCGCGAAGGCCAAGGCGTGGAACGAGGCGGCTTACGCCGTCTACCACGCTTCGTCAGGTGACGAGCGGGACTCCCTCGACCAGGTCACCGAGCGAACGGAAGTGCTCGCCAACTTGTGGTTCGACATCGCGGAGGCATTCCACGGGCGTGAGGCGTTGCACGACGGCTGAACGCGTCCGATCTTGCCGCGATTCGTGCACTCAAGACGGGGTGAGGTCCCGCGTCACATCCTGGTCGACGAGGTATTCCCGACCGTAGGGATCGGTCCAGTGGTAGACGCCGGGTTCGGGACTTCGGGCCCGCCAGCCAGCCTTGGTCTTCAGTCGATGGTGATGTCGACACAGCGGCGTCAGGTTGCAGGGACAGGTGGGGCCGCCCTCGGCGTGGGGAATGCGGTGGTCGAGGTCGCACTGGCGGGCGAGCCGGGTGCAGTAGGGATGACGGCAGCGACGGTCGCGGAGGATGACCAGGTCGCGGTCCTCGGCTGAGGGCACGTAGTCGTGCGTGGCGTGCTGCTCGTGCGCGTGGGTGAGCCCGCTGACCGCGGCCTTGGTGAGGTCGAGCAGCGGCTTGACGGTGACGTGGGTGTCGGCGCGCTTCAGCCAGCCCTGGACGACCTCGGTCAGGATCGGGCGGCCGCATTCGTCGGTCGTCACCGGGTCGAGGTTGCGGATGCTGCGCTCGTCGAGGTGGAGGTAGGCGACGACCTCGCGCTTGGGCTTGGGCGGCCGCCCGCCGTTGATCAGGGCGAGGGCGCGCTCGGGGTCGGCGAGCACCCCGACGGCCATCGCGCGCCGCCGGTCGAGGGAGAGGCCGAAGCCGGGCTGGTCCTCCTGCCCGAGCAGACTGGCGATCAGGGAGAGCGCGCGGTCGAACGCCGAGAGGTCGGTCCAGTCGCCGCGGATCACCATCTCGGTGATGCCGGTGTGGTTGAGCCCCGCGGGGTCGAGCCGTGCGTACTGCGCGTCAAGCGCTGCGAGCTGTTCGAGCTCGCGCTCCTCGGCGTGCAGGGTGAGCATCGCCTCGTCGATCAGTCGCTCCAGCACGACCGGCCCGACCTGGTGCGCGCGAGGCGCGACGACCTGGTCGATGTAGAGGACGACGTCGGCAGGCTGGCCGAGCACCGCCTGCGCGATGAGGCGGGCCTTGGTCAGCGGGACCTCGCCGCCGACGACCCGCTCCCAGGTCCGTGACAACCGGTGCCGCAGGACGAGCGCGTCGCGCATCAGCGCCCGACCCGACGCGGTGGAGACCCCGTTGGCAGCGGCGAACGCGGCCGGGGCGTCCCAGCGCACCGGCGGGATGCCGAACCACTCCAGGTCGTCGGCGTTCGCGTGCTCGGGGTCCTCCAGCCACGACTCGGTGCCGGTGACCGGGGCCGGCCGCCAGGACTCGTCACCCGCCAGCGCGGGGCGGATGTCTGCCCACTCGCAGGCCAGCTGCAGGATCCGCGACTCGTCGAGGTTGATCCGCGCCCGGGTCTCCCGCACCTGCGTCAGCACGTCGCCAGGCAGGAGTGCCTCGGGTGGCGGTGGCGGTGGCAGGAGCTCGGCGGTCATCGGCTTGTGACACTATCAGAACACATGCTCGAATACAAGCAGTTGTGAGCGCCGAAATCCAGAGGCGCGATGTCGGTCCGGCGACGTAGCGTCCTGTGCTTGTGACGGTCACTCGGGTCGAGAGCCGGCCGGCACCGGCGGCCAGGCCCGATCCGGTGCCGGCTCCCGGTCGCGACCCGGTCGACTGGCGACGGGTACGCCGGCCGCTGACCTACCTCTGCTTCTCCTTGTCGCTGCTCGGCGCCGTCTCCGCGTCGTTGGGCTCGATGGTGGCCGGCCGGCTGGCCGACGACGCCACGTCGCGGCTGCTGTGGCTGCTGGCGCTGTGCGTCGTCGGCGGCGCGGTCATGGACACCTTCGCCAAGACGATGTGGGCGACCGTCTGCGACCGGGCCGAGGGCCGGCTGCGCTCAGACCTGCTCGACGCCGCCATGGCTCAGCCGCTGTCCGAGCTCTCCGAGCAGGCGGTGGGCGAGATCCTCGACCGCATCGACGACGACACCTGGGAGGTCGGCCAGCTGATGCGCTGGGGCGTGTGGCAGGCCGCGCGCACCTTCCTCGCCGCCGGCCCGCTGTGGGTGGTCGCCACGCTCACCTGGTGGCCGGCGCTGTTCCTGTTCCCGCTGACCGCGGTGGTCACCTTCTGGGTCGTCCGCCGCCTCCTGCCGCTGGTCGCGCAGCGCAAGGTCCTGGAGGAAGCGGCCTGGACCGACCACGCCGCCTCGACCGAGGAGGGCGTCGCCGCGCGCGACGACCTGCGGACGTCGCTGGGTCAGGCCCACGTCCTGCGCCGCAACGCCGAGCTGGCCGCGACGGTCCACCGCACCCTGGACGACGTGCTGGCCGTCGAGGTCCAGATCACCAGGCGGAGCGGCGGCCTGCTCCACGGGGCGCTGGCGGCCGTGGGCGTCGTCGGTATCGCCCTGGTCATGGCGGACGACCTGTCGACCGCGCGCCTGGTGACGCTGTTCCTGGTCACCACGATGTTCGTGGGCGGCGTCGACATGCTCGCCCGGCACCTGCCCGACCTCCAGGAAGGTTTCGGCGCAGTGCTTCGGCTCCGCGGGATGCTCGCCTCGCCGGCCGAGCCCGTCGGCGGCCTGCCGCTGCCCGACGGACCCCTGGACGTGGAGTTCAACCACCTCGGCTTCGCCTACGACACGGGCACCTTCGCACTGCGCGACGTCAACCTGCGCGTCCCGGCCGGGCACACCTGTGCGCTGGTCGGCCGCACGGGTTCGGGGAAGTCGACCCTGGCCTCCCTGCTGTCCCGCGCCGTCGAGCCGCCGCGCGGCACCGTGCTCCTCGGCGGCACCGACGTGCGCGACCTCGACCTCCAGCAGCTCCGCGCGGCCGTCGGGGTGGTCACCCAGCGCACCGAGGTGCTGGCCGGCACTCTCGCTGACAACATCACCCTCTTCGGCGCGACCCCCCGCGCCGAGATCGAGGCCGCGGTCGACGAGCTGGGCCTCACCGAGTGGGTCGCGGGCCTGCCCGACGGTCTCGACACCGTCCTCGGACCCGGCGGCACCAGCCTGTCCGCGGGCGAGGAGCAGCTGGTCGCGTTCGCGCGGTTGCTCGTGCGCGACGTGAGCGTCGTGGTCCTCGACGAGGCCACCGCCCGGATGGACCCGGTCACCGAGGCCCGGGTCGTCAGGGCCGCGGACCGTCTCATCTCCGGGCGCACCGGCATCCTGGTGGCCCACCGGCTCTCGACGACGGAGCGGGCCGAGCAGGTCGCCGTCCTCGAGTCCGGGCGCGTCGTGCAGCAAGGCCCGCGCGCCCGACTGGCCGCCGCCGACGGCCCGTTCCGGACGCTGCTCGAGGCGGCGGCACACGAGGCCGTCGTCGAGGAGCACCACCACGAGCAGTCCTCGATCGGCTCGGTCCGGCGGACCACGACGCCGCCGCCGTCCCCCGAGCTGGTGCCCACCCCGAGCCTGGCCCGGCAGGTGTTCCACACGATCCGCGTCCAGCCGCAGTGGGGACTGCTGGGTGCGTGCCTGTTCCTGGTCGCGTCCCTCACCGGTGCCTTCGGCGCCCTGACCGGCTGGGTCTGGGGCCTCATCATCACCGACCTCCAGGCGGGGGTCAGTCCGGGACTCCTCGTGGTCGGGCTGGTCGTCTCGCTCGTCGCGAGCCCGCTGCTGCTGTCCCAGGCGTTCCGCACCTACCCCCACTGGTGGGTCGACGTCCGACTACGGGTGCGCGCTTCAGTGCTGCACGGGCAGACCGCCCAGCACCGGCTCGAGCGCACCCCGCCCGGCGAGGTCGTCGCCCGCACCATGGACGCCGACCGGCTGGCCCGCTACACCGACCGGTGGGTCGACTTCGTCAACGGCCTGCTGGTCGCGCTGATCACCGGGCTGATCGCGCAGAGCTGGCTGGCGGGCTCGGTGCTGCTCGCCGTCATGGTCGCCTCGGCCCTCGCCTCCACCCTGGGACGCCGGGTCGCCGGCCGCTCGGCCGCGGCCTCCTCGACGGCGCGGGCCCGGTTCGGCCAGTCGCTCGTCTCCGCGCTGGAGTCGGTGCGCACCGTCAAGCTCGCGGCGGCCACGCCGCAGGTTCACGCGCACCTGCGCCGCGTCGACGGCGGGCGCGTCGACGCGGCCGTCCGCGAGCACCGCGTGCAGGCCCTCCTCGACGGCGTACCCGTCGTGATGGTCCAGTGCGGCGTGGTCGCCGCGTGGGGCGGCCTGCTGGCCGGTGAGTGGGGACTGGCCACGGCGCTGCTCGTCGCCAACGCGGTGAGCGGGTTCGACTGGTTCGGCCGGGTCGCCGGCTCGGTCGTCACCGAGGCCCCGGGGGTCCGGGCGTGGATGAACGCCACCAGCAGGCTCGCCGGTGGCGGTGACCTGATGGACCTCCCTCCAGGGATGGACCTCGTCGGCGGCACCGCCCCGGATCCTGCCCCGGTCGAGCGCGACCCGCTGCGGACGCTGTCCCTGCGCGGCGTCTCCGCCGTCCACGACGACGGAACGCTCGGGGTGCAGGACGTCGACCTCGACGTCTCGGCAGGCGAGCTGGTCCTGCTGCTCGGCCAGGTCGGGTCGGGCAAGTCCAGCCTCCTCGGCGCGCTGGCGGGCCTGGTGGCCACCACCGGCGACGTCCGCTGGAACGACCGCTCCATCCGTGACCCCCAGACCGAGCTGCGGCCGGCCCGGGTCGCGCACGTCGCCCAGGTGCCCCGTGTGCTGTCGGGCACCTTCCGCGACAACGTCGCCCTCGCGCACGACGGGCGCGCGGTCGAGCCGGCGTTGGAGGCCGCGCGGATGGCCCGCGACGTCGCCGAGGCCGGCGGTCCCGACGCGCTCGTCGGTCACCGCGGCGTACGCCTCTCCGGCGGCCAGGTGCAGCGCCTGGCTCTCGCCCGCGCACTGGGCTGCGAGGCGGACGTCCTGCTGGCCGACGACATCTCCTCGGCCCTCGACGCGACCACCGAGATCGAGCTGTGGCGGTCGCTGCGCGAGCGGGGCACGACGGTCATCGGCGCGACCAGCAAGGCGGCCGCGCTCGTCCACGCCGACCGGGTCGTCGTCCTCGACGCAGGCCAGGTCGTCGACGACGGCCCGTGGAGCCAGCTGGTCAGCCGGTGGGGTCACCTGGCCGGGTGACGCCTCAGGCGGTCTTGGCCTGCTTGCCGCAGTAGGCGTCGCCGGTCGCCACACAGGAGTTCTTCCGTGCGGGGGTGGGCGGCATTGGCGGTGTGCTGTCCTCGACCACGTGGTCCACGTAGATCCCGCCGCGGAGGCTGCAGAGAAAGAAGTCGAACTCGATCAGAACCCGCTTGGTGGGCGTGACGTAGTGGAACTTCAGGTGGACCATGCTCGCCTCGCTGCCGCCGAACCCAGCTCCACCGACCGGCTGGCCGGTGCTGGTGCGGGTGACCGTGGCGGCTCCGATCAGCCTGTTCGTGTCGGCGGCGTTCTCCCCGTAGAGCTCGAGCCCCTGGACCCCGACACTCCCCGGGGAGACCGACAGCGACCCGAAGGAGCTGAGCCCTCTGAAGTCGGCGTTGCAGCTGATGGTCACCTTGCCGATGTTGGGGTCCTCCCAGAGCGTGACCGCCGGGCCGCCGGCCGGGAGGCTGGTGAGGATGAGGTTGAAGTCGGTGGTCGCGTCGCCGGCGAGGTCCTCGGCCTCGATCGTCCCGGACCGGATGTCGGCACCGCGGATCGTGCCGTTCTTGATGTCGCTGGTCTTGACGGCGCCGTTCTTGATCGACGTCGACACCACGGAGTTCTTGGGCGCCGTGACCGCGTAGGCGGTGCCGCCGCTGAGGATGAGGAGGATCGCCAGCAACCCGACGTGGTGTTGGCGGAGGTACGCGCGCAGGGAACCCATGGAGAGACCCGACCGCGTCGGCCGGTCGGAGTCAACGTGGTCCAGACCGGACTGCCCTCCCGGCACGGTTCGCCTAGGTTGGCGTCGATCCTCATCGTTCTCTGATCGGAGCCCGCATGTCCGCGCTGAAGCGTCCGCTCGTCCTGGTCCTCTCGGCCGCCCTGCTCGTCCTCGGGTTCGACCTGGCGACGTACGCCGCCACCGGGGACAGCCTGATCGTCGGCAAGGCCAACAAGGCGAACAAGGTCACCGTCCTCAAGCGCACCACCGGCGGCGCCGTTCTCTCGCTGAAAGCCAAGAAGAACTCGCCGCCGCTGGCGGTCAACTCCACGACCAGGGTCAAGAACCTGAACGCCGACCTGCTCGACGGCTACAGCAGCGACGAGCTGCCCACGTCGGCGACCACGGTCAGGCTCGGGCTCGGTGCCGACTCGGCCGGTCCGAACTGGAACGTCTCGATGCCGGACGGGACCTACCTCGTCAACTGGCAGGCCTACCTCGACCTCGTGGACAGCGGCTCCAAGGTGCTCTGCGGGTTCGCGGTCGGCACCGACTACGTCGCCACGACCTTCCGGCCGTCGGAGCCGTCCTTCATCGCCAGCCTCACCGGGTCAGGGGTGATCACCTTCGGCCCGTCGACGAACGAGCTGTTCTTCTGCAACATCCCGGGGCAGGTCGAGGCGTTCGCGGGCACGGAAGGCATCGATCTGACCTTCCAGAAGCTGGCGAGCAACCCGGTCACCGACGTGGCGGCCAACCCCAAGGCGGCGGCACCCCGCGGCAGTCGCTGAGAGTCTCCTACGCGGCCGCTGGTCGGGTCATCGCCGGATCTTCTCCCGCAGCCGGTCCAGGGTCTCCGCGGACAGGCCGAGCCCGTCACGCAGATAGCCGTCGAGGTCGCCGTACGCCGCGGCCGCCGCGTCGTAGGCCGTCTGCAGGTAGTCGGCGTCGGCGACCATCACCCGCTCGTAGACCTCGACCTTGTCGGCGCCGAGGTGCTCGGCGACGAGACCGAGGTACTTCTCCCGGGTGCCCGAGGAGAAGTCGTTGGTGAGCAGGTAGTCGGCCAGGATCGTCTCCTCGTCGACGCCCGCGATGTGCAGGAGCAGGGCGGCGGCCCAGCCGGTGCGGTCCTTGCCGGCGGTGCAGTGGAAGAGCTGTGCGCCCTCGGTGTCCGCGATCCGGGTGAGCAGCTCGGCGAAGGCAGCCCGGGCGCCCGGCTTGTCGACGAAGCTGCGGTAGACCTCGTGCATCACCTCGGTGGCGGCCTCGCGGGTCTCGAGGCTGCTGACCGCCTCCATGGGGATGCCCTTGACCTCGAGGTGGTGCCACGAGGCGCCCGGCACCGGGACGTCGGGGTGGGCCTCGACCTCGTGGTCGTGGCGCAGGTCGTAGACCGCGGTGACCCCGAGGCTCGCCACGGAGTGCGCGTCGGCGTCGCTCAGCTGGAGCTCGTTGGAGCGGAAGAGGACCCCCCGGCGCAGCGGCACGCCGTCCCCGGCGACGTAGGGGGTGTCGATTCCCGCGACGTCACGGAAGTTGTCGGCGGAGGCGAGCCGGACCAGCTCCTCACCGACATCGGCCTCTGACACGGGGTCAAGGTAGCGGGATCAACGCAGCGGGACGAACCGGTACTCACCGTGGGCGGTCACCTCGACGTCCTCGCCGGAGCGATGGACCAGGAGCATCTCGCCGGCGACCGGCGCGACCATCCGTCCGCCGTCGGCGAGCTGGGCGACGAGCGGCTCCGGCAGGTCGCGGGCCATGGCCGAGACCAGGATCCGGTCGTACGGCGCGAGCTCGGGACGGCCGAGGACGCGGGGGTCGGCCAGGGCGATGCTCGCCCACGGCTGGTCGGTCTCCGCCAGGTTGGCCGAGCCGAAGTCGACCAGCTCGGGCTCGATCTCGACGCCGACCACCTGGCCGGTCGGCCCGGTCAGGTGGGCGAGCAGCGCCGTCGTCCACCCCGAGCCGCTGCCGACGTCGAGAACGCGGTCGCCGGGCCGGACCTCGAGGAGCCTCAGCATCGACTCGACGGTCCGCGGCTGGGAGTTGGTCTGCCCGTGGCCGATCAGGATCGGCGAGTCGAGGCCCGCGCGCCAGCGGGCAGCACGAGGCAGGAACATCCTGCGCGGCACCGCCGAGAACGCTTCCGCGACCCGGTCCACCAGCCGAGTCAAGCACGCCGAGGATCGCTCATGGCTTCCTGAACGTGAGCTGGTTGACGTCGAGGTAGCCGGAGGCGAAGCCGGCCCGCGAGTACTCCAGGTAGAAGTGCCACATCCGCAGGAACGTCTCGTCGAACCCGAGGCTGAGCACCTGCTCGGATGCTGCCCGGAACGCCTCGTCCCACAGGCGCAGAGTCTCGGCGTAGTGCCGGCCGAACGGTTGGCGGTCGACCAGTCGGAGGCTGGTGTGCTCGCGGCTCAGCTCGTCGATCACCTGGACCGACGGCAGGAAGCCGCCCGGGAAGATGTACTTGTTGATCCACGTGTAGGTGTTGCGGGTGGCGAGCATCCGGTCGTGCGGCATCGTGATCGCCTGGAGGGCGACCGAGCCGCCCGGGGCGAGGACGGCATCGAGGGTCTCGACGTAGGTCCGCCAGTAGTGCCAGCCCACCGCCTCGATCATCTCCACCGAGAGCACGGCGTCGTACTGCTCGCCGGCCCGGCCGACGTCGCGGTAGTCGCAGAGCTCCACCGAGACCCGGTCGGCCACGCCGGCCGCGGCGACCCGCTGGTCGGCCAGCGTCTTCTGGGCGGTCGAGAGCGTGACGGTGCGGACGGTGGCGCCGCGGTGGGCGGCCCGGATCGCGAGCTCACCCCAGCCCGAGCCGATCTCCAGGACGCGGGTCCCGGCACCCACGCGGGCCTGGTCGAGGAGCCGGTCGATCTTGGCCAGCTGGGCGGCCTCGAGGTCCTGGCGCCGGGCGGCGCCGCCCAGCAGCCGCTCCGGGAAGATCGCCGAGGAGTAGCTGAGGGTCGGGTCCAGGAACAGCTCGAAGAGGTCGTTGGACAGGTCGTAGTGGTGGGCGATGTTGTCGCGGGAGTTGGCGGTGGTGCTCCTCTCGCGCCGCGGCGGGCGCCTGACCACCAGGCCGCGCAGCCGCTGCAGTCGCTCGGGCACCAGTGCCGGGAGCTCGGCGGCCAGCACGGTGAGGAACGGCGCGAGGTCCTCGGGGCGGGCGGTGTCCCAGGCGCCGGTCAGGTAGGCCTCGCCGAACCCGATGAGCTGGTGCCGGCCGATCCGCGCGAAGAACTCCTCGGGCCGGTGGACGGTCATCGCAGGTCCGCCCCTGCCGAGCGTCGCGTCGCCCACGTGCACGGTGACGTCGAGCCGGTCGACCGCGGCGGCGAACAGCCGCTCCGCGACCCTGGCGGACACAGCGGCGCGCGGGCCGGTGGGCACGATGTCGAGGCCCGGCCAGTGGTTGGCCGAGCGTCTGGTGGTGGTGACAGTCATGAGGATGCCTCCTGGTCATGGGTCGGCCGAGGCTGGACCGGGAGTCGGCGCAGCCAGAGCCGGACGCCATGCATTCGGATCAGGAGGGCGTGCCGGATTGCCGCCGGAGCGGCCCGGAGCGGGGTGATCCCGGACCTGCGTCCGGAGAGTGACGCCGAGAACGTCGCACCGTCGTCGGTGTCGAGCGTGACCGCGATGTCGAGCCGGTCGCGCGCGGTCGAGCCGGGGACAGGAGCGGCGACCCGATAGGTCCCGTCGGTCCCGTGGAACGGCGACACGTACATCGCCTTGTCGACCGTGCCGCGACCCCGCTCGTCGGTGTGGACGAGGTAGGCGTGCCGGTCGCCGTAGGTGTTGTGCACCTCGACCACGGTCGCGGCCAGGTCGCCGCGGCGGTCCCAGCACCAGAAGACGCTGATCGGGTTGAAGCAGTAGCCGAAGGCGCGGGCGTTGGCGGCGAGCAGTATCCGGCCGCCGCGCACGTCGATGCCCTGCCCATCGATCGACTGCCGGTCGAGGAAGACCTGGACGTTGTCGCGCAGCGACCGCTCGGGGTCGCCGATGTGGTCCCTCGCCTCGAACCGGCCGAGCACACCGTGGTCGGGCAGGTCGTCGACGTCGACCACCCAGGTCTGCGACCGGTGGGTGAAGGTGCGCGTGAACGGCGTCCGCCGGGTGTGGCGGATCGTCGTCTCGTAGATGCCCGTGACGTCCCCGGTGGTTGAGGTGCGAGCGGAGCGAACCTCGAAACCACTCTCGCGAGGCTCCCAACGCATCCCCAGCCGCTCCACCGCAGCCAGCCCGGAGCGCGCGCCGTCCTCGTGGAACCCCCAGCCGTGGTAGGCCCCGGCGAACACGATCCGGTCGGTGTCGATCTCGGGGAGCCGGGCCTGGGCCGCGACCGAGGTGGGGTTGTAGAGCGGGTGCTCGTACTCCATCCGCTCGATCACCGTGGCCGGGTCCACGAGGTCCTCGCCACCGAGGGTGACGAGGTAGTGCGTCTCGGTGTCCAGCCGCTGCAGCCGGGTGAGGTCGTAGGTGACGGTGACCCCGTCCGCCGGCCCGGTGCGGCGCCGGAAGTTCCAGCTGGCCCGGGCGTTCCCGGCCCGCGGCAGCAGGGAGATGTCGGTGTGCAGGAGGGCGACGTTGGATGCGTACGGCATCGCCCCGAGCACCTCGCGCTGCGCCGCGCTCGGCTCGGCGAGCATGGCCAGCGCCTGGCCCGGGTGGGTCGCGATGACCACCGCGTCGAACCTGGTCACCATTCCGTTGCCGTCGGTGACCTCGACCCGACCCGGCCGCTCGAGCACAGAGGTGACCTTGGTGCCGGCACGGACGTCGGGGACCGCCGCTGCCACCTTGTCGACGTAGGTCCGCGAGCCTCCGGTCACCGTGCGCCACTGCGGGCTGCCGAAGATGCCGAGCATGCCGTGGTGCTCGAGGAACGTGAACAGGTAGCGGGCCGGGTAGTCGAGCGCGACCTCGGGGTCGCACGACCACACGGCGGCGACCAGCGGCTCCATGAAGTGCCGCACGAAGTACGCCGAGAAGCGCCCCTCGTCGAGGAACTCGCGCAGCGTCCGGTCGGGTCCGGTGTCCGCGAGGGTGGCCCGGGCGCGGCGGTGGAAGCGCGGGATCTCGGTGAGCATCGCGAGGTAGCGGGGGTTGCGGAGGTTGGCCGAGGTCGGGAACAGGCCCCGGCGACCCAGCGCGCCGGCCCATTCGAGGCCGGTGGCGTCGTCACGGATCGACAGCGACATCTCGGAGGGCTGGGTGGCCACCTCGAGCTCGGCGAACAGCCGCAGCAGCACCGGGTAGGTGCGCGGGTTGTGCACGATGAAGCCGGTGTCGATGGCCAGACCGTCGACCCCGTCGTCGACCCCGTTGTCGACCCAGTGGGTGTCGGCGTGCCCGCCGAGCCGGTGGTCGGCCTCGAACAGGGTGACGTGCGCGGTCCTCGAGGCGACGTAGGCCGCGGTGAGGCCGGCGACCCCGGAGCCGACGACGGCGACCCGGGTGGGCGGCGGGCTCATGGGTCTAGGCCTCGAAGTCGAAGACGACGACCACGTCGCCCTCCGGCTCTGCGTGCTGCTCCCCGGCGGTCTCCACGGTGATCCCGGCGCCGTTGGCGCTGGCCGCGTCGCCGCTGAGCAGGACCTCGTTGTCGGAGCCGGGCGGCATGATGCCCGCCGGCACCATGACGTCGTCGTGCTGCAGCCACAGCGCATAGGCGTGCCCGCTGGGGGCGGCCGGCATGTCGTGGGTGATCAGCACCGCCTCGTTGAGCTTCTTGGACCGCACGACGGTGGCCTCCGCCCCTCCGGGCAGGGTCTGCGTGAACTCCTGAGCGTCGCTGGCCTCCAGCACCTGCTCGATGCGGCTGGGTGGCTCGTCGTCGACCTGCTGCCAGACCACGGCCCCGGTGCCGATGACGACGGCGGCGGCCGCCGCCGCGAGCGCCGGGAGCCAGCGGCGGCGCCGGCCCCCGGCCGTTTCCGTGGTCGTGTCGGGGGCCACCGTCGGCACGACGGGGGGCAGCGGCCGGACCGTGGCGATGTCAGCCAGCACCCGGTCGCGGAGGGCGGCGGAGGGAGCGGCGGCGGTGGTCTCGGCGAGCAGTGCCGCGGCCTCACGGAGCGACTCGACCTCGCGGCTGCAGATCTCGCAGTCGCGCAGGTGCCGCTCGAACTG
The DNA here is from genome assembly GCF_054779555.1 of Nocardioides dilutus. Taxonomy (NCBI): domain Bacteria; kingdom Bacillati; phylum Actinomycetota; class Actinomycetes; order Propionibacteriales; family Nocardioidaceae; genus Nocardioides; species Nocardioides dilutus. The sequence continues at coordinate 224,768 of NZ_BAAGYA010000001.1, read as the reverse complement.
GGCGCGCTCGAGGTCGTCGAGGGCGTCGACGGCGTAGGCGCCCGACAACGCGTGGATGTCGCTCATGACGCCCCCACTCCCATCGTGTCGCGCAACCGGATGAGCCCATCCCGGATGCGGGTCTTGGCCGTGCCGACCGGCAGGTCGAGCATGGTGGCCACCTCCGTATGTGTGTAACCCCCGAAGTAGGCGAGCTCCAGTGCCTCGCGCTGGACCGGGGTGAGGCTCTCCAGCGCCGCCCGGACCCGGCGGGCCTCGAGCGAGGCGTGGGCGGCCTCGGCGGTCGCGTCGTGGTCGACCGGTTGGTTCTGTTGGTTGTACGCCGTGTCGCGCCGGGTGGACGCCTCTGCCGACCGGATCCGGTCCACGGACTTGCGGTGGACGATGGTCAGCAGCCACCCCAGGGGGCTGCCCTTCGAGGGGTCGAAGCGGCCTGAGTTCTTCCAGATCTCCAAGAAGGCCTCCTGCGCGACCTCCTCGGCCTGCGCCGGGTCGCGCACGACCCGGACGGCGAGACCGTGGACCCTGGCGGCCACCGCGTCGTAGAGCTGCGCGAAGGCGTTCTGGTCACCGCGCCCGCAGAGCTTGAGCAGCTCGACGAGGTCGGGTGCCACCGGCGCCCCCTCCTGGGGGGCGCCGGGGGTCACTGGCCGGAGGTGCTCCACGGTCTCTCGATCCTGCTGCTTGTTCGTGATCTGTACCCGATACGTCCTGGTCGCCGTCAGGCCGACGGCATCAGCACGGTGTCGATGACATACACGGTCGCGTTGGCCGTTGGGATGTTGCCGCACAGGACGGTGGCGTCCCCGACGGTCATGCCATCAGTGTCGCCCTCGACCGTCACGGTGGACTCGTTGAGCGTGTCCTGGGTGCCCACGACCGCGTCGGGGTCGAGGTTGGCCCCGACCACGTGGTGCGACAGGACCGCGGCGAGTGCGTCGGGGTCGGCGAGCAGGGCGTTGAGGTCGGCCTCGGGGATCTTGGCGAACGCGTCGTTGGTCGGCGCGAACACGGTCAGCGCCTCGGCGCCGTTGAGGGTGTCGGCCAGGCCGGGCACCGCGCCGACCGCGGTGACCAGGGTGCTGAGCAGCGGGTTGTTGCTCGCCGCGGTCGCGACTGGGTCGGTCACCATGCCGTCGAAGGAGCCCTTGCCCGACGTCGGGATCGCCGAGCAGGCGTCACCGAAGACCTGGGCACCGGCGCCGGCAACGTCACTGCTGTCGTCCATCGGGGTCGACTCGCTGGTGTCGTCGCTGCCGCTGGTGGGCTCGTCGCCGTCGTCACCACAGGCGGCGAGGGTCATCGAGAGGGCCAGGACGGTGGCGGCGGCGCCGCTGCGGCGGAGAGTCGTGCGCTTCATTCGAGATCGGCCTTCCGGTTGGTGGAGCACTGGGGTGGTGTCTGTCTTGTGCTCGGTGTTCGTGGCCGCGCACCGGACGGATTGGTCAGGCGACCTCGACGATGAGCTCCTGGATGCCGCTGGCCCCTTCCGGGAACGGGGTGGCACGTACGGAGGCCTGCTCGTTGCCGTTGCCGTCGATCACGCGGGCGGCCAGGTTGTGCCGACCGGACTCCTGCGCGTCCCAGCGGTAGAACCACTGCCGCCAGTAGTCGTCGCCCGCCGAGGGGCCCAGCTCGGCGTCCCGCCACGGGCCGCCGTCGACGCGCACCTGCACCTTGGCCACGCCGCCGTTCTGCTGGGCCCAGGCCACGCCGCCGACGATGTTCTCGCCCCGGTCGAGCTTCGCGAGCGGCTTGGGGATGTCGATCCGGCTGGAGATCTTGATGGGGGCGTCGGTCGCCCAGTCCCGCTCGGTCCAGTAGGCCCGCTTCTCCTCGTACGTCGTGAGCGTGAGCCTGGTGACCCACTTGGTCGCGCTGATGAAGCCGTAGAGCCCGGGGATCACCACACGTGCCGGGAAGCCGTGCTCGCGGGGGAGTACCACGCCGTTCATGCCGACCGCGAGGAGGGCGTCGCGGCCGTCGGTGGCCAGGGCCAGCGGGGTGCTGATAGTCATGCCGCCGACGTCGGTGGCGAAGATCTGGTCGGCGTCACTGCCGACGCCCGCCAGGTCGAGCAGGTCGGTGAGCCGGACGCCGAGCCAGCGGGCGCCGCCGACGTACTTGCCCCCGACGCTGTTGGAGACGCAGGTCAGCGTGATGTCCCGTTCGACCAGGTCCATCCCCAGGATGTCGTCGTAGGTCAGGGTGACCTCCCGCTCGACGTCGCCGTCGATGGTCAGTGTCCAGGCGTCGTGGTCAACGATCGGCACGTCGAGTCGGGTGTCGACGCGGTAGAAGTCCTCGGTGGGCACCTGGAACGGTGTGATCCCCGGGAAGGTCCGCTCCAGGCCGCCCGGGAGGGGCGGGGCCGGGTCCGCCGGCCTGGGCAGCGCGATGTCCCCGAGGCGGGTACGGAGCCCCCCGATGACCCGGCCCGCGCCCCCGAGCAGCGCCGCGGTCAGGGCCAGGACCCCGCTGGCGACCAGGACCCCGCGGCGGGACGGCTGGCGGGCGTCGAGACACACGTCCTGGTCGTCGGGGCCCTCCTCAGACCGCCGTTCTGTGTGTCTCGACGCGCGGGCGGCGCGATCCAGCCACCACAGCGCGCCGACGCCGGCGACCGCGGTGGCCAGGCTCGGGACGACGTCGACGACCTCCGCGGTCGGTCGGTTCATCGCGGTGGACCCCGCGACCGCGACCAGAACCAGCAGCAGCCCGGCGCCGAGGCGCAGGCGCCGGCGGGCCAGGAGGCCGCCGACGGCTGCGAGAGCCAGGACGCCGCCCATGACCGAGCCGACCAGGATCGGCTTGTCCCGGTCGCCGAACCGGCGGATCGCCCACTCCTTCATCGGCGTCGGCGTGAGGTCGATGACCTGCGAGCCGACGGCCAGGACTGGCGAGGACGCCGGGTTGAGCAGGGCAGCCACAATGTGGCCGGTGGCCACCCCGACGAGGGCGGCGAGGACTCCGAAGAGGGCGTAGAGCAGCCGTGGTCTCATGCCCCGTTGTTCGGAGCGGACGGCTATTTCGGCGGGAGTGCCTCAGCCTCGGCGACCCCGACCTGCACCCAGCGGGCCAGGTCGGCGTCCTCGGCCACCGCCTCGGCCGGGACCCGGAGCCAGCCGTCCATGGCGCGGCCCTTCATCTCCATCCGGCTGGCGCCGGCCGCGAGGTGGGTCTCGGTGTCACCGCGGGCGCACCGCACCAGGAGTCCGCCCTGTCCGCTCGCCGCGACCGCCATGTTGCCGCCCACTAGGAAGGCGAGCCCCCCGAACATCTTCTTCTCCGTCGTCGGCGTGCCCTCCAGCTGGTCGCGCAGCCGGTCGGCGAGCTCTGCGTCATAGGCCATGCGTGATGATTGCGCACATGACCGACAGTCCAGAGGACAGCGATTCAGAGCTCGTGCACCTGGACGTCGACGGGTCGCTCGCCACCATCACGCTCGACTCGCCGCACAACCGCAACGCGCTCTCGAGGCAGCTCGTCACCGAGCTGGTGGGGCACGTCACGACCGCGGGTGCGGACGACGCCGTGAAGGTCGTGCTCATCCGCTCCTCGGGCCGGGTGTTCTGCTCGGGGGCGGACCTGTCCGAGGCGAGCGCCGGCGGCATGGAAGAAGGTGCGCGCGCCATCGTCGCGCTCCAGCGCCAGCTGCTCACGTTGGACAAGCCGGTGGTCACCGAGCTCGCCGGTCCGGTGCGCGCCGGTGGCATCGGCATCGTCGCCGCCTCGGACATCGCGATCGCCTCGACCGAGGCCAACTTCGCGCTGACCGAGGTCAAGCTCGGCCTGGCTGCCGCGATCATCTCGCTGACCGTGCACCAGCGGATGCACCCGCGGGCGTCGGCGCTGACCACGCTGGGCGGTGAGGTGTTCTCGGGGGAGCAGGCGGCGGCGTACGGCCTGGTGACGGTTGCGGTCCCACCCGAGGGCCTGGAGGCGGAGGTGCGGCGCACCTGCGAGTCGCTCGCGACCGGGGCCGCCCAGGGCTTGCGCGAGTCCAAGCGGATCCTCAACCGCGACCTGGTCGAGCGGATCGACGAGCGCGGCGAGGAGCTGGCCGCGCTGAGCGCCACCCTGTTCGCCTCCGAGGAGGCGCGTGCGGCGATGACGGCGTTCCTCTCCCGCGCCAAGTAGCGGTCCTGCGGCGAGAACTCTGCCGTTGGCACCCGGTCGGGTTAGGCTTGATGGCTCCGCCCTGGGGAGCCGGGACCGGTACCGCGTCGGAGGTTGTAGCACGTTGAGTGACGAGCTGGTCGAGCGAGAGATCGCCGGCGAACAGACGTTCGTCGACAAGGTCTACCGACAGCTGGAGGTCTCCGCGCAGGCCGCACAGCGCCTGGCCCAGGAAGGACACGACCGCGGCCGGCTGGGTCACGAGGGCGGTCTCGTGGAGCGCGACGCCATGGTCTTCCAGGCCGCGCGCCGGATCGCCCAGCTCGACGCCGCCCACGAGGGTCTGGTGTTCGGGCGACTCGACATGAAGTCGGAGGTCGACCCGCAGCCGCGCTACATCGGCCGGATCGGCCTGCGCGACTCCGACCGGGACTCCCTGCTGATCGACTGGCGGGCCCCGGCGGCGGCGGTGTTCTACCAGGCGACCGCGGCGACCCCGCACGACGTCGTACGCCGCCGGGTGCTGCGCTGCACCGGCCCGCGCGTGGTCGGGGTCGAGGACGAGCTGCTCGACGCCAGTGCCCTCGAGGCTGCCGACACGGACCTCCCCATCGTCGGCGAGGGCGCGCTGATGGCGCAGCTCTCGCGCGCCCGGGACCGGTCGATGCACTCCATCGTCGCGACCATCCAGGCCGAGCAGGACCTCGCGATCCGGGCGCCGGGCAGGGGCGTCGTGACCATCAGCGGCGGACCCGGCACCGGCAAGACCGTGGTCGCGCTGCACCGCGCGGCCTACCTCCTCTTCAACGACCGTCGTCGCTACGAGAGCGGCGGCGTGCTGATCGTCGGCCCGAGCGGCGTGTTCATGCGCTACATCGAGCGGGTCCTGCCGTCGCTGGGCGAGACCGCCGTGGCACTGCGGTCGCTGGGTGAGGTCGTCGACGGGGTCAAGGCGAGCCGCCAGGACGAGCCGGCGGTCGCCGATGTCAAGGGCTCGGCCCGGATGGCGACCCTGCTGCGCCGGGTCGCCCGGATGCAGGCGCCGGGGAGCCCGGACCGCTTCCGGGTCTTCTGGCGCGACGACGTGATCGTGCTCGACCGGGGTGCGCTGGGGCGGGTGCGCCGGTCCCTGATGTCACAGGGCCGCCGCAACCGCCAGCTGCCCCGGGTCGCGGGCGCGCTGCTGGACCAGATGTGGCGCCAGGTCCGTGGCGAGCGCGGCCGGGAGCGCGGCCGCGAGGCCTTCGACGACGAGATGCTGTCCAACCAGGAGTTCCTCGACTTCGCGGTGGCCTGGTGGCCGCCTCTCGACGCGGTCGAGGTGCTCGGCTGGCTGCGTGACCCCGACGTCCTCGCCCGGATGGCCGACGGCGTGCTCAGCGCCGAGGAGCAGGCGTTGCTGCTCAAGTCGTGGGGCGGCTCCACGGACCCCACGGCCGGCCCGATCGTGCCTTCGGTCCAGGACGTGCCGTTGCTCGACGAGCTGCGCTACGCGATCGGCGACGTCCCGGCCCGCTCCGACGACGAGCGCGACCTCGACGAGACCGGCCTGCTCGAGGGCGGCCACGACATGCAGGAGCTGCTCACCGCCGCCGACCGGGAGTACGCGCCCTCGGGCCGCGCATGGGCGCCGCCGACGCACCGGATCGAGGACGACCCCTTCGCACACGTGCTGGTCGACGAGGCGCAGGACCTCACGCCGATGCAGTGGCGGATGGTCGGACGGCGCGGGCGTACGGCGTCCTGGACGATCGTCGGCGACCCGGCTCAGTCGTCGTGGCCGGTGCCCGCCGAGTCGGCCGCGGCTCGCGCGGAGGCCCTCGAGGGCAAGCCGGTCCACGAGTTCCACCTCTCCACCAACTACCGCAACAGCGCGGAGATCTACGAGTTCGCCGCGGCCTACGCCCAGCGCGTCGGTCTGGACGCCGACCTGCCGACCGCCGTCCGGTCGACCGGCGTCGAGCCGCGGGTGGTCACCGGGGTCGCCGACCTCGAAGCCGCCACCCGGGAGGCGGTCCTCGACGTGGCCGGCCAGGTGGGCGGCACCGTCGCGATCGTCGTCCCGTCCCGGCGCCGCTCCGAGGTCAACGCCTGGCTGGCGTCCTGGCCCGAGCTCGCCGACGACGCGCCCGGAGCGCGGGCCGCCGTCGACTCCGCGGTCTCGCCGTCCGGCGAGGACCGGGTGGTCGTCCTCACCGGCCTCGACACCAAGGGCCTGGAGTTCGACGCCATCGTCGTGGTGTGCCCCGACGAGATCGAGGCCGAGTCGGCCACCGGCCGGGCGACGCTCTACGTCGCGCTGACCAGGGCGACCCAGCTGCTGACCGTCGTCAGCTGAGCGTCAGTTGAGCTCGCGCAGCGTCTCGCGGAGGTAGGGGATCGACAGGTCGACCTTGCCGCGGGCAGGTGCCTCGATGACCCCGGCGGCCATCAGCCGCCCTCGGTAGGTGTTGACGTACTGGCTCGACCTGCCCATCCGGCGGGCGACCTCGGCCGTGCTCGAGGGGCCGTCGTCGACGGCCATGGCGACCAGGAACTCCCGGTCGACGTCCGAGAGGTCGTTGAGGGCTGTCTCGTGCACGAGCTCGCGGAGCCGCCGTTTGGCGACCGGTACGCCGCGGGCGACGGCCGCGCTGTCGATCTCGGGGCCGTCGGTGGCCCGCCACATCTGGTGGCCCACGAGCTGGACCATGAACGGGTATCCCTCGGTGGCCTCGGCCGCGGCGAGGCTCGCGTCGTGGGTGATCGACCTGCCGTTGGCCTCGACCGTGTGGCGCAGGGCGTCCTCCACATCGTCGACCGGGAGCGAGCGCAGGTCGTGCCGGTCGGCGCGGCGCAGGAACGTCAGCACGTGGTCGGACAGGAGGTTGGACACCGACGACGGCAGGCCGGCCATGGCCAGGGCGAACTGCCGGTCCTCGCGCACGAGGTGCTGGCTCATGGTGGCGATCTCGCGCATCTGCTCTCGCTGCCCGCCGTGGATCTCGTCGATGGTCAGGAGGAGGCCGCGGTCCGGGCCGAGCACGTCGAGGAGCCGGGTGACGAGCATGCGCAGGTCGGCGGGCTGCGGGTCGATGTTCTCCCAGTCCGCCCCGACTCCCCCAGGCAGCGAGACACCGGTGAGCCGGCGGCGCGGGGGCGGCTCGTGCTGGCGCAGGAGCCCGGACACCCGCCGGGCCAGGTCGGGCACCAGGGTCGACGTGGCACTGACGCCGACCGACAGCCAGCCCGCGGCGTGGAAGGCGTCCTCGAACTCGTTGAGCATCACTGTCTTGCCCACGCCGCGCTTGCCGGTGAACAGGCAGATGCGGCCCGGCGCCCCGGGCCCGTCGGCGACGGCCTCCCGGATCCGCTGCAGTGAGGACTCCCGGCCGATCAGCTCGGGGGGCGAGGATCCCGCAGTGGGCTTGAACGGGTTCAGGACTGGACCCCCTTGTTATTCCTTTTCATTTCTTATCATTTCTTGTTGAACCTTGCTACTGCGTACGCTGCCGCACATGACCGACACCCCCTCTGCCGCCCGGGACGCCATCGCCGCGCTCCAGGGGCACGAGGCGTGGGCGATCATCCGGCGCTCGACCCGGGCGGGCGACCGCGACACGGTCGGGATGATCGGCGGCCGGCGCAGCGTGGTCGAATCCGTCCTCGACGTACCCCTCGAGACCGGGGTGCCGCAGGACGGCCACATCGCCGACCGGCTGCTGGCCGTGCCGTTCCGGCAGGTCGCCGAGCGCGGGTTCGACGCGCACGACGACGGCACCCCGCTCGTCGTCGTCGACATCGAGTCCGAGCAGGAGTTCTCGGTCGCCGAGGTCATCGACGCCATCGACGACACGGGGGTCGAGTTCGCCGACCGCGGTGGCTTCGACATCGACGACGAGGAGTACGGCAAGCTCGTCGCGACGATCATCAGCGACGAGATCGGCCAGGGCGAGGGCGCCAACCTGGTGATCGGGCGGCACTATCGCGCGACGGTGGCGGACTGGGGTGCGGACAAGGCGCTCACGGTCTTCCGTCGGCTGCTGCAGCGCGAGCGCGGCGCCTACTGGACCTACGTCTTCTTCACCGGCGACCGCTACCTCATCGGCGCGAGCCCCGAGCGGCACGTGTCGATCCACGGTGGCGACGTCCGGATGAACCCCATCAGCGGCACCTTCCGGATCCCGCGCGACGGAGGTGACGTCAAGGCCCGCCTCCTCGACTTCCTCAAGGACGAGAAGGAGATCTACGAGCTCTTCATGGTCGTCGACGAGGAGCTCAAGATGATGTGCGACATCTGCCACGAGGGCGGGCAGGTGCTCGGGCCGTTCCTCAAGCCGATGAGCCACCTCGTGCACACCGAATACCTCCTCGCGGGCCGCACCGACCGCGACCCGCGCGAGGTGCTGCGCGACACGATGTACGCCGCCACCGTCACCGGGTCCCCGGTCGAGAACGCCTGCCGGCTGATCAAGCAGTACGAGGCGCAGGGGCGTGGCTACTACGGCGCCGCGCTCGCGGTCCTCGGCCGCGACGGGTCCGGGGAGCCCGTGCTTGACAGCCCCATCGTGATCCGCACCGCGTCGGTGGACGTCGACGGCCGCCTCACCGTCACCGCCGGGGCCACGCTGGTGCGCGACTCGGACCCGGCGTACGAGGTGGCGGAGACGCACGCGAAGGCCGGCGGCATCCTGTCCGCGTTCGGCCTGGTGCCCGCCGCGCCCGCGCCTGAGATCGACATGGCCGAGCTGGTCACCGACGAGGACGTGCTGCTCGCCCTCAACGCGCGCAACCGGCGGCTGTCGACGTTCTGGCTGACCGACCAGTCCGACGCCAACCCGGACCCCCGGCTGGCCGGCAAGAGCGCGGTGATCCTCGACGGCGAGGACGACTTCGTCAACATGCTGCGCCACGTGCTCGGCGTGCTCGGCATGACCAGCGAGGTGGTGCGCCACGAGGACTACGTCGAGGGCTGCCTCGACGGGTTCGACCTGGTGATCGTCGGCCCAGGACCGGGCGACCCGCGCGACGACGCGGACCCCAAGATGGTGCGGGTCCGCGCCGCGGTGCGGGCCCTGCTGGTCTCCGAGCAGCCGTTCCTCGCCGTCTGCCTGGGCCACCAGTCGCTCTGTCACGAGCTCGGGATCCCGCTGTTCTACAAGGACATCGTCTTCCAGGGCACCCAGTCGCCCGTGACCATCGACGGCCGGACCGAGCGCGTGGGGTTCTACAACACCTTCGTCGGCCGGTCCGGCTCCGCGTCGCTGCCCCCCGGGGTGCGCGTAGACGCCGACCCCGAGTCGGGCGACATCAACCACCTGGTCGGCCCGCACTTCCGGGGCATCCAGTTCCACGCCGAGTCGATCCTCAGCCAGCACGGCTACGACGTGCTGCACGACCTGGTCTCCGCGCTGCTCCTCGAGGACTGACCGCCGAGTCGGCGTTACTGACGGACAGTAGGGCCGACTCGCGGGGTCTGGGGCGATGCCAGCGGCGCCGAGTCGTCGTTACTGATGGGCAGTAGGGCCGACTCGCGGGGTCTGGGGCGGTGCCAGCGGTGCCGAGTCGTCGTTACTGATGGGCAGTAGGGCCGACTCGCGGGGCCTGGGGCGGTGCCAGCGGTGCCGAGTCGTCGTTACTGACGGGCAGTAGGGCCGACTCGGCGGCCGGCCACGACGCCCTAGCCTTCGTGACGTGACGGTTCCCGATGTCGTGGTGGTCGACCACCACGACTCCTACACCTGGAACCTCGTCCATCTAGTCGCGTCGGTGACGGGCGTCCTGCCCACCGTCGTCCAGCACGACGAGGTGTCACCGGAGGACGTACTGCGGCACTCGCACGTGATCCTGTCGCCCGGGCCCGGGCACCCCGCCGTCGAGGCCGACTTCTCGGTCGGGCGGGAGGTGCTGCTGGCCGGCACCCGTCCCGTCCTGGGGGTCTGCCTCGGGATGCAGGGGCTGGTGACGGCGTACGGCGGGAAGGTCGACCGGGTCGCGCCGGCGCACGGCGTCGTCGAGCGGATCCGTCACGACGGGGCCGGCGTGTTCGCCGGGCTGCCGCAGCTGTTCACCGCCGTCCGCTACCACTCGCTGGCCGCCCTTGAGGTGCCGCCGGCGCTGGTGGTGACCGCCTCCGACGCGTCCGGCGACGTGGTGATGGGCGTCCGACACGTCGACCTGCCGCTCGAGGGCGTGCAGTTCCATCCCGAGTCGATCCTCTCCGAGCACGGCGCGGCGATGCTGCGCAACTTCCTGGGGGTCTGGTCGTGACCGCGCCGGACCCGGTCGAGTCGTTCCGCGAGGTGGCGGCGGCGCACCGGCGCTGCTTCTGGCTCGACGGCGGCGGAGCCCGTGAGTGGTCCGGCCGCCGGTCGCTGGTCGGCTGGCTGGAGGAGGACGACGTCTCGCTCTCCTACTCGGCGGCCACCGGCGAGGTCACCCGGCATTCGGGCTCGACCGCCGACGTGGTCGGCGACGACGTGTTCGCCGTGCTCGAGGCCGAGCTTGCCGCCGGGTCGCCCCGCGATCAGTGGTTCGGCTACCTCGGCTACGCCGCCCGGCCTGACCTCCCGGGGCGCCCGTCCGCCGACGTACCCGACGCCGTGTGGATGCGGCCGAGCCACGTGCGGCTGTTCGCCCACGGACGGGTGGAGGAATCCCCGCAGCACCGGCGATCCCTGACGTTCGCGGAGGAAATTTCGGCCGCGAACAGCTGGAGTCACCGGCTAGGCGGGGATTCCACCCGCCCCCCCGCCGCCTACGCCGCCGCCTTCCAGCGCGTCCAGGAGCACCTGCACGCCGGCAACAGCTATGAGGTCAACCTGACCTACCGGCTCGAGCAGGCCAGCGGCCTCGGCCCGGTGGCGGTCTACCTGCGGCTGCGCGAGCTCAACCCGGCGCCGTACGCCGGCTTCCTCCAGCACGACGTCGCAGGCGCCGAGGGGTGGCTGCTCAGCTCGAGCCCGGAGCGCTACGCCCTCGTCACCGCCGAGCCCGGCGGCGGGCACCACATCGAGACCAAGCCGATCAAGGGCACGACGCCGCGGGGCGCGGACCTGCTCGCCGACGAGGAGCACCGGCAGCGGCTGGCTACCGACGCCCGCTACCGCGCCGAGAACCTGATGATCGTCGACCTCCTGCGCAACGACCTGTCCATGGTGTGCGAGCCGGGCACCGTCGAGGTGCCGGCGCTGATGCAGGTCGAGTCCTACGAGACGGTCCATCAGCTGGTGTCGACGGTGCGGGGGCGGCTCCGCGACGACGTCAGCACGGTCGCGGCGCTCCGCGCGTTGTTCCCCGCGGGCTCGATGACCGGGGCCCCGAAGCTCCGGACGATGCAGATCATCGACGAGGTCGAGGACAGCCCGCGCGGCGCCTACGCAGGGGCGTTCGGCTGGCTGGCCGCCGACGGCCGCGCCGACCTCGGCGTCGTCATCCGCACGTTGACCACGACCGGGGACGGCACCTACCGGATAGGGACCGGCGGTGGCATCACCGTCCACTCCGAGGTCGCCGAGGAGTATGCCGAGTCGCAGTGGAAGGCCGAGCGGCTCCAACGAGCCCTGTCCGCCGATGGCACGGCGTAATAGTGTCCGAAGCGACCATGAGCACCGTAGAGACCGTCCGCCCCCACGTCTTCGTGCTGTTCGGAGCGACGGGTGACCTGGCCCGGCGCAAGCTCCTGCCCGGGCTGCTGCGGCTGACCGAGTCGGGGCTGCTGACCGACGCGCGGATCGTCGGCACGTCGATGGAGGACCTCGACGCCGAGCAGTTCGACAAGCTGGCGCGAGCCGCCTGCGAGGAGTTCGGCAAGGGCGAGATCACCGACGAGCGCTGGGCGCCGTTCTCCCGGATGCTCAGCTTTGTCCCGCAGTCCGCCGGCGGCGAAGCCGTCGCCAAGCGAGTGCGCGAGGCCGAGGAGGAGCTCGGCGGCGAGGACGTACGCCGGCTCCACTACCTCAGCGTGCCGCCCAAGGCCGCGCTCGACGTCGTCCACCAGCTCGATGCGGTCGGCCTCGTCGAGCGGTCCCGGATCGTGATGGAGAAGCCGTTCGGCACCGACCTCGAGTCAGCCGTGGCGCTCAACGCCGAGCTCCACGAGGTGTTCAGTGAGGACCAGATCTTCCGGATCGACCACTTCCTCGGCAAGGAGGCGGCCCAGAACATCCTGGCGTTCCGCTTCGCCAACGGTCTCTTCGAGCCGATCTGGAACCGCAACTTCATCGACCACGTGCAGATCGACGTGCCCGAGATGCTCGGGCTCGAGGGGCGCACCAGGTTCTACGAGAGCACCGGGGCCTACCGCGACATGGTGGTCACCCACCTCATGCAGGTGCTGGCGTTCATGGCGATGGAGCCGCCGACCACGCTGACCCCGGGTCCGATCAGCGACGAGAAGCTCAAGGTGTTCACCTCGATGCGGCCGCTCGAGCCGCACAACGTGGTGCGCGGGCAATACACGGGCTACCGCGGCAAGGAGGAGGTCTCGGACTACTCCGACACCGAGACCTTCATCGCGCTCAAAGTCGAGATCGACAACTGGCGGTGGGCGGGGGTCCCGTTCTTCCTCCGCACCGGCAAGAAGCTCGCCGAAGGCGCCCGGATCATCTCGATCGCCTTCAAGGAGCCCCCGCTCACGATGTTCCCGCCCGGCTCCAACGTGGGCACCCAGGGCCCCGACCACCTCACCTTCGACCTCGCCGACCAGTCGCGGATGTCGCTGTCGTTCTACGGCAAGCGTCCCGGTCCGGGCATGAAGCTCGAGAAGCTCTCGATGCAGTTCGCCACCCACGACACCCAGTCCTCGGGAGCGGTCCTGGAGGCCTACGAGCGGCTGATCCTCGACGCCATGAAGGGCGACCACACGCTCTTCACCACGGCTGCCGGCATCGAAACGCTGTGGGACAAGTCGACCCCGCTGCTCACCAACCCGCCGCCGGTGCGTGCCTACGCGCCGGGTTCCTGGGGGCCCAACGCGATCCACCAGCTGGTCGCGCCGCAAGCGTGGCGGCTGCCGTTCGAGCGGTCCTGGCGCGACCCCAACCCGCAGAGTAGTTAACCCCCGCGAGCTTCGGCCCGGGCCACGACCTTCTACCCCCGCGAGCTTCGGCCCGGCACCCACGACGGACGCTCGCTCCGCGAGCGAGCTTCGCCGTCCATCGTGGCCGCCGGGCCGATCGCGGGGCGCTCGCTGCGCTCGGAATACAAGCGCCCGTGAACCCGGCTAGACCGTCGGGATTCTCGGGGCGTCCAGTGGCTTGGGCTTGGGCACCGGGGCACCCGGCAGCGCGAACGTCATCCGCGTCCCGCCCGAGGGCGACCGGCCGGCGGCGACCATGCCGGAGTGCCGCTCGGCCACCTGGGCGACGATCGCCAGACCCAGCCCGGAGCCTGGCATGGCGCGTGACTCCGAAGCCCGGTAGAACCGCTCGAAGACGTGCGGCAGGTCGGCCTCGTCGATGCCGCTGCCCTCGTCGTCGATCGTCACGACCCCGCCGGCCAGCGACACGGTCACCGTCCCGCCGGGCGGGCTCCACTTGGCCGCGTTGTCGAGGAGGTTGGTGACCGCGCGCTCGATCGCACCCGCCTCGCCCTCGACATACCAGGGGTCCGCCTCCACCCGGAACGTCACTCCGGGTGCGCGGCGGCGCACCCTCGCGACCGCGGCTTCCAACACCTCGTGCAGCTCCACGGAGGCGACCGCCGGTGGCATCGGCTCGTCCCTGGCCAGCTCGACCAGATCGCCGATGAGGGTGGTGAGCTCCTCGATCTGCGCGCGTACGTCGTCGAGCAGCTCCGACCGCGCCCGCTCGGGCAGGTCCGGGGCGGACCCCTCACCGGCCTGGGTGAGCAGGTCGATGTTGGTGCGCAGCGAGGTGAGCGGGGTCCGTAGCTCGTGACCGGCGTCGGCGACCAGCTGTCGCTGCCGGTCGCGGGACGCGGCGAGTGAGGTGAGCATCTGGTTGAACGCCGTCGCCAGCCGCGCCACCTCGTCGTCTCCCTCGACCGGAAGGGGGGTGAGATCCTCGGTGCGCGCGATCCGCTCTACGTCGGAGGTGAGCCGGCGCACCGGCCGCAGCCCGTTGCGGGCCACGGCCATGCCGACGAGGGCCGCGGTGACGATGCCGGCCAGGCCGATCAGAAAACACACCACGCCCAGGCGGTAGAGCGTCTGCTTCTGCGGCTCCAGCGACTGCGCGACGACCAGCGCGAGGCCGGGTTCGCTCTCGACGGGAACGGCGACGACCCGGTAGGCGCCGTCGTCGGCGAACACGGTCCGCAAGCTCTGGCTGGCGTGGCCCTTCGCCACCTCGAGCTCGGGCACCCCCAGCCGGATCCCGTCGCCGCGGTCGAGGAACCGCACCACCCCGTCCGCCTCGACGAACGCGATCCGGACGTCCGAGGCCCCGAGCAGGTATGCCGGCACGTCCTCGCGCTGCTGGATCTGGTCGATCTGTGACGAGGCGGTCTCGGCCCGCTCGACCAGCGAGGAGTCCAGCGACGACTGAAGCTGCATGCGCACGGTCACGTAGGCCCCGGCGGCGACGAACGCGACCGCCAGCGCCACCGCGAACGTCGTCAGCAGCACCACCCGGCTGGCCAGCGACTGCCGGTAGCCCCACTTGGACTCGTCCGCGGAGAGTGGAGCCGGCGGCAACACGGGCTCGGGGCTCATGCTTCCTTCAGCACATAGCCGACACCGCGAACCGTGTGGATGAGGCGCGGTTCGCCCTCGGCCTCGGTCTTGCGGCGCAGGTAGCCGACGTACACCTCGAGGGAGTTGGCGGTCGTGGGGAAGTCGTAGCCCCACACCTCCTCGAGGATGAAGCTGCGCTCGAGGACGCGCCGGGGCCGGCGCAGGAACATCTCCAGGAGGGTGAACTCGGTGCGGGTCAGCTCGATGGCGCGGTCGCCGCGACGCACCTCGCGCGAGGCCAGGTCCATCGACAGGTCCGCGAAGGAGAGCACCTCGTCGGCCTCGCCCTCCCGCGGCGTGATCCGGCGCAGCAGGGCACGCAGCCGGGCGAGCAGCTCCTGCAGCGCGAACGGTTTGGTCAGGTAGTCGTCGGCCCCCGCGTCCAGTCCCTCCACGCGGTCCCCGACCGCGTCGCGGGCGGTGAGCACGAGGATCGGGACGTCGTGGCCGGCCTTGCGCAAGGCCTTGGTCGTCTCGATGCCGTCGAGTCGCGGCATCATCACGTCCATGACGACCACGTCGGGGGTGGCGCCCGCGCTGAGGCCGGCCAGCGCCTCGGCGCCGTCGGCGGCCAGCGCGACGTCGTAGCCGTTGAACTCGAGCGATCGCCGCAGCGACTCGCGGACGGCGCGGTCGTCGTCGACGACGAGCACGCGCGGACGCGCCTCGGGCCGGGGGCTGCTCACCGCTCCACTCTGCCAGCGGTGCCTGAGTCGAACCTGAATTACGATGCGCGGGTTGGGGGGACGATGACTGCTCGTACGTCGCGCGCGGGGGTCGGCGCGCTCCTCGTCGCGTCCGCGGGTGGGCTGCTGGCGTTGGCGACCCTTCCGGCACCGGCCGCCACGCAGACCGCCGCCGAGGTCAAGGCGCGGGCCACGGTCGCGCTCCACCCGGGACATCCGGGCCCGATCCTGCCGAGCGAGTTCCAGGACCGCGACGCGATCGACAACCTCAGCGAGCCCACGGCGGTGGCCTTCGCGCCCGACGGCACGGCGTTCATCGCCCTGAAGAGCGGCGAGATCAAGTCGTTCGACTACGACGCCGCCAGTCGTGAGTTCGAGCCGTTCGCGACGCACACGATCTTCGCCGACCTCCGCGAAAACACGAACAACTACTGGGACCGCGGGCTCACCGGGATCACCGTCGACCCGGAGTTCGGGACGCCGGGCCACAACTGGGTCTACGTCAACTACACCTACAACCGCGACCCGCGCGACAACCCACCGATCGTGCCCAAGTGGGACAGCGGGGAGGGCTCCTACGACGGGTGCCTCAACCCCGCCGCGATGCCGGACCCGCCGCAGCCCGCCGTCGACGGCTGCGTGGTGACCACCCGGGTATCCCGGATCCCCGCCGTCGAGCAGCCCGATGGCTGGTACGCCGCCGGGCCCGAGCAGCCGCTCCACGAGGCCGGTTGCCTGCAGTTCCCGAGTCACGCGTCCGGTGACGTCCGGATCGGGCCGGACGGGTTCCTCTACGCCTCGACGGGTGAGGGCGCCAGCTTCGACGTCGAGGACTTCGGCCAGGGCGGCAACCCGTGCGGCGACCCGGCCAACGAAGGGGGCTCCCTGCGCTCGCAGGACTTCCGCACGGGCGGCGACCCGCTGGGGCTCGGCGGGGCGGTCTGGCGGATCGACCCGGCCACCGGCGCGGCGCCCAACGGGAGCAACAGCAACGCGGCCCGGCTGGTGCTCTACGGGCAGCGCAACCCCTGGCGGTTCACCTTCCGGCCCGGGACCTCCGAGCTGTGGTCCTCCGACGTGGGCGGCAGCGCCTGGGAGGAGATCAACCGCACGGACCTGGCCGCCTTCGGGGGTCCGGCCAACCTCGGCTGGCCCTGCTACGAGGGCAAGATGGGCGGCGCGGTGCGGCAGCCGGCCTGGGACGCACTGGACAAGCCCATCTGCGAGGGCCTCTACGCCCTCGGCGCGGGGGCGATCCAGGCCCCGGCGTTCGCCTACCAGACCCGCGGCCCGGTGCTCACGCCCGGCGAGCACTGCGAGAGCACCACCTCGTCGATCTCGGGTGTCGCGTTCGCGCCGACGTCGAGCAACTACCCGGCGGCCTACCAGGGGTCGCTCTTCTTCTCCGACTTCGCCCGCGCGTGCATCTGGCGCCTGGGCAAGCTCCCGGGCGGGGACCCCGACCCGGGCACCGTCATCCCCTTCGTCCAGAACGCCTCGACGCCGGTCTCGCTGGTGCCCGGCCCGGACGGCGACCTGTTCTACGTCGACTACGGGATCGTCGACGGGGTCGTGACCCCGCAGGCCGGCGCGATCCACCGCATCACCTACCAGGACCCGGCGCCGGTCGCCGCGATCACCGCCAACCGGGTCTCCGGGCCACTGCGCAAGACCTACCGCTTCTCGGCCGCGGGCACCAAGGACCCCAACCGGTCGCCCCTGACCTACGCCTGGGACCTCGACGGCAACGGCTCCTTCGAGACCACCACCGGCTCCAGTCCGCGGGTCAGCCGCAGGTTCACCGCCAGGACCAACGTGAGTGTCTCCGTCCGGGCGACCAACGCGGCGGGGCGATCCGACACGGCGTCGCTGACGGTCTATCCCGGCAACCGCGCACCGGTGATCAGCAACGTGACACCGACGCGGGCGCTGGCCTGGAAGGTCGGGCAGCGGATCCGCTTCCTCGCCACCGCCCGGGACAAGGACCAGAGGCTCCGGTCGAGGGCCTACGCGTGGTCCCTCAGCATCCGTCACTGCCCGAAGGCATGCCACACGCACCCGATCGACCAGTGGCCCGGGACCCGCAGGGGCTCCTTCCGGGCACCCGACCACGAGTACCCGTCACACCTGCTGCTGGACGTGTCGGTCACCGACAACCGGGGCCTCACCGTCCACAAGACGGTCCGCCTCGACCCGAAGGCAGTCAAGCTCACCTTCGCCACGCAGCCGCCGCGGCTGCGCCTCGCCGCCGGTGGCGCCGAGGGCAAGGCGCCGTTCAGCCGGCGTTTCATCGTCGGCGGACACCTGATCGCCTCGGCACCCGAGGTCCAGCGTCGGCAGGGGGTGACCTACCGCTTCCGCCGGTGGTCCGACGGCGGTGACCGGAGCCACGACCTCGTCGCCCCGCGGCAGCCGATCACGCTGACCGCGGCCTACCAGCCGGTCAAGGCCGAGCTCCGGGTGCGCACCTCGCCCGCCGGGCTCGAGGTCAAGGTGGGCGGCGAGCGGACCTCGGGGTTCCGGGCCGATCTCAAGGTCGGCTCGACGGTCAAGCTGGCGGCGCCCGAGCGGCAGACCGTCGACGGGGTCGCCTACGAGTTCGTCAGGTGGTCAGACGGCGGTGCCCGGGTCCACCGGGTGACCGTCGGCGCTGTGCGCCTGAGCGTGCGGGCGATCTACCGACGGGCCTAGGGACGTGCGGTGTGGCCGTCCCCCGAACGGGCCATGGGCAACGGGGGGCTCGCCACCTACCCTGAGGGCGTCGCGCGCGCGATCTGGGGGGATCAGTTGAGTTCGAGCAAGCGGGTGCTCGCGGCTGCCGTGGCAGCCGCGCTCGCGCTGTCTCCTGCAGCCCTCACCGTCGGCGCCGCTGCCGAGGCGCCGGCACAGGCGACGGCTGCCGCGGCACCCCCACCCGAGGTGCCCACCGGGTTCCAGGACGTCGAGGCGATGCCCGGCCTCAGCGAGCCGACCGCCGTCGCGTTCGCGCCGGACGGCACGGCGTTCGTGGCCCTCAAGACCGGCATCATCAAGGTCTTCGACTACGACGAGGTGACCGACGAGTTCACCCAGACCCAGCACTTCGCCAACCTCGACGTCAACGTGAACAACTACCACGACCGAGGACTCACGGGCATCGCCGTCGACCCCGAGTTCGGCACGGCCGGCCACAACTTCGTCTACGTCAACTACACCTACAACCGGGACCCGCGTGACAACCCGCCGGTCGTGCCCAGGTGGGGCCCCGGCACCGGCCAGTACGACGACTGCCCGGCCCCCGCGGCGATGCCCTCTGGCCCTGACCCGGCGGTCGCCGGGTGCGTCGTCGACATCCGCGTCTCCCGGCTCGCCGCGGTGCAGGAGCCGGGTGGCTGGATCATGTCCGGTGCCGAGCAGCCGTTGGTGGACCTGCCCATCGGCGAGACCGCCTGCTGGCAGTTCGGCAGCCACGCCTCGGGCGACGTGATCATCGGGCCCGACGGCATGCTCTACGCCTCGGCCGGTGACGGGGCGAGCTTCGACACCGAGGACTGGGGTCAGGCCGCCAACCCCTGCGGCGACCCGGTCGACGAGGGGGGCGCTCTGCGCGCCCAGGACATCAGGACCTCGGGCGACCCCCTCGGCCTCGGCGGGGCGATCTTCCGGATCAACCCGGCCAACGGCGCTGTGACTCCAGGTGCCCAGAACAACGCCTCCCGGATCGTGGCCTACGGGCAGCGGAACCCCTGGCGCCTCGCGTTCCGCCAGGGCACCCAGGAGCTCTGGTCGGCCGACGTCGGCGCCAGCGCGTGGGAGGAGGTCAACCGGATCGACATGGGCGCCTTCACCACCCCGGTCAACCGCGGCTGGCCCTGCTACGAGGGCGGTGACGCCAACCCGAGCCCGTCGGTCTTCACCGGGGCCCCCATCCGGCAGCCCGGCTGGGACGCCCTGGACATACCGATCTGCGAGGACCTCTACACCGAGGGCATCTCGGCGGTCGCCGCCCCCTACTTCGCCTACCCCACCCGTGACGCCGGTCCGATGACGCCTGGTGAGCACTGCGAGGAGGGCACGTCGTCCATCTCCGGGATCGCCTTCATCCCGACGAGCACCGACGACACCAACTACCCCGCCGCCTACCGCGGCTCGATGTTCTTCAACGACTACGCCCGCGGGTGCATCTGGATGCTGGGGAAGCTGCCGAACGGCGACCCGGACCCGGCCAGCATCACGCCGTTCGTGCAGCGGGCCGAGACGCCCGTGTCCATCGAGGTCGGTCCGGGTGGCGACCTCTACTACGTCGACTACGGGATCGTGGACGGCCAGGTCACCCCGGGGGCCGGCGCCGTCCACCGGATCCGCTACACGCCCGACAACCAGGCGCCGGTCGCCGCGGTCACCGCTGATCCGATCTCGGGCGACGCCCCCCTCAACGTGAGCTTCGACGCCAGCGGCTCGACCGACGCGGACAACGACCCCTTGACCTTCGAGTGGGCGCTGGACGGCGACGGGGTCTTCGACGACGGTGGCGGGGCCACCACGTCCAGGACCTACACGGCTCCGGGGTCCGTCACCGTCCAGGTCCGGGTGAGCGACGGGCAGGGCGGCAGCGACACCGCCGAGGTGGTTGTGTCGCCCGGCAACTCGCCACCCCAGCTCACCAGCGTCTCGCCCGACGCGTCGTTCACGTGGGCGGTGGGGGAGACCGTGAGCTTCTCGGCCACCGCGACCGACGCCCAGCAGTCACTGCCCGACAGCGCGTTCACCTGGACGGTCGCCATCCAGCACTGCCCCAGCGTCTGCCACACCCACGGCCTCGAGACGTTCCAGGGCCAGCGCACCGGCAGCTTCCCCGCGCCGGCCCACGAATACCCCTCAAACCTCCTGCTCACCGTCACCGTGACCGACGACCAGGGCCTCACGGACACCGAGACCGTGCAGCTCGACCCCAAGACCGTCGCGATGACCTTCGCGAGCAACCCGACCGGAGCCGCACTCACGGTCGCCGGAGCGACGGTGTCCGCGCCCCACGACCAGACGTTCATCCAGGGCAGCGTCTTCAACGTGTCGGCGCCAGAGTCCCGGGTCGTCAGCGGTGACACCTACGTGTTCTCCTCCTGGTCCGACGGAGGCGCGCTGAGCCACGCGGTGACGGCGCCGAGCACGCCGACCACGCTGACCGCCAACTACGTCGTCCACGCCCCGGTCGCGGTCATCTCGACCACCCCGTCGACGCCCACGGGACCGGCACCGTTCGACGTGAGCTTCTCCGCCTCCGGGTCGAGCGACTCCAGCGGTCACTCGCTGACCTATGCCTGGGACCTGGACAACGACGGGGCGTTCGACGACGCCACCGGGGTGACCGCGTCGCGGACCTACCCGGTGGGCTCGCACACGGTGCGGTTGCGGGCGACGGACTCGGTCGGGGCCACCGACGTCGCGCAGACGACGGTGACCTCGACCAACACCGCGCCGGTGGCGGTGATCTCGCCGGCGAACCCGTCGGGGCCGGCGCCCCTGCAGGTGGACTTCAGTGCCAACGGCTCGAGCGACCCCAACGGTCATGCGTTGACCTTCGCGTGGGACCTGGACAACGACGGGGCGTTCGACGACGGCACCGGGGCGACCGCGTCGCCGACGTTCCCTGTCGGCACCCACACGGTGCGCCTGCGGGCGACGGACTCGGTTGGGGCCACTGACATCGCGCAGACGACGGTGACCGCCACCAACCAGGCCCCGGTGGCGGCCATCACGCCGGCCAACCCGTCCGGGCCCGCGCCGCTGCTGGTGGACTTCGACGCCAACGGCTCCAGCGACCCCAACGGCCACGTGCTGACCTTCGCTTGGGACCTGGACAACGACGGTGAGTTCGACGACGGCAGCGAGGCGACCGCGTCGCGGACCTACGACGTGGGCGACCACATCGTCCGGCTGCAGGTCACCGACTCGATCGGGGCCACCGACATCGCGCAGGTGACGGTGGCGTCCGGCAACACCGCTCCGGTGGTCGGGCCGGTCACCCCGGCCGACGGGTCGCTGTGGTCGGTCGGCGAGACGATCGCGTTCGCAGCGACTGCGACCGACGCCCAGGACGGCACACTGCCGGCATCGGCATACACGTGGACGCTGGAGAAGGTCGAGTGCGCCACCGGGTGCAGCCCGGTCGAGATCGCGACCTTCGATGACGTCTCGTCCGGGACCTTCGTGGCTCCCGAGCTCGGCCTCCCCTCACACCTGCTGCTCACCGTCACGGTGGTCGACTCCCGGGGGACCGCTGACACGGAGACGGTGCGCCTCGACCCCCGCACGGTGAAGCTCTCGTTCACCAGCACACCACCCGGGCTGACCGTCCCGACGGCGCGCACCGTCGTGGTGGGGTCGAGCCAGACCATCTCCGTGTCCGACCGACAGTCCGACGGGCCGCGCCTCTACCAGTTCTCCACGTGGTCCGACGGCGGAGCCGCGACCCATGTGGTGACAGCACCCGCCACCGACCGCACCTACCACGCGACGTACGTGCCGGTGCGGGCCCGGGTGACGCTGCGGACCCGGCCGGGAGAGCTGCGGGTCAAGGTCGACGGCAAGCGCCGTACGGACGGCTGGGGCAAGGCGTTCCGGGTCGGCGTCGAGGTCAAGGTGGTCGCACCCAGGCGGCAGTGGAAGGACGGGGTGCGCTACGAGTTCGTGCGCTGGTCCGACGCAGGTCGGCGCGTCCACTCGTTCCTGGTGCCCGAGACCGGGCTGCGGCTCCGCGCCGTCTACCGCCGGGTCCAGTAGGACTCAGGCGTAGCGGCCGGCGACCTCGGCTGCCCGGGCGCCGTAGCCGCCGCCGAACAGGGCAGCGTGGACCAGGAGCGGGAAGAGCTGGTGCAGGGCCAGCCGGTCCTCCCAGCCGTCGGCCAGCGGCGCGGCCTCGGCGTAGGCGTCGAGGACCCGCGGCAGGTGCGGCATCCCGAACAGCGAGAGCATCGCCAGGTCGAGCTCGCGGTGCCCGCCGTAGGCCGCCGGGTCGATCAGCCAGATCTGTCCGTCCTGTCCCCAGAGCACGTTGCCGTTCCAGAGGTCGCCGTGCAGCCGGGCGGGAGGCTCCATGGGCAGCAGCTCGGTGAACCTGCCGACGAGGGACTCGACCGTGGCCGCCTGATCGGTCGTGACGTGCCCTCGGTCGCAGGCCAGCTTGAGGTAGGGGAGGACCCGGCGGACGGCGTAGAACTCCGCCCACGAGTCGGCGGGGCGGTTGGGCAGCGGGAGCGAGGAGATGTAGCCGTCCTGCTCGGCACCGAACGCGGGGGCGCCGGCCAGGTGGGTGGCGGCCAGGGCCTGACCGAAGGACCCGGCCACGTCGGCCGAGGCCTTGCCCGGCTCGACCCAGCGCAGGATGAGGCAGCCGGTGTCGACGGCGAGCACCTCGGGGACGGCGACGCCGCCGTCGACGGTCGCCTCGCCCAGCCAGCGCAGGCCCTGCGCCTCGGCGGCGAAGAGCCCCTCAGGGGCGTGCGCCAGCGTCTTCATGATCGCCGTCGAGCCGTCCGAGAGCCGCAGCTTGGTCGCCGTGGCGGTGTCACCGCCGGCCACCGGGGCGGTGGCCACGACGGAGCGCCCGAGCAGGTCCTCGGCGTGCTGGGCGATGAGCGGCTGTCGCGTCATGCGTCCGGCACGATCACGACAGCGCCCGCTCCAGCGCGGAGACGAGCACGGCGGACGTCCGCTCGACCATCTCCAGCACCTCCTCGAAACCCGCGTCCCCACCGTAGTACGGGTCCGGGACCTCGCCCCCCGTTCCGATCGGGTCGAACTCGCGGAACAGCAGCACCCGGCCGTCGTCCGCGGCGGTCGCGGCGGCGGTCACGTCGGCGAGGTTGCTCTCGTCCATCGCGAGGACGAGGTCGTGCCGTAGCAGCCAGCTGGGCTCGAACAGCCTGGCCCGGTGCAGCGTCGGGTCGAAGCCGGCGGCGCTCAGGGTCGCCGCGGCGCGGCGGTCCATGGCCTGCCCGACGTGCCAGTCGCCGGTGCCGCAGCTGTTGACCGTCACCCGGTCCGACAGCCCCGCCCGCTCGACGTGGGCGGTGAGCACGACGTCGGCCATGGGGGAGCGGCAGATGTTGCCCAGGCAGACCAGGGCGACGGCGTACTCCCCCCGGCGTCGCGGTGGGGGGAGCTCAGCTCTGCTCACCGATGATGCCGTCGACGATCCAGGTCGTCAGGGTGATGACGATCGCTCCCCCGATCGCCGGCCACCAGCCGGCCACCCTGAACCCGATGTCGGCCTCGCCGGCCAGCCAGCTCGTCAGGCGGAGCATCGCGGCGTTGATCACGAGCAGGAACAGGCCGAGCGTGATGATGATGAACGGGATCGACAGGAGCGTGAGGATCGGCTTCACGAATGACGTCACGATGCCGAGGATCAGCGACACCACCAGCAGGGGCAGGAGCTTCTCGGTGAACTCGTCGGGCCAGGTCGTCGGTCCCTCGAAGACGATGCCCTCGAGGAGCCAGGCCGCCGTGGCGACCGCGATCGCGGTGGTGACCAGCCAGCTCAGGAAACGCATGGCGGTCAGTGTGGCAGGTCGGCGGACAACCGTCCGGACAGCTCCAGTGCCTCGACGATATCGCGCTCCGCATCCTCGAGGTGAGCGACCAGGAAGTCGTACGCCGCGTCGAGGCGGCCCTCCTCGAGCAGCTGGACCAGGGCCGCGTGCGTGCCGGCCTGGTCGTGGGCGTTGCGACGCATCCGGTCGACCTGTGCGAGCGCGAGCTTGAGCTCCAGCACGAGGTTCTGCTGCATGGCCAACAGGCGGGGCGAGCCGGTCAGCCCGACGAGGGAGACGTGGAAGTCGAGGTGCCGCTCGTTGAGCTCCTGGTAGGACGCCTCGGCCTGGATCGCCCCGATGTAGGCGGCCAGTGTGGTCCGCACCTCGGCGCGCTGTTCCTCGGTCGCCTCGGCCCAGGCCCGGACCCCGGCGCCCTCGAGCACCAGCCGGGCGCAGCAGACGTCGTGGACGGAGTCGGCCTCCGGGCTCGCGACCGCGACCCCGCGGTTGGGCTCACGGATCGCCAGCCCCTCCGCCACCAGCACCGTCAGCGCCTCCCGCACGGTCGGTCGCGAGACGCCCAGTGAGGCGGCCAGGGCCACCTCGCGCAGCGGCGTACCGGACTCGAGCTCGCCGTCGAAGACGGCTCGGCGCAGCTCGGCGGCGACCCGGTCCACGGTCGAGGAGTGCTCGACGTGCAGGGTCTCGAACCCCCTGCTTCCCTCCGGGTCGGCCGACATCCACCCATTCTCGCGTATCGGGGGCCCACTGCTCCCGATCCACGTGGCGGTAGGACTCGGGAACTTGCCTGACCTCTCGCCGTACCCCACACTGTGATCTGTCAGATTGTCAGACAATCCGAGTCAAGGGAGGCGAGCATGCTGAGCTGGGGACGCCACTACGTGATGGTCGAGCCGACGCATTTCCGCGTCGACTACGAGATCAACCCCTACATGCATCTCGCCGACCAGCCCGATCTCGCGCTTGCGAGGCACGAGTGGCAGACCCTCAGGTCCACGATCGAGCGCCTCGGCGGTCGCGTCGACGTCCTCCCCCAGCGCCCCGACGCCCCCGACATGGTCTACGCGATGAACCTCGGCCTCGGCCTCGTCGGTCCCCAGGTCTCAGCACAGGGCCGCCACGTCGTGATGTCGCACATGCGCTACGCCCAGCGCCGGATGGAGGCCTCGTCAGCGGAGCCGTGGTTCGCGGCGCAGGGCTTCACGACGTCCTACGTCGGCCGCGACGGTGTCGGCGCGCACTTCGAGGCGGGCGACGCGTTCCCGTTCGGCGGCGAGCTGCTGGTCGGCTACGGGCCACGCACGGACGAGCAGGCGCTCAAGCACCTCGCGACGGACCTCGGCATCTCGGTCCGGGGCTTCCGGATCGTCCACCCCGCCATGTACCACTTCGACCTGGCGTTCTGTCCTCTCGACGAACGTCGTGCCCTGGTGGCCCCTTCGGCGCTCGACCCGGCGTCGGCGCAGGCGCTGCTCGACCTCGTGCCCGAGCCACTGGTGCTCACCGAAGAGGAAGAGCTCGCCTCTTTCGCCACCAACTCGATCGTCGTGCCGTCTGCGGGAGGTTCTACCGTCGTCATGCCGGCGTGCCCCGACCGGGTGCGCGAGCAGCTCGAGGACTGGGGCTTCGCCGTCGAGCTCGTCGACGTCACCGAGTTCCACAAGGGCGGCGGCTCGATCCGCTGCATGACCAACCCCGTGGACATCACCCTCGGTCGCGACCTGACCCCCGTCGCCGGCGGCCGGGTCACGCTGCCGCCGATCTGACCGGCAGGCAGGGCTCCGCCGCGGCCCGCCACGTAGCGTCGGGGCCATGTTTCCGGTCGGCGGCGTCAGCGCGATGCTGTTCGGCGCCGTGCTCAGCGGCCTGGTCTGCGCGGGCCTCACCCTGGCGGTGCGCCGCCGGACCGGACTGACCTGGGCGGTCACACTCGGGCTGTTCCTGTGGTCACTGGTCGTGCTCGGACTGATCACCCTGCTCCCGGCCAACGGGGCACCCGGGATCGTGCTCGCGGAGGACCGGCTCGACTACTGCTCCTGGGACATCGGCGGGCCGGCGCCGGAGGGCTTCTGGATCGTGGCCGGGGGGCAGCGGTTGCTCAACACCCTGGTGTTCGTCCCGAGCGGGGCACTGCTGGTCCTGGTCGCCGCCCGCTGGCACCGGACCGCGTGGGTGAGCGTGCCGATCGGGTTCGCCCTGCTGGCGGCGTACTCGGTATCGATCGAGCTCACCCAGCTCGCGCTGGCCCGGCTGGACCGGGCCTGCGACGTCACCGACGTGATCGACAACATCACCGGTGCCGCGGTCGGTGTCCTGCTCGGGGTCGTGCTGGCGCTGGTGCTGCGCCCGTGGCGGGCGCGAGGGGTCAGGCGGCCGAGCGAGTGATCAGGGCCAGGGCCTCGTCGTCGTACTCGGCGGCGAGCAGGGCGACGAGCGCCTCGTTGTCGTCGGCGACGGCGTCGTTGATGGCGACGACGTAGCGGTCGTGGAGCTGGCTCAGCTCAAGGGTTTCAGTGTTCATAGCTCCAGTGTTGCGGTCGGATTGGATCGTTCCAATAGATTCGGTGGGTGATGCCCGACACGGCATAGGTTGGACCCCGTGACCGGTCCCGAGCCCCGCCCCAACGTGACGACGATCCCGGCCTACGTCCCGGGCAAGCCTCCCGTCCCCAGGCCGGGGATGACGTCCTACAAGCTGAGCTCCAACGAGAACCCCTACCCCCCGCTGCCCGGCGTGGTCGAGGCCGCGACCCGCGCCGTCGAGACGATGAACCGCTACCCAGACATGGGCAGCACGGCGCTGTACGACGCTCTGTCCGCGCGCCTGGGCGTGCCGACCGACCACCTGGCCGCCGGGACGGGCTCGGTCGCGCTGATCTACCAGCTGCTGGCGGCCTACTGCGGCCCCGGCGACGAGGTCGTGCACGCCTGGCGGTCCTTCGAGGCCTACCCGATCGCGGTCGCCGCAGCCGCCGCGATCTCAGTGCCGGTGCCGGTGACGGCCGATGGCAGGCACGACCTCGACGCGATGGCCGCCGCGGTCACCGACCGCACCCGGGTGGTGCTCGTGTGCACGCCCAACAACCCGACCGGCCCCGCCGTGACCCAGAGCGAGCTCGACGCGTTCCTCGCGAGCATCCCCGCGCACGTGGTCGTGGTCGTGGACGAGGCCTACGTCGAGTTCGTGCGGATGGACGACGCGGTCGACGGCCTGGCGACCCGCGCCGGTCACCCCAACGTGGTGCTGTTCCGCACCTTCTCCAAGGCCTACGGGTTGGCCGGGTTCCGGGTCGGCTACGCCGTCGCCGAGCCGGACGTCGCCGCGGCCCTGCGTGCGGTGTCGCTGCCGTTCGGCGTCTCCACCGTCGCCCAGGCCGCCGCCGTCGCGTCACTGGCGGCCGAACCCGCGCTCCTCGAGCGGGTCGACGCGCTGGTCGCCGAACGGGACCGGGTCGGCGCCGGCCTCCGCGACGCAGGCTGGGCCGTGCCCGAGGCCCAAGGCAACTTCTTCTGGTTCGAGCTCGGCGAGCGCACCAACGAGTTCGCGGCCGCCGCCGACGAGCTCGGCATCGTCGTGCGCCCGTTCGTGGGCGAGGGCTGCCGGGCCTCGGTGGGCGAGGTCGAGGCGAACGACCGACTGCTGGACCTGGCCCGGTCCTTCCCCCGCTGACCCGCCTAGTTTGGTGAGCATGCAGACACGCGCGCTCGGGTCGCAAGGCCTCACCGTCTCGGCCCAGGGGCTGGGCTGCATGGGCATGAGCCAGTCCTACGGCGAGACCGACGAAGCCACCTCGATCGCCACGCTGCACCGGGCGCTGGAGCTCGGCGTGACGTTCTGGGACACCGCCAACGTCTACGGCGACGCCGGCCCCGGCGGCTTCGGCGCCAACGAGCAACTGCTGGGGAAGGTCCTCTCGGACCGGCGTGACGAGGTCACCCTGGCGACCAAGATGGGCATCGAGGGCATCCAGCCCGAAGGTCGGATCCGGTTCCGCCTCGACGGCAGCCCCGACAACGTGCGCCGGCGCTGCGAGGAGTCACTGGAGCGTCTCGGCACCGACCACATCGATCTCTACTACCTGCACCGGGTGGACCCGGAGACCCCGATCGAGGAGACGATCGGGGCGATGGGCGACCTCGTCCAGGCCGGCAAGGTCCGCTACGTCGGAGTCTCTGAGGTGACCGCCGCCGAGCTCGAGCGTGCCCACGCCGCGCATCCCCTCACCGCCCTGCAGAGCGAGTGGTCGCTGTGGACCCGCGACCTCGAGGCCGAGGTCGTGCCCACCGCCCGACGCCTCGGCATCGGGATCGTGCCGTTCTCGCCCCTGGGCCGCGGGTTCCTCACCGGAGCCCTGGCCGGGCGCAGCTTCGAAGGAGGAGACTCCCGGGCTCGGATGCCGCGCTTCAGCGACGACAACCTGGCCGCCAACGAGGCGATCGTGGCGGAGATCGCCGCCGTCGCGGACGCTCACGGTGCGCTCCCCGGCCAGGTCGCGCTCGCATGGGTCCAGCAGCAGGGCGACGACGTCGTACCCATCCCCGGGACCAAGCGGGTCGCCTACCTCGAGCAGAACGTCGCCGCCCTCGACGTGCACCTGACCGACGAGGAGCTGGCGCGGCTCGACGCGTTGGCCGACCGCGTGGCCGGCAGCCGCTACTGAGCGCCACCGAGCGCTACAGAGTCGGAGGCTTCACCGAGCCGAAACCCGCGGCCCGCCACGGCCTCCCTAGGGTGGACCGCGTGTCCGTCAAGGTCGGCCTCACCCATCGCACGACCTACTCCTTCGCGCGTCCGGTGGAGGTGGCGCCCCATGTGGTGCGCCTGCGGCCGGCCCCGCACTGCCGGACGCCGATCGATGCCTACTCGCTGGAGGTCTCGCCCAAGAACCACTTCCTGAACTGGCAGCAGGACCCCTTCGGCAACTGGATGGCGCGCCTGGTCTTCCCGGAGAAGGTCTCGACCCTGGAGATCACGGTCGGGCTGGTGGCCGACCTGATGGTGATCAACCCCTTCGACTTCTTCATCGAGGAGTACGCCGAACGGTTCCCGTTCGCCTACGAGCCCGCGCTGGCCGCCGACCTGGCGCCCTACCTCCGCCCGGTCGACGACAGCACCGCGGCCGCGGCCTGGCGCGAGGCGCTGCCGGAGCTTCCGGACGACGGCACCCCGACCGTGCAGTTCCTCTCCGACCTCAACGCCGCCGTCCACCGCGACGTCGCCTACGACGTGCGGATGGAGCCGGGCGTCCAGACGCCGGACGAGACGCTGGGCCGGGCGATCGGCTCGTGCCGGGACAGTGCGTGGCTCCTGGTCAGTCTGCTGCGGCAGCACGGTCTGGCGGCCCGGTTCGTCTCGGGCTACCTGGTGCAGCTCGCCCCGGACGCCTACGTGACCGAGGGGAGCGACGGCCCCGCCGGGCCGGCCAAGGACTTCACCGACCTGCACGCGTGGGCGGAGGTGTTCATCCCCGGCGCCGGCTGGGTCGGGCTCGACCCGACCAGCGCACTGTTCGCCGGGGAGGGGCACATCCCGCTGAGCGCCACCCCTCACCCCAGCAGCGCCGCGCCCATCGAGGGCGCGACCGAGCCGGTCGAGGTCACGTTCGGCTTCGTCAACGAGGTGACCCGGGTCCACGAGGACCCGCGGGTGACCGCGCCCTACAGCGAGGCCCAGTGGGCACGCATCGACGCGCTCGGCCACGCGGTCGACGCGCGGCTGGAGAAGGGCGACGTCCGGCTGACGATGGGTGGGGAGCCCACGTTCGTCTCCCGCGAAGACATGACCAGCGAGCAGTGGAACACCGGCGCCGACGGCCCGGAGAAGCGTGCGCTCGCCAACCGGCTCGCCGAGCGGCTGCGGCAGCTCTACGCCACCGGCGGGGTGGTCCACCGCGGGCAGGGGAAGTGGTATCCCGGCGAGCCGCTGCCGCGCTGGAACATCGCGCTGCAGTGGCGCACCGACGGCGTGCCTCTCTGGCAGGACCCCGCCCTGTTCGCCGACCCGTGGCAGGAGGCCGGGGCCGACCCGCAGGCGGACGCGAACGCCGAGGCCCTCGCGCGCCGGGTCACCCAGGTCCTGGGCCTGCCGGCGGAGCAGCTCCGGCCGGCGTACGAGGACCCCTTCGCCGCCCTCGCCGACCACGTCCGGCAGCCCCACGGCGAGCCGCCGGCGCCGGGCGCCGACGACCCGGAGCCGGCGCTGGTGGCCAAGCTCGACGCCGACGTGACCGTGCCGACCGGGTGGGTGCTGCCGATCGTCCCGGGGGCGGAGTGGACGAGCCCGGTCTGGCGGTTCCGCCGCGACCGGCTGGTCCTCACGCCGGGCACGAGTCCGGTCGGGCTGCGGCTGCCGCTGGACTCGATCGCGTGGGAGGACCCGGAGTACGCCGGCGAGCCGTCGTACCTCGAGGCCGGGCCACCTCTGGACCCGCAGGTGCCGTCCGTGCGGCTGGAGGACCCGAAGGGCGCGGCGACCACGGCGCTGGCCTTCGAGGCACGCGACGGTCACGTGCACGTGTTCCTGCCGCCGACCGAGCGGCTGGAGGACTACGCCGACCTGCTGCGGCTGGTCGAGGTCGCCGCTCGCCGGCTCGCGCTGCCCATCGTGCTGGAGGGCTACGGCCCGCCCCCGGACCCGCGGCTGACCCAGCTCGTCGTGACCCCGGACCCCGGCGTCATCGAGGTCAACGTGCAGCCCTCCCAGAGCTGGTCCGAGCTGCGCGACCTGACCACCACCCTCTATGCCGCGGCCCGCGCCGAGGGGCTGACCACCGAGAAGTTCGACCTCGACGGCTCACACACCGGCACGGGCGGCGGCAACCACCTCACCCTGGGTGGCAGCCAGCCGGTCGACTCACCGCTGCTGCGTCGCCCCGACCTGCTGACCAGCCTGGTGACCTACTGGCAGCGCCACCCGGCGCTGTCCTACCTGTTCTCCGGCAGGTTCATCGGCCCCACCAGCCAGGCACCGCGCTTCGACGAGGGCCGGCCCGAGGCGGTCTACGAGATGGAGATCGCGCTGGCCGAAGTCACCCGGCTGACCGCGGAGACCGAGCGCCACGGGGGAGAACCGCGACCCTGGCTCGTCGACCGGGCGCTGCGGCACCTCCTCACCGACCTGACCGGCAACACCCATCGTGCCGAGCTCTGCATCGACAAGCTCTACAGCCCCGACTCCTCGCGTGGACGGCTCGGGCTGCTCGAGCTGCGTGGCTTCGAGATGCCGCCCCACCCGCAGATGGCCTTGGTCCAGGCGCTGCTCGTCCGCGGCCTGGTGACGATGTTCTGGGAGCGGCCGGTGCGCGACCCGCTGGTCCGGTGGGGGACGGCCCTGCACGAGGACTTCCTGCTGCCGCACGGCGCCATCGCCGACATCGGCCGGGTCGTGGCGGACCTGCGCGCCCACGGCATCGACTTCGAGGAGTCCTGGCTCGACCCGTTCACCGAGTTCCGCTTCCCCCGCCTGGGCCACACCGCGGTCGACGGCATCGACCTCGAGCTGCGCCAGGCCGTGGAGCCGTGGCACGTGCTCGGCGAGGAGGCGACCGCCGGCGGCACCGCGCGCTACGTCGACAGCTCCCTCGAGCGGATCCAGGTCTCGGTCCGGGGAATCGACCCGTCCCGGCACCTCGTGACGTGCCAGGGTGTCCCGGTGCCTCTCACCCCGACCGGTGCCGACTCGCAGGAGTGGTACGCCGGCATCCGCTACCGCGCCTGGCAGCCGTGGTCCGCGCTGCACCCCTCGATCGAGGTGCACGCCCCGCTCCGCATCGAGGTCGTGGACGCCGCCAGCGCGACCAGCCTCGGCGGTGCCACCTACCACGTCGTCCACCCCGGGGGCCGGGCCTACGACCACCCGCCCGTCAACGCCAACGAGGCGGAGGCCCGCCGGGCGAGCCGGTTCGAGCCGTTCGGGCACACGCCGGGCCGGCTGGACGTCGCCGGCATGCGTGAGGCCGCACGCCGAGCGGCGACGACGGACTACCCACGGACCCTGGACCTGCGGCGCGTGCCGCAGTCCTGACCCGGCGATGACCGTTCTTCGGGACTACGCGAGCTCGCTCTCCCAGCCGCCGCTCATCGGTGGCGCGGAGGAGCCGGCCCGCTACGACGAGGTGGTCGGCCCGGACGGCGCGCTGCGGCCGGCCTGGAAGGGCCTGGCCGAGGTCGCCGTCGCGCTGACGCCGGCCGACCTGCGCCGTGTCGACGGCGACATCACCGCCTTCCTCGCCGACGACGGCGTCACCTACGAGCGCCCCGGCGAGGGGCCGGGCCCGTGGCAGCTCGACCCGGTGCCGCTGATCATCGACGCCGCCTCGTGGGCGCCGCTCGAGGTCGGCCTGGCCCAGCGGGCCGAGCTCCTCAACGCCGTCCTCGCCGACCTCTACGCCGACCAGACCCTGCTGCGGGACGGTCTGATCCCGCCGGCCGTGGTGTTCGGCCACGGCGGCTTCACCCGGGTGGTCGCCCGCGCGTCGTCGCGCGACCCGAGACCGCTGGTCTTCTCCGCCACCGACCTCGGTCGCGACGCCGAGGGCCAGTGGCGGGTGCTCGCGGACCGCGCGCAGGCGCCGTCCGGCATCGGCTACGCCATGGAGAACCGGCGTGTCGTCTCGCGGGTCATGCCGGAGCTCTACCGCGAGGCCGGGCTGCACCGGATGGAGCCCTACTTCTGGGCGCTCCGCTCCGCGCTGCTCCAGTCGGCGCAGGGCGACCTGGCCGACCCCAGGGTGGTCGTGCTCTCGCCCGGCACGCACTCGGAGACGGCGTACGACCAGGCGTTCGTCGCCAGCGCCCTCGGCTTCCCGCTGGTCCAGGGCAGCGACCTCGTCGTCCGCGACGGCTGGGTCTGGATGAGGTCGCCCGCGGTCGGGCTGGAGCGGGTCGACGTGATCCTGCGCCGGGTCGACGCGGCGTGGAGCGACCCGCTGGAGCTGCGCGGCGAGTCCCAGCTCGGTGTGGCCGGCCTGACCGAGGCGGTACGCCGCGGGCGGGTGCGGATCGTCAACGGGCTCGGGGCCGGAGTCGTCGAGAACCCCGGCCTGCTGCCGTTCCTGCCCGCCGTCTGCGAGGCCGTCCTCGGCGAGAAGCTGCGCCTGGAGTCGGTGCCGACCTGGTGGTGCGGAGACCCCCGCTCCCTCGAGCAGGTGCTGGACCGCCTCGACGACCTGCGCGTGCGCACCATCGACGGCCCCGGGGTGGTCTCCGGGCCGGGGCCCGCCCGGCTCGCGCGGCGCGGGCTGACCGAGCGGATCCTTGCCGCCCCGCACCGGTTCGTCGGCCAGGAGCGGCTGCCGCTCTCGCAGGCCCCCACCTGGGGAGCCACCGGCAGGATGCATGGCACCGCGGCGCCGCGGCCGATGACGCTGCGCACCTTCACGCTGCGCTACGGGTCCGCCTACCGCCCGCTCGTCGGTGGCCTCGCCAACGTCCTGGAGATCTCGGACGGTGGCGGCGTACCGACCTCGAGCAAGGACGTCTGGGTCCTCAAGGAGTCCCCGGCCGACCCGGACCAACGGCTGACCGACGTACTGCCGATGACCAGCGCCCGCTCGGTCAACGTGCTCGTCCCGCGCGTGCTCGAGGACATGTTCTGGATCGGTCGGTACGCCGAGCGTGCCGAGGACATGCTGCGCCTGGTGCTAGCCGCCCACCCCTACGCCGAGGACTTCCAGGAGAGGCCGCGCTCGACGGGCGGCGCCACCCTCGAGGTGCTGATGACGACGATCCACGGGCTCGCCGGGCCCGGGCCGACGCCACACCCGGACCCGTACGCCGCCGACTTCCGGTCGCTGCTCCTCGATCCGACACGGGTCGGCTCGGTCGCCCACTCGCTGGCCGGGCTGCGCGACGCCATGCAGGGGGTGCGCGACCAGCTCTCGGGCGACACCTGGCGCGGCTTCGGCACGATCGACCGGGCCAGCCGGGACCTGCGGGAGCAGCCGCACAGCCACCAGGTCGCCGAGTCGGCCGGGCGGATGCTGACCGGGATCCTGGCGCTCCAGGGCGTCACCGCGAGCATGATGCGCGACCCGGGCTGGCACATGATCGGTGCCGGCCGCTACCTCGAGCGGGCGCTCCAGGTGTGCCACCTGCTGGCCGGCACCACGACCGTGCGGCGGGGCATCGACGTCGACCGGGAGGTGCTCAACGCGGTGCTCACCTCGTCGGAGAGCGTGGTCACCCACCGCCGCCGCTACCGCGGCTACGTGCGGCCGGCCGGCGTCCTCGAGCTGCTGCTGCTCGACCCGGACAACCCGCGGTCGCTCGCCTTCTGCCTCGGCGACCTGCGAGGACACCTCGCCGCGCAGCCGGCGTCGACCGGCTCGACGCGGCCCGAGCGGCTCCTCGCCGACCTCGACCGCGAGGTCGAGGAGGTCGACCTCGCCGCGCTGGTGGCGATCGGCGGGGAGGGTCGGCCCAACCTCGAGGCCCATCTCGCGGCCACCGCCGCGACGCTGACCCGGCTGGCCGAGGCTGTGCACGAGCAGCACTTCGCGACCGGCCCGGCTCCACGGCCGCTCGGGATGATGGAGCTCACCGAGGTCTCGGCGGGCTCCGCATGACGGCCTACCGGATCACCCACCGGACCACGTACTCCTACGACGACGAGGTCACCGACTCGCTCGGTATCGCGCACCTGGTACCGCGCGTGCTTCCGTGGCAGTCGGTCGCGTCGTACGACGTCGGCGTGACGCCGGCACCGGTCGACCTCAGCCACGACATCGACTACTACGGCAACGTCGCGACGTACTTCCAGGTGACCGATCCCCACACCCGCCTGGAGATCGAGGCGGTCAGCGAGGTCGACGTGACCACGCCCATGCCTCGCCCGGACCTGCTGGAGGCGGCCTGGGAACAGGCCCGGCCGCTCGCCTCGCCCGAGGCGCCGGGCGCGTGGCGGGCCACCGACTTCGCACTCCCCTCGGCCTCGGTCGAGCAGGTCGACGAGGCGCGGGACTACGCGGCCTCGTCTTTCGCCCGCCACCGTCCCGTCGGCGAGGCGGTCACGGACCTCATGCACCGGATCCACGCCGACTTCGACTACGACCACACCGCCACGACGGTCACCTCGACGGTCGGCGAGGTGCTGTCCTCTAGAGCCGGCGTGTGCCAGGACTTCGCGCACCTGACGCTGGCCTGTCTGCGGTCGCACGGGCTGGCCGCGCGCTACGTGAGCGGTTACCTCTCCACTCTCCCCGCGCCCGGTCGCCCTCGGGTGGTGGGTGCGGATGCCTCGCACGCCTGGATCGCTGTCTGGCTCCCCGACCTCACCGGCTCCTCGGAGGGCGACTGGCTGGCGTTCGACCCCACCAACGACCAGCTGGCCGACGACCGCTACGTCACTGTCGCCTGGGGCCGGGACTATTCCGACGTCCCGCCCGTCAAGGGCGTCATCTTCACCGAGGCCAAGAAGTCGACGCTGTTGGTGAGTGTGGACGTCGCGCCGGTCTGAGTCTCGTCGCGAGGCTAGGGCACCGGTGCCAGGGACCCTCGCGGCGCCACCAGCAGGACCAGGCCGATCACCCCGGCGGCCACACCCGAGACCATCAGCGGCAGCTGCCCGTCCCCGCCCCAGGCGAGACCGGCCCACACGCCGGCGACCAGCACCCCGGCGCCGAGCACCCCCTGGAAGATGCCCTGCCCGGTCCCCTGGCTCGTGACCGGCAGCAGCTGCGAGACCCACGCCTTGCCGACCCCGTCGGTCAGGCCGGTGTAGGCGCCGTAGCCGCCGATGAGCAACCAGGCAGCGAGATGGTTCTCGGTCAGTCCGAGGCCGGAGTACGCCGTCGCGAACACCAGCAGTCCGACCGCCACCACCGTGTGTGGGCTGAGCCGGTCGGCGATCACACCCGCCGGATAGCTGAGCGCCGTGTAGACGAGGTTGTAGCCGACGTACGCGAGGATCACCTCGGTCACCCCGAACCCGATCTCGTGCAGTCGCAGCAGCAACAGCGCGTCCGGGAAGTTCACCAGCGAGAAGAGCCCCAGCACCGTCACGACCCGCCAGTACCGCGAACCCAGCGGGGGCCTCTCCGACTCGTCAGACGAGGGAAGCGTCGGGGACGAGGTCTGTGACGCCTTGGCCTTGGAGCCGTCCGGCCGCTCGCGGATCAGGAAGACCAGCAGCACGCTGAGCACCGCCGGCACCACCGCGAACCACAGCAGCAGCTGCAGGTCGTGGTCGAGCAGCTGGTAGCCGACCAGCGCGATCAGTGGACCGATCACCGCGCCCGCGGTGTCGGCGGCCCGGTGGAAGCCGAACGCGCGACCGCGCGCCTCGACCGGGATGTCCTCCACCAGCAGGGCGTCGCGCGGTGCGCCACGGATGCCCTTGCCCAGCCGGTCGACCGCCCGCCCGGCCAGGACCACCTGCCAGATCCCGGCCGCGGCCACGAGCACCTTGCCGAGCGCGGCGAGCCCATAGCCGAGGGCGACGATCGGCTTCTTGCGGAACCGGTCCGAGAGCCGCCCGGCAACCACCTTGGTCCCGGCCGCCACGCCCTCGGCGATGCCCTCGATCGCGCCCACCACCGCGGCCGGAGCGCCCAGGACGGTGGTCAGCAGGATCGGCATCAGCGGGTAGAGCAGCTCCGACGCCGCGTCCTGCATGAACGACACAGCCGAGACGACCTTGAGGTTCCGGGTCAGCCAGGGACGCCTGCTCACCGGGCGATCATCGCGGATGACGTGGCGCGTTCGCCGCCTCAGGACTTGCGGGGGAGGCTCAGGCCTTGTGCGTCAAAGCGCAGATAGACACGGTCTCTCCCGGCCTCCGATGTCCGGATCTGCCGAAAGTCGGATGCGAGCACCGTGCGACATCCCTGCGTACTGACGCCGACCCGCTCACGTAGCCCGCCCGGCTTGGAGCGTGACATGCGAGTCTGGCCGTATAGCCGTACGGTTTCTCGCACCCGGACCGGAGGGTCCGCCGCGAACAGGACGCCGGCGGCATGACACCGGGCCAGAGTCTCGAAGCGATTGCGGGAGGGTGAGTGGAGCCGCAGGCACGCGTTGAGGACGTTGGTTCGTTTGTACAAGCGCTGCGTGACTTGGGTGCGGCTGGAATGTCTCGCCCCTTATGGTTTCGGGGCCATCGAAACTCGAAGTACCGGTTACAGGCGAGCGCACTGCGCGATGACAAGTTCCGCCTGAACGAGGTGGCACTTCTGAAGCGCTTCATGCAGGATGCGCTTCCTCGACTCGCCGAGGCCCCCCGGGGTGACTGGGACTGGCTGCTGCTTGCCCAACATCACGGAGTGCCGACACGCCTGCTGGACTGGTCGGAGAACGCCCTCGTGGGGCTGTTCTTCGCTTGCGAAGCTGATGACAGCACGCTCGAGGGGATGCCCAAACCGGACGGGGATGTCTGGGTCCTCGTGCCCGAGGCACTCAATAGGAAGTCCGGAACCTGGATTCCACAACACGTTGAAGATCTACCATTCCTAGGACTCGACGGAACCCTCGAGCGCTACAAGCCCGGTGCACCTACCGTCCCTCAAGAGCCCCTCCCGCACCTTGCCGTCATCGCAGCACGCAACTTTCCGCGCATCATCAGCCAGTGGGGCACGTTCACCATCACCGGAGAGCAGACAGCCATCGAGGACCTTGGCGACGCGCACAAGTTCGTGGCAAGGATTCAGATAGCCGGTGAGGCCAAGAGCCGCATCTTGGAGGAGCTGAGGTCCCTGGGTGTGGAGGAAAGGGTCGTGTATCCCGATCTGCATAGGC
Source organism: Nocardioides dilutus (assembly GCF_054779555.1). NCBI lineage: Bacteria > Bacillati > Actinomycetota > Actinomycetes > Propionibacteriales > Nocardioidaceae > Nocardioides > Nocardioides dilutus. The sequence continues at coordinate 187,023 of NZ_BAAGYA010000001.1, read as the reverse complement.
TCGGAAGCCATGTGAAGGAGTTGTTCGCATGAGTCGGATGGCCATTTCGCGGCGCAAGTTCGATGTGCAACAGCTAGTTGGTTGGCAGGAGAACCTCCTCCTAGACCCCGCCTACCAGCGCGAGGGCGGAATCTGGACGAAGAGCCGCCAGCAGCTTTTCATCGACAGCATCCTCAACGGATTCGACGTTCCTGCGCTGTACCTCCACCAGTTGCGCCCACCCGAGTTTCACCAGGGGCGCGCCGCCAGCTACGCCGTGATCGATGGTCGTCAACGGCTCGAGGCGTTGGAGGAGTTCGCTTCGGGCCGGCTGGCGCTTGCGGACGACTTCCGGCTGCTGGAGGACGTCGAGGACAGCCAGCCCGTTCTGACAGAGGAGTTCGCCGGTGGCAAGGAGCGCTTCGGTGGGCTAACCCTGAACGACCTGAGGGAACTGGCGCCGGCTCTGGCGTACAGGTTCCTCGACTATGAGATCCCAGTAACCGTGGTCGACACCGACGACGCCGAACTCATCGAGGAGCTCTTCTTCCGCTTAAACGAGGGGGTCCCGCTCAACCCAGCAGAGAAGAGGACCCGGGGCGAACTCCTGCGAAGCCAGATCATCCCGTTGGTGAGCGACGACGACCTCTTTCGCTGCGCGGGATTCCGAAACCTTCGCCGGAAGTACGAAGACCTGTTCCTTCGCCTCCTCTTCGTGAAGTCCCGCGACGGTTCCGTGCACGATGTGCCGGACATGAAACGCACTCTGATAGACGACTTCGCCTCCTCATTCAGGCCCGCGTTCGGCGAGTCGTTCACCGAGTCGCAGCGCGCAGACATGCAACAGGAACTCACCGACCTCGTCGACGGGGTGCGGCCGACGCTCGAGGCGATGAATCGCATTTTCAATGAAGGCGACGTGCTTCTTCGCCAGCAGTCCACCTTCTTCATCTACTACCTGGTCATCGAGCAACTGCTGCGGGACGGCGCTTCGCTTCCATCGCGAGACGACTTTGCACGCTTCGGGGAGGAGCTTTCATCTCTACGCGGCCGAGACGAGGAGAAGCTCACCCCCGACCAGCGAGATGCCCTCGAGTACGCCGCACCACTGCGAGAGACCACCACGGGTTCGTACTCGCAGCTCAAGGCAGAGATACTGCTCCGCTACCTGAGTGGCAGGCTCAAGATCGCCTGATCCGGGCCGTCCTCACGGCTCCGACGATTTGCCACGTCGGTTAGCGGGTGCGATGGCGTGTGAATGCAACACCGGGTGGAGTAGAGCTAACCATGCCGCTATCGAGCCGTCGCCCGTCCATGCCTCGTGGTGATGCGTCGCCCTTGGATGCGCGCGCTGGATTGGTCTCAGCGCCAGCCGTTCGGCTGGGGTCCAGGTTGCCCAGGCCAGCGAGTCAAGTGGTGCTTGCGCTAGCACGATTCAGCCGTATGCTGACTCGGCTTGGGCCCTGGAAACTGCAAGGACGACGGTGGCACTAGACCCTAACGCCTTCGTGGCGGCATATGAGCGTTACGTAGCAGAAAGTGTGCGTCCCGCTGAGACTGCGCTGCGTGCTGCCCTTGAGAGCTGGAGAGAGCCCGCAGCTTGGGCGCCATACCGATCAGAAGGAACTCCTCTTCCGAACCCCATTCAACGAATCAAGATTCGCATCAAGCGGCCAGAGAGCGTTATCGACAAGATGAAGCGGCTTGGATCACGGGAGTTTCCTAAATCAGATCCCGATCGGGCAGTGCGAAATATGCGCGACCTTCTCGGCGCAAGAATCGTCACTTACGTGCCACTTCACCTGAAGATGGTCGATCAGATGATCCGAGAGTCCTCTTCATTGAGACTTTGCCGACCCGAACCCCGAGCATATCTTGCCACGCACGAATTGGAGCGCATCGGGCTCGACCCGGACAACTTCTTCGGCAAAACCCGAAAGCCGAGTGGGTACAGCTCATTGCACTACTTCCTGCAAGCCCGCCTCTCAGAAGGCGACTGGTCGATTCCGTTCGAGCTGCAGGCAAGGACGATGATCGAAGAGGCATGGGGCGAGATTGAACACCAGTTGGGCTACAAATCAGGTCAACGGACGGAATTCAGCGTTTCTCGCCAGTTCCGAGTCATCGGTTCTCACCTGTCCGCAATCGACGAGCACTTCGATTTCCTGTACGACCGCTTAGGGTTCCTACAGACCCAGGCGCAGGCGCACGACTCGGATGCCCTAAACGCCGAGAACCTTCCAACAGTGCTCAATTCGCACGAGATCCCACTGGCGCAAGACGAGATTGGTTCTCTACTACAGATCTTGGTTGCTTGGGGCGTCCGGACAGTCGGGGACCTGCGCGCTCGCCTCACGGACGAAAGACTCGAGATGATCCGTCGAGTGGTTCGCGCCGCGAACACGAATGGCCCGGCAACGGCCTTCCACGTTCTGACCAGCGTAGCGATGGTGGGTCGCCGAGCGTCGCTCGAAGAGGTTGAACGGCAGCTGCGAACAAACCTCGCCATGGTCCAGATCACACGCAAGACGAGGCGCATGTAGTTCGTAGGTGCTACGCGTTCCAACGGTGGCGGAACGGCGCCAGCTACGGTTCGGCGCCAATGGCGATCGCCGAAGAGCGGCTACACGCCGGGAGTCGCCTCGAGCGCACGGATCTGCCGCGAGGCGTGACTTCGATACCGGCTGCGCCGGCTCTAGATCGCACGCGTGAGCTGCTGAGCGTTGTGTAGTCGCTCATGCTGCTTGACGGCCCGTCGCTATACGGTCCGGCCATGATCCCAACCCCGACGCCTACGCCGCCGGTCGTGATGCCGAGCACAGGGTCTGCGCCCACGCCGACCCCGAGTCTCGATCCAAGCAGCGCCGATTGGTGGTGGCAGTACGGACTCGACGGCATCGTAGGCGGGATCTTGGGAGGGGCGGTCACAGCTCTTGCCGTGGTGCTGACCATCCGTCACGAGCGCGGACTGGTTCGAGACCAGGAGATTCGTTCGGCCCTCGTCCGCCTTCATGATCTGTCCCTCCGATTCTCCTTGGCCCGTGTGTCGACACCGCCGATCGACGGTGATTTCGATCCGCTTGCCCGCGATCTGCTGGACATCAGTCGCGAAGTCTCGACCGTCATTGCCGTGATCGGAGGTCGCAAGCGGCTCCAACGATTAGTGGAAGAGATCGATGAGTGGGACAACGCGATGCTTGCGGCGATGACGGGAAAGGGGAGCACCCACGCGCGAAGTCAGGACACTTTGGATCGCAGCGTTGCTCTCGCAAGACGAGTTGCCGACTGGCTACTGACTCTGGAGAAGGGCGGTCCAGCGCACGAGCCCGGACCTGGCTGGCCCAAACGCCTGGACGGCAATGCGAACGACTCTGATTCGTAGTCCCGGTGAGTCATCTCGCGCACCACCTGAGCACCCCGTTCAACGATGACTTTCAGGCGCGCGGCCCGATCCATGGGTGCACCTCCGTGCGACGACAGTAGTCGCGGACACGCCGCGGAATTACGAGCGCAACAGTCGTCGAACTCGGCGCAGAAATCACCCGGATCTGCCGCGTACAGGCACCACTCCGGCGATCGCCGACTCACGTCGCTGTCGACGGTCATCGCTATAACAGAGGCATGAGGGTGTTCCTTAGCCACGCAACGAGCGACGCCGACCTCGCGGCAGCCGTGAAATCTCGATTGGGCGCCGTGGGGATGCAGGTGTATCTGGCGGAGCACGACAACCGCGCGGGCGAGAACGTCCACGCCAAGATTCAGGACCGCATCAAGCGGAGTGACATCGTCATCGCGCTGCTAACCCCGGCTGCGGACGCCTCGCGCTACGTGCATCAGGAGATCGGGTTCGCGGTACGAGCGAAGAAGCTGATCGTCCCTGTCGTGACCCCTGCGGTGGCGAGCGCTGGTCTCGGGATGCTAGACGGCACTGAGTACATCGTGATCGACGAGCAAGCACCAACAGAAGCACTTCTCAAGCTGAGCCAGCGTGTCGTCGACCGCCAGGCCAAGACGCGGCAGGAGCAACTGGACGCCGCCATGCTGGTCGTCGCAATCGGCCTCGTCCTGGTGGTGATGCTCGAGGAGTAGCAATCGGCGTGGATGGAGCGAGAAGCGCTAGCTACGAGCAAGGATTCGGCGCGATCGCTGGCCTCGTCCGCATGGTGCGTGGCGACATCTTCGTGGGAAACGTCCGAGCACCGCTTCGGGTCGCGGAACCGCCGGACGAGCTCGTCGCCACACTCGAAGCACTCGACCCCGACCTCGGGCTCGCGCTCATCGTGCAGGGCCCGCTCGAGGCCGGCGCGGATGGTGCGGATCTGGCGGATGAACGCGACCCAGTCAGGGGCGGCGCCGACGGCGACGTGGTTGGCGAGGTAGTCGAGCTGTCGGTCGAGGTAGGCCAGGGCGCCGGCGACTGAGGCTCGGCGTGCGGGGGGGTGGCCGAGCCAGGCGCGGTAGATGTCCTCCCACTGGGCGAGCACGGCCAGCGGTGGGATGGGGTCGTTGCGGGCGCACGCTCACTCGGCCGCCTCGTCGACGCTGGTGAAGTGCGGCCGCATCTCCTCGTCGCCCTGGTGCCCTCGGCTCCGCAGCCGTCGCACGCGATGGTCAGGCACCAGTGGATCCGGTGCTCACGCGACCACCCCGCCGGACGTCACCGGACGGCGGCTGCACTTACGCTCACTAACCATGTGGACCTGGGTCGCCGGCGCCGCCAGCATTGTTGTCGCCGCGACGGTGGGCTGGTTCGTCCAACAGATCCTCAGCAGAGGCATCCGCTGGCGGGCCCTCACCCTCGCCGGCCACGAGCTCGACGTCGCGGCCAAACTCAGTGACGACGACCCGCAAGGCGAGGCACTGCGGCAACGGGCCGCCACACGGCTCGAGAAGTACCTCCGCGAGACCACCGAGGACGCCAGCACAGTGCGCCGCGACAGCTGGAGGTTGCTGGGGCTTTGCCTTGCCGCGGCATCCTTGCTGCTCCCGTCGATCCTCCTCGATACCGGTGCGGCGAACTGGGCGACATGGGTCGGCTGGGTCTCGCTTGTACCCGTCGCGCTCATCGCACTGGTCGCGATCTGGACCCTCGTCATGACTCGACCGTCCCCGGCGCCACGTCGCCCAGCCGACGGAACCCCTCCGGCACCACCCGAGCAGCCAGAGCCAGCTGCTCGTCCGTCAACCTCAGGCGATCCAGCACCGCACGCACCACCGCCGCCAGCTAAGCCCCAGCCTGCTCCGCCAACCTGACCACGCTCCTCGATCCCCACGTCGACACACGTCTTCGCCACCCGCACCAGGTGCGCCCGCAAGTCCTGCCACAGCCGCACCTACACCGACTCCCCGCCCACCTGCGACTGCTTCAGATCAGCCACCACCGCACCCAGCCACGCCCCCGCGCCAGCCGTCCGATGCAGCTCCTCAAGCAACGCCGTGTGCGGCTCCGCCACCCGCGGCAACCCGGCGACGATTGGCGTGCGCAGCCCGGGGAGCTACCGGACGGCGTCGAGCTGGCCCCGATCTCGGTGTCGGCATCGTCGTCAGCAGCCGGCATCGCGGGGGACGGCACGGCCATTGGTTCACGAACGAGATCCTCCGGGCTGGCTCCCGTCCGGATCTGCCGCGATCAGTGCGTCACTCCGTAGCCGCCCGAGCCTCAGGCGGCTGCCCAGTCGAGTCTGGTCTCGGGCAGGTTGCGGTAGATCTCGACCACGAGCGGGAGGTCGCTGGTGCGGCCTTTGAGTGCTCGGGTGCCGGTGTGGTCGACCAGGTAGAACGCACCGTGGGGGTCACGCCAGAGGTAGATCCCGGGGAAGGGCTGCCGCATCTGCCAGTTGCCGTGGGTCTTGATCCGGTGGTGGGTGACCGTCATCGGGCCGTAGTTGCCTATCCCTGAGACACCACCCTGGTCGTGCGGGATGGTGTGATCGACCTGCTGCTGGCGCGACAGGCTGGAGGAGAACGGGAACACATCGGCCGGCGTCATCAGATGCACGGCCTGTCTATGTCGGTCGGGGATCTCGTAGGCATCCACCGGCGCCATCCCCTCCAGGTCAAGCACCGGGGTGATCTTGAACCGACACGACGGGCCCAGGACCTCGCGGACCCAGTCCTCGGTGACCGGGCCGTGGCCCTCGAGCCGGGCGATCCCGGTGTTGTCGGGTCCGGGGTAGAGGTGGAGGTAGAGGTTCACGGTCGGCGCCCGGTCGGCGAGCTTGCCCGGGTCCTGGTCGGTGCCGGGGGTGAGCAGCATCAACACCGCCTGGACAGTCCGCTGGTCCTCGGTCAGGTCGGGGAAGTCCTCGGCGATCGCGGCGCTGTAGCCCTCGACGGTGGCGGCGATCTGCTCGATCACCGGCACCGGGCCGCGGACCAGGTACGAGGCCATCCCGTTGGCCTCGGCGCGGAGCTTCTTCGCGAACGTCGCCTTGGCGGCGAGCTCTTCCTTCTCCCGGGCCACCGCGGGGTTGGCCTTCGCGATCGCCGCTTCGACCAGCGCCTCGAACCGGGTCCACGGGATCCGCCCGTCCGCGGACTCGGCGACCGCCGCGTCGACATAGGCGGCTTCCTGGGCGGGCAGGTCCCGGGTCTGCTTGACCACGAACCGGGCGTAGGACGCCTTCACCTCACCCGCCTGCACCCGCGCCCACAACCGCGGCGAACGGTGACACAGGTCCAGCGCGTCGGCCATCAGCTGACCCGCCGCGAACGTGGTCAACCCCATCCGGGCCCCCAACGCCGCAGCCGCGAACTCGGTCACCTCCGGCGTCCCGACCCCGCCATAGGCACGAGCCCGCTCCCGCCCCGGCCGATCACGGTCCTGCGGGTCCAACCGGTCCGGGGAATGGATCAGCGCCCACTTGTAGGCGCCCCTCAGCTGGTCGACCTGAGCGGCCCGCTCCCGCTCGGCCGCGTCGCCGACAAAGGCAAGGACATCGTCCTCACCCATGTCGTCCAACACCGCCGTCCCGACCATGCGACAAGCCAAACAGAGACCACCGACATTCAGACCGCAGCGGCAAGGGCCTGTCCACAGCCGCGTGCCGACTACCCGGGGTGCCGATTCGGTCGGATCCACAGCAACATGGGGTCATGCCCAGGGACGAGGATCGCCGGCAGCTGCGCTCCGCCGTGGCCCGGGGAGCCGGGGTCGAGCTGCTCGAGATCCTGGCCAGCAGACCCTGGCCGGATCACACGCTGCAGCTGATCGGCGACGGGCTGCTGCTCGCGATCGATGCGGACACCGAGGGCGTGCTGGCGGTCGCCGAGGAGTGTGCGAGCGAACTGCGCCAACGGGACTGGGAGGGCGACCTGGAACTGGCCGAGTCGCTCGAGTCGCGGATGGGCACGGGTGCGGCGCCCCTGCTCAGACCGCTGACCGTCGACCTCGATGAGCTGGCCGGCGTCCTCGAGGGCGACCCGGTCTACGGAGGTGGACGCGTGGACCGGCGCACCGGTGAGGTGTGGCCCGAGGCCGCGATGGACGCCTTCGAGGAGGACGAGGAAGAGGAAGACGTGGACGACGACGAGCGGTGGGTGTGGGTCGACAGCCAGGGCTCACGTGCCGGCTACCGCGACATGGAGCGGTTCATCGCCGGGCTGAACGACCCTGCCGCGGCCCACGCACTCGAGCGCGCGCTCGACGGACGTGGGCCGTTCCGCCGGTTCTCCCAGACCCTCGACCGGTGGCCGCACCTCATCGACCCGTGGCTCGCCTACGCCGACGAACGCAAGCGGGGCCGGGCCCGCGCCTGGCTTGCGGCCGAGGGCTACCGCGCGCAGCCGCGGGTCTTCGGCGCGGCCTGACCGCCGAACCACCGGCACAGACTGTCACCGCCGCGTCGTACGGTCGAACCATGAACGACGAGCGGACCGACCCGCCCTGGGAGCCCCCGCGAGCCGGCACCGAGACCGAGGCGCTGATGGGTGCCCTCGACCGCCTCCGGGCGACCTTCCGCTGGAAGGTCGACGGGCTCGACAGCGCAGGGCTCAACACCACCATCCCCAGCTCGACGCTCACGCTCGGCGGGCTGCTCAAGCACCTCGCCCTGATCGAGGACTACCAGTCGACCGTCAAGCTGAGCGGTGAGCCGATGGGGGAGCCGTGGGCGAGCATGGACATGGACGAGGACGACCCCGAGTGGGAGTTCACGTCCGCGGCCGACGACCGCCCGGAGGAGCTCTACGCCCTCTACGACGGAGCCGTACGCCGCTACCGCGAGCGCCTCGCGGCCCGGCTGGCGGCCGGAGGGCTGGACGGGCCGGTCGCGGTCGGCGGCGGGGAGTTCAACCTGCGCCGCCTGGTCCTCGACCTCGTCGAGGAATACGGCCGCCACACGGGCCACGCCGACCTGCTGCGCGAGGCGGTCGACGGCCGGACCGGCGAGGACCCCGACCCAGGCTGGCAGCCGCCGATCTGACCCCGGCCCAAGCCAGATAAGGTCAACCTAACTTCCACCGACTCCTGGAGCAGACACCGATGCACGCACGCGTCCGCAGCACGACCTGGCTGACGCCGTCGATGGTCCGCGTGGTCCTCGGCGACGGAGAGCTGGACACGTTCGTGATGCCCGGCGCCGCACACCCCGACACCGACACCTACGTCAACCTGGCTCTCGACCAGCCGGGAGACCTGCCACCGGCGCGCCGTCGCTACACGGTGCGCGCCTGGGACGAGCAGGCCAAGGAGCTGACGCTCGACTTCGTCGTCCACGGCGACGAGGGGGTCGCGGGCCCCTGGGCCGCCGGCGCCCAGCCCGGCGACGTCCTGGTCTTCGAGGGTCCCGGCAGTGGCTACCGCCCGGACCCGGAGGCCGACTGGCACCTCATGGTCGGTGACGAGTCCGCGCTGCCGGCGATCGCGGCCTCGCTCGAGGCCGTGCCGGACGGCGCCCTCGTCGTCGCACGACTCCTGTGTGACGGCCCCGAGCACGAGCTGGAGCTGACCACGCCCGGCACGCTCGACCTCCAGTGGCTGCACCGCACCGGCGGCGACGACGACGTCGACCTGCTCGTCGACTCGGTCCGCACGCTCGCCTTCCCCCGTGGCCGCGTGCACGCGTTCGTGCACGGTGAGGCCGAGGAGGTCCGGGCGCTGCGCCGCCACCTCCTGGGCGAACGCGGCCTGTCCCGCAGCGACATGTCCTGCTCGCCCTACTGGCGCCGGACGATGACCGACGAGGCTTGGCGACAGGTCAAGCGGGAGTTCGTGGCGGCCATGGACGCCGACATCGCCTGAACTGGGTACCGACCCCGTGTCCGGGTCCTGGTCCCCGAGCCGGGGCAGTGTTTCCCTCTACAGTCGAGGACGGGCGCTTGAGCGACCGCAGCCCGGAGGAGCGACATGTCGGACCGAACCGCACGCGCGGAGTTCTCGGTCACCCTCCCGTTCGGTCCCGACGCCGCCCGGGTGGCCAGGGCGATGGTCGGACGGCTGCTGCGCGAGCACAAGTGCGACGGACGGCTCATCGACGACGGCCGGCTGGTGGTTCACGAGCTGGTGATGAACGGCGTCACGCACGGCGCGCCCGACCCGCGTGCGGAGATCGCGGTGTCGTGCCGGCTGCTGGACAGTCACGTCGTCATCAGCGTGGTCGACCACGGCCGGGGTGGCAAGGTCGGCGTGCGTCCGGCGTCGGTGGAGAGCGTCAACGGGCGCGGTCTCGCCATCGTCGACGCGCTGAGCGAGCGATGGTCGGTCGACCGCAACGGCGGCACCAGGGTCGAGGCCTGGCTGTCCCGCTGAGGAGACTCAGGCCGCGTCGTAGGGCAGGCCGCAGATCGTCAGCACGCGCGCCGCGATGGTGCCGTCGGCGGCGACGAAGGTGAGTGCGGCGCCCTGCTTGGTGGCGGTGTCCTGCGCGTTGGCGAGGACGCCCACGGCCGAGGAGGGCAGCAGGTCGACGTCGGTGAGGTCGATGGCCAGGTCGCGGGTCAGCCCGTCGGTGATCTCCTTGACGATCATCCGCACCTGCACGGTTGCGCCCTCGTCGAGGTCCCCGTGTAGCACGAGTCGGCCCGACTCGTCGCTTACCTCATAGGTGAACTCTCGCTCCTCCACACGGGGAGACTAACCCGCGTCGGCCCGGTTCCCGGCGCGGGCCAAGGTCAGCACGGCGATGTCGTCGCGTGGGTCGCCGTCCTGGTACTCCAGCACGGCCTCCACCACATCCGTCGTGACGGCGGCCGGATCATGGTCGGCCGTCGCCACCAGTGGCAGCAGCCGCTCCAGTCCGAAGAGCTCGCGTTCGCGCCGCGCCTCGGTGACGCCGTCGGTGTAGAGCACCAGCAGGTCGTCGCCCAGCCGGTGTTCGAAGGTGGCGAACGTGGGCGCGTCGATGACACCGACCAGTGACCCATGGGTGCCGAGCTCGGCCACCGTCCCGTCAGGGTGGCGCACCAGGGGCAGGGGGTGCCCACCGACGCTGCCGGTCGCGGTCCACTCACCGTCCTCGTCGACGACCCGGACCACAGCCACGGTGCAGAAGCGGTCGGTCTCGTGGGCCAGCATGGCGTGATTGAGCTCGCGGAGGAGATCGGACGGGTCCCGGAACTGCATGGCCAGGGCGCGGATGGTGTGCCGCACGAACGCCGTGACCGTGGCGGCCGCGACGCCCTTGCCGGTCACGTCGCCGATCACCGCCAGCCACTCATGGTCGGCGACCTGGAACACGTCGTAGAAGTCACCACCCACCTCGCGTCCGTCTCCGGCAGGGCGGTAGGCCGCCGCGATCGACAGGCCGTCGATGGCCGGTGGTGTCGGCGGGATGAGCGTGCGTTGCAGCGTCTGCGCGAGCTCGGCGGCGTCACGTCGAGCGGCGTCGATGGTGCGCATGGACTCGAGGAGGTCGGTCTCGTAGCGCCGCCGGTCGCGGGCCTCCAGGATGACGACCCGGATCCGGGAACCGTCCGGCTCCGGCTGCGCGGCCACGTTGGCGCTGAGCAGCACCGGCACCCTGGTCCCGTCGGCGTGCACCACGTCGAGCGCGAGCTCGCGGACGACCCCGTCGAGCGCCAGAATCGGGAACACGTGGGTGTCGAGGTAGATGCGGCCGCCGGCCGACACGAGCTCTGCCAGGGACAGCTCGCCCACCACCTCGTCACAGGTCCGCCCCAACAGCCGCAGGAGCTCTGCGTTGGCCTCGAGCACGAGACCGGAGCCGTCCAGGACGGCGTAGCCGCACGGGGCGTTGTCGAAGAGGTCGGTCTGCTGGCCGCTCACCCGTCGAGGAACTCGCGGATCGCCTTCAGCGTCTCCGTGGGGGAGCTGAGGTGGGGGACGTGGCCGTGGCCCTCGATGATCACCATCCGGCTCCCGGCGATCCGGTCGTGCACGAGCTGGCCGGCACTCATCGGGGCGATGGCGTCGTGGCGGGTCTGCACGACCAGCGTGGGGACGCTGACCTTCGCGAGGTCGTCGCGGTTGTCGCTGAGAAACGTCACGCCGGCGAAGTGCCGGGCGATCTCCGGGCGGTTGCGGCAGAACGTCGCCTCGAGCTCGTCCCTCAGCTCCGGGCGGGCGGGGTCGGACATGACCATTCCGGCCAGCGGGTCCTGCCAGCCGAGGTGGTTGCTGTCCATCGTCTCGAGCAGGTCGTCGATGTCGCTGCGACTGAAGCCGCCGACGTAGTCGCTGTCGTCGAGGTAGCGCGCCGACGGACCGAGGAGGACCAGGGCCGAGAACAGGTCGGGGGCGGCGAGGTGGGCCAGGACGGCGATCATCGTCGAGACCGAGTGGCCGACGAGGACCACGTCGCTCAGGCCGAGCTCGCGACACAGCGCCACGACGTCCGCGGCGTGGGCCTCCAGCCGGCCGTAGCGCTCCGGGTCGTAGGAGTCGAGGTGGGACCCCCCAGAGCCGACGAGGTCGAACACCACCACCCGGTGGTCCACAGCGAGCTCAGGCGCGATCTCGCGCCACATGGCCTGATCGCACCCGAAGCCGTGCGCGAGGACGACCGGGCGCGCGCCGGCCGGGCCGCTCACGTGAGCGTTCAGCCGGGTGAGGGCGTCCATGGCGGGATCGTAACCGGCCACCTCCTGGTGCCCGGCTTGGTGCGTGGCAGGCTCGGTGGGTGAAGTCCTTCCGCTGCCGGGTGTGCGACAACCCCCTGCACTTCGAGAACTCCGTCTGCGTGTCGTGCGGGACGGCGCTGGGCTTCTCGCGTGCCGAGCGGTCGATCGTCCCCGTCGACGAGCAAGGGCGCTACGTCGACGCGGCCGGCCTGGTCTGGCACGTCTGCGGCAACCTCGCCCTCTCCGGCTGCACCTGGCTCGCCCCGCTCGAGGGTGGGCAGTGCTTCGCGTGTGACCTGACCCGGACCAGGCCGAGCGACGAGGACCCGGTCGGGTTGGAGCTCCTGCCGGGAGCCGAACGGGCCAAGCGGCACCTGGTGTTCGAGCTCGACGGTCTCGGCTTCTCCGTCGACGGGCTGGCCTTCGACCTGCTGTCCTCCTCGGCGGCAGCGGCAGGCAACGTGGTGATCGGCCACGAGGACGGCGTCATCACCATCGACCTCGCCGAGAGCGACGACGCCCACCGCGAGAAGGTGCGGGCCCACCTGGCCGAGCCCTACCGGACGATGCTCGGCCACTTCCGGCACGAGGTCGGCCACTTCATCGAGTGGCAGCTCGTGCGCGGCGACGACCTCATGTCCCGGTGTCGCGACCTTTTCGGCGACGAGCGCGCCGACTACCAGGCCGCGCTCGACCGGCACTACGCCGAGGGTGCGCCGGAAGGCTGGGAGGCCTCCCACATCTCGACCTACGCGACCATGCACCCCTTCGAGGACTTCGCCGAGACCTGGGCGCACTACCTGCACATCTGCGACACCGTCGAGACCGCCGCCGAGTACGGCCTCACGGCGGTCGCGCCGGTCTCGGCGTTCTCGAGCTTCCGGGACGTGGTGACCGGTGTCTGGGTGCCGCTGACGGTCGCGCTCAACATGATCAACCGCAGCATGGGCAAGGAAGACCTCTACCCATTCGTCATCCCGCCGCCGGTGCTCGACAAGCTGGAGTTCGTGGCCGCACTACCGCGCTAGCCACTTCCTAGGGCGCGGCCCAGCCGGCGATCCAGCCGAACAGCCAGACGAGGTCGTCCTGGGTGTAGGCGTGCCCGCCGGCGACCTCGGAGAAGTGCAGCGGGAAGCCGTCGTCGAGCATCTTGTTCCGGTCGGCGCGTAGCGACGCGATCGGGTAGTACTCGTCGCTGGTGTGTGGCCGCCAGGCGACATTGATCTTCCACGCGGCCTTCGCGAGCAGCTCGTTGCGGTTGTCGTTGCTCCAGAACGGCCGTCCGGGGAGCACCAGCAGGCCGGCGAAGGACTCGGCGTTCCCGAAGGCGACCTGTCCGGCCAGCGTCGACCCGGACGAGTAGCCGCCGAGCACCACTCTCTTGGGGTCGATGTTGAAGTGCGTCTTCACGTCGGCGACCGCGGCCAGCAGCGGGCCGGCGTCGGCCGTCGGGTCCCAGCACTGACCGTCCTTGCCGAGTCCCGGCCCCATCACGATGAAGCCCGTGGTGAGGACCGTGTCGACGATGTTGGTGACCTGGTCGTGACCGTAGCCGCCGCAACCGTGCAGGAAGACGACGAGCCGGATCGGCGTCTGGTGGGTGTCGTCGTACGACGCCGGCACGTGCAGCCAGTACTCGCTCGGCGACGTGCCGACCTTGAACACGACCTCGTCGTCGTAGGCGATCGGGTCGGTCGGCACGGAGGTGGACTGGACCGTCACCGTGCCCAGCTTGCGGCAGTTGTTGCCCTCCTTGCGCTCCGTGACCTCCTTGCGCCGATCGGCGCAGATGCTGACCACGTGGGTGCCGCCGCCGACCCGCGCGCTGAAGCGGACCACCCTGGCGCGGCCCGGACGCACGGCCTTGGTGGCGACGGACCGGACCCGCCGGCCGTCGACCTTGATCGCCGAGGACGTGGCGGGTGCGCGCTTCGTGCCCAGGTTGCGGACCATGAACGAGCCGCTCACCCGGGCGCCGGACACCGTCACGTCGCCGGCGGTGACCTTGAGGTCCGCACGCCTCGGCTGGCTGCCGGTGGCCGACGGCGCGAGCACGGCGGCCAAGAGCACGAGGGCGACCAGGAAGGCAGCGGGGCGGAACGATCTCGACGGCACGCTCGACGGTAACCGGAGCCGCCCGAGCACGGTCAGGATTCGGCGAGAGAGGCCGCGATCGACGCCCCCAGCCGGGCGTTGGCGCGCACCAGCGCGATGTTGGCGGTCAGGCTGGCGCCGTCGGTCAGCTCGACGATCCGGCCCAGGAGGAAGGGCGTCGCGTCCTTGCCGCTGATGCCGCGGGCGTCCATGTCGGCCAGTGCCTGCGCGATGACGACACCGATCTCCTCCGCCGGGATCTCGTCCTCGACCGGGATCGGGTGGGCCACCACCAGGCCGCCCGGAAGCCCGAGGTCGAGGCTCGCCCGCAGGACCGCGGCGATCTCCGCGGCGCCGTCGACCCGCATCGGTGCGTGGAACCCGCTGCTGCGGGAGTAGAACGACGGGAACTCGTCGCTCCCGTCGACGAGGACCGGCACTCCCAGGGTCTCCAGGGTCTCCAGGGTGAGCCCGATGTCGAGGATGCTCTTCACCCCTGCGCACACCACCGCCAGCGGGGTCCGGCCGAGCTCGGTGAGGTCGGCGCTGACGTCGAAGGACTCCGCCGCGCCGCGGTGCACCCCGCCGAGGCCGCCGGTGACGAACACCCGGATGCCGGCCATCGAGGCGAGCCTCATGGTCGAGGCGACCGTGGTCGCGCCGTGGGTGCCGCGGGCCACGACGTAGGGCAGGTCGCGCACACTGACCTTGCTGACGTCGGGGTGGCTGCCGAGCAGCTCGAGGTCGTCGGGCGCGAGACCGATCCGCGGCCGGCCGTCGAGGACGGCGATGGTCGCCGGCACCGCGCCGTGTGCGCGAACGATGTCCTCGACCTCGGTCGCCATCGCGACGTTGTCCGGATAGGGCATGCCGTGGCTGATGATCGTGCTCTCCAGGGCGACCACCGGCGAGCCCTCCGTGAGGGCGGTGGCCACCTCGTCCGTGAGCGCCAGCGACGGGTGTGCGGTCACAGCAGGCTCCTCACGAGCTCGTCGGTCAGGTCGGGGCGCACCGTGTGCGGGCTGGCCACCGTCAGCGCGGCCGCGGCCTGACCGTACGCCGCCGCGTCGGCCGGCGCCGCCCCGGCGAGGACGGCGTGGCAGAACGCCGCCAGCATCGCGTCGCCGGCCCCGGTCACGTCCACCACCTCGGACGCCTCGACCCGCGGGACGTCGACGACGCCGCTCGGACCGCTGAGCCGGGAGCCGGCCGGACCGAGCCGGGTCCAGACCAGCTCGACGCCCCGGTCGTGCAGAGCCGCGGCGGAGCCGCCGAGGGCGGCGAGCTCGTCGTGGTTCGGCGTGAGGGCGAGCAGCGGTGTGCGTGCCGACAGGAGGCCGGCGAGGGCCTTGGCCTTGGGGACGCTGACCGGGTCGAGCACGACCGGGACGCCCTCCGCCGCGCAGAGCTCCAGGGCCCGGCCCAGGGTGGCGACGACGAGGTTGCCGTCGAGGACGACGAGCTGGGCCGCGGCCAGGAGCCCGGCGGCGGCATCGATGTCGATGGGCGCGATCGACTCGGTGGCGGCCATGTCCGAGACCGCGACGACCAGCTCGCCGTCGGCGTCGAGCACCGCGACGTACGTCCCCGTCGGCTGTGGCCCACGCGCGACCCGCGAGGTGTCGACGCCGGCGGCCTCAGTGGCCGCCAGGACCTCGACGCCGGCCGGGTCGGCGCCGACCGAGGCGACCAGGCTGACCTCGGTGCCGAGCCGGGCGAGGTTCTCGGCCACGTTGCGGCCGACCCCGCCGGCGGACCTGACGACGGAGCCGGGGTTGCTGGTGCGGGCCACGGCCGTGCGGGCACTGTGGGCCTTGACGTCCAGGTTGGCTCCACCCATCACCACGATGCGTCCGGCCACCAGCTGACACTAGTGGCTGCCACTAGCCTGACGCGGTGCCCGCCCCGGACCCCGAGATCGTCGAGCTCGACCTGCCCCAGGTCACGCTGTCCGCGCTCGCGTGGGGTCCGGCCGACGGGCCGCTGGTCGTGGCGCTGCACGGCTTTCCCGACACCGCCTGGACCTGGCGACACCTCGGCCCGCACCTCGCGGACCTCGGCTGGCGAGTGGTGGCGCCACACCTGCGCGGCTACGCGCCGAGCGGGCTCCCGCGCGACGGGAGCTTCCACGTCGGGGCGCTCATGGCCGACGCCGTGGCCATCCACGACCGCCAGGGCGGCGACGAGCGAGCGGTGCTGGTCGGTCACGACTGGGGAGCGATCGCGGCCAACGCGCTCGCCGGCCACGCGGACTGCCCGTTCGACAAGGTGGTCTCACTCGCGGTGCCACCACTCGCCGCGGTCCAGGACTTCGACGCCCGGCTGCTGCTCAGGCAGCTGCCGAACAGCTGGTACATCCTGTTCAACCAGCTGCCGTTCCTACCCGAACGCACCCACGAGCGCCTGGTGCGCAGGCTCTGGCGCGACTGGTCACCGGGCTACGACGCCGGTGAGGACCTCCCGCACGTCCTGGCCGCGATGCGGGCCCCGGGGCACGGGTCGGCGCCGTTCGACTTCTACCGCGCGCTGACCAGACCCTGGACGGTCCCCGCGGCGTACAAGCCGTGGCAGGCCTCGCTCCTGTCGATGCCGATCAGGCCGTTGCTCTATCTCCACGGCGCGGACGACGGGTGCATGCACGCGGGGTATGCCGCCCGGGCGGCCGCTGCCCTCGGCGACCGCGCCGAGACGCAGGTCGTCCCCGGGTCCGGTCACTTCCTCCAGGTCGAGCAGCCGGAGGTCGTGAACCGCAGGATCGCCGAGTTCATGGGACACGCGACGCCCGCCCCGTGAAATGGCGCGCGTGAAATGGCGGGGGCGACGGCCCCCGAACGCAGCCACCCCCCACCGGGGCTGCGGCGCACATGGGGATGGAGACCGTCGCCATACCGAGGTTGCCCTCGGTGCGCGAAGTCTAGGGCGCTGTCGGTGAGGTTGCTATACCACCGCTGGTGTAACTCTTGGTGTCCGACCCACCGCGACCGTGCCCTCCAAGTCCGGGTCGTGGCGGACCTCCGCGGCGAGACCGGCCGCCCGCATCGCGGCCAAGGTCAGGTCGGCCTGACTGGTGCTGGTCTCGACCAGGAGGCGACCCTCCGGAGCGAGCCAGCCGGAGGCCCCGGCGATGACACGGCGCTGAACGTCGAGGCCGTCGGGGCCGCCGTCGAGTGCGGTCCGGGCCTCGTGGTCGCGAGCCTCGGGGGGCATCGTCGCGATGGCGGCGGTGGGCACGTAGGGCGCGTTGGCGGCGACCACCGCCACCCGTCCACGCAGCGCCTCGGGCAGCGGGGCGTAGAGGTCGCCCTCAAGCACCTGCTCCGGTGGGAGGTTTCGGCGCGCACACGTCACCGCCGCTGGGTCGACGTCGACCGCCCACACGTCCAGCGTCGGCTCAGTGGCCAGCAGGGCGGCGGCGATGGCGCCGCTCCCACACCCGAGGTCGACGACCACGTCGCCTGGACACAGCACCTCCAGCGCGGCCCGGACGAGTACCTCGGTCCGGGCGCGCGGCACGAACACCGTCGGCGCGACGGCGATCCGGAGGCCACAGAACTCCGCCCAGCCCAGCACCGCCTCGAGCGGGAGGCCGCCGACCCTCGCGACGACCATCCGTTCCAGATCGGCCTCGTCGGCAGCAGCAGCGACCAGGAGGGCCGCCTCTTCCTCGGCGAAGACGCAGCCGGCCGCTCGCAGTCGCTCGACGAGATGGTCCATACGGCATCTTGACGAGTGCACCCAGGGGTGGGCGAATGACCCATGCCAATCCGCCACAGCTACGCCAACGTCGCGTCCACGCTCGCCCTCGTGGTGGCCCTCAGCGGCGGTGCGTACGCCGCCACCAAGCTGCCCAAGAACAGCGTCGGGCCCAAGCAGCTCAAGGCCAACGCCGTCTCCGCCGCGAAGGTGAAGGACGGCGGTCTCCTCGGTGCCGACCTCAAGGCCGGTGAGATCGACAAGGAGGTGGCCGGCACCCCGATGGGCGGCGGGCTGACGGGCACGTTTCCCAACCCTGAGGTCGACGTGGCGGACCTCGCGGGCGTTCTGAAGGGAACCGTGCTCGAGACGACCTTCGACCTGGCCACGGGTCAGGACTCGCTCCTCGCGGTGCCCGGCCTGGGGACGTTCAGGACCTACTGCATGGGGTCGGGCTCCAACTTTGCTCGGTTCGAGTACATCAACACCACCGCGTCCACGCACCGTGTCGTGACCACGGTGTCGAGCGAAGGGGCCGTCCACGCGACGACCGGGGTGTCGGCGTCGCCCAGCTCGGGCTTCGACAAGGACACGCTGTCGTCGTCGTCGAGCTCGCGGGGCCACGTGATCGAGTTCGCGTTCCTCGGTGACCCCGACACGACGGTCGTGCTGACCGTCATGACCCGCCCGACCGGCACCGACACCTGCCTCGGACGCATGGTGGCCACCACGACATGATGGCGGCGTGCCCGGGGCGCTCGATCAGATCAGCTATGTGGTCGTCGGGTACGCCGGTCTCGTGCTCGTGCTGGCGGCCTACTCGGCCTGGCGCTGGCGGGAGCGGCCGCCCTGGCTGGACTCGATGGCCTGGATGCTCGAGGTCCTCCTCGCGATCCGAGCACTGGCCGGCCTCGGTGCGCTGGCCTCCGGTGACCGGCCGGAGTCGGCGGCTACCCACGTCGGCTACCTGCTGGCGTCGGTGTGCGTCGTGCCGCTGGCGCTCGGCTCGACGCGGGAGGACCGCGGCCCGTGGTCGATCGGCGTCTTGGCGGTCGCGGTGGTCGCCGTCGGGGTGATCAGCGTCCGGATGATGGTCACCCTGTGACTGGTACTGGGAGGCGTTCCGGCGGCCACCAGGTCCTGCTCGCGCTCTATGCGTTGTTCACCTTCGCGGCCGGCGCCCGCAGCCTCGTCCAGCTGGCGACCCGCGCCGGCGAGGCGCCCGTCGCCTACACGCTGTCGTTGCTGGCCGCGCTGACCTACGCCCTGGGCTGGGTCGCGATCCGCCGAGCATCCGAGGGCCGGACCGGCTTCGCGGCCAAGATGCTCTGGGTCGAGCTCGCGGGCGTTGTCACGGTCGGCACGCTGAGCCTGGTCGAGGACGACTGGTTCGGCGACGCGTCCGTGTGGTCCGGCTACGGCATCGGCTACGGCTTCGTGCCGGCGGTGCTGCCGGTGGCCGGCCTGCTGTGGCTCCGGGCCCAGCGTCCGTCACGGCCCGCTGCCGTCGAGGAACGCTGAGCCGCGTACGTGGCACCCGGCCGCGAGGGTGTTGGTGACCGCGGAGACCTCGAGGTCGAGGAGCTGTCCGTTGAGCACGACCAGCCGCAGGTAGCGGGCGTTGTCGCCCTGGGCGTCCGGGGCGAACACGTAGTCGGTGTCGGTTCCCGGAAGAAGGATGTCGCTGGCGAAGGTGTTCGAGGCCGGGGCCACCGACTGTGACCGCACCGTGTAGGCGAGGGTGCCGGGGCTGTCGTTGCTCACGTTGATCTCCAGGCCCCGGTCCCCGCCGGCGACGCTGCACCTGGCGGTGACCGACAGGACGCCGGGGATGGCGACCAGGGCAGTGGGGACGCCGCCACCAGCCAGGGTCACCGACGCGTCATCGCGGGTGCCCGCCACGACGTCGGCCAGTGCGGCGTCGAGCTGCGCGGTGAGCTGCGCATCCAGGGCGTCGATCGCCGCAGCCAGGTCGGCGTCCCGCACGAGGCCGTCGAACACGTCGGCGGCGAGCGTCGGGTTCGGGAAGGTGCCGGTCAGGTCACCGCCGAGCTGGGCGCCGGTGAGGCCGAGGGCGAGCTGCCCGGGCTTGAAGTCCGCTGCCTTGAGCGTGGCGTTCTTGACCTTCTTGGAGTTCACCGCACTGGGCTTGAGCTGCTTGTTGCCGACGCTGTGCTTGGGGAGCTGGGTCGCGGCGACGGCCCCACCGCTGACCACCAGCAGCAGGGCGAGGGTGGAGACGACGTTGGCGTAGGTGGGTCGTAGGCGCATGGTCGTTTGTGGCAGACCAGGTCGGTGGTCGTCAACGCACTTCCCGTCAGACTAGAACCTGTTCTAGTCTGACGCCGTGGCAGCCGACGCACCCCCCGACGTCTTCGCACCAGCGACGCTGGGCCCGGTCACGCTCCGCAACCGCACCGTCAAGGCGGCGACGTTCGAGGGCCGGACGCCGCACGGGCAGGTCACCGACGACCTCATCGACTACCACCTCGCGGTGACCCGTGGCGGGGTCGGACTGACCACCGTCGCCTACCTCGCGGTGGCTCCCGAGGGCCGCACCCACCGGGAGCAGATCGTGGTGGGCCAGGACACCGGACCGGGCCTGGCGCGGCTGGCCGACGCGATCCACGAGACCGGGGCCGGGATCGCGGGGCAGGTCGGCCACGCGGGCCCGGTCGCCAACGGCCGGTCCAACGGCGTACACGCCCTCAGCGCGAGCCGGATGCCGAGCCCGCTGTCGATGCAGATGGTCAGGTCGGCCACCGAGGAGGACCTGACCCGGATCACCCGGGCGTACGTCGAGACGGCGCGGGTGCTGGTGGGCGCGGGGTTCGACGTCCTCGAGCTGCACATGGCACACAGCTATCTGATCTCCGCGTTCCTCGCTCCGGGGCTCAACCGCCGCAAGGACCAGTGGGGCGGACCGCTGGAGAACCGGGCGCGGTTGGCCCGACAGGTCGCCCGGGCGGTCCGCGAGGAGGTCGGTGACCGCGCCGCGGTCACGGCCAAGGTCAGCGTGAGCGACGGCTTCAAGGGCGGTGTCCGGACCGAGGACAGCATCGAGCTCGCCCAGCTGCTGGAGGCCGACGGCCACCTGGACGCGCTGCAGCTCTCGGGTGGCAGCTCGCTGATGAACCCGATGTACCTCTTCCGCGGCGACGTCCCCACCAAGGAGTTCGCGGCGACCATGCCGCCGCTGGTGCGTTTCGGGATGAAGACCCCCATGGGCAAGGGGTTCCTCAAGCACTACGACTTCGAGGAGGCCTACTTCTTCGAGAAGGCCTCCCGGTTCCGGGCCGCCCTGTCGATGCCGCTGATGCTGCTCGGCGGGGTCAACCAGCTGGCCACGATGGAGCGCGCGATGGCGAGCGGCTTCGACTTCGTGGCGATGGGTCGCGCGCTGCTCCGCGAGCCCGACCTGGTCAACCAGCTCCAGAGCGGCCGCCAGCAGGCGGGCAGGTGCATCCACTGCAACCAGTGCATGCCGACGATCTATTCGGGCACGCGGTGCCCGGAGGTCCCGGTCGCCGCGGGGAAGGCTCTTCCGGAAAACTAGAACGTGTTCTAATCTCAGGGCATGTCTCAAGTGATCCCGGACAAGCCCCTCCGCGTCGTCGTCTGGTCCACCGGCACCATCGGCCGGCACGCGATCGCCGGAATCGACGCCCATCCCGACCTCGAGCTGGTGGGCGTCTGGGTGTCCAGCCCGGAGAAGGAGGGGAAGGACGCTGGGATCCTGGCCGACCTCGGCCGCGAGCTGGGGATCAAGGCCACCAACGACCGGGACGCCCTCATCGCCCTGGCGCCGGATGCCATCGTGCACACCGCGATGGCCGACGACCGGGTCTTCGAGTGCATCGAGGACCTGATCTCGTTCGTCGAGGCCGGCATCAACGTCACGAGCAGCGGCCCGGTGCTGCTGCAGTGGCCCGAGCAGATCCTGCCGCCGGAGTTCATCGCCCGCATCGAGGACGCGTGCGCCAAGGGCAACGCGTCGATGCACATCAACGGCATCGACCCGGGCTTCGCCAACGACGTCCTGCCGCTGGTGATGACCTCGCTGTCCCAGCGCATCGACGAGGTCCGGGTCATGGAGATCTGCGACTACTCGACCTACTACCAGCCGGTCGTCATGGGCGACATGTTCGGCTTCGGCCGGTCGATGGAGGAGAAGCCGTTCCTCTGGGAGCCCGGCATCCTCACCATGGCGTGGGGCAGCGTGGTCCGTCAGATCGCTGCTGCCCTCGACATCACCCTCGACGAGCCGCTGACCGAGGACGTCGAACGCCGCGCCGCCACCCGGGACACCGACTCGGTGTCCGGCGACGTCAAGGAAGGGACGATGGGCTCGGTCCGCTTCCAGCTGATCGGCAAGGTCGACGGCACACCCCGCGTGGTGCTCGAGCACATCACCCGGACCGACGCCGAGTCCGACCCGGACTGGGAGAAGCCACCAGCGGGCCATGACGGGTGCTACCGGATCAAGATCACCGGTGAGCCGATGATGAACGTCGACTTCACCCACCACGGTGAGCACGGCGACCACAACGTCTCCGGCATGATCACCACCGCCCAGCGGATCATCAACGCGCTGCCGGCGGTCGTCGCCGCGGAGCCCGGCCTGGTGCGGGCGATCGACCTGCCGCTCGTCACCGGACGAGGCCTGGTCGCCGGGTCGAGGAGCCGGGCATGACGATCCTCGACAGCTTCACCCTCACTGACCACGTCGCGATCGTCACGGGGGCCGGGCGCGGCCTCGGTGCGGCCACCGCGGTCGCGCTGGCCGAGGCCGGGTCCGACGTCCTCATCTCGGCGCGCACGGCCGAGCAGCTCGCCGAGGTCGCCGCCCGAATCGACGCCACCGGCCGCCGCGCCGTCGTGGTGCCCGCCGACCTCAGCGACCTCGACGCGGTCGCCGGGCTGGCGCAGACGGCGTACGACGAGCTCGGCCGGGTCGACACGGTCGTCAACAACGTCGGCGGCACGTTCCCGCGCGGCTTCATGGACACCAGCCCGCGGTTCCTCACCGAGGCGTTCAGCTTCAACGTCGCCACCGCGCACGCCCTGACCCGGGCCGCCGTGCCGTTCATGCTCAAGAGCGCTGAGCAGCACGGCGGCCAGCAGTCGGTCGTGACGATCAGCTCGATGATGGGCCGCACCGCGGACCGCGGCTACGTCGCCTACGGCACCGCCAAGGCCGCGCTGGCGCACTGGACCCGGCTGGCCGCCCATGACCTGGCGCCGCGGATCCGGGTCAACGGCATCTACGTCGGCTCGATCATGACCAGCGCCCTGGAGTTCGTCGCCGGCCAGCCCGAGATGATGAACCAGATGGAGACCAAGACGCCGCTCGGCAGGGTCGGCGACCCGGAGGACATCGCGGCGGCGGTGCTCTACCTCAGCTCGGCGGCCGGGAAGTACGTCACCGGCAAGCTGCTCGAGGTCGACGGCGGTATCCAGCAGCCCAACCTCGACCTCGGCATGCCGGACGTCACGGCCGGTTAGCCCCCTCATAGGGTCGGCCCCGTGACCTCGTCAACGACGCCGACGGCGTACGCCGTCTCCCCCGACTCAGGGGAGCACTGGACCGCCGAGGGAGCCTGGGAGGTCGCCCCCGGGATCCACCGGATCCCACTGCCGCTGCCGATGGACGGGCTCAAGGCGATCAACGTCTATGTCATCACCACGGACGACGGGCTCGTGCTGATCGACGGGGGCTGGTCGATCGAGGTCGCACGCGATCTGCTCGACCGGTGCCTGAAGGACCTCGGCGCGGGCTTCGGCGACATCCAACGGTTCCTGGTGACCCACATCCATCGCGACCACTACACCCTCGCGCGGGTTCTGGGCAAGGAGCTCGGCGTCGACGTGGCGCTCGGTCGCGGAGAGGAGCGCGCGCTCGACGCCCTCAACAACCTGGAGGCGCTCACCGAGAACCCGTTCGCGGCGCTGCTGCGAACCGCCGGCGCCCACGACCTCGCCGAGCTCTGGAACAAGGGCCACCGCGACGACGACGGCCTGCCGGACCCCGCCTGGTGGCACTATCCCGACAGCTGGCTCGACGGCGACCACGAGATCCCGCTCGGGTCGCGGGTCCTCGACGCCGTCGAGACTCCGGGCCACACCCCGGGGCACTTCGTGTTCGCAGACCAGGCGGCCGGACTCCTCTTCTCCGGCGACCACGTGCTGCCGACGATCACCCCCTCGATCGGGTTCACGTTCCCCGCCGAGGAGCAGCCGCTGGGGGACTTCATGGCGTCGCTGACCAAGGTCCGTGGGCTGCCCGACCTGCGCATCCTCCCCGCACACGGACCGGTCGCGCCCTCCTCGCACCAGCGGGTCGACGAGCTGCTCGCCTTCCACGACCGACGGCTGGCCCTCTGTCTCGACGCCCTCGCCGGAGGCACCCGCTGCTCCGTGGACGTGGCCCGCACCCTCGGCTGGACCCGCCATGAGACGCCGTACGAGCAGCTCGACGAGTTCAGCCGCGGCATGGCCGCGATGGAGACCAAGGCCCACCTCGACCTGCTCGTCGCCCGCGGGAACGCCACGCGCGTGACGGACGAGGACGGTGTGGTGTGGTTCGTGGCGTCAGGGCAGCAGTGAGCGTCCGGTGCAGACGCCTTCGATCACCTGCAACGCGTCCGGCCGCACGTGAGGCTTCCGGTCGTCGAGCCTGACCACGACGTCGACGTCCTCGTGGACCGGCAGGGCCGGGTAGGTGTTGTCGGCCTTGAGCGTGCGCAGCATTGCGAGCGCACTGGCGTGGTCCTCGGTCTCCGCGGACCCGGGCAGCACCGAGATCCAGACCCGGTCCGGCTCTCGCTGACCGGGGTGCCGGTCGCCCAGCTCGGGTAGCCGGACCGGCTGGAGCAGGTGCACGTCGTCGGAGTCGATCATGGTCGCCACCGCGGCCCGGGCGTGCTTCCTCCACACCGGGCCGGAGTAGAACGCGGTGAGCGCCTCGCGCCGGGTGTCCATGTCGGCGAAGCCGCGCAGCCACACGAAGTGGTCGGGCCGGTCCGGATCACGGAACTGCCCGATCACCCTCATGCCGCAGGCTTCCTGAGTCTCGACGAGCTCGCGGTCGAAGAGCTCGATCAGCTCGTCGCGGCGCTCGGGGTGCAGCGTGTATTGGCGCAGCTCGACGACACCCAGGTCCGTGTTTGGGACGCTACTGGGCGCCGCCGACAACCCGGGTGAGCCGCATCGGGACATGGGGGATGCCGTCCTCGAGGAACTCCGGGCCGGTCACCTCGAACCCGAGGGTGGTGTACCAGCCGGCCAGCGGTGACTGGGCGTCGAGGACGACGTCCCGGTCGGGGCAGACCTCGAGGGCGGTGGCCATGAGCGGCTCCGCGAGACCGCGGCCCCGCACCGGAGGGTCGAGCACGACGCGACCGATGCGCCACAGCTCGCCGTCGTCCAGGACCCGGGCATAGCCCACCAGCCGGTCGTCGTCGTCCGTCATCAGCACGTGACGAGTCCCCGCCTCGGTGTCCCGGCCGTCGAGGTCGGGGTACGGACACTCCTGCTCGACGACGAAGACCTGCTGGCGCAACCGGCAGACCGCGTAGACGCGCCAGGCGCCGAGGTGGTTGAACGGGACGGCTTCGATCCTCACCGCAGGAACTCCAGGGTCGTGCGCCACGCCTGCCTGGCCTCGGGGATGAACGGGAGGAGCGGGTAGACGTGCAGCAGGCCCGGCTGCTCGACGTAGGTCAGGTCCCAGTCCGCCTCGACGGCCCGGCGGGCGAGCAGCCGGCAGCCGGGCATCAGCGTGTCGCGCGTGCCGGAGAACATCAGCGTCCGTGGCAGTCCGGCCAGGTCGGCCAGGGCCGGGGACACCTCGGGGCGACCGAGGTCGGCGTCCGAGCCGGCCCACCAGGACGCGTAGGCATACATCTTGCCGATGAACAGCCAGGGGTCCTCCAGGGTGGCGACCTCGGTCTCGGGGGTGCTCGTGGTCAGGTCGACCCAGGGGGAGTGCAGCACCAGGTGGCTGGGCTGCGGCCCCCCACGGTCACGGACGGTCAGCGCGGCCGCGAGGGCGACGCCGCCACCCGCGGAGTCGCCGACGACGACCACCCGGTCGGAGGTCTCGGCGGCCCGCTGGATCACCCGGACGATGTCTTCGTGCGAGTCACGCCAGGTGTGCTCGGGGGCGAGCGGATAGTCAGGCATGAGGACGCTCGCGTCGAGCGCCGTGGCCAGCCGTGCGGCGTACTTCACGTGGTAGGGGTCGATCGGCGCGACGAAACCGCCGCCGTGCACGTAGACGACGACCCGCCCGGGGGAGGCTCCCCGGGCGTGGAAGGTGTAGGAGGGGAATCCGCCCGGCAGCTGCTCCTCGACAACGCGGTAGCGCTTGTCGAAACGGCGTACGGCGCTGGTCGGGAAGCCACGGTCCAGGCTCGCGTGCCAGCGCTCGAGGCGGGCCCGCTCGGCGTCCACGTCGTCGAGGTCGCGTGACTTGCGCACCCGGGGCACGGCGTAGGCGAGCAGCTCGTGACGTCGGCTCGGCATGGGCAGAGATTGTCACAGGGGGTGTCACAGGGGGGTGTCACAGATCGGTGGGCGCCGGTGTCTTGAGGGCACACACATCTTCAGGACACCGACGACACCAGGAGGCACCCATGCCCAGCACCAGCACGTTCCGCATCCCCAAGGCCCCGGTGACCGGCGCCTACGGCTGGTTCATGACCCAGTACGCCAAGCGCCGGCTCGGTGGGGAGTTCCCCGACAACGGCTACGTCTACTTCCACCACAAGCAGGTCCTCAAGGACGTGCTCGGGTTCGAGAACAAGGTGGCCAGGTGGGGTGCGCTCGACCCCAACCTCAAGTCCTACGCCCAGCTCGCCAGCGCCGGCGTGATCGGCTGCTCGTGGTGCCTCGACTTCGGCTACTTCATGGCCCACAACGACGGGCTCGACCTGGCGAAGGTGCGCGAGGTGCCGCGCTGGCGCGAGTCCGACGCGTTCACGCCGGTGGAGCGTGACGTCCTCGAGTACGCCGAGGCGATGTCGGTCACGCCGCTCACCGTCACCGACGAGCTCGTCGCCCGGCTGATCGACCAGCTCGGCACCCCGGCCGTCGTGGAGCTCACCCAGATGATCGCGCTCGAGAACATGCGCTCGCGCTTCAACTCCGCGGCCGGGCTCCAGAGCCAGGGCTACTCCGACGTCTGCGAGCTCCCGCTCGCCGTACCCTCGGCCACGTGACTGACGGGACCGACGCGTTCGTCGCGCACCGCAACCTGCTGTTCACGGTCGCCTACGAGATGCTCGGCTCGGCCGCCGATGCCGAGGACGTGCTGCAGGAGACCTGGCTGCGGTGGGCAGACGTCGACCACCAGGAGGTGCGCGAGCCGCGGGCCTACCTGGTGCGGATCACCACGCGGCTCTCGCTGAACCGGATCCGGACCCTGGCCCGGCGGCGGGAGGCGTACGTCGGTCCGTGGCTGCCCGAGCCGCTGCTCACCTCGCCCGACGTCGCCGAGGACGTCGAGCTCGCCGACAGCGTCTCGACCGCCATGCTGCTGGTGCTCGAGACGCTCACGCCGACCGAGCGTGCGGTGTTCGTGCTGCGCGAGGTCTTCGACCTGGCCTACGACGAGATCGCCGCGGCCGTCGACAAGAGCCCCGCCGCGGTGCGCCAGATCGCGCACCGGGCCCGGTCGCACGTGGAGGCGCGGCGGCCGCGCGAGGTGGTCAGCGACCGGGACCGGACCGCGGTGGTCGAACGGTTCATGGCCGCCGTCGCGACCGGCGACCTCCAGGGCCTGATGGACGTGCTCTCCCCGGACGTCGTTCTCATCACCGACGGCGGCGGCAAGAAGCAGGCCGCGCTCCGCCCGATCCACGGCGTCGAGAAGGTGCTGCGGTTCCTCTCCGCGGTGATGCCCGACGACGGCAGCGCCAGCGCCGCCCCGACCGTCGTCAACGGCGCGCCCGGGCTGCGCCTGCTCCTCGGCGACGAGCTCGACACCATCGCCACCATGCGCGTCGACGGTGGTCGCGTGACCGCCCTCTACCTGGTGCGCAACCCGGACAAGCTCGGACGGGTGGAGGAGGCGGTCGAGCTGGCGAGATAGGCTGGCGCCACAAGACAGGGGAGCGTCCACGCCGAGAGGCCATGGCGCTGAGAGTGCGGAGAAGCCGCAGACCCTCCGAACCTGATCCGGTTAGCACCGGCGAAGGGAGTCACCGTGCGACGCCTACTCGCGCTGCCCGTCCTGCTCGTGGTCATGCTGGTCCTCACCGCCTGCTCTCTCGGCTGGGACGACGAGCCCGAGGTCGAGGAGGGCGGTGGCCCGGCTTCGACGGAGGTCGTGCTCGTCACCCACGAGTCGTTCGTGATGTCCGACGAGCTGATCGCCCAGTTCGAGGACGAGACGGGCTACGACCTGGAGATCAAAGCCTCGGGTGATGCCGGGGCGCTCACCAACAAGCTGGTGCTCACCAAGGACAGCCCGACCGGCGACGCGGTCTTCGGGATCGACAACACCTTCGGCAGCCGGGCCATCGACGAGGGCGTGCTGGACCCCTACGCCGCCGAGCTGCCCGACGGAGCCGACGACTACGCCCTGGACGGCGATGACGACCAGCGGCTGACCCCGGTCGACGTCGCCAACGTCTGCGTCAACGTGGACGACACCTGGTTCGCCGCCGAGGGCCTCGAGCCGCCGGTCACCCTGGAGGACCTGACGGAGCCTGCCTACGAGGACCTGTTCGTGACCCCCGGTGCGACGACCAGCTCGCCCGGGCTGGCGTTCCTGCTCGCGACGATCGCGGAGTACGGCGACGACTGGCCGGACTACTGGACCCGGTTGCTCGACAACGGCGCCAAGCTCACCGAGGGCTGGACCGACGCCTACCAGGTCGACTTCACCCAGGGCGGCGGCGGAGGCGACCGGCCGATCGTGCTGTCCTACGACTCGAGCCCGGCGTTCACCGTCGACGGCGAGGGCGGCACGACCACGAGCGCGCTCCTCGACACCTGCTTCCGGCAGGTGGAGTACGCCGGCGTGCTGGCCGGAGCCGACAACCCCGAGGGCGCCCAGGCGCTGGTGGACTTCATGGTCGGGCCGGACTTCCAGGCCGCGCTGCCCGAGGCGATGTACGTGTTCCCGGTCGACCAGTCGGTGGCGCTCCCGCCGGACTGGGCGGAGTTCGCCGTGCAGCCCGAGTCGCCCTACGTCGTCGACCCGGCGGAGATCGCCGCCAACCGGGACGCCTGGCTGACCGAGTGGAGCGACGTCATCTCAGGATGACCACGTGACACGGCGGCTCCTCGCCCTCGCCGGGCTGGCCCTCGGGCCGGTCCTGGTGCTGACCGTGTTCTTCGTGCTGCCGGTCAGCGGGATGCTGGCGCAGGGCGTGTGGCCGGACGGCCGGTTCGACCCGGGAGCCCTGCTCGACGTGCTGGCCCGGCCGCGCACCCGCCGGGTCGTCTGGTTCACGGTCTGGTCGGCCGGCCTGGCGACGCTCGCCTCGGTGGTGCTCGGACTGCCGGCGGCGTACGCCCTGCACCGGCTCGACTTCCGCGGGCGGGGGGTGATCCGGGCGGCGCTGCTGGTGCCGTTCGTGCTCCCCACCGTCGTCGTCGGCGTCGCGTTCCGCGAGCTGCTCGGGGAGGCCGGCCCGCTGGGGTTCCTCGGCCTCGACGGGTCGCCCGTGGCGATCATCGCCGGCCTCACCTTCTTCAACGTGGCCGTGGTCATCCGGGCGGTCGGCGCGAGCTGGGAGTCGCTCGACGTCCGCCCGGGCGAGGCGGCGGCGGTCCTGGGTGCCTCGCCGCGTCAGGTGTTCCTCACGGTGACCCTGCCGGCGCTCCGTCCCGCCCTGGTCTCCGCCGCCAGCGTGGTCTTCCTGTTCTGTGCGACGTCGTTCGGCGTGGTGCTCATGCTCGGCGGCCTGCGCTACGCCTCGGTCGAGACCGAGATCTACCGGCTCACCACTCAGCTGCTCGACCTCCAGGCCGCGGCCGCGCTCTCGATCGTGCAGCTGGTCGCGGTGACCGCGCTGCTCGCGCTCGCCGCCCGGCTGCGGGCGACGCCCGACCCGAGCCTGGCGCGGCAGGTCGCCCGGCCGCGCCGGCCCCGCCGTGAGGACGTGCCGCAGCTCGCCGCAACCGCCGGTCTGCTGGTGCTCGTGGCGGCGCCGGTGATCGCGCTGGTGGTCGGCAGCCTCCGGGTCGACGACCGCTGGGGGCTCGCCCACTACCGAGGCCTCTCCGAGGCTGAGTCCGGCACCGCGCTGCTGGTGCCGGTCACCGACGCCCTGGTCACCTCGCTTCGCACGGCGGTGGACGCGACGTGGATGGCGCTGCTGCTCGGGGGGCTCGTCGCGCTCGTCGTCACCCGGCGGTCGCGCTCGCGGACGGAGCGACGGGTCAGGGGTGTCCTCGACGGCTTCTTCATGCTGCCGCTGGGGGTGTCGGCCGTGACGCTCGGCTTCGGGTTCCTCATCACCCTCGACGAGCCGCCGCTGGCGCTGCGGGACTCGCCCCTCCTGGTCCCGGTCGCCCAGGCGCTGGTCGCGCTGCCGCTGGTCGTGCGCACCCTCGCGCCGGTGCTCTCGTCGGTCGACGACCGACAGCGCCAGGCCGCGGCCTCGCTGGGCGCCGGACCGCTCCGGGTGGTGACGACCGTCGACCTGCCGGTGGTGTGGCGGCCGCTGCTCGCCGCCGCGGGATTCGCGTTCGCCGTGTCGCTCGGCGAGTTCGGCGCGACCGCGTTCCTCGCCCGCGACGAGCACCCGACCTTGCCGGTGGTGATCTTCCAGCTGATCGGCCGGCCGGGCGCAGACAACTACGGCATGGCGCTGGCCGCGTCGGTGGTGCTCGCGGCGACCACGGCGCTGGTCATGCTGATGGTCGAGCGGCTGCGGGTGCCGTCGGTGGGAGCGTTCTGATGCTGGAGGTCCGTGACGTCACGGTGGAGTACGACGGCGTGCCCGCCGTCGTCGACGCGACCGTCGAGGTCCCCGACGGCTCGGTGCTCGCCGTGCTGGGACCCTCGGGCTGCGGCAAGTCGACGCTGCTGCGCGCGGTCGCCGGCCTCGAACGGCCCACCGCCGGCACGATCTCCTGGGACGGGCGCGACCTCGCAGGCACCCCGACCCACAAGCGCGGGTTCGCGCTGATGTTCCAGGACGGCCAGCTCTTCGGTCACCTCACTGTCGCCCGCAACGTCGGCTACGCGCTGCGCATCCGGCGCAACCGTCCCGAGCGCCAGGACCTCGACGTCCGCGTCGACGACCTGCTCCGGCTGGTCGGGCTCGAGGGCTACGCCGACCGGCTGCCTGCCACCCTCTCCGGGGGCGAGCGTCAGCGGGTGGCGCTGGCCCGGTCGCTGGCCGTCGAGCCGCGGCTCCTGCTCCTCGACGAGCCGCTCTCGGCCCTCGATGCCGGCCTGCGCGAACGGCTGGCCGGCGACCTGCACGCGATCCTCCGCGCGGCGGGCACCACGGCGCTCCTGGTCACCCACGACCACGAGGAGGCGTTCGCGGTCGCCGACCGGATCGCGGTGATGCGGGCCGGACGGATCGTCCAGGAGGGCGAGATCGCCGAGGTGTGGCGGGCCCCGGCCGATCCCGAGACGGCCCTGTTCCTCGGCTACGCGCGGGTGCTCGAGGGAGCGGCGGCAGCCCGGGTGGTCCCGAGGGCGCGGACGGTCGCCGTACGCCGGTCGGCGTTCCGCCTGGACGACGCCGGCGAGCTGACCGGAAGGGTCGTCTCCGCGCGCGCGACGCCGCAGCTGGTGCGGCTGGTCGTCGACGTGGACGGCCTGGGCGAGCTCGACGCGGTGGCGCCCCTCGACCGACACCCGGGGCCGGGGGAGTCCGTGCGGCTTGCCGTGGATCACACCCGCACGGCCGTGATCTCGGGCGACGGCCGCACCGCCGGTCCATAGACTCACCTGGGTGTACCGCCGTGCCTACGCCCTGATGGTGGGCACCGCCCTGCTGATGGGCGGCCTGGCGGTCGTCTCGTCGGTGATCCTGGACAAGGAGCTGGCCGACCCCGAGGGGAGCTTCCTCGGCCCGTCCTACATCCGGCTGCCGCTGCTCCTGCTCGGTGCCCTGCTGCTCGACATGCTGCCGCGGACGCTGTGGCACTCCAGGCTCAACCCCAAGCTGATGCCGGGCATCGTCCGCGACCGGTGGCGAGCGCACTGGAACCGCGAGCGCTTCACGCTGGTCGCCCTCGGCATCATCAGCTTCTACATCGTCTACGTGAGCTACCGGAACCTGAAGTCGTTCCTGCCCTTCATCAACGAGACGATGTACGACCGGGAGATGCACCTGCTCGACCGAGCGCTGTTCTTCGGTCACGAGCCGGCGACCGTCCTGCACACCGTGCTCGGGACGGACGTCACCGCGCACCTGCTGTCCTACATCTACCTGGCGTTCCTACCGATGGTTCCGCTGGGTGTGACCGCGTGGCTGGTCTGGTCGCGCAACCTGTCCTTCGGCTACTGGTTCGTCACCTCGCAGTGCCTGGCCTGGACGCTGGGGACGGCGTCGTACTACATGCTGCCCACGCTCGGCCCCGGCCTGGAGTACGGCTGGCTCTACCAGGACCTCGCGAACACGCCCACCTCCGTCCTCATGGAGTCGTTGCTGGAGGCGCGACAGGGCGTCCGGCTCGGCGGGCTCGAGGGGCAGGTCCAGTCGGTGGCCGGCTTCGCCTCGCTGCACTGCGCCATCACACTCCTGCTGGCCCTGATGGTGCAGTACACGATCCGTTCCAAGCTCGCGAAGTGGGTCGTGTGGGTCAACTTCGGCCTCACCGTCGTCGCCACCCTCTACTTCGGCTGGCACTACGTCGCCGACGACCTCGGCGGCATCGTGATCGCGATGGTGAGCTTCTACGTCGGCGGCGTGGCGAGCGGACAGAAGTTCGACCGCAAGCTGACCACCTCGCACCCGACGACCACCACCGCCGCGGTGCCGGTCGGCCGTGACTGAGGCTCGCCCCTAGAACTACATCGGTGTAGTTCGCAAGCCGACACGCCGGTGACTGGTGGGAAAATTGGGGATTTTGTTTCCAATGTGACGAAATCGCATTAGCGTTCCCTTTCGTGCGCAGCCGGACCATGGGGACCGTCGCCGTCGCCACCCTTGCCCTCGTCCTTGCCGTCGTGGGGCCTGCGGTCGCCGGCCCCGACGACGACCCCGGCGTGGAGTCAGTGCCGTCGCAGGCGGACGTCGCCGCGGCCGAGGCCGCCGTGCAGACCAAGGCCGTCGACGTCGAGTCGGTCCAGGCTCGGTTGGCGGTGGCCGAGCACCGGCTCGAGCAGACCGAGATCGCCGCCATCCAGGCGACCGAGGCCTTCAACGCCGCGCGGTTCCACGCCCAGCAGGCGGCGAAGGCCGCTCGGGCTGCCCAACGTGCCTCCGACGAGGCCCACCGTGACCTCGCCCTGCAGCGCGAGGGCTACGCGGACGCGGTCAACACCTCCTACCGGCTCGGCCCGAGCCTGAGCCCGCTCGCCGCGCTCTCGAACGCCGACGGGGTCAGCGACGTCCTGGAGGGCTCGATCCTGATCGAGCAGGCCGCCACGGCGATCGACGACACCTACGACAGCTATGAGGCGACCTCGATCCTCGCCGAGTCCGCCGACCTGCGCGCCGACGAGGCGCTGGCCGAGGCTGCTGCCGCCGAGGGCGAGGCCAAGGCGGCCCGCGACGACGCCGCGGCCGCCGCCGAGGCCGCTGCCGACCAGGCCGCGGCGTACGCCGTCGAGCGGGACGTGCTGATCGCCCAGCTCGCAGAGCTCCAGGACGTCAGCGTCGAGCTGGCGCGCGAGCGTCAGGAGGCGCTGGAGCAGGCCGCCGCCGAGGCCGCGGCGCTGGCCGCCCAGGCAGCTGCCGAGCAGGCCGCCCAGGAGGCTGCCGAGGCCGCGGCCCAGGAGGCTGCCCAGGAGGCTGCCCAGGAAGCTGCCCAGCCGGCCGAGACCGAGGAGCCGCCGGCCCCTGCCCCGACCCCCACCCCCGCCCCCGCGCCGGCACCCACACCGACCCCCACCCCCACGCCGGCCCCGACGCCGTCGCCGCCGACTCCCCCCACACCGGGTGGCGGCGTCGGGGCGGCCATCTCCTTCGCCCGCGCCCAGATCGGCGAGCCCTACAAGTACGGCGCGGCCGGTCCCAACAGCTGGGACTGCTCGGGCCTGACGATGATGGCCTGGAAGCAGGGTGGGAAGTCGCTGCCCCACTACTCGGCCGGTCAGTACTCAGCCGCGACGCCGATCAGCATCGGCGACCTGCAGCCGGGCGACCTGCTCTTCTGGGGCAGCAAGCCCTCCTCGATCTACCACGTCGCGCTCTACGTCGGCGACGGGATGATGGTCCACGCGCCGCGCACCGGCCGGGACGTCGAGGAGGTCTCGATGTACTACTGGATCACGCCGAGCTTCTTCGCCCGGCCCTAGAACATGCGCGTGAGTAGCGTGCGGTCATGGCCACCGACACCGCGCCGCTGAGCACCGACGCCGAACCCCCCACTCACGTCCCGCCGGACATCGACGTCCCCGCACTCCGGGCGTTCCTCGACGGGGACTACGCCGAGGTCCGCGACCTGGTCCGGGCCAACCTGGCCGAGTACGCCTCGATCCTGACCGACGCCGAGACCCTCAGCCACCACGACTTCCGGGAGCGGGTCAAGGACGTCGTCGTCGAGATGGCGGCGACCGGCCAGACCGGCATGGGCTTCCCCAAGGAGTACGGCGGCGGCGGTGACATCGGTGCCTCGCTGGCGGCGTTCGAGACGCTGGCCTACGGCGACCTGTCGGTGCTGGTCAAGGTCGGCGTCCAGTTCGGCCTCTTCGGCGGCGCGATCCTGCAGCTAGGCACCAAGCCCCACCACGACGCCTACCTCGCCAAGCTGATCACCGGCGAGACCATGGGCTGCTTCGCGATGACGGAGACCGGCCACGGCTCCAACGTCCAGGCGCTCGGCACGGTTGCGACCTATGACCCCGACGCCCAGGAGTTCGTCGTCCAGACGACCCGCGACGACGCGTGGAAGGACTACATCGGCAACGCCGCCGTGCACGCCGACCTCGCCGTGGTCTTCGCGCAGCTCGAGGTGGCCGGCGAGGGGCCTGACATCAACAAGGGCGTGCACGCGTTCGTCGTACCGATCAGGGACGGGGGCAAGGTCTGCGACGGCGTCACCATCGAGGACGACGGCCTCAAGATGGGGCTCAACGGCGTCGACAACGGCCGGATCCGGTTCGACGGCGTCCGCATCCCGCGGACCGCGCTGCTCAACCGGTTCGCCGACGTGCGCGAGGACGGGACCTACGTCAGCGACATCGACAACGCCAACCGCCGCTTCTTCACGATGCTCGGCACCCTGGTCCAGGGCCGGGTCTGTGTCGGTGGCGGCGGGCTGAACGCCGCGAAGGTCGCGCTGACCATCGCCATCCGCTACGGCCTCATCAGGCGACAGTTCGAGGCCACCACCGAAGGCGAGGAGGACCTCCTCCTCGACTACGGCCAGCACCAGCGACGCCTCTTCCCGCTGCTCGCCCGCACGTACGCCCTCGACTTCGCCCAGGAGATCGTGGCCGGCCAGTGCCACGACGTGTTCAGCGGGGCGGTGAGCGACGAGAAGGTCCGCCGCGAGCTCGAGTCGCGGGCGGCCGGCACCAAGGCGCTGGCGACCTGGCACGCGACCCGGACCATCCAGGAGTGCCGGGAGGCCTGCGGCGGTGCGGGCTACCTGTCGGTCAACCGGTTCGCGGCGCTCAAGGCCGACACCGACGTGTTCACGACCTTCGAGGGCGACAACACGGTGCTCCTCCAGCTGGTCGCCAAGGGCCTGCTCACCGACTACTCCAGCGACTTCGAGGACCTCGACCAGCTCGGCATGGTCAGGTTCGTCACCAGCCTGGCCGTCGACACGGTGATCGAGAAGACCAACGCCCACAAGCTCCTCGAGCGGGTGCGTGACCTGCTGCCCGGCGGCGACCAGTGGGACCAGGAGGCCGGGATCCTCGACTCCGACTACCAGCTGGCGATGCTGCGCTTCCGCGAGGAGCACACCCTCGCCGGCGTCGCCCGGCGCCTCAAGCGCGGCATCGACAACAAGATGAACCCCGGCGAGGTCTTCTCGCGGGTGCAGGACCACGTGATCCACGCAGCCCGCGCACACGTCGAGCGGCTCGTGCTCGAGGCGTTCGTGGAGAAGGTCCGGGCGATGGACGAGAGCGACAACAAGGTGGCGCTCGGCCTGCTCTGCGACCTGCACGCGCTGTCGGTCATCGAGGAGGACCGGGCCTGGTTCATGGAGCACGGCCGCCTGACCACCGTGCGGTCCAAGGAGATCAGCCGGCGGATCAACTCGCTGTGCCGCCGGGTCCGGCCGCTGGCCCGTGACCTCGTCGAGGCCTTCGGCATCCCTGAGGAGATGCTCCGCGCGCCCGAGCTCATCGGCTCCTGACGAGGGTCAGTGCCCCGGCGCCGGCGCGCCCTGCGGCGCCGGGTGCGGGGTCACGGCGTCGTCGCCGTGCTCGTCCTTGAACCGCTGGAAGGAGTTGTTGACCTCCTCCTCGGCGGAGGCCCGGCCGACCCACTCGGCGCCCTCGACGGACTTGCCGGGCTCGAGGTCCTTGTAGACCTCGAAGAAGTGCTGGATCTCGATCCGGTCGTAGTAGGAGACGTGGCTGATATCGCGCAAGTGCTCCAGGCGCGGGTCGGTCGCCGGCACGCACAGCACCTTGTCGTCGCCGCCGGCCTCGTCGGTCATCCGGAACATCCCGATCGCCCGGCAGCGGATCAGGCAGCCCGGGAACGTCGGCTCCTGCAGGATCACCATGGCGTCCAGCGGGTCGCCATCGAGGCCCAGCGTGTTCTCGATGTAGCCGTAGTCGGCGGGGTACTGCGTCGAGGTGAACAGCGTCCGGTCCAGCCGGATCCGGCCGCTCTCGTGGTCGACCTCGTACTTGTTCCGCTGCCCCTTGGGGATCTCCACGAGAACGTCGAACTCCACTGCTTCTCCTCCGCTGGATGAACGTGCCGCACCAGTCTCCCGCACAATGGCGCCGTGAGCAGGTCAGGGCGTCCAACCGGCCGCCGGATCGTGCGCTGGGTCACCGGCCTGCTGGTCCTCGCACTGGTCGCGGCCGGTGCCGCGGCCTACCGGCTCGACCTCGTCGTTCCGTGGTACGAGCACTTCTTCGAGGACGAGCCGGCGGCCCCGCTTGCCGAGGGGCCGGCCGAGGTCCCACCGCCGCCGGGGCTCGAGCTGCCGCCCGTCCCGGCGATGGGACAGGTGGCTGCCGTGCTCGGCGACGCGGGCCGGGTGGCGCCGGCGAAGGTCGAGGCCGCGCTGGCGCCCTACCTCGCCGACACCGACCTGGGCCCGCACGTCCTGGCCGCCGTCGACGACCTCGCGACCGGGCGGTCGCTGGCCCGGGTCGGCAGAGGTGACGCGATCCCGGCGTCGACGACCAAGCTCCTGACCGGTCTCGCCGCGATCCAGGCGCTGGGCCCGGAACGCACCTTCAGCACCCGGGTGGTCGCCGGTGGCCGCGGCCGGATCGTGCTGGTCGGCGGCGGCGACCCGTTCCTCATGGCCGAGCCGGTCGGCCAGGACGGACCGTCCTACCCCGCCCGCGCCGACATCGTGACCCTGGCCCAGCAGACCGCCGCCGCGCTGCAGCAGCAGGGCCGCCAACGGGTGCGGCTGGGCTTCGACGACTCGCTCTTCGCGACGCCCGGGTTCAACCCGGCCTGGCCGCCGTCGTACGCCGAGGAGGGAGACATCGTCTCGCCGATCACGGCCCTGTGGGTCGACCAGGGCCGCGAGCCGGACAGCTCCCGCCGGGTCGAGGACCCCTCGCTCTACGCCGCGCAGGTGTTCGCCGCCGCGCTGCTCGAGGCGGGCATCAAGGTGGTCGGCGACCCGACGTACGGCGTGGCCGGCGGCAACGGCCCCGAGATCGCCGCGGTCACGAGCGCGCCGGTGCGCCAGATCGTCGAGCGGCTCCTGGAGGTCAGCGACAACGAGGCCTCCGAGGTCCTCGCCCACCACATCGGCCTCGTCGTGCGAGGTGAGGGCAGCTTCATCGCCGGCGTCGCCGGGACGCTGCGCACCCTCCGCGACCTCGGTATACCGACGGACGGCATCGAGATCTACGACGGCAGCGGGCTGTCCCGCGACAACCGGATCACCCCCGACGCCCTGCTCGCCGTGCTGCGGGCCGCCGCGACCGGCGGGCCCGCGCTGCGCACGGTCCTCGCCGGCCTGCCGGTGGCCGGCTTCACCGGGTCGCTGACCGACCGGTTCGACGACGCCTTCCCGGAGGCCCGTGGACTGGTGCGCGCCAAGACCGGCACGCTGACCGCGGTCAGCACCCTGGCCGGTGTCGTCGTCGACCAGCAGGGCCACCAGATGGTGTTCGTGCTGATGGCCGACCGGATCCGCAAGCCGCGCGAGACCGCTGCCGAGACGGCCCTCGACAACGCGGCCGCCGCGCTCGCCGCGTGCTTCTGCGGCAGGCTGTCCCCGTGACCGAGACTCCTCCGGCGGCCTGGTTCCCGGACCCTGACGACCCGACGCAGTACCGCTACTGGGACGGCACCGCCTGGACCGACCACCGCGCCCCGCGGTCGACCACCTCCGACCAGCTCTCGAGCGCGGGTCAGGACCTGGCCGACGGCCTGGCCAAGGGCTTCTCGGCCGTGGGCGGCTGGCTCAACCAGAACCTCCCCACGCCGGGCCAGCACACCTTCGCCTCGGTGGCCGCGTCCTGCCAGGACGAGCCGCCCCGCGAACCGCTGTCGCACTCGGTCGAGCTCGTGCACGCCCCCGCCGACCTGCCCGGGCTGCTCCCCCTGTTCGCGAGCAGCAGCGTCGCGCTCACCCCCGAGGGCGGCACGCTCGAGCAGCCGTGCCGGTTCGTCCCCAACCCGTGGGACCCCCGGGACCTGACCGGCGTCGCCGTCTTTGTCGCGTCCACGATGATCGGCCGGTTCCCGCCCGCCGACGCGGCGATCTACTGCCCGCCGCTCGCGGCCCTCGCCTCGCGCAGCCTCCTCGCGACGGGGACGGTGTCGATCTGGGCCTCGGGCTCCGGCCAGGTCCACAGCGCACGGGCCACGGCACGGATCGGCGAGGTCGGTGCGTACGCCGGAGGGTCCTAGGCTGACTGCCGTGAGCACGATCGAGCTGCCGCCGGCGCCGGCGATCGACGGGGCGCGGCACATCCACTCCGGCAAGGTTCGCGACCTCTACGAGCTCGAGGAGGGGCCGTACGCCGGGCAGCTGCTGATCGTGGCGAGCGACCGGATCTCGGCCTTCGACCACGTGCTGAGCCCGGAGATCCCGGACAAGGGCGAGATCCTCACCCGGATGTCGCTGTGGTGGTTCGAGCAGCTCGCCGACCTGGTGCCGCACCACGTCCTGTCGACCGACGTCCCGATCGCCGTGCACGGCCGTGCGGTGATCTGCGAGCGCCTGTCGATGTACCCCGTGGAGTGCGTCGCCCGCGGCTACCTCACCGGCACGGGTCTCCTCGACTACCGGGCCACCGGGGAGGTCTGCGGGATCGCGCTCCCCGGGGGGCTCGAGGACGGCAGCAAGCTTCCCGAGCCGATCTTCACGCCGGCCGCCAAGGCAGACGTCGGGGCGCACGACGAGAACATCACCTTCGACACGGTCGTCGGCACGGTCGGCGCCGACCTCGCCGAGCGCCTCCGCGAGGTGACGCTCGCCGTCTACGCGCAGGCCGAGGGCATCGCGCGCGAACGGGGGATCATCCTGGCCGACACCAAGCTCGAGTTCGGGGCACGCGCGGACGGGACCCTGGTGCTCGCTGACGAGGTGCTGACCCCGGACTCGTCGCGGTTCTGGCCGGCCGACCAGTGGCAGCCCGGCCGCTCGCAGCCGTCCTACGACAAGCAGTACCTCCGCGACTGGCTGCTCTCCGCCGAGTCCGGTTGGGACAAGGCCGCCGACGCCCCGCCGCCGCCCCTTCCGCCGGACGTCGTCGACCGCACGCGCCAGCGGTACGTCGAGGCCTACGAGCGGCTCACCGGCCTGACGTTCTGATGGCCCGCGGCCTCGGCGGGACGGTGCGCTTCGACGTACCCGTGGAGGTCGCCTTCGACTACCTGGTCGACCCGCGCAACCGCCCGGAGTGGCAGTCGTCGTTGCGTGGGGTCGAGGACGTCGACGGGCAGCCGCGGACGGGCCAGACCTGGACCGACGTCACGAGGCCCGGGCTGCGAGCGGCGATGGAGACGACCGTCCTCGAGCGGCCGCGGCTGTGGGCCGAGTCCGGCTCGTGGCGCTTCGTCCGGGCCGACCTGACGCTGCGCTTCACGCCGGTCGGCGAGGAGGCGTGCGACGTGCACTTCCGGTTCCGGATCCATGCGCTCGGCCCGATCGGCCTCGCGGCGTCGGCCGTCTCGGTGCCGGCGGTCCGGTCGGACCTGAGGCGGGCTGCGGGGTTGGCGGCCGGTCGCTAGGTTGGCCGCGTGACCACCTACAACCTCGCCACCCTGCTCGAGACGAGCGCGAAGAACCACCCCGAGCGGGAGGCGATCGTGTTCCCCGCCACTGGCCGCCGGATGACGTACGCCGAGGTCGACATGGTCGCCAACATGGTGGCCAACTTCCTGGTCAGCAAGGGGATCCAGCCGGGCGACAAGGTCGCGCTCAGCTGCCCGAACCTTCCCTACTTCTCGCTGGTCTACTGGGCGATCCTCAAGGCCGGGGCGACGGTGGTGCCGCTCAACGTGCTGCTCAAGGGCCGTGAGGTCGCCTACCACCTCGACGACTCGGACGCGAAGGCCTACTTCTGCTTCGAGGGCACCGCGGAGCTGCCGATCGGGCAGGAGGGCTTCACCGGGTTCCAGGGCGCGGACAACTGCGAGCTCTTCGTCGCCATCACCGCCGACCTGATGGCGGACTCGCCGTTCGAGGGCACCCAGACCTTCGGTCAGATCCTGGCCGGCATGGACGGGACGTTCGACTCGGTGCAGACCGACGAGGACGACACGGCGGTCATCCTCTACACCTCCGGCACGACCGGGCAGCCCAAGGGCGCCGAGCTCCGGCACCGCAACATGCGCGACAACGCCACGCTCGGCGAGACCCTGTTCGGAGCCAGTGCCGACGACCCGGACACGTTCCTGTGCGTCCTCCCGCTCTTCCACTCTTTCGGCCAGACCGTCATCCAGAACGGCGCCGCGGCCTACGGCGGCACCGTGGTGATGCTGCCCCGCTTCGAGGCCGGCGCAGCGCTCGAGCTGATGCAAAGCGAGGGCATCA
Organism: Nocardioides dilutus; assembly: GCF_054779555.1. Lineage (NCBI taxonomy): Bacteria > Bacillati > Actinomycetota > Actinomycetes > Propionibacteriales > Nocardioidaceae > Nocardioides > Nocardioides dilutus. The sequence goes on along the minus strand of NZ_BAAGYA010000001.1, from coordinate 145,950 downwards.
CGTTCTTCGCGGGCGTCCCGACGATGTACTGGGGCCTGCTCGGCGCGCTGGACGACAACGTCGATGTCGGCAAGATCAAGGACACGCTGCGCATCGCCGTGGCCGGCGGGGCGGCACTCCCGATCGAGGTGCACAAGGAGTTCGAGAAGAAGTTCGGCGTCACGATCCTCGAGGGTTACGGACTGTCGGAGACGTCCCCGGTCGCGAGCTTCTCGCCCCTGGGCGAGGAGGTGCGGGTCGGCTCGATCGGCAAGCCTGTGCCCGGGGTCGAGATGAAGCTGATCGACCCCGAGTCGTGGGACGAGATCGAGTGGTCCGAGGACGCGATCGGCGAGATCGCGATCAAGGGCCACAACATCATGAAGGGCTACTACGGGCGACCGGACGCCACGGACGAGGCGATCAAGGACGGCTGGTTCCGCTCCGGCGACCTGGGCCGGCGGGACGCCGACGGCTGGTACTACATCGTCGACCGGTCGAAGGACATGATCATCCGCGGTGGCTACAACGTCTACCCGCGCGAGATCGAGGAAGTCCTGATGACCCACCCGGACGTCTCGCTCGCCGCGGTCATCGGCGTCCCGCACGACAGCCACGGCGAGGAGGTCAAGGCGTTCGTCATCCGCAACGAGGGCGCCACGGTCACCGAGGACGAGCTAGTCGAGTGGGGCAAGCAGGAGATGGCTGCCTACAAGTATCCGCGGGTCATCGAGTTCGTGCCGTCGCTGCCCATGACGGCGACCGGCAAGATCCTCAAGCGGGAGCTGTCTTGACCTGGGTCCGCTCATGACGCTGGGTCGCGCCGTCGGGCTCTCCATCGCCGGCCTGATGATCCTGGCCGGTGGCGTGTTCGCCGCTCAGGGCATGGGCTACCTCGACGGGAGCCCGATGACCGACCAGGACGAGTGGGCCTTCATCGGCTCCGCCCTGGCCGGGCTAGGGGTCGCCTTGGTGATCGTGGTCGTGCAGCGGGCCCGGGACGGTCGGCCCTAGACCTGGCCGGTGCCGCCACCGAGCCCGGCGTCCCTTGCCAAGGCGACCATCTCTGCCCGAGAGCCGGCGTGCAGCTTGCCGATGGTGTCGCTCACCCGGTTGCGGACCGTCTTGTCCGAGAGGAACAGACGGCGCGCGATCGAGGAGTTGTCCAGACCCTGGGCGATCAGCTCCAGCACCTCGAGCTCGCGCGGGGTCAGCTGGGGGAATGGGCTCGCGGCTGTGTGCCGGGGGGCGGAGAAGAACGCCAGGACCCGTTCGGCGATGCCGGCCCCGAACACCGCCTCGCCCCGCGCGGCACCGATGATCGCCCGCTCGATGTCGGGGACCTCCGCCTCCTTCAGCAGATAGCCACGGGCGCCGGCCCGCAGGGCCGCGAAGACCGAGTCGTCATCGGAGTCCATCGTGAGGACCACGACCGCGGTGTCCGGGTGCTCCACCCGGATCCGTGCCGTGGCCTCCAGGCCCCCGACGCCCGGCATGCGCAGGTCCATGAGCGCCACGTCCGGGTGATGCACGCCGACAGCCTGGATGGCCTCCTCGCCGTCCGCGGCCTGGGCGACCACCTCGATGCCGGGGAGGTCGTCGAGCACGGTCACCATGCCCGCGCGGAAGACGGGGTGGTCGTCTGCGATCACGACCCGGACGGGCATCAGGCTCCCACCCGCGACGTGCCCGGGACGTGCAGAGGCAGCAACGCCCGGACCGTGGCGCCGCCGCCTGGTGTGGCCAGGCGATCGAGCCGACCACCGACCTCGGCGGCGCGCTCGCTCATGCTGACCGTCCCTACGCCTGGACGTGGCCGGTGAGGGAGTCCAACCCCGTTGTCGACGATCTCCAGCAACAGCTCGGACTCCTCACCGTCTCCCACCAGGCGCGCGCGCAGCACGACGCGGCTCGCAGCGCTGTGGCGCAACGCGTTGTTCAGAGCCTCCCCCGCGATGGCGTAGGCCGCCACCTCGACGGCGGCGTTGACCTCGCTCAGGTCGGTGATCTCCGCCGAGCACAGCGGGGTCTCGTGCCCGGCGACCAGCTGGCGCAAGGCGCCGGCGAGGCCCAGCTGGTCGAGCACAGGCGGCCGCAGCCCGTGCACCAGCGCCCGCAGCTCGGTCACCGTCGCGCGGAGGCCGTCCCTCATGTCGAGGGCACGGAGGGCGAGCCCGGGCTGGTCGATCTCGTCGAGCCGACGGGCAAGCGACTCCAGCTGAAGGGCTGTCCCCGCCAGGCTGGGTGCGACGCCGTCGTGCAGGTCCGCGCGCAGCCGCCTCCGCTCCTCCTCCCGCGCGGCGACGATCCGGCCACGGCTGCCGGCCACGTCGGCGACCAAGCCTGCGGCGTACGCGAGGGTGCCGGCCCGAGCGGCGACCTCCTCGACGGCTGCAGTCTGCTCCGGCGACCACTTCTCGTCGTGGGTGCGCAACCCGACGTGCAGCTGTCCCACGGTCGCGCCCAGGGCAGCACAGTCCACGACCCGGCTCCCGTGCGACGGCGTCCCCACCGCCACGCTGATGTCGGAGCCGATGAACGCGGCGTAGGGGAGTCTGAGGGCCTGCCGCAGTCCGTCCACCAGAGCCTGCAACGCCTCCACCGGCTGCGAGGCGAGCGCGACGTGCCGTCCCACCCGGGAGACGACTGCGTAGGGGTTGTGTCGATGACCGAACAGCCACCGGTCGACCACCGCTTGGACCTGGTCCCGCCCGGCGGCCGCGACCAGAGCGGCGATCGCGACGAAGAGCACGCCCCACCGGGAGCCGGGCGCGAAGGCCTGCACGCCGTAGACCACGGCGGCGTAGGCGACGACGACGGCGGCGGTCAGCGCACCGAAGACGAGTGTCCGGTTCAGCGTGAGCTCGACATCGAACAGCCCGTGGCGCAGCATCGCGACACCGATGGCGAGCGGGAACCCGATGAGACCGATGACCGTGGACCACGCGTTCAGGCCGCCCAGCGGAGCCAGCACGCCGGCGGCCAGGACGAGGCCGCCCAGGAACAACCACTGCAGCTGGGTGCGCTCGACGTCCCGGGCCCGGCGCATCCGGGTCGCCAGCGACGCGATCGCGATGGGGATGCCCAGAACGAAAAGGGAGACGGCACCGGCCTGGGTCACGTAGCGCAGCCAGCCGGCCTCCGAGATGCCCAAGGGGTTGAGCAGCTGGGGTGCGACGTCGGGCTCCACGGGCGAGAACATCCGAGCCAGGGTGGTGACGACCGCGACGGTGGCGACCACGGCGACGACCGCGCGCCAGCGGGGACCAGGCACCCGTCCGTCAGGAAAGACATGCGGCAGCAGGGGCAGCACGAAGAAGTACGGCGCGAACCCCCACACCGCCACCCACGTTGCCAAGCCGCCGAGGAGGCCCGCGCCGTCGACGTGCGCGGCGTACACGCCTAGCACCAGGTAGGGGCCGATCAGGGCGGTGATCAGCATCAGCCAGCCGACCGGGTTGCGTGGTCGCGACCCCACCACGAGCGCTCCCACCAGCGGCCACACGGAGCCGAGAGTCAGGTCGCCGGGGTTCATCCCGACCGTGTCCGCGTCCAGCCACCGCTGCAGCGGCACGACCACCGCGCAGCAGCAGATCGACACCGCGGCCAGGCCTGCGGCAAGAGCGCGGAGCTGGCGGTCGGAGGGGCGCACGGCGCCCATGGTGCCCCACGCCTGGTCCCGGACGGACGAGGTCGTTGTCCCTCGTGGCCGGGACACCGGGACCGACACGGTTGACGTCGCCGGCATCGCCCTGATGCCGCCAGGAGGAAGGAAGCACCGTGACCACCACCCACACCCACGCCAGCACCCCCGAGACCGAGGGCGTGCCCAGCGAGCGCCGCTCCCGCTGGCCCCTCGTGGCCTCCGCCGCCGGCCTTCTCGGCCTGGTCGCGACGATGATCCTCGACGGTCGCGGCAACACGCCCGAGAAGGTCGTGCTCGACGCCGCGCTCTTCGAGAGCCTCAATCCGGTCGTCTACCGCGCCAGCATGGTGCTGGGCTACCTCGCGGTCGCGATGCTCCTGCTCACCGCCGCCCAGTGGCGACGGCGGGTCGAGCCGCGGCTTCCAGGCTCAACCGCGGCCCACCTCGTGCCCATGGGTCTGGTCGCCTCGGCGGCCGGGCTGACATACGGGTACGGCTGGAAGGGCGCGCTCGGCAACTACATGCCGGGCGGGTTCGAGGACGGCCTCTACGACGTCGACGGGCTCTCCGTCTACTACATGCTCGCGGACTTCGGCGCCTGGATCGGCTGGCTTGGCGTGATCGTGGTTGCTGCGGCCGTCGCCTGGATGGGGCTGCGCGAGCGCACCGTCTCGCGCTGGATCGCCGTCGTCAGCCTGGTGCCGGTCGTGCAGACGACCGCGATGGTCGCCGGCCTCGGTGTCGCCGGTGTGCCGGCGTTGCTGGGCCCGCTCTACCTGGTCGTGCTCGGCGTCGGACTCGCCTTCGGGAAGAGTGCGATCAGCCGCTGAACCCCGGCAGCCGCTGATGTCGTGGACGCGCCAACCCGTTGCCCCGCCCACGACGTCAGGGGCTGTCGCCCGGTCGAACCAGCCCGGACTCGTAGGCGAGGACCACGAGCTGGGTGCGGTCCCGCAGTCCGTGCCGGGCGAGCATCTCGCTGACGTATCCCTTCACCGTCGACTCGGCGAGGAACAGGTCTGCGGCGATCTCGGCGTTGGAGAGGCCACGGGCCACCAGTCGCAGCACGTCGGCCTGCCGGTCGGTCACGTGCAGGAGCTCGGGTCTCGGCTTGGCACCGACAGCAAGGTGGGCGTCGACCAGCCGACGGGCGACGCTCGGCGCGAGTGGGAGGTCGCCGTCGGCAACGCCGCGGATGCCCGCCCACAGTCGCTCGCGCGGAACGCTCTTGAGCAGGAAGCCGCTCGCCCCTGCGCTCAGCGCCGCGTAGACCACGTCGTCGTCCTCGACCGTGGTGAGCACGAGCACCCGCACGGCGGCGTCGCTCGCCAGGATCCTCTGCGTCCCTTCGATCCCGTCGGTCCCCGGCATCCGTACGTCCATGAGGACCACATCGGGGTGGTGCTCGATGACCGCGGCCAGCGCCTCGGCCCCATCGGTCGCCGTGGCGACGACCTCGAGGTCCGGCTGACTTCCGACGATGGCGACGAGTCCTTCGCGGACGAGCTCCTCGTCGTCGGCGATGACGACCCGGATGGTCATGCGCGCCCCGGGATGACGGCACGCACCACGAACGCTCCGTCTCGCGGACCGGTCTCGAAGGTGCCGCCCAGGGCCGCCACCCGTTCACGAAGGCCTGCCAGGCCGCGGCCAGTCCCTCCGTAGGACGAGGTGTGCTGGCGACCCTCGCTGCGGATCTCGATCGCGACGGTGCCCGCGGCGTGGGTCACCTGCACTCGGACGTGTCCGCCGGCCGTGTGACGCAAGGCGTTGGTCAACGCCTCCTGGACCACCCGGTAGGCGCATCGGTCGACAACCGGGTCCAGCGGGGCACTCGGGGAGCCGCCGTCCAGCTCCACGTGCAGACCGGTGGCCTGGACGCCGGCAACCAGCGCGGGCAGGTCCGCGAGCCCCGCCTCGGGGGCCGGTTTCCCCTCGTCGAGCACAGCGAGCAGCCGGGCGAGCTCGTCAAGTGCCTCCCGGCTGACCTGGCCGATCGCGGCGAGCGACCGCCGAGTCGACTCAGGGTCCCGGTCGAGGACGGCTTGACCCGCCTCGGCCTGGACCGCGATCAGCGTCACGGCGTGGGAGACCACGTCGTGCAGCTCGCGGGCGATGCGGCGTCGTTCGGCATCGACAGCGCGGTCCGCCTCGAGCCGGAGCGCCTCGGCGCGGAGCGTCAGCTCGGCGACGTCACGCCGCCGGCGACGGAGAGCAGTGCCGACCGCGAACGGCAGGAGCACGAACAGCAACACGCTGAACGGGATGTTGGACACGGAGTCGGATGGGTCGACCGCGATGGTCACGACCAGCGACATGGAGACGAGGGCGGCGCTCAACAGCGCCTCCTGGCGGCGAAGGTGCGCGCCCACGGAGTAGGCGATGACCAGGATCGCGAGCAGGATGCCGCCCTCGTCGGGGGACTCGGTAGCCAGAGACTCCGTGGTCATCGCCAGGCTGAACACCGTGGCCGCCGCGACCGGGTGAGTGCGGCGGAGGGCCACCGATGACACGGTCACGACGGCCAGGACGACCCGCAGGACGTGGTGTGGGGCCTCGTCGTTGGAGAGCGTCTCCCACGCAACGAGGCCGGCCAGCGTCGCGGCGAGGAGGAGGTCCCACCGCGAAGGCATGCGCACCCCATCAGGCTAGGCGCGCGAGGACCGATCCCACCCCCGCCGCGAGGAGGGGAAGCCACCCGACCCCGGATGGGGGTGCACCCGCGCCGCGGTGCTGACGGCCGGAGGCGGTCGTCCCGGAGGGTCGAGGACCAGTCACCCGTCGACCCGGAGGTCACCATGTCCGCCCAGACCATCAGTCCCGCCCCGGCCCGTGCAGGTCACCGCACGTCCGTCCTCACCCTGCTCGCCGGTGCGCTCTTCCTCGTGGTGCCGCCCGTCGTCGAGCTGGTCACCTACGACGCGTTCCTCCTGATGGGCGTGGCCCTGCTGATGCTCGTCGTCGCGCTGCCCGGGCTGCACCGGTTGCAGGCCGGGCGGGACGGCCGGCTCGGGCTCTGGGGGCTGCGTCTCACCGTCGCGGGGCTGGTGGCGATGGTCGTCCTGGTCCTCAGTGGCGACGTGCTCGACGCTGCGTTGTCCGGAACGGCGCAGTCCGTCGCGGAAGGGCTGTGGACCGTCGTGGCAGGGCTGGCTGCGCTCAGCGCGCTGGGCGGGGTGGTCGCCTTCGCGGTCGGCTTGACCCGCGGGCGAGTGCTGGCACCGGCCGGCATCTGGCTGTTCCTGGGCGGGATGGTCGTCGGTCTGGTCAGTGAGTCGTTCGAGCAGTCCCTGGACGGGACCGTGCCCTGGCTTGCGGACGTGCTGCCACCGGCCGGCTTCATGGCGGCCGGCGTCGGCCTTGTCGTCCTCGGCATGTCAGCCCGCCGGGTAGAGGGCTAACCCAGCTCGCAGTCGAAGCGGCGCTCGGCGACGCAGCGGTCGCGGCCGTCCCGGCCCCGGGCCACGTCGAACCCGCCGCCGCCGAGGAGGACGTCGTTGATGTTCGACCCGTCCATGACGTCGTTGCCGGCCTCGCCGTACGCCGTGAGCGCCCGCCCGCCTGAGTCGTGGCAGCCCTTGGACTGCAGGCCGGACAGGAAGTCGTCGCCGGCACCCCCGTGGATGACCAGGCCGCAGCCGGTCGCGCGCAGGCGGTTGTCGGCGGAGTCACCCACGATCAGAGCGGCGTCGAAGTAGAAGCCGGAGAAGTTCTCGATGCTCTTGATGGCCACCTTCGCGGTGCCCTGGAGCTGGTAGTAGTCCCGGACGAGGTTGGCGGTGAACCTGCCGCCCAGGTCCTTGTTGTTCTCGTTGGCGAGGAGGACCGAGTCGTTGCCGGGTCCGCCGTTGAAGGGCCCGGTGTGGCCGGTCCGGACCTCGATCTGGTCGTTGCCGCCACCCATCCGGGCCCGGAACGGGCCGTCCTTGACCGCGAACCTCCGCTTCTGCGCGAGCACGCGCTCCGACCCGTCCCCACCGCGGACGTCCAGGCTGGCCCAGCGCAGCTGGGTGAAGTCGTAGATCGAGAACGACACGGCCGGAGGCATGGGCGCGCCGTCGACGGTGAACACGCCTGTGCGACCGTCGAACCGCCAGTCCGAAGGTGTCCGACTGCGCATCCTGATCACGTCCCGACCCGAGCCGCCGTCGAGCGTCGTTGGCACCTGGCCGCGGATCTCGACGGCGTCTCCTCCGTCGGCGAGCCGGACCTGGTCGCCGCTGGCCTGGCCGTCGGCCCCCAGCACGACGAAGTCGCCACCGTCGCCGGTGTCGATGACGTCCGTGCCAGGCACGAGACCCCGGCGGACGTCGTCGCCGTCCCCGGCGTTGACCTGGTCGTAGCCGACACTGCCCAGGTAGGTGTCCGAGCCGCCGCCGAGGTCGGCGCTGGCTCCCGTCGCCTTCGAGGCGGCCGACCCGTCGACCACGTCGTCGCCGAAACCCGCGAAGGTGTCGAAGGTGCGGCCGGTGACGCAGATCAGGTCGTTGCCGTCGAGGGCGTAGACCCGGCTGGCGCTGTTGGTCACGATCACGTCGGCGCCGTCCGTGGCGACCAGCTCCTGGCCCGACGTCCCGACGTGGGTAGCGGCCTGGCCCCGGCAGGTCTCGGCGGCGCTCGCGGCGGCGTACGACGGCATGAGCGACCCAGCCGCCAGAGCGGCGACGGCAGCGGCGACCGGCGCGCGCATCAGCTCGCCGGTCCCGCGCCCGGCGCGAACGGGTCCGGCCGCCCGCCGGGCAGCTGGGCGAGCAGTTCGCGGGCCTGGGCAGCGGACTTGTGCTCGACCAGGACCTCGTACTTGGTGGCGACCACGGCGGCGACCGAGGAGAAGTCGCGCTGGCCGCGGGTGAGGGCGTAGCCCACGAGCGCGAAGATCATCCCGAAGAGGGCCCCGAACAGCACCGTGGACAGGATGATCGCGACGGTGCTCTCACCGCCGTCGCTGAACAGGGAGAGCAGCAGCCCGACGAACAACCCGAGCCAGACGCCGGACAGGATCCCGCCCAGGGCGACCCGCGGGGTGCTCAGCCGGCCGGTGATCCGCTCGATCCGCTTGAGGTCCGTGCCGACGATCATCAGCTGCTCGACCGGGAACTTCTGGTCGGCGAGGAAGTCGACGGCCTTCTGAGCCGCGGCGTAGTCGTCGTAGACGACGAGCGACTGCGGGTAGTCCAGGCGAAGGGGGCTTGCGGCAGGGGAGAATCCCGGCGTTCTCATGCTCATGGGGGCCAGTCTGACGTAGGGGTGGGGACCCGCCCCAGAATCTCGGCGCAGGCCCTCAGCCGCGAGGCTGCAGACGTCGCCCGGTGATCTCGTCGGGGTGAACCCGCACGAACGTCGTGTGCGGTCCCCGTGGCCAGACCTCCAGCTCGCCGAGGAAGTTGGGCACGTCGTCGGCCTCGACGTTCTGGGCGATGCCGGTGATGATCACGCTCCAGCCGGACCTGGTGGTGGTGTCGACCGAGTCGATCTCGACCAGGACCTGGCGGCCGTTGCACTCACGGGCGAGTCGCGACCCGGGAGTGGACTGGAACCACAGGGCACCGTCGGCGACGGCGTAGTTGACCGGGACGATCGAGGCGGCCTGGCCATCGGTCCAGACGACCCGGGCGACCGGGATCGGCTCCTCGACGAGCTGCCAGCACTCGTAAGGCGACAGCTCGACGAGCGCGGGCTGCGCTGCGGGGGCGTTGTCCATGGCTGTCACCCTGCCAGCAGCACGGCCCGGGCCGCCTCGAGCCGGGCGATCGGGACCCGGAACGGCGAGCAGGACACGTAGTCGAGACCCGCGGCCTCGAAGAAGTGGATGGACTCCGGGTCCCCGCCGTGCTCACCGCAGACCCCGAGATGCAGGTCGGGCTGGGTCTCCCGGCCGAGCCGCACCGCCGTGCTGACAAGCGCGCCGACGCCGGCGACGTCGATGGACTCGAAGGGCGAGACGGCGAAGACGCCATGGTCGAGGTAGGCCGGGAAGAACGCCGCCTCGACGTCGTCGCGGGAGAAGCCCCAGGTCATCTGGGTCAGGTCGTTGGTGCCGAAGGAGAAGAAGTCGGCGTCCTCGGCGATCCGGTCGGCGGTGAGCGCGGCTCGCGGGACCTCGATCATGGTGCCGATCCGCACCGGGATGCTCACTCCGCGCTCGGCCTGCACGCTCGCCACGACCGCCTCGATCTCGGGGCGGACGAGAGTGAGCTCCTCGGCGGTCGCGACCAGCGGGATCATGATCTCCGGCCGCGGGTCGCCGCCGGCCTCGATCCGGTCCGCCGCGGCCTCGAGCACGGCCCTCGCCTGCATCTTGAACAGGCCGGGCACGGCGATGCCGAGCCGCACGCCGCGCAGCCCGAGCATCGGGTTCTGCTCGTGGAGCCGGCCGACCGCCTCCAGCAGCCGGTGGTGCTGGCGGTCGCGCTGACCGTGGTCGTCCTCGAGCGCGACCCGGACGGCCAGGTCGGTCTGGTCGGGCAGGAACTCGTGCAGCGGCGGGTCGATCAGCCGGATGGTCACCGGCAGGCCGTCCATCTGTTCCAGGATCTCGGTGAAGTCCGCGCGCTGCAGCGGCAGCAGGTCGGCCAGAGCCGCCTCCCGGCCGGCGTCGTCCTCGGCCAGGATCAGCCGCTCGACGAGCTCGCGGCGCGGGCCGAGGAACATGTGCTCGGTGCGGCACAGGCCGATCCCCTGCGCGCCGAAGCGCCGGGCCCGCGCGGCGTCGTCGGGGGTGTCGGCGTTGGCCCGGACCCCGAGACGGCGTACGGCGTCGGCGCGGTCGAGCACGAAGGCCACCGCGTCCACGAGGGAGTCCTCCTCGTCGCTGGTGCCCTCGAGGTGGCGGACGATCAGCGACTCGGTGACGGGGACCTCGCCGGCGAAGACCTCGCCGCTGGTGCCGTCGATGGAGATCCGGTCGCCCTCGGCCAGGGTCGCGCCGCCGCGGACGTGCACCACGCGCTTCTCGACGTCGACCTCGAGCTCCTCCGCGCCGCACACGCAGGTGCGGCCCATGCCGCGCGCGACGACGGCCGCGTGGGATGTCTTGCCGCCTCGGCTGGTCAGGATCCCGCGTGCGGCCACCATGCCGGGCAGGTCGTCGGGGTTGGTCTCCTTGCGGACCAGGATCACGCTCTCGCCCTGGCTGGCCCACTCGGTCGCGGTGGCCGAGTCGAGGGCGATCTTGCCGGAGGCGGCACCCGGGGAGGCGCCGATGCCGGTGCTGAGCAGCTCGCGCTCGGCGCTCTGGTCGAACCGCGGGAACAGCAGCCGGGCGAGCTGGGCGCCGGTGACCCGGCGCACCGCGTCGTCGGCGTCGATGACACCCTCCTCGACCATCGCCTTGGCAATGCGGAACGCCGCCTCGGGGGTGCGCTTGCCCACGCGGGTCTGCAGGATCCACAGCCTGGTGCCCTCGATGGTGAACTCGATGTCGCACAGGTCGCGGTAGTGCCCCTCGAGCCGGGCCATCACGGCGATCAGCTCGTCGTAGGAGGTCTTGTCGATCGCCTCGAGGTCGGAGAGCGGCATCGTGTTGCGGATGCCGGCGACGACGTCCTCACCCTGGGCGTTCTCGAGGTAGTCGCCGTAGACGCCCGGGTGGCCGGTGGAGGGGTCACGGGTGAAGCAGACGCCCGAGCCCGAGCCTTCGCCGCGGTTGCCGAACACCATCACCTGCACGTTGACCGCGGTGCCGAGGTCCTCGGGGATCCGCTCCTGGCGGCGGTAGAAGGTGGCGCGCGGGGTGTTCCACGACTCGAAGACGGCGTTGACCGCGGCGAGCAGCTGGGCCCGAGGCTGCTGCGGGAACTCCTCGCCGATGTGCTCGCGGATGAGGGACTTGTACGTCGCGGTGAGCCCGACCAGCGCCTCGGCGTCCAGGTCCACGTCGGCGGTGACGCCGCGGTCGGCCTTGACCTTGTCGAGCTCGCTGGCGAACGCCTCGTCCTCGATGCCGAGCACCGTGTTGCCGAACATCTGCAGGAGCCGGCGGTAGGAGTCGTAGGCGAATCGCCGGTTGCCGCTGCTGCGGGCCAGCCCCTCGACCGACCGGTCATTGAGACCGATGTCGAGGACCGTGTCCATCATGCCGGGCATCGAGAACTTCGCCCCCGACCGCACGGAGAGCAGCAGCGGGTCCTCGTCGGCGCCGAGGCGGCGGCCCATCGCCTCCTCCAGGCGGGCGACGTGCGCGTCGATCTCGTCCAGGAGCCCGTCCGGCGCCGCACCGGTCGCGAGGTAGGCGCGGCAGGCATCGGTCGTGATCGTGAAACCCGGCGGGACCGGGAGTCCCAGCCGGGTCATCTCGGCGAGGTTGGCGCCCTTGCCGCCGAGGAGGTCCTTCTGGTTCATGTTGCCTTCGCTGAAGGCGGAGATGTAGTCACCCACGGCGCTCATTCTTCGGGCTGCGAGTTGGCCCACCAAGGGACCAAGGACCCGGACACGGCGGGACATCGCCCTGACCGCAACCACAGTGGCCAGCACCGTGGCCACTAGGCTGGCCGCGTGGTCCGAGTGTTCGTCGACGTGATGCCCAAGCCCGAGATCCTCGACCCGCAAGGCAAGGCGGTGCTCGGCGCCCTCCCCCGACTCGGCTTCTCCGGGGTCACCGACGTGCGGCAGGGCAAGCGGTTCGAGCTCGAGGTGGCCGGCGAGGCGACCGAGGACGTGCTCGACCAGGTGCGCCAGATGGCCGAGACGCTGCTGTCCAACCCGGTGATCGAAACCTTCGCCATCTCGGTGGCGCCGTCCGAGGCCACCGCGTGAAGGTCGGCGTCGTCACCTTCCCAGGCTCCCTGGACGACGTCGACGCCCAGCGCGCCGTCCGGGTCGGGGGTCACGAGGCGGTCGCGCTCTGGCACGGCGACCACGACCTGCGCGGCGTCGACGCGGTGATCCTGCCCGGCGGCTTCTCCTACGGCGACTACCTGCGCTGCGGCGCGATCTCGCGCTTCTCGCCGGTGATGACTGAGGTCATTGCCGCGGCCAAAGGCGGGTTGCCGGTCCTCGGCATCTGCAACGGCTTCCAGATCCTCTGCGAGTCACACCTGCTGCCCGGAGCCCTGATCCGCAACGACCACCGCAAGTTCGTGTGCAAGGACCAGCGGCTGCGGATCGAGAACACCCGGACGCCGTGGACCTCGGCGTACGCCGAGAACGCCGAAGTCACGATCGTGCTCAAGAACGGCGAGGGCGGCTTCGTCGCCGATGTCGAGACCCTGGACCGGCTCGAGGGGGAGGGGCAGGTGGTCGCCCGCTACCTGGACGACAACCCCAACGGCTCGATGCGTGACATCGCCGGCATCACCAACGAGCGCGGCAACGTGGTCGGCCTGATGCCCCACCCCGAGCACGCGGTCGAGGACCTCACCGGAGCCGGCACCGACGGCCTCGGCTTCTTCACCTCGCTGGCCGAGTCCGTCCTGTCCTAGTTGGGATCAGCGCTCGCCGCTCACCAGCGCGGCCCAGGTCTGGGACCCGGCCACGCCGGACCCCTCGAGCTTGTTGCGGGCCTGGTAGGCGCGGACGGCCCGGTCGGTGAACCCGTCGAACACGCCGCTGATCGGCAACCGGGTCGCCTCGCTGGCGGCGTTGAGCGCACGCTGGAGGCGGCGTACGTCGCTCCCGGTCGACCCGACCTTGAGCACCGGGTTGGCACCGCCGGTCCCCATGGACGCGAACAGCATCACCCAGTTGCGCTGGCTCCAGGCGTTGGTGACCTTGAGACCCCGCTGCTGCTTCCAGGCCCGGATGGCCTCGACCAGCTTGGGTGAGTAGGTGCCCTTGAGGTTGCCGCTGTAGACGGCCTGCTCGCGGAGCAGGCACTTCAGGGCGGTCACCATCCGCTTGCCCGGTCGCCGGTCGGCCCTGGGCGGGGCCAGCCGCGGGTAGTCCTTGAAGTCCACCCGCTTCCCGTCGCAGTGCACCTCCGGCGCGGCGACCTGTCCGTTGCCGAGCTCGAGGTAGTTGCTGTCGATGTTGATCTTCACCCCGCCCCAGCGCTCGTCGTGGCCGCCCTTGTACTGCTTGACCCGGCCACCGGGGCGCCAGCCGTCCTCGGCGATGTAGTCGGAGCTGGTGTTGGCCACCCCGTCCCACCGAGCCAGCCAGATGCGGTCGGGCAGGGTGAACACGCCGGGCCGCTGCACGCGCGCGTCGTCGAGCATCTTGATGCCGGAGCCGACGCTGGAGTAGACGCCGGACACGTAGCCCAGCCTCCGGACCTGCTTGGTCCAGCCGTGGAGGAACCACAGCGCGGACTCGCGGCAGGTCGTGTTGTTGACGTTGAAACCCTCGAGGTCGTACCAGAGCGTGCTGCCCGGCACGATGCCCAGCCGGGTCGCCTCCGCGACCGCCGTGCTCGCCTCGGCGGTCCCCTGCTTGCGCGCCTGGCTGTAGCGGCCGTTCTTGCCCGGCTTGGGGATGATCGTCGGGTCGTCGCCGTAGCGGGGGTAGCGGTCGAGGCAGTCGGCCTGCGGGCCGAGGGTGATCGGCAGCAGCCGCCATCCCTTCGCCAGCTGCGTGCTCACCCACTCGGGCGTGAGGTTGGGCTGGTCCCGGCAGGCCCGGCTCTTGCCGGAGATGTAGATGCCGACCGCCAGGAACGGCGACGACTCGAGCCAGGCGTTCATCTTGTACTGCTCGGGGGTCAGGCACTGGTCGAAACCGAACCCGGTGAAGTCACCGGGCGTGACCGGGTTGGTGCCGTCGGCGGTCGCGGGGGGCGCGGCGCCGAGGGAGATGCCGACCGTGAGGGCGACCGTGCAGACAAGCGTGCGGACGTGCATGGAAGTGGTGCTCCAGCCTGGCTCGGGGAAGAGAGTCGCCTGGTGGCTCTGAGCACGGTAGCCCCAACAGTCACATGAGTAACAGTGGTTGTGGATAACTACAGACTTGTAATTCTCCTGGTGGTCCCGGCGCCGGGCCTGACGCGCACCGCGGATAGATTGGGCCCGTGCCGAGCAGCCCGGGGACCGCCCACGCGACGGGCCTCGACACCGTCGCGATCGCCACCGAGGACCCGCAGCGAGACCAGCCGTGGGCCGACCTCGGGCTCAAGGCCGACGAGTACCAGCGGATCCGCGAGATCCTCGGCCGCCGCCCGACCAGCTCGGAGCTGGCGATGTACTCGGTGATGTGGAGCGAGCACTGCTCCTACAAGTCCTCCAAGGTCCACCTCAAGCAGTTCTCCGACATCCCCCAGGAGACGCCGGTCGGCAAGATGCTGGCCGGCATCGGCGAGAACGCCGGCGTCATCGACATCGGCCAGGGATACGCGGTGACCTTCAAGGTCGAGTCGCACAACCACCCGTCGTACGTCGAGCCCTACCAGGGTGCCGCGACCGGTGTCGGCGGCATCGTCCGCGACATCCTCGCCATGGGCGCCCGGCCGGTGGCGGTGATGGACCCGCTCCGGTTCGGGCCGTTGGACGCCGACGACACCCACCGGGTGCTGCCCGGGATCGTGGCCGGCGTCGGCGGCTACGGCAACTGCCTGGGCCTGCCCAACATCGGCGGCGAGACCGTCTTCGACCCGAGCTATCTCGGCAACCCCCTGGTCAACGCGCTGTGCGTGGGGGTGCTTCGCCACGAGGACCTGCACCTCGCCAAGGCCAGCGGCGTCGGCAACCAGGTGATCCTCTACGGCGCCAAGACCGGCGGCGACGGGATCGGTGGTGTCTCGATCCTGGCCAGCGAGACCTTCGAGTCCACGGGCCCGGCCAAACGGCCGAGCGTGCAGGTGGGCGACCCGTTCATGGAGAAGCTGCTCATCGAGTGCACGCTCGAGATCTTCGCCGCAGGGCTCGTCGCCGGCATCCAGGACCTCGGCGGTGCGGGGCTGTCCTGCGCCACCTCCGAGCTGGCCAGCGCCGGTGACGGCGGCATGCACGTCGAGCTCGACCGGGTGCCGCTGCGCGACTCCACGCTCGCGCCCGAGGAGATCCTGATGAGCGAGTCGCAGGAACGGATGATGGCCGTCGTCGAACCCCACGACGTCGCCGCGTTCCTGGCGATCTGCGCGAAGTGGGACGTCGACGCCACCGTCATCGGCGAGGTCACCGACACCGGGCGTCTGCAGATCGACTGGCACGGCGAGCGGGTCGTCGACGTGCCGCCGCGCAGCGTCGCGCACGACGGTCCGACCTACCAGCGTCCGTTCGCGCGACCTGACTGGCAGGACGCGCTCCAGGCCGACGGCGCCGAGTCGCTGGCCCGACCTTCCGGTGGCGACGAGCTGCGCGAGACGGTGCTGCGGATGGCGGGTAGTCCCAACCTGTGTGACAAGTCGTGGGTCACCGACCAGTACGACCGGTATGTCCGTGGCAACACGGTGCTCGCCCAGCCCAGCGACAGCGGGATGGTCCGCGTCGACGAGGAGACCGGTCTCGGCGTCGCGCTGTCGACCGACTGCAACGGCCGCTTCGCCAAGCTCGACCCGTACGCCGGCGCCCAGCTCGCCCTCGCCGAGTCCTACCGCAACGTCGCGACCGGCGGGGCGCAGCCGCTGGCGATCAGCGACTGCCTCAACTTCGGCTCGCCCGAGGACCCCGACGTGATGTGGCAGTTCGCCGAGGCCTGCCGGGGCCTCGCCGACGGCTGCCGCGAGCTCGGCATCCCGGTGACCGGTGGCAACGTCAGCCTCTACAACCAGACTGGCGAGACCGCCATCCTGCCCACTCCGGTGGTCGCCGTGCTGGGCGTGATCGACGACGTCTCGCGGCGTACGCCGTCGGCGTTCGTCGGCCCGGGCGAGCGGGTGCTGCTGCTGGGTGAGACCCGCGAAGAGCTGTCCGGCTCGGAGTGGGCGCATGTCGTGCACGGCCACCTGGGCGGTCTGCCGCCGCGGGTCGACCTGGCCGCCGAGCGCTCGCTCGCGGAGCTGCTGCGCGAAGCGGTGGGGCTCGTCACCAGCGCCCACGACCTCGCCGAGGGCGGTCTCGCCCAGGCCCTGGTCGAGGCCGCCCTGGGCAACGACATCGGCGTCACGGTCGACCTCGGCCAGGTCCACGGCGACCCGTTCGTCGCGCTGTTCTCCGAGTCCGCAGCGCGGGCGCTCGTCACCGTCGGCGCCGCGGACGAGCAGCGGCTCGTGGCGCTGGCCGAGCGGCACGGGGTGCCGGTCACCTCGATCGGCGAGACCGGCGGACACTCCGTCGACGTGGCCGGCCAGTTCTCGCTGCCGCTGGCGACCGTCCGGGCCGCCTGGTCGACGACGCTGCCAGCCGTCTTCGCCTGAACGGGTTAACCCGTCCGGGCCACTCGAACGTCCCGACAAATGGTCAGCCCGGGTCATAGCCCGCTGAGCGATGGGATGACAGTCTCGCTCGCGGACCGCGACGCGGTCCCAGGGCAACGGGGGGGCCGGCGACGTGAGTCGCCGGGTGGCCATGCGTCTGTAGATCCGACGCCCTGCACTCGCAGAGAACGGATTCACATGCGCACCAAGCTTTTCGCGGCAACCGCCGCCATCGCCCTCGCGGGCCTGACCGGGATGCCCGCTGCCGACGCGGCACCCAGCTCGACCACGGTCCAGGTCACGCCCGCCGACCTCGGCAACGGCTGGTACGCGGCCGACACCCGCGCTCCCGGCACGGCGACCTTCGAGAACGGACCTGCGACTCCGCCGCTGGGTGCCGGCAGCTTCGAGCTCCAGACGATCACGAACGCCGAGAAGGTCCAGCTCTTCACCGACGCCTACGACGGGGTGCTCCTTGCCGACATCGACGGGATCGGCTACTCGACCTACCGCGACCCGGCATCCACCGGCTTCATCGCCGGAGTCAACGCCCTCAACCTGCGCGTCGACACCACCGGTGACGGAAACCCCGACGTCTACATGGTCTACGAGCCCTACCAGGACCAGGGCAACGGTGCCGTCCAGACTGGTGTCTGGCAGGACTGGGACGCCTACCGCGGCGGCGCGGCCGAGTGGTGGATCAACACCGGGGCGGGTGGCTGCGGCCAGAACTCGCCCTGCACCTGGTCGACCATCGTGGGCCTCTTCCCGAACGCGGCAGTCGAGGAGGGAACCTCCTGCGGACCCGCCAACGCGGTCGCACCATGCCCGGGCTCGCTCGGCCTCAACCAGGGCTCGTTCAACTCGGGGATCATCTCCAACGCCGATGCGCTCTACGTGTCGGTTGACGGCGCCAAGACGACCTACGACTTCGAGCTGGTCGCCGACGCCGACGGCGATGGCGTTCCGGACGGCAGCGACAACTGCCCGACCGTGGCCAACCCCGGCCAGGAGGACGAGGACCAGGACGGCACCGGCACCGCCTGCGACACCCCGGAGAAGCCGACCACCAAGGACCAGTGCAAGAACGGTGGCTGGGCGAGCTTCAACGGCATCTACACCTTCAAGAACCAGGGTGACTGCGTGAGCTTCGTGGCCACCGGGGGGAAGAACGCGCCCAAGGGCTGACGCACGACCCTCCGCGCAAACGCTGCAGTGCCCGCCTCTCTCCAGGGGCGGGCACTGTCGCGTCCGGGCGACAATGACCGGATGGCCGATGACCTCGAGGTGACCCGCTCGTGGACGGTCCCGGGGGCCGAGCTGTCCGAGCGCTTCTCCCGGTCGTCGGGTCCGGGGGGCCAGAGCGTCAACACCACCGACAGCCGAGTCGAGCTCTCGGTCGACCTGGCCGGATCCGCCTCGATGCCCGCCTACCTGCAGGAGCGGGTCCTCGAGCGTCTCGCCCCGCGGTTGGTCGCCGGCGTCCTGACCGTGACCGCCAGCGAGCACCGCACCCAGCACGCCAACCGGCGAGCCGCGCGGGAGCGCCTGGCTCAGCTCCTACGCGAGGCGGCCGCGCCCCCGCCGCCGCCACGACGGCCGACCAAGCCGAGCCGGCGGGCGCGCGAACGCAGGATCGAGGACAAGAAGCGACGCGGCCAGGTCAAGCGCGGCCGTCAGGGACGTTTCGACTGAGGATCACTCGAGCTCTCGGGTGCCGTCTCGGGTGCGGAGGTAGAGCAGGCCGTGAGGGTCGGCCCACAGGTAGGTGCCGGGTGGGCCGAGCTTCCAGTAGCGCCAGCCAGCCAGGGTCTTGAGTCGGTGGTGATGTCGGCACAGCGGCGCGAGGTTGCAGCTGGGGCAGGTGACGCCGCCGGCGTCGAACGGGGTGATGTGGTCGCAGTCGCAGTGGCGGGCCGGCCGGTTGCAGTAGGGGTGGACGCAGGTCGGTTCGCGGCGCTCGAGGATCTGCCGGTCCCGCGCGGACGGGGCGTAAGTGACCTTCGCCCGGATCTCGTGGTCATTGCACGCTGTCGGAGCGGCGTGGTCACGAATGGGTTTGACGACCAGGTTGATGTCGGGTCGTCCGGCCCAGGTGCGGATGACCTGGTCGAGGTGGGCGCGCTGGTCGGCGTCGGTCATGACCGGGTCGAGGCCGAGCAGGTGGCCCTCGCGCAGGTCGAGAGTGGCGACCAGGTCGCGGGTCCGGGTGGGCTTGGCGTCGAGCTCGCCGGTGAGGAGGGCGTGGGCGCGGGCGGGGTCGGCGAGCACCCCGAGGGCGGCCGAGCGGCGTACGTCGAGGGAGTCGTGCTGGTGCTCGGGCAAGTGCCCGAGGATCTCGGCGACGGCGGTGAGGGTCTCGTCGAAGGGCGCGAGGTCGGCCCAGTCGGCCTTGGCGTCCATCTCCGCGATGCCATGGTGGTTGAGCGACGCCGCGTCGATCCTCACGTACCTGGCGTCGAGGGCCTCGAGCTGTTCGAGCTCACGCTGCTCGGCGTGCAGCCGCAGCATCGCCTCGTCGACCAGCCGGTCGAGCACGACCGGGCCGATCACCTCGGACTCCTCGACCCGGGCGGTGACCTGCTGGTCGACGTAGCGGCACACGTCGGCGGGCTGGCCGAGCAGTGCCTGGGCGACCTTTCGGGCTCGCCAGGCCGGGACCCGGCGCGCACGGGTCTGGGTCCAGACCCGCGGGGCGCGGTGGGCCAGGACCAGCACGTCGCGGATCAGCGCCCGCCCGGCCGGGGTGGACATGTCGTTGGCGGCCGCGAAGGCCGCCGGCGCATCCCATCGGATCGGCGGGATACCGATCCACTCCCGGTCGTCCTCGCAGAGCAGGTCGGTGGTGTCCTCCAGCCACGACGGAGCCTGCGCCGGCTCCCAGGACTCCTGACCAGGCTGAGCCAGGTGGGCGTTGGCGAACTCCAACGCGAGCTCGAGGACCTCGACCTCGGCGTCGTCCGCGGTCCGGCGGGCCTCCCGCACTCGCACCAGCACGTCCCGCGGCAGGGGCGCGGAGTCGGGGAGGGCGTCGGCCGTGAGGGTCATCGTGGCCTCACTATAACCGAACATATGATCGAAAACAAGCCACCTCAACACCCTTGACCGAAAGGTCGTGTGGCAGATTCTGGCCATGATCCTCCGACACCTGCGCAACAACGCCGTCGCCTACCTCGCCCTCGCCGTCGCCCTGACGACGGGCACCGCCTCCGCCGCGACCGAGATCGCCAACGGTTCCGTGACGGCCAAGAAGCTCGCCAAGAACTCCGTCACCGCACCCAAGATCAAGACGAACGCGGTCCGGTCCGCCGACGTGAAGGACGGGTCCCTCTCCGCGGCCGACATCGCGCCCGGTGTGGTGCCGCTCGCGTCGTGGGTCGGTGGGAAGACGTTCCTGCCGGGTGACGACCCGGCGAGCTCACCGGACGCACCCGGAATCAACGCCCAGGTGTTCACCCTCCCCCGGGCCGGGAGGCTTCAAGTCACGTTGTTGTCAGCCGGCATGACGGCGACCTGCAATGCCGGAGACCCCTACGTCGGCGTCTACGTCGACGGGACCCCGGTGCCCGGCACCAGGGTGCAGCTGGGCAGCCTGGCGCCCGTGTTCGCGATCGGGGTCATCGCGGCATCGGCCGGGACGCACTCGGTCTCCTACGGCCTGGACTGTCCGAGTGGCGCCTTCAGCGGCTTCGACACGGTGCCCAGCGCCTACGGTCTCGTCCTCGCCGACTGACCCCCTCGGGTGCTCGCACCGTGTGGCAGATTCGAGGCATGACACTTCTCGGACACCTCCGCCAGAACGCCGTCGCCTACCTCGCCCTGGCCGTCGCGCTGTCCACCGGATCCGCGTACGCCGCCGACAGGATCGCCAACGGCTCCGTCACGACCAAGAAGCTCGCCAACAACGCGGTCACCTCGACCAAGATCAAGAACAACGCGATCAAGTCGATCGACATCAGGACCGGCACCGTCAACTCCGACGACATCGGGACCAACGCGGTCGGCTCGCTGGAGATCGGCGACAGCTCGGTCACGACTACCGACATCCAGGACGACACCGTGCTCTCCGCGGACATCAAGGACGACACGCTCAGGCGGCAGGACATCAACGACGGGGTCGTGCCCCAGGATGCCGACATCTTCGCCACCAACCTCGGCGCGGGGAACCCACCGCTGGCCTCCGCGCTGCCGCCGACCGGGAGCGGGCTCAACTCGTTCCAGTTCACGCTGCCGCGCAACGCCAAGCTGGC
Organism: Nocardioides dilutus; assembly: GCF_054779555.1. NCBI lineage: Bacteria > Bacillati > Actinomycetota > Actinomycetes > Propionibacteriales > Nocardioidaceae > Nocardioides > Nocardioides dilutus. The sequence continues at coordinate 124,850 of NZ_BAAGYA010000001.1, read as the reverse complement.
CATCGAGTTCTTCGCCGGTGAGCTGGGCGTCGACTGCACTGCGCCCTCGGGCCAGGGCCAGGTCGGGCTCTACATCGACGGTGCGCCGCAGGCCGGCACGCTGACCAACGTCCCCACATCGGCCGACGCCGGCACGGTGCAGATCGTCACCAACCAGTTCCTCACCGCAGGCGTCCACACGCTGACCACGGGTGAGCAGTGCGCGACCGGCACCTACGGCCCGAACGTCCCAGCCAAGCGGGTCACCTGGGCGGTGCACGTCCTGGCGCGGTAGCCCGATGCGGCGTCACACTGGCGCATGCTCCATCACCTCCGCCAGAACGTCGTCGCCTACCTGGCCCTCGCCGTGGCGCTGGGGACCGGGACGGCCTACGCCGCCGACCAGATCGCCAATGGGTCGGTCACGAGCAAGAAGCTCGCCAAGAACTCGGTCACCTCGCCGAAGATCAAGAAGAACGCCGTGAAGTCGGCCGACGTGAAGGACGGCAGCCTCGGCGCTGCGGACCTCGCTCCCGGCACCCTTGTGCAGGCCAACTTCGCTTCGACCGTCGTGGTCGGTGCGCTCGACCCGGTCGCGGCCCCCGACGTGCCGGCCGCGGACGCGCACGCGTTCACGGTGCCCCGGGCAGGCACTGTCGTCATCGAGTATGCCGCCGAGGTCTTCAACGGCTCATGCAGCGGCGCCTCGGCGCGCGCGGGGCTGTATCTCGACGGCGCGCCCCTGTCGGGCACAGGCGTCCCGGTGCCGCCACCCAGCGACCCGCCAGAGTCCGTCATTCTCAAGGCGACGGCCGCCGTGGCAGGCGGCGCCCACACGGTGGCAGTCGGCCTCGACTGCCCCACCGGGCCAGTGGGCGCGTTCAGGAGTGGCCGCTCCTTCATGGTCCTGCTGCTCGCGGAGTGACCAGCGGTCGCGCCGCGCGCCGGGTCGCCTACGGCGCCGACCCGAGCCAGTTCGGCGAGCTCTCGCTACCGAGCGGTACGCCGCGCGGCGTCGTCGTCGTGATCCACGGCGGGTTCTGGAAGTCGGCCTACGACCTCTCGCTCGGGCGGCCGCTGGCGGCCTCGCTCGTCGAGCAGGGCTGGGCGGCGTGGAACCTCGAGTACCGGCGGGTGGGCAATGGGGGCGGGTTCCCCGTCACCTTCGACGACGTCGCCGCGGGAGTCGACAAGCTGGCCGACCTCGACGTGGACCTCACGACCGTCGTCACGCTCGGCCACTCCGCCGGCGGTCACCTGGCGGTGTGGGCCGCGGGCCGCGGGGAGTACGACGCCTGGCGGCCGCGGGTCGTGGTGACCGCAGCCATCTCGCAGGCCGGTGTGCTCGACCTCGTCAGTGCCGGCGAGCAGGGGTTGGGCGACGGCGCGGTGCAGGCGCTGCTCGGCCACACCGCGGGGCCGGAGGACTCGGCGGTCGACCCGCTCCAGCAGGTGCCGCTCGGCGTACCCGTGTTCTGCGTGCACGGGACCGGTGACGACATCGTCCCGATCGTCCAGTCGGAGACCTACGTCGGGGCCGCGGTCGGCGAAGGTGCGGAGGCGGAGCTGGTGGAGGTGGACGGCGACCACTTCGTGGTGATCGACCCGGCCTCAGAGGCGTGGCGGGCGCAGCTCGGGATACTCGACCGGCTTGGCTGAGCGATCTGTCGGTGTGACTGCCTCCTCCGAGGCAGGCAGGTTGCTGATCTTCTGCCAGATCTTGCGGGAGAGCCCGACCGTGAGGGTCTCGATCCGCGACACCGTCTCGAGGACCACCGAGTCCCGGGACTCCTCGGCGCACAGCGCAGCCGCCTTGCCGACCAGGCTCAGGAGCTCCGTGCAGTAGTCGAGGTAGCGCGCCATCTCGTCGCGGGTCATGTCGAGCGGCCTGCTGACGCTGGTGGCGACGTAGGAGGACCGGAGCTGCTCAGGGTCCTTGCTGAGCTGGTGCATGTCGATGATGTGCGCGGTCGACCGCAGCTGGAACAAGAGGTTGAGCAGCTGCCCGCGGCGCAGACGCTCGGGGAAGGAGTAGAGGAAGAACACCGCGATCCCCGCGAACACGACGTCGTTGATGACCGTCTCGATGAGTGGAAGGACATCCAGGGAGTTGGTGATCCTGCCGTCCTCGATGAACGCGTCGCGTAGCGCGAGGACCAGCGCGAGCACAGTCGCGGCGACGATCGCGAACATCGCGATCCGGGACGCGACGCGCAGCGCCCGGACCTTGCGCTGGGTGTCCGTGGCACTCGACTGGACCTGGTCGATGAGGAGCATCAGGTCACCGGCCACCCCCCGGAGCCCTCGCTCCGGGAACCTCGCCCCGATCCGCTCGTGCAGCTCCACGACGACCTCGCGGACCGCGTCAGCCTCGAGCGGCTCCTTCACGTCCACGTCCACGGTCGGCAGCCTAGGGCGGCGGACCCCTGCTCGGCGGACCTTCGCCTCTGCACCCTGGCAGGCGGTGCTCGGTCTCATGGGGTGTGGGCGTGGACGGAACGGCGCGTGCCGCCGACCTGGCGGCCGTGCGGGAGGAGCGGCTCCTCGGCCCGGGCGGCGTCGACCTCGCCGTTCAGGAGCTGGGAGAAGGTCGTCTGGTGGTCATCGCCAACGGCCTGGGTGGTTCGATGCGTGCGTGGACACCGTTCCTGGCCCGCTTCGCGCCGGGACACCGGGTGGTGGCCTACGACTACCGGGGCCTCTACCGGTCCGGTCCGCCGCCGGCGCCCGAGGCCGTCACCATCCACGACCACGCCGCCGACCTGCTCGCCGTGCTCCGCTGGGCAGGCGGCGAGCCGGCCCTGGTGATGGGCTGGAGCATGGGCGTCCAGGTGGCCGTCGAGGCCGCCTTGGCCGAGCCGGACCTGGTGGCCGGCCTGGTGCTGGTGGCGGGCGCGCCGGGCGACCCGCTGGCCGGCGTGCTGCACACCTCCCTGAGCCGCATCGTCATCCCGCCCGTCAGCCGGGTGGTGGAGGCGGGTGCTCGGCCGTTCGGGGCCGCACTCCGGCTCCTCGCCGCCTCGGGCAGCGGGCCCCAGGTCCTGCGCCGGTGCGGCCTGGTGGCCCCCACGTGCGACCTCGAGACCTTCCACGCCCTGTCCGGGGACTTCGCCGGCCTCGACTGGCGCCTCTACATGCGCACCCTGCGGGCCATGGCCGGACATGACGCCTGGCCGCGGCTCGGCGAGCTGACTGCTCCCACCCTCGTCGTCGGCGGCACCCGCGACCTGTTCCTCCCGACGGACACTGTCCGGGCGACGTCCGCGGCCATCCCCGACGCCGAGCTCCTCCTCATCGAGGGTGCCACTCACTACCTGCCCCTCGAGTTCCCGGAGGTGCTGGACGAGCGCGTGCGCCGCTTCGAGGCCGAACGGCTGGGCGGGCCCGGGGCCTCCACGTGACGTTCGGCCCTATCCCCCGGGAAGCAGCGGCTCGCATGCTCGAACCATGGGACCCCTGCCATCGCCACTCAGCCTGGCCGGCGTGGGGACCAGGCACCGCCCCGACGGCCACCTCGCGACCGAGGTGCCGGCCTACCGCCGCTTCATGCCGGCGCTGATGCCCACGCGCACCGGGTCGACCGTCTTCTTCGACCAGGTGGTGGAGGTGGAGGCCGCGCAGCGTTTCGTCGCGGCCACCAGGTCGGCTCATCCGGATCTGCACCCGACGCTGTTCCATCTGGTGCTGTGGGCACTCGGCCGGATGTTCGACCGTCACCCGCACCTCAACCGGTTCGTGTCCGGTGGCCGTGTCTACGACCGGGACGGCATCTGGATCTCGTTCACGGTCAAGACCGAGCTGACCGACGAGGGCACCCTCGTCGAGGTCAAGCACCTCTGTGACCCGACCCAGTCGTTCGCCGACTTCGTGCGTGACATCGAGTCGTCGGTGGTGGCCGCCCGCGCCGGCGCCGAGGGCGTGGCCGACAAGGAGATGTCGCTGTTCCTGCACCTGCCTCCGCTCCTGCGCCGCGGCGTCGTCCGCCTGGCCGAAGCGGCCAACGCCCTCAATGTGCTGCCCCGGGCCCTCATCGACGGGGACCCGTTCTTCGCCAGCGCGTTCGTCACCAACCTCGGCAGCGTCGGCATCGACGCGGGTTTCCACCACCTCTACGACTACGGCACCATCCCGCTGTTCTGCACGTTCGGGCTCGTCCACGACGGGATCGTGGCCCGTGGCGGCAAGCCCGCGGTGGCCCGCGTGGCGTCGCTGAAGTTCAGCTACGACGAGCGCATCGAGGACGGCCTCTACGCGGCGAGGGCCGTGCAGGACCTCTGTGCGATCCTGCACGACCCTGCCTCAGTGGCGTAGGGCTCTAGCTCGAGGCGCGCATCGCCTTGAGTCCGACCCACAGCCCGAACGCCGCCACGATCGCGGAGGCGCCGAAGCCGGCGAGCACGGTGTCGGCCGGGATGGTGCCCGCGAACAAGGCCCGCTCGGCCTCGATGACGTACTTCAGCGGGTTGAGGTCGGAGGCGGTCCGCAGCCAGCCCGGGGCGCCGTCGAGCGGCAGCAGCACGCCGGCCAGCAGCAGCACCGGGAAGATGAGCGTCTGCTGGACCGTCCAGAACAGCCAGTCCTGGTCCTTCGCGGCGAGCGCGAGGGCGAAGCTCAGCGCACCGACGCCGATGCTGAAGAGGGACAGGAGGACGACTCCGACCAGCACGTGCGCGAGGTGCAGGTCGAAGCTGAACGGCGTCACGACCACGACGATGATCGCCGCCTGCATCAGCATCGGGACGACCTCCTTGAGGGCGCGGCCGACGAGCAGAGAGCTGCGCGACAGCGGGGACACGAGCAGCCGCTCGTGGGAGCCCGTGACGATCTCCTGGGTCAGGTTGGCTCCCGTGAACGACGCGCCCATCAGCGCCGTCATCGCCACGATCCCCGGCACGAACCACTGGAGCGCGGAGCCACCACCCTCAACCTCGGGCAGCAGCGGCGCGAACAGCCCGAGGAACACCAGGGGCTGCACCATCGCGAAGAGGACCGAAGCGGGCTCGCGGAAGACCGGCTTGAGCTCGCGGACCATGACGTTCCAGGTGTCGGCGAGCACGCCGGGCGCCCTGAGCTCCGGCGTACGCCGCACGGCGACCTCGCTCACGGACGGGCTCTCAACGATCGCGGTCATGCTGCTGCTCCTTCGGTGTCGTCGTTCTGCTGGGTCTCGTTGCTCTCGCGCAGGCTGCGGCCGGTGAGGTCGAGGAAGACGTCGTCGAGCGTCGGGCCGACCACCTCGATCCGCTCGACCGGGGTGCCCTGCCAGGCCAGGTCCGTGACCAGGCCGGCGGCCAGGTCGCGGCCGTGGGCGACGCGGACGCTGACCTCCAGGTCGTCGACGTCCACCACCGCGCCGGGGATGTTCGCGGCACGCTCGGCGCCGATCGTCGCGTCCGCGACCGACCCGAAGCCGAGCCGGACCAGGTCGCCGAGCGACGACTTGAGCCGGGCGGCGGAGTCGTCGGCGATGACGACGCCGTGGTCGATGACGACCACCCGGTCGGCGATCGTGTCGGCCTCCTCGAGGTAGTGCGTGGTCAGCACGATCGTGGTGCCCTGCTCGGCGTGCAGCCGGGTGATCTGCTCCTGCAGGTTGACCCGGTTCTGGGGGTCGAGGCCCGTCGACGGCTCGTCGAGGAACAGGATCCGCGGCGTGTGGACCAGGCCGATCGCGACGTCGAGCCGGCGCCGCTGGCCCCCCGACAGGGTCGAGACCGGCCGACCGGCCTGCTCGGTCAGGTCGAACGCCGCGAGGAGCTCGTCGGCGCGCTCGTGGGCCTGTCGCCGGGTCATCCCGAACGCTTTGGCCTGGCTGACCAGCTCGTCGCGACCACGCTGGGCGTGGCCGGCGGCGTTGCCCTGCCCGACGTAGCCGATGGAGCGGCGGACGTCGCGGTTGTCGCGCACCACGTCGTAGCCGGCGACCTCGGCGGTGCCGGAGGTGGGCGGCAGGAGGGTCGTGAGCATCCGCAGGGTCGTCGACTTGCCGGCGCCGTTGGGTCCGAGGAAGGCGACGAGCTCGCCCTGGGCGACCTCGAGGTCGAGGCCGCGGACGGCCTCGACCGTCTTCTTGTGGCGGGTGAAGTGGCGGGTCAGCCCGCTGGTCCGAATCACTGGACTGCTCGATGTGGTGGTCGATGAAGTGGTCATGGGAAGAGCCTCGTAGCCATATAGGTCACTTCCTGACCGCAATATGAAATACTTTCGACGACATGAACACCAGTGCCCGGATGCTGCGCCTGCTCTCGTTGCTGCAGACCCACCGCTACTGGCCCGGCTCGGAGCTGTCCGACCGGCTCGAGGTCAGCCCCCGCACCCTGCGTCGCGACATCGACCGGCTGCGCGAGCTCGGCTACACCGTCGACGCCGTCCGGGGCGTGGCCGGCGGCTACCAGCTCCGCGCCGGCGGCTCCCTTCCTCCCCTCCTGCTCGAGGACGAGGAGGCGGTGGCGATCGCGGTCGGCCTGCAGTCCGCCGCCTCCGGCTCGATCGCCGGTATGGAGGAGCCGTCGGTGCAGGCGCTGACCAAGGTGATCGGCCTGATGCCTCCGCGGCTGCGCCGGCAGATGGACGCGATCCGGTCCGAGACCGACAACCTGCCCTGGCGTGGTGGGCCGGAGCTCGACCCGTCCCTGCTGGCCGTGCTGGCCCAGGCCTGCCGGGACGACGAACCACTGAAGTTCACCTACACCGCGAGAGAGGTGGAGCCGACCGACCGCTGGGTCGAGCCGCACCGGCTGGTCACCCTCGGCCGCCGCTGGTACCTCGTCGCCTACGACCGCGACCGCCAGGACTGGCGCTCGTTCCGGGTGGACCGGATCAGCGAGCCGCGGACAACCGGGCAGAGGTTCCGGCCCCGCGACCTGCCCGCCGAGGACGCGCTCACCTTCGTGCAGTCGGGAATCCGGCGGATGCCGCAGCGCTACGCCGTGCGGGTCCGCGTCGACGCGACGGTCGCCGAGGTGGCGGCGGCCGTCGGCCACTGGGGCACGGTCTCGGGGGAGGACGGCGACTGCCTCCTGGAGATGAACGTCGACGCCCTCGAGTGGCCGGTGATGGTGCTGACCCAGCTCGACCGGGACTTCGTCGTGGAAGGACCGCCGGAGCTGGTCGAGGTTCTCGACCGAGCCTCGCGCCGCTTCGCCGCAGCAGGGTCAGTCGGCAAGGCGTAGCCGCTCGAGGCGAGCCATCACCGGCGTGGAGAGCACGCCGTGCAGGCCGACCGACAGGACGACGGCGAAGGACACCGTCGCCCAGAGCCAGTCGCTCCCCAGGGACGGAGCCTCGCCGGCGGCGTAGGCCAGGTAGTAGAGCGAGCCGATGCCTCGGACCCCGAAGAAGGCGACCGCCCAGCGCTCCTGCGGCAGCAGGCCACCGCGATCCTCGGCCGAGCCCGCCCACGGGGCCAGCGCCAGGATCCCGGCGAGCGGCCGGACCACGAGGACCAGAGCCAGGCCGACCAGGACCCCGCGCCAGTCCAGCGCGTCGAGGATCCCCCTGGTCAGGGCGATGCCCAGCACCAGCAATACGAACAGGGTCAGCATCCGTTCCAGCCGCTCGGCGACCTCGTGCATCGCCGCGTGGTAGTCGTGGGAGCGCTCCGCGGAGCGGAAGGTCATCGCGCAGACGAAGACGGAGAGGAAGCCGTAGCCGCCGGCGATCTCGCCGACGCCGTAGGAGAAGACGAGGGCGGCCAGGGCCAGGAGGGACTCGCCCCGCTCGGCGACCCTGAGCGACCGGCTTTCAGAGCGGAACGCGATGTAGGACAGGACCCGCCCCACCGCGAGCCCCGCGACGACCCCGATGGCCACCTTCGCGAACAGGTAGAACCCCACCCAGCTCACCGCCCACTGCGACACCCCGCCCTCGGTGGCCAGCAGGATCGCGGCGTAGACGAAGGGGAAGGCCAGACCGTCGTTCAGTCCCGCCTCCGAGGTCAGCGTGAACCGCACCTCGTCGGTCTCGTCCACTTCGTGCTCGCCCGTCTGCGGACCGGCGACCTGCACGTCCGAGGCCAGCACGGGGTCGGTGGGCGCCAGCGCGGCGCCCAGCACGAGGGCCGCCGCCGGCGCCAGGCCGACCGACCAGCCGAGCACGGCGACCGCCGCGATCGTGAGCGGCATGCCCACGGCCAGCAACCGCCAGGTGGCACCCCAGCGTCTCCAGGTGCTCCGGTCCCGCGGGCTGAGGGGGCGGTCCAGCGCCAGCCCGACCCCCATCAGCGCGACCAGGATCGCCAGCTCGGTGACGTGCTCGATGACCACCCGGTTGTCCTGCGGGTCGAGCGGCATCCCCTCCGGCAAGGGCGTCGCGCCGATCAGCATGCCCAGTCCGAGCAGGACCATGGGCGTCGACACGGCCCAGCGGCTGAGCAGCTCGGGCAGCACGATCGCCAGGAGCAGCGAGCCCCCGGCGACGACGTACACCCAGTCGGCGGTCATGACCGGGGAGGTACCCCGTCCCTAGGCTTGACCCGTGCCCGCCCGACTGCGTCCCGCGCCCGCTGCCGAGGTCGCGGCGGCGCTGGCACGGTGCGAGGGCGGTGAACCCGAGGCTCATGACCTGCGGCTGCTGACCAAGCACTTCCTCGCTGTGCTCGAGCAGCGCGCACCGGGGCGCTCGGTCGAGGTCCGGGTGCCGCCGTACGCCGCCGTGCAGGTCATCCCCGGGGTGCGGCACACCCGGGGCACCCCGCCTGCGGTGGTGGAGACCGACCCGGAGACCTGGGTGGCCCTGGCGACCGGCCGGCTGTCCTGGGAGGCCGCGGACGCGGCCGGGTCGATCACCGCCAGTGGCGAGCGCGCCGACCTTTCTTCCTACCTGCCGCTGTCCTGATGGGCCACCCCCATGGCCCGAAGGTGTCATGGTGGTGGGGCTCCGCCGGTGGAAGGCTGCGTGGGTGCACCTGCGCAGAGGGACCAGGGCAGCGCTCGTCGCTGCCGTCGTGCTCGTCGCTACCCCGGCCCTGACGCCTCCTGCCTCCGCGCAGCCAACGGTGGCGGCGCAAGCCGCAAGGGCCGGCGCCTGCACCATCGTCGGCACGCCCGGCGACGACGTGCTGATCGGCACCGACCGGCGCGACGTCATCTGCGGCCTCGGCGGGGACGACAAGATCCTCGGCCGCGGCGGTGACGACCTCCTGCGCGGCGGCGGGGGCAGCGATGTTGTGCGCGGTGGCCGGGGGGACGACCGGGTCGCCGGGGGTCGGGGCGATGACCGGGTCTTCGGCCAGGGCGGCGACGACGTCGTGCGTGGCGACAGCGGAGACGACAAGGTCGTGGGTGGTCCGGGCAATGACCGGATGGGCGGGTTCCGCGGCGCGGACGAGCTGATCGGGACCGACGGTCCCAGCACGATCGACACCATGAATTGCGGCCCGGGCCCGGATGTCGCGGAGGCCGACCCGGACGACGTGGTGATGCAGAACTGCGAGACCGTCACCCAGAACGACCCGCCCACCGACATCACCCTCGCTCCCTCGGCGATCTCCGAGAACGAGGCGATCGGGGCCGACATCGGCGACCTGACCGCCGCCGACCCCGACGCCGGCGACACGCATACCTTCACGCTGGTGCCGGGCGCCGGGTCGGCCGACAACCACCTGGTGCGGATCGACGGCGACAGCCTCGAGTCCGCGGTGAGCTACGACTTCGAGGCCGACCCCTCGCTCTCGGTCCGGGTCCGGGCGACCGACGAGGCCGGCGAGTTCACCGAGAAGGTGTTCACGGTCACGGTGACCGACGCCAACGACGCCCCGGTGGCCGTCGACGACGACGCCACCGCCACCGAGGACACGCAGCTCGACCTGCCGGTCTCGGGGGCAGGGAGCCCGGCGAGCAACGACACCGACCAGGACGGCGACCCGCTGACGGTCTCCGCGGTGTCCAGCCCGACGGGGGGCACGGTCTCCCTCTCCGGCGGCCAGGTCCACTTCGTGCCCGGCGCCAACCTGTGCGGCCCCGACGCCGGCACGTTCGTCTACACCGTGTCCGACGGGGTCGCACCCAGCCCGGGCACCGACACCGGCACCGTCACGGTCGACATCACCTGTATCGACGACGCGCCCACCGCCGTGGACGACGACCGGACCGTGGGCGAGGACTCCGGCGCCACCGCCCTCAACGTCCTGACCAACGACTCCGACCCCGAGAGCGACCCGATCGCCGTGACCGGGGCCACCGACCCGGCCAACGGAGGCACGACCTTCACCGCGGGAGACGTCAGCTACACGCCCGACGCCGACTACTGCAACGACCCTCCGCCGTTCGACACCTTCACCTACACCGTCAACGGCGGCGACACGGCGACGGTGCGGGTCACGGTGACGTGCGTCAACGACGCGCCCGTGGCCGTCGACGACGACCGCACCACTCCTGAGGACACGCCGCTGCAGGACCCGGTCACCGGCGCCGGCAGCCCGGCCGCCAACGACACCGACGTGGACGCCGGCGACACCCTGACCGTGACCTCGGTGACCAACGCCGTGGGCGGCACGGTCGACATCGCGGCGGGCCAGATCACCTTCACCCCGGCGGCCAACTCCTGTGCACCGACGCCCGCGTCCTACGACTATGTCGTCTCAGACGGCAACGGCGGCACGGACACCGGCAAGGTCACGGTTGACGTCACCTGTGTCAACGACGCCCCGGTGGCCAACGACGACAGCCGGACGGTGGCCGAGGACTCCGGTCCGACGACGTTCGTCACCCTGCTGACCAACGACACCGACGTCGAGTCCGACCCGATCACGATCACCGGTGCGTCCGACCCGGCCAACGGGTCGACCTCCTTCACCGCGAACGACGTGACCTACACCCCCGACGCGGACTTCTGCGGGGCAGACTCCTTCACCTACACGGTCAACGGTGGGGACACCGCGACGGTCTCCGTGACCGTGACCTGTGTCAATGACGCACCGGTCGCGGTCGACGACTCGGCGAGCGTTGTCGAGGACGCCGCGGCCGGCGCGGTTGACGTGTTGGGCAACGACGACGACGTTGAGGGCGACCCGGTCACGATCAGCTCGGCGTCCGACCCGGCCAACGGCGCGGTGGTGCTGACCGGTGGTACGTCGGGGGCGCACACGGGGCTGACGTATGCGCCGGACGCGGACTACTGCAACGACCCGCCGGGCACCATTCCGGACACGTTCACCTACACGGTCAACGGTGGTGACACCGCGACGGTGTCGGTGACGGTGACGTGTGTCGACGACGACCCGACCGCGGACGACGACACCGCGACGGTGACGTTGAACGATCCGGCGACCGCGGTCGACGTGCTGGCAAACGACGACGACATCGACGGTGGGCCGATGGCGATCGCGTCGGCGTCCGACCCGGCCAACGGGACGGTGGTGCTGACCGGTGGGACGCCTGGCGCGCACACCGGGCTGACCTACGAGCCCGACACCGGCTACTGCAACACCGACCCGGTCGGGCCTGCGGACACGTTCACCTACGCGTTGACCCCGGGTGGGGACACCGCCACCGTGTCGGTGACGGTGACCTGCGACGTGCCGCCAGTGGGGGCCGACGACACCGCGACGGTCGCCGAGGACGCCAACCCGACCGCGATCGACGTGCTGGCCAACGACAGCGACGGCGGCGACGGCGGGGTGAAGGCGATCGCCTCGACGACCCAGCCTGCCGACGGCACCGTGGTGCTGACCGGTGGCACGCCGGGCGCGCACACCGGGCTGACCTACGAGCCGGACCCGGACTACTGCAACGACCCCGGTGCGGCCCCCGATGACACGTTCACCTACACCCTGACCCCGGGCGGCGACACCGCCCAGGTGGCCGTGACGGTGACCTGTGTCAACGACGACCCCAATGCCGACGACGACGCGGTCACTGTGGCCGAGGACTCCGGGGCCACCACGGTCGACGTGCTGGCCAACGACGACGACGTGGAGGGCGACCCGATCACCGTCACGGGCGCCACCGATCCGGCCAACGGGTCCACGACGTTCACCGCGGCCGACGTCAGCTACACCCCCGACCCCGACTTCTGCGGCGCTGACTCCTTCGACTACACCGTCAACGGCGGTGACACCGCGACGGTGTCGGTGACGGTGACCTGTGTCCCGGACGCCCCGAGCCTGGTCAACTCGGCCGGGACGACCACCTACACCGAGGACACCGCGCCGGTGGCCGTGGACGGCACCGTGACGATCTCCAACCCCGACGGCCTGGACATCACCGCCGGCAGCGTGACCCTGTCCGACGACCTGCCCGGGGACGTCCTGGACTGGACCGACAACAACCCCGCCGACTCGATCGTCGAGGGCACCTCGACCGCGTTGCAGGTCAACCTGACCGGCACCGGGACCGCGAACCAGTGGGAGGCCGCCCTGGAGGCGGTCACCTTCGCCACCCCGAGCCAGAACCCGTCCGGCGCGGACCGGACCGCGACGTTCCAGGTCACCACCAGCGCCGGCTCGCCGACCGACACCAAGCTGGTCGACGCCGCCAACGTCGACGATCCCCCGACCGCCGACGACGACGCGGAGACGGTCCTGGAGGACGCGGCCGCGACCGCGGTCCCGGTGCTGGCCAACGACGACGACGTCGACGGCGGCCCGATGACCATCGCCTCGGCCACCCAGCCGGGCAACGGGACCGTGGTGCTCACCGGCCCGGTCGGTGCCCACACCGGGCTGACCTACCAGCCGGACCCGGACTACTGCAACGACCCGCCCGGGACCACTCCGGACACCTTCACCTACACCCTTGACGGCGCCTCGGCGGATCCGACGGCCACGGTCTCGATGACGGTGACCTGTGTCAACGACGCCCCGGTCGCGGACGACGAGAGCTTCAGCGGGACCAGCAGCGCGATCGGCAACACCTCGCTGGTCGTCGACGACCCGACCGACGGCGCACCGGACCCGGCCGGTCCGCAGCGGACCGTCACCGGCGACATCCTCGACGGCGACACCGACATCGACGGCCCCAACCCACTCGTCATCACCAGCACCGGGACCTTCGCCACGAACGACGGAGGTTCGGTGACCCTCGAGGCGGACGGGGACTTCACCTACGTCTCCGACCCCGCGGACAGCTGCAACGACGCCAGCGACTTCTTCGACTACACGATCAGCGACGGCAACACCCCGACCGCCGGCACCGACGTGGGCCGGGTGACCATCGCGGTCACCGAGTGCGTCTGGTACGCCGATGCGGGTGCAGGAGCGGGCAACGGGACCTCCGCGTCGCCGTTCAACAACCTGACCGCGGTCAACGGCGCCGGCGGCGCCGGCGACCTCGACGGTGCCGACGACTACCTGTTCCTCTACGGGGGCGGCGCCTTCTCGACCGGCATCATCCTCGAGACCGGCCAGCGCCTCTTCGGCCAGCCGCAGGGACTGACGGTGGACGGGACCGCTCTCGAGGCGGCGACCGGGACCCGCCCCAACCTGTACAACGCGACCGTGGGCGCGGCCGGCATCACCCTCGCCAACGGATCCGAGGTCAGGGGTGTCAACGCCGGCCAGGCGGGCACCGCGAGCAGCTTCGGGATCCGGGGTGTCGGCGTCACCACGTCCACGGTCGGTGCGAACGTCGGCATCGTCGACAACAGCATCGGCTTCGGTCTGCAGGGCTCGGCCGGCGGGAACGTCTCGGTGGCGGCGACCATCTCCGGCAACACCGGCGCCGCGGTGTCGGTCCAGCAACGGACCTCCGGGACGGTCACGGTCAGCGGCGACGTCACGGCCTCCGGGTTGAACTCGACCGTCGAGGCAGTCAACAACGCCGGCGCCACGATCGACATCACCGGCAAGCTCGACCTGTCCGGTGCTGCCCAGACGGCGCTCGACCTGCGCCAGGGCGGGACACTCAGCGTGACCAACGCGGCCAACACCATCACCGGGGTGACCGGTGGGCTCGCCACCGCCGTGAACCTCGACGGCGTGACCATCGGCGCCGGCGGCGTGACGCTCAACACCGTCAGCACCGCGGGCGGTGGTGCCGCCAACGGCATCCTCGTCAACAACGTGACCGGGACCGGGGCGGTCACCGTGGGCGGAGGCACGCTGACCACGAGCACCCGTGGGCTCGATGTCAACGGCGGCACCGGCAACGTCACCATGGGCAACGCATTCGAGCCGACGGCCGGGCGCTCGGTCGAGGTCACCGGCCACACCAGCGGCACCGTCGACGTCAACGGTCCGGTCAACGACGACGCCAACGGCATCAACCTGACCGGCAACACCGGCGCCACCATCCGCTTCGACGGGGGCCTGGTTGCCTCCACCGGCACCAACGCCGCCTTCAACGCGACGGGTGGCGGCACCGTGGTCGTCACCGGTGCAGCCAACACGCTGACCACCACGACGGGAACGGCACTCAACGTCGCCAACACCACCATCGGAGCCGACGGCCTCACCTTCCGCAGCATCTCGTCCAACGGAGCCGCCAACGGCATCGTCCTCAACACCACGGGCGCGACCGGAGGCCTGACAGTGTCCGGCAACGGCGGCTCCTGCATGTCCGCCGTCGCCTGCACCGGCGGCGCGATCCAGAACGCCACCGTCGCCGTGTCGTTGACCAGCACCCGGGACGTGGCGATCGACCGGATGTTCATCCAGAACACCAGCGACAGTGGGGTCAAGGGGACGACCACGACGAACTTCGCGTTCACCAACGGCAGGATCGACAACTCCGGCACCGGGTTGGGGGCCGAGACCTCGAACATCGGGTTCAACACCACCGCCGCAGGGACCGAGAACAACCTGTCCGGGGTCGTCACGATCACCGGGAACACGCTGACCAACGCCTACTACCACGGCATCGACATCTTCAACTTCAGCGGCACGATCTCGAACGCGACCATCTCGAACAACACCATCACCAGCACCACGTCGACCGCGACGTCCAAGGGTGGCGGGATCCGCCTGGTCGGGTTCGGCTCCGCCAGCACCATCGCGAACATCACCACGGCCACGCTCAACGCCAACACCGTGTCCAACTTCCCGAGCGGCTCGGGGATCCAGGTGCAGGCCGGCAACGGCAACCTGGGCGGCGGCAGTCCGGCCGGGACCTACGGATCGGCCGGCAGTCCCATCGCCTTGACCAACAACGTGGTCTCGGGGCAGAGCGCGGCCAACCGGATGGGCGCGTTCGGCCTGGCCGCAGCGGTGAACGGCAAGGGAACCGGCTTCTACAACATCACCGGAAACTCGCTGAGCAACACGTTCGGCACCGCGTTGTCTGTCTCGTCATTCGGCTTCGCGACTACGACGGCGACGGTTGCCAACAACACGATCGTGGCCAACAACGCAGTCGGGTCCCAGGGCATCGGCGCCGGAACCGGAGCGGTGGTGGCCTTCAACGAGACCCCAACGCTGAACATCACCGTGACCGGGAACGCCATCAGCCAGACCGACGGCAACGGCATCCTCCTGGTGGCCCGCGACAGCGCGGGCACCCTCAACGCGGGCGTTCGCAACAACAACGTCGCCGCGCCACTCGGCGGACTGCGCCCGGGAATCAGGGTGGACGCCGGCAACGCGAACAGCACCGACGACGCCGTGTGTCTCGACATCTCCGACAACACCAGTGATGGAACCGGTGGTGGCACCGAGGGCATCGGCTTGCGCAAGCAGGGCACGGTGGCGGGCACGAACGACTTCGGCATCGAGGGCATGGGGGCCACCGCCACACCAGGGGTGGAGGCTTACGTCAATGGCCTGAACCCCGCCGCCAACGGGACTCTTCTCATCTCCGCCACCAGCGGATTCAGCAACTGCAGCAGCGCGCCATGAGGCCGGACATGAGAAGGAGCGTCCACGATGGCTGAGCCATTCCTGTCGGAGATCCGGCTGATGAGCTTCGTATTCGCCCCGAAAGGGTGGGCGCTCTGCAACGGACAGCTCCTGCCGATCAACCAGAACCAGGGGCTGTTCTCCCTGCTGGGCACGACCTTCGGAGGCGATGGCCGGGTCAACTTCGCCCTGCCCGACCTGCGCGGCAGGGCGCCGATCCATGTCGGGAGCGGCCACACTCTGGGCGAGAGGGGCGGTGAGCAGGCGCACACCCTCTCGATCGCCGAGCTTCCCTCGCATGTGCACGCGTGGAACGCCAGGTCGTCATCGGGGACCGCCAACACGCCGGACGCCTCCTCGCTGCTCGCCTCGTCGACGGGGGACAACGCCTGGGGGCCCGCCTCGAACCTGGTGGCCATGAGTCCCGGCACCGTCCAGAACACCGGAGGCAGTCAGGCCCACCTGAACATGCAGCCGTTCCTGGTCCTCAGCTTCTGCATCGCTTTGCAGGGCATCTTCCCGTCCCCGAACTAGGTAGAGGCTGATGGCACAACCGTATGTTGGAGAGATCCGGATGTTCGCGGGCAACTTCGCGCCCGCGGGCTGGATGTTCTGCGAAGGGCAGCTGTTGCCCATCTCTGAGAACGAGACCCTGTTCCAGCTCATCGGGACGACGTACGGCGGCGATGGTGAGTCGACGTTCGCGTTGCCGGACCTGCGTGGCCGGCTGCCGCTGCACCAGGGGAACGGGTTCATCCTGGCCGAGACGGGGGGCGCGGAGGAGGTCACCCTGACCGTCAACCAGATACCGGCGCACAGCCACCCCGCGCTGGGCTCGACCAACACCGGAACCGGGACCCAGGCGTTGAACAACGTCCTGTCGAACCTGTCCGGGGCGACGAGCTCCGCCTACGGCACGGACAGCCCGCAGACCAACATGTCCGCGCAGAGCGTCGGACCTGTAGGTGGCAGCCAGCCGCACACGAACTTCCAGCCGTATCTCTGTGTCGACTTCATCATCTCGCTGTTCGGGATCTTCCCGAGCCCCACCTAGGAGCGGGCATGGCAGACCCATTCGTCGCCGAAATCAGGATCTTCCCCTTCAACTTCGCCCCCAAGGGCTGGGCGTGGTGCGACGGGCAGCTCCTGCCCTTGTCGCAGAACACCGCCCTGTTCTCCCTGCTCGGGACGACCTACGGGGGCGACGGCAAGAGCAACTTCGCGCTGCCGGATCTGCAGGGGCGGGCGCCCATGCACCCCGGTCAAGGTCCCGGGCTGTCGTTGCACGACCTCGGCGAGACCGGAGGCTCGGAGACGGTCACGCTGCTGGAGAGCGAGATCCCCTCCCACAGCCACGCGGTGCGCGCGTCCGCCGCGGACGCCACCACTCGCGTCGTGTCGGGGCAGCAGCCGGCCACGGGCATCGGTGTCGGGCTGTACGGACAGCAGCCGGGGGATGTGACGCTCTCCCCGAACGCACTGGCGCCGGCCGGGGGCGACCAGCCGCACAACAACATGCAGCCCTACCTGACCTTCTACTTCAACATCGCGCTCCAGGGCGTCTTCCCGCCGCGCACCTGACATGTCGACCTCCTCCGACGCCGCCACCGCCCCGACCGGCCATCTGGACCTCCGGCCTGTGCGAGCCGACGACCGGGCGTTCCTGGTCGCGCTGTACGGCTCCACGCGCGATGCCGAGCTCTCCCAGGTCGCCTGGGAGCCCGGTCAGCGCGAGGCGTTCATCGAGATGCAGTTCGCCGCGCAGGACGTCCAGTACCGGGCGCACAACCCGAACGGCGCGTTCGACGTGATCGAGGTGGACGGTGAGCCGGTCGGAAGGCTCTACGTCGATCGGCGGCCCGGCGACATCCGGATCGTCGACATCTCGGTGGTCCCGCAGCGGCGCGGCGCCGGTATCGGCAGTCGGCTGATCGGCGGGCTCCAGGAAGAAGCGGCGGCGACGTTCTCCTGCCTCAGCATCCATGTCGAGGTCCACAACCCCGCGGCGACGCTCTACGAGCGCCTCGGGTTCGTCGAGGTCTCGGAGCGGGGGGTCTACCGGCTCATGGAGTGGCGGCCATGATGCGCTGCCGACGACGACGGGGCCACGACCTAGGCGAACGCCGCCTCGTACCGCACCCCTGCCGCGTCGCTCCCGATCGGCACCAGGAACAGGTCGAGCTCGCCGAGGGTGTGGTGCGTCAGCTGCCGGATCCCTTGCTGCATGGGTGCTCCGGGAGGTCCGCGGAACACCAGCGAGAACTGCCGCCGCTCCTGGCCGTCGGGTCCTGGGCCGCCGGCCTCCAGGCCCTCAGTCGCCTCGACCAGCTCGATCTCCGTACGGTCGGCGCCGTCGGCCGCGACCACGAAGGTGTCGCCCACCCGGCCGGCGAAGTCGGCACAGGTCAGCCACTCGAGTCCAGCCACACCGCGATGCTATGCCTACTCCAGGGGGATCACCGATGACCGACCTGTCCCGTCGATCGCTGCTCGCCGCGGGGGCGTGGGGTGCGGCACTGTCGCCGTTCCTCGGCACCGGTGTCGCGAACGCCGCCCGGCCGCGTGCGTACTCGCGCAAGCGCTTCCTGCCCCTTCGCCGCAAGCGGTTCCGGTTGAGCGGCCCCGGCGGCGCCTGGAGCGCCCGCCTGGTGGAGATCTCCGACCTCTCGAGCGTCCAGGCGGGCGCCGACCAGGCGTTCGGACTGACCTTCCGGGCCAAGCGACGTGGGCCCGAGCAGGGAACGTTCACCATCCAGCGCCACAGGTTCGCGGCGATGTCCTTGTTCATGGTCCCGACGGACGCCCGCAGGCGGACGTACTACGCCGTGGTCAACCGGACGCGCTGAGCTCCCCCGCACGCCCTAGGGTCGACCCATGAACGACCCCACGACCGAGTCCGTCCGGACAAAGGTGCGCGGACTGATGCCCGCCCTGCGCCGCGACCTCGAGGACCTGGTGCGCATCGAGTCGGTGAGCGCCGACCCGGCTCGCACGGCCGAGGTCTGGCGGTGCGCCGACGCGGTGGCTGACCTGTTCCGCGCGGAAGGCTTCGCCGACGTCGACATCGTGAGCGCCAACGGCGGCGGTCCCGCGGTGCTCGGATACAAGCCCGGGCCGGAGGGGGCGCCGACGGTGCTCCTCTATGCCCACCACGACGTCCAGCCGGAGAACGACCACGCCGACTGGGACAGCCCGCCCTTCGAGCCCACCGAGCGCGGTGACCGGCTCTACGGCCGCGGTGCCGCCGACGACAAGGCGGGGATCGCCGCACACCTCGGGGCCCTGCGGGTCTTCGGCGACGACCTGCCGGTCACCGTGAAGATCATCGTCGAGGGCGAGGAGGAGGTCGGCTCGGACACTTTGCCGACCCTCCTCGCCGAGCACCGCGACAAGCTCGAGGCCGACGTCATCGTGATCGCCGACTCCGGCAACTGGGACATCGGCGAGCCGGCGCTCACCACCAGCCTCCGCGGCCTGGTCCGGATGTACGTCGAGGTGCGCACGCTCGACCACGGCGTTCACTCGGGCATGTGGGGCGGGGTCGTCCCCGACGCGCTGATCACCCTCTCCCGGCTGCTGGCCACCCTCCACGACGACGCCGGCAACGTCGCGGTCGAGGGCCTGGTCGGCGGCCCGGCCGCGGACGTCACCTACCCCGAGGAGCGGGCCCGCTCCGAGAGCGGCATCGCCCAGGGCGTGGGGTGGATCGGCGACGGCACGATGGTCGAGCGGCTCTGGACCAAGCCCTCGCTCAGCGTCATCGGCATCGACGCCCCGGTCGCCCAGGGGGCGAGCAACACGCTGGTGCCCAGCGCCCGGGCGTTCGTGTCGCTGCGGATCGCCCCCGGCGACTCCACCGCCAACGCCACCGAACGGCTCCGCGAGCACCTCGAGCAGCACGTCCCGTGGGGTGCCCAGGTCATCTGCACCCCGGCCGACAAGGGGGAGCCGATCGTGATCGACGCGACGGGTCCGGCCTTCGACGCCGCGCGGGCGGCGTTCACCGAGGCCTGGGACGGCACCGAACCGGTGGACATGGGGGTGGGTGGCTCGATCCCGTTCATCGCCGAGTTCCTCGACACGTTCCCCGAGGCCAGCGTGCTGGTCACCGGCGTCGAGGACCCGGACACCCGTGCCCACGGGGCCAACGAGGGCCTGCACCTCGCCGAGTTCGAACGGGTCGTGGTGGCCGAGGCCCTGCTGCTGCGCAACCTCGGAGGCCTCACGCATTGACGACTGCACGGCCGCTCATCGGGGAGCGCTACCACCTCTTCGGGATCGCCGGCCGTGGCATGGCACCGCTGGCGCTCGCGACGCGCCACCTGGGGGCGAGCGTCACCGGCTGTGACCGTCGCGGCCAGGAGGAGACCGATGCGGCACTGGCCGCGGCCGGCCTCGACTACGAACGGGAACACTCCGAGACCCACGTGGAGCCCGGCGTCACCTTCGTCGCGACCTCGGTGGCGCCGCCGGACGAGCCCGAGATCCTGGCCGCCGAGCGGGCGGGCGGGGTGCTGCACCGCACGGACCTTCTCGCCCGGGTGCTGGCCGCGCGCCCCGGCGCCGGGGTGACCGGCAGCCACGGCAAGGGCACCGTGACCGCGCTCGCGGCGGCGGCGATGGACGCCGCCGGGCTTGATCCGCTGGCCATCGTGGGGGTGACCGTGCCCGATCTCGGCGGCATGGTGAGGCTGGGTGCGGGCCCGACCGTCGCCGAGGTGGACGACTCCGACCTGAGCCTCGCCCGGGTGGGCACCGAGGTGGCGGTCGTGACCAACCTCGACGACGACCACCCCCACCTGCCGAGCTCGCTCAGCCAGGCGGTGGCGGGCGTGGGCGGGTTCGTGGCACAGGCGCGGCGTCGGGTCGTCCTGGGACCCTCCCCGCGCAGTGAGCGGTTGGCGGCGTACGCCGAGGCGGAGGTGTGGCGCCACGGACGGGACTTCTCGGCGCGCACGATCTCCACCGATGCCCAGGGGACCCGGCTCGCCCTCACCGGCCCGGACGGGACCCGGGTGGCCGCCCTGGTGCGGCTCCTCGGCCCGCAGACCGCGGCCAACGCCTCGCTCGCGTTCGCGACGGCGATCGCGCTCGGCGCCGACCCCGAGGCGGCTGCTGCGGGCCTGGAGAGGATCGGCACCCTCAGGCGGCGCCTCGAGCCCATGGGTGTCCGGGACGGCGTCCGGGTCTTCGACGACTTCGGCGCCAAGCACCCGGCCTGCGTCCGGGGCGGCATCGAGACGCTGCGGCGGCACTTCCCGGACGTACGGATCATCGCGGTGTTCGAGGCCTACGGGCCCTACCTCGCCAGGTGGGGACGGCGGTTCGCCAGGGCGCTCAGCCAGGCCGACCACGTCGTGGTCGCCCCGGCCGTGTTCTCCGCTGACTACGCGGCGGGAGCCCGCTTCGACGAGCGGTGGACCGACGCGTGCACGGGTGCTCCGGTGCTCGTCACCGGTCGGGCGGAGGCAGCGAGAACGGCGATGGGCCTGGCCCGCCCCGGCGACGTCGTCGTCTCCTTCGCCCAGATCGGGACCGGGCGCGAGACGGCTCGGCTGGCGCTGGGCCAGGCCGCGCCGCAGGCGGGCACATGAAGATTCTGATGACCAACAACTCCCTCGCGGCGCGCGGCGGGAGCGAGAGCTACCTCGAGACCGTTTCGTCGGAGCTCCGGAGGCTCGGCCATGAAGTCCTGTTCTACTCTCCGCACTGTGGGCTTGTGGCGGAGCGTCTGCGACGAGGGGGCTTCGAGGTCCACGATGAGGTCTCCGGCCTGCTGTCCGACATCGATGTCATCCACGGTCAGCACACCAATGTCGTTGCCCGCGTGCGCGAGCGGCTCCCGACGCATCCGCTGGTGTTCGCGACCCACTCGTGGGCGATCTCCATCGAGGACCCGATAGCCGAGCTCGGTGCCGGCGCCTACGTCGCGTTCAACGAGCTCACCCGCCGACGTCTCGCCGCCCACGTCGCGACGACCCGCGCGGAGATCGTGCGGCTGACCCAGCCGGTCGAGGTGTCCTTCGCCGACGGCGCCCGTGAACCCGTCGCCGCGACGCCGCGGCGGGCGGTCGCCGTCTCCCGACGGATGGCCACCGTGACCACCCGGCTCGCGAAGGCCTGCGCCGACCTGGGCATCGACTTCCACAGGATCGGCGGCGAGGACGCAGAGTCGCCGGACCCCCGCCAGGACATGCTGGAGGCCGACATCGTCTTCGCGATCGGACGCACCGCCCTGGAGGCCATGGCTGCGGCCCGCGCCGTCGTCGTCATCGACGAGACCGCGCTCGGTGGCTGGGTGAGCACCTCGTCGTACGCCGCCCTCGAGGCCGACGGGTTCACGGGAGCCGGGCTCGGCGACACCGCCGACGTCGACCTGGCGGAACTGCTTGGGCGCTACGACCCGGACCTCGGCACACAGGCCCGCCGTCTGGTGGTCCGGCACCACGCCGCCCAGCGCCACGCGGCGGCCCTCGTCGAGCTCTACGCCGCCGTCGCCGACTCTGCGGCGACCGCGATCAGCCCGAGCACGGTCGCCCTCCTCGCCCAGGACCGGTTCGCCCTGGAGAACCGCGCGGTCACCGCGGAGTGGGAGGTGGCCCGTCTACGGGGCGAGGTCCGTGGGCTCCGCGACGAGCTCGCCGGGCGACTTCAGGAGCGCGAGCACCTGCTCGCCCGGGTGGAGGGCCTCGGCGGCCGGCTGCGCCGGGCCAGGTCCCGGGCACGGAGGTTCCGCCGACAGCGCGACCGGGCGCGGGAGGCACTCGCGGCCGCGGTGAGGCGAAAGCGGAGGACTTGACATCTCACCTCGCTGAGTAAAGTGACCCTCGTCACTGCGGTGGCGTTTCACGGGGAGTCATTCGGGGACCCTCCGGCGAGACCCCTCGGGAGGGTCACATGTCGGTGCAGGAGATCGGCCGGGCAGGCGCACCCGACGACCCGGTCAGCGGCGGCATCGGTCGCCGCAGCTTCGTGGGCTACGTCCTCGCCGGGACGACGCTGGTGGCGGCGGCCGACCTGACGCTGGGAGCGCCGGCTCGCGCGGCGGGACCGTCGGGCCCGCAGGTCGCCGAGCTCTACGACCTCAACGACTTCATCACCGACTCGTGCCGACCGACGGCCAACCTGATCACGATCACGGTGCGCGCCGACGGCACGGCGCACTTCGCACTGCCGCGCTCGGAGAACGGGCAGGGCATCATCACCTCGACCGCGATGATCATCGCCGAGGAGCTGGACCTCCCGGTCGGCAAGGTCGTGGTCACCCTGGCCGACGCGCGGCCCGAGCTGCTCTTCAACCAGCTCACCGGCGGTTCGACGACGACCACCTCGACCTACACCCCGATCCGGGTGGCCGCCGCGGTCGCCCGCAGCGCGCTACTCGACGCCGCGGCGGTCGTGCTCGGCGACGAGACGGCCAACCTCGTCGCCAAGGGCGGGGTCATCCAGAACCGGTCCGGGCAGAGCGTCACGTACGGCGAGCTCGCCGAGGCCGCCGCGGCCAGCGAGACCCGACGGTCCGAGGTGACGCTCAAGGAGGCGTCCCAGTTCAGGGTCATCGGCACCGGCCAGCCCCGCACCGACGCCCGCGACGCCGTGACCGGTAGGAAGACCTTCACCACCGACCTCAAGGTCAAGGGCGCGCTGCCGACCATGGTCTGTCGCGCCCCCACCCTCAACGGGACTCCCAAGCGGCTGTCCAACAAGGCCGAGATCCTCGAGATGCCGGGGGTCAAGGACGTCGCGGTCGTCGACACGGGCGTCGCGGTGCGGGCCAGGACCTTCGGGCAGTGCATCGACGCGATCCGGGCGATGAAGGTGGAGTGGCGCCCGGGACCGGTGGCGGGCCAGTCCGACCCGGACATCCTGCGCGAGCTCCGGGCGGCCGAGCTGCCGATGGCGCCCGTCCCCAGCAACCCACTCGCACAGACGATCGAGGGCGACTTCGTCTTCTACTTCCGCAGCAACTCGGCCCTGGACCCCAACGCCGCCGTCGCCGACGTCCGTGCGGACCGGGCCGAGGTGTGGTCGGCGCTCAAGACCCCCATCGCCGCGCAGGCCGCGATCGCCGCGGCGGTCGGCCTCCCTCAGGACGCGGTCAAGGTCCACGTCGTCCAGGGCGGCGGGTCGTTCGGGCGCCGGCTCTTCTTCGACGCCGCCCTCGAGGCGGCCAAGATCAGCAAGGCGATGGGCAAGCCGGTCAAGCTCATGTGGCACCGCGCCGACGACGCCCGGGTCGGCCGTGTGCACCCGATGGCCACCAGCAAGGTCCGGGCGACCTACGCCGGTGACCAGCTGCTCGCCTTCCAGCAGAGCCACACCAGCGTCGAGACCGACTACCGGCACGGACTGGGAGAGGCGCTCACGGCCATGGGGGCCGACGCCCCCGCGGGGATCGGCAATCTCAGCTTCGCGCAGGGCATCTTCGCGATGACCACGCTGCTGCCCTACGACTTCGCGGTGAAGTCGCAGCAGATCAACGAGGTCGACGACAGGTTCAACACCGGCAGCATGCGCAACATCTACTCGCCGGACGTCCGCACCGCGGGAGAGCTCATCATCGACCGGATCGCGGCCTCGATGAACCTCGATCCCTACGAGTTCCGACGGCGACACCTCAGCGACGAGCGTGCCCTCGGGGTGCTCGAAGCGGTCGCGAGCGCCGGCCGCTGGGGGCGCCGGATGCGCCCCGGCACCGCCCAGGGCATCGCCATCCACGTCGAATACAAGGGCGCCACCGCTTGCCTCGTCGAGATCGACTGCCGTGCCAAGACCGTCCGTCGGGAGATCCGGGACGGTGTCGGGGGCCCCCGGGTGACCCGGGTGACGTTCGCCGTCGACGCCGGCCTGCCCATCAACCCGCGCGGGCTGGAGGCGCAGATGCACGGCGGGATCAACGACGGGATCGCGCAGGCGCTGACCTCGAGCATGCACCTGCGCGACGGCCACTTCCTCGAGGCCAGCTGGGACAACTACTTCTACACACGGCAGTGGAACACCCCACCCGAGGTGCGGGTGATCGTCATGCCGCCCACTACGGGGGTGCCGGGTGGAGCGGGCGAGGCCGGGGTGGCCGCCAGCATGGCGGCGGTCGCCTGTGCCTATGCGCGGGCCACCGGTCGGATGCCGACCTACTTCCCGATCAATCACCACGACCCGCTGCAGTTCAAGGTCAAGCCCTTCGTCCCACCCGTCCCGCCCTCGCCGGTCAACGGCCTCAAGAAGACCTACTGAGGAGCAGCGGACATGCCCAAGCAGACCTTCATCCTCAACGGCAAGACCGTCACCGTGAACGTCAACGACGACGTCCGGCTCCTCTGGGTGCTGCGCGACGTGCTCGGGGTCACCGGGCCCAAGTACGGCTGTGGCATCAACGTGTGCAAGGCGTGCACCTCCCACATCAACGGCAAGGCGTTCAACCCCTGCGCGGTCCGGGTGGGTGACCTCGACAGGACCGACGAGGTAACGACGATCGAGGGCTTGCCGAAGACCAGCCCCGGCAAGGGCCTGCACCCCATGCAGAAGGCGTGGCTCGAGCTCGACGTGGCGCAGTGCGGCTACTGCCAGCCCGGCCAGATCATGGCCGCCGTCGCGCTTGTCAGGAAGACCCGCCGCGAGGGTCGCAGGATCTCGGACAAGGACCTCGACGGCATCCGCAACATCTGCCGCTGCGGGACCTACCCGCGGATCCGCGAGGCCATCGAACGGGGCGCTCGACGCATGTAACGATCCCGACCAGGTGCACCGTCGGTCAGTGACGACCGTCACATCTGGCCCTAGGGTGCCGGTACAGCACGGCTCTGTTTCTCGAAGGGTTCTCGGAAGGACCGCGCATGCTGCGTGCCAGCAACCTCGAGGTCGTCTACGACGATGTCGTGCTGGCCTTGCGCGGTGTGAGCCTCTCGGTGCCCGACGGCGGGATCGTCGCCCTGCTCGGCTCCAACGGCGCGGGCAAGACGACCCTGCTGCGGGCGCTGACCGGCCTGCTCGACATCCACGACGGCGAGATCACGAAGGGCTCGGTCAGTCTCGACGACCGGGCCATCCACCGCTGGCGTCCGGAGCGGGTGGTGGGCGCCGGCGTCCGTCAAGTGCTCGAGGGGCGCCGGGTCTTCGTCGAGCTCAGCGTCGAGGACAACCTCAAGGTCGGCGCCCACACCGCTCGCGCGGGAATGCGGGACAACCTGGACCGGATCTACGAGATGTTCCCGCTGCTGGCCGACCGGCGGGCCAAGACGGCCGGCTACCTGTCCGGCGGTGAGCAGCAGATGCTCGCCATGGGGCGCGCCCTGATGTCCGACCCGCGCTTCCTGCTCCTGGACGAGCCGAGTCTGGGCCTGTCCCCCAAGCTCGTCGAGCAGGTCCGCGACGTCATCGTCGATATCAACCGCTCCGGCACCGGGATCCTGCTGGTGGAGCAGAACGCGACGATGGCGCTCAGCATCGCCGGTCACGGCTACGTCATGGAGACCGGCCGCATCGTCCTCGACAAGCCGGCCGAGGCACTGCTGCGTGACGACGACGTCCGGGAGTTCTACCTCGGTCTCCACCCCGACGAGGGCGGCCACGACGGAGCTCGCCGCTCGTTCCGCGACGTCAAGCACTACCGGCGCAAGAAGCGGTGGTCGGCGTGACGTCACCCCACGACACCCCTGTCGTGTCCGTCCAGGACGTCCATCTCTCGTTCGCCGGGGTCAAGGCGATCGCCGGCGCCACCTTCGAGGTCCAGCCCGGAGAGCTGTTCGCGATCATCGGCCCCAACGGCGCGGGCAAGACCTCGATCTTCAATGTCCTCTCCGGTGTCTACCGGCCGCAGCGCGGCAGCGTCGAGTTCCTCGGGGAGGACATCCTCGGCGAGCGTCCGCACCGGATCGCCGCCCGCGGCATGGCCCGGACGTTCCAGAACATCGCGCTGTTCCAGCACCTCACCGTCCTTGACAACCTCATGCTCGGACGGCACCAGCACCTCGGCTACGGATTCCTCTCGGCGTTCGTCTGGCGCGGCCGGGCCCGCGCCGAGGAGCTCGCCAACCGCCGGGTCGTCGAGGAGATCGTCGACTTCCTCGAGCTGGAGCAGTGGCGGGCCCTGCCCGTCGGCCTGCTGCCCTACGGCGTGCAGAAGCGCGTGGAGCTGGGGCGGGCCCTCGCGATGGAGCCCAAGCTGCTGCTGCTCGACGAGCCGGTGGCCGGCATGAACCTGGAGGAGACCGAGGACACCGCCCGCTACATCCTCGACATCCGCGACGAGCTCGACGTGCCGATCCTCATGGTCGAGCACGACATGGGCCTGGTCATGGACCTGGCCGACCGAGTGATGGTCGTCGACTTCGGGGTGCCGATCACCACCGGCCCACCCGAGGAGGTCCAGCGGCACCCGGACGTCATCCGGGCCTACCTCGGCCAGGAGGTGGCGGGCCAGTGACCGTGTCGAGTCCGGTGACCCGGATCCGCGCGCACGCCGAGTCGATGCCGGGTGCGGTCGCGCTGCGGGACAAGGACCTCGGCATCTGGCGGGAGTGGACCTGGGCCGACTACTGGGACCAGGTCCAGCTGGCCGGGCACGCGTTCCTCGAGCTCGGTGTCGTCCCCGGTGACCGGGTCGCGATCCACTCCGAGAACCGCCCCGAGTGGCTGGTCGCGGACATGGGTGCCCTGGCGGTCCGGGCCGCGTCGGTGGGCATCTACCCCACCAACCCGGCCGCGGAGGTCGGCTACCTCCTCGGCGACTCGGGCGCCAAGGTGCTCGTCGCCGAGGACCAGGAACAGGTCGACAAGGCGTTCGCCGTGCTGGGGGAGTGCCCGGACCTCCAGCGCGTCGTCTACCTCGAGCCGCGCGGCATCCGGCACCGGTACGACGACCCCCGCCTGCTCAGCTGGCCCGACTTCCTCGACCTCGGCCGCAGCCACCGCGAGCGGCACCCGGACGCGCTGTCGGAAGTGCTCGCCGGTCAGCAGCCCGACGACCTGGCGACGCTGATCTACACCTCGGGGACGACCGGCCCGCCCAAGGGGGCGATGCTCACCGTCGCCAACGTCGAGTTCGCGATCAAGATCCTGATCGAGGAGGGGGCCTTCACCGACCCGCCCCCCGGACCCAGCGACCTGACGCTGTCCTACCTCCCCCTCTCCCACGTCGCCGAGCGCATCTTCACCACCTGGTTCAACGCGGCCGCCGGCACGCAGGTCAACTTCGCGGAGTCGATCGAGACCGTGCCGCACAACCTGCGCGAGGTGCAGCCGACCATCCTCTTCGGGGTCCCGCGGATCTGGGAGAAGCTGCTGGCGGGCGTCGAGATCAGGCTGTCCGGGGCCACCTGGTTCAAGCGCAAGGTGGCGGCGTTCTGGCTGGGCGTCGCCGACGGCATCGGTGAGCGGCTGGTCGAGACCGGCGGCCGGCACACCGCCGGGACGAGGCTGCGCTACGCCATCGGTCATGTGTTCTTCTTCAGGGCCCTCAAGGACCGGCTGGGGATGCGCAAGGTCCGCTACGCCGCCTCGGGTGCGGCCCCGATCGCCCCCGAGGTGCTGCGCTTCTTCATGGGGATCGGCGTCCCCATGCACGAGGTCTACGGGATGACCGAGAACACCGCGGTCGCCACCGGCAACCGCCCGGGGCGGGTCAAGCTCGGCACCGTCGGTGAGGTCCATCCCGGCACGGAGCTGCGGATCGACGAGGAGACCGGCGAGATCCTCACCCGGCACGCCGGTGTGTTCGCCGGCTACTGGCGAAACGACGAGGCGACCCGGCAGGCCGTGACGGAGGATGGCTGGCTGCACACCGGCGACGTCGGCGAGTGGGTCGGCGGCACGCACCTGCGGATCACCGACCGGATGAAGGACATCATCATCACCGCGGGCGGCAAGAACGTCTCTCCGTCGATGATCGAGAACGCGCTCAAGGCCTCCCCGTTCATCAGGGAGGCCATCGTGATCGGCGACGGCCGCAGGTTCCTGTCCGCCCTGATCGGGATCGAGCTGGACACGGTCGGCGAGTGGGCGCAGCGCCGCCAGCTCGGCTACAGCACCTACCGCGACCTCAGCGAGAAGCCAGAGGTCGTCGAGCTCGTCGCCGGCATCGTCAAGGAGGTCAACTCCCGCTTCGCGACCGTCGAGCAGGTCCGCGAGTTCCGGCTGCTGCCCAAGGAGCTCGACCACGAGGACGGCGAGCTCACCGCCACCCAGAAGGTCAAGAGGTCCGCGATCTCGCGGATGTTCGAGGACACGGTCGCCGACATGTACGCCGGCGCCGGGCGGTGACGGGCAGATGACCGAGCTCCTGGAGGCGCTGCTGCGGGGCCTGGGCACCGGGTCCATCTACGCGATGCTCGCGCTCGCGTTCGTCATCGTGTTCAAGGCCACCGGGGTCATCAACTTCGCGCAGCCGGCGATGATGCTGGCCGGCGCCACCATCGCCACCTACATCGGCCCGGCGATCGGCATCGTGCTGTTCGCCGGCCTCTCCTTCTTCCTCTCGGTCGGGATCGCCGCGCTGCTCACCGCCCTCATCGCGCTGCTGATCGAGCGGGCCGCGATCCGGCCGATGGTCGGCCGCCCGGCGTTCGTGGTCGCGATCATCACGATCGGCATCGACATCGCGGTGCGGGTCGTGGCCGGTGGCTTCATCGGACTCGGCGCCCGGCCTGTCCCCAACCCCTGGGGCCTCGACGGGGTCGACCTCGCCGGCGTCAGGGTCCAGCAGCGGCACCTCGTCTCGCTGGCGGTGCTCACCGTCGTCGTGCTGGCGCTGCTCTACTTCTACCGCCGCACCCGCTACGGCCTGGCCATGCGGGCGGCGGCGTTCGACCAGGAGGCGGCGCTGACCCAGGGCGTCAACGTCGGCAACGTGTTCGCCCTCTCGTGGGCGCTGGCGGGAGCCCTGGCCGCGGTGGCGGGCAGCCTGCTCGCGATCAGTGCCGGTGTCGACCGCCGGATCTGGGTCGTGGCGCTCATCGCCCTGCCCGCGATCATCCTGGGCGGACTGGACTCCCTCGAGGGCGCGGTCATCGGCGGGCTCGCGGTCGGTGTGGTCCAGGCGCTGGTGGGAAGCTACCAACGCGACATCGCTCCGTGGCTGGGGGACAACTTCTCCGTGGTCGCGCCCTACGTCCTGATGCTCCTCGTGCTGATGGCCAAGCCCTACGGCATCTTCGGCACTCCCGAGGTGAGACGCGTGTGACGACCGTGACCTCGACAGGACGGCTGCGCGGGCGGCCCCAGCTCTACCGCTCCTACGCCCAGGAGCTGGCGCTGTTCAACACCCGGCCCAAGCAGGTCTGGGTCGGCGTCATCGTGCTGGTCTCCTTCCTACTGCCGTTCCTGCTCTCCGACTCCCTGCTGCAGACCCTGGCGCTCGGGTTCGCCTTCGCGATCGGCGCCCTGGGACTCAACATCGTCACGGGCCTGGCCGGCCAGGTCTCCCTGGGTCATGCGTTCTTCCTCGGAGTCGGCGCCTACACGGCCGCGGCGATCTCGGGCGACCCGGACGGCCGGACGATCGGCTTCGGCGTCACCAACATCCTGGTGTGGCTCCCGGCGGCCGGTCTGGTCGCGGCGGTCGCGGGCGTGCTGGTCGCACCGCTGGCGACCCGGCTGCGCGGTCTCTACCTGGCGATCGTGACCCTCGGGCTGGTGTTCATCGGCGAGTTCGTCTTCGGCGAGTGGAGCAACCTCACCGGCGGCAACGGCGTCGGCCGTGAGGCGGCGGTCCCCGAGCTGTTCGGCTACGACTTCTCCCGCGACTCCGACGCGTTCACGGCCGACCAGAACCTCTACCTGTTGATGCTCGTGCTGATGCTGGTGTTCGCGCTGGGCGCCCGCAACCTTGCGCGGTCCCGGGTGGGCCGGGCCTTCTCGGCGGTGCGGGACCGCGACATGGCCGCGGAGATGATGGGTATCAACCTGCCCCGCACCAAGACCGTCGCGTTCGGCATCAGCTCGTTCTACGCCGGCTGCGCGGGCGCCCTGATCTACTCGATCATCGGGTTCTTCGAGCCCAACAGCTTCTCGCTGCTGCTCTCGGTGCAGTTCATCGCCATGGTGCTCATCGGGGGGGCCGGCACGGTCAGCGGGACCATCATGGGCGCGCTGTTCATCTCGTTGCTGCCCACGCTGACCCGCGAGCTGCCGTCGTACCTGCCGGTCATCTCCGCCCAGGTGACCGAGACCCCCAACATCTACCAGCTCGAGTCGATCCTCTACGGGCTGCTCATCGTGGGCTTCCTGCTCTTCGAGCCCCGCGGGCTCTTCGGCATCTGGGTCCGGATCCGCAACTACTGGAAGGGCTGGCCGTTCAGCTACTGAGCGGCGGCCACACTATGGAGGAGATGGTGTTGTGATGCTACGCAGGACAGGAGTGCTGCTCGCGGCACTCGCCCTTGTCGCGACCGGTTGTCGCGACGACGGGGGCGACGACGGCGGCGACGGGGCCTCGGCCCCCGGGGTCACGGACGAGGCATGTCCCGACGCGGTCAACGAGGACAACGGGTGCATCTACCTCGGCACCATCTCCGACCTCACCCAGGGGCCGTTCGCGCCGCTGGGCGTGCCGATCACCGACGCCCAGGCGGCGTTCTGGCAGCGCGTCAACGAGGACGGCGGCATCGGCGGCTACGACATCAACGTCAGCGAGTACGTCCGCGACAACCTCTACAACCCGCAGACGCACAAGCAGGTCTACGGCGAGATCGAGGGCGACGTGCTGGCTCTGGCCCAGACCCTGGGGTCACCGACGACGCTGGCGATCCTCCCGGACATGAAGCGCGACGAGATGGTCGGCGCGCCTGCCTCCTGGACGTCGCTGTGGGCCTTCGAGGACTCGATCCTCGAGTCCGGCACCAACTACTGCGTCGAGGGCATGAACGCCGTCGACTACATGGTCGCCGAGAAGGGCATCAAGAGCGTGATGGCTGTGCACTACCCCGGTGACTACGGCGGTGACGGTGCGGCGGGGGCGGAGATCGCGGCGGAGGCCAACGGCCTGGACTACACCGGCGTCGAGACTGCGCCGGGCCAGGAGGAGCAGGCGGGCGCCATCGCGGCCATCCTGGACGCCAAGCCGGATCTGGTGATCCTCGGGACGGCGCCGACCGAGACCGCGGTCATCGTCGGCCAGACCGCGGCACAGGGCTTCACGGGCCAGTTCATCGGCCTCGGGCCCACCTGGAACCCCGCCCTGCTCGCGACGCCGTCGGCTCCCGCCCTGGAGGCGTTGTACCTGCAGTCGGGCTACTGGGGACCCTTCGGCTCGGACACCCCGGGCCACGAGGCGATGCGGGAGGCGCTCGGCGAGGTCGAGCAGCCCAACGACGGCTACACGGCCGGCTGGGCCTGGTCCTACCCGCTCAAGGCCGCGCTCGAGGAGTGGCTGGAAGGCGACTACGACAAGGACCGGGCCGGCCTGCTCGAGGCCGTCCAGTCGCTGGAGACCATCGACTACGAGGGCATGCTGCCGGAGGAGGCCGGCAACCGCAGCGGCGAACCCAACGACAACATCTTCAGGGAGTCCGTGCTCAGCAAGGTCGACAAGGCCGCACCGTCCGGGGTGTCGCTGATCCAGGACTTCACGGCCGGCCCGACGGCCGAGGGCTACACCTTCGAGGGTGCCTGCTTCGAGGGCTGACCCGTCAGGCCGGCTCGGCGGCCGGCAGCACGACACTGAACGTGCTGCCGGCCCCGAGCTCGGACTCCAGGTGCAGACGGCCGCCGTGGCGAGCCACGATCCGGGCCACGATGGTGAGCCCCAGGCCGGTCCCGGGCTGGGCGACCGCCTGGGGGTTGTTGGACCGGAAGAACTCGGTGAAGAGCTGCTCCTGGTCGTCGGCGGAGATCCCGATGCCGGTGTCGACGACCTCCAAGGTCACCTCGTCCCCGGCGCGGCTCAGCGACACCGTGACGGTGCCACCGCCTGGCGTGTACTTCACGGCGTTGCCCACGAGGTTGGCGACGACGTGGTCGAGCTCGGTGGCCGCGCCGAGCACGTGCACGGGACGCTCGCTGCACCTCGTGAGCAGCTCGACACCGTGGGTCTGGGCGGTCACGGACAGCATGTCGACGACCTCGTCGACGATGGACCCGAGGTCCACCGGTGCGGCGATCAACGGGGTGTCCGGGTCGCCGACCTTCGCGAGCATCATCAGGTCGTCGACGATCCGTAGCAGGCGCCTTGCGCCCCGGTCGATGGCCTGGAGCGAGATCCTGGCTTCGGGCTGCACGTCGGAGTCGTCCAGCAGCTCCAGGTGGGCGCTGATCGCCGTCAGCGGGTTCTTCAGCTCATGGGAGAGGGTTGAGATGAGCTGGCCCTTGTAGGCGTCGAGCGCCTGCAGCTCCGCCACCAGCTCGCGCTCGCGCTCGTAGGTGCGCGCGTTGAGCACGGCCCGGCCGACGTCGAGCCCGATGTCGTGGGCGGCGCTGATCTCCACGGGCGACCACTCCGGGTCGTCCGCGCCACGGGTCAGCACCAGCGCCCCGACGCACTCCTGACCAGCGCCCAGCGGGACGAACAGCATCGACACGACCTCGATACTGGTGAGGAAGTCGTAGACCAGCTGCCGCGGGCGCGGCGGCAGCAGGGACTCCTCCGACCCGACCGTGACCATGTCGACGGCCTGCCGGCTCCACGCGTCGTGCGCGGAGGCCTCGGCGATCGCCTTGACCTCGTCGGGGATCTCGATGTGGACGCCTTCAGGCGCCCAGACCCGCCCGCTCCCCGGCCGCCCCACCGTGTCGAACGTCTGGACCCAGAGCCCGGCGGCGGCCCCGAAACCCTCCACCATCGCTTCGTTGCAGGCCGCGAGCAGCGCCTCCATCGTCAGCTCGGTCGACATGTTGCGCACGATCTGCCGGGCCGCCTCGGCGAGCCTCACCTGCTCGGCCAGGACCTCGCGGTCGAGCGCGGCTAGCACCGCGCGGGCCGCCTGCCCGGCGTAGGCATCGAGGATCCGGCGCTGCTCGGGGCCGGGCCGGCGTCCGTTGAGGGGGAGGTCCAGGGACAGCATCCCGATCAGCCGGGCCTCGTCGTCGTACAACGGCGCCACCAGCAGGTCCAGCGGATGCCAGGCGTCCTCGATGTCGAGGGGCTCCACGTCCGGCACCCAGCCGAGGTTGTCGTTGGTGGGGCTGATCCGCTCGTGCGGGAGGAACCTGAAGGCACCCCAGTCGTCAGCGTGCGAGATCTCCTCGAGCATGTGGTCGATCGGGGTCCGGGTCCCGGTCAGCTGCTTGCGTGCGTCCTCGCTGCCGCTGATCGCCTCCACGACCAGGTCCGAGCCGCGCACGACACTGATCGCGGCCACGCCGAAGCCACCGACGTCGGTGACGACGTCCGCGATGAGCTGGAACGCGTCCAACGACGCCAGGGGACGTCGTTCCCAGGCGGCGAATGCGGCCGGCGCGGCAGTCAGGCTCATGACCTTTCCAGAGTAGGCAAGGACCTGGCTCCCCGTGGCGGTTCGCCGAAGACACCGAACCACCTCGGCGGGGATGCGGGCGCGGGCCCGAGGTTTCCCTAGACTGACCAGCGTGTGTGGGGTCTTCGGCGTCTGGGCGCCGGGCGAGGACGTGGCCAAGCTGGCCTACTTCGGGCTTTACGCACTCCAGCACCGCGGCCAGGAGTCGGCGGGCATCGCGGTCAGCAACGGCCGGCAGATCCTGGTCTACAAGGACATGGGCCTGGTCTCGCAGGTCTTCGACGAGACGACTCTCGACTCGTTCCAGGGTCATCTGGCGATCGGCCACGCGCGCTACTCCACGACCGGTGCGAGCACCTGGAAGAACGCGCAGCCGACGTTCCGCCCTACCGCGGACGGGTCCATCGCCCTGGGCCACAACGGCAACCTGATCAACGCCCACGACCTCGCCCGGATGGTCGACGAGCTGCCCGACCCGGACGGTGAGCTGCCGCTGCACACCCGCGACATCGAGACCTCCACCAACGACACGGGTCTGGTCACCGCGCTCCTGGCGCACCACCCCGACACCTCCCTGGAGCAGCGTGCGCTCGAGGTGCTCCCGCTGCTCGAGGGCGCGTTCTCCTTCGTGTGGATGAACGAGAACACCCTCTACGCCGCTCGCGACCCCGAGGGCATCCGGCCGCTGGTGCTCGGACGCCTCGACCGTGGCTGGGTGGTCGCCTCGGAGGACGCGGCGCTGGCCACGGTCGGCGCCAGCGTGGTCCGCGAGGTCGAGCCGGGCGAGCTGATCGCCATCGACGAGAACGGCCTCCGGTCACACCGGTTCGCCGAGCCCCGGCGCAAGGGCTGCGTCTTCGAGTACGTCTACCTGGCTCGACCCGACGCCACGATCAGCGGTCAGTCCGTGCACGCGGCCCGGGTCGAGATGGGCCGCGAGCTGGCCCGCCAGTTCCCCGTCGAGGCCGACCTGGTGATGCCCGTCCCCGAGTCCGGGACGCCGGCCGCGGCGGGCTACGCCGAGGAGAGCGGCATCCCGTTCGGCCAGGGGTTCGTCAAGAACGCCTACGTCGGCCGCACGTTCATCCAGCCGAGCCAGACGCTGCGCCAGCTCGGCATCCGGCTCAAGCTCAACGCGCTCGAGCACATGGTGCGCGGCAAGCGGTTGGTCGTCGTCGACGACTCGATCGTCCGCGGCAACACCCAACGGGCCCAGGTCCGGATGCTCCGCGAGGCCGGCGCGCTCGAGGTCCACGTCCGGATCTCGTCGCCGCCGGTGAAGTGGCCGTGCTTCTACGGCATCGACTTCGCCACCCGGGCCGAGCTGATCGCCAACGGGCTCGAGGTCGAGGAGATCTGCGCCAGCATCGGCGCCGACAGCCTCGGCTACATCTCGCTCGAGGGCATGATCGAGGCGACCGGCCAGCCGAGCGACTCGTTGTGCAAGGCCTGCTTCACCGGCGACTACCCGATCGCGCTCCCCGACGAGAGCCTCCTGGGCAAGCACCTGCTCGAGGCGACGCTGTCGTCGCCCACTCTGGGCCGCGCCCTCCCGGTGCTGAACAACCCATGACCGACGCCCACCCCGGCTCCTACCCCGGCTCCTACGCCGAGGCCGGCGTCTCGATCGAGGCCGCCGACCGGGCCGTCGACCTGATGAAGGCCTGGGTCGAGAAGGCCCGCCGTCCCGAGATGATCGGCGGCATCGGCGGCTTCGCCGGCCTCTTCGACGCGTCCGCGCTCACGACGTACAAGCGCCCCTTGCTCGCCACCTCGACCGACGGCGTGGGCACCAAGGTGGCCATCGCGCAGGCGATGGACATCCACGACACGATCGGGTTCGACCTGGTCGGCATGGTCGTCGACGACCTGGTCGTCTGCGGCGCGGAGCCGCTCTTCATGACCGACTACATCGCCTGCGGGCGGGTCGTCCCGGAGCGGATCGCGGCGATCGTCAAGGGCATCGCCGAGGCCTGCGTCGAGGCGGGCTGCGCTCTGGTCGGCGGGGAGACCGCCGAGCACCCCGGGCTGCTCGGCCCAGACGACTACGACGTCGCAGGTGCGACCACCGGTGTGGTCGAGGCCGACGACCTGCTCGGCCCGGCCCTGGTCCGGCCCGGCGACGCGGTGCTGGCGATGGCCTCCAGCGGCCTGCACTCCAACGGCTACTCGCTGGTGCGGCACGTCGTCGCGAAAGCGGGCTGGCAGCTCGACCGTGACGTGCCCGAGCTGGGCCGGACGCTGGGGGAGGAGCTCCTCGTCCCGACCCGCATCTACGCCAAGGCCTGCCTGGCACTGGCCCGCTCAGGCGGCACGCACGCGATGGCGCACGTCACGGGCGGCGGCCTCGCCGCCAACCTGGCCCGGGTCGTGCCCGAGGAACTGACCGCCACCCTGGAGCGCGGCACCTGGACCCCGCCCCCGATCTTCGACGTGGTCCGCCAGGCCGGCGGCATACCCCAGCCGGACCTCGAGGCAACGCTCAACTGCGGCGTGGGGATGGTCGCCCTGCTCGAGCCCGGGCGCATCGATGCGGCCGTGGCCCTGCTCGCGGAGTTCGGCATCCACGCCTGGGTGGCGGGCGAGGTCTCGGCCGCCACCGGCTCCGACGGCGGCATTGTCAGCCTGGTCGGTCAGCACCCCGGCTGGACTTCCTGACTCGAGGCTCAGGGGAACTCACCGTAGTACTGGTGTGCGGGAACACCCACCGAGCAGGTAGCGTTGTCCTCACGAAGAAACTGATGTAGTCCGGGAGCCACGGTGCCCCGGCGAGCGTGCGAGGGACCCTATGGGCCGCGGCCGAGCAAAAGCCAAGCAGACGAAGGTCGCCCGCGACCTGAAGTACCGCACTCACGACACGGACTTCAGTGCGTTGGCCAGTGAGCTCCACAAGGAGAGCGACTCCTCGGAGGAGCAGGTCGATGTCGACCCCGAGGTTCTCGAGAAGTGGTCGGACTACGCCGGCCCCTCCCGAGACTAGCTCGCTCAGCGAGCGTCAGCGAGCAAGCGAGCGGCGCTGGTCGAGGAAGGCGCGCTAGCGCCTGTCGCGAGACCAGGTGACCTGGTACTGGAACCCGACTGCGACGGCTGAGTCGTGGTCCGGTCCCAGCGGCGGCTCACCACGTCTCGCGACGGTCGCTGCGCGACCTCCTCGACGACCGTCCGCGTCACTAGCTCGCTGCGCTCGCATCGCTCGCTGTCCAGATCCCGCGTAGCCGCCCGACGTCGCGCATGCGACGCTCGGCGAGCCGGTCTGCCGCGATCGCGGGCGGCACCCCTTCGGAGGCGGCGAGCTCGAACACCGAGTAGGTCGTGTCGTAGATCCCGCTCGCCCGCAGCTGGGCGCGCTCGAAGCTGAAGCCGGACGGGTCGAGCTCGTCGGCGACCTGGATCAGCCCACCGGAGTTGACGCAGTAGTCGGGTGCGTAGTGGATCCCGCGCTCGGCCAGGGCCTTCTCCACCCCGGGGTGGGCGAGCTGGTTGTTGGCGGCGCCGCACACGATGGTCGCCGAGCCTGAGGACAAGGTGTCGACGACCTCGTCGGTCAGGGCACCGCCCAGGGCGCAGGGGGCGTAGACATCGAGTTGCTCGGCGACCAGCGCCGGCGTCGAGGCGACAGCCCGGACATCTGGGTGCTCGTCACGGACCCGGTCCAGCGCGGCGGGCGAGACGTCGGTGACGATGACGGTGGCGCCCTCCCCGACCAGGTGGGTGACGAGGTGGTGGCCCACCTTGCCGACGCCCGCGACCCCGACGGTGCGGCCCTCGAGGGACGGCGAGCCCCAGGCGAACGCCGCGGCCGCGCGCATCCCCTGCCAGACGCCGTACGCCGTGAGCACCGAGCTGTCGCCCGCTCCGCCGTGGGCGACCGAGCGGCCGGTGACGTAGGAGCACTCGCGGGCGATGTCGTCCATGTCGGGGGAGAACGTGCCGACGTCGCAGGCGGTGTAGTAGCGCCCGCCGAGGGACTGCACGAACCGGCCGTAGGCGCGCAGCAGCGCCTCGGACTTCAACGTGGCCGGGTCACCGATGATGACGGCCTTGCCACCGCCCAGGTCTAGGCCGGCGAGCGCGGCCTTGTAGGACATTCCGCGGGACAGGTCGAGGACGTCGGCCAGCGCATCGGCCGTCGAGGCGTAGGGATAGAAGCGGGTGCCGCCGAGGGCAGGGCCGAGGGCCGTGGAGTGGATCGCGACGATCGCGCGGAGCCCGGTGGCGGCGTCGTTGCAGAAGACGACCTGCTCGTGGTGGGCGCCGGCCTCGAAGACGTCGAGGCTGCCAGGAATGCGCAGAGCTGCTGAGGTCATGGGTGGACCCGCTTCCGTGTGTGGCCACGAGGGTGGTGTGGCGCGGTTGTGTGGCCCGCAGGGGTGGCGCGGACTACTCCCAGGTTACGCGCCGACCGGCGGCTTCACCGAAGGACCGCGGTCACGGCGTACGACGCCCCGAAGGCGACCACCACGAGCAGCAGGCAGACGAGCGTGAGCAGCACCGGCCGACCGGCTCGGGCCTCGTTCTCGTCCGCGGCCGGCCCGGTGATCACGGTCGACGGGTCCTCCAGACGTGTCGACCTCCGGCGGTTCGTGACGACGGTCCGGGGCAGTGCCTCGGCGAGGTCCTCGGCGAGCGCACCCACGTCGGGATGCCGGCGGCCCGGGTCCGGGTCGAGGGAGCGCAGCAGCACGTCGTCGACGGCGGCCGGCAGGTCCGCGAGTCGCGACGGGGTGACCGGCAGGGACGCATGCAGGAGGTCGCTGACGGTGCCGGTGCGCGCCAGCGCTCCGGTGAGGAGCTGGTAGGCCACGGCCGCCAGTGCGTGGACGTCCGCGCGGGTGTCGATGCCCTCCCCGGTGACCTGCTCCGGTGCCATGTAGGCGGGGGTGCCGACCACCTGCGTGAGGCCGCTGGCGTGCAGCATCGCCTTGGCCACGCCCAGGTCCGCCACGAGCAGCCGCTCACCGGCGCTGCCGCCGCTGCGGAGCAAGAGGTTCTGCGGCTTCACGTCGCGGTGGACGACCCCCAGCTCGTGCAGGACGGCCAGCCCGGCCGCCGCCTGCTCGACGAGGTCGACCACGCGCTGCGCAGGGACCGGCTCACCATCCTCCACGAGATGAGCGAGCGAGCCGAGGTCGGCGTAGGTCATGACGAAGTAGGGCGTGGTGTCGACCTCGCCGATGTCGTAGACCCGGACCACGTGGTCGGAGTCCGCGCGCCGAAGGATCCGCGCCTCCTCCAGAAAACGCTCGCGCACGTCGAGACGCTGGGCCCAGTTGTCTGCCAGCGCCTTCACCGCGACGTCCGAGCGCAGCTCCTCGTCGCGGTAGAGCCAGACCGTCGCGAACCCGCCGACGCCCAGCCGGTCGACGCGCTCGAGGCGGCCGAGACGCGCGGGCAGGGTCACCCGGGCATGGTGCCACGTGTGTGGCAGGCGCCCGGGTGACCCTCACCCCCATGAGTGCAGGGCGAATCAGATGGGCTGGCCGTTCTTGAACTGCTTGACGTAGACGTACTGGGTCGCGCGCACCGACACGCCGGCCTCTCCGGTGTTGTCGTTGGTGAACGAGCCGGTGATGACGACCGGGGTGTTGTTGGCCGTGATCTGGATCGTGCCCCCGAACGCGGTCTGGGCCGCGTTGCCGCCGCCGTCGGGGACGTCGGCGGTGTAGGCCTTGCCGAAGCCGTCGAGCAGCCCGGGGATCGTCACGACCCCGAAGTCGGCGCCCGAGGGAGCCGGGCCGTCGATGTGCCAGAACTGGGCGACGCCGTCGATCTGCCAGGTGCCCTTGTCGAGCACCAGGGTCACCAGCGGGGTCTCGCCGGACGCGGCGACCTCGACCACCCGGGCTCCGCCCAGGCCCGGAGCGGGGTTGACCGGAGTCGTGGCGCTCACGACGTTCTCGGTGGCGGTGAAGCGGGCGAAGTTGTTGGCGGTCAGGTCGCGGGTCTGGATCGTGCCGTCCTTGATCTGCGCGGAGGTGATCTGGGTGGCGGCGTACGCCGAGCCGGCGGCCACCATGGCCACCACGGCGCTGCCTGCGACGACTGCTCCGACCTTGCTGTGCAGGATGTTGCGGATCCTCATGACTCTCCTTCGTCGTCCCGGGCGCGACGGGAAACCCCGTCTAGGGGTAAAGCGCTGATGGCGCTGGGAGCGTTACGAGCAGCGTTACGTAGTGTTCGGGTGTGGCCGACCCGGCGGAGCTTGACGACCTCGCGCGGCGGGCCGCCGCCGGCGACGCCGGCGCCCTCGACCAGCTCCTGGCCGAGATCCAGCCGCGCGTGCGCCGGATCTGCGGCCGGATGCTCCTGTTCCCCGAGGATGCCGACGAGGCAGCCCAGGACGCCCTGCTGCTGGTGGCGACCAAGATCGGCGGGTTCGAGGGCCGCAGTCGCTTCACGACCTGGCTGCACGCCGTCGCCTCCAACAGCGCCCGCGGGACCTACCGCACTCTCAAGCGCAGGGCCGCCGAGCGGCTGACCGACGAGCTGCCGTTGCACGTGGATCCGCGCACCACGAGCGTGATCGCCGGCAGCCGACTCGACCTGCTGGACGCCCTGGAGATCCTCGGGTCCGAGCGCCCGGAGCTGGTCGAACCGCTCGTGCTCCGTGACGTGCAGGAGCTCGACTACAACGAGATCGCGTCGCTGCTCGGCGTGCCGCTCGGCACCGTCAAGTCCCGCATCCACGCGGCCCGCACCGCGGTGCGCCCGCTGCTGAGGGTCAGCGACTAACGCAGCCGGCCGAGGTAGGCCGCGGCGTGCTGGAGGTTGCGCATCCGTGACTCCCAGGTGATCCCGCAGGCGATCAGCAGCGTCCCGGCAGTGCCGATGAGCACCCACTGCGGCGTCTGCAGGGCGTATGGCGCCAGCTCGCGGAGCACGACGAGCCCACCGACCAGGGCGCCGACGACCACCGGGGCGTGCCAGCGCAGCTGGGCCCCGACCAGCAGCAGAGCGAGGCAGGCGACGCCGAGCACGGCGGCCCGGACCGTCACCGGGTCGGCCAGGACCCAGAGCAGCGACGGCACGGTGGCCAGCGCCAGCCCGGGGCCGAGGGTGGGCACCGTCGCCGCGTCGTCAGCGGTGCGGAGGCGGTAGAGGCCCACGAGCACCAGGACCAGCGCGGAGGGGAGGGTGTAGGGCTCCGGTGCCTCGACGCCCAGGTCGGCGAGACGCACCCAGGTGGCGGCGGCCAGCAGCAGCCCGCCGGGCCAGGCGAGCAGCCGGCGCGACGGGTGGACGATCGAGCTGGTCGTGACGAGTGCGCCGGCGAGGGTCAGGTGCACTGCCAGGGAGACAGAGACGTCCGCGGCGTACGGGACGGCGACCGCGGCTGCCACGAGACCGGTGCCGGCCGCGGAGACCTCGATCTCGGCCCGGGCCAGCAGCAGGGCCAACAGGCCCAGCACCACGAGGGCGGGCCCCGCGCGCAGGGCCGGGTCGACCTCGGCGAGCTCGGCAACCGACCAGAGCAGCGCACCGACTGCGGCGGGCAGTGCCAGGCCCGAGACCTCCTCAGCGAACGGGAACCGACCAAGCGCCAGCGTCAGGACCAACCCCACGACGACGAGGGCCAGCGCCGTGGTCGTCAGCACGATGCTCGGCAACGCGGCAACGACCAGGACGAGTCCGGCAACACCCGCCCCGGCGGCGAGGAACGGCGCCGGCTTGTCGCGGCCGCGCAGGGCGAGCGCCAGCAGTCCGCCGGCGACGGCGGCGAGGACGGCGAGGACGACCCATAGAGGGACGGGGTAGAGACCGAGGGTGCCGAAGCCTGCGACAGCGAGCGCACCTGCGGCGGCCAGGATCATCCGCCGCGCCCGAGGGAGGGCGAGGAAGCAGGAGACGGTCAGAGCGGCGGTGCAGGCGAGGAGCAGGAGCGGGTGGAGGGGCTGGTCGGTCGGGACGAGGCGAACCGACGCGGACTCGGTGAGCGGTGCGCCCACCGACCCGACGGCGGCGACTGCGTGAACCAGCAGCGCGAGCGCTGCCATGAGAACCCCCACGGCGCCAGCGGCGAGCGGCACCCGCGGCACGGCGTACCAGTCCGGCGGCGTGACGGCCGCGACCAGAGCCCACGTCAGGCTCACCGCGATGGCCATGCCGGTGACCTCGGTCGCCGTGCCGTCGAGGCCCGGAAGCACGATCGCGAACGTGACGGCGCCGGCCACCAGCGCCGCACATCCCTGACGTACCAGGGGCTCGGACCAGGCGACGGCCCAGAGGAGCAGCGAGAGCGCGCTGATCAGGAGCAGCTCCCAACCGTGACCCTCCACCCAGAGCTGGCGCACCGTCGGATGCCCGGCCGCCTCGCCGAGTGACCACAGACCGGCGCCGGCCCAGCTCGCTGCGGCGAGCAGGCCGGCGACCCAGGCGAGCACCTCGGCACCGCACCGCCGGCCCAGCGCGCAGAGCCCAGCGAGGGCGAGCACGGACACGGGTCCCGCGAGGTCGACGGCCGAGACGGCGTACGACGTCCAGTCGACGGTGGCCAGCCCGAGGGCCAGGCCGGCGGGCGCTGCGAGCTGCGGGACCACCAGACGGCCCGGTCGCAGGGACAGGGCGACCCCCGGGACCAGGAGCCCGAGGCCGACGACACGGAGAAGCTCCTGGAAGGAGAGCTCCCCGAGCCAGCCGGCGTTGTCGGCGCCGACGAGGTCGAGCACGACCAATCCGAAGGCGACCGTGGTGAGCGCCTCCGCGGCGACCCTGAGACCCCTGCCTCCGAGGACGCTGCCGGCCGCGCCGGCGGCGGCGGTCAGAAGCAGCAGGACGGCGGTGCGGCCACCGATGCCCAGCCACGTCCAGGCGACCGCCAGGAAGATCACTGCCGCCACCAGCAGACAGGTGGCGCCGAGACCGAGCAGGATCCTCGGGATCGACGCCCCACGCAGCCCGTGGCGCGCAGGGGGACGGGGAGCTGGGGGCGGGAGGGCGGAGGCCGGGGGAGGGGTGGTGGGTGGAGCAGCGGTGACGGGAGCGATAGCCGAGGCGCGGAGCCGGTCGAGGATGTCGTCGGCCTCGCGCAGCGTGCCGAGCAGCTGGGTGGCCAGGAACCCCTGGAGAGGGAGGCCGCAGGCCGGGCACCGGAAGGGGGATGGGGGCAGCGTGGTGCGACAGTCGGGGCAGCGGGTGGCGTCGGCGTAGCGCGGTCGGGTCGCGGTC
Organism: Nocardioides dilutus; assembly: GCF_054779555.1. Classification (NCBI taxonomy): domain Bacteria; kingdom Bacillati; phylum Actinomycetota; class Actinomycetes; order Propionibacteriales; family Nocardioidaceae; genus Nocardioides; species Nocardioides dilutus. The sequence continues at coordinate 81,533 of NZ_BAAGYA010000001.1, read as the reverse complement.
ATACCCTCATTGCGTCACCTGCTCGACCTGGGGTGAAGCGGCCCCTGACTCAGCCTGTCGTGAGTGCCGACGCTCAGGCAGCCCGTAGTCTCGGAACGCCATGACTGCCAGGAACCACAGGGACGCGCCGGAGTGCTTCATCTCGGTGGACATCGAGACCGCCGGCCCGGTCCCGTCGAAGTACGCGATGCTCTCCATCGGGGCCTGCCTGGTCGACGATCCCGAGCAGGCGTTCTACGTCGAGCTGAAGCCCGAGCACACCGCGGCCACCGCGGAGGCGCTGGCCGTGACCGGGCTGTCGATGGAGCACCTGATGTCACGCGGCGAGCGGCCCGAGCGGGCGATGAGCATGTTCGAGGACTGGGTCCTCACCCAGACGCCGGCCGCGCATCGCCCGGTCTTCACGGCGTTCAACGCGGCGTTCGACTGGATGTTCATCGCCGACTACTTCGAGCGCTTCCTGGGCCGGAACCCGTTCGGTTACTCGGCCCTGGACATCAAGGCCTTCGCGATGGGCAGCGGCAACACCTCATGGGCCGAGACAAGCATGGACGTCCTCGCGGCCCGTCATCTCGGTGGCCGAGCACTGACGCACAACGCGATGAGGGATGCCCAGGACCAGGCGGAGCTGTTCCGGCACCTGCTCGACGAGCGGAGCGCCCTCACCGACGGCCCGACCACGACAGTGACCGTCGGCGGCTGACCCGCGAGCAGGTCGCCAACCGCCCGAAGGTGCCATTCCGGGCAAGGGCGATGGAGGGTCAGACTCAGGCATGACCACGACCCCGGAGGATGCCCTCGCTCGGCTGCAGGAGTCGGCGAAGCGGTTCAACATCGAGCTGGACGAGGCGGAGACGCGTCGCTGGCTGGATGCGTTGGCGGCCGAGACGACGCCTGACGACGACCCGGACACCCCGGACATCACCGTCACCGAGGACGGCGTGTTCGGTCACCGGGTGACCATGCTCGACTTCAGCCCGGCGGTGCTCGCCCGGTTCCGGCGGATCGGTGAGCTGGTCGACGTCAAGGGCCCCGAGGGGATCGTCGAGGGCGCGCTGGCGATGTCCGGGTCGTCGACCCAGTCCAAGATCCAGGCGTTCCCCGGGGACGGCGACTTCTTCCAGCGGCTGAACATCAAGGCGGCGACGCGCTCCGAGGCCTGCCAGATCCTGGCCAAGGTGCTCCGCGACAACGCGATCGAGCGAGCCAGTGGGCCGACGTACCAGTTCATCGAGGCCAAGTGGAGCCTCTGGCCCTTCGACTGCATGAAGGACGGGGAACCGCAGAAGAAGGGGGGACCGATCAGCTGGCGTCCCGACGAGGTGTTTGCCGGCGAGATGTTCGTGGAGCGGGACGGGGAGCGCGTCCGGCTGGGCTGGGACGAGCTGTGTGAGGAACCGGGCTGGTGCAAGCTCGACTGGGTCGCCGTGGACGCCGACAGCGGGGGTCTGGCCAACGCCAGCAACGTCATCGACCCGACCTGGGAGTCGCCGGACGGCGAGATCGTGGCCCTCGACGGCTACATCGACGCCTACTTCCAGGAGGTCTACCTGGACCAGGAGGAGCTGCCCACGTTCGCCAAGGTGGTGGCCAACGTCTCCGGCGACGCCCTCGACGACTACGTCGAACAGCTCGAGGGGGAGGTCAGGAAGTACCTCGCCCACCCCAACTACGGCAAGGTCGCCAAGCGGATGTACAACGTCTTCCGCTACAGCGGGCGGCACCTGGAGGCGGCGTACGTCCGCGAGCTCTTCGACGAGCCGACCGTCATCCTCTACCAGGTCTGGTCGCTGCTCTGGACGCTCGAGAACGCCGCGGTCGAAGGCTCGACGCTCCCCGAGGAGAACGTCCGCGCCCAGGCCGACGACCTGATCATGACGGTGGTCCAGGCGCTCGAGGGCGTGCAGGAGGAGGAGGTCGTCGCGGCGTTGCTGCGTCTCCGCTCCGCACTCGAGGCCAACCGTGATGAGAACGACCCCGAGGCCGTCGAACGCGAGCTCGACGCGGCCAAGGCTCAGCTGGAGAACGTCATCAACACCTTCTTCCGGGACCGGCTCGTCGCGTTGCCGTCGATCAAGGACTACCTCGACTCCCTGGGCGTGGTCCCGGGAAGCGGTGGCCACTGACCCTGGAGCTGGCAATAGTCCGATCGGGTCATGTCGTTGGGTCCGCGCTGACCCCTAGCGTGTCGGCGTCAATGCCTCCTCCGAGAACGGTTCATTCATGAAGACCTCCCCCCTTCGCCGCACGCGCAGCGCCGGCCTCGTCGTGGCGCTGGCCGCCGCCGGCCTGCTCGCGGTGCCGACCACGGCCCACGCAGGAGTGCTCGACTCCGCCCAGACCCAGTCGGGGGTGGGGTTCAACGGATCGGGCAGCTGCACCGAGACCGGCCCCGGCAGCGTCACCTCCCCGCCCACGCCGTTCGCCGCCGACGGCGTGCCGGTGACCACCACGGCCAGCTCGAACGCGACCTACACGCACAACGTCGACAACACCGACGTGACCACGATGTCCGGCTCGATCACCAACACGGTCCGCGCCACCCAGGCCGGTGGCGTGCTGAAGACCGTGGACGTCGACGTGACCTCGCAGCTCTCGCTCCAGGCATCGAAGGGAACCGCCCAGGCGTGCGACGCCAGCGTGACCTCCTCGGGCGTTGCCGTCGGCTCGTTCGACCTGCCGACCGCCAAGTACGTCACGCTCCAGGTCCACTCCAAGGGCTCGATCGGCGCGATCATCTTCCAGAACTCGGCAGGTCCGATGGGCGGGGCGCACCAGACCGTCAGCTACTTCCTGCACAGCAGGATGACCCAACGGATCTACCTGCCCGCCGGGACCTGGGTCATGATCGTCCAGAACCAGAACATCATCCAGGCGCCGACCCCGTCGCTCACCATGCCCAACCCGCTCTCCTCGAAGCTCGAGATCGACATGACCCTCGACGACCCTGGGGTGGCGACCGGCGCTGCCAAGGGCGACGCCGGGAAGTACCTCGCGCTGGCGAACGGGCGCACCTGTGCGACCGGCTCGCTGACCGGCAAGTGGAAGAAGGCGGCCGGCAAGGGCGACAACCGCAAGGTGAAGAAGGCCATCTTCCGGGTCAACGGCCTCAAGGTCCTGACGGTCAAGAAGCCCAAGAAGAAGCAGGTGACCACCCTGACCGGTCTCGACCCCGACGCCATGGCCGACGTGTCGGTGACCCTGAAGATGGTCGAGAAGGGCGTGCCCAAGCTGACGACGGAGCGGACCTACCTGGCCTGCACCTGACCCGTAAGGCGCCCGGGCCCTCACTCAGCGTGAGGGCTCGGGAACCTTGCACTTCACCTTCGGGTTGACCCCCATGTAGTTCAGGGGTCCGGCCACGATGGTGAGGGCGGTGTCGCTGAACGTCTTGCAACTGACGTCCCGGTCGTCGCCGTAGTAGCCGCGCTGGCCCGCGGCGACGGCGCCGATCACGAGCCAGGCGATCACCAGGAGTCCTAAGAGGCTGCGCATGTCCGCCCGGTACCCGCCCGACACGGTCTTGACGCCACCCGCCGCAGGGGCGATCTTTTCCGGCATGCAGCGCGAGCCGCACCAGAACGTCGCGACCGTCCTGGTCGACCCGGCGGCCCAGCGCGAGCTCGAGCTGGACCTGATGGCCCGCGACCTGTGGCTGTGGCCGGTCGCCACCGCCCCGGTGTGCGTGGACGGACCCCGCCAGGCCTTCCAGATCCGGCGGCGGATGATCGAGAGCCGCCGAGGCGCGTGGGACGACGCCGCCGAGTGGGAGCCGGTCTGGATCGCCTTCGGCGACAGCTGGTACGACGGGGCGGAGCCATTGCCGTGGGCGGCCCACCAGGCGCTGTGGAGCGTGCTGGCGGCCTACGCCGCGCACGTCCACCACGTCCGTCGGCTCGGCGGCGTACCCCGCCTCGACCTACCCCGAGACCGCGTCCGGTCCGCTTAGCGGTAGAGAACCAGCGGTTCGGGTACCTCATCCTCGTGCGACTCCACGGGGCGCCTCGCCGCGTCGCACCCCGAGAGAAGGAGAACGTCATGGGCTATGGCCTCGGAGCATTCCTGCTGGCGGTTGGCCTCGTGCTGGCCCTCGCCGTCACCGACTCTGTGAGCGGGGTGGATCTCACGATGGTGGGCTGGATCCTCGCCCTCGTCGGCCTGCTGGCTCTCATCCTCACCGCAGTCACGGCCAACCGCGCCCGCGGGGTGCGCAGCGTCGAGACGACGCAGCACGGCGACGGCACTCACACGGTCAGCGAGCGCCGCACCGAGATCTGAGGGGTCGAGAGGACGACCGGCCCGGATGGGCCTGGGCGTAGATTGCGGCGGCATGCCATCCCAGGTCTTCGGTGAACCGTGACTTCTGCCCCTGGCCCGGACCGGGTCCGGTGGACCACCCTGCCGGTATGACCACGCCCCCGGGTGACGGACGTCGTGCCGGTCGTGCCCTCGCTCTGCTCGTCCTGCTTGCCTCAGGGCTGCTCGCTGTGGCGGGATGCAGCGAGGACGCCGGCCTGGGGGACGGCCCTCCGGACAAGGTCCTGGCCGCGGCCAAGACCGCGCTCGACGAGACCAGCGGGGTGTCCCTCTCGCTGACCACCGACAAGCTGCCCAGCGGCGTCGACGGGGTGCGGGAGGCCACTGGTGTCGCCACCAACGCGCCGGCGTTCGAGGGTGAGCTGACCGTCGTCCTGAACGGTCTGGACGTGGACGTGCCCGTGATCGCGGTCGACGGGAAGGTGTGGGCGAGGCTGCCCTTCACCTCCTCCTTCGCCGAGCTCAACCCCGCCGACTACGGGGCACCCGACCCGGCGCAGCTGATGGCCGCCGAGTCCGGGCTGTCGTCCTGGCTGGCGGAGGCGACGGGGGTCGAGAAGGGCGACCAGGTGCGCCGCGGCGATTCGGTGCTGAGCACCTACAGCGGCACGTTGAGCGGCGAGGTGGTCGACGCGACGATCCCGATGGCGGACGAGACAGCGGAGTTCCCCGTCACCTTCCGGATCGACGAAAAGGGGCTGCTCCGCTCCGTGCTGGTGTCGGGCCCCTTCTACGGCTCGGACAACAACGTCGAGTACACGGTCGACATCGACGACTACGGCACCACCAAGGACATCGAGGCGCCGTGACCGGGCCCGACCCGGCCCTCCACGCCGACACCCAGGCCGTCGACCGCGGAGGACGGGTGCTCCTCGGCCTGGCCGCCGTCGCCGTGGGTTTCGCGGCGGCCGACAACTACGTGGTCGTCCTGGCGCTGCCCGACATGATGGGCTCGGCCGGACTGTCCGCCGAGGACCTCCAGCAGGCAGCCCCGATCATCTCGGGGTTCCTGCTCGGCTATATCGCGATCCTCCCGCTCATCGGGCGCATCGCGGACGTGCGGGGCCGGTTGCCGGTGCTCGTGGGCTCGCTCGTGGTGTTCGGACTCGGGTCGGTGATCACCGCCGCGGCCTACGACCTGCCGAGCGTGGTGGTGGGACGCCTCGTCCAGGGGGTCGGGGCAGGCGGCCTCCTGCCGGCGACCCTCGCCCTGGTCGCGGACATCTACCCGCCGCGCCGTCGCGGACTCCCGCTCGGCGTGGTCGGCGCAGTGCAAGAGCTCGGCAACGTCGCCGGTCCCGTGTACGGCGCGGTCGTCCTCGCCTTCGCCGGCTGGCGCACGATCTTCTGGATCAACCTCGCCGTCGCGCTGGTGCTGGCGGCCGTCATCCGACTGCGTCGCCGGGAGTACGCCGCCGCCGGGCCGACCACCAGGCGCTTCGACCTCGCGGGCGCGATGCTGGCCCTGGCCGCGCTCGCCGGGGCGGTGCTGGTGATGATCCAGCCCAGACCAGTCCTCGATCACGTCACCTGGGGGCTGGCCCTGCTCCCCGTCGTCGGTGAGGGTCGCTGGCTCTCCCCGGTCGCCCTGGCCGTGATGGTTCTCCTGGTGCTGCTGGTCGTGCGTTGCCTGGTGGCGAGCAACCCGTTGCTCGACATCCGGAGCTGGGGCCGGACCCTTGCCCGGGTCGACCTGCCCGGTTCGCTCATCCTCGCTGTGGCGCTCGCCGGCGTGATCCTGGCCTTCGCGACCGCCGAGCCCGAAGCCCAGCTGCTGGCCCCCTCCGGGGTGTGGCTGCTCGTCCTGAGCTGTGTCGCTGCCTTGCTCTTCTGGCGCCGCAACCGCCGGGCCAGCCACCCGCTGGTGCCGCGTGGCGCCGTGGCCGCCCGCCCGGCGTGGGGTGCTCTGGTGGTCAGCTTCTTCGTGGGCGCCGCGGTGATCGCGGCGCTCGTCGACGTTCCGATCTTCGCGCGGCTCACCATCTACAACGACTCGCAGCTGATGGCCGCGCTGGTGCTCGTCAGGTTCCTGGTGGGTCTCCCGGTCGGCGCGTTCGTCGGGGGTTGGCTCACGCGTCACCTCGACGCGGGGGTCGTCACCGCCCTGGGCATGGTCGTCTCCGCGGCCGGCTTCGTGTGGATGTCCCGGTGGCCGTTCGAGGCGCTGGAGAACGCGTGGTCCAACGTGCCGCTGGTCGCCGCCGGCCTCGGTGTCGGGCTGGCGATGGCTCCGGTGAACGCCGCCCTCCTGGCCTCCACCTCGTCACCGGTCCACGGCCTGGCCAGCGCACTGCTCATCGTGGCGCGCACCGTGGGCAAGCTGGTCGGGATCAGCGTGCTCACCACGATCGGCCTGCATCGCTACTACGCTGCGCAGGAGGGTCTGCCCGAGCCGATGGAGGTGTGCGGTGCGGGAGACAGCCGATGCGCGGAGTTCAGCCGCCTCCTGCAGGACGCCGCCCTCACCCAGCTGCACACCACGTTCCTCGGTGCCGCGGTCAGCTGCCTCCTCGCCGGCGGGCTCGCGCTCGTCGTGCTCCGTGGAGCGGACACCCGCGAGGTCCGCACCTCTGCGTTCCAGGCGGGCGTCGGCTGACCGGCCGCTGACTGGGGGCTCGCGCCACGGCTCTCGGGTGCGTTTCGTCAATGCAGCCCGACCGCCACCATGGCCGACCCCAGGGAGACGACGAGCACTCCGATCACCGGGAGGCGCTCGTCGCCGACGAGCGCGCGGAGGCTGGTCGCCGCGAACCCGAGGTGAGGCAGGGCGACGACGCAGAGCTGGACGGCGATGAGGCCGCCGGCACCCAGCGGGGCCGGATCGAGGCGCGCGGTCGGCTCCCCGAGAAGGTCCCACCCACGGCCGAGGGGGTCTCCGACGAGACCCGGCAGCAGCTGGATGCTGGTGAAGAGACGGTTGCGCGCGAGGGCGACGGCGAGGACGACCCCGGCGACGGCGGGGACGAGGGCATGGACAGCGGCCGCCCGTTGTGAGGACGTGGATCCGGCCCGGACGGCGACCATCCCCAGCCCGGCACCGATCGCGCAGGCGACGAGGACCCCCGCCGCGGAGACCCGCCAGGAGTCCGCTGGCAGGCCGTCGCTGAACCACGCGGTCCGCCGGAGCGCTCCGAACAGCAGACCCGCGATGAGCAGGCCGAGCAGTGCTCCCGCGCCGCGCGGTGGCTGCCAGTGCCCCAGCCTCCGCCGCGGCACGAGGCCGATCCAGCCCAGAAGCAGACCGAGCGGCTCTGCGGAGCCCAACCACCGTGCCCGGCCGAGCGCCAGGCTGCCGGAGATCGTCACGACGCTGTAGATCGCCACGGCGGCACCCACCGAGCGGGGGTCGAGGGGGCGACTGTAGGCGCTGAGGTACCACATCCACGGCACGGCGACGGCGACGGCCGGCCACACGTGCGGAGAGGGTGTCGACACCTCGTCCCGGTCGACGAGCCGCGCGATGGTGTCCCAGGGGTCCAGCCACCGCCAGAGGGTGCCGCACAGGAGGCTGCCGAGCACCAGCAGAGGCCAGCCTGCTCCCACCGCGAGGGCCGGAGCCAGGTTCTCCAGCTCATCGTCCGCTCCGAGGCGCCCGGCCGTCACGACGAGTGCCAGAACGGCGACCGCGATCACGCGGGTCACCCACTGCGCCGTGCTCAGCTGCCCGGGCCACGACGCCGTGTCGAGTCCGGCCCGCTCGTCGGCGTACGGCGCCGAACCTTCTCGCGCGGGCACCACCGAGGCGACCAGCACCACCACCATCACGGCCGCGAGGGCGACCAGGAGGACCGGGAACGCGACGTGCGGGTGCGAGCTCTCGGGATGCGCCACCACGGCTTCGGCCGGAGCCGAGACCGTCCCCGTGATGATCGACAGCGGCATCGCCGGAACCCTATGCTCGACGAATCGTGACCTGCCACCACGCGGTGGTCTTCGGGGAAAGGAACACGATGCCTCGCTGTGTCGCTGCTTGCGGAGCCGCCCTGCTGCTCGCGATGACGATCGCCGTCGCGGCGCCCGCGGCCGCCGACCATACGGACCCTCGCGAGGCGTTGGCCCCGACCGACGGGGTCGTGGTGAGCGGGCAGACCCGCGGCGAAGGCGTCTGGCGCCATCTCGCGAACTTCCCGGGCCTGGCGAGCCCGGCGCTGACCGGCGGCGGCACCGACCTCGAGTTCTTCCGCACCGGTCGGTCCCAGCGGCTGTTCGGGTCCTTCGGAACGCTGGGGCAGGACGAGGCAGGGAGCGTGGGCCAGCGGATCATCAGGCTGGTGACCGCCCGCGGGCGGGTGAAACCCAAGTGGGTGGCGGACCACGGGTCCGGACACTGTGGTCCGGCGAGCCCCTCCGTGACCGGCCTGCAGCACGACGTCCAGGTCGGACGGCACCGCGGGGTCACGCTGCTCACCGACACCACCGACGCGACGGGTCGCTGCCACGACCCGGGTGGCGGTGGCATCGAGATCATCGACGCCACCAACGTGCATCGGAAGAAGTTCGAGCCGCGCGAGGTCCACCTGGTCCGTTTCCCGGGGTTCTCCCACACCAACACCATCGACAAGCGTCGGCCCTGGATCGTCTACAGCAGCTCCTCGGACTTCGCGGGTCGTCCCTGGATCGACGTGCTGAACATGCGCTCGTGCTACGGCCAGAGAACCCTCGGCCTGGACCAGCGACGGGCGAAGTGCGCGCCGAAGGTCTATCGCATCAACCTGCAGCCGGAGTGGACCCAGCAGCGCGACCAGACCACGGGTGCGCTCGAGCCGGGCTCGGCCACCTGCCACGACATCACCTACCGCAGCAAGCGCCTCTACTGCGCCGCCATCAACTCCACGGTGATCCTCGACGTCAAGAAGCTGGTCAACAAGCGGGGTCGGGTGAAGGGCAAGCCCTTGCCGTGCCGGGTCGTCGGGGGGACGGGCACCGGCGCCAAGGTCACCGACTGCTCCGGGATGGGCAAGGACCGGCAGGAGAAGGCGTTCGGCTGGAGGCTCGTCGGTTTCACCCAGCACCCGGGCCGCGACTGCGTCCCGGGACAGGACAACAGGAGCTGCAACTCCAACAACCTGGTTCGGTCAGACGAGGGGGTCGCCGTCTCCCACGAGGCCGACCCGACCCACGACCGCCGGTTCATGTTCGTGACCGACGAGCGGGGTGGCGGCATCGTGCCGCCCGGGTCCTCGTGTGCACCCGGCATCGAGAACCCGTTCGGCAACGGTGGCGCCCACGCCTACGACATCAGCGACCCGTCGAACATCAAGTACGCCATGACGCCGACCGGGGAGAAGGCGGTCTACATCAGCGACGCCGTCGTGGCTGCGGAGACGTTCTGCGACATCCACGTCATCGAGCACATCCCCGGGGAGCAGCGCCTGATCGCGGCCTACTACACCCAGGGGATCAAGATCGTCGATTACTACGTCGACGGCCAGGGCCGGCTGCAGTTCCAGGAGCGGTCGTCGTTCCTCCTGCCCAACACCAACACCTGGGCGGCTGAGCACTTCAAGATCCGTGACAACCCGGACGGCACCAGGACCTACTTCATCGCCACCAACGACATCCATCGAGGCGTCGACGTCGTCAGCTGGACCGGACGACCCAACCCGGTCGGTGCCGCGAGCCCGCCCACGAAGGCGTCGATGACCAACGCCGGTCTCGCGGGCGGGTCCGCGGTCATGCTCGCGCTCGCCGGTCTCTACCGTCGGCGGCGCCGGAGCGGGGCGAGGCCGCAGGGGGAGCTCCCGCTGCGGCCTCGTCGCTCGTGGGCAGGGGCGGGGTCGAACCGCCGACCTTCCACTTTTCAGGCGGACGCTCGTACCAACTGAGCTACCTGCCCGAGCGAGTCGAAACCCTACAGGAGCACCCGACCCGGGTCCGAACCGCGGACTCGTTCATTCGGCCGGTTGCTTTGGCTGGGCCCGCATTCCGCCCCTATCCTGTGTCGGCAGTCCGGCCCCCATCGTCTAGCGGCCCAGGACCCCGCCCTTTCACGGCGGTAGCACGGGTTCGAATCCCGTTGGGGGTGCTGGTCCGCCGCAGGTCCCACGATTGGGAGGGGCCGCGGACGGTACGTTAGAGTCACGACGCTTCACGCCAGTGAAGCAGCCTGGCCCCGTAGCGCAGTTGGTTAGCGCGCCGCCCTGTCACGGCGGAGGCCGCGGGTTCGAGTCCCGTCGGGGTCGCCATCGTTCGTCTTGGTCCACCGGCCACAATGGCCGGGTGCCGATCGAGATGGACGACGCGCGGTTCGATGCGCTGGTCGACCAGGCCCTGGACGGCATCCCCGAAGAACTGGCCTCGCTCGTGCGCAACGTCGTGGTGCTCGTCGAGGACGAGCCGCCCGAGGGCGAGCCCGACGACCTGCTCGGTCTCTACGACGGCATCGCGCTGACCGAGCGGGACAGCACCATCAGCGGCCAGCTGCCGGACCGGATCTTCATCTTCCGGGGTCCGCTCCTGGACTTCGTGGAGTCCGAGGAGGAGCTGGTCGAGGAGGTGCGGATCACCGTCGTCCACGAGGTCGCGCATCACTTCGGGATCGACGACGCGCGGCTGCACGACCTCGGCTACGCCTGACCGAGGGTCAACACACGGCTGAGGACGGAGCGCGGGCGGTCTCGGCCCAGGGCTTCGGGACCTCACCCTGGGCCTGACGCACGAACTCGAGGAGGAACCAGGCCTGGAAGCGACGCTGTTCGGCGGAACGGGCCAGGGCCAGCAGCCGCTGCTGGCGGCAGAAGTCGTCGGCCAGGTCGAGGAGCTCGACGAACCGGCTCAGGGTGCGCGCGGTCGCACGGGGCATGTGCACGACCAGGTCGGTGTCGGTCTGCTTGGCAGCGACCGCCGCCTCGATCTGTTCCACCCCGATGCCTTCGCGCAGGTGCCGGTCGAGGGTCGTGAAGAGGTCGCTCAGGCTCTTGGCGAGCGGATAGTCCTGCTCGTGGGCCAGGGAAAGCAGCCGCACCTCACGTCGTAGCTCGCGGAAGTGCTGCTGGAACCCGATGTAGAGCCGCAGCGGCACCCCGAGGATCTCGACGCGGACCCGGTCCTGCGTCGGTTCCCGCCGCGCCCGCGCCGGGTCGAGTCCGGTGATCAGTCCTGGCTCGCCGTCGCCCTCAGCGAAGCTCGCGGCCGGCGCGAACCAGACGATCTTGCCGTCGTCCTCGATCTCCGCCCCCCAGGCGTCCGCGCTGCGCGCCACCAGCGAGAGCCCGCGCCCGTAGGTGAGGAGCAGCTCGTCGTGCTCGTCCATCTCGGGGGCAGTGGGCAGGACGGGGGCCTCGAGGGAGGAGTCGAGGACCTCGATGCGCGGGTGCTGGACCGTGCCCCGGACCCTGACCTGTATCGGCGGCTCACCATGGAGGAGGGCGTTGGTGACCAGCTCGGAGACGCCGAGCTCGGCACACTCGCTGAGCTCGTCACGGCCGATGTCCGCGCAGGTGCGCACCACCCATCGGCGTGCGTCATGCACGCCACGGGGGCCGGAGCCCAAGGTGAGGGCTGGCCGATTCAGCGGCACAGGGGTTGCTCCAGGCTGGTCGAGAGAGGGAGACGGCACAGGTGGTGCTGCTGTGGCGTTCTACCCCTCGCGTGGCTTACCAAACATGCAGGTCCCGAGAGGTGTGCTCGTATTCGGTTGTGAGAATCGACGCGAACCACGAATTCCGTTGCGCGCATCGTGCCCGGGAATCCAGGTGGACACTCCGGATCCCGGAAGCAGCCTAGGGCACGACGAGGTGTGAGGCGCACAACCTCGCCGAACACCTGCTCGTGCCGCACCTGGGCACTGAAGGAGACTGGACTCATGGACGACAGGCGCATCGACGGCAGCCGACATCGCGTCGTGGTGATCGGGTCGGGCTTCGGCGGTCTGTTCGGCACCAAGGCGCTGCGCCGCGCCGACGTGGACGTCACGATGATCGCCAAGACGACCCACCACCTGTTCCAGCCGCTGCTCTACCAGGTCGCGACCGGCATCCTCTCCGAGGGCGAGATCGCCCCACCGACCCGCGAGGTCCTGGCCCGGCAGCGCAACGCGACCGTGCTGCTGGGCGAGGTCACGGCCATCGACCTCGAGGCGCGCACCGTGACCTCCCACGTGCTCGGCCGAGAGAACGTCATGCCCTACGACTCGCTGATCGTGGCTGCCGGTGCGGGCCAGTCCTACTTCGGCAACGACGCCTTCGCGGAGTTTGCGCCGGGCATGAAGTCGGTCGACGACGCACTGGAGCTGCGCGGACGGATCTTCGGGGCCTTCGAGCTCGCCGAGCTGAGCGCCAGCCGCGGTGAGGACATCGACCACCTGCTGACCTTCGTGGTGGTCGGCGCGGGTCCGACCGGTGTCGAGATGGCCGGCCAGATCGCCGAGCTGGCGCACCGGACGCTGCGCCGCGACTTCCGCTGGATCAACACCCGCTCCGCGCGGGTCGTCCTCGTCGATGCTGCGGCCCAGGTGCTGCCGCCGTTCGGCGCCAAGCTCGGCGCCTCGACCAAGAAGGAGCTCGAGAAGCTCGGGGTCGAGGTGCTCCTGGGCGCGTTGGTGACCGACGTGGACGAGCGCGGCCTCGTGGTCACCCACAAGGACGGCCACACCGAGCGGCTCGAGGCGGTGACGAAGATCTGGGCCGCCGGCGTCCAGGGGAGTGAGCTCGGGCGGACGCTCGCCGAGCAGACCGGCGCACCGCTGGACCGGGCCGGCCGGATAGGGGTCAACCCGGACCTCACCCTGCCCGGCCACCCCGAGGTCTTCGTGGTCGGCGACATGATCGACCTCGACAACCTGCCCGGGGTCGCCCAGGTCGCCATCCAAGGTGCCAAGTACGCCGCCAAGACGATCGACGGGCGGCTCCAGGGCCGCGCGCCGCTCAAGCCCTTCAAGTACTTCGACAAGGGGTCGATGGCGACCATCAGCCGCTTCCGTGCGGTCGCCATGATCGGCAGGCTGCGGCTGACCGGTTTTGTGGCGTGGCTCATGTGGCTCGCGGTGCACCTCTTCTACATCACCGGCTTCAAGAACCGGGTGACCGCCGTGCTGCACTGGCTGGTCTCGTTCCTGGGCCGTGGCCGCGCCGAGCGGACCGCCACCGAGCAGCAGATCTTCGGCAGGTCCGCCCTGCAGCGGCTCGAGCACGGTGCCGCCGACCTTGTGTCGCCGCCGGACCCGGACCAGGCGCGGCGTGTGGAGGAGCGGCGGGCCGAGCTCGAGGCAGCAGCTCTCGAGGAAGTGCGGCTCACCGACGCCGGCGAGCGCGGCGCCCACCTCGGTGAGACGGTTCCTGCGCCGTAGTCCCCTCCGAGCCGACTACTCGAAGTAGGACGGCGTGTTGCCCTCCTGCTTGGCGATCGCCTCGCGCGCCCAGCGCGGCAGGATGAACACCCCCTCGGCCTCCACGGTGACGCCGTTCGGGCCGATGATCTTGCCCTTGGCCCACGTCTTGATGCCCTCGGACCTGTCGATCCAGCCCTCGGCCCGCAGGTCGCCCAACGGGGTGCCCTGGCGGTAGGTCAGCGTGAGGGTTCCCGTCATCCCGGGCTTGCCTCCGGCGCCGGCCGCCTCGCCGAGGATCTGGTCGAGGATCATCGCCGACACGCCACCGTGCACCAGCCCGGGCGGCCCTTCGTACGCCGCGCCGAGGTGAAAGTCCGACCAGACGTCGCCGTTGGCACTCGGGTCGTGCTCGATCACCAGCGGGGGAGCGCAGGCGTTGCGCACGCCGACCACGGTGTTGCCCCACGGCCGGCCCCGGCCGGTGCGGCTGAAGCGCACGCCGTACGGCCCGTCGAGCTGGCTCGCGCGGAGCCTCGTGGTGAGCGCCTCGACCTCGGCCTGGACGCGCCGGATCTCGTCGTCGTCGACAGTGGTGCGGATCGTGGCGTCGACCAGCTCGCGCACCGACTGGGTGAACGGGCCGTAGAGCGCGCGCTGGCGGTCGATCTCCTCGGGCGGGAGGTCGTCCTGGACGTAGCCGGTCACGGACGAACTCTAGAACACGTTCTAGTGAGCGCGTGGATAACGCATGGTCGTCGCCCGAGCGCGTTGGTGGAATGGGGGCATGACCGCCCTTGCCGAGCCCGATCTCCGACTGCACGCGTCGTGGGCGGAGGCGGTGACGGAGTTCGGCGACTCCACGGTCCACGGTTCAGGGGTCTGGCGACTGCCCCAGCAGCGCTACAACGACCTCACCCTCGAGGGCTGCGCGCGGTTCGTGGCCCTGCTGCTCGAGGAGTCCGACCCTCAGGTTCCGCTGCCGGACGACCGGGTCCCCTGCACCTACTTCTGGATCACCGACGGAGAGCCGGACGAGGTCGTCGGGTTCCTGGCCCTCCGGCACCGGCTCAACGACTGGCTCCACAATGAGGGCGGGCACATCGGCTACTCCATCCGGCCCTCACGTCGCCGCCAGGGCCACGCGTCCAGGGCGCTCGGACTCGCCGTACGCCGGGCCGCGGACCTCGGCATCGAGCGCGCCCTGGTGACGTGTGACGACGACAACGTGGCCTCGGCGCGCACCATCGAGCGCAACGGGGGTGTCTACGAGGACACCCGCAACGGCAAGCGGCGCTACTGGATCGACACCGGACCGGCCACCTAACGCGCCAGGTCGGGACGGAAGAAGCCGAGGACGCGCATGAAGTCCCGGCCGTCGACCATGGTCGAGTCCACGGTCACCGGCGCCATGCCGGGGCGGATGAAGAGCACCTTCCATTTCTTGCTGCCGGGCCTCCCGGTGGCCTGGATGGTCGTGTAGTTGCTGGCCAGGTCGAAGATCATCCGGCCACCTTGGCGGACGATCTCGAGCTGACCGCTCTTCACCGTGAGGCGCGTGACCGTGGCTCCGGCGCGGATCGCCCAGATCACCAGGGTGACGAGGACGACGATGCCGGCGATGCCCATGTCGATCGTGTCCCTGGACTCGTAGGAGCCGTAGCCGAGCGAGCCCGAGGCGATCAGCCCAGCCATGAGCATCAGCGAGAGGAACCGGCGCATGGCCTTCCGAGGAGCGAACTTGTAGACGGTCGGCATCTCCATCGGCGGAGCGGCCGCCTCCGCCGAGTCCGCCACGGTCTCGACCGGGAGCATCGGCACGGGCTCGAGCACCTTCGGCTCACGGATCTCCGAGGCCAGCGGAGGAGCAGGCGCAGCGGCCCGTGCGGCCGCCAGCAGGCCGCGGGCCGCGCCGCCGGTCCCAGTGATCGGTGCGCTCGCGGTTCGGGCCGCGACCGCGTGCCGCTTGCGGTCTCTGGGCTCCTTCGGCCGCTCGTGCTGGTGTCGCTTGGTCCGGGCCACCAGCCGGCGCTTGGCCGGGGCCTCGGTCACGGGTGCCGTGGGTGCGTCCGGCTCCTGGGGTTCGGGCTGGGGTTCGGGCTGGGGCTCGGGCTCGGGGTCGGGCTGGGGGACGATCGGGGCGGGCTCGGTGTCGGGGCCGGGGAGCACGGGCTCGACCTCGGGCTGGGGCTCGGGCTGGGGGACTGGCTGGGGGACGATCGGGGCGGGCTCGGTGTCGGGGCCGGGGAGCACGGGCTCGACCTCCGGCTGAGGGTCGGGCTGGGGGACGATCGGGGCGGGCTCGGTGTCGGGGCCGGGGAGCACGGGCTCGGCCGCGTGGGTCGGCGCCGGCTGGGTGGACGGGAGGGTGGTCGCCGTGGCTCGCGCGATCACGTCCTCGTAGGACACGACCTTGGTCGGCAGGGGTGCGGGAGCTGGGCGAACAGGAGTCGCGGGAGCAGGTGGCGGTGCCGCGAAGGCCGGCGGCGCGGCGACCGCGGCAGGCTGGTCGTCGAGGGTGACCGGCTGTCCGGCCTCGGGGGTGGCCGGCGGCTCGTCCGGTGCTGAGGCGCGGGACCGCAGCCGGGAGAGGCGACCGCGCTTCGCCTTGGGCTCCGGCTCGTCCTTCGCCTCCGTCTTCTTGCGCACCGACCGCAGGATCACGGGCTCGAAGCCCGCCGGAGCCGGCCGGTCCAGCTCGGCGACCTCGCTGTCGACACCTCGGACGTGCGACCCGGTGGGGCCGCTGTATGCCGAGCCCGGCAGACCGCGGCGTACGCCGGTGGTCGGCGACGTCGCGGTGCCGGCCGCGCTGGGCCCGTTCGATCCGTTGAACCGGTCGACCGCCGGCGCTTCCCGGAGCTCGGCCAGGGCGGCCGCTGCGGAGGGACGGGTGACGCGGGGAGCAGCGGCCTCGCTCGGGCGCGCGGCGATGGGGACGCGGCGCGGAGGCGCAGCCGATCCGTCCTCGTCGGCACTCTTGTGCTGGTGCGCGAACCACCGCCCGAGCAGGTCGTCCGCGTCCGCGCCCGGCTTGACCGGGTCGTTGCTCATGGACCAAAACTACGCTGAGCGAGCCCCGTTTGTTCGGGGAACGGACTAGTCCGGAGAGGCCTCGGGGTCGGGCGGTTGGCGCTTCTTGCGGTCCAGGTCACGCAGGAAGTCGGGGTCGTCGTCTGGTGCGACCGGGCGTGGGCGCGGGCGGGGGGCCTGCCCCCGACCTCCCGGCCGCCTGGTGATGCCGCGACGCTCGAGGATCCGGATGAGGCCGTAGGTCAGCGCGGCGAACAGCAGCACCACCAGCAGCACCTTCAGCACGCCCCCAACGTACGCCCTCGGTGGTGATCGAGGAGGCGATCCGGGGGAGTCGTAGGCTGCCTGTTGTGAAGGAGTTCGTCGTCTACACCGGTCTGAGGATCCTGCTGTTCCTCGCCACGCTGGGTGTCATCCTCGGCGCCTGGGTCCTGGTGGCCGACGAGGCCAACCTCTTCCTCGCGGTGGTCATCGCCTTCATCGTCAGCGGCATCGGGTCCTACTACCTGCTCGAGCGGCAACGGTCGGCCTTCGCCACGAGGGTTGAGGCACGTGCCGAACGGGCCACCGCGGCCTTCGAGGAGCGCCGCGCGAGAGAAGACGTCGACTGATGTGAGCTGCCCGAGGAACGAGGGCAGATCACATCGATGGTGGTCGAGCAGGCCGTCCGACCGAGGAACGAGGTCGGAACCGGCCGTGTCGAGACCTCCGCAGCGTTGGCTGGAACTCAATCCCGCTTGCGGTTGAGCTGTCGGTCGACCCGGGACTCGGGCTGGCCCAACAGCTTCGCCAGCAGAGGCACCCTCCGCCGCCACACGACCACGGCCGCGACCACGATGGCGAGGATGATCAGGAAGGTCAGCATGCGGCCAGCCTACGACTCACCCGGCCACGGCCAGGGCCGCTGAGACCAGGGCCGCCCAGACGAGCTGGGCGAGGCCGGTCTGCTGGAGGACCGGCACCAGCGCCGGGCCGGTCGCACCGCCGGCCACCACCCGGAGGGCGGGACCGGCCGGGGCGAGGAACCCCAGCCCGAGCAGCGCCCACCAGGTCGTGGAGACAGCGACCGCCACGACGGCAGCGGCCGCGGCCAGGACCAGCAGCGAGTAGAGCGCCCGGGTCCGGTCGGGGCCGAGCTTGACTGCCAGCGTGCGCTTGCCGGCGACCGTGTCGCCGGGGATGTCCCGCAGGTTGTTGACGACGAGGATCGCGCACGCGAGCGCGCCCACCCCGATGGCGGCGAACAGCGCCGGCCACTCCCACGTCTCGGTCTGGACGTAGGTCGTCCCGACCACCGCCACCAGCCCGAAGAAGACGAACACCATGACCTCGCCCAGGCCCAGGTAGCCGTAGGGCCTCGAGCCCCCGGTGTAGAACCACGCCGCCACGACACAGACCGCACCGACGCCCACCAACCACCAGGCGGTGCTGGCGGCGAGGACCAGCCCGGCGACGGCGGCGACACCGAAGGCCAGGAACGCCGCACGCTTCACCGCCGGAGCCTCGGCGGCGCCCGAGCCGACCAGCCGCATCGGACCGACCCGCTCGGCGTCGGTCCCACGGATGCCGTCGGAGTAGTCGTTGGCGTAGTTGACCGCCACCTGCAGGGCCAGGCTCACCACGAGGGCGAGGGCGGCCTTCCAGAGGACCTCCCCGTCGACGTACGCCGCGACGCCGGTGCCGGCGAGGACGGGCGAGACCGCCGCCGGCAAGGTGCGTGGCCGGGCACCTGCAAGCCACTGCCCGGGGGTCGCCACAGAGGGTGATTCAAGCAGGCAGGGCCGGTCTAGGGTCGGGCAGGTGAGGCCGACCGGGACGACGCGCGACGTCGTCGGCGCGGTCCGCCCCTGGCTGGCGGCCGACGACGAAGAACCGGTGGTCGTCGAGACGTCGGGGTCGTCGGGGGAGCCCAAGCGTGTGGTCCTCTCGCGTTCCGCGGTGCTGGCGTCGGTGCACGCGACGGAGCGCCGGCTGGGCGGGTCGGGCCGGTGGCTGCTGGCGCTGCCGCCGACGTACGTCGCGGGGCTGCAGGTGATCGTGCGGTCGCTGGTGGCAGGTCGACCGCCGACGTTGCTCGAGGAGCACGGGTCGGTCGCGTCGGCCGTCGCGACGCACGATCTCGACTTCGTCTCGCTCGTGCCGACCCAGCTGCACCGGATGCTCGAGGACACGGCCGAGACCGCCGCCCTGCGCACGTTCCGGACGGTGCTGCTGGGTGGTGGGCCGATCGAACCCGGCCTGCGCGAGCGGGCGGCGGTCGCGGGGATCTCGGTCGTGGCGACGTACGGCTCGGCGGAGACGGCCGGTGGCTGTGTCTACGACGGCGTCGCCCTGGACGGGGTCGGGCTGGCCGTCGACGGGGACGGGCGCCTGCGGATCGCCGGCCCGATGCTGTTCGACCGCTACGACGGCGACCCGGGCTTGACCGCGCGGACCCTGGTCGACGGCTGGTTCCTCACCTCGGACGCGGCCCGCATCGACGACGACGGCCGGCTCCAGGTGCTCGGCCGCCTCGACGACATGGTCGTGACGGGAGGCGTCAACGTGCCCGCGCCGGCAGTGGCGCGACGCCTCCGCGACCACCCGGCCGTGACCGAGGCCGAGGTGCTCGGGGTCCCCGACCCCGAGTGGGGCAGCCGGCTGGTCGCCTTCGTGGTGGGCGCGATCGACCTCGACGAAGCCCGGGGGTGGGTGGCAGAGGCACACCCGCGCTCGTGGGCGCCACGTCAGCTCGTCCTCGTCGACGCGATCCCGCTGCTCGCCAACGGCAAGCCCGACCGGATCCGGCTGAGGGGGCTCGCGTGAGGGTGTTCTCCATCCCTCTCCGCACCCGCTTCCGGGGCATCACGGTGCGCGAAGGGGTGCTCCTCCCGGGCGAGGACGGTCGCTGGGGCGAGTGGAGCCCGTTCCTGGACTACGACGCCAGGGTGGCCGCACCCTGGCTGCGCTGCGCCGAGGAGGCCGCCGCCGGGGACTGGCCGAGACCACTGCGCGACCGGGTGCCGGTCAACGTCACGGTCCCGGCGGTGGGACCCGACCACGCGCACCGGATCGCGTCGGCGGGGGGCTGCCGCACCGCGAAGGTCAAGGTGGCCGAGCCCGGCCAGACGCAAGCCGACGACGAGGCCCGGCTCGAGGCGGTGCGGGACGCACTCGGCGTCGACGCCGCGATCCGCGTCGACGCCAACGGCGCATGGTCGGTCGACGGCGCCGTCGCGGCGATCCCGGCCCTGGACCGGGCGGCGGGAGGCCTGGAGTACGTCGAGCAGCCGTGCGAGTCGGTCGAGGACCTCGCCGCCGTACGCCGCCGCGTGGACGTGCCGATAGCCGCTGACGAGTCGATCCGCCGGGCCGAGGACCCCTACCGGGTGCGCGACCTGGAGGCCGCCGACGTCGCGGTGCTGAAGGTGCAGCCGCTCGGCGGCGTCCGCGCCTGCCTGCGGATCGCCGAGGACATCGGCCTCCCGGTCGTCGTGTCCTCGGCGCTGGAGACGTCGGTCGGGATCGCGGCCGGCCTGGCCCTCGCCGCGGCCCTGCCCGACCTGCCCTACGCCTGCGGCCTCGCCACCGTCCAGCTGCTCACCGCCGACGTGGCCGCCGAGCCGCTGGTGCCGGTCGACGGTTTCCTGCCCGTGGGCAGGCCCGTCGTCGACCCGGCGGCCGTCGACGCGGTCGGCGCGCCCGCCGACCGGGTGGCGTACTGGGAGTCCCGGCTCGTCGAGGTGCGAGGCTTGCTCCCGTGACCAGCACCGACCTGGCGCGGGCCGTGGTGACCGCGCTGCTGCGCGACGGCGTCCGCGAGATCGTGCTCGCGCCGGGGTCGCGGAACGCGCCGTTGTCCTTCGCGGCCTACGACGCGGCGGAGGCGGGCCTGGTCCGGCTGCACACGCGGATCGACGAGCGGACCGCGGGCTTCCTGGCGCTCGGCCTCTGCAAGGGCGGCAGCCCGGCCGCGGTGGTGTGCACGTCGGGGACGGCGGTGACCAACCTGCACCCCGCGATGCTGGAGGCGGCGCACGCGCGCGTGCGGTTGGTGGCCGTCACGGCCGACCGGCCGGCCCGGCTGCGTGGCACCGACGCCAACCAGACGACCCACCAGGTCGGCATCTTCGGCCGCGCGACCGCCGACATCGACTCGGTGGGGTCGGTCCCCGCCTTCCGGCTGGACGACGACGAGCCAGTCCACTGGAACGTCCAGCTCGACGACCCCCTGACCCCGCCGGACCGCTGGGTGCCCGGGCCGGTCGAGCCGCTGGCCCGGACGACCGGCGAAGTCACGCACACGACGGTCCCGCTCGGTCCGCGCACGGTCGTGGTCGCCGGCGACGACGCCCGCCAAGGCGCCCGGATGCTCGCCGAGAAGGCGGGCTGGCCGCTCCTCGCCGAGCCGACCAGCGGGTCGCGGACCGGCACGCACGCGATCCGCTGCTACCGCCTGCTTCTCGACGGCGAGCTCGGTGGGCGGGTCGAGCGGGTCGTCGTGGCCGGGCACCCCACCCTGTCCCGGCCGGTCCAGCGGCTGCTCGCCCGCGACGACGTCGAGGTGCTCGACATGGAGGTCGCCACCCGGCCCTACCCGGTGGCGGGCAAGGTCATCAACCCGGTGGTCGACGGCACGGACGACCCGGCCTGGTTGGCGGAGTGGCAGGCCGCCGACGCCTCGGTGTCCCGCCAGCTCGACGCGCTGCTCGCCGCCGAGCCCGGCCTCACGCCGTACGCCGTCGCCGGCGCGGTCAGCCGAGCGCTGCCGGCCGGCGGCCATCTCGTGGTCGGCGCCTCCAGCGCCATCCGCGACCTCGACCTGATGGCGTCGGCCTATCCCGTCGGCAGCAGACGCAAGGTGATCGCCAATCGCGGGCTCTCCGGGATCGACGGCACCGTCTCGACCGCGGTCGGCGCCTCGCTTGCGCGGCGGCCCGGCAACCGCAACCTGGCCCTGATGGGCGACGTCACGTTCCTGCACGACAGCAACGGTCTGGTGCTCGGTCCGGACGAGTCACGGCCCGACCTGACGATCGTGGTCGTCAACGACGACGGCGGCTCGATCTTCTCGATGCTCGAGCAAGGGGCGCCGGAGCACGCGCACGCGTTCGAGCGGCTCTTCGGCACCCCGCACGGGGTCGATCTGGCCTCGCTGTGCGCGGCCACCCGGACACCGCACTGGAGGGTCGACAGCCTGGCCGAGCTGGAGCACGCGCTGGCCAACCCCAACGGCGGCATCGAGGTCGTCGAGGCTCTGGTCCGGCGCGACGACCGGCGATCACTCGACGAGCGGATCCGCGCGCTGCGCCCTTGAGCGCCATAGGCTTCAGCAGTGCCGGGGGAGCAGACCGAGGGCGGCTTCCGCGCCGAGGACGCCGCGGGAGCGCGGCTCAAGGCGTTCATCCGGACCGAGGGTGCAAGTGCGGGACTGCTCGTGCTGGCCGCGCTCGTCGCGCTGGTGTGGGCCAACTCGAGCTGGTCGGGCGGCTACGAGTCGTTGTGGGGCACCGAGCTGGAGATCACCGTCGGCAGCGGGTCGCTGGGGATGGACCTGCACCACTGGGTGAACGACGCGCTGATGGTCGTGTTCTTCTTCGTGATCGGGCTCGAGGTGCGCCGGGAGTTCTCGGTCGGGGAGCTGACCGACCGGCGGCGGGTGACGGTCCCGCTCGTCGCCGGGGTGGGTGGGATGGCGGTGCCGGCCGCGCTCTACCTGCTCATCAACCCCAGCGGCGAGGCCGCCCGAGGCTGGGGCGTCGTGATCGGGACGGACACCGCCTTCCTCCTCGGGGTGCTCGCGCTGGTCGGACCGGCCGTGTCCACCCAGCTGCGCATCTTCCTGCTCACGCTCACGGTGATCGACGACATCGTGGCGGTCACCGTCATCGGGGTCGTCTACACCGACCAGCTCGCGGTGACGCCCCTGCTGGTGGCCGCCGGCTGCCTGGTCGGCATCGCGGTGCTGGCCAGGGTGGGGGAGTGGCGCGCCTCGCCGTACGTCTTCCTGGTGGTGGTGCTGTGGTTCGCGACCTTGGAGTCGGGGCTGCACGCCTCCATCGCCGGCATGCTCGCCGGCCTGCTCGTCCCGGCGGTGTCCCCCACCCGCAGCCGCGTCGAGTCCGCGGCCCAGCAGTTCCGGGCCTTCCGCCAGTCCCCGATGCCCGAGGTGCAGCGGGCCGCCCGCGCGAGTCTCAACCGGGCCATCTCGGTCAACGAGCGGCTGCAGGAGGTGCTGCACGGCTGGACCAGCTATGTCGTCGTCCCGGTCTTCGCCGTCGCCAACGCCGGCGTCGACCTGCGCGGCGGCCTCCTTGGTGAGGCGCTGACCTCGCCGGTGACCTGGGGAGTGACCGCGGGACTCGTGGCGGGCAAGCTGCTGGGCATCGGGCTGGGCGCGCGCGCCGCAGTGCGGCTGGGCTGGGGACGGCTGCCGCAGGGTGTCGGCTTCGGGCATCTTCTCGCCGGTGGCGCGCTGTCGGGCATCGGCTTCACCGTCTCGCTCCTCATCATCGGGCTGGCCTTCGACGACGAGCGGCTCCAGGACGAGGCGACCGTCGGGGTGCTGCTGTCCGTGGTGCTGGCCAGCGGCGTCGGCTGGGTGCTGTTCCGTCTCGCCGCGACGTTCTTCGACCAGCGGGACGCGGCTCTCCCGGTGCTGTTGAGCGAGCCGGTCGACCCCGACGTCGACCACGTCAAGGGTCCCGAGGACGCGTCGCTCACCCTCGTCGAGTACCTCGACTACGAGTGCCCGTTCTGCGCCCGGGTCACCGGCGCCGCCGCCGAGGTCAAGGAGCACTTCGGCGACCGGCTCCGCTACGTCGTGCGCCACCTGCCGCTGGAGGTGCACCCGCATGCCGAGCTCGCGGCCGTCGCCGTCGAGGCCGCCGACAAGCAAGGCCGGTTCTGGCAGATGCACGAACTGCTCTTCAAGCACCAGGACGAGCTCGAGCTCGAGGACCTGACCGGCTACGCCGCCGACCTCGGCCTCGACGTCGAGCGCTTCCTCGGCGACCTCTCCGACGAGCGGATCGCGGCCCGGATCCGCCGGGACGTGCTCAGCGCCGCGGAGAGCGGGGTACGCGGCACCCCGACGTTCTTCGTCGGTGACCGTCGGCACGTGGGGGCCCACGACGCGCGGTCGCTCATCGAGGCCTTGGAGCGTTCCGCCCGCGAGCCGGGCTCGACCCGGACGAGCCGGCGCTGACCCGGACCGCGCGGGCGGCCGCGCGGAGCGCCGAGACGAAGGCGGTCACCTCGTCCCGGTGCCGGGCCGGGCTCGCGTGGTGCAGCGCGAACACGGAGCGGACCGGGGGGTCCACCAGCCGACGCACGACCACGTGGTCGGGGACCGTGCCCAGCATCAGCCCGGGGACCAGCGCCACCGCCTGACCGGCCGCGACCAGGGCGATCTTGCCGGCCAGGTCCCCGGCCTCCATCTCGAGGCGGGGCTCGAACCCGGCCCGGCCGGCCGCCGAGACCAGGAGGCGCTCGGAGCCCGGGTTGTCCTCCACCCAGACCTCGTCGCTCAGCCGCGACAGGTCCAGTCGTCGCGTGCCCGTCGCCGCGGGGTGGTCGCCGGGCACCACTGCGCACAGCTCGTCGTCCAGCAGATGGTGCCGGCGCAGCAGCCGCGTGGCCGGGAGTCCCGGCGGGTAGTCGGTCACCACGGCGACGTCCAGGTCGCCCGAGAGCAGCAGCTCCTGCAGGGCGGGGGACATCGCCGACCTGAGGGTGCACCGGTGGGCCGACGCCTGTGCCACGAACGAGCGGATCGCCGCGGGGACCAGCCCGACGGTCGCCGACGGCACGGCCCCCACGGCCAGGCTCGGTCCGCGGCCGGCGAGCGTGGCGGCCACGGCGTCACGAGCCCTCGAGGTCTCGTGAACCACGAGCCGCGCGTGCCGGAGCATCGCCTCGCCCGCGGCTGTCGGGCGGACGCCGCGGGGCAGCCGCTCGAGCAGCCGGGCGTCCATCTCGTGCTCCAGCGCCGCGACATGGCGGGACACCGCGGACTGGGTGTAGCCGAGCTCGGCGGCGGCGGCCGAGATCGACCCCCGGTCGCACACGGTCACGAAGCTCAGCCAGGTCGAGTACGACATATGCAGATCATGCATGACAGTGTGCGAATCCGTCGCTTGTGGCATACCTGTTCGGCACCGCATGCTGTCCGCCATGAGACCTGTGACGATCCTCGGGCTCGGCCGGATGGGACTGCCCGCCGCCGAGCGGTACGCCGCCGAGGGCTGGACCGTCACGACCTGGTCGCGCAGTGGCCGGACTGCCGCCGGCGCGGATGCCGCGTCGTCGGCCGCCGAAGCCGTGGCCGGGGGCGGGCACGTCCTGCTGTTCCTGTTCGACGGACCCGCCTGCCTCGCGGTCCTCGAGGTGGTGTCCACGGCACTCCCCGCCGGCGCGCTCGTCGTCAACACCAGCACCACTTCGCCCGACGAGGCCGACCGGGCGGCCGCGGTGGTGCGTGAGGCGGGGGGCCGGTATGTGCACGCGCCGGTCCTCGGCTCGGTTCCGGCGGTTCGCGGCGGGACCCTGGTGACCTTCGCCGGCGGCACCGACGAGGACCTGGACGAGGCAGCGACCGTGCTCGCGCCCTTGGTCCGCGAGATGGTGCGAGTGCCGGAGCCTGGCCGGGCCGCCGCCCTCAAGCTCGTGGCCAACACCAGCCTCGGTGGGGCGATGGCCGCGCTGGCCGACGCGCTCGACGTGGCCGAGGGGCTGGGTGTCGGCCGGGCCGAGGCGCTCGACGTGCTGGCTCGCGGCCGGCTGGCCGGCGTCGTCGAGATCACCAGGGATCGACTGCTCGGCCAGGACTCCTCACCCGCGCACTTCACGCTGGCCGCGCTCGCCAAGGACCTGCGGGTCACCCGCGACGCGTCCGGCGTCGCGACGGCGGGACTGACGCGGGCCGAGGCCGCCCTGGCGGCCGGTGCGGCGGTCGACGACGACATCACGGCGGTGGTCCGGTGAGCGAGCTGGACGCGGTGCTCGCGCCGGTGCTCGCCTACCTCGAGGGCCACGCGACCGGCGACCCGAGCCACTTCCGCCGGGCGTTCCTGCCCACCGCGCGCATCGAGGGCGTCGCCGACGGCGCGGTCGCCACGATGGACCTCGACGACTTCTGTTCCCGGTTCGCGGGTGCGCCCGCCCCGGACGAGGCCGACCGACGGCGCACGGTCGACCAGGTCGCCCGGAACGGCACGGTGGCCTCGGCCGTCGTCACCCTGCACCACGTCGAGGTGACCTTCACCGACATGTTCCTGTTGCTCGAGATCGCCCCCGGCGACTGGAAGATCGCGCACAAGGTCTACCACCGCCACTGACCTACCGGGCCGACCTCGCCCTCAGGACGGCGTGAACCTGATCGGGAACCGGCGAGCGCCGGTGTTGCCGGAGACCGGCAGCCACTCGCCCGGGCCGTCGGGCTCCGCGTCAGGCATCCGCCGGGCCAGCAGCGGCAGCGCGACCGCCATGTCGGTCCGGGCGACGAAGTGGCCCAGGCAGTGATGGATGCCCGCGCCGAAGCCGTGGTGCGGCACCCGGTCGGTGGCGGTGATGTCGAAGGCCGGGTCGGGCACGGTCCGGGGGTCGGTGCCGGTGGCGTGCGAGAGCACCTGCACGATCCCGCCGGCGGGGACGTGCAGGCCGTGGAGGTCGACGTCCTCGATGGCCTCGCGGGTCACCCAGGTGACGGTCGGGTTGACCCGCATGACCTCCTCGACGGCGGCGCCCCCGAGCTCCGGCCGCTCACCGAGCAGGCGCCACTGGTCCGGGTGTCGCAGCAGGGTCTGTAGGGCCAGCCCGAGCTGGTTGCGGGTGGTCTCCATGCCGGCGAACGCCAGGAACACCAGCGCCACCGAGAGCTCGCGCTCGGTGAGGTCCTCCACGTGGGCCAACGTGGTGACCAGGTCGTCTCGGGGCCGTGCGCGCCGGTCCGCCACCACCTCGTCGACGTATGCCGTCAGGCCGTCCAGGGCCGCCTCGATCCTCGGCACCTGGCGGCCGACGTCGACCGAGAACGAGGCGCCGAGGTCGTCGGCCCAGTGGGCGACCTGGCGCCACTCGCCGTCGTCCCCGTCGGGCAGACCGAGCAGCTGGCAGATGATGCGGGCGGCGTAGGGCTCGGCGAACTCCGAGATGAACTCGACCTCGCCGCGCGGTGAGAACCGGTCCACCAGCTCGTCGGCCAGGGCCTGGAACCCCGGCCGCATCGCGGCGATCGTCCGGTTGCGGAACGCCGGCATCAGCAGCCGGCGGATGCGGCTGTGGTCGCCGCCCTCGAGGCTGAGCAGGGTCTCGGCCCACCAGCGGGGGAACGGCCCATCGGGAACGCCGTTCTGCTCCGGCCAGCGGGCGTTCCCCTGCCGGAAGCGGCGGTCCCGTAGGAGGGCGCTCGCCTCCTCGTGGCGCAGCACCGCCCAGCCCCACGTCGTCTCGGCGTACCAACTCGCCTCGCGTGCCGCGTGGACCACCGGTGCGGTGACGTCGAACGCGGGGTCACCGAGGTCGAACGTCGCCGGCGACCCACCCATGCGCCGAGCCTAGATGTCTAGGGTCGAACCATGCGGATCACCAAGTTCGGGCACTCGTGCGTCCGCGTCGAGCACGGCGGGGTGACCGTCGTGGTCGACCCGGGTGTCTTCACCGACGCCGAGGCGGTGGACGGCGCCGACGCCGTCCTCATCACCCACGAGCACCCGGACCACTACCTGCCCGACCATCTGCGCGCCACGGATGCCCCCATCTGGACGATCGAGGCGGTCGCGCGGCGCATCCGTGAGGACGCTCCCGACGTCGCGGAACGGGTCACCGTGGTGTCGCCGGAGGAGTCCTTCGACGTCGGACTGCCGGTCCGCGCGGTCGGCGCGCTGCACGCGGTGATCCACCCGGAGCTGCCGCGCTTCGACAACAGCGGCTACGTGCTGACCGCCGGCACGACCCGGATCTACCACCCGGGCGACGCGCTCACGCTCCCGAGCGGTCCGGTCGACGTCCTGTGCGTCCCGGTGTGCGCGCCGTGGATGAAGGCGTCGGAGGGCATCGACTTCGCCCGTGAGGTCAGGGCACCGCGCAACCTGGCGATCCACGACCGCGTCTACTCCGAGGCAGGGCTCGGCATCGTCGACGGTCACATGAACCGCTTCCTGCCGGCCGAAGGACTGGAGTACGTTCGCCTCGCCGACGGGAAGGACATGACATGACGCAGACTCCTCCTCCCACCCCCGGACCCACCCCGGGCGCCACGCCCGCGCCGGCTGCCGGAGCCAAGGTCACCGAGCTGGAGAAGCAGCTCGCCGAAGCCGCCGCCCAGGTCGCCAAGGTGCAGGCAGAGCTCAGCCAGGCGCGTGCCGCGGACCCCAACCTGCCCGACGTACCGGTGCCCTACTCGGGCAATGCTCCCGTGGTGATGATCAACGGCCAGCAGGTCCCCGCGGGGCAGGCCGTGGACATCAGCGCGATGCTCGGCGGCTTCTTCGGCGGGGCGGGCGCCGCTGCGGGCGCGACGGTCGCCGCGGACGGCAGCCAGGTTGTCAACATCCCGCCGGTCGTCACGGTCAACGGGCAGGTGGTCAGCAGCGGCCAGCCGATCGACCTGGCGAGCGTCGTGGGTCCCGCGGCGCTGGCACAGATCCGCAGCTCGCTGGACCAGCTCGGCCTCGGCGGCCAGCTGGCGGGGCTTTTCGGCACGCCGGCGTCCCCCTCGGCCAGTCCGCCGCCGTCCGGTTCCTGGACCCAGCCCGGACCCGCGCCGGCCGTCTACTCCGGCACTCCGGGCGAGGTCACCGACTCCGGCAACAAGGGCCTCGTCTGGCTGGCGGCACTCCTGGTGATCGGGATCATCGGCGTCGTCGCCTACCTGGTCATCACCGGCTGACCAGCACCGGGCTGACCAGCTGCCGCTGGCGCCGCCCACACATCCCGAAGATCGGTGATGCCCCAGCCCCGGTCACCGAGTTCAAGTGGACTGGACCACTGTCTCGGGGTGCGCGCGAGCGCGGGGAGCGCAGCATGGAGGGGAAGATCGTCGAGGGCCCGGACGCGATGGGCCTGCTCGAGGTGGGCCTGCTCGCCATCCTCGGGCTAGCCGCCATCGTCGCGTTGGCGCTCGGCCTGTCCCGCCCCGACCCGGAACCTCCCGCGCGCGGCGGCGGGGAGCTCCTCTCGCAGCAGACGTCGGCGCCGGGAGAGGAGCTGGAGCCGCCATGGTTCGCGGAGTCACTGACGTCGACGTCGTCGTGCCGCACGGACACCGCCGGCACGGTCACCTGCGCGGACCCAGGTCCCTTCGTCGAGACCCTGGAGATCCGGACCTACCCCACGCGCCAGGACCTGTATGCCGCGTACGTGCGGGAGGTGGAGGCGCTGACCGACCGACCCTTCCACGGCAACGTCGGTGACTGCTCCGGGAGCCACTCCGAAGGAGAGGTGAGCTGGAGCCTCGACCGGAGCAAGAGCCGCGCCTTCCCGCTGCGGCTGCTTCGCGACGGGCTGCTGGACCCGACGACCGAGGCTGCCGGCAGGGTCTTCTGCACCTCGGCGGGCGGGCAGCACGCCACGGTCGTCTGGACCCAGGACCCCTTCCGTCTCGTGACGGTGACGGGCAGCCCGGCCCAGCGGGTCACCAAGTGGTGGGTGGACGTCCACATCCGGCTGGCGTGCGGGGACGACCCGTCGAGCTGCCTGGGCTGAGGCCGAGCGGTCAGGCGCCCAGGGCGTCGCGGACCGGGACGAACTTGGCCTGCGCCTCGGCCAGCTCGGCCTCGGGGTCGGAGTCCGCGACGATGCCGCAGCCGGCGAACAGCCTGACCGTCGCGCCGTCGAGCACCGCCGAGCGGAGGGCGATCGCCCACTCGCCGTCGCCGTTCGCGTCCATCCAGCCGACCGGCCCGGCGTAGCGGCCCCGATCCATGCCCTCGAGCTCGGCGATCAGCCGAGACGCGGTCTCGGTGGGCGTCCCGCCGACCGCGGCCGAGGGGTGCAACGCTTCGGCGAGCTGGAGCGAGGAGACCGTGTCGGCGTCGTGCACGACACCGGCGACGTCCGTGGCGAGATGCATGACGTTGGGCAGGTGGAGGACGAACGGCGCCTCGGGCACGTTCATCGAGGAGCAGTGGGGCTCGAGCGCATCGGCCACCGACCGCACGGCGTACTCGTGCTCCTCGAGGTCCTTGGACGAGCGGGCCAGGGTCGCGGCGAGGGCCATGTCCCGGTCGTCGTCACCGGTGCGCCGGATGGTGCCGGCCAGCACGCGTGAGGTGACCAGGCCTCGCTCGCGACGGACCAGCATCTCCGGCGAGGCGCCGAACAGCCCGTCGACGTGGAACGTCCAACAGGTCGGGTAGTCCTCGGCGAGCCGGCGCAGCGGCCAGCGGACGTCGAGGCGCGCGTCGGCCGTGGCGATGAGGTCGCGGGCGAGCACGACCTTCTCCAGGTCGCCGGCCCCGATCCGGGCGACGGCGTCGGCGACGACCCCCATCCACTGCTCGCCGTTGAGGGCGCCGTCGGCGAACACCAGCCCCTCCGGCGCCTTGGCAGGCTCGGCGAGCGTGACCGTCGCCGTGGCGTCGAGCGCGCCTCGCGACACGGTGGTCAGCCAGGTGCGGCCCCCGCGACGACCGACGATGACCTCGGGCACCACCAGCATCGAGCCGCCCGGCTCGTCGGCGAACGCGAAGGAGCCGAAGCAGACCAGGCCGGTGCCGGGCTCGTCCACCTCGTCGCGCACCACCGCATGCGACGTCGTCTCCGACCACCACTTGGCGGCGTCGGCGAACCGGGTCGCCCCCGCGGTCTGGACCTCCGCCGCACGGCCCCACCCGACCAGGCCGTCGCCGCGCCGCAGCCAGGTGACGGGGTGGGTGGAGGGTAGGAAGTCGAGCAGGGACGCGTCCGCCGGGAGGTCCAGCGGGATGGTCCTGACGACCAGGGGGAGCGCTATCCCCTCCGCCGCCGCGCTGGTCGTCACGATCGGCAAGCGTACGACCCAGACACCTAGGACCAGTAGACGACGACCTTGTCCCCCACCACGACCTGGTCGAACAGCCAGGCGACACCGTTGTAGTCGCGGACGTTGACGCAGCCGTGCGAGGCACCGTTGTAGCCGACCGAGGCGAAGTCCGGTGAGTAGTGCACGGCCTGGCCGCCGGAGAAGAACATCGCGAACGGCATGTCGGTGTCGTAGAGCTTGGAGTGGTGGTCCCGGCTCTTGTAGCCGACGTAGAACAGGCCCTCGCGGGTCGGGGTCGACGGGCCGCCGAACCGGACGTCCATGGTCTTGATGACCACGCCGTCGACGACCCACCGGATCGTGCGGCTGGTCTTGTCGACGCACATCACCCGGCCGGTGCGGCACCGGGCGTCGAGCGCCCCCGGGACGTTGCCCAGGTTGTGCAGCTCGGCGTGGGTCGGGGTCGCTGTCATCGCGACAAGGCGCTTCATGGTGCGCCGGTCGACCTTGCCGGTCCCGCGGAGGCCCCGCTTCTCCTGGAAGCCCCGGACCGCCTGCGTCGTCGCCTCGCCGTAGACGCCGTCCACGTCCGGGAAGTACCACGCCAGCTGCTTGAGCCGGGCCTGCAGGTCGCGGACCTCGTCACCCTTGTCGCCGGGTGCGAGCAGCGGAGGGACCGGCAGCGGCTTCGGCGGCGTCACGACTACGGGCTGCACCGGCTGGGTCGGGGCGGGCCTCGGTCGCGGCGAGCTCGCCGGCGAGCCACCGGCGCCCGGCCTCGGGTCGACGTACGTCGTCGCGTCGCTGCGGTCGCCGGAGCTCGGCTGGACGCGCATGGCGTAACCGGCGGCCGTGGCCGCGCCCGCGAGCAGCGCCACGCTCAGCAGGCCGAGCGCGAGGCGGCGTAGCAACGACATGGGAGGACTCCTTCAATGCTGCCGGGGAAGTGGAAGGCTCTCCGGTCACGAGGGTGACGCCTGGGGGCGCCGTTTGGTTGCACGACACGCTCGATCTCTAGGCTCGCCTCGTGGTCCGCGCCGAGCTCGACAAGCAGCCCGCCGACGTGCGTCGGATGTTCGACGCCGTCGCGAAGCGCTACGACGTCACCAACGACGTGCTCTCGCTGGGGCAGGACCGGCGGTGGCGGCGCGACGTCATCGAGGCCGTCGACCCCCAGCGCGAGGAGATCGTGCTCGACCTCGCGGCCGGCACGGGCACCTCGAGCCAGCCGTTCGCCGACCGCGGGGCGATGGTGGTGCCGTGCGACTTCTCGCTCGGGATGCTCCAGGTGGGCAAGCGGGCCCGGCCGCACCTGCCCTTCACGGCCGGCGACGGCACGCGGCTGCCGTTCGCCGACAACACCTTCGACGCGGTGACGATCTCCTTCGGGCTGCGCAACATCGTCGACCCGCTGGCCGGGCTGCGCGAGATGCTGCGGGTGACCCGACCCGGTGGGCGTCTGGTCGTGTGCGAGTTCAGCCACCCGACCTGGGCGCCGTTCCGCACGCTCTACGTGGAGTACCTCATGAAGGCACTCCCGCCGGTCGCCCGGGCGGTCTCGTCCTCGCCGGACGCCTACGTCTACCTGGCCGAGTCGATCCGCGCCTGGCCCGACCAGCAGGGGCTCGCCGACCTGGTCGCGGACGCCGGCTGGCAGGACCCGGAGTGGCGCAACCTCAGTGGCGGGATCGTCGCTCTGCACCGGGCCACTGCCTGAGTCGCGGTCAGCGTCGCGCCCGCCACCATCGTCGGGCCCAATCGTCCAGCGGCAGCAGCAGCGTCAGCAGCTCCCGGCCGCGCGGGGTCAGGACGTAGCCGTTGTCGTCTCGTCTGACGACACCTGCCTCGCTGAGTTCGCGGACCCGGTCCGCCAGCACGCTCGACGACACCTCGTCGCACCGGGACCGCAGCTCGCGGAAGGTCAGGCCGGTCTCGTCCCGCAGCTCCCAGAGGACCCGCAGGGCCCAGCGTCGACCCAGCAGGTCAAGCAACTCCATGACCGGTCTCGCCACACGTCACCCCGCTTCTCTTTCCGAGGCGCCGATGGTAGCGTCCGACGATGCCTCGGAAATCGAAGCGTCCCCGAATCGAGCCGCTCGAGCCGCCGTACGACGAGGCGCAGGCAGAAGCTCTGGGTCGGCTGGGACCACCGATCGCCCTGTTCCGGGTCCTGGCGGGCAGGCCCGATCTCGCTCGCGGGGTGTCGGGGTGGGGTCGCTACTACCTCTCACGTCAGTCGGCACTGACGCTGCGTCAACGCGAGCTGGTGATCGACCGGGTCGTGGCTCGTTGTGGTGCCGACTACGAATGGGGCGTCCACATCTTGGTGTTCGCCGGCAAGGCGGGCCTCACCGCCGAGCAGGTGCGTTCCCTCGCGAGCGGCAATGACGGCGATCCCTGCTGGACCGACCGCGGGGACCGGGCTGTGCTGCGTGCGGTCGACCGGCTCCATGACACCCATGACCTCGACGACGCGTCCTGGACCGCGTTGGTCGACGCGGTCGGCGAGGACGGCGCGCTCGACGTGCTGCTCCTGGCCGGCTGGTACCACGCCATCTCGTACGCCGTTCGCGCACTGAGGCTCCCGATGGAACCCGGTACGCCGATGCTGAGCGCGCAGCCCGGAAGGCCCTGACGGCCGGCGAATTAGACCACGTCCGCGTGCGGTAAATCCCCAGGTCAGGGCAGGCTTGCCCCCGACTTCACGGCTCGGCTGGCGAGTGGCAGTATGAGCGGCGCGCACTTCGTGAAGACGTTCACAAGTTCACGAACGAGATCCACGTCACATGCTGGGAGGAGGTCCGGATGGAGCTCTACATACCCGTACTCGCCCTCGCCGGCCTGGCGTTCGTCTTCGCCGTCGGCTCGGTCGCCATGAGCGCGGTGGTGGGTCCCAAGCGCTACAACCGGGCCAAGCTCGACTCCTACGAGTGCGGCATCGAGCCGACGCCCCAGCCGGTCGGCGGCGGCCGTTTCCCGGTGAAGTACTACATCACCGCGATGCTTTTCATCGTCTTCGACATCGAGATCATCTTCCTCTACCCGTGGGCCGTGCACTTCGATGCGATGGGCTACTTCGGGCTGGTCGAGATGGTCCTCTTCATCGCCACCGTCTTCGTCGCCTACGCCTACGTCTGGCGCCGCGGCGGACTGGACTGGGACTGAGGCACCAGGAACTCATGGGTATCGAGGAGAAGCTCCCCAGCGGCGTCCTGCTGACGACCGTCGAGGGGGTCGCCGGCTACATGCGCAAGGCGTCGTTCTGGCCCGCGACCTTCGGCCTGGCCTGCTGCGCGATCGAGATGATGACGACCGGTGGCCCGAAGTACGACCTGGCCCGCTTCGGCATGGAGGTCTTCCGGGCCAGCCCCCGCCAGGCCGACCTGATGATCGTGGCCGGCCGGGTGAGCCAGAAGATGGCGCCGGTCCTCCGCCAGATCTACGACCAGATGCCCGACCCCAAGTGGGTGCTCGCGATGGGCGTCTGTGCCAGCAGCGGCGGCATGTTCAACAACTACGCGATCGTCCAGGGCGTCGACCACGTCGTCCCCGTCGACATGTACCTCCCCGGCTGCCCGCCCCGCCCGGAGATGCTCATCGACGCGATCCTCAAGCTGCACGACCAGGTCCAGAGCCGGCCGCTCGGCCCCAACATGGCCGCGCAGATCGAGCAGCGCGAGAACGCCGCGCTCAAGGCGCTGCCCACCTCGGAGATGAAGGGGCTCATGCGTTGAGCGACAAGAGCCCCGAGCAGGCGGCCGTCGACCAGTCACCCGAGAACGCACCCGCCGAGCTCGCTCCGGAGACCGAGATCCAGGTCGTCGGGCAGCGCACGGGCATGTTCGGCGTCGCCGGCACCGGCGACACCAGCGGCTACGGCGGCCTCGTGCAGCCCGTCGTGTTCCCTGGGCACACCAAGCGGCCGTTCGAGGGATGGCACGAGGACGTCGCCCGCGCCCTCGACACCGCGATGTCCGGCGGCGGCGTCGAGCCCGACGCGCTCCTGGGCACGGTCATCCACCGCGGCGAGATCACCTTCCACCTGCGCCGCGAGGACCTGCCCGCGGTGGCCAAGCTGTTCCGGGACGACCCGGCACTCCGTTTCGAGCTCTGCGTCGGAGTCAGCGGGGTCCACTACCCCGAGGACACCGGCCGTGAGCTGCACGCGGTCTACC
The DNA here is from genome assembly GCF_054779555.1 of Nocardioides dilutus. Lineage (NCBI taxonomy): Bacteria > Bacillati > Actinomycetota > Actinomycetes > Propionibacteriales > Nocardioidaceae > Nocardioides > Nocardioides dilutus. The sequence continues at coordinate 46,801 of NZ_BAAGYA010000001.1, read as the reverse complement.
ACCTGCTCTCGATGACCCACAACCGCCGGGTCCGGCTCGAGGTGTCCTGCCCCGACAGCGACCCGCACATCCCGTCCATCGTGGCGACGTACCCGACGAACGACTGGCACGAGCGCGAGACCTTCGACATGTTCGGCATCGTCTTCGACGGCCACCCGGCGCTGACCCGGATCCTGATGCCGGACGACTGGCCCGGCCACCCGCAGCGCAAGGACTACCCGCTCGGTGGCATCCCCGTGGAATACAAGGGCGGCACGATCCCCCCGCCGGACCAGCGGAGGTCCTACAGCTGATGGCTACGACCGACCAGCACGACATGTACGCCGGCACCAACGAGACCACCGAGGGACGCGTCTTCACCGTCACCGGCCAGGACTGGGACTCGATCGTCAGCGGCCTGGCTGCGGGCGAGGGAGACACCGACAACAAGGTCGTCGTCAACATGGGTCCCCAGCACCCGTCGACCCACGGGGTGCTCAGGCTGATCCTCGAGCTCGAGGGCGAGACGGTGACCGAGGCCCGCTGCGGCATCGGCTACCTGCACACCGGCATCGAGAAGAACATGGAGTACCGCTCCTGGGTCCAGGGCGTCACGTTCTGCACCCGGATGGACTACCTGTCGCCGTTCTTCAACGAGACGACCTACTGCCTCGGCGTCGAGCGCCTCCTGGGCATCGAGGACGACATCCCCGAGAAGGCCTCGGTCATGCGGGTCCTGCTCATGGAGCTCAACCGCATCTCCTCCCACCTGGTGTGCATCGCGACCGGCGGCATGGAGATCGGTGCGCTGACGGTGATGACCATCGGGTTCCGCGAGCGCGAGCTGGTGCTCGACCTGTTCGAGCTGATCACCGGACTGCGGATGAACCACGGTTTCATCCGTCCCGGCGGCGTCGCGCAAGACCTCCCGCCCGGGGCGCTCGACGAGATCCGCAGCTTCATCACGCTGATGAAGAAGCGGCTGCCGGAGTACGCCGCCCTGTGCAACGCCAACCCGATCTTCAAGGGCCGCCTCGAGGGTGTCGGCCACCTCGAGGTCGACGGGGTCCTCGCCCTCGGCATCACCGGACCGGTGCTGCGCAGCACCGGCTACCCGTGGGACCTGCGCAAGACCGAGCCCTACTGCGGCTACGAGGACTACGACTTCGAGGTCCAGACCTGGGACACCTGCGACTCCTACGGCCGCTTCCGGGTGCGGCTCAACGAGATGTGGGAGTCGCTGAAGATCATCGAGCAGGCCGCCGACCGGCTCGCCGCGCTCGAGGGCGCCCCGGTCATGGTCGGTGACAAGAAGATCGCCTGGCCGAGCCAGCTCGCCATCGGCAGCGACGGCATGGGCAACAGCCTCGACCACATCCGGCACATCATGGGCGAGTCGATGGAGGCCCTGATCCACCACTTCAAGATCGTGACCGAGGGCTTCCGGGTCCCGGCCGGGCAGGCCTACGTGCCGATCGAGTCGCCCCGTGGCGAGCTCGGCGCACACGTCGTCTCCGACGGCGGCACCAGGCCGTTCCGGGCCCACTTCCGCGACCCGTCGTTCACCAACCTCCAGGCGACCGGGGTGATGAGCGAGGGCGGCATGGTCGCCGACGTCATCGTCGCCATCGCCTCGATCGACCCGGTGATGGGCGGGGTCGACCGATGAGCCAGTCGACGGAGCCGACCTCCCTGGACGCGTCCGTGCTCGAGGAGCTGCGCTCCATCGCGGCCCGCTATCCGGAGGCCCGATCGGGCCTCCTGCCGATGCTCCACCTCGTGCAGTCGGTCGAGGGGCGGATCACCCCCGACGGCATCCAGGCCTGTGCGGACATCCTCGACCTCTCCGCAGCCGAGGTCAGCGGTGTCGCGACGTTCTACACGATGTACAAGCGCAAGCCGGTCGGCGACTACCTCGTCGGCGTCTGCACCAACACGCTGTGCGCGGTCATGGGCGGCGACGCGATCTTCGAGCGCCTCAAGGACCACCTGGATGTCGGGAACGACGAGACGACGGCCGATGGCAAGGTCACGTTGGAGCACGTCGAGTGCAACGCGGCCTGCGACTACGCGCCGGTGATGATGGTCAACTGGGAGTTCATGGACAACATGACCCCGGCCTCCGCGGTCCAGCTCGTCGACGACCTGCGCGAGGGCAAGGAGGTCACCTCGACCCGCGGCCCCCGCATCTGCACCTGGCGCGAGGCCGAGCGGGTGCTCGCCGGCTTCCCGGACGGCCGGGTCGACGAGGGCCCAGCGGCCGGTGGTCCCTCGCTGGTCGGTCTCGAGATCGCGCGCGAGCGCGGCTGGACGGCGCCGCCGACGGATGCCTCCGAGTCCGAGACGAAGCAGGAGGAGGTCGACGACGATGCCTGATGTCCTCACCCCCGTCCTCACCGAGATCTGGGACGCCGAGCGTGCCTGGACCTTGAAGACCTACGAGGCCCACGGCGGCTACGTCGCGCTCAAGAAGGCGCTCGGCATGGAGCCTGCCGCCATCGTCGAGGAGGTCAAGAGCTCCGGCCTCCGGGGTCGCGGCGGGGCCGGCTTCCCGACCGGTATGAAGTGGTCCTTCATCCCGCAGGACAACCCGAGGCCGAAGTACCTCGTCGTTAACGCCGACGAGTCGGAGCCCGGGACCTGCAAGGACATCCCGCTGATGATGGCCAACCCCCACCTCCTCGTGGAGGGCGTGATCATCAGCTCCTTCGCGATCCGGGCCCACCACGCGTTCATCTACATCCGCGGCGAGGTGCTGCACGTGATCCGCCGGGTCCAGGCGGCGGTCGCCGAGGCCTACGCCGCCGGCCACCTCGGCAAGGACATCCACGGTTCCGGCTACGACCTCGACGTGGTCGTCCACACCGGCGCGGGCGCCTACATCTGCGGCGAGGAGACCGCGCTGCTCGAGGGCCTCGAGGGCCGCCGCGGGCAACCGCGGCTGCGCCCGCCGTTCCCCGCCGTCGCCGGCCTCTACGCCTGCCCGACGGTCATCAACAACGTCGAGTCGATCGCCTCGGTGCCGAGCATCGTCGAGCACGGCTCGGAGTGGTTCGCCTCGATGGGCACCGAGAAGTCCAAGGGCTACGGCATCTTCTCGCTGTCCGGTCACGTGACGAAGCCGGGTCAGTACGAAGCACCGCTCGGCATCACCCTGCGCGAGCTCCTCGACCTCGCCGGCGGCATGCGCGAGGGTCACGAGCTGAAGTTCTGGACCCCCGGCGGCTCGAGCACCCCGCTGCTGACCGCCGAGCACCTCGACGTACCACTCGGTTTCGAGGAGGTCGCCGAGGCCGGCTCGATGCTCGGCACCCGGGCGCTGCAGATCTTCGACGAGACCACCTGCGTGGTCCGGGCGGTGCTGCGCTGGACCGAGTTCTACAAGCACGAGTCGTGCGGCAAGTGCACCCCCTGTCGCGAGGGCACGTGGTGGCTGGTGCAGACGCTGGCCGCGCTGGAGCGCGGCGAGGGCAGCGAGGCCGACCTCGAGCTGCTGCTCGACCAGTGCGACAACATCCTGGGCCGCGCGTTCTGCGCGCTCGGCGACGGGGCCACCAGCCCCATCACGAGCTCGATCCAGTACTTCCGTGAGGAGTATCTCGCGCACCTGAGCCACGGCGGCTGCCCGTTCGACCCGGTGGCCTCCACGGTGTTCGCGGACGAGGCGGTGACGGTATGACCCAGGCTCCCGAGCGCAGCGAGGTCGAGAAGGCGACGAAGACCGTCTCGCTCACCATCGACGGCATCGTCGTCGAGGTCCCGGAGAACACCTTGGTGATCCGGGCCGCCGAGCAGGTCGGCGTGCAGATCCCGCGGTTCTGCGACCACCCGCTGCTCGCGCCGGTCGGGGCGTGCCGCCAGTGCCTGGTCGACATCCCGGACGCCGGCAACGGCCGGGGCTTCCCCAAGCCACAGGCGTCCTGCACGCTGCCGGTCGCCGAGGGCATGGTCGTGTCGACCCAGGTGACCAGCCCGGTGGCCGACAAGGCGCAGCAGGGCGTGATGGAGTTCCTGCTCATCAACCACCCACTGGACTGCCCGGTCTGCGACAAGGGCGGCGAGTGCCCGCTGCAGAACCAGGCGATGTCCAACGGCCGCGGTGAGTCGCGCTTCTACGAGTCCGGCGGCATCAAGCGGACGTTCCCGAAGCCGATCGCGATCTCCCCGCAGGTGCTGCTCGACCGGGAGCGCTGCATCGTGTGCCAGCGCTGCACCCGCTTCGCGGACGAGATCCCCGGCGACCCGTTCATCGAGATGGTCGAGCGAGGGGCGCAGCAGCAGGTCGGCATCGCCGAGAACGCGCCGTTCCTCTCCTACTTCTCCGGCAACGTGATCCAGATCTGCCCGGTGGGCGCGCTGACCTCGGCGGAGTACCGCTTCCGCTCGCGCCCGTTCGACCTGGTGTCGAGCCCGTCGGTCGCCGAGCACGACGCCTGCGGCGCGGCGATCCGGGTCGACCACCGGCGCGGCAAGGTCATGCGCCGCCTCGCCGGCAACGACCCCGAGGTCAACGAGGAGTGGATCACCGACAAGGACCGCTTCGCGTTCCACTACGCCGATGCCGGCGACCGGATCACCTACCCGCAGGTGCGCGACGAGGACGGCTCGCTCCGTCCGGCCTCGTGGCCGGAGGCCTTCGCCGTCGCGGCGCGGGGTCTCCAGTCGGTGGCCGACACCGGCCGCGGTGTGGGGGTGCTGCCAGGTGGACGGCTGACCGTGGAGGACGCCTACGCCTACGGCCGGTTCGCCCGTGCGGTGCTCGGCACCAACGACATCGACTTCCGGGCCCGGCCGCTCTCGGCGGAGGAGGCCTCGTTCCTCGCCTCGACCGTCGCGGCCACCGGTCCGGCAGGCGGTGCGGTGACCTACGCCGACCTGGAGTCCGCCGCCACCGTCGTCCTGGTCGGGCTCGAGCCCGAGGACGAGGCCGGCACGATCTTCCTGCGCCTCCGCAAGGCCGCCCTGCGGACGCCGGGCACCCGGGTCGTCGCCCTGGCGCCCTACACCACGCGCGGGCTGCGCAAGCTGCACGGCCAGCTCGTCCAGGTCGTCCCTGGTGAGGAGGCCGCGGCCATCGAGGCGCTCGGCACCCAGAGCGACTTCGGCGTCGACTCGACCGCGGTGGTCCTGCTCGGCGAGCGGCTGGCCACCTCGCCCGGCGCCTACGCCGCCGCCGTCGCGCTCGCCGCGCGGACCGGCGCCCGGCTCGCGTGGGTCCCACGGCGCGCCGGCGACCGCGGCGCGGTCGAGGCCGGCTGCCTGCCCGGGCTGCTGCCCGGGGGTCGTCCGCTGGCCGACGCCGGTGCCCGCGTTGACGTCGCCACCGCTTGGGGCGTCGACACCCTTCCCGAGACACCTGGCCGCGACGCCGACGCGATCGTCGCCGCCGCCATCGGTGGCGAGCTCGGCGGCCTGGTGGTCGGCGGGGTCGACCCCGACGACACCGCGGACCCGCAGGCCTTCCGCGACGCGCTCGCCGCGGCGTCGTTCGTGGTGGCCCTGGAGCTGCGCGAGACCGATGTCACCCGGGCCGCCAACGTGGTGTTCCCCGTCGCGCCGGTGACCGACAAGGCCGGCACCTTCGTCACCTGGGAGGGCCGACCGCGCTCCTTCGACGTGGTGCTGGCGAAGCCGGCCTCGTTGCCCGACCTGCGCGTGCTCGCCGGCATCGCCGAGGAGCTGGGCTCGCCGCTCGGCTTCCGGACGGTGGCCGAGGCCCGCGCGCAGATGGAGGAGCTCGGACCGTGGGACGGAGCCCGGCCGAGCATGGACGCTGCGGTGGTCATCCCGACAGGCTCGACCGACGGGGACCAGGAGGGCTTGACCCTCTCGACCTGGAAGCAGCTGATCGACAACGGCTCCATGCAGGACGGCGACGACAACCTCGCCGCCACCGCGCGGCCGGCCGTCGCCCGGGTGAGCCAGCAGGTCTTCGACTCCACCGGCTCGGTGGTGACCCTGACGGGTGACCGCGGCTCGGTCACCGTCCCGGCCGAGGTGGCCGACCTCCCCGACGGCGTCGTCTGGCTCCCGGCCAACTCGTTCGGCAACGGCGTGCTGGCCGACCTCGCCTCGCCCGGCAACCGTGTGACGGTCAAGGAGGCGAAGGCATGAACGCCCAGCTGGTTCCGATGGCGCTCGAGGCGTTCGGCCAGGACCCCTGGTGGCTGATCCTGGTCAAGACGCTGCTGATCTTCCTGATCCTCGTGTTGCTCACCCTGTTCAACATCTGGGCGGAGCGGCGCGTCGTGGCCCGGATGCAGCACCGGATCGGCCCCAACGTCAACGGCCCGTTCGGTCTGCTGCAGTCGTTGGCCGACGGGGTCAAGCTGGCGCTCAAGGAGGACCTGATCCCCAAGGCCGCCGACAAGGTGGTCTTCCTGCTCGCCCCCGTTCTGGCAGTGGTGCCGGCGTTCGTGACCTTCTCGGTGATCCCGTTCGGGCCCGAGGTCGACGTGCCGTTCACCGACCGCACGACCCCGCTCCAGCTCACCGACATGCCGGTGGCCGTGCTGTTCGTGATGGCGATCGCCTCGGTGGGCATCTACGGCATCGTCCTCGGCGGCTGGTCCAGCGGCTCGACGTACGCCCTCCTCGGCGGTCTCCGCTCGAGCGCGCAGATGATCTCCTACGAGGTCGCGATGGGCCTCGCGCTGGTGGCGGTGTTCCTCTACGCGGGCTCGCTGTCGACCTCGGAGATCGTCGCCGCCCAGGACGACCTGTGGTTCGGGCTGATCCTCGCGCCGTCGTTCGTCATCTACATGATCGCGATGGTGGGCGAGACCAACCGGGCGCCGTTCGACCTCCCCGAGGCCGAGGGTGAGCTCGTCGGCGGCTTCCACACCGAATACAGCTCCCTGAAGTTCGCGCTGTTCTTCCTGGCCGAATACATCAACATGGCGACCGTCTCGGCGCTGGCGACCACGCTGTTCCTCGGCGGCTGGCAGGCGCCGTTCTGGATAGACGAGCTCTACGGCGGCTTCAACGAGGGCTACTGGCCGGTGCTGTGGTTCTTCGGCAAGGTGTTCGCGTTCATCTTCTTCTTCATCTGGCTGCGCGGCTCGCTGCCCCGGATGCGCTACGACCAGTTCATGGCGCTGGGGTGGAAGTACCTCATCCCGATCTCGCTCGGCTGGATCATCGCGGTGGGCACGATCCGGGCCATCTCGCTCGAGGGCGGGATCGACCGGCAGTACCTCCTGATCGGCATCGGGGTGCTGGCGGTGGCGTTCCTGGCGCTGTTCTTCTTCGGCGAGCCCGTCGAGGAGGAGCCCGCGCAGGTCGAGGAGAAGCCGGCCGGGTTCCCGGTCCCGCCGATGCCGGCCGGCGGCCCGGTCCGTGGCTCCGCGGCGCCGCTGACCTTCCACAGCAGCACAGTCGACAGCAAGGTGGAGGCGGGTTCGTAGTGCCCACGCTCAAGGAACAGTTCTGGGACCCGGTCGCCGGGTTCGGGGTGACCTTCCGGACCATGTTCAAGAAGGTCGTCACCGAGCAGTACCCCTTCGAGAAGCTGCCCACGGCTCCCCGGTTCCACGGCCGTCACCAGCTCAACCGGTGGCCCGACGGCCTGGAGAAGTGCATCGGCTGCGAGCTGTGTGCCTGGGCCTGCCCGGCCGATGCGATCTATGTCGAGGGCGCGTCCAACACCGAGGACGAGCGTTTCAGCCCCGGCGAGCGTTACGGCCGCGTCTACCAGATCAACTACCTGCGCTGCATCCTGTGCGGCCTGTGCATCGAGGCGTGCCCCACCCGGGCGCTGACGATGACCAACGAGTACGAGCTGGCCGACGACAACCGTGCCGACCTGATCTACGACAAGCACGACCTGCTCGCGCCGCTGCTGCCCGGCATGGAGCAGCCGCCGCACCCGATGCGGCTCGGTGACGACGAAGGTGCCTACTACCGGGGTGCACCGTCATGATCGCCTTCTGGATCCTGGCGCCGATCATGGTGCTCGCGGCCCTCGGCATCCTGTTCGTGCGCAAGGCCGTGCACGCCGCCCTGCTGCTCGCGGTCGTCATGCTCGGCCTGGCCGTGCTCTACCTCGTCCTCGAGGCGCCGTTCCTCTTCGCGGTGCAGATCATCGTTTACACCGGCGCGATCCTGATGCTGTTCCTCTTCGTGCTGATGCTGGTCGGCGTCGACGCGTCCGACTCCCTGGTCGAGACCATCCGCGGCCAGCGGGTGCTCGCCGCGGTCGGTGGGCTGGTTCTCGGGCTGGTGCTCGTCATCGGTGTGGCCCAGATGAGTCTCGGCTCGGCGCTCGGCCTCGAGGTCGCCAACCGGGGCGGCAACATCGAGGGACTCGCCAACATCCTGTTCTCCCGCTACGTCTTCGCCTTCGAGGTCACCTCGGCGCTGCTGATCACCGCAGCAATGGGCGCCATGGTGCTCGCGCACCGCGAGCGGCTCACCCCCAAGCCGACCCAGGCCAGCATCGCCGCGGACAAGATGCAGGCCTACGCCGAGCGCGGCCAGCACCCCGGCCCGCTGCCGCCGCCGGGTGTGTTCGCGCGGCACAACGCGGTCGACACCCCGGCGCTGCTGCCGGACGGCACCCCGGCCGACGTGTCGGTGTCCCGCGTCCTCGCGGCTCGTGGCGTGGTGCGCCACCCACCGCGCGACGTCGCCGAGCACGTGGCCCAGCAGCTCGAGCAGGGAGGCGACCAGTGACCGAGTACGTCGTGCTCTCCGCCATCCTGTTCACCATCGGCGCCGTCGGCGTGCTGACCCGGCGTAACGCGATCGTGGTGTTCATGTGCGTCGAGCTGATGCTCAACGCGTGCAACCTCGCCCTCGTCACCTTCGCGCGACAGCACGGCAACCTGGACGGCCAGATCGCCGCGTTCTTCGTGATGGTGGTGGCCGCGGCCGAGGTCGTCGTCGGGCTCGCGATCATCATGACCATCTTCCGGACGCGTCGCTCGGCCTCGGTCGACGACGCCAGCCTGCTGAAGTACTGAGGACTCCTACGTGATTGCCCTCTCCGAAGAGATCCCGCTGGTCCACCCGACCAGCGCGGACGGAGCCTTCGCGCTGCTCTGGCTGGTCATCGCGCTGCCGCTGGCCGGCGCGGCGATCCTGCTGATCGGTGGCGCGGCGTTCCCCAAGCCGTTCAAGGCCTGGGGCCACGTGCTCGGCAGCGTGTTACCCATCGGCTCGTTCGTGATCAGCCTGGTGCTGTTCCTGCAGCTGCTGGGGCGGGACGAGGACGACCGGCAGGTCGTGCAGCACCTCTACGACTTCATCCAGGTCGGCTCCCTCGACGTGGGGATGGACCTCCTCTACGACCCGCTGACCGCACTCTTCCTCCTGCTGATCACCGGCGTGGGCTCGCTCATCCACGTCTACTCCATCGGCTACATGGAGCACGACGAGCGGCGTCCCCGGTTCTTCGGCTACCTCAACCTGTTCGTCGCCGCGATGCTGCTGCTGGTCATGTCCGAGAACTACCTCGGGCTGTTCATCGGCTGGGAGGGCGTCGGCCTGGCGTCCTACCTGCTGATCGGCTTCTGGCAGCACAAGCACTCGGCCGCGGCCGCGGCCAAGAAGGCCTTCGTGATCAACCGGGTCGGCGACATGGGCCTCTCGACGGCGATCATGCTGGCGTTCGTCACCTTCGGCTCGACCAGCTTCACGGTGATCAGCGCCGGGGCCGGGTCCGCCGACCCCGACGTGATGACGGCGTTCGGCCTGCTCCTGCTGCTGGGCGCGTGCGGCAAGTCCGCCCAGGTCCCGCTGCAGTCTTGGCTGCTGGACGCGATGGAGGGCCCGACCCCGGTCTCGGCACTCATCCACGCGGCCACCATGGTCACCGCCGGTGTCTACCTGATCGTCCGTTCCAACTTCATCTTCGAGCTGACCGACACCGCGCGCCTGGTCGTGGTCATCGTCGCCACGGTCACACTGCTGTGGGGCGCGATCATCGGTTGCGCCAAGGACGACATCAAGAAGGCGCTGGCCGGGTCCACGATGAGCCAGATCGGCTACATGATGCTGGGCGCCGGCCTCGGGGTCGCGGGCTACGCGTTCGCGATCTTCCACCTGCTCACCCACGGGTTCTTCAAGGCCAACATGTTCCTCGGGGCCGGCTCGGTCATGCACGGCATGAACGACGACGTGGACATGCGCCACTACGGCGCGCTCCGAAAGATGCTGCCGGTGACGTTCCTGACCTTCGCGATGGGCTACCTCGCGATCATCGGGTTCCCCGGCTTCTCCGGGTTCTGGTCCAAGGACAAGATCATCGAGGTCGCGCTCACCGAGAACTGGTTCGTCGGCGTCTGCGCGATCCTCGGCGCGGGGATCACCGGCTTCTACATGACCCGGCTGATGCTGATGACGTTCTTCACCGAGGAGCGCTGGGACAAGGACGTGCACCCGCACGAGTCACCGAAGGTGATGACGATCCCACTCATCGTCCTGGCGGCGCTGTCCGTCCTCGGCGGCCTGATGCTCGCCGGCGGCTGGATCCAGGACTGGCTGGCGCCCGTGGTCGGCGAGGAGGCCCACCACGACCCACCGATCCCGGCCCTCGCGGTCACCGCGATCATCGTCCTCGTGGTCGCCATCGGTGCCGGGCTGGCGTTCGTGCTGGTCGGCAAGCGGGAGGTGCCGCGTGAGGCGCCCCAGGACGTCTCGTTCGTCACCAGGGCGGCGCGCGCCGACCTCTACGGCGACGCCATCAACGACGGTCTCGTGGTCGAGCCCTCACGCCGGCTCACGTCCGGCCTGCTCACCTTCGACCGCAGCGTCGTCGACGGTCTCTTCTCCGGCGGAGCCACTGCGGTGGCCGGCATCGGCGTCCTGCTCAGGCGGGTGCAGAACGGCTTCGCCCGTTCCTACGCGCTGTCGATCCTGGCCGGCGTCCTGCTCGTCGTCCTGGCCCTCCTGGCGGTGAACCTCGCATGAGCGACTTCCCCATCCTCACCGTCCTGATCCTCGTGCCGCTCGTCGGCGCCCTCGCGGTGGCCTTCCTGCCCGCGGCCGGTGACCGGCCCAAGCGGCTCGGTCTGCTTGTCTCCATGCTCACGCTGGCCGTCGGGGTCGTCCTCGCCGCGTCCTACGACGTGGGTGACGGCGGTCTCCAGCTGACCGAGACCCACGAGTGGGTCTCCGCCTTCGGCGTGCACTATGCGCTCGGCGTGGACGGCCTCGGGCTGCTGATGATGCTGCTGACCGTCGTGCTGGTCCCGGTGGTCCTGCTGGCGGCCTGGAACGACGAGGGGCAGACCGAGGGCTCGGGCGCCCGGCGGTTCGTGGCCTGGACGCTGGCCCTGGAGGCGCTGTCGCTGGCGGTGTTCGCCGCCACCGACGTGTTCCTGTTCTACGTCGTGTTCGAGGCGACGCTGGTGCCGGCGTACTTCCTCATCGGCGGGTTCGGCCGGGAGAAGCGGTCGGCGGCCGCCCTGAAGTTCCTGATGTTCCAGCTCGGCGGCGGGCTGGTCCTGCTCGGTTCTGTGATCGGCCTCTACGTCGTCTCCGCCCAACAGGGCTCGCCGTCCTACCTGCTCACCGACCTGCAGAAGCTCGACATCTCGACCGACGCCGGCCGCTGGCTGTTCGCGGGGTTCTTCATCGCCTTCGCGGTGAAGGCGCCGCTGTTCCCGGTGCACACCTGGCTGGCCGACACGACCGAGCAGGCGACGCCGCCCACCAGCGTGCTGCTGGTCTGCGTGCTCGACAAGATCGGCACCTTCGGGATGCTGCGCTTCTGCCTGGGCCTCTTCCCCGAGGCGTCGGACTGGGCGACCCCGGTGGTGGTCGTGCTGGCGCTCATCTCGATCGTCTACGGCGCCTTCGTCGCGATCGGGCAGGACGACATCCTGCGGCTGATCGGCCTCACGTCGCTGAGCCACTTCGGCTTCATCGTGCTCGGCATCTTCGTGTTCACCGCGCAGGGCGCCTCGGGAGCGATCCTCTACATGGTCAACCACGGGATCGCGACGGCAGCGCTCTTCCTGCTCGCCGGGTTCCTGATCCGGCGCCGCGGCACCACGCTGATCAGCCGGATGGGTGGGCTGGAGAAGGCGACCCCGGTCCTGGCCGGCCTGTTCCTCGTCGCCGGTCTCGCTACCGTCGGCCTGCCCGGCCTGAGCCAGTTCGTCTCCGAGATCCTGGTGCTGATCTCGGCCTTCGACTACGCCTGGTACGTCGGCGCGGTCGCGGTCACCGGGATCGTGCTGTCGGCGGTCTACATGCTCTGGGCCTACCAGCGGATGATGACCGGTCCGGACGTCCCCGAGGGCGACACCCGAGACCTGGACCGCCGCGAGCTGGTCGTGCTGACACCGCTGATGGTCGGCCTGGTGCTCTTCGGCTTCTACCCCGCTCCTCTGCTCGAGGTCAGCAACCCGACGGTCTACGCGCTGCTCGACGGCACGGGTGTGCCCGACGACGGACCGGACGTGCCGATCGGCTCCGCCGGCGGCCACCAGGAGGGTGACGACTGATGGACTTCACCAAGCCGGCCCTTGCCTACGGCGAGCTGTGGCCGATGCTCGTCGTGTTCGGCGTCGCGGTCGCCGGGGTGCTCGTCGAGGCGTTCCTGCCTCGCGAGGTCCGCTTCCGCACGCAGGTCGGTCTCGCCGTCGTCGGTCTCCTGGTCGCGCTGGGCGGGTCGATCTATGTGGCCATGGAGCTGACCGAGCGCCGCGCCGCCGACAGCGACGACGTGGTCGCCCGCGGCACCATCACCGCCGGCGAGACGCTGGTGGTCGACGGCCCGACGGTCGTGCTCTGGATCCTGGTGCTGGTCTTCGCGATCGGTGGGCTCCTGCTGTTCGCCGAGCGTCGCCTGGAGGGCGGTGTGTCGGCGTTCGCGGGTCAGGCGGCCGCGCTGCCGGGCACCGAGGCCGAGCGGGAGGCCTCCACCAAGGGTCTCGACCACACCGAGGTCTACCCCCTCGCCATGTTCGCGGTCGGCGGGATGCTGCTCTTCCCGGCGGCCAACGACCTGCTCACCATGTTCGTGGCCCTGGAGGTCCTGTCGCTGCCGCTCTACCTGCTGTGCGGGCTGGCCCGGCGGCGCCGCCTGCTCAGCCAGGAGGCCGCTCTCAAGTACTTCCTGCTCGGTGCCTTCTCGTCCGGGTTCTTCCTCTACGGCGTCGCGCTGATCTACGGCTTCGCCGGCACGATGACCCTGTCCGGGATCAACGAGGCGGTCCGCAACGACAGCTCCAACCAGGCGCTGCTCCTCATCGGCATGGGCATGCTCGCGGTCGGCCTGCTGTTCAAGGTCGGTGCCGTGCCGTTCCAGGCCTGGACCCCCGACGTCTACCAAGGCGCGCCCACCGCGGTCACCGGCTTCATGGCGGCCTGCACCAAGGTGGCGGCGTTCGGCGCCCTGCTGCGGCTGTTCTACGTCGCCTTCGGCTCCGACCGCTGGAGCTGGCAGCCGATGATGTGGGTCATCGCGATCCTCACCATGCTCGTCGGCTCGATCGTGGCCTGCACGCAGACCGACGTGAAGCGCCTGCTCGCCTACTCCTCCATCGCCCACACCGGCTTCCTGCTCACCGGCGTGCTCGGGGTGCAGGCAGCCGGGGCGCTCGGCGACAACGAGATCACCTCGCTCCAGGCGGTCCTCTTCTACCTGGCGACCTACGGGCCCGCGACGATCGGGGCATTCGCGGTCGTGACGCTGGTCCGCGACGCGGGTGGCGAGGCGACGTCGTTCGACAAGTGGACCGGCCTGGGCAAGCGCGCGCCGCTGGTCGCAGGCGTCTTCGGGTTCTTCCTGCTGTCGATGGCCGGCATCCCGCTGACCGCCGGCTTCATGGGCAAGTGGGCGGTGTTCACGGTGGCCATGTCGGCGGGCGCCTGGCCCGTCGTGCTGGTGGCGATCCTGTCGAGCATCATCTCGGTCTTCTTCTACGTCCGGCTGATCCTGCTGCTGTTCTTCCGTGGCGAGATGCCGGAGGAGAAGGAGGTCGGCGGTACGGACGGCGGCGGCGGGGTGGCCACGGCGACCCGGACCGAGCTCGCCACGGTCACGACGCCGTCCCTGGTCACCACCGGGGTCATCGCGGCCACCGCGGCCCTGACGCTGTTGCTGGGGGTCGTGCCGGGGCCGGTGCTCGACCTGCTGGCGGATGCCGGACAATTCATCAGGTGAACACCGAGTCCTTGGCGCTCCCGGTCACGGACCCGGCGCTGGAGGCACGGCTGCGCGGACGGATGGAGCAGGTCGAGAAGGCCCTCTACGAGCACGTGCAGAGCCAGTTCCCGTTCGTCACCGAGGCGGCCTCCCACCTGCTCGACGCGGGGGGCAAGCGCTTCCGGCCCCTCCTGGTGCTGCTCGCGGCCGAGGCCGGTGACCACCCCGACTCCGACGACGTGGTCACCGCGGCGTGCGTCGTGGAGATCACCCACGTCGGGTCGCTCTACCACGACGACGTGATGGACGAGGCCGCTCTGCGGCGCGGATCGGCGTCGGCCAACGCCCGCTGGGACAACCTGGTCGCGATCCTCACCGGTGACTTCCTGTTCGCGAAGTCGTCCTCCTTGACGGCCATGCTCGGCGCCGACGCCGTGCGCATCCAGGCCGACACGTTCACGCGCCTCGTCGAGGGCCAGATCCTCGAGACGGTCCCGCCGACCGCGGACGAGGACCCGCTCGCCCACTACCTCGCCGTCGTCGCCGGCAAGACCGGGTCGCTCATCGCGACCTCGGCCCGCTACGGCGCTCGTTTCGGCGGCGCTTCGCCGGAGATCGAGGAGGCGCTCGCGGCCTACGGCGAGATGGTGGGCTCCGCCTTCCAGCTCTCCGACGACATCCTCGACGTCGCCTCCGACTCGGTCGAGTCCGGCAAGACGCCCGGCACCGACCTCCGTGAGGGTGTGCCCACGCTGCCCACGATCATGGCCACCGCGCTCTGCAGGGAGTCGGCCGACCCGAGCGACGCGCGGCTCCTGGAGCTCCTGGACGGCCCGCTGACCGACGACGCCCTCCACGCCGAGGCCCTCGGCCTGCTGCGAGCGCACCCGGCCATGGACCAGGCCCAGGCCTACGTCGTCGACCGGGCGACCGAGGCCAAGCAGCTCCTGTCGGCGCTGCCCGAGGGCCCGGTCCGGTCCGCGCTCGAGGCGTTCGCGGACGTCGTCGCCGTGCGCTCTGCTTGAACGCTCGCGACAGCCGGCTCAGTGCCGGGTGACCGTGCCGCGCTGGTCCACGGTGTAGCGGTGTCCCTGCGGGCTCGTCCAGGTGTAGCTGCCGTCGCGGTTGCGGACGTAGCTCCAGCCGAAGTGGGTCTTCGCACGATGGTGTCGCCGGCAGATCGGCGCGAGGTTGTCGGGATTGGTCTGGCCCGGTGGCCCGCCGTCGTCCATCTCGACGTAGGCCTCGATGTGGTCGAGGTCGCAGTCACGGGCCGGCTTGTCGCAATAGCGGAACGGGCAACGTCGGTCGCGCTGGTAGACGAGCTCACGCATCCACTCAGGAGGGTCGTGCTGGTCGACGGCGTCTCGGCGGCGCAGGTCGAGCACCGGCTGGAGGGTGAAACGGCTCGTGCCCAGCCATTCCTGGAGACGGGCGACGGTCAGCGGTCCGAGCTTCTCGACGCTGCCGACCCGCACCAGGCCGTCGGGCAGCGCGAACAGGTCCCCGTAGTCGAGGTGGACGAACGCCTTGGTCGTGCTCCCCGCGCCCGCCCCTTCAGCGATCTGAGCGAGGGCTGCGATCTTGCGGTGCTCGAGACTCGGCTGCTCGTCGGCGGGCCGGTCGGCGTCGAGCAGGTCCCGTGCCTTGGCGCCGATCAGGTCGTAGACCGTGGTCAGCGTCGGGGTATCTCCGATGATCTCGAGCCGCGACGTCCCGCCCCAGACCTCGCCGACGAGGTGGTCGAGCCGCACGCCCCAGGCGGCCTTGGCCTCGTCCTCGACCGTCTCCTGCTGGTCGGGATCGAACATGGCCTTGGCCTCCTGGACCAGGCGCTCGATCTTGACCGCACCGCACGAGTCTGCGACGGCCGCGAGCTTGGTGTCGACGTAGGCAGCCGCCTGCTTGGACAGTGCGTGCGTCATGTTGGCGATCCTCCGGGCCCGCCAAGGGGCGATGCTGAGGTCCTCGACACCGCGGTGGATCATCGGGAGCCGGTACTTCAGGTCGAGCCAGTCAGACATCAGCTGGATCGCGGTTCGGCTCGAGATGCCGTACGCCGCCGCCATCGGCTCGACACACTCAGACGCGATGAGCGACGTGCCTTCGCCGCCGATCGTCTCCTCGACGTCGCGGAGATCGACGTCGGACCAGCACGCCGCCCCGTCCGCGTCGGCCACGACGTGCCGCTCGGCCCAGTCGAGGACGTAGCGGACCTTGCGCCGCGCTGCCGCGCGCTCCTGGATCTCGGACTCCCCCATGAGGTCCAGCAGGCCCTCGTTGTCGACGTGGTTCCCGAAGACCACGCCACCCGAGATGTCCGTCTCCACCATCATGATGCCCATCACGCTAGACGTGGGCGCCGACAGTCGAGCTCCCGCTGCCGAGGGATCTGTGGACAGTCGAGCTCGGGTCTGGACCCGCGTTGGGCAGTGTTGAGTTCTCCCGGATCTGCGAGAGACCGGATACGGGAGATGCCGCCTCATTCCACCGCGTAAGGAGCAGACCCCTGGGGTCCAGGGATCACGGCCCTCCCACGACGCACCGCGTCCCCACAACTCGAGACGGATACGTGATTACGCCGCCGCCGACGCGTGCACGGTGAGGCGCAGCTGGCGGCGGTGGTGGTTGGTCGCCTCGAACGTGAAGATCACCAGCGCGACCCAGACCAGGACGAAGCCGATCCAGCGGGACGCCGGCATGGCCTCGTTCAGGACGAAGACGCCGAGGGCGAACTGCAGCACGGGCGCGAGGTACTGCAGCAGCCCGAGGGTGGTCATCGAGACCCGGGTGGCGGCCGCCCCGAAGCAGATCAGCGGGATCGCGGTGACGATGCCGGTGGAGGCGAGCAACAGGGCGTGACCGACGCCCTCGTGGGCGAACGCCGAGGATCCCGTCGCGATCAGCCACCCCAGGTAGATGGCAGCCAGCGGCGCGACGACGGTGGTCTCGACGGCCAGGCTCTCGACGGCCCCGACGTTCGCCGTCTTCTTCAGCAGCCCGTAGGTGCCGAACGAGAAGGCGAGGACCAAGGCGATGTAGGGCAGCCGCCCGTAGTCGACGGTGAGCACGACGACGGCGAGGCTGGCGATGCCCAGCGCACCCCACTGCAGCGGGCGCAGTCGCTCGCCGAGGATGAGGACACCCATCAGCACGGTGACCAGCGGGTTGATGAAGTAGCCGAGCGAGGTCTCGACGACCCGCTCGTTGTTGACGCCGTAGATGTACGTCGCCCAGTTGAAGGTGATGACCAGCGCAGCCGACGCGAGGAGCAGGACGGTGCGCCGGTCGGCCAGGATCGCCCGGAGCTGAGGGGTACGCCGGAACAGCACGACCAGCAGCCCCATCGTGACCATCGTCCAGAGGATCCGGTGCGCGAGGATCTCGACCGCGCCGGCTGGCTCCAGGAGCGGGAAGTACAGCGGGAAGCCACCCCACAGGCCGTACGCCGCGATGCCGAGGAACAGACCTCGACGCTGCTCCGGCACCCGCCCAGGATAGGACGCGGGCGAGGCGGTAAGCCTGCGAGTTTCGGCCAACGTCCGCAAGGATAGGGTCAGGCCGACGGGTAGCGGACCCGTCCCGACGCAAGGGGATCACATGCGCAGCAGCAAGTTCGTGACGGCCTTCGTGGCCCTCATCCTCGGCCTCTCCCTCATCGGGCTGGTGGCCACGCCGGCCCAGGCCGCGAAGCCCAAGCACGACCTCACGGCCACCCCCGGCACCTCGGCGACCGGCAAGACCTACATCAGCGGCAAGGCCGCGACCCTGCCCAACAAGAGCGTGACCGTGCAGCGCAAACTCAAGGGCGGCGTCTGGAAGTTCTACAAGAAGGCCCCCACCAACAACAAGGGCAAGTACAAGGTGTTCGTCAGCGGCCCGAGCCAGTCGTGCTTCCGGGTCGTGGCGCCGGCCAACAAGAAGTACCGCCAGGCCAAGGTGTTCGTCGGCTGTCTCCAGTAGTGCAGCCCGGGCGTCCCAGCGCGTTGGTCGCGGTGGCGCTGGCAGCGACTCTCCTGTCGCTGCCGGCGCAGGCCGCGCCGGCCGCTGCCAAGAAGCCGCGACACGATCTCACGGTCTCGGCCAAGGAGATCGGCGACGACTCCTCCAACAGGTTCAAGATGTTCGGGTCGGTGCCGACCTACCTCGGCAAGGACCTCAAGGTCGAGCGCAAGGTCAACAACGGCACGTTCGAGCCGTGGTCGACCGACACCACCTCAGCCGACAAGGGCCGGTTCAGCTTCCGCATCTACGGCGGCAAGGTGGGCAGCACGATCTGCTACCGCGTCGTCGTGCCCGCGACGAAGGACCACCGCCGGACCAAGGGCCGGGCGTCCTGCATCGAGACCAAGCCCGCTTAGGACACTAGAGCCAGGCTGAGGACTCAGCGACTCAGTTGACCGTCCAGGTGTCGCCGCCGCCGATCAGCGCGGCGAGACGCTCCACCGGGTCGCCCGGAGTCGCCTCGCGGGCCCCGGCGATCTGGGCGCGGGCCCCGTCGTCGTACGTCGGGCGCTCGACCTGACGGAAGATGCCGATGGGCGACTGGTTGAGGTAGCCCAGCTCGGTGAGGCGGGAGATGGAGAACGCGAGCGTCGGGTCCGGGTTGCGCGCGTTGTGGACGAGGATGCTGTCCAGGCCGACGTCGGCGACCAGCGCGACCTTGACCCCGCCGGTCTCGCTGTCGCGGATCAGGCCCTTCTCCTGGCCGGCGCCGAACAGGATCGGCTCGCCGTGGACGAGCGGGATGATCGCGTCGGCCTTGGTCTCGTTGTCCTTGATCGCGTCGAACGCGCCGTCGTTGAAGATCGGGCAGTTCTGGTAGATCTCGACGAACGACGTGCCCCGGTGGGCGGCCGCGGCGGACAGCACCGCGGTGAGGTGCTTGCGGTCGGAGTCGATGGTGCGCGCGACGAAGGTCCCCTCGGCGCCCAGCGCGAGCGAGACCGGGTTGAACGGGTGGTCGAGCGAGCCCAGGGGCGTCGACTTGGTGACCTTGCCGGCCTCGGAGGTGGGGGAGTACTGGCCCTTGGTGAGGCCGTAGATCCGGTTGTTGAAGAGGAGGATCGTCATGTTGACGTTGCGGCGCAGCGCGTGGATCAGGTGGTTGCCGCCGATGGACAGCGCGTCGCCGTCACCGGTGACCACCCAGACCGAGAGGTCCTCGCGGGCGGTGGCGATGCCCGTCGCGATCGAGGGCGCCCGGCCGTGGATCGAGTGCATGCCGTAGGTGTCGAGGTAGTAAGGGAACCTCGACGAACAGCCGATGCCGGAGACGAAGACGATGTTCTCGCGGCGCAGGCCGAGCTCAGGCAGGAACCCCTGCACGGCCTTGAGCACGGCGTAGTCGCCGCACCCCGGGCACCAGCGGACCTCTTGGTCGGAGGTGTATTCCTTGCCGGTCTGGGGCTGGTCGCTGGTGGGGACGCCCTCGACACCGGAACGGAGTCCGGGGAACGGCAGCTCGGTGCTGTGCTCGGTGCTGGTCATCTCAGACCTCCTCTGCGGGAGCGGTGGTCAGGTCCACCTCGACACCCTCGGCCTGGGCGACCAGACCACCGATGGCCTCGGCGAGCTCAGCGGCCTTGAGCGGCAGACCGCGGACCTGGTTGTAGCCGATCGCGTCGACGAGGTACTTGCCGCGCAGGAGCAGCGAGAGTTGGCCGAGGTTCATCTCGGGCACGAGCACCCGGTCGTAGCGCTCGAGGATGTCGCCGAGGTCCTTGGGGAACGGGTTGAGGTGGCGCAGGTGCACCTGGGCCACGTTGTAGCCCGCCTTGCGGACCCGGCGTACGCCGGCGCCGATCGGGCCGTACGTCGAGCCCCAGCCGATGACGAGCACCTTCGCCGCGCCCGACGGGTCGTCGACCTCCAGCGGCGGGAGGGACTCGGCGATCCGGTCGACCTTGGCCTGGCGGGTGCGGACCATCAGGTCGTGGTTGGCGGGGTCGTAGGAGATGTTGCCGTGGCCCTCGCCCTTCTCGAGACCGCCGATGCGGTGCTCGAGACCGGGGGTGCCCGGGATCGCCCACGGACGGGCCAGCGTGTCCTCGTCGCGGAGGTAAGGCCAGAAGTCCTTCTTGGTCTCCCCGTCGGGCCCGGGCGCGAGCTCATGGTTCGGCTCGGTGGCGAAGTCCGGGTCGATGGTGGGCAGTGATGCGACCTCGGGGATCCGCCAGGGCTCCGAGCCGTTGGCGAGGTAGCCGTCGGAGAGCAGCATCACCGGGGTGCGGTAGGTGACCGCGATCCGGATCGCCTCGAGCGCGGCGTCGAAGCAGTCGCCGGGCGACTGTGGCGCCACGATCGGCACCGGTGCCTCGCCGTTGCGGCCGAACATCGCCTGCAGCAGGTCTGCCTGCTCGGTCTTGGTGGGCAGGCCGGTGGAGGGGCCGCCGCGCTGGACGTCGATGACGACCAGCGGCAGCTCGGTCATCACCGCGAGGCCGATGGCCTCTGACTTGAGCGCGATGCCCGGGCCGGAGGTCGTCGTGACGCCGAGGTGTCCGGCGAACGATGCGCCGATGGCCATGCCGACGCCGGCGATCTCGTCCTCGGCCTGCACCGTGCTCACGCCGAACGCCTTGTGCTTCGACAGCTCGTGGAGGATGTCGGAGGCCGGGGTGATCGGGTAGGACCCGAGCAGGATCGGCAGGCCAGACTGGACGCCGCCGGCGATCAGGCCGTAGGCCAGCGCCAGGTTGCCGGTGATGTTGCGGTAGGTGCCCGTGGGCATCGGGGCCGGCTTGACCTCGTACTGCACCACGAAGGTCTCGGTGGTCTCGCCGAAGTTCCAGCCGGCCTTGAACGCCGCGATGTTGGCGTCGCGGATGGCGGCGACCTTGGCGAACCGCTTCTCCAGGAACGCGATCGTGGTCTCGGTGGGGCGGCCGTACATCCACGAGAGCAGCCCCAGGGCGAACATGTTCTTGGCCCGGGCGGCGTCCTTGCGGGACAGGCCGAACTCCTTGACCGCCTCGACGGTCATCCCGGTCAGGTCGACCGGGTGGACCGCGAACTCCCCGAGCGGGTCGTTGGCGTCGCCGACGAACTCGAGCGGGTTGGCGTCGTAGCCGGCCTTGGCGAGGTTGCGCGCGGTGAAGTCGTGGGTGTCGACGATGATCGCCGCGCCCTTGGGCAGGTCGCCGAGGTTGGCCTTGAGGGCGGCCGGGTTCATCGCCACCAGCACGTCGGGTGCGTCGCCCGCGGTGAGGATGTCGTGGTCGGCGAAGTGCACCTGGAACGAGGACACCCCCGGCAGCGTGCCCTGCGGTGCCCGGATCTCGGCGGGGAAGTTGGGCAGCGTCACCAGGTCGTTGCCGAACGCCGCGGACTCCTGGGTGAAGCGGTCGCCGGTGAGCTGCATGCCGTCACCGGAGTCACCCGCGAACCGGATGATCACCCGGTCCAGCTGCTTGACCTGCTTGGACACCTCGCGCCCACTCCCTGCTTGCTGCGTCTCGGACCCCTGATCGTACCCGCGGTATGTCCAAGAACTGAACTCGTTCCAGTTTCTGCGCGGAGGGCCGGAACTCACGATAGTCGGCGCTCGGGGCGTGTCTCCTCGAACCTTCGGTCGTGGACACGTGACGCGAGACGCGCCTGGTCAATTCGCATCTAGACACCTAAGTCGCCTATGCTTATCGACTTAACAGACGACTGCTGCGTTCGGGAGCGGCACGACCGGAAAGAGAAGGCGCATGAGGAAGAACGTCAAGGCTGCGGCCGCGCTGGTCGCCGCCGGGGTGCTGGCCCTGAGTGCCTGCGGTGGGGACGCAAGCGGGGAGAGCGGCGATGGCGAGGCCATCAACTACACCGCGTTCTCCATCATGGAGGCCGCCAACGAGCAGGTGTTCGAGGACTTCAAGGCCACCGACGCCGGTGACGGTGTCGAGTTCGAGGGCTCCTACGGACCATCGGGTGACCAGAGCCGTGCGGTGCTCGCCGGCGCCGACGCCGACGTCGTGCACTTCTCCCTCGAGCCCGACATCACCCGGCTCTCCGCCGAGGGTCTGATCGCCGAGGACTGGAAGGACAACGCGACCAACGGGATCGCCACGTCCTCGGTCGTGGTGATCGTGACCCGCGCCGGCAACCCCCTGGGCATCGAGGGCTGGGACGACATCGTCGAGCCGGGCGTCGAGATCATCACGCCCAACCCGGGGTCGTCGGGCGGGGCGCGCTGGAACATCCTGGCCGCGTGGGCCCACGCGACCGGTGGCACGGACGACGAGGCCGCCGGCACCGAGTTCCTGACCAAACTGCTCAACAACACCATCGCGCTGCCGGGCTCCGCCCGCGAGGCGACCACGGCGTTCACCGACGGCAGCGGCGACGTGCTGCTCTCCTACGAGAACGAGGCCATCCTGGCCAAGCAGAGCGGTGCCGACATCGACTACGTGGTCCCCTCGGACACCCTGCTCATCGAGAACCCGGCTGCGGTCACCACCGACGCCGGCGACGCGGCGAAGTCCTTCCTGGAATACATGACGAGCACTGAGGCCCAGGCGGTCTACGCCGGGTTCGGTCTCCGGCCCGTCGTGGACGGGGTGGAGATCCCCGAGGTCGAGGGTGCCAACGACCCTGCCGCCCCGTTCCCCGCCCCAGAGACGCTCTTCACCATCGACGAGGTGTTCAACGGCTGGGGCGAGGCCAACAGCAAGTACTTCGGTGACGGCGAGGAGGGCAACCCGCTCGGCATCATCACCAAGCTTCAGCAGGACCTCGGCAAGCAGGGCGAGGAGTAGACGACCATGTCGACCGCCCTCTCCGGGGCGACGATCGACACGACCGGGCCGGCGTCCCCCGAGGGACGCCGGCCTGGGCGTGCGAAGAGGTCGACCCCGCGCAACACGCTCACGGGCGGCGCCGGTCTGGGTCTGGGCATCGCGATGCTCTGGTTCAGCGTGCTGGTGCTGCTCCCCCTGTCCGCCATCGTCGCGCGCGCCGCGGCGGGTGGCTGGGACAGCTACTTCACCATCCTCCAGAACGACCAGACCTGGGCGGCGGTGACCCTCACCGTCCGACAGGCCGGGATCGTCACGGCCATCAACGTGGTGATGGGGACGGTCATTGCCTGGGTGCTGGTCCGTGACCGGTTCCCCGGCAAGGCAGTCCTCAACGTGATCATCGACGTGCCGTTCGCGCTCCCGACGATCGTCGCCGGCCTGGTGCTGCTCGCGTTGTACGGGCCCAACAGCCCGATCGGCGTCAACTGGGCGTTCACGCCGAACTCGGTCCTGCTGGCGTTCGCGTTCGTGACGCTGCCGTTCATCGTCCGGACGGTCCAACCGGTGCTCGAGGAGCTCGACGCCGACGTCGAGGAGGCCGCTGCCTCGCTGGGCGCCGGCCGGCTCACCATCTTCCGGCGGATCATCCTGCCGAGCCTGTTCCCGGCGATCATCGCGGGCGCGACACTCAGCTTCGCCCGGGCGATCTCGGAGTTCGGTTCCCTGGTGCTGCTCAGCGGCAGCCGGCCCTTCGAGACGGAGGTCGCGTCCGTGCGGATCCTGTCGTTCATCGAGAACGGCAGCTATGCCTCGGCCGCGGCCCTCGCCTCGGTCCTGCTCGCGGTGGCGCTGGTCGTCATCGTCGTGCTGGACATCGTCCAGAGGCGGGTGGCGCGCCGTGGTTGAGGTCTCCACTCCCGCTCGCTGGGCGCTGCGTCTCCTGGCCGTCGGCTACGTGTTCCTCCTGGTCGCGTGGCCCACCGGGCTGCTGGCGTTCCGCACCTTCGAGCAGGGTGCGGCCAACCTGCTCGACACCCTCCAGGAGCCTGACGTCCAGTCCGCGCTCCTGCTGACGGGCCGGGTCGCGCTGGCGGCGATCGTCATCAACCTGGTCTTCGGCGTCACCATCTCGATCCTGCTGGTGCGCTACGAGTTCCCGGGCAAGCGGCTGCTCTCGGCGCTGATCGACCTCCCGCTGTCGGTGTCTCCGGTCGTCGTCGGTCTCGCGCTCATCCTGGTCTACAACGGCCGGGACGGCTGGATCGGCCCGACGCTCGAGGACAACGGCGTTCAGGTCATCTTCCACACGCCGGGTCTGGTGATGGCGACGACGTTCGTCGCGCTGCCGCTGGTCATCCGTGAGGTCGTCCCCGTCCTCACGGAGATCGGCGACGACCAGGAACAGGCGGCGCGGAGCCTCGGGGCGACCGCACCGCAGACGTTCTGGCGGATCACCCTGCCCAGCATCAAGTGGGCGGTCGTCTACGGCGTCGTGCTGGCCACGGCCCGGTCCGTCGGCGAGTTCGGGGCGGTCAAAGTCGTGTCGAACAACATCAGCGGCAAGACCCAGACGGCCACCCTCATGGTCGAGGAGAAGTACCAGAACTTCGCCCAGGACCAGGCGTACGCGATCGCCTTCCTCCTCGTCCTCGTCAGCATCGCCTGCCTCGTTGTCGTCGCGCTGCTGCGACCCAAGACCGAAGAGTGAGAGAACAGTCATGAGCATCGACATCACCGGTGTCACGAAGAAGTTCGGCGACTTCGTCGCCCTGGACGACGTCAACGTCACCATCCCGACCGGCCAGCTGACCGCGCTGCTCGGGCCCTCGGGTGGTGGCAAGTCCACCCTCCTGCGGATCATCGCCGGGCTGGACAGTGCCGACGAAGGATCGATCAGCATCGAGGGCACCGACGCCACCCGGCTGCCGCCGCAGAAGCGCAATGTGGGTTTCGTCTTCCAGCACTACGCGGTCTTCAAACACATGACGGTGGCCAAGAACGTGGCCTTCGGCCTGGAGATCCGCAAACGCCCCAAGGCAGAGGTCGAACGCCGCGTGGAGGAGCTGCTGGAGCTCGTGCACCTCTCGCAGTTCTCGCACCGGATGCCCAGCCAGCTCTCCGGTGGTCAGCGGCAGCGGATGGCGCTGGCCCGGGCGCTCGCGGTGGAGCCGACCGTGCTGCTGCTCGACGAGCCGTTCGGGGCCCTGGACGCGAAGGTGCGCAAGGAGCTGCGCGACTGGCTGCGCCGGCTGCACGACGAGGTGCACGTGACCACGGTGTTCGTGACCCACGACCAGGAGGAGGCCCTCGAGGTCGCCGACGAGATCGTGGTCATCAACGAGGGTCGCGTGGAGCAGATCGGCTCGCCCGAGCAGCTCTACGACGAACCGGCCAACGACTTCGTCATGGGGTTCCTCGGCGAGGTCACTCGGTTCAACGGCCTCGTCGTCCGTCCCCACGACCTCGAGGTCGCGATGCGCCCGCTCGGCAACGGCGAGGTCGCCGGCACCGTGACCCGGGTTCTTCGGGTCGGGTTCGAGGTCAAGCTCACCGTCACCCTCGAAGGCGGTGACCAGGTCGTGGTCAGCATGACCCGGAGCCACCAGAAGCACATCGGGGTCGATGAGGGCTCCAGGGTGTGGCTGACGATGTCGAGGGGCGCGGTCGTCGTCCCGGTCTGAGTAGGTTCGGCGACGTGGATCAGTACGACGTCGCCGTGGTCGGTGCCGGTCCGGCCGGGAGCTCGGCCGCCCGCGCGGCCGCCGATGCGGGAGCGAGCGTCGTCCTCCTCGACCGCGCGCAGTTCCCTCGCTACAAGACCTGCGGCGGCGGACTGATCGGGCCCGGTGCCGGCGCCCTGCCCGCGGGTCCGCCGGTGCGAATGTCGATCACCCGCGCGTCGTTCACGCTGCGCGGCGGCAGGCACCAGGAGCGCACCGCGACGGCCCCCTTCCTCTCGATGACCGCGCGCAGCGAGCTCGACCAGTGGCTCGTCGACCGGGCCGTGGCCGCCGGCGCGGAGCTGCGCGCTCCGTGCCGGGTCGGCGACGTCGTCGACGGGCCGGAGCAGGTCGTCGTCCACACCGACCAGGGCCCGATCCGGGCCGACCACGTCATCGCGGCGGACGGGACGTCCAGCCGGGCCGCCCGGGAGGTCGGGGTGCGGCTGGCGCGCGTCGACCTCGGACTGGAGCTCGAGCTCGAGACGGGCGACCGCGGCGAGGAGTGGGCCGAGCGCGTCCACCTGGACTGGGGTCCGCTGCCGGGCTCCTACGCGTGGGTGTTCCCCAAGGGGGACTCGCTCACCGTGGGGGTGATCGCCGAGCGAGGGCGACCGGAAACGACCAGGGACTATCTCCGGGCGTTCGTGCGCGCCCAGGGCCTGGACCGGCAGCGGGTCCTGCACGATTCCGGCCACCTCACCCGTTGCCGCACCCCGGGCAGCCCGCTCGGCAGGGGCCGGATCCTGCTGGCGGGCGACGCGGCTGGCCTGCTCGAGCCCTGGACCCGGGAGGGCATCTCCTTCGCGGCCCGCTCCGGCTCGCTCGCCGGCGCCATCGCGGCGCGGGCCACCGACAACCTGCAGGCGGCGTACGCCGCAGCGATCCGCTACCAGCTGGTCCCGGAGATGGAGGCGGGTGAGGCCTGCCGGGTCGCGTTCGAGCGGCGGCCGGCCGCCTTCCACGCGCTCCTCACCGGCACCCGGGTCGGTTGGCGGTCCTTCGAGCGAGTCGTCAGCGGCGACACCACGTTGGCGCGGGCGATGCGGCACCCGTCGGTCCGGCTCGGGCTGCGGGCGCTCAGCCTCGGGTCGACGGGGGATTGAGGTCCTGCGCCCTGGCCCTGAGCCCTTCCGCGTGCCTGCGGAAACCGTCGGCGATCCGCGCCGGGCCCGCGAAGCGGGCCATGGGACCGGTCAGCTCCTGCTCGGTGGTGTAGACGGTCGGGCCGTCACCTTCCTGGCGCAGCCACTGGTGACGGATGCTGTGGACGAGTCCGAGCTTGTCCGGCAGGCCCTCGTAGGCGTACGAGAGCTTCGCCGTAGCCACTCCGTCCTCATGCAGCGGCCCCTCGAGGTCGGTGATCCGTTCCGGCGACCTGGTCGACCGCCCGTTGGCCCAGCGCACGTGCAGCACGACCCTCACACCGACCGCTGGCAGGGTCTCGCAGTCGATGCGGTAGACGAACGGGTTCCACTCGCCGTACGACGACGTGTCGAGCATGACCGCCCAGACCAGGTCGAGGGGCGCGTCGATCGAGGCGCTGGCGGCCGGGCGCGCGCTCATGTCTGCGAGACCCCGTTGCGGCGCGCCATGGCGCGGACTCTACGGGCCCTCACCGCACACAATGGCGACCATGACAACGACGTCGTCCCCCACGTTCGAGCCGGTCCTCCAACGCATCGCCGAGGAGATCGAACGGATCCCGGACCGCGGCCGGTCCGCCGACTACATCCCGGCACTGGCCGCCTGCGATCCACGTCGCTTCGGCATGGCCGTGGCGGAGCTCGACGGCACGGTGTACGGCGTGGGGGACTGGCAGGAGCCGTTCTCGACGCAGTCCATCACCAAGGTGTTCACCCTCGCCCTCGACCTGGCCCGGGAGGGCGACGCCCTCTGGGAGCGCGTGGGTCGTGAGCCTTCCGGCAACCCGTTCAACTCCCTGGTGCAGCTGGAGTACGAGAACGGCATTCCGCGCAACCCGTTCATCAACGCAGGAGCCTTGGTGGTCACCGACCGCCTCCAGACCCACACCGGCGATGCGGCCGGGGAGCTGCTCTCCTTCCTCCGTTCGGAGAGCGGCAACCCGGGCCTCGACTTCGACGCCCAGATCGCCGCCTCCGAGGCGGCGCAGGGCCACCGCAACGCGGCGCTGGGCCACTTCATGGCGTCGTACGGCAACATCGACAACGCGGTGCCGACCCTGCTGGACCAGTACTTCCGGCAGTGCTCCCTCATCGCGTCGTGCGCCGATCTCGCCCTCGCGACCACCTTCCTCGCCCGCCACGGTGTCCGCGCCGACGGCACCCGCCTGCTCACCCGGAGCCAGGCGAAACAGGTCAACGCGGTGATGCTGACGTGCGGCACGTACGACGCGGCCGGCGACTTCGCCTACCGCGTGGGCCTGCCGGGCAAGAGCGGCGTGGGCGGCGGTGTCATCGCCGTCGTGCCGGGCCGCTGCACGCTGTGCGTGTGGAGTCCGGGCCTGGACGAGCGGGGCAACTCCGTGGCGGGAGTGGCCGCATTGGACCTCTTCACGACGCTGACGGGTGTGTCGGTCTTCTGACCGCCAGGCGGGGCCAGGACCTGCGCACGCCCGGGTTCAGCGGTAGTTGGTGAACTGCACCGCGAAGTCGTAGTCCTGCTCCTTGACCAGCCGCTGCACGGCCTGGAGGTCGTCGCGCTTCTTGGAGGAGACACGCAGCTCGTCGCCCTGGATCTGCGCCTTCACGCCCTTGGGGCCCTCGTCGCGGATCAGCTTGCTGATCTTCTTGGCGTCCTCCGAGGAGATGCCCTCCTTGAGGGTGATCCCGATCTTGCTCTCGGTGCCGGACTGCCGCGGGTCGGAGGCGTCGAGGACCTTCAGGCTGACGTCGCGCTTGACCAGCTTCTGCTTGAAGACGTCGAGCACGGCGGAGGCTCGGTCGTCGGCGGAGGCGCTGATCTCGATCGCCTGCTCGCCCTTCCACTCGATGGTGGCGCCGGTGCCCTTGAAGTCGAAGCGGGTCGCGATCTCGCGGGCGGTCTGCCCGAGCGCGTTGTCGACCTCCTGGCGGTCGAACTTGCTGACGATGTCGAACGACGAGTCGGCCATGCGAGGGCTCCTTGTGGTGCGCTGGTGTAGCTCTGCTGATTCTCGGACGCGGTCCGCGCTGCGCTATTGTTTCGCCTCGTTGTCGCCCGGCCAAGGCCAGGTCGGGGCAGGGCGGTGACAACCCAGGCAGGTTGCCCGAGCGGCCAATGGGAGCGGACTGTAAATCCGTCGGCGTATGCCTACGCAGGTTCGAATCCTGCACCTGCCACTCTGTGATGTCTCAGGACATCGGCGACACCCGGACCTGCGGCCCAGGACCGGGTGTTGTCCATTTCGAGGACCTGGACGGCGGGTCAGGAGCGGGCTGCGGCAACTGCGGACGCTGCTCGAGCCTCATGGAGGGTCTGCAACGCCCTCACCAGGATGCCGATGAGGCCCAGCCCGGCGGCCTCTCCCTCGAAGTCGGGGACCGGACGTCGTCGGGCTTCCTCAGCAGTCGTGGCCGGGCCGTTGTCCTCGATGTCCTCGATGAGCCAGTCCATCTCCTTGATCTCCTTGCGCTGGGCTCTGATGATCCCGTCCGCCAGCTCGCGCACCCGGACATCGTCGATGTCCGCACGCTCACTGGTGAGGATGGCGATGGAGTGGTGCGGGATCATGCCCTTCATGTAGGCCTGGTCATCGACCAGCGCCTGAGAGCGGGAGAGGTAGAGCGCGGTGCCGCCGAGCAGGAGCGCCATGGCCACCACCACCGCGTTGAGTGCCCGGTTCTTGTACATCATGCTGCGCATGAACGCGAGCATCACCAGCGCCATCGCTGCGCCCATCAGGAGCGCCATGTAGAAGCGCTCCTCGCTCCACCGGATGTGCTCGGTCGAGAAGGCGTTGGTGTAGGTCAGCGCGAACATGACCACCGTGGAGGTGGCGAGCATCAGCCCGAACCGGACGTACATCCGCCGTTCGTGTCCGGCGTGGGCCTTGGCAGCGTCAGTGCCACCTGCATCGCGGTCGCGCGTGGCGTCGGGTGACGTCATGGGTCCTCCTGGTGTGGCCGGGTGCGGTTCCTCGGGCGCCCGGCCGGCCCCAACGCGGAGATGCGCCGCGGGCCGTCACGGCCCCCCGGTGCGCCCGAGGAAGTAGGGATAGATGTAGCCAGGGCCCCAGAAGGGTGAGTACCCGTAACTGGCGCACATCTCACGGTAGGCCCGCGTGGGGTCGACCTCCGCGTCGGATCTGGCCAAGTGGACCTGCGTGTGAGGAGCCTCGATGTGCACCTGCTCGTCGACCCGGACGACGGCATCCACCGGGATCAGGCGCATGGTGGTCCCGAGGCCCAGGATCCCGCCGGAGGTCACGACGAGGAGTCTCGGGCGGCGTTCCTCGCGGTCGATGATCAGGTCATCGACCTTGCCCACGCGATGGCGGTGCGGGTCAACCACCGTCTGCCCCCGGAGGTCATCGGCCGGGTGCGCGAGTGTCAGGCCGCTGCACTCGAGGCTGACCAGTTCGATCTGGTCGGTGTGCGTCACTGTCTTGTCCCTTCCTCGCATCGTGCTTGAGACCCTGACAACCGGGCGTGACGGTAGCGTCGTCGGGTTGTTTGCAGTCTCGTGACAATCGGCGGCCTCACCACTGCCTCGGCCTGAGGGGCTGGGCCGCGGTGGGACCATGGCCCGCATGGCGACCCGGGTCCTGGTGCTGGAGGACGACGCGGGCCTGCGCGCCTCCCTGCGGATGGTCCTGGAGGACGAGGGCTATGACGTCATGGAGGCCTCTAACGCCGAGCAGGCCCTCGAGGCGGTCGCCGGCTGTGACGTCGACCTGATGCTGGTCGACCTGATGCTCGGGGGCATGGACGGGTTCTCCTTCATCAGGCGCGCTCGTCCTGCGACCGAGGCACCCATCGTCGTCGTCAGCGCCAGGGATGGTGTCGACGACATCGTGGCGGCCTTGGAGGTTGGGGCCGACGACTATGTCACCAAGCCTTTCGACGTGGCAGAGGTCAAGGCCAGGCTCAAGGCCCTGCTGCGGCGACCGTCCATGGGAGACACCGGACCGGCGGAGACCCAGGACGTGTTCGTTCTCGACAGCCAGAACGGCCCACTGGTCTTCGACCGGGGTGCTGGGGCGCTCACCCGCGGGAGCCAGGAGATCCACCTGACCAACACCGAGTACCGCGTGTTGAGCGTGCTCGCCGACAACGCGGGGCGGGTGCTCAGCCGCTCCAGCCTGCTCGAGCACGTCTGGGACGCCGGGTTCTTCGGCGACGAGCGGATCGTCGACGTCCACGTACGACGACTACGCAAGAAGCTCGAGCTCGAGCCCAGCGCCCCCATGACAGTGGTCACCGTGCGCGGGCTCGGCTATCGACTCGATCTCCGATGAGGCCGGCCGGCGCCACCCGAGGTCTGCGTTCGACGGTCACGCTCGCGTTCGCGATCGGTGCGCTGGCGCTCTCGTCAGCGCTGGCGCTGGGAACCTACTTCGTCTCGCGGCACCTGCTGCTGGACCAGCGCGAGCGGACGGCGACGCGCCAGGCCTTCGCGGACGGGGCGCTGGTCCGAGACAGCCTGCTGACGTCGGGGGCCCAGGTCAGCGACGTACTCGGCTCCCTCTCACCGCCGGCCGGAGCCGTCATCTACGTCCGCCGGCACGGTGAGTGGTACTCGTCATCCTTGGACAGCGCCGGTCCCGAGCTGACCTCTGCCGTGCAGCCGATCGTGGCCGAGGGGTCCGTCGGCGTCGCCTGGACGGACAAGACGAACCCGCACGCAGTGGTGGTGGGCATCCCGCTCCCGGCCGTCGACGCCGAGTACTACGAGGTCTCGGTGGCCGAAGAGCTCGATCGCACCTTGTGGACACTCGGCCTCGCGCTGGCCGTCTGTGCGGGCCTGACGACGGTGGCCGGGGCGCTGCTCGGACGCGCATCGAGTCGCCGAGTGCTAGCTCCGTTGGGCGAGGTGACCACGGCAGCGGTCAAGGTCGCGGCAGGGGACTTGGGCGCGCGTCTGAAGGACACCGACGACCCCGACCTGGCGGTCCTCGTCGGCTCGTTCAACCACATGGTGGATGCGCTGCGCGAGCGCATCCAGCAGGACGCACGCTTCGCCGCCGACGTCAGCCACGAGCTGCGCACTCCTGTCACGACCTTGACGACCAGTCTCAGTCTTCTCCAGGACGCTCCCGACCTCTCCCCCCGGACGGCACACGCCGTGGAGCTGATGGCCGACGAGCTCGCTCGGTTTCGCCGTGCGCTGGCCGACCTGCTGATACTGGGACGCCTCGACGCGCACGTTCACGAGGCCGAGCCGACCGTCATCGGAGCCCTCACCCTCGTACGTCAGGCGCTGCTGTCGAGCGACCGCCCGCTCGGTGTCCTGGACGCTGGTTCCGCGGAGACCTCGGGCCCGCTGGTCGAGGTGGACCGGTCGCAGATGGTTCGTGCGCTGACGAACCTGTTCCAGAACGCCGACCTCCACGGCGGAGGCCTGACCGGCGTGCGCGTGGTGGACCACGGTCGGTTCGTCGATCTGTGCGTCGAGGACCGCGGCCCCGGCGTTGCCCCGGCGGACCGGAGGCGGATCTTCGAGCGGTTCGCTCGTGCGGGCGGCGAGAAGGTCGGCACGGGCAGCGGGCTCGGGCTGAGCATCGTGGAACAGACGGTCCGCAACCTCGGCGGGGACGTGTGGTGCACGGCCCGAGCGGGTGGCGGCGCGAGCTTCGTGATGAGGCTGCCGACCACCGAGGCGGAGCCCTCGTGAGCCGGCGGCGGCCGGGGCGCACCGCGACCACGGTGGCTGCTCTGCTCGTGACCGCGCTGCTGTCGTCGTGCGGCCTGCCGGGGGAGGGCTCGGTCACCAGGGTCGACGGCGAGACCGTTCCCTACGACCTGCTCGAGTCCGGTGCTCCGTCGTCGCGCGATGCGGAGGGCAGCCCGGTTCCCGGGCCCGTGCCGATGGTGTTCTGGCTCGTCGGCGACGAACGTCTGGTTCCGTCGGCGGCGGGGGCCTCGTGTGACCAGCCGCCCGAGCTCGCCGCCGCGCGTCTGCTCGAAGAGCTCGCGGCGGGGCCCACCGAGGACGCTCGTGCCGCCGGACGTTCCACCGCGATTCCACCCGAGTCGGCACTCACTTTGGTTGACGTCGCGGAGGGCACAGCCCAGGTGGCGGTCGCCCCCGAGACGCCCATCAGCGCGGAACGACTGCCGGCCGCCGTGGGTCAGATCGTGCTGACCGTGACGTCCGTAGCGGGCGTGGGGTCTGTGCTGATCGTGAGCAGCGCAGGCCCGGTGCAGGTGCCGCTTCCGGGGGGTGCCCTGACGGGCGGCCCGGTCACAGCCGAGGACTACTCATCGCTCCTGCCCGACCGGTTCGAGCAGCTGCCGGTCGGCTGCCCCGAGACTGAGTGACTCCGGTTCAACGTGTGTCGAGGACCATCCACTGGACCGGTCCCCAGGCGTTGGTCGAGAAGCCCCAGTCCTCCGCCAGGGCGTCGAGAGTGCCCGTCGTGGACTCGAGATCCCCACTCGCTCCGGCGGGCCGGGCGGTGGCCGAGCATCCCTTCCACCTGACGTCGACGCGGACCCGGTCGAGGTCAACCCAGCGGACCGCGATCGTGACGCTGCGCGGGTCGAAACGGAGCCCGTGTGTGATGGCCGCCAGGACCAGCGCCCCGAGCCTGCTGACGGAGGCGGCCGGCAACGCCCGGTCCCGAGCCCACCTGCGGGTCAGTTCCTGCGCCGTGCGCGCGACGTCGGGCCCGCACACGAGGTCCAACCGCGTCACCCCGACCTCTGGAGCCGAGTCGGCCTCGCGGAGGCCCTCGTGTTCGTCCGGGGCCACCTGGGGCTGCGGCTTCGTCGCCAGCATGCCCAGGAGCCCGCTTCGGTGCAGCGTGTCGGTGAGGCGGCGGTCCGGTGCGCGCAGGGCCACATCCACCCCGCGTGCCGAGGCACGCTCCCGGACGCACATGAGCGCGGCAATCGTCGAGGAGGAGGTATGCATCGCCCCGTGAAGGGCGGAGAGGTCGACGACCAGGGTTCGCGGGCCACCTTCCAGCAAGAGGTCCACCTGGCGCTGGACCTCGTCGAGCTGGTGCAGCCCCGTGCGGTGGAGGTCGAGCACCACCTGGCCGGGCGAGCCAGTCCCCGGCGGATCCGCGTCCCGGGTATTCGCGAGCCCCCGCGAGGGCGATGGCCTCAGAACGTGCCCCAGCACGTTTGAACGCTCCATGGCGAACACCGTCGCAGCGCTTTGTGACAAGCCACCGGTACGTGACATTGCAGCCTCATGACGATCCGCGGACGAGGTGCGAGCACTTCGTCCCGAGGGGTTGTCGGCGGGTTCTCAGCGATGTCTTGATGGAGTTCCTGCCATCGGAGATCCCGCTGGCCCAGCGATGACCGAGGAGGCGAGCAGTTCCATGCTCTCCATCACTCCACGGGCTCTTGCGGTCCTGCGAAGAGTCACGGCCCACCCGAAGCTGACGCCCACTTCCGGGCTGCGGATCGCCCCCCATGAGGCGCCGAGCCGGCCGATGCAGGTCCGAGCGGTATCAGGCCCGCACCCGGACGACCGGGTCCTCGAGCAGGACGGTGCGCGTCTCTACCTCGGACGTGGAGCGGACGTGCAGGTCGAAGGCCGCGAACTGGATGCCGTCACCGACGACGAGGGCCGGGTGCAGTTCATCCTGAGGTCCGCGTGAAGCCCCGCCTCGAGCCGGCGAAGGCGACGCGCCGCGAAGTCGTCATCGCTCGCGCGCACGAGATCACCAGGCGGACGGAACGGCGGCAGCGGATGCTGCGACAGCTGCGGCGGACGTGCTGAGCGGTCCAACCATGGGGGTCTTGGGGGCCCGGTCGCACATGTGCGACCGGGCCCCTGGACGTGCCGCTGCCTAGTCCAGGTCGAACCGGTCGTTCTCCATGACCTTGGTCCAGGCGGCCACGAAGTCGTCGACGAACTTGGCACGCGCGTCCTCGGAGGCGTAGACCTCACTGATCGCGCGCAACTGTGAGTTGGACCCGAAGATGAGGTCGACCGCGGTCGCGGTCCACTTCAGCTCGTCGGTCGCGACGTCGCGGATCTCGTAGACGTTCTCCTCGGACTCCGACGCCTTCCACCGGCTGCCGGGCGAGAGCAGGTTGGTGAAGAAGTCGTTGGTCAGAGCGCCGGGCCGGTCGGTGAGGACGCCGTGCTGGGCACCGCCCGCGTTGGCACCGAGCGCGCGGAGCCCACCGACCAGGACGGTCATCTGGGGTGCCGACAGGTTCAGCATGTAGGCCCGGTCGACGAGCAGGGTCTCCGGCTGGAGCTTCTCGCCGGCGCGCAGGTAGTTGCGGAAGCCGTCAGCGCGCGGCTCCAGCACCCTGAACGAGTCGGCGTCGGTCTGCTCCTGCGAGGCGTCGGTGCGGCCCGGATGGAACGGCGCCGTGACCTCGTGGCCCGCTGCCCTGGCGGCCTGCTCCACTCCGGCGTTGCCCGCGAGCACGATCAGGTCGGCGAGCGAGATCTTGGCGCCCCCTGCGGAGTTGAACTCCTCCTGGATCGCTGCGAGCTTCTCCAGGACGGGCGCGGTGCCCTCGTTGACCGCCCAGCCGCGCTGTGGCTCGAGGCGGATCCGGGCGCCGTTGGCCCCGCCGCGCTTGTCGGTGTGCCGGTAGGTCGCCGCCGACGCCCACGCCGTGGTCACGAGCTGGTCGACCGTCAGGCCGGACTCGAGCACCTTGGCCTTGAGGTCGGCGACGTCGCTCTCGGAGACCAGCTCGTGGTCGACCGCAGGGACCGGGTCCTGCCACAGCTGGGGCTCGGGCACCCACGGGCCGAGGTAGCGCTCGGCTGGGCCCATGTCGCGGTGCAGGAGCTTGTACCAGGCCTTGGCGAAGGCCATCGCGAACTCGTTGGGGTTCTCGAGGAACCGGCGCGAGATCTTCTCGTACTCCGGGTCGAAGCGCAGCGCGAGGTCGCTGGTGAGCATGGTGGGCTTGCGCTTGGGGGAGTCGGGCGTCGGGCCCGGGATGATCTCCTCGGCGTCCTTCGCGACCCACTGGTGGGCGCCGGCGGGGCTCTCGGTGAGCTCCCACTCGTAGCCGAAGAGGATCTTGAAGTAGTCGTTGCTCCATCGCGTCGGGGTCGTGGTCCAGGTGACCTCCAGGCCGGAGGTGATGGCATCGGCGCCCTTGCCGGAGCCGAACGAGCTCGTCCAGCCCAGCCCCTGCTCCTCCAGCGGCGCGCCTTCGGGCTCGGGACCGACCAGGTCGGCGTCCCCGGCCCCGTGGGTCTTGCCGAAGGTGTGGCCGCCGGCGATCAGGGCGACGGTCTCCTCGTCGTTCATCGCCATCCGGGAGAAGGTGTCGCGGATGTCGTGGGCCGATGCGAGCGGGTCCGGGTTGCCGCCCGGACCTTCGGGGTTGACGTAGATGAGACCCATCTGGACCGCGCCGAGCACCTCGTCGAGCTGGCGCTCCTCTGCGTAGCGCTCGTCGCCCAGCCAGGTGTCCTCGGGACCCCAGTAGATCTCCTCCGGCTCCCAGACGTCCTCACGGCCGAAGCCGAAGCCGAATGTCTGGAAGCCCATGTCCTCCAGCGCCACGTTGCCGGCCAGCACGAGCAGGTCGGCCCACGAGATCTTCTGTCCGTGCTTCTGCTTCACCGGCCACAGCAGGCGCCGGGCCTTGTCCAGGTTGGCGTTGTCCGGCCAGCTGTTGAGCGGCGCGAACCGCTGGCCACCGTCACCGGCGCCGCCGCGCCCGTCGAAGATCCGGTAGGTGCCGGCCGCGTGCCAGCTCAGCCGGATCATCAGCCCGCCGTAGTGGCCGAAGTCGGCCGGCCACCAGTCCTGCGAGGTGTTGAGCACCTCGACGATGTCGCGGCGCAGCTCGGCGAGGTCGAGCTTGGCGAACTCCGACCGGTAGTCGAAGCCGGCACCGAGCGGGTTGCCGGCCGGTGAGTGCGCGTGCAGGACCGAGAGGTCCAGCATGTTGGGCCACCAGTCCTTGAGGGTGTGCGGCCGCCCACCCGTCTGTGGGGTCGGCGAGTCGATGGCCGGGTTCTCGCTCTCGCTGCCGTCCGCGGCCGCTGAGCCGGGCATCACCGGGCAGCCCTCCTCGGCCTTCCGGTCCACCCCCTGGGGGCTGTCGGGCGTGGAGTCCTGGCTGTCGCTCATCTGCATTCCTTCCGGGTCGCGTTCACTGAGGGGTCGGTCCGGTCGCGCACTCGGGGCAGGTGCCCCAGTAGACGACCTCCGCCTCGTCGACCTCGAAGCCGTGGTCGTCGGAGGCGGTGAGACAAGGGGTGTGGCCGACGGCGCAGTCGACGTCGGCGATGGCGCCGCAGGAGCGGCACACGACGTGGTGGTGGTTGTCGCCCACGCGCGACTCGTAGCGGGCCACCGACCCGGCGGGCTGGATCCGGCGCACCAGGCGGGCCGAGGTCAGCGCGCGCAGCACGTCGTAGACGGCCTGGTGCGACACGTCGCCGAGCTCGCGGCGTACGGCGCCGATCAGCCGGTCCGTGTCGGCGTGCGGGTGCTCGTGGACAGCGGCCAGCACGGCCAACCGAGGCCGGGTCACCCGCAGCCCGGCACCGCGCAGCAGCGGCTCGAGCTCCAGGGTCGTGGGCACGCCCCCACCTTTGCGAGTTTTCTTGAATGAGTCAAGAGAGCGTGCTGGCGCCTTCCAGGTACTCGCCAGTAGTGTGACCTGTACTAGAACGCGTTGCAGTTTTGTCGGAGCGACGCCCATACTCGACACGTGTACGACTTCCGAGCTGCGGGGATCGGACGGGACCCACACGGGCGCCCCGACCTCCGCAAGCCCTCCCTGGTGCTGACCGCGGGCGAGGCGTTCCGGGCACCCGGTGAGCTCGTGGGATCGCTGCTGCTCGACGCGGTCAGCGGGCCGCTCGTCGACAGCGACCTCGGGGCCGGGCGGCCCGTCCTGGTCATCCCGGGCTTCCACTCGGGCGACCCGGTGACCCGGCCCCTGCGTGGTCACCTGCAGCGGCGCGGGTGGGACACCCACGGCTGGGGGCTCGGCACCAACCACGGTCTCACCGACGCGGTGGTCGACGGCGTCCTGGCCCGGTTCGACGAGGTCTACGGCGGTCGTCACGAGCCGGTGAGCCTGGTGGGCCACAGCTTCGGCGGGCTCCTGGCCCGCTGGCTGGCCCAGCAGCGTTGCGAGCACGTGCGCCAGGTGGTCACCCTGGGGTCGCCGTGGCGGCCCGAGGGCGAGCGCACGCGGACGACCCGGATGTTCGAGCGCTCGCGGCGCACCCACGGCCTCAGCGAGCGCGCGGAGGCTGTCATCGACGAGCTCCGCGAACCGCTGCCGGTCTTCAACACAGCGATCTGGTCCAGAACCGACGGGATCGTCCCGTGGCGCGGGTGCGCCCTGGACGAGAGCCCGACGGCGGAGAACATCGGGGTGCCCAGCTCGCACGTCGGTCTGGTCGCCAACCCACTGGCGCTCGCGGCCCTCACCGACCGGCTGGCCCAGGACCCGGCGGCGCCCGAGCCGTTCAGCTGGCGCCGGGTGCTCGGGTCGACGCTGGGCTCTCCGCCGCGGAGGGCATCGTGAGCGAGCCGGACCTGACCCTGCGGGACGCCGACTACGTCGGCAAGTGGCTGCCGTTCCTGCGGCTGGTGATGAAGAAGTACTTCCGTTCCGAGGTGCGCGACATCGAGCGCATCCCGCCGGACGGCGGCGTGCTGATCGTCTCCAACCACTCCGGTGGGCTGATGCCCATGGACGTCCCGATCATCACGGTGGCGTTCCACGACCACTTCGGCCTGGACCGGCCGATCTACACGCTCGCCCACGACATGCTCTTCACCGGAGCCCTCGGTCCCCACGTTCGCGCCGCCGGGTTCGTGGAGGCCAACCGCGAGAACGCCGCGGCGGTGCTCGAGGCTGGGGCGGTGACGATCGTCTTCCCGGGCGGTGACTACGACAGCTTCCGGCCGACCCGCAAGCAGGGTGAGATCGACTTCAACGGCCGCACGGGCTATGTCCGGACGGCGCTGGAGGCGGACGTCCCGATCGTGCCGGTGGTGAGCATCGGCGGCCAGGAGTCGCAGCTGTTCCTCTGGCACGGCGAGCCGCTGGCCAAGCTGTTCGGCCTCCAGAAGCTGATGCGCTCGGAGTACTTCCCGGTCAGCCTCGGGTTCCCGTTCGGCCTCACTTTCGCCTTCCCGCCCAACCTCCCGCTGCCGACCAAGATCGTGACCCAGGTCCTCGAGCCGATCGACATCCGCGCCGAGTTCGGTGAGGACCCCGACATCGCCGAGGTCGACGCCGAGATCCGCAGCCGCATGCAGGACGCTCTCGACCGGCTGTCCCGGGCCAGGCGATTCCCCGTGATCGGGTAGGCATCGGCTGACATGAGCAGCGGGGAGCGCAGGGCCAAGGTGCGGCAGCGGCTGCGCCACGCCCGCTGGCGCACCGCCACCCTCGCCCGGGCCGGACTGATCGCGCCGCTGCGCCCCGACCGATATGCCCGGATGGGCCTGGTGGTACGCCGCTACGGCATCACCGCGACCACGGGCCTCGGGCTCGCCGCCGCCCGGCGTCCCGACGGGGTGGGCCTGGTCGACGAGCTCGGCTCACTGACCTGGGGCGAGCTCGGCCGGCGCTCGGACGCCCTCGCCTCGGGCCTCGCCCGGATGCGGACGCCGTCGGGTCGCCAGGTCCGCACCATCGCCATCCTGTGCCGCAACCACCGCGGCTTCGTGGACGCCCTCGGGGCCGCGACCAAGCTCGGCGCCGACGCCCTGCTCCTCAACACCGGGTTCTCCGGGCCCCAGCTCGCCGACGTGGTGGCCCGGGAGAAGGCCGAGCTCGTGGTCTACGACGAGGAGTTCGCCGGCCTGGTCGAGCACGCGCGCACCGTGGTCGGCGACCTCGTCGAGCTCGTCGCCTGGCAGGACCAGCCCGGCGGTGGCGACGTCCGGTCGCTCGACTCGGTGATCCGGGCCAACGACGGCGCCACTCCGGCCAGGCCGGAGCGCTCGGCCAAGGTCATCCTGCTGACCTCGGGGACCACCGGGACGCCCAAGGGCGCCGCCCGCGGTGCCGACGGCGGCACCAACGCGATGGCCGCCATGCTGGACCGCATCCCGTGGCGCGCCGGCGAGACGGTCGTGGTGGCCGCCCCGATGTTCCACGCGTGGGGCTTCGGCCAGCTCGTCATCGCCGCGACGCTGGCGTGCACGGTGGTCACCCGGCGCAGGTTCGACCCCGAGGCCACCCTGGAGATGGTCCGCAGCTCCGGCGCCACCGGCCTCGGCGTCGTACCGGTCATGATCGAGCGGATCATGGAGCTCCCCCCCGAGGTGCTCGACCGCTACCCCTTGAAGGGGCGGCTCCGGTTCGTGACGGCCAGCGGCTCGCGGATGCGCGGCGCCGCGGTCCTCGAGTTCATGGACCGGTTCGGCGACACGATCTACAACAGCTACAACGCCACCGAGGCCGGGCTGATCAGCACCGCCGTGCCCGCCGACCTGCGGGTCGCCCCCGACACGGCCGGCAGACCCGTCGTCGGCACCGAGCTGCGGATCCTCGACGACGCCGACCGCGAGGTCCCCCAGGGTGAGGTCGGGCGGATCGCCGTGCGCAGCGGCTTCCAGTTCTCCGGCTACACCTCCGGTGACACCAAGGCGTTCCTCGGCGACTACATGGTCTCCGGAGACATCGGCCGGGTGGACGCGGAGGGACGCCTCTACGTCGTGGGCCGCGACGACGAGATGATCGTGTCGGGCGGCGAGAACGTCTACCCGCTCGAGGTGGAGGAGACGCTCAACGCCCACCCGGCGGTCCGGGAGGCGGCCGTGGTCGGCGTGGACGACGAGAAGTTCGGCCAGCGGTTGGCGGCGTACGTCGCGATCGAGGCCGGCGCCGACGTCGGGGCCGACGACCTGCGCGCGCACGTGAAGTCGCAGCTGGCCGGCTACAAGGTGCCGCGCGACGTCACGTTCGTCGACGAGCTGCCCCGCAACGACTCGGGCAAGATCATGAAGCGCGAGCTCCCCTGATGCAGCGCATGGACGGGGTGGACGCCAACTTCCTCTACCTCGAGACCCCGACCATGCACATGCACACCGTGAAGGTCGCGATCCTCGAGCGCCCAGGAGGCTTCGACTTCGACGCGTTCGTGGGCGAGGTGATGGCGCGGCTCGACAAGCTGCCGTCGTTCCGCAAGCGGGCCCTGATGGACCCACTGCTCCTCAACCACCCGCTGTGGATCTCGGACCAGGAGCTCGACCCGGCCCGGCACATCTTCCGGGTCGTGCTGCCGGCCCCGGGCTCCATGCGTGACCTGGAGCGGATGGTCGGCCAGATCGTCAGCGTCCCGCTCGACCGCTCGGTCCCGCTGTGGGAGCTGCACGTCTGTGAGGGGCTCGAGGGCGGCAAGGTCGCCGTGGTCGCCAAGCTCCACCACGCGTTGGCCGACGGCAACGCCGCCAACAACCTGCTCGCCAACGCCACCGGCGCGGTGACGCCGGCCGGCGCCCCGGAGGTGAGGCTGGAACCGACGCCGTCTCGACCCGAGCTGGTCCGCGCCGCCCTCGTCGACGCGGTGCGGCAGGCCTTCTCGCTCCCTGCGCTCCTCAGTCGCACGGTCCGCCGGCTGGTCGACCTGGTCAGGATCCGCCGGGGGTCCGACGTCACGCCGCCGCGGCCGATCCTCGACGTGCCGCGCACCTCGTTCAACGGGCCGCTGGGCTCGCGGCGCAACTTCGCCACCGTCACGCTCCCGCTCGACGAGCTCAAGGCGGCCCGCCACGCGCACGGCGTGACCCTCAACGACGTGGTCCTCGGTGTGGTGTCCGGAGCCCTGCGCCGGTGGCTGGCGGCGCTCGGTGAGCAGCCCAGGTCCTCCCTCACCGCAGGCGTGCCGGTGGGCACCGACCCGCCCGACGGCCCGCCGCGCCTTGAGGGCAACCGGGTCTCCAACATGTTCACGACCCTGGCCACCGACATCGACGACCCGCACGAGCGGCTGCAGACGATCTCGCGGGTGACCGACGCGGCCAAGGTCGTGCACCGGACCCTGGGTCCCGACATGTTCGTCGACTGGGTGCAGTTCACCCCACCGGCGGCGTTCGGGGCGGTCATGCGTCTCTACTCCAGGGTGCGCGCTGCCTCCTGGCACCCGGCCCCGTTCAACCTGGTCGTCTCCAACGTCGCCGGGCCGCGGGAGGAGCTGCTGCTCGGTGACTCCCGGCTCGTCGACCTGTTCAGCGTCGGCCCGATCCTCGAGGGCATCGGGCTCAACGTGACCGCGTGGTCCTACCAGGACCGGATGAACTTCGCCCTGCTGTCCTGTCCCGACCTGGTGCGGGACCTCGCGCCACTGGTCGCCGAGTTCGCCCCGGCTCTCCGGGAGCTGACGAAGGAGGAAACGTGACACCCACCCTCGCCCGCCTGATCTGGCGCACCACCCGGGTCACCACCCGGGTCGGGAGGAAGGCCGGCGTCTACGGCGCCACCGTCGTGGGCAAGGCGGTCGCCGGCCGCGTCGTCACCCTGCCGGCGGTCGAGGACGTCCCCGAGGGGCGGATGGTCGATCTGCCCGGCCGCGGCCGCACCTTCCTCGTCGACGTGCCCGGCCCAACCCCGGACGCCCCCACCGCGGTGTTGCTGCACGGGCTCGGCTGCACGGCGTACCTCTGCTGGTTCGGCACCATCGGCGAGCTCTCGCGCACCCACCGTGTCATCACCTTCGACCAGCGCTGGCACGGACGCGGCATCCACTCGGAGCGGTTCCGGTTCGTCGACTGTGCCGACGACGCCGCGGCGGTCATGGATGCCCTCGACATCGACCAGGCCCTGGTGGTCGGCTACTCGATGGGCGGCGCGGTCGCCCAGGAGCTGTGGCACCGGCACCCCGGGCGGGTCAGCGGCCTGGTGCTCGCGTCGACCGCCCGCAACTTCCGCGGCCATCCGCGGGAGAAGCTGTTCTTCTCGCTGGTGACCCTGACGATGAACCCGCTGTCCCGCTACGCCCAGCCCAAGGTCGAGCGGTTCGCGCTCGGCCTGCCGGACGTGTCGCCGTACGACCACCGGGATCGGGTCGGCTGGGGTGCCCGGGAGTTCCGCAGCACGAGCGCCTGGTCGATGCCCGAGGTGCTCGGCGAGCTGGGGCGCTTCAACTCCGCGTCCTGGATCACCGGCGTCGACGTGCCGACCGCCGTCGTCGTGACCACTCGTGACAAGGCGATCCCGGCCCGGCGTCAGCACGCCCTCGCCGCGGCCATCCCGGGCGCCGAGGTGCTCGAGGCGCCGGGTGGTCATGCGTCGGTGGTCATGGACCACGCCGGGTGGTTCCCGGTGTTCCTCGAAGCGGTCGCGGACGTGACGGCGCGGACGCCGGCACGGTCGAGGGCGGCGGTGGGTTAGGGCTGAGGCTCCACCAGTGGGCCCTCGACGCCGAGGTTGAAGTCGGAGTCCTTGCGGCTGATCGTGTCGAGCCGCTCATCGGGTGACAGCGCGTCGATCAGCGGCAGCATGTCGAGCCCGAAGCCGCTGACCTCGGGCGCCTCCGCCAGCGGCACCACGGTGTGGACGATCCGGTCGTCGTAGACGTGCGCCATCGTGAACGCCTGGTGCCCGTCGACGCCGGAGATGAGGCGGTCCTTGGGCGCGACGTCGGTGGTGTAGCAGCTCGCCGAGGCCACCGAGACCGGGATGCCGGCGAAGATCGAGTAGGTCGTGTAGTGGTAGTGCCCGCCGAGGATCGCGCGTACGTCGCTGCCCTCCACGACCGCGGCGAGCCGGTCCATGCCGTGCAGCTCGATGACGGCCGCCTGGGGGACCATCGGCACGGGGATCGGCGGGTGGTGCAGCGCCAGGAGAGTGCCGTGCTCGGCCGGGGTGGCCAGCACCTCCGCGAGCCAGGTCAGCTGTGCGTCGGTGAGGTCGCCGTGGTGGTAGCGCGGCACGCTGGTGTCCAGCGCGACGATGCGCAGCCCGCCGACGTCGTAGACCGCGTCCTGCGCGGGCACGTCGACGTCCGCGAGGTGACCCAGCTCGCGGTCGAAGAGGCCACGCGCGTACGCCGCTCGCTCGTCGTGGTTGCCCATCACCCACACGACCTGGGCGCCGATCTCGTCGGCGAACGGCTCGACCAGCCCGCGCAGCCGCGCGTATGCCTCGGGCTCGGCCTTATCGGCGAGGTCACCGGTGAAGACGAGGGCGTCCGGGACGAGCTGGAGCCGCGACAGCCGCTCGAGGACGTGCATCAGCCCGACCTCGGGGACGATCGCCTCGTACTGCTTGCGACCCGGGCTGAGCAGGTGGACGTCGCTGAGGTGCGCGACCGTGAACCGGGGCGC
This sequence comes from Nocardioides dilutus, assembly GCF_054779555.1. Classification (NCBI taxonomy): domain Bacteria; kingdom Bacillati; phylum Actinomycetota; class Actinomycetes; order Propionibacteriales; family Nocardioidaceae; genus Nocardioides; species Nocardioides dilutus. The sequence goes on along the minus strand of NZ_BAAGYA010000001.1, from coordinate 2,911 downwards.
TGGGAACTGGCCGTACTGCACGGCCGGAGACTATCGGCCGGGTCAGACCCGGGTCAGCCGGAACACGGGGATCTGCCGGGTCATCCGCGCCTCGTAGAGCCGGTAGTTGGGCCAGACGTCGAGCATGGTCTGCCAGGCGACCTCGCGGTCCGCGCCTTCGAGCTCGGTCGCGATGACCGGGATGCGTTCGCGCTGGTACTGGATCACCGCCTCGCCTCCGGCGGCCCGCAGGTTCATCACCCACAGCGGCTCCTTGGGACCGCCGAAGTTCGAGCCGGCGAGCAGCCAGGTGTCGCGGTCCGGCACGCACAGCAGCGGGGTCGTCCGCTCGATGCCGCTCTTCCGTCCCCTGACAGTCAGGTTGACGTTGGGCAGGCCGGCGACGTCGAGCAACGTCAGCTTGCCGCGGGTCAGCTTCTGGAGCTGCTTGTCGGTCCAGACGATCTGGGTCAGGTACTTCGGCAGCCAGGGGATGGCGCCCACGCGCCGCGCGATCGGAGTGAAGAGGCCCACGCGAGCAGTCTAGGGCGGAAACTGGAACACGTTCTCGTTGGCCCGGGACCCGGGATGGTCAGTCCCTGGCCGGCTCGACCCGACCGGCGACCTCGCCGAGGGTGATCCGGCCGCCACCGGTGCCCGGTGCCGAGTAGCGCAGCACCACCTGGTCGCCGTCGCGCAGGAAGGTGTGGCCGTCGGCCCCGAACGGCTCGGCCCCGCCCCACGACAGCTCCAGGAACGAGCCGCGCTGGTCGCGCTCGGGTCCGCTGATGGTGCCGGACGCGAAGAGGTCGCCGGTGCGCAGCGAGGCCCCGTTGGCGGTCAGGTGGGCGAGCATCTGGGCGGGCGACCAGTACATCGTGCGGTACGGCGGGCGGCTGACGACCTCGCCGTTGAGCGCGATCTCCACGTCGATGTCGAGGCCCTTCGTCGCCCCGGGGCCGAGGTAGGGGAGTGGCTCGGGGTCCTGCGCCGGCAGGTCGACCCAGGCCGCGTCCAGGGCCGCGAGCGGCGTGACCCACGGCGAGATCGAGGTGGCGAAGGACTTGCCGAGGAACGGGCCGAGGGGGACGTACTCCCAGGCCTGGATGTCCCGGGCGGACCAGTCGTTGAGGCCGGTCACGCCGAACAGGTGGTCGGCCAGGCCGCTGAAGGGCACCGGCTCGCCCAGCGGGCTCGGCACCCCGACGACGAAGCCCAGCTCCGCCTCGATGTCGAGGCGCTGGGAGGGCCCGAAGGTGGGCGCGGCGTCTGTCGGTGCCTTGCGCTGGCCGCACGGGCGGGTGACCGGCGTACCCGACACGACGACCGTCCCCGCCCGGCCGTGGTAGCCGATCGGCAGGTGCCGCCAGTTGGGCGTGAGGGCGTCGCCGTCGGGCCGGAACATCCTCCCGACGTTGGTGGCATGGTCGAGCGAGGCGTAGAAGTCGACGTAGTCCGCGACCTCGACGGGCAGGTGCAGCGTGACCGAGTCGAGCGGGACCGTGTGGCCGCCGTCCTCGGCCAGCTCGCGGACCTGGTCCCGGGTCTGCCGCCACACCTCGGTGCCGAGGGCCAGGAACGCGTTGAGGGACGGGCTGTCGAACTCGGAGCGGCCGGTGGCGGCGAACAGGTCGAGCACCCAGTCACCGGCGTCGTCATTGAACCGGACGCCCACCCGGCGCGGCCCGCCCGCGACGGAGAACACGCCGTACGGCAGGTGGTCGAGCCCGAACCCGCTCACTCGACCAGCCCCAGATCCCTCAGGTCCGCCCAGGGCTCAGCGACCGAGCACGAGCCGAAGGACCGGAACCAGCGCCGGGCGGCGGCCCCGCCCTCGTAGTCGAACGCCTGGGTGAGCATCCCGGCGTCGCGCGACTCCAGCACCTGTGTCACCTCGGCCGCACCGCTGCCCGCGAAGGCGCGGGCCGTGGCGACCAGGACGTTGAGGAAGCCGTGGTGCTCGAACCCGTCCTCGCCGGTGTGGCGGACCGCACGATGCAGACAGGCGGTGCACTTGAACTGGGTCTCCCGGTCGAGGGCCGCGTCGATCCACCGGGCCAGGGCGTGCGCGGCGGGGAAGGCGGCAGCCTCGAGCCCCCCGGTGCGGAACTTCAGGTGCAGTCCGGCCGCGGCGACCTCGTCAGCGGCGGCCAGCCACGCGGAGGTCGACCCGACGTGCGGGAGCTCCACGTAGACGGGCACCGGCTCCTCGAGCTCGCCGAGGGCCACCACCACGCGGCGGACGTTGCCGGCGAGGTCGTCGAGGTCTCGCAGGGCGATCTCGAGACCCGCCAGCTCCAACCCGAGCTTGCGGCACAGTCCGGCCGGACCGGCCAGCTGACCCGCGCCACCGGTCACGACGACCGACAGCGGGCCGCCGAACCCGCGCACCAGCGGAAGGTCGGTGTCCCTGAGCACGAAGGTGCCTACGAGCTCGGCTCCCTCCTCCGGCGTACGCGCGGCGTAGGCCGCCGTCGCCTCGTGCAGGGGCGCGTCGCCGGGCGGGAAGACGGCGGCGTCATCGACCAGTCCTGCCCACGCTTCATCGAGTGGCACGGGTCTAACGTAACGAGGCATGGCGTACTACAGGTCAGTAGGCGACGTCCCGCCGAAGCGGCACACCCAGCACCGGGACCCGGAGGGGCGCCTCTACTGCGAGGAGCTGATGGGCGAGGAGGGCTTCTCGTCGGACTCGTCGCTGCTCTACCACCGCGGTGTCCCGTCGGCGATCGTCGCCGCCGAGGTGTGGGAGCTGCCCGACCAGGCCCGGACGCCCAACCACCCCCTCCAGCCGCGACATCTCAGGCTGCACGACCTCGAGACCGGGACCGACGCGGTCACCGACCGCCGGCTCGTGCTCGGCAACAACGACGTCCGCATCGGCTACGTCGTCACCGGGACCGACCCCTCGCCCTACTACCGCAACGCGATC